>DASZAY010000010.1:0-274672 GCA_035944555.1 Thermomicrobiales bacterium
TGTACTTTCGACAGGGGATCGCCCGGCGCCAGTGCGCCGGAACGGCCTGTGACCGGCGATCGGGGACTCCGGTCAGCGTGGCCAGGAGCATGATGTCCCAGAGAGGATGACGGGGATGCAGCAGGATCGGTTGACCGCCACACTTACCACGATGATGGCCCGGTTGAGCGATGCGTCGCTCAGCCGTCGCGACGCCCTCCGGATCGCCGGGACCACCGCGGCGGCCGTTGGACTGACTGGCGCCTTGCCAAACTCGGCGATCCGAGCGTCGGCACAGGCCGCGAGCAATACGCTCGTCTATGGTTCCGGCCAGGACATGAGCAACCTTGACCCGCACACCGGGCATGACTATTCGATCGCCTGGGGGCAGAAGGCGCTCTACGATTCCCTGCTCCGCTACGAGGGCAACCCCGGCACCCTTCAGCCGCTCGTCGCCTCCCAGGTTACGGGCGACGCGGAAGGACGAGTCTGGACCATCACGCTGAACCCGGCCGCGACCTTCGCCGGAGGGGCTCCCGTCGACGCGACCGCCGTTCAGTGGAACTTCAACCGGCTGCTGGAGAAGAACCTGGGCGCGGCCTACATGTTCACGCCGATCATGGACGCCAGTTCCACCACCGTCACCGACCCACAGACGCTGACCGTGGCGCTGACAACGCCGTTCGGACCGTTCGACCTGATCCTGCCGTGGGTGTTCCTGGCCGACCCCGCGGTCGTCGAGGCCAACGCCGGCGACGATGGCGGCGAGAGTTGGTTGCTCGGTAACAGCGCTGGGGGTGGACCGTACAGCCTGTCCCGCCTGGAGGCGAACAACCTCTACCAGTTCGATTACCGCTCGGATTACTGGTATTCGCACCCGACCGTTACGACGCCGATTCAGACCTTCATCTGGCGCATCATCCGCGAGTCCTCGACCAAGCGCATCGCGATGGAAGCGGGTGAGATCCAGTGGGGCGACACGCTCTCCACAGAGGACATCAAGGCGCTGGCGGCCGATCCGCGCTTCGTCGTCAATGAGGTGCCCTCGCTTGCCCCCTTCTCGATCAAGCTCAACAATCAGGTCGGACCGACTGCCGACGTCAATGTCCGCAAGGCGCTTGCAGCGATGTTCGACTTTGATTCGGCCATCGCACTGACGGAGGGACGTGGTGCCCTCCTCAGCGGACCCCTTGCGTCCAACCTGACGCCATGGTTCGACGAAAGCCTCGTGCCGATCCGTTACGACATGGAGGCTGCCCGGAGCTACCTGGCCCAGAGTGCCTACCCGGACGGCGGCTTCCAGCTGGAATACGCCTACGTCACCGGGATCGCGATCGAGGAGCAATTCGGCCTGCTGCTGCTAGACGCCGCCTCGCAGCTCAACATCGCGATCAATATCGTGCCGCTGGTCTGGCCGGACATTGTCGCCCGTGTGGCGAACCCGGAGACCACGCCCGCGATGACCGCGATCTACTCCGGGACCGACTATGTCGACCCGGACAACTTCCTGTTCGCGTCGTACCACTCCAGCCAGGCGGGGTCCTGGTCGGCAGCGGCGCACTACAGCAACCCGGAAGTGGACCAGATGCTGATCGATGCGCGAAGCAGCACCGACCCCGAGCAGCGGCGGTCGCTCTACAACCAGATTCAGCAGCGGCTGGTCGCCGACCAGGTCGAACTCTGGGTCTACTCGGAGATCGCGAACGCGGCCTACGACGCGTCCCTGACCGGCGACGTGGTCCAGTCGGTCATGGGCGGCGACCTTCGCGGTGTCCAGTACGCGGCCCAGTAGGCGCCGTCGGGAGCGGGTCCGGCCATCGCGCCGGACCCGCTCTCTGAGAGTGATCCCGATGAATCTGTTCCAGTTCACGCTGCGGCGTCTGCTGATGATGATCCCGGTCCTGTTCGGGGTTTCGGTTCTGACGTTCGTCCTGTCGCGAGTCGTCCCCGGCGACCCGGCCCGGCTTGCCGCCGGACCGCAGGCGACCGAATCGACCTACCTCCAGATTCGGGAAGAATTCGGACTCGATGATCCGCTGCCCTTCCAGTACTGGACCTACATCCGGAACCTTTTCGCTGGGGACTGGGGCACCTCGATCACAACGCGACGTCCGGTCCTCGACGACCTCACCGTTTTCTGGCCGGCGACGCTAGAACTGGTCCTCGTCGCGATGACGATCGCCGTCGCGGTGGGGCTCCCGCTGGGAATCATCGCCGCGGTCAGAGCCGATTCCATCGCCGACCAGGCCAGCCGGCTGATCTCCATGCTCGGTGTCGCGGTACCGGCATTCTGGCTCGCGCTGCTGATGCAACTGTTCTTCGGGCTGGAGTTGGGCTGGTTTCCGATCAGTGGTCGCCTGTCGGCCCTGACCTCCCCACCCGACAGCATCACCCGCCTCTACCTCGTCGACTCATTGCTGACCGGGCAGTGGTCGACGTTCCGCGAGGCCGTCAGTCACATCGTGCTGCCTGCCCTGACCTTGAGCCTGGCGTCCATTGCCACTATCGCCCGGTTCACCCGGGCCAGCCTGCTCGAGACGCTCGGGCAGGATTACGTCCGGACTGCCCGCGCCAAGGGGCTGTCCGAGCGCCGGGTCATCACCCGCCACGCGCTCCGGAATGCCTTTATCCCGACACTGACGATGATCGGCCTGTCGTTCGGCTGGTCGATGGGAGGGTCGGTGCTGGTCGAGACGATCTTCGACTGGCCGGGCATCGGGCTCTACGCGACGAACGCGGCCCTGACACTGGACTTCCTCCCGATCCTCGGGATCGCGTTGCTCTACGGCCTCGTCTTCAGCCTGATCAACATTGCCGTCGACATCACTTACGGCTTCCTCGACCCGCGAGCAAACACCACCTGACGACCACACACCAGTGCTCCGCCACCACCACCGTCTGACCGGGGAATCGCCCATGACCGTCGCCGACCTGACCACCGCTCCGTCCAGTCTCGCCGGGGGGCGGGGCCGGTTCCGGATCAACGAACAGACCCGGCGCTCCCTGCGCCGCTTCCGGCAGAGTCCACTGTCGGTCGCCGGTGCGGTCATCGTCGTGGCGCTGATCCTGGTCGCCGGGCTCGGGCCGTTTCTCGTCCCGTTCCCGCAGGACGCCCGCGGAGCGGTCCATGTTGCCGATCGGCTCAATCCGCCGTCGGCTGCCAACTGGTTCGGGACCGATCAGATGGGCCGCGACGTGTTCAGTCGCGTCATCATCGGGGCGCGGGTCTCGCTGCTGGCCGGCGTGACGGTGATCACGCTGGCCCTCGTGCTGGGGACCGTGCTCGGCGCGATCGCCGGCTTCTTCCGGGGCTGGATCAGCGACGTGATCATGCGCGTCACCGACGTCTTTCTGACCATCCCGGACCTGATCCTGGCTATGGCCTTCGCCGCCGCGCTTGGTCCCGGCCTGCTGAACGTGATGATCGCCGTCTCGCTCGTCTGGTGGCCAGGCTACTGCCGGCTGGTCCGGGCCAGCGTCATCACCTTGCGTGACGCCCAGTTTTCCGAGGCGGCCACCGCGCTTGGCGCCAGCCGGATGCGGGTGCTGTTCCGCCACGTCATGCCCAACGCCTTCCCGGCCATCCTGGTCAAGGCCTCGATGGACATCGGCTTCGCCGTCCTTACCACCGCCGCGCTTGGCTTCATCGGGCTCGGCACGCAGCCGCCAACGCCGGACTGGGGGCAGATGATCTCTGACGGCCGGTCGTATGTCCGGGACGCCTGGTGGTTCTCGACGTTCCCGGGCATCGCCATCCTGCTGACCGTCCTCGCGACCAATCTGATGGGCGATGGACTTCGGGATGCCTTCGACCCACGTCATCGCGGCCGCGCCTGATCGCGTCCTTGCACCCCGATACCTTGAGGTTGACCTACTTCCGTGCCTCTTACCGAATCAGGACTCGCGGGTACGCAAGCCGCCAGTCTGTGGATTACGGATAGGTCGGGTTGATCCCTTTTCGAAGGATCGAGCCCGGCTGCCCCTGCAAGGACATCACCCGTGTCATCAGTACGGAACGCCTCTGTCCGTCGACCCTTGAAGGGGTCTCTGTCCCGGTCACCACCATAATCAGAACGGTCCTACACGGGTGACCACTATCCCCTCATTAAGCAAGCCCACTTGCTCCGCCCTAAGGAGTGCAGCCGGCAGCGACGGTCGCGCTGGCTCCGGCGCCCGCCGCGATCCGGTTGAACCGGTATTCAGCTGATGAGCCGGCCGTTTACACGGCCCTAACCTGCCTTAGCAGGGACTTCGCAATCTCCGACGTTGTGCCGACTAGCATGCTTCAGTCGATACAACGCATCGAGTTAAGCGCGCCGTCCGGACAGGGCGTCGCGCGGTCGTGGAGACTGCATGGGCCGGTTCGTCTTGCAGCGGCTGATTCGGAGCATCATCACGCTCTGGGTCGTCGTCACCGTGGTCTTCGTCGTCCTCAATCTCTCGGGCAACCTCGCCGCAACGATGCTCGGGCCGGACGCGTCGCCCGAAGCCGTGGCGGCCTTCCGTGCCGAGAACGGGCTCGACGACCCGCTCCCGGTCCGCTACGCCCGATACCTCGGGCAGCTGGCGCAGGGCGACTTCGGCGACTCGCTCCAGAACGGTCGTCCGGCCATGGAAGAACTGACGAGCCGGGTCGGCGCCACCCTGGAGCTTGGCGGGGCCGCGGTCCTGATCGCCATCCTGATCGGCATCCCCGCTGGCGTGCTGGCGGCGCTCCGCCGCAACTCCGTCTGGGACCGGGGGACGATGCTGCTGGCCTTCGTCGGCCAGTCCGCCCCGAACTTTTTCGTCGGGATCATGCTGATCCTGCTCCTCAGCCTCCAGCTCAACTGGCTGCCATCGTCGGGACGAGGTGACTGGCAGCAACTCATCATGCCCGCCGTCACGCTGGCGACAGGCCTGCTCGCCGCCCTCGCCCGCATGTCCCGGTCGTCAATGCTCGAGGTGATGTCCTCCGACTTCGTCCGGACCGCCCGCGCCAAGGGGCTCAGCGAGCGGAGGGTCGTCGTCGGCCACCTGCTCCGCAACGCCGGGATCCCGGTCGTCACCATCATCGGCCTGTCGATCGGCGGGCTGATTGGCGGTGCCGCGATCACCGAAACGGTCTTCGCCTGGCCCGGCGTCGGACGGCTGATGGTCGAAGCCATCTCGATGCGCGACTACCCCGTGGTTCTCCTGATCGTGATGGCCGTCGCCACCACCGTCATCCTCCTGAACCTGATCGTCGATATCACCTACCGCCTGCTCGACCCGCGTATCCACGCGACAGGAGGGACGGCCCGGTGACCGGAACGACATTGACCTCTGTCGCGGCCGGCACCCGGAGCCCGGCGAGTCCGACCGCCAACCGCGCTCGCCGGCGGATCCTGATGCCGCCGCCGATCGTCGCCGTGTTCATCGTCGTTCTCGTCGTCGTGGTCGTCTCGGCCGCTCTCGCGCCGCTGGTCGCACCCCATGACCCCACCCGGAACGACCTGATCGCCCGGCTCCAGCCACCGGCGTGGCTTGAAGGTGGCTCCACCGAGCACCTGCTTGGCACCGACCAGCTCGGCCGCGATGTCCTGACGCGACTGATCTATGGCGCGCGTGTCTCGTTGATCATCGCCGTTCTCGGCACGCTGTTCGGCGCGGTCCTTGGGGTGACCTGTGGTCTGGCCGCCGGGCTGGTCCGCGGCCGGCTGGACGAGCTGATGATGTTCCTGGTCGACGCCTGGCTGGCACTGCCCTTCCTGGTCATCGCGCTCGTCCTGGTCGCGCTGCTGGGGACCAGCCTGCCGGTCCTCGTCCTGCTCGCGGCCCTCTCCGGCTGGGCCGGGTTCACCCGGATCAGCCGCGGGCTCGGCCTGCAGATCCGCGAGGAGCAGTACGTCCTCGCCGCCCGCGCGATCGGCGTCTCGCAGGTCCGGCTGCTCATCCGCCATTCCCTCCCCAACGTCATCGCCCCCCTGATCGTCCTGACGACCACCGAGCTGACCGGGATCATCCTGCTCGAAGCGTCGCTCTCGTATCTCGGCTTCGGTATCCAGCCGCCGCTGGCGGCCTGGGGGCTCATGGTCAACGAGGGCCGGGAATACCTGAACACCTCCTGGTGGCTCGGCGTGTTCCCCGGCGCGCTGATCATGCTGGTCGCCATCTCGGTCAGCCTGGTCGGCGACTGGCTCCGTGACGTCCTCGACCCGACGACGCGGACCTGACCTCCCCTTGCCCACTCCCAGAGCCATTCCGACCATCCGAACGTCCGAGAGGAGGTCAGTCCGACCGAACCTGCCCGTCACGACGCCCCATCACTCCGCCGATGTCCCGATCTGACAGGAGACTCCAATGACTGACGACGTCACCCGCACGCCGATCACGCCCGCCACCCATCGCCTGGACCGCCGCACCCTCGTCCGGGTCGGCGCCGGAGCCGGAGCCGCCGCCATCGCGCTGCGGACGGCGATCGCCGCTGCCCAGGGCACGCCGGAGTCCACGCCGGTCGCTCCGGCCGCCACGCCGGAGGGCAACTACGCACCGAAGACCGGCATCGAGCGCGAGGAGATGATCATCGGCGTCCAGTCGCTCCCAGACACCCTGGACCCGGCCGTGGAACTGAGCAACGTCGGCTCCCGCCTCAACTGGACTCCGTACGACACGTTGATCCGCCGCGACTTCCTCAACGGCGACGTCTATGTCCCGCACCTCGCCACTGCCTGGGAGCAGGTCTCAGAGACGGAGCTGCGGGTCACGCTCCGCGAGGGTGTCACCTTCCATGACGGATCGCCGCTGACGGTCGATGACGTGGTGTTCTCGTTCCAGCGGCTGTTCGACGCCGAGGCCAGCGGCGACGCCGATCTCGTCGAGGCCGGGACCTATTTCAGCAGCGTCGCCGCCGTCACCAGGGTGGACGACACGACCGTCTCCTTCACCACCCACGCCCCGGACCCGCTGCTCGTCAACCGGCTGGCCTCCTGGGCGTCATGGATCGTTCCGCAGACGTACATCACGACGGTCGGCGTCGAGGAATTCCGGCGCACGGGCATGGGCACCGGTCCGTTCCGCTTCGCCTCCTTCACGCCGGACGACGAGGCGGTCCTCGAGCGTTACGACGGCTACTGGGGCGAGATGCCGCCGGTCCGCCGGATCGTGTTCCGGGTCATCCCCGAGGTCGCCGCCCGGGTCACCGCTCTCGTCAACGGCGAAGTCCAGCTGATCACCAACGTCCCGCCCGACCAGGTCGCCGGATTCGAGGGCCAGGAAGGCGTGGAGGTCCGCGAGGTCGTCCTCTCCAACACGCACGTCCTCGTCTACAACACCAACAACCCGCTGCTGGCCGACCGCAATCTCCGCCAGGCGATGAACCTGGCGATCGACCGCCAGCTGATCATCGACGCGATCTGGGGTGGCCGGGCCCGGGCCAAGCGTGGCCACCAGTTCCCCGAGTTCGGTCCCCTCTACAACGAGGAGCGTCCGCTCACGCCCTTTGACCCGGATCGGGCGCGCGAGCTGCTGGCCGCCTCCAGCTACGACGGCGCGACGATCCCGTATCAGCTGCGCGGCGGGTACTACACCAACGGCGAGCAGGTCGCCCAGGTCATCGCCCAGATGTGGCAGGACGTCGGTATCAACTGCGAAGTCGTGGTCAGCGATACCGGCGTCGACGGCCCGGAGCGCGTGGTCCACACCTGGTCCAACTCGTCCATCCTGGCCGACCCGGACGGGGCGATCTGGCGCGGCTGGGGCCGATCGTCCGGTGTCCAGGAGAAGTGGTGGAACGCCCCCGAGGAGTTCAACACGCTCGGCGAGGAGGCCCGGACCACGCTGGACGTCGACACCCGCTACGCCAACTACCAGCGCATGCTCGACCTCTGGGAGGAGGACGCGCCCGGCACCGTCCTCTACGACCCGGCCGAGTTCTACGCCGTCAGTACCTCAGTAAACTGGACGCCGTACCCGCTCTACAACATGGATCTGCGCGCCTACAACCTGTCGTTCAACGACTAGGCGCCGCAGTCCGGCTTTGCCTGATATGACCTGGCATGGGGGCCGTGGACCAGACCGGTCGCGACCCCCGTAACCATCCACCTACGCCTACCGAGGAGCGACGATGACCTCTCCCGTGTCCGGCCCCAGTGGTCGCCGCGTCCTGATCGTCGGCGCCGACGGCCTCCGGCCGGACCTGCTCGACCCGGAACGGATGCCGAACGTCGCCGGGCTGATCCGCGACGGGGTCCGGTTCACCGACCACCACGCAGCCTACCCGTCCCATACCCGCGTCAACATGAGTACGCTCGCGACGGGGAGCGCTCCCGGCCGACATGGCATCGTCGCCAACACCATGCTGGTGCCCGGAGCGACCGAGGACCACATCATCGACACGTCGAACTACCAGCATCTCGACGCGCTTGGCGCCGCACCGGGCGCGAGTGCGCTGCTGGTCCGGTCGCTGAGCGACGTGCTGGTCGACGCCGGGCGCCGGGTTGCCGTCGCGGGGACGGGATCCAGCGGGTCGAACGTGCTCTTGACCCTCAACGACCGGGGCAGGATCGTCAACACCAACAGCGCCTACGGCATCGCCGATCTCTACGACCTGCGTGAGAAGCTCGGCGACATCCCGGAACGTGCCACGCCGGCCCTCGCGTCCAACGACTACGCGACCAGCGCCGTCACGGACCTGTACCTCGACGATCCGCGCAACGCGGTCATCGTCCTGTGGCTGGCCGAGCCGGACAGCAGCCTCCACAAGTTCGGGCTGGGCTCCCCGGAGTCGGAACAGGCGATGGCGAGCGTCGACCGGTGCCTCGGCCGCATCCTCGAGGCGATGGACCGGCGGGGTATCCGCGACCAATTCGACGTGCTGTTCCTGTCCGACCACGGTCACTCGACGGTCCGGTCGCACGCCACGCTGCGCGAGTACGTCGGCAAGGCCCGCGCCGACCTCGGCAGCCACCTGCCCGACGTCGCGACCGCCAGCGACTACATCTACGCCCGACCCGGGACGTCCGAGCCCCCGGCAGCGGAACTGGCCCCGCTGGTCGAGTGGCTGTACGCCCAGCCGTGGGTCGACATCGTCCTGGCGGGCCGCGACGAGGATGCCGCCATCCTGCCCGGCACCATCCCGCTGTCGGAGCTCTGGGGCGGAGCCACCAACGGTCGGCGTCCACTGCTCGCTGTCTCGCCCGTGTGGGACCACAGTGCCAATGAGTTCGGTGTCCCGGGCAGCGTCTCCACCCTGACCACCCAGTCAGCCCTGCGCTCGTCCCACGGGTCGCTGTCACCCTACGACATGCACGCCGTGATGATCGCGTCGGGTCCGTCGTTCCGATCCGGCGTCGCGACCCACCTGCCAACGGGCGCGACGGACGTGCTGCCGACGATCCTGTCGCTGCTCGATCTGCCCGTCCCCCATACCACGTCCGGGCGGGTCCTCCGCGAAGCGATCGCCACTCCGTGCGACGATCCCGGCTCTCACCCGGAGACGACCCTGTCCACCAGCTCCGTTGGCGGCCGGCATCGCCAGATCCGGCTGGACCACGTCGGCACGACCACCTACGTACACGGCTCCGTCACTCCCTCGCACTGAGCCAGAGCTGGACGATTCTTTTATGGTCATGAGTACACGCTGTCGTGTCCTCATGATCGTGGCTGCCATTGCCCGGCCTTGCGACATGGATTTCTGGAGGGGTGTCAATTCCGGGCGTGATCGCGCGTCATCATGTCAGGGCACCGGCGACAGGTGTCACCCGACCGATGACCCGGGGGACGACCTCCGGCAGAGTTCCAGCGCGATGCCTCGATACATGCTGCAGTTGCGGGCCGACCCGACGAACTGGTCCGGTCTGTCGCCCGAAGCGATGGAGCCGATCATGGCCCGTTACATGTCGTGGCACCACGACTTGCGGGCCGAGGGGCGGACGATGATCGTCGAGGAGCTCTCGGAAGCGAACAGTGTCGAAGTGTCCTTACCGGATCCGGACGCTCCCGTGGCGGAACAGCCCTACGCGAACACGGCGGACAGCGTCAGCGGGTTCTGGCTGATCTCGGCTGCCGACCGCGATGATGCCATCCGGGTCGCGCGCGACTGCCCGGGTCTGCTGCATGGCGGTCGGATCGAGATCATCGAGGCCGTCGATCACGGAGTCTGACCGTCGTTCACCATCTGCTTCGGAAATCGATTGACTGAGGGAGTCTGACCACCATGGCACGATTCACCCTGCTGCTCCGTGGCAACCCGGCCGACTGGACGTCGCTGTCCCCTGACGACATGCAGCGCATCATGGAGCGTTACATGACCTGGGATAACGAGCTTCGCTCCCACGGCATCGAGGTCTCCAGCGAGCAACTGGACGAGACCTCCAGCGTCCAGCTGACCTCCGCCGACCACGACAGTCCCGTGATCGACGGGCCGTACACCGAGACCCGCGAGAGCATCGGCGGCCTCTACATCATCTCCGCCGCCGACCGGGACGAAGCCATCCAGATCGCCCGGGACTGCCCGGTCTTCCTCCACGGAGGGACGGTCGAGATCGTCCGGGTCGTCGAAGACAGCGAGTACGGCGAGTGACACGGGACGCGACCGGGTTTCTTCCAGACTCCGAACCTCCCGGGCCGGCAAGCGCCCATCATGTCGCCGAGCACCTGTTCCGACACGAAGTGGCGGCGATCGTCGCCCGACTGGTTCGCTGGTTGGGACCCACCCAACTCGACCTCGCCGAGGAGGCGGTCCAGGACGCGCTGCTCCAGGCGATGCGCACCTGGCCGGGCGCCGGCGTGCCCGCCAATCCGCCCGGCTGGCTTCACCGGGCCGCCCGGAACCGGGCCATCGACCTGATCCGACGACGGGCGCAGGACTTGCCTCCATCACTGGCGCGGGAGGAGATGCTGGCCAGGGTCCCCGTTCCGAGGACGTTTGGTCCCAAGGACCCGGCACTGACTTTCGACTCGGACGAGACGGCCGGCGAGGATCGGCTCTGGATCCTCCTGCTCTGCTGCCATCCGGCGCTGTCCCGCCCGGCGCAGATGGCGATCGCGCTGCGTCTCGGCGCAGGACTCGGGGCCCGCGAGATCGCCCGAGCGTTCCGTGAGCCGGTCCCAACCATCCAGCAACGCCTGGTCCGGGCCCGGAAGCGACTGGCGCAGGAACGGCTGGACCTCCATGTGCCGGCGGACGAGCTCGCCGCGCGGCTGGACGCGGTCCGGGCGGTGCTCTTCGCGCTCTACTCCGAGGGTTACCTGGCGACCACGGGAGAACTGACCCGCGACGACCTGATCGCCGAATCCATCCGGCTGACGAGCCTGCTGGCGGACCACCCACTGGGCGATACGCCAGCCACGCACGCGCTCCTGGCGATGATGCTCCTGCAGACGGCCCGGCTGCCTGCACGGGTTTCCGGTACGTCGGCCCTAGTTCCGCTAGGCGAGCAGGACCGCTCGCGCTGGGATTTCGATCTTGTCCGGATGGGATATGTCTCGCTCAGGCGGGCGGCAACCGGTGATGTCGTCAGCGACTATCACCTCCTGGCCGACATCGCCGCCTGCCATACGCCGCCCGACCCCACCGCTCCGACCAACTGGGCGCGCATCCTCCAGTGCTATGACGCGCTGCTCGCCAGGAAGCCGTCGGCCATCGTTGCGCTCAACCGCATCGTTGCCCTTGCTGAGGTCGAAGGGACCGACGCGGCCTTGCGAGCGCTCGAGACGCTCCGGCGATCCGGTGCCCTCCGCGATTACCACCTGTTCCACGCCACCGACGCCGAGCTCCTACGCCGAGCCGGTCGACATGCCGCCGCGGCCGCCGCGCGGGGTCGCGCGGCGGACCTGACGAGCAATCCCGCCGAGCGAGCGTTCATCACGTCGCGCCGGGCCGCACTGTGTCAGTCCGTCGAAGAGCCGGGAGCGGGTGCCGCGACCGAGCCGAGCGGTGCAGGCACACCCTCACTGGTGACGTAGAGACGTTCTCCGTCGGCCGAGAACGTGACCGCCTCTCCCTGGCGCATCACCGGGAGACTGAGCCGATCCGGCTCGCTCGCCATCGCGTCGGGAATCGACTGGCCGGGCTGGACCCACCAGACCCACCCGGCGACATAGGTGCGAACGACGATGCGGTCAGCCTCCGGTGAGATCGCGCCGCCGGTCGCCAACCGCGTCAGGCCGATGGCCCCTGGCACGTCGATCTCCTGGACCCGTTCGAGGACCCTGGTCCCGGCCCCGCCGGAAAGATCGGCACGGTAGAGGGGAACCCGGTCCGACATGGCTTTCTCGATCACCCAGGCTACGCCGTCCCGCGGGTCGATGAACAGCGTCTCGGCGTCTCTCGGCCCGTCGTCATAGGTAAGCCGGAAGGTCTCGACCGGTACCGAGAGCACTACCGGATCACCGGGCACGACCGCCGACAGATCCGGCTCATCGACACGGTGGACCTGGACGAACTCACGGACCGCGAAGTTGTCGCCGATGTCACCGAGGTACAGGGCCGCGAACGGATCGCCCGCAGCGTCGGGGCCTACTGCCAGATCTTCCCAGTCGTACCAGTCGATCCCCTCGAGGTATAGCCTGGCCACCGGGGAACCGTCGGTCGTGAACGCGAAAAGGGCGGTTTCCGGGCCGGAGTCGTTGTGGCTCCAGAGGATGCCCGGATTGCGATGGCTGGCCGCGAGCCCGGACGACTCGCTCAGCTCCGCCACGTCGATGCTGACGCCCGCGGATCGGACCAGCAGGTGCCCACCGCCGCCGAGCGTCCCGGCAAGCAGGATCACCACGAGCAGGATGCGCAACCAGCGACGCCGGAAAGCACGTTCGTCGATCGGGGTGATAGCGGACTCCGTTCGCATGACGGGTTCAGTCGCCGGTCAGTACGGGTCGTAAACGGGGGACGCTAGAACAGCGATGCGATCGCGTCCGCCGGCTCCTTGCGCAGGCCGAGGTAGATCGGCGTGTCGACGCTGGTGTACTTCCGGACCTCGGCAGCTCGCAGGCGCTGGACCATCTTGACTAGGACAGCGGGATCGTCGTCCTCGAGCGCGACGATGAACTCCTGGTCGGCGATCCCGAACGAGTTGACGGTGTTGGTCAACACCGACGGATACTCCCGCCCCATCCGGCCGTGATCGATCATCAGGTCGCGGCGCTCCTCGTATGGGAGCAGATACCAGTCCGGCGTCTTGATGAACGGGTAGACGCTAAGGTAGCGCTTCGGCGCCAGCCCCTGCAGGAAGGCAGGGCCGTGGGTGGGGTCGTACTGGGAATTGCTGGCGGTTCCCATGTAGACGCGCCGGACCTCCATCGCCCGGCCGAGCGCCGTCCGGTCGAGTGTGACCGCGAGGTCATGGAGATCGGCGGCGTCCTTCGCCACCACCCAGAGGATCAGATCGACCTCCGGTGACAGGCCGGCCGTGTTGTAGGCAGCCCGCAGCTCGACCGCCGGAGCGGCCGCGGCCAGCGCGGCGACGTACTCGTCCTGCGCGCCGGCCGGCGGGGCATCCCAGAAGGCAGCCGCCCGCCGACGGCTGTACAACCAGAACGCGGTAAAGCGAGCTTCGGTAGCGGGAACGGCGGGGGTGGTCACCTGTTGTCCTCCAGGGATGATCCGGGGGAGCGCTGCCGCTCACGCCCGGCGACGAGAGAGTTCCATCACGCATGATGCGTCGCGCCGGTCCCCGGTGCCACCGGGCGATCGCGCCGCGACGCACGACCGCCCATGTTGTCGTCCTCTACCTCGGTAGATCTCGTATCGTTGACTGCCAGACACTATCCGTGCCCAGATGTTGTCGTAGCGCCGTTCGTCGGCGACTGCCCGGTATACTCAAGGTATGAATCTAAGCCGACAGACCGCCCTCCTGTGGTCCGATCGCTACCTCGACCACGAGACAGGGAACCACCCGGAGCACCGTGGGCGGCTCCAGGCGATCGGCCGCGCGCTGCGACAGGCCGATCAGCTCGCCGGCCGGCCGGAGATCCCGTTCGTGCCCGCCTCCACCGCGGCGATCACCCGGGTCCATGATGCGCGTTATGTCGATGCACTGGAGCGGTTCGCGCGGGACGGCGGCGGGATGATTGACGGGGACACGATCGTCAGCCCGGCGTCGTGGGACGTTGCGACGCTGGGCGCGGGTGCCGCCATCGCCCTCGTGGACGCGGCTCTCGACGGAGGGGCAAACCGCGGGTTCTCGCTGAGTCGCCCGCCCGGCCACCACGCCACGCCATCTCGCGGGATGGGCTTCTGCCTGCTGAACAACGTCGCCATCGCGGCAGCTCATGCCCTGGCGCGGGACGTCCCACGCGTGGCAATCGTCGACTGGGATGTCCATCACGGGAACGGCACGCAGGACACCTTCTATGAAGATGACCGGGTGTTCTTCTGTTCCATCCATCAGTGGCCGCTGTACCCGATGAGCGGCCGCGCCGAGGAACGTGGGCGGGGCGACGGCTACGGCACGACGCTGAATCTGCCGCAACCTCCGGGCCGGACAGACGACGACTACCTCGCTCTCTTCGATCGACGGGTCGCGCCGGCCGTTCGTGGCTTCGACCCCGACCTTATCCTGCTCTCGGCCGGATTCGACGCCCATGGGGCCGATCCGCTCGGCGGGATGGACCTCACCGCGGCCGGCTTCGGTGAGCTCGCCCGGCGTCTCGCTCTCGTCGCAGATGACCACTGTGACGGGCGTCTCGTTGCCGTGCTGGAGGGTGGGTACGATCCGCCAGCGACGGCGGCCAGCGTCGTGGCGACGCTGGCCGCGCTTGACGGGGAATCTGCACCGGTCGGACTCGATCTTCCCCGGAAATAAACCACTGATCGCCGGTACCCTGACGGGATCGATTTCCCAACGCTTACTCCCGCTTCGGTGTCCGGGCGTGCCCCGTCGCGGTATGGTTCCCCGGCCACGAAACTACTGATTCTTCCCCTGATCCGTCTTCCCGGCGGCCCCGTCCGCCACGCCGCGAGGTTGTCCCATGTCCTCCCGCCCCCCCCAGATCCCGAACCCGGGCCTTTACCGGCAGGACGACGAGCGCCGGCGCGACGAGGCGCGGGTCACGTCGATGCAGAACCAGATCGACGAGCTCCGCCAGGCCATGCGCGAGGTCCTGAGCCGCCAGCTGCGTGGTGAGGATCAGCTCAAGAACTACGAGGGAGCTGGTGCCCAGAACCGGCTGACCCTCGAGCAGATCCGGCAGGAGTCCGCGCAAACCGCGCAGGCCCGTGCCCTGGACGAGAACCGGACTCGCCAGCAGCTTCTCGAGCTCGAGACCCGCCTGGAGGACGCCATCCGGCCGATCCGGACGGTCCAGGCCCACGTCAACGAGTTGCTGGAGGAGTCGCGCAAGAAGGTCGACGACACCGGTATCCATCAGAAGCGGTACGACGAGCTCGCCGCGGCAATCGAGTCGCTGGCCGCGCAGACGGACCGAACCAACGTGGTCACCTACCAGGTCCGGGACACGCTCGATGGCACCCGCACCGAGATCGACCAGCTCCGCCGGGACATCATCCGTGCCGAGGATGCGGCGAAGATCGTCGACCAGGACGCCCGTCGCCGCATCGCCGAGGTGGCTCAGGTCTCGGACGGGTTCAGCGGCCGGATCGACGAGCTCCGCGCCGATCTCGCCCACGTCTACGATCTCCTCGACGAGACGCGACGCGGATTGGTTCATATCGATCCGACCTTCGAGGAGCTCCGGGCGGTCAACGTCGTCATCCGCCAGGAGCACCAGCGCTTCCAGGGCCAGATCGTCGAGCGGGTCGACCAGATCGTTGACCGGATCGAGGACATCCGGCAGGACGCCGACGTCCAGTACGCTGATGTCCGGACCTCAATCGACCAGCGGGCCGAGCGCCTGACCGAGCGGATCGACCAGACCAACGACCTGCTCCGGGACCTCGGCTTTCGGGTGAGCTCGCTCAACGCCGAGCTGGACGGCCTCCGCCAGGTAGACGCCCAGGTCCGTCGCGATCTCTGGTACCTGCACGAGCAGCGCGTTCGTCTCCGCCTGGAGCAGGTCCAGCAGGAGCTGGACATCGTGACGCACCAGCGCCGGGACGCCGAAAGCATTACTGGTGAGGCGCGCCATGACGGGTCGGGCAACGACGGGTCGACTGGACGGCCCCGGCGGCGGATCCTCCCCAACCCCGGCATCCGACCCGAGCCGGACGATCGCCCAATAGCGCTTCCGGACGAACCGGTCAGCGAAGCAGAACCAGGATCAGCGGCGACGGATGTTGTCGTCCCTAGCGACAACACGGACAAGTAACCTGATCGGACAATCGTGCGATTTTAGATTTATCCGCTGAAGCGTCGTCGCAGGCCGCGCCGCGCTCCCGATCGAACCACCGGGATTCCCCGAATCGGGACGCCAGTTTTGCGCGGAAGCCGTGAAACGGCGCGAAAAACCGGGCAGGACGGCTTGACACCCTCCCGGCGCTTTCGTACCCTCCGAGAGACCCGAATGGAACGGCCAGTGTCACCCGTGGCTGGGAACACTGGAAAACCCGTCAGAGATGGTCAGGCCGACTGTCGACAGTGCATCGGGAACTCCCGTTCTCACTGTCCTCAATCGCTCACGGGCGCAGGTGGCTAGCTGCGAGCCGGGAGGTCGCCAAACCAAGTCAGCGGCAGGCGGAGGGTTCTCCGGTGCCGCGTGCAGCCATGCGCTGCGACGAGGGTGCGACGGCCATTACGATTTGGCACCTGATGCTTGGACGACCGGGCGGTCGTCTGCAGATCTACCAGGTGCCTCGAAGGGAACCTGTCGACGCGGCTGCTTCGCAAGCGAAGCGCGAGCCGCACCTGACTGGCTGGTCAGTGACAGGTGACCGACGCAGGGGGAAATGGCTTGGCCACCTTGAGTCGCCTCGGGCAGCGCGTGCTGGCCCTGGCTTTGGTCTGTGCGATGAGCCTGACCATGTTGGCGCCGACTGCTGGCGCAAACGCCAATCCGGATCAGACCGGGCTGTACATTGGCGCTCAGGCGACCATCGCCTACACGGGTGGAGCTGGTGTGCTCCTCCGCACAACTCCGGGCTACGACGGCGCTGTCGTGACCTCGCTCGGAGAGGGAACTACCGTCACCGTCACCGAAGGACCTGTCACTGATACCGCCGGCCAGTCGTGGTACGGCGTCCTGGCCACCAACGCCGGATACGTGCCCGCATTCACGCTGGCCGCCGTGGGCAGTGCCCCGGCAATCAGCGCACCGGTTGGTGGCGAGACGGCTCCGACCGCGACTCCCGAGCCGGTGGCAAACGGAATCGATCCGGTGACGGCAGCTCAATCAGTGCCCGACACGGCGATGACGCTGCTCCCCGGTACCGCCATGATCACGGCGACCAACGGGGATGGCGCCCGGTGCCGCGCGACGGCTGATTACTCCGGCGAGATCCTTGAGGTCATCACCGAGGGTACGGTCGTCGTCATTGCCGGTCCGCTCGAAGCCAGCGCCTGGCAGCCGGTCATTTGCGCGACCGATCGCTATGGCTACGTCCACACGGACTTCGTCACCTACGCCCCTGGCGAGGAGCCCCTCGGCGAGACCGGGACTGCTCTGCCGGTCGTGGAGACGCCGGTCACCGAGACGCCGGTCACCGCGACCGTTGTCCCGACCGAGGCCGTGGCCACCGAGGCCGTGGCCACCGAGGCCCCGGTCACCGCGACTGTTGTCCCGACTGAGGTTGTTGCAACGGAGGTTGTCGCAACCGAGCCGGTTGCCACCGAAACCGATGCGGTCGGCGGTGACACCGTCTCGACCATGTCGCTCGACGTCAGCGTCCAGAGCTTCGGTACCGGGGTCGTGACCGGCACCGGCGGCCAGGGCGTCCGGTGCCGCGCGGCCGCTTCGACCACTTCGGCCACGATCACGGTCCTGGCTGAAGGCACGTCCGTCACGACCCGGGGCGCTGCGCAGGGCGGATGGATGCCGGTTACCTGCGGTGGCCAGAATGGCTTCGCCTACGCCAGCTTCATCTCCAGTGGTGGTGGCGGCTCGACGCCGGACACCGGCTCCGGCTCGGCGCCGACCGGCCCGAGCACGGGCATGGCCCGCATCACCGGCACCGGTGGTGGTGGCCTCAACTGCCGCGCGACCGCTTCCTACAGTGGTTCCGTGATCGCGGTCCTCGGTGAGGGCAGCTCGGTCACGCTCCGTGGTGCGGCTTCGGGCGAGTGGCAGCCGGTCACCTGCGGTGGCATGGGCGGCTACGTGCACGTCAACTTCATCAGCACCGGTGGTGGTACCTCCAACCCGGTCGTCACCCCGCCCGCCTCCAATGGCGGCACCACCAACCCCGGTGGCTCCGTCACCGGCAGCGCGACGATCACCGGGACCGGCGGCGCCGGCCTGATTTGCCGCAGCGCTGCCTCGTCCAGTGGCAGCGTCCTGATGGTGATGCCGGAGGGCAGCACGGTCAGCCTCAACGGTTCGGCCCAGGGCGTCTGGCAGCCGGTTCGCTGCGGCTCCCAGAATGGCTTCGCCCATAGCGGCTATCTCGGCACTGGCGGCGGCGGTTCCACGCCGAGCGTCGCGCCGAGCACGGCTCCGACGGCGAATCCGGTCCCGTCCACAGGCAGCAACCTCGTCGGTGGCAACGCCCGCGTCACCTCCGCGCTGAACCTGCGCTACTCTGCCTCGTACAGCTCCGGCGTCTCGGCGGTCGCGCCGGCCGGCACGGTCGTGGTCGTCACGTCTGGACCGAGCAACGGCTTCTACCGCGTCGACTGGGACGGGCTCGGCGGCTACATGCACGGCGACTACCTGGTCAAGACCAACGAAGTCGCCACTGACCGTGGTGGTTCCGCGCCGGCGCCGTCGGTCACACCCGCTCCGTCGCAGCCGTCGACCGGCAACCCGGGGAGTGGGTCCGGCAGCTCGCTCGTGAACTACGCGATGCAGTACCTCGGTTACCCCTACGTCTGGGCGGGTGCCGGTCCGTACGGCTTCGACTGCTCGGGCTTCACGATGTACGTCGTCCAGAACGTGATGGGCAAGAACATCACGCACGACATGGCCATCCAGATCTCGATGGGCTCCCCTGTCGCGCGGAGCAACCTCCAGCCGGGCGACCTGATCTTCTTCCAGAACACCTTCAAGTGGGGGCTCTCCCACGTCGGCATCTATATCGGCAATGGACAGTTCATCCATGCCGAGAACGAGCAGACTGGTGTCCGGATCAGCGACCTGAACTCGCAGTACTACAGCAGTCGCTGGTACGGGGCAGTTCGCTACTAGGTCGGCACGCAGGACCACCGGCCCGATGAGGGGCCGGATCGGGCGAAGGGCCGGGAAGCCCTTCGCCCGGTACAAACGGGCGGCCGTCACGCGCACTCCGGGAAGGGAGCGCACGACGGTCCTGGGGAAGTCCGAACGAGGACGACCGGGTACAAACCCGGTCGTCCTCATTCTTTTGTCGGGAGTCGTGCATGCCCAGGTTCCGTCCCGTCCGCTCGGCCCTGTGGCAGGACCCCGTCTACACCCGCGTCTGGACCGGACACACCATCGCCCAGTCGGGCACGGCGATCGGCGAGTTCGTCCTGCCACTGCTCGCCGCCCGGACACTCGGCGCCTCACCGTTGCAGGTCGGTCTGCTCCTTGCCTCGCAGTCGCTGCCGCTTCTGACGCTCGGGCTGTTCGTCGGTGTGCTGGTCGACCGGCGGCCGCGGTTGCCGCTGATGATCGGTTCGGACATCGCCCGCGCCGGCCTGCTTGCCCTGATCCCGCTCACCTGGTGGGCAGGGGTACTGTCGTTCGAGTTGCTCGTCGCAATCGTGATGCTGACCGGCCTCTGCACGGTCCTGTTCGATGTGTCAGCGCAGGCGCTCGTCAACACGATGCTGCCGCGCCAGCTGCTCGTCCTCGGCAACGCCCGGATCCTGTCCAGCTACGCGTTCTCGGAGATCCTCGGCCCGACGGTCGCCGGACTCCTGCTCCGGGTGATCTCCGCGCCGGCGGCGTTCCTGATCAACGCGCTTACGTATGCGCTGGCAGCCGTCGCCCTCCTCGGCGCTCGCGGGCAGGAACGGTTCACCGGGTCCGGATCCGCCCGGTTGACTCCGGCCGTGCCAGGCGCAGAGGCTGACCGGGGCCAGGGCCGCTTCCGGGCGATCCTGGCCGATACCCGTGCCGGCATAACGTTCGTCTTTAGGACCCCGACGCTGCGCACCCTGACCACCGGTGTCGCCGTCTGGAACCTCGGCTCGAACATGGCTCGCGGCATGCTGCTGCTCTTTCTCGTCGATGAGTTGCGCCTGACCCCGGCCATCGCCGGCGTGGTTGTCACCGTTGGCGGGATCGGATCGCTGGCGGCGACGATCTGGCCGGAGGTCTTCACCCGCCGGTTCGGGTTCGGTCGCGGGATCCTGGTCGCGGTACTCGTCAGTGTTCCCGGGCTGGTCATGGTCGGGATGGCTGGCGGACCGGGGTGGCTGACGATGAGCATGCTGCTGGTGGGATTCGTCGTCTACGAGCTGGGCAGCGCGTTCGCGGACATCAACCAGTTCGCGATCCGCAACGCCGTCACGCCCGATCAGTTCCGCGGTCGTGTGGCGTCAGCCGCACGTGTCATCCTTCGGAGTACCGTTCCGGTCGGGTTTCTCATGGGCGGACTGATCGCGGACGTCGTCGGTCTCCGGGCCGCCATCGCCGTCGGCGTTATCGGCCCACTTGCCTTCGGGCTGATACTGGTCCGGTCGCGCATCATGACGATCCGTGACCTTGGTCCCGTTGGGCCGGGGTTCGACGAGATTTCACCACCGACCACGGTGACGGCCTCCGCGGTCGCACCGGCGCCAGCTGCTAGCAGGGATCAGTAAGTACGTGTTTCGATGCAAGGTCTGCGGCTGGCTTCACCTCGGGACAACTCCACCGGACAGCTGTCCCGCCTGCGGCTCACTGTCGGACCGGTTCCGACCGGTCCAGTCCGGTCTCGGTTCGTCGACGGACGACGACCGGCCAGGGATCGGTGACGACCGCTCGGGCCAAACCCGGGTGGATCCGGACGCGACTCGCCGGCTGCGGCTGCTGGCGGTCGTCACATCGACGGTCGTCAGCCCGTTCGCCCGCCTCGACGGGCCGCGACTCCAGGTCGTGACCGGTGACGACAGCTGGTTCGACGACAACATCCCCTGCATGCGGGCCTGCCCGGTCAATACCGATGTCGCCAGCTACATCGCACACCTCGCCGACGCGGACGCCGGGTCGGCGCTGACGATCAACACCGGGCAGAACCTGTTCGCGGGTACGCTTGGCAGGACGTGCTCCCGTCCCTGCGAGGATGCCTGTCGTCGCGCGATCGTCGACGAGCCGATCCGCATCCGGGCGCTCAAGCGTGCCGCGTCCGACGCCGCCCAGACGGTCGAGGCCGCACCGTATCCCCCACTTCAACGGGATCCTCAACAGGTAGCGATCATCGGAGCAGGTGTCGCGGGGCTGACGGTGGCCCATGACCTCCGGAGGGCCGGCATCTCGGTGACGCTCCTGGACCGGGACCGTGCACCGGGCGGCCTGATGCACAGCGGAGTCCCCGCCTGGCGTCTGCCCCGCGATGTCGTCGCCACGGATCTCCAGCGAACGCTCCCCGCCGACGTGGTCACGTTCATGCCGGAAACGCCCGTCGATACGCCGGATGAGCTGGACAGGCTGGCAAGGCAGTACGACGCCGTCGTGATCGCCACAGGCGCGCAGGTACCTCGTCCGTTGCCACCCTTTGAAGGCCCAGACGAAGCTGCCCTTTCCAGTCCGCCCATCATCGACGGCCTGTCCTGGCTGGCAGACGTTGCCCGGAACGCGGACGTGTCGTCCGGTCCAACGGTCGTCATCGGGGGGAGCTACACGGCGGTCGACTGCGCAAGGACCGCGCGGCGGCTGTCAGGTGCTCCGGTCACGATCGTCACCCGCTCAGCCGACGTTCCCTCGAGTGGCCGGGCTGACCTCGTCGAGGAGTTCCGCGAGGCCGAGGCCGAGGGCGTAACGGTTCTCCGGCCGGCAACCCTCTCCGGCTTTACCCCGGATGGGGGGACCGCGATCATCCTGGTCGGAGGGCAACCGGATCAGGTCCGACTACCGGTCGCTACCGTCATCGTGGCGATCGGCCAGTGGCCCGACCTGTCGCCGTTCGGTGGGCCGACCGGGGCGGCGGCCGACTGGATCTACCCTGCCGGGCAGGTGCGGGACCGCCCAGGCGTCTGGGTCGCAGGCGACGTCGCGACCGGGCCAACGACGTTCATCGACGCCATCGCCGACGCCCGTCGGGTCGCTGGAAACATCCTCGCCACCTTAGACGTCCGTGGGCATGCCGATCCGGCGGTCCGCGCCCCTGTGCCGGAAGCGTCCTGGACGGCCGAGACACTGCAGCGCCGCCTCGAGGGCGATCCGTATCTGACGACGGCGCCTCAGTCCGCTGCGGCCGTTGCTCTCGATCAGCGTGGCCTGGGGTCAGGCGAACCGACCATCGAGATCGATGCCGGATTGATAGGAGATGCGCCCCTACTGGAAGCGACACGATGTCTCCAGTGCCAGGCCAACATCATGATCGACGGTGATCGCTGCATTGTGTGCAACGGCTGTGTCGATGCCTGCCCCTACGATTGCATCGAGATCGTCGCCCTGGACCGACTCGCCAGCGTGGACGGCATCGCCGCGGACACCGGTGGCGAGACGATGCGCAGGACCGCCGCGCTTGTCATCGATGAAGACAGCTGCGTGCGTTGTGGTCTCTGCGTCGACTGGTGCCCGACAGCCTGTATCACGATGCCAACCCACCGGACGGGGATTGCGGGCAACGTCGACGCCGATCTGCGGGCGTTGCTGACGGCCCGGGATGACGCCGTCGAGCAGCACGCAACAAGGACGGGCGCCCTTGCCTGAAAACCAGGGGCGCCCGTCCGTCTCGGTCACTTATTGGGTGATGGTGCTTCGGGTGCTTTACCGAACCCGTATGGTGAGCATGCTCACAAGTGCAGCGGGTGAACCCATTCGATCGACCTGAAGATCAACCCGGTGCCAGTCCCGTGGGTTCAGTCGTCCTCACGCCCTGCGAAGCTCAGGGCGTGACCTGTCAACCTGCCAGATCCTCAGCCAGACGTGCAAGTCGCGTTGGTTGCGCATGCTGTCGTCTCCCGATCCCGCCTATGTCCCGTCCCCGTTTCGGGAAGTCCGGACTTCGGGGCGTTCCCCGATCAGCGGTGATACATGGATCTTAGCCCCGTTATAATCCGATGTCAAGCCTGATACCGCCAAATCGATGATCGATGTGGTGCCATCATTACTTTCGGCCAGATCACGAGAGCTGCCGCCTGGCCCTGCCAGAGTTCGACCTTTGGCTCGTTCCCCAGCCACTGCCGGGCAGGCGCGGCGAAATCCTTGCGATCAGGCAAGCGACGGGCTGGATGATCCGAGCCGTCAACGAGAAACGGAACTCGACGCCTCTGCGTCAAAGATTGCGTCGTTGACGGACACTGAGTACGGCGGATCAGAACGAGTGGTGGCCCGGCCCGCGGCTTCTCTCCCGCAGGAACCACCTGAAGGCTAACATGGGGAACGAGCGATCACGATGAGCGTCGCAGCGACCAGCACCACCGTGCGATCCCATGTCCATGCCATCCAGGAGTCCGGGATTCTGACGACACCACTGGTCGGACGCGAGCGCGAACTGCGGGAGGCGCGGGCGCTCATCGAGGGCACTGGCGTCCGCCTGCTCACCATGACCGGCCCCGGAGGCGCGGGCAAGACACGTCTGGCACTGCAGCTAGCCGCCGACGTGACCAACTCGTTCCCGGCCGGCGTCGTGTCGCTGGCCCTTTCGTCGATCCAGCAGCCGGGCCTGGTTGTCGCCGCCATCGTTGAAGCGGTCGCTCCGGACGGTCCCGAACTCGCGTCGGCTCCGGCGACCTCCGTCGGAACCTGGCTCAGCGGCCGACGGGGCCTGGTCGTGCTCGACAACGCCGAGCACCTCATCGCCGCCGGACCGGATATCGCCAGCCTGATCGCGGCCTGCCCCGGCCTGACCATCCTCGTGACCAGTCGGGAGCGCCTGCGCGTTACCGGCGAGCGCGTCTATCCCGTCCCGCCGCTCGACGTGCCGGATGCCGCCAGCGTCGACGTGTCCCTGGTGGCCGACAATCCGGCGGTTCAGCTGTTCGTCGCCCGGGCCCGGGCGGTAACCCCCCGCTTCCGTCTGACAGCTTCCAACGCCGGGGCGATCGCCGAGATCTGTCGTCGTCTGGACGGGTTGCCGCTGGCGCTTGAACTCGCGGCGGCGCGCTCGGACATCCTGTCGCCGGCTGCCCTGCTGAACCGGCTGGAGCGCCGCCTGTCATTGCTGACGGGCGGAGGCCGGGACCTGCCGGAACGGTTGCGGACGATGCGGGACGCCATCTCCTGGAGCCACGATCTGCTCGCGCCGGACGAACAGGTCCTGTTCCGGCGCCTAGCGGTCTTCTCCGGCGGCTTCTCGCTGGAAGCCGCCGAGGCAGTCTGCGCCGAACCTCCACTGGACACCGATTCCGTCCTCGATGGCATCGTCTCGCTGGTCGAGAAGAGCCTGATCCACCCCTATGATGGTCCCCGGGACGAGCGCCGCTTCCGCATGCTGGAAACCGTCCGTGAGTACGCCACCGAACGGCTCGAGGACGCCGGCGAACATGGCAGGACGCTCAGCCGGCTGACGGCATGGGTCGCCGGGCTGGCCGAGGCGGCACACACCGGGCTCCGCGAAGGCGAGCAACAGGCCGACTGGCTGGCCCTGCTCGATTCCGAGTCCGGGAACATCCGGGTCGCGATGTCGGCAGCTCTGGGAGCGCCCTCCGCCGATGCCGGCCCGGCCGGGTCAGCCGTGGTCGACCCGATCCTCGCCGTCCGGCTGGCCGGGTACATGTGGCGGTACTGGATGCTCCGTGGGCGCCAGCGGGAGGGCCACGACTGGCTGGTTCGCGCCCTGGCCATGCCCGACCTCGACCGCGCTCCGAGTGACGACCGCGCCCGGGCGTTCCTGATTCTTGGCAACTTCGAACGGGCCCTTGGCAACATCGCCGCCGCGCGCGACGCCTACGAGCGTGCCCGGGTCCTCTGGGCCGAGGACGGCGATACCGAAGGCGTCGCCGACGCCATGACGAATCTCGCGCTTCTCGCATCCACACGCGGTGACTACGGCCAGGCCCGTCTGCTGCTCGAGCAGACTTTGACCCTGCGCGAGCAGAGTCCGTTGCCCTACTCGATCGCCCTGACGACCGGCATCCTCGCGGAAACCGTGCTGTTCGAGGGCGACCTCGACCTCGCGGAATCGCTCGCCCACGAGGCGATCCGAATTCGCGAGTCGATCGGTGACCAGGCCGGTCTCGCCACCACGCGGACACTACTGGCCGAGGTTGATCTCCGCCGAGGTGACATCATCCGGGCACGCGCCGGCGCCACCGAGGCCCTTCTCGTCGCGCGCCGGACGGAGGACCGGGAGACGATCGCCTATTGCCTGCGCCTCGCCGGGCTGATCGCCGCGGTGGCAGATCCACCCGGGCACCCCGGGGAAGCGGCCAGGCTGCTGCAAGAGGCACTCGTCCTCCGCCTCGATCAGGACGACCTCGTCGGCACGGTCGAGTCGATCCTGGACGCGGCCTGGCTGCTGGCGCGGTCGGCGACGGAGGGGGTGAACCTGCCCCGCGAGACCGGGACAGCCATCGCCGGATTCCTCCGGACCGTTGACGACTATCACGCCCGGGTCGGGATCATCGCGCCGCCCGCCGACCGCGAGCGGCTGGCCGAGGCTCGCGCCCGCGCGACACGACTGACCTGGGGAGGCGCACGCGGGATCACCTCCCGCAGCCCCTTGTCGATCGACGCGGCAGGGCGTGGAGCGCTCTCGTTGCTCGCCGCACTTCGTCCCGCCCCGGACAGTGTTCGCTCCGGTGAACCCGACGAGCAGCCCGAGGCAAGGTCCGGGACGGGCACCTCAGCGGCGACCGCTGAGGACAGGCCGGAGCCCTCCGACGTTCCAGCAAAATCCCGGCGCCCCTCGAAGCAGGAACAGATCGCCGGGCTCCGCCTGACGCGCCGGGAGATGGATGTCCTGCGGCTGATCGCAGCCGGACGACTGGACCGCGAGATCGCCGAGGAGCTGTTCATCAGCCACCGGACGGTGACGACTCATGTCACCTCGATCCTCGCAAAGATGGCGGTATCATCGAGGACGGCAGCCGCCGCCACTGCCGTCCGCCTCGGCATCGTCTGACGTTGGCAACCCGAGTGGCACCTGACCGCACGTTGTGCATGATTGATCACCGGCGGCACGGGAATGGCACGTCGTCATCCCGTAAGCAGCCACCATTTCTCTATCTGACAGGTAGAACGAGGGACTGGTCATGGCGCAACGACAGGTTTGGAAACCCCATTTCAACTGGTTGGCGGCGGGTGCCATCGGACTGGTCTCATTCGGCTTCGGACTCTACCTGCTGATCGACTCGGACAACGCCACCCAACTGATCGGCGCGATCATCGGCTTCGCCCTCCTGTTCGTCAGCCTGGTCCACCTGCTCCAGGGATTGCGTCGCGAAACCAAAGAGCTTGTTGCCCGCCTTGCCCTGCTCAGCGGCGGTGTCGGTGCGACGGTCGGCACAATCGTCACACTCGATCTGGCATATGACTATCTCGCCGAATCGGCCGCTCGCCTGATCCTCGCCGGGGGTTTGATCGTCTATGGCGTCCTTGGCCTGGCCGGCATCGCAGTCGACCGGAAGAGCGAGGGACTAGTCCGTACCCTCCTGGCATCGGTCGTCGCGCTCGCGTTCGCCGCGTTGCTGATCTACAACAGCCAGTCAGACGAACTGGAGTCACGGTGGTTCGCCGCGGCGCTGATCATCCTGGGCCTGATTCTCCTCGGACTGGCCGCCCTGAATCACCATCAACGCGCCGCAGCACTCCAGCAGCGTGAAACCACGGCAGATTCGGATGGGAGCAAGAAGAACCGTCGCCCCGTTTCTCCTGAGACATCATCGTCATCGGAACAGCCCCACCCCACCACGACGGGTCCGTCAGGTGTCGGACCCGAGCAATCGGCGCGGACCTCGACCGGTCGTGCAGGAGCTACTGGGACAGACAACGGCGACAGCCCGAGCGCCCCGATCATCGCCGGACCACCTCGCATGGCGACGACCGAAGAACCGGCCGGCGGCACGTTCGCCACGAGGTCGGACTCGGCGGACGACATGAACTTCGACCCGTTTACCGGCGAGCGAATCCGGCGCCCGGACGATCCCACCCTTACCGGCGACGTAGGTCCGGACGGAACCTCGTCTTCTACGACACCACCGGGACGTGGCCCATTCAGTCCCCAGCGCCCGTAGTTGACACTCCCCGCGTAGTCACTGACGCCCCCGCGCGCTTGATCCGGCCTGCGCGTACCATGGAACGAGACGAACAGAAGCACGGTGCCATGCCGCTGGTGCGGAACGGCCACGAAGGGAAGCAGGGCAGCGATGGGGCTGGAGATCTTCGAGCGCGGGACATTGCCACCATGGGCGCTGGTTCGGCAGCGTCTCGACGGGGACAAAGTGCCCGCCGGTGGGGAAGCTGATGCGGTCGCCGCTGCCATGTCTGCTCCGGGCACCGGCGACCGCATCTCCGCAGGCCAGCGCGTAGCGATCACCGCTGGCAGCCGGGGGATCGACCGGATCGCCGAGGTCCTTGCGGCCGTCGTCGCCGAGGTCCGGGCGCGGGGCGGAGAGCCGTTCATCATCCCGGCGATGGGTAGCCATGCCGGGGCGACGGCGGAAAGCCAGGTCGACCTGCTCCACCACTACGGCGTGACCGAGGAGGCGATGGGCTGCCCCATTCGGAGCAGCATGGATGTCGTCGAACTGGGGACTATCGAGGACGACCTGCCGGTCTTCTTCGACCGGATTGCCTTTGAGGAAGCCGACGTCGTGATCCCGGTCGGCAGAGTCAAGGCCCATACCGACTTCCGCGGCCCGATCGAGTCCGGGCTCTGCAAGATGATGGCGATCGGGCTGGGCAAGCAGCGCGGCGCCGACACGCTTCACGGGCGCTCGTTCGCCGCGTTCCGGCACCTGATCCCGGCTGCCGCGACGTTCATGATGGCCAAGGTCAACATCCCGTTCGGGGTCGCGCTGATCGAGAACGGCTACAGCAAGCTGGCGATCGTCGAGGCGGTCCCGTCCGACCGGATCCTCGAGCGCGAGCCAGAGTTGCTGGAGATCGCCAACGCCCGGATGGCCCGCCTCGCGGGCAACCGGATCGATGTCCTGCTGCTGGATGCGATCGGCAAGAACATCTCCGGAGCCGGCGCCGACCCGAACATCACCTGCCGCGACGCCACCGGCCTGCTCTCTACGCCCGACAAGCCGCTCCGCCCCGAGATCCAGCGGATCATCGTGCGCGACCTGACGCCCGAGACCGAGGGCAACGCCGCCGGGCTGGGCTACCTCGACTTCGTGCTCCAGCGCGCGGCGGACAAGGTGGACCGGGTCAAGACCTACATGAACCAGGTTACATCCAAGATGCCTTCTGGCGGACGCCTGCCGATCGTGACCGACAACGACCGGCAGGCCATCTTCCTGGCAATCGCCTCGGCAATCAACACGCCGGTTGACCGGGCGAGGATCGCTCGGATTCCCAACACCAAGGACCTTGAGATGATGTGGGTCTCGGAGCCGCTGCTCGCCGACCTGACCGCCATCGGCGCCGTCGACCTCGTCCTGGGCCTTCGGCCGATCAGCTTCGACTCCGACGGGATGCTCGACACCTCACAGGGGTATGACGCCTGACACGGATGCCACGGCTCGTATCCGTGGCATCCCCGGAGAGATCTGACCGTAGAGGTGCCAGATCGGGCTGCTAGACTGGCAAGGTCGCGCTGGCTCGGGCCTGGCCCGTCATGAGGTGTTCATGTGGCGGGTACACGATGACGCCAGACACGGATAGGACACGTGTGATGTGGTGGCTGCTCCAACCCCGGGGGAGACAGGACGGGACACGACTCGGCCCGCTGGCGATCCTCACCCTGGCGCTGACCATCGTGGCAGCTCTGGGAACGCTGGCCGTCGCGCCGCCTGCCTCGGCGTCGCACGTGCCGATGGCGCATGATCAGGGACAGACGTCCCTTCCGTCGGCCCGCCCGTCGCGGCCGCCGATCAACCCCGTCGGAGACGACAACGTCGTCGTTCCCGGGGAGCCCGCTACCAGCAGCCTGCCGGCGTCCGGCGTTGGCTCGACCCAGCCGATCGACGCACTCCGTAACTGGACGATGGTCGCGGTCGCGCTGCTGGCGCTTAATGCGGTTGTGCTGGCCGGATTCGCGGTCCGGTCACTCCTGCGTCAGCGCGTAGCCTGAAGCCGCCGCCGGATCGCCTCGGCAGCGAACGGCATGGGTCGTAGCACGAGCTACAAGTCGTGCCGTTCGCTTTTCTGGTCGGAAAAACGACGGGAGCCGCAGTGGCTGGCTGCGGCTCCCGTCATCTCGTCTCTGCTCGTCCGGCCGTGATCGACCCCTGCTGACTGGACACGAGTCGAGCCGGACGGAACCAGGCGCCGGGGGTCGCCGCCTGACTGGCTTAGGTATCGACGTGCTGCGATGGTACCCCCGCTAACTTGAGGCGGCTATACGTAGTTCTACCTACTTTCGGCGCCAGCGCGGAGGACCGGTCCCTTCAGGATGCTCCGCCGCTGACGCTCACCTCGACGGTCCCGGCTCATCGTCCTGGTCAGTTGCCCTGACACCGTCCGTGATCGCGTCGCGCAGTGATCGCATCCGGTCGTCCGGGAGAGTGGCAGGGTCGTCGATCTGCAGCGCGAACGAACGCATCGGCAGCGAGGGATCGTCACGCAGGTACTCGCGGGACTGGAGGTAGGTCTCCAGCCGGTCCGCCTGCTTGACCAGCCGGGCGGCCGGGGTCCGCTGCTCCTCGTACTCCCACCATGCATCGTGAAGTGTCTCTCTGATGTCAGGCGGGAGCCCGGCGAGAAGCTGATCGATGGCGGCGACTTCGGCGGCGCGCTTGACCGCGGCCCGTTCCGGGTTCCGCTCCTGGCGCTGATCGAGGAATGTGCGACGAGCGGCAGGGTCGTCCCCGGCCGGGATGTCTTCCGACCGGTAGGGCGTCGGATCGCCAGCGATCGCCTCGGGGAGATCGTGGGCGAGGGCGAGGAGCAGCACACGGCCCGGGTCGGCGATCGCCCCGTGGTTCTCCATCCGGTCTTCGCCCGGTAGCTGGGCGACCGCCCAGGCCAGCAGCGCGACCCGGAAGGCGTGATCGGCGACGGACTCCGTCGCGGCCGGCGCGACACCGCGGTCGAGCCAGCCGGTCCGCGGCGTCTGTTTCAGCCTGCCGACCGTCGACAGCATCTTCGCCAAGGCGGCCCAGTCCACCGGTGTTTCCTCTCCCGCCTCGCGTCCGTCCGTCACGAGCCCGCCGCCTCTCTATCCCGATCGGGTAGCATCTTCCAATCAGATCAGGTCGACCTGTCAACCTGACCCATCTTCGGCGCCACCCGGCGCCAGCGCCACCCGGGAGCACGACCAGCCCATGACCACCCCCACCCCCTCAGGCATCGTCGACATCCATGACATCTGGGCCGATGCCCTGACCGGCTATTCCGCCGAGGTCAAGGCCGGCGATACGGTCATGGTCACCGGCGGGGTCGCCGCCATGCCGCTGTTCCAGGCGCTCCACCGCTCCATCGTCCGGCGAGGCGCCCATCCGGTCATCGTCCCGCAGCTGCCCGGCCTCGCCACCGACCTGCTGACGAACGGCAACGACGATCAGCTCACCTTCCTCACGCCCATCGAGCGGTTCGAGCGGCTGGAAGCCGACGTCAACATCCGGATCCTGGCCGACACCAATACCCGCGCGATGACCGGGGTCGATCCGGCCCGCCAGTCGCTCTGGACCAGCGCCCGCCGGGAGCTGTTCACCACCTACATGCAGCGGGCCAGCGAGGGCTCGCTCAACTGGACGTTGACCCTCTACCCGACCGATGCCTATGCGCAGGACGCCGGCATGTCGCTGGAGGACTTCCGCGCCTTCGTCTACCGCGCCTGCAAGCTGGACCAGCCGGACCCCAGCGCCGCCTGGCGGGCGGTCTTCGACGAGCAGCAGCGCCTCTGCGACTTCCTCGACAGCAAGTCCGAGATCCGGGTGACCGGTGTTGACACGGATCTGACGCTCAGCACGGCCGGGCGGAAGTGGATCAACTCCGACGCCCAGCGCAACTTCCCCGGCTCCGAGATCTTCACGGGTCCTGTCGAGGACAGCGCCAACGGCCATGTCCGCTTCGCCTTCCCGGCGGTACTGGCCGGACGGGAGGTCCGGGATATCCGGCTGACCTTCGAGAACGGCAAGGTCGTCGAAGCGACCGCCGCCGAGAACGAGGAGTACCTGATCCGCCAGCTGGACACCGACCCAGGCGCCCGCTTCCTCGGCGAGTTCGCGATCGGCACCAACTACGGCATCGACCGCTTCACCAAGAACATCCTGTTCGACGAGAAGATCGGCGGGACGTTCCACATGGCCGTCGGCAGCGGCTACCCCGACACCGGTTCGACCAACCGCTCCGCCATCCACTGGGACATGATCGGTGACATGGCCGAGGGCGAGATGACGGCGGACGGCGAGGTCTTCTACCGCAACGGCGAGTTCACCATCTAGTCCCAACCTCTTCCCTGCCCATCCCGGAGGACCCACGTATGACCGTCGCGGACACCCTGACCATGGAACCGGCCAGCGGCCCGATCGACGCGACGGTCGTCGTGCCCGGCTCCAAGAGCATCACGAACCGCGCCCTGCCGATCGCCGCTCTCGCCGACGGCACCTCAGTGCTGACCGGCGCGCTGGACAGCGACGACACCCGGTACATGGCCGAGGCCATTCGCGCGCTCGGGCTTGGCGTCGAGCACGACGACGCGGCCCGGTCATTCAGGGTGACCGGTGGCGGCGGCACTTTCCCGGCGACCGAGGCCGATCTGTTCCTCGGCAATTCCGGCACGTCGATGCGCTTTCTCGCCGCAGCCGTCGCGCTGGGGCACGGCCGCTACCGGCTGGACGGCATCCCCCGGATGCGTCAGCGCCCCATCGACCCGCTGGTTGAGGCACTGGCCGACCTCGGGGTTCGGGCCCGGTCCGAAAACGAGGACGGCTGCCCTCCGATCATTATCCAGGCCGACGGGTTGCAGGGTGGTCGGATCTCGATGCCTGGTGACAAGAGCAGCCAGTACTTCTCCGCCCTCCTGATGGCGGCGCCGTACGCCCGCGAGGACGTCGTCATCACGGTCGAGGGGGACCTCGTCTCCAAGCCGTACATGACGATTACCGCCGCCGTCATGCGTGCCTTCGGCGTCGAGACCGAGATCGATGACGTCGACTGGCGAACGTTCCGCGTGCCAGCGGGGCAGCGCTACGTCGCCCGCGAGTACGCCATCGAGCCGGATGCCTCCAACGCCTCGTACTTCTTTGCCGCCGCCGCCGTGACCGGCGGGACCGTCCGGGTACCGGGGCTGGGAAGCGGCAGCACCCAGGGCGATCTCGGGTTCGTCCGGGTCCTGGAGGCGATGGGCGCGACGGTGACGATCGCGGCGGATTACACCGAAGTCACCGGTCCCCCGGTTGGCCAGCTCCGGGGAGTCGACCTCGACCTGAACGCCATCTCGGACACGGCGCAGACCCTGGCCGCGATCGCGCCCTTCGCCGACGGACCGGTTACCTTCCGTGGCGTCGCCCACATGCGGCTCAAGGAGACCGACCGGGTCAGCGCGCTCGCCAACGAGCTGCGCAAGCTCGGCCAGGACGTGGATGAGCGGCCGGACGGACTCCGGATCGTCCCCGCCCCGATCCGTCCGGCCACGATCGACACCTACGACGACCACCGGATGGCGATGAGCTTCGCCATCACCGGTCTCGGCTCTCCCGGGGTGACCATCGCCGATCCGGGGTGTGTCCGGAAAACCTTCCCAGACTTCTTCGACCGGCTGACCGCAGCCCGGCGTGGAGAAGACGTCGCCGCGAGATAGCTCGCCGGATCCAGTTTTCCCCTGACACAACCATGCTCCCGGTGCCATGCACTACACTCGCGCATCCTGTCGCCCGTGTCATCACAGTGCGGCAGTGTGCGGCTGTCCGCCATCGGACCAATGCGCCACCTGAAGCCCGGAGAAAGCCCGTTGCGCCTGCGTCGCCTCTTCCCCGTCCTCCGGGTCGTCCTGCCCGCCCTGGCGCTGTTCGCCATCGCGATGAGCCACAACCTGACCCATGTCGAGACGACCCCGTTCCACCGGGACGAATCCCGCTGGGTCGGCCGGGCCTACTTCCTTGAGCACGCCGTCACCGATCCCCTCGGCGAGACCTGGGAAGACAGCGAGCTGACGCGCAACCAGCCCCCGCTTGGCTCCTACCTGATGGGCCTCGGCCTGATGCTGCAAGGTATCGACACCGACACCACCCGGAACAACCGGCTCTACGACTTCGACCATGATTTCGAATGGAACGTCCTGCGCGGCCGGCAGCCGACCGCCGAGGCGATGGAGGCCGGCCGGCGGACCAACGCCGTGGTCGGGGCGATCCTCGCCGTGACCGTCTTCCTGATCGGTTGGCAACTCGCCGGGGTGATCGCCGGCGCGGTGGCTGGCCTGATGCTCGTCTTTCACCCGCTGGCGACTCACATGTCGTCGTGGGCCGGGTCGGACGCCCTACTGGCGCTCACCGTCGCCCTGGCCGGCCTGACCGCGATCCGGCTGGTCGACCGTCCCGGCTGGGGCAAGACGCTCCTGCTCGGCGCGCTGCTCGGGCTGGGTGCCGCCACCAAGATCAGCCCCCTGCTCGTCGCCGCCGGGGTCGGAGCGGTCGGCGCGGCGCTGCTCATCGCCGGACAGCCGTGGACCCGTGGCGCGTCGGGGTCGCGCCAGCAGACGCTGGGCTGGATGTTCATGACGACCCCGTTCGTCGCGTTCGCGACCCTGGTCGCCGTTTACCCGTACCTCTGGGCGTCACCCATTGCCCGCCTCCAGCTCATGCTCTCGTTCCGGGAGAACGAGATGGACAACCAGGGCGATATCCCGGCCCAGGGAACGCCCGGCTGGACATCGATCGCGGTCGACGGCGGGCTGCCCGACGCCATCTCGCGCACACGGTTCTGGCTCGGCGAGGCGCTGACGACCGGGAACGTCCTCGACGACTGGATCTCGGACCGGACCGGCTGGGGGATCAACCTCGCCCCGATGGACCTGGTGCTCGGCGTCGTCGGGATCGGCCTGCTGACGATGCTCGTCCTGCTCAACGGGCCGGTTTCCCGGGGCGGCGCGGCGCTGCTGATCCTGCTCGGCCAGGCCGCCGTGATCTGGGTGGGGATGCGGGCGGACTTCGATCGCTACCAGTTGCCCATCCTCGTCACGCTCCTGGCCGGCGTCGCCGTCTCGGTCGGGCTGGCCATCAGCGGTCTCGAGGCCATCGTCACGCGGGCCCGGCACCGGCGGACCCGTCCGGCCGCACCGGCGCGGCAACTGGCGCTGCCGATCCCGTGGCGCCGCGGCGCCCGGCCTTGACCCAACCGGGGCCAGCCTGCCTCCACGCCCATAAGAAAGCGCCGCCATGACGGTCCACCGGAGCTCCGGGTTGATGGACTATCATTCGGACACCCTTACCGTGTCGCTGGCTAGATGGGCCGGCCGGCTACCCCATGAGCAGATCCGGCCGGAGTGGCTATCCATCCGGCATAACTGCCCGCCCCGAGGACGCTCCGGATGCGCTGGTTGCACGCCTTGACCGCCTGGTATCGCGTTCCGACACGCGATCTCCTGATCGGCGCCGCCCTGTTCGGCCTCGCCCTCTGGGTTGGTCTCGGCCATGTCGCGACGACGCAATTCCATCGCGACGAAGCCCGCTGGGTGGGCCGGGCCTACTTCATCGAAGAGCTGTTCAACCCCGGCTCCGAGACCTGGGCCGATGCCGAGCTGACCCGGAACCAGCCACCACTGGCGTCGTACCTGATGGGCGTCGGGCTCGTGGTGCAGGGCCGCGATCCGAACACGACACCCCGCAATCTTCTCTATGACTTCGGTCGATCGGAGCGCTGGAACCAGCTTCGCGGCCGCATCCCAGCGACCGAGGACATCTCCGCCGGGCGCCGCACCGATTCCTTCGTCGGTGCCGCGCTGATCCTCCTCGTCTACACCGTCGCCCGACGGCTGACCAACCGCGTCGGCGGTACCATCGCCGCGCTGGCGCTGATCCCCAACCCGCTCTATATCTACCTCTCCTCGCTCGCCAACTCGGACATGCTGCTCACGGTCTGTGTCGTCGCGGCCGCGGCGGCGGGCCTCGCGCTCGCCCGGAGACCGACCTGGTGGCGTGCCGTCCTGCTCGGGGTGATGCTCGGACTCGGGACATCGACCAAACTCAGCCCGATGCTCGTCGCGGTGGTCGTCGCCGCCTATGGTGTCCTGCTGCTCGTCGCCAACCAGCCCTGGCGGCGACGCGACGATGAGGACCGCATCCGGCTCGGGATGGGCCTGATGCTGATGACCGTCCCGTTCACCGCCTTCGCGACCTTCGTCCTCTCCTATCCCTACCTCTGGGCCGACCCGATCCGCCGCATCATCTATATGTTCGAGTTCCGCTCCAGCGAGATGGAGAACCAGGGCGAACTCTGGCAGGACCGGCAGGTCGCCGGGACGTTCGACGCCATCGAACGGTTACGCCAGCGCATGGCCGAGCAGTTCTCGGTCAGTTCCTGGCTATCCGGCGAGGTGCGGGAGCGGATCGGCTGGGGCTGGACCCTGCCGGACGCCGATCTCCTGCTGGGCGCGGCCGGGTTCGGGCTGCTGTTCCTGCTCGCCGCCCACTATGGGCTCCGGAGCCCGCACGCCCTGGTCATCCTGCTACTGGGGAGCCAGGTCGCGGTGACCATCGCCGGCCTGCAGGCCGACTTCGAGCGCTATTACCTTCCCATCCTCGCGACGTTCGCCATCGCGTTTGGCGTACTGATCGGCCAGCTCTGGGACTGGCGCCAGCCGGTATTCGGGTTTGCCCGGCACCGTCTCCGTCGCCGTTCCGGGCAAGTCTCACAGGTTACCGACGGCGCCCTGACACCCGTGAGCGGCGGGCTGCTCAGCCGCTACCGCCAGCGCGTCCGTCCCGGCGGTCACGGCGTCCCCTCGGCCCCGTCCTCGGTCACCCTGACGGCTGCTAGGACCACCCCCGACCGGCCCCCGGCTGCCGCTCCGGCGACCACGGCCTTCCGGACCCTCGTCGTGAGCGTCGTCCTGGCCGTCACGGCGGTCGTCGCCCAGATGGTGGCCGTCACCCGGAGCCGCCAGTGACCTCCACACGCACCACCGGATGAATCCTGACCCCGCAGCCGCGCCGTCAGCCGACCGAATCACGCCATCCGTCGCGACCATGCGCATCTCCGGCGGGATCGGGATGCTGCTTGCCCTCACGACCCTGCTCGTCCTCCGGACGGCAACCGGGCTCCTGTCACTCCTGGACGCTCTGGCCGAGGTCTCACTCGAGATCATGCCGATGGGCGTGTTCTCCGCCCTGCTTGGACTGTTCCAGTCCAACGCCAAGGCGGCACTCCTCGGTGGACTGATCTTCGCCCTGACGATACTGGGCGGGCTGACCGGCCCCCTGCTTCGACCGACCACCGGACGGCATTGGCTGAGCCTGACGCGGGCGGTCCGGACGACGACGCTCGTCTCGGCCGTGGGGATTGGGTTCCTCTACTGGGCCGTCGCGCTGCGTGATTCGGCCGGGTTCACGAACCGGGACCTCGTCGTCGCGATGCTCTGTATCGTGGCCGGCGGTATCGTCTACGGCTTCGGAACGCCCCTGATTGGCCGGCTGCTATCCACGCCCGCCCGGTCAGCGAGCGGTGAGCCGCGAAGAATCGGTCGCCGCCAGGCGGCGGGGGCGATCGCCGGCGTGCTGGCCCTGATTCCCCTCTCGCTCCTCGGACGGGAGGTCGAACGGACCCGCCGTGGCGGCCTGATCAACGAGCGCCGCGGCGACGGCATCTCCAGCCCGATCACGTCGAATGCGGACTTCTACACGATCAGCAGCAACTTCCTCGACCCGACCGGCGACGGCGGACCGGACTGGCGACTGACCGTCGACGGGATGGTCGACCGGCCGCTCTCGCTGCAACTGGCCGATCTGCAAACGCTAGCCGACCCGGCGGCGGCCGTGACGCTCAACTGCATCTCCAACGAGATTGGCGGGCCACTGATCGGGACCGCCATGTGGGACGCCGCTCCGCTGGCCCGGGTGCTGGCGGAAGCGTCGCCACAGCCCGGCGTGGTCGACGTCGTCTTCCACGGGCGGGATGGCTACACCGACAGCATCCCGCTGGCGACCGCGCTGGCGCCGGCGGCCCGCCTCGCCTGGACCATGAACGGCGAACCCCTGCCGTCCCGGCACGGAGCTCCCCTCCGGGCGCTAGTACCCGGCATCTACGGCATTAAGAGCGTCAAGTGGCTGGAGCGGATCGAGCTCGTCGCCCAAGACCACCAGGGGTACTGGCAACAGCGCGACTGGACTGACGATGGGACGATCAAGCCGATCAGCCGGTTCGACGTGCCGATCGACCGCGGCATGCGGTCGGCCGGCCCGATCGAGATCGGCGGGATCGCCTGGGCCGGCCTGCCCGGCGTTGCCCGCGTCGAGGTCAGTACCGACGATGGCGAGACCTGGCTGCCGGCGGAGATCACCGCCCGCCCGGGCGACTACTCCTGGGTGGTCTGGCGACTGAACTGGACGGCGACGCCCGGGACGTATGACCTGGTCGTCCCGCTGATTGACGGGACGGGAACCATTCAGCCGGACGACGGCGACTCACCGCTCCCCGACGGCGCGTCCGGCTGGCACCGGATCACGGTTGGCGTGATCTAGACCAGGCGGCTCGACTCTCAGGCGCCGCCGCTTCCCGGCTCGGGCGTGCCCTCCACCGTCGTGGGGTCAAGGTCGTCGATCCCCTCCGACTCCTGCAGAACGGTGTATCCCTCCGGCACCTGCTCCAGGCCCGGCAGCAGGTCCAACACCTCGCCCTCCGCCGGATCAGCCTCGAACCACGGCTCCGCGACGGCCAGAAGGGCTTCCGGCAGGGTGGCCGGATCGACCAGTAGGGCGTTCTCCTGCAGCGGAACCGGCAGGATGCTCCACTGGTGAACAGCCGTGTCGTCCAGCACGAACAGGATCGCGATCCCGGCCGAACCCGTCTCGTCCGGCTGGTAGTACATCACCGCCTCGTCGCCGATCTCGACATCGGTCCGGTCGATGGTCCCCAGCGTCGAGGCGACCGCCTCCGGAGTGGCATCGGCGGCCTCGGCAAACCCACTCGCCCGGTCGGTGATCAGCCGGAACGAATCCGTGGCCTGTTCCGGGGTATCGAAGACCAGCACCGTGAACTGGTAGACCAGCCGCGTCGAGTCGGTGTCGTCCCATAGGGTTCGCGAGGCCGCATCGACGACCCCGATGTCGGCCGCTGTCTGACCCGTGCCGGGTGTGGCCGGGGGTGTCGCTTCCTGCGCCGCCGCGGCCCGCCCGATTGCCGTGATTCCTGCTCCGGCAATCAGCCCGGCTGCCAGCACCTGTCGGCGCGTCGTTCGCCCGCTCGTCATCCGCTCACCCTTTCACGGCAGCACCCCGCGGCGCCCGCTCTGATGAGGATAGCCGAGCCCGCGCGGGGCGACAGACAAACCCGGCCCGTCGCCACCACAAACTGGCACCGCCGGACGCGCATCGACCGGGATTGCCCGTCAGGGGCGATCCCGGTCGATGCCTTGACCGCTCCGCTGGCGCTCTACTCCTCGGCCGCCGCCTCGATCTCGTCCAGCCCCTCGGCGCGCTCCGTCTCGGCGTACCCTGCGGGCAGGTCATCGACGGTTGGCAGGCGATCGATCAGGTCGCCGTCATCCGGCATGCCACCATCGAACCAGTCCGTCCCGAACTCGACAAGGAAGTTGATCGCGTCGTTGGCGCCGACCGGCTCGGCCGTCGCCTCGCCTCCCATCAGGGCCGACAGGTCGAAGATGATCCCAGACCAGGCCTGGACGGTCTCACCGTCGCGGACCATCAGGATGCCGAAGCTGAATCCGGCCGCGTCCTCACCGACATAGTCGATGCGCCAGGCCTTCCGCTCGTCGCCCAGGTCATCGAGTCCGTCCAGCTCGTCGCCGCCCATCTCGACCAACTCGACGACAACGCCATCCTCGGACTCTTCCGCCGCAGCCTCTGCCATCGCCGTCTCGAACTGCTCGACGTAGGCCGCATAACCCTCTTCAGCCGCCTCGTCGTCCTCGAAGCTGAACATCCCGAACGTCAGGATCGGGGCCAGCGGATCGTCCTCGTTCTCACTCATGTACGTGATTGAGGCCCCGTCCGTCGCACCCTCGGGGACCCCGGTCAGCGGATCGTCCTGGGCCGACACAGTGGCGGTCCCGGCAACCGCGACCACCAGGGCCAGCACGGCCATCACCCATCCAAGTCGACGCACCAAGCTGCTCATCTCACCCTCTTATCGCTCATGGCGCCGGTCAACCCGGCTTCACCTGTAGTCCGGGAAAGCCCTTCGCACCCCGATCAAGCAGACGCCCGGATAGTCCTACCGGTTCCCGGACAGCGTCGGAAGAAAACAGGACGACCCGGCCCTCGCCTGGTGGCGAGGGCCGGGTCGGTCAGACCGATCGGGATCCGGTAGCAGGTCGAACCTGCCACCGGTAGCCGGGACTAGATGCCCGCGCCGGAACCGATCTCCTCGATCTCGTCGAGCCCCTCGGCCCGCTGGACCTCCTCGTAGCCATCCGGCAACGCGTCGAGGCCCGGCAGCTGATCGATCAGCGCGCCATCCCTGGACTGATCTCCGTCGAACCAGTCCGGCGCGATGGCCAGAAGCGCGTCGAGCGAAGCGTTCGGGTCGACCGACGCGGCCGTGGCTTCGCTCTCACCGGTCAGGCCGGACAGATCGAAGACGAGCGCGGTCCACACGTGCAGGGCGTCACCTTCCCGGACGAGCAGGACACCGAAGCCGAAGCCGGCCAGGGCGTCACCGGTAGCCTCAACGCGGAACGCGGCACGCTGGTCACCCAGGTCGTCCAGGCCCTCGGCCTCGTCGCCCGTGACCTCGACCACGGTGACTTCCGCGGCCGCGTCCGTCGCCAGGCTGGCCTCGAACTCCTCGATGTAGGTGTCGAACGCGGACTCGGCCGCGGCGTCATCCTCAAAGCTGAAGACCGTGAAGGCGTAGACCGGCGCCTGTGAATCTTCGTCGTCGGACGGCATGTAGGAGACCAGCGCGCCGTCCGTCGCCCCCTCCGGAATCGCGGCCATGTCCGCATCCTGGGCCGCCGTACTCAGTGGAGTCCCGGCCGCAAGGAGGAGCACCATCACCGCCGCGAGCCAGCCGAACCGCCGCATCAGCATCGTTGTCATCAGTTCTCCTTCGTGCCAACTGGCACGTCATGCCCGCCGGCCAGCCCGGTGAGCGACGCGACCAAACCGGTCACGCGTCGGCCACCGTACCGCGTTCCTCATGTGCGTAAAGCACGAAGACAGGACAGGAACGTCACGATCGTGTCGCGGCCCACCAGGGCGAAAACCCGGACGGCCGATGGCAAGGTGCCATCGGCCGTCTGTTCCGATCAGTTCACCGACCGGACCGCCAGTGGAACAGACCTAACCGTTCAGCGACTCGGACCGACTGTTCTCGGTGTAGCCAGCCGGGACGTCTTCATCAGTCGGCAGCAGGTCGCCAAGGGCCGCACCTTCGGGAGCACCCTCACCCAGGACGGAGCTTGCGATGTCGACCAGGACATCGACCGGATCGCCGCCCGCGCCGGGCGTGGCAGCCAGGTCCGGGGGCGCGTCAGCTTCCGGGGTGGAAAGGCCCAGAGCGTCGAGGTCAGCACCGACGAAGGCCCAATAGTGGATGTAAACACCATCGAGAATAACGATGTATGTGACGTTCACCCCTTCGGCGATCTCGAGATCATAGGCGCTGGCCCGGTCGCCGATCTCGTCGAGGCCCTCGACGTCAGTCAGCTCGGTCGGCTCCGCCGCCGCACCGGTATCGCCGAGCGAGGCGCTCGCCACTTCAAGAACAGCGTCGAGGCCTGCTTCAGCGGCCGCCTCATCCTCGAACTGGAACACCGAGAAGATCAGTTGAGAGAGGCTGTCTTCAGTCGCATAGGTGGCCTGAGCACCATCGACGAGCCCCTCGGGAGGGGCCGTAGTGTCCTGGGCGAAGGCAGTAGCGACTGATGAGAGACCAAGAGCCATAGCAACGGCGATTGCCAGAACCCGCACGGCAGCAGTTGAACGTCCGAACATGGAACCTCCCGGGCGTTGGCGCCCTGGTAGAACTGCCCCCGGATCGGGGCACGCGGGCACAATGCAAGATCACAACCACCTGGTCGCAGACCGGGCAAAGTGACGGCCCGGACAGTCCTGTCCGGGCCGTCACTTTGCCTCAGGAATACCAGTACCCGCCGGCCTTGGTCAGGAGACGACGTTTGATGGTCGCTGCCCCCTCAGGACGGCAAGGACGCCTTTGGCCGCCAGCGTGGCCATCGCATCGCGGGCGCCGACGGTCGCCGAACCGATGTGCGGCACGACGACCGCTCGCGGCTCACGAAGCAGCGGGAGGTCCGGATCGGGCGGCTCCGGATCGGTCACGTCCAGCCCGGCCCCGGCAATCCGCCCCTCCGCCAGCGCGGCCGCCAAGGCGAGCTGGTCAACGACCGGACCGCGGGCCGTATTGACCAGGATGGCGGTCGGCTTCATCCGCGCCAGCTCGTCCGCACCAATGAGATGGCGGGTCTCCGGCGTCAGGGGACAGTGGATCGAGATCACGTCGCTTTCCCGGATCAGGCGGTCAAGCTCGACCGACTCCATCCCCAGCGCCCGGGCGTCGTCGGACAGGCGGCCGGATGCCGACCACCCGAGCAGCCGCATCCCGAACCCGGTCCCCCGGCGGGCGACCTCGGTGCCGATCCGTCCTGGCCCGATGATGCCCAGCGTCCGGCCATACATCTCCTGCCCGAGCAGGAGCTGCGGCCCCCACGTCACCCATCGCCCCGCCCGGACGAAATCAACGCTCTCGACGATCCGCCGGGCTGTCGCCAGGATCAGGGCGAAGGCACAGTCGGCGGTCGCGTGGGTCAGGACATCCGGCGTGTTGCAGACGGTCACGCCGCGCTCACGGGCGGCGCTCACATCGATGTTGTCGTACCCGACCGCGTAGTTGGCGACCACCCTGAGCTGGGGCTCGCGGTCCAGCAGCGATCCGTCGATCCGGTCGGACAGCAGCGTGATCGCTCCATCGCACCCGTGCAGCAGGCCGGCCAGCTCATCGCGGTTGGGCGGCAACTCTCCCGGCCAGACCCGGACCTCGCCCACCTCTGGCGCCTGCCGGAGCAGATTGACTCCGGCCGCCGGGATGTCGCGGCAGACCGCGATCACCCAGCCCTGATCGGACCCCGGAGTCATCGACTCTCCCCCGTGGCGGTGGCCCCGGCAGCGCCGCCTCGGGAATTAAGCCCGGGCAGGTGACCGACCGCTCCGGTGGCGTCAACGTCCTTGATGTACGTCGGGTGCAGTTCGACTGGCGTCCCGCTACCGCGGCTGCGGAGTCGGATGTTCAGCAGTTCGACGATGACGGCGAACGCCATGGCGCCGTAGATGTAGCCCTTGTCGATGTGGCCACCCAAGCCTTCGGCCGTCAGGACGAAACCGATGAGGATCAGGAACGACAGTGCGAGCATCTTGACCGTCGGGTGGCGGTTGACGAAGTCACTGATGAATCCAGCCGAGGCGATCATCACGCCGATGGCGATGATCACGGCGAGGACCATGACGATGATCTCGTCCGCCATGCCGACCGCCGTGATGACGGAGTCGAGGGAGAAGACCAGGTCCAGCAGGAGGATCTGGACGATGATCGACGCAAACGAAGCTGTCCCGGCGACCGCCGCGTTCGTCGTGTGCGCTCCGGAGCCCTCGAGTTTCTCGTGGATCTCGAAGGTCGCCTTGCCGATCAGGAACAGACCACCGCCCAGCAGGATGAGATCCCGGCCGGAGAACCCGTGCCCGAAGACGGAGAACAGATCGTCTTCCAGCCCGATGATCCAGCTGATCGAGAGCAGCAGGATGATCCGCATCACCAGCGCCAAGCCCAACCCGAGGTTGCGGGCGAACTTCTGCCGCTCCTTGGGCAGCTTGGCCACCAGGATCGAGATGAAGATGACGTTGTCGATCCCGAGAACGATCTCGAGCAACGTCAGCGTGGCAAGGGCGATCAGGGCCTCAGTAGTGAAGAGGGCCTCGAACATGGGGCGTATGGACTCCGTTGGCACCGGCACTTACGGGACACGCATCCCGCTCGGCAACACGCCGGCCCGTCGGGCTTGATACTACCCGGTTGCCACGGACCATGACGGGTTCCCGACCCAATCACCCATCCGAAATAGCGAAATTGGTCAGCGTCGCGGGATGTGACAGACGACCACTGGGTTGGAGCGAGCCGACCTACCCCGGGAATCCCGGTCAACTGCCAGCCGAATGGTTTGACAATGATTCCTGAAACCCCTACCCTGACGGTATTCCGACCATCACCGTCGGCTTTGATCGGCCCGATCCTTAGCCCGACGATGTCGTCAAGCTCACGACAACGACCGGACCTTCCCTCATTTGAAGTCGGACCGGCCGGGCTGGTAGAATTGACATTGGCAACGAGACTCATTCGCGATAGCTTCCAGCGAGCGTGGATGCGTCCGCGACCAGACAGGTGACAGGTTCATGAGCGCGACGACGAGGAACAGCACGATAGCGGCGACGACCGCCGGCAAGGCTTACCGCAACACCACCCAGCGTGCGGACATCCTCGCCGTGGTCCAGGGAGCCGAGCGCCACCTGACCGCGGGAGAGATCTTCGAGCGGGTCCGCCGGCGCAATCCGAAGATCGCCTACGGGACGGTCTACCGCTCGCTGCACGTTCTCGTCGAGCAGAACCTGATCCAGGAGCTCACGTTCGCCGATCAGGCGAGTCGCTTCGATGCGCGGACCGAGCGACACGACCACGTTCAGTGCCTCGCCTGCGGGGTGATCGACGACGTCGACGTGCCGGTCGCGATCCTGGCCGAGCACGTCGCCGGCGAGCAGTCCGGCTATCACATCACCGGACATCACACGGTGTTCACCGGCACCTGTCCGGACTGCCGAGCCGCCAGCCGACTGGACGGCGACGCCTGATCCCCTCTTCCGTCATCACGTTCCCGATCCACATTCGACCGAGCGCCGGCCGTGCCGGCCCACGACCCCAGGAGGCCCCTTTCCCATGGCTGACGCTTCGACCAACGGGACCCCGATGTTCGTCATCGAGAACCTGCACGCCAGCATCGAGGACAAGGAGATCCTCAAGGGCGTGAACCTCACGGTGAACGAGGGCGAGATCCACGCCATCATGGGCCCGAACGGATCCGGCAAGAGCACGCTCGCCAACATCGTCGCCGGCCACCCCGCCTACGAGGTCACTGACGGCGCCATCTACTACAAGGGTGAGAACATCCTGGAGTGGGACGCCGACGAGCGAGCCCAGAAGGGTCTGTTCCTCGCCTTCCAGTACCCGACCGTCATCCCCGGCGTGTCCATGGCCAACTTCCTCCGGATGGCGGTGACCAACACCCGGAAGGCCCGGGCCGAGGCCATCGAGGCCGCCGGCGGCACCGTTGCCCCCTTCACTCCACGCGAGTTCCGCCGGCTGATGCGGGAGAAGATGGCGCTCCTCAAGATGGACGACGCCTTCGCCACCCGCTACCTGAACGAGGGCTTCTCCGGCGGCGAGAAGAAGCGCGCCGAGATCCTGCAGATGGCGCTGCTGGAGCCGAGCCTGGCGATCCTCGACGAGACCGACTCCGGCCTCGACATCGACGCGCTGCGGGTCGTCTCCGAGGGCGTGAACACGCTCCACAACGACAAGATGGGGATGGTCCTCATCACCCACTACCAGCGGCTGCTCGACTACATCAAGCCGGACTTCGTCCACATCATGGTCAAGGGCCAGGTCGTTCGCAGCGGTGGTCCGGAGCTGGCCCACGAGCTCGAGGCTGGCGGCTACGAGACCATCCTGGCCGAGCTGGCTGCCAAGTCCTAAACCACGCCTCTTCTTCCCTTTCCAATACACCGGCCACCCGGTACTGCCCTGACGAAGGGCAACACCACCGGGTCGTCCGAAGGAGCACCACCCATGGTTGCTGTCGAGAAGCCCCAGGTCGATATCGGTGAGTACAAGTTCGGATTCCACGACACCGAGGAGCCGGTCTTCAAGAGCGGGCGTGGTCTGAACCGCGAGGGTGTCGAGGCCATCTCGAAGATGAAGGGCGAGCCCGAGTGGATGCTCGAGTACCGCCTCAAGGCGTACGACCACTTCCTCAAGCGGCCGATGCCGCAGTGGGGCGGCGACCTCGATCAGATCGACTTCGATAGCATCTTCTATTACATCCGCCCGGCCGAGAAGCAGGGCAAGAGCTGGGACGAAGTTCCGGCGTACATCAAGGACACCTTCGAGAAGCTGGGTATCCCGGAGGCCGAGCGGAAGTTCCTCGCTGGCGTCGGCGCCCAGTACGAGTCCGAGGTGATCTACCACTCGCTGCGTGAGGATCTCGAGAAGCAGGGCGTCCTGTTCCTCGATATGGACTCCGCCGTCCGCGACCACCCGGACATCGTCAAGCAGTACTTCGGCACGGTGATCCCGGCCAACGACAACAAGTTCGCCGCACTCAACTCGGCGGTCTGGTCGGGTGGCTCGTTCATCTACGTCCCGGAAGGCGTCCGGATCGAAGTGCCGCTCCAGGCATACTTCCGGATCAACGCCGAGAACATGGGCCAGTTCGAGCGGACGCTGATCATCGCGGCGCCGGGCTCCTACGTGCACTACGTCGAGGGCTGCACCGCCCCGACCTACAGCACTGACAGCCTCCACTCCGCGGTGGTCGAGATCATCGTGCAGGAGGGCGCCCGCGTCCGCTACACGACGATCCAGAACTGGTCGAAAAACGTCTTCAATTTGGTCACCAAGCGCGCCGTCGCCTACAAGAACGCGACGATGGAGTGGGTCGACGGCAACCTCGGCTCCAAGCTGACCATGAAGTACCCGGCGGTCTGGCTGATGGAAGAGGGCGCCCGCGGTGAGATCCTCTCCGTCGCCTTCTCCAGCGACGGCCAGCACCAGGACGCCGGCGGCAAGGTCGTCCACGTCGCCCCGAACACGTCGTCCCAGATCATCTCCAAGTCCATCTCCAAGGGCAACGGGCGCAGCTCGTACCGCGGGCTGGTCAAGGTCCACAAGGGCGCCGAGAACGTGAAGAGCAACGTCGTCTGTGACGCGCTGCTGCTGAACGAGGAGAGCCGGACCGACACCTACCCGTACATGGAGATCGAGGAGGAGCGGGTATCCATCGGCCACGAGGCAACCGTCTCGAAGGTCGCTGAGGACCAGATCTTCTACCTCCAGAGCCGCGGCCTCTCCGAGGACGAGGCGATGAGCATGATCGTCAACGGGTTCATCGAGCCGATCGCCAAGGAACTCCCGCTGGAGTACGCGGTCGAGCTCAACCGGCTGATCCAGCTGGAGATGGAAGGGTCCGTCGGGTAGTCATTGCCCCGGGCGACACCTGACGGTGTCGCCCCCCGACGGATGGACGCAGGGCCACTCGTCCACCCACGTGGTGGACTCCGGTGGCCCTGTCCCCTGCCTTGACCCGGCAGAGAGGAGCGCACACGATGACGACGCAGGCCCCCGCCCAGCTGGCGGGCTTTACGCGCGAAACGCTCGAGGCGTTGATCGCGACCCGGGACGAGCCGCAGTGGGTGTCCGACGCCCGCCGCGCCGCCTGGGAAACTTACGAAGCGACCCCGATGCCGACCCGCGCCGATGAGCAGTGGCGCCGGACCGACCTCCGCAGCCTGAAGCTGGCCCAGCTGTCGACCTTTACCGGCATCGATCAGCCAGCGCTGACGGACGCCAGCCAGCTCGGGACGCTCGATGACACCGGTGGCGCGACGCTCGATATCGGCGGCGCCCGGGCCGGGATGACGGTGCAGCGCGACGCGGCAACAATTTTCGCCGAGTTTGCGCCGGAGATCGCCGGGCAGGGAGTGGTCTTCACCGACCTCGCCACGGCGTTCCGCGAGCACGCCGATCTCATCCGCCCGCACTTCATGACGACGGCCGTCCCGGCGACGACGGGCAAGTTCGAAGCACTCCACGCCGCCTTCTGGCAGGGTGGGTCGTTCCTGTACGTGCCGAAGGGCGTTTCTGTGGGCCTGCCGTTCCGCCAGCTGGTCCTTGCGGGCCAGGCCGGTGCGGCCGTGTTCAATCACACGCTGGTGGTGGTCGAAGAGGGCGCCGAGGCGTTCATGGTCGACGATTACCACTCCAGTGGCACCGACGGGCAGACGTTCGCGAGCAACGTCGTCGAGCTGATCCTCGGGACCAACGCCCAGCTTCGCTACGTCCAGGTTCAGGACTGGGGCCGCAACATTCACTCCATGCTGAATGAGCGCGCGCTGCTGGCCGACCGGGCCGAGCTGAAGTCGCTCCACGTCACGCTGGGTGGCAAGTGGGCCCGCCACTCGATCGGGTCCCGTCTCCAGGGCCGCGACACCCTGGCCGAGATGCTGGGCATCTCGTTCGCCGACGGCGATCAGTTCTTCGATCACCACACCTGGCAGGAGCACGAGTCGCCGTACGCGAGCTCCGACCTGGAGTTCAAGACGGCGCTCAAGGACAGCGCGCGAACCGTGTACTCGGGTCTGATCCGGGTCCACGAGGGCGCCCAGAAGACGGACGCCTACCAGCAGAACCGCAACCTGATCCTGAGTCGGCAGGCGCGGGCGGACACGATCCCAAACCTCGAGATCGCCGCCAACGACGTCCGCTGCACCCACGGGGCGACGGTCTCGCAGGTCGAGGAGGAGCACCTCTTCTACCTCCAGGCCCGCGGTATTCCCCGGACCGAGGCCCAGAAGCTGATCGTCGAGGGCTTCTTCCGCCCGGTGATCGACCGCATCCCGGTCGAGGAGATCCAGGACTTCCTCCAGAACGCCATCGCCCGGAAGGTCGGCTACTAGCGACCGGTCGCGGCATGGATTTAGTGAAGAGCGGGCGGCCGATGATGGGCCGTCCGCTCTTCGTCTACCCCCGGAGCGTTCCGCCGTCGTTCAAGGAGGACGAGTGATCGACCCGAATGAGCAGCGCACGCTGGAGGCGGCGCTGGACCTGGCCTCGCGGCTGGAGGGCAACCCGGCCCACACCGTCGCCGCGGCGGCCATGGACACGACGGGTCGCGTTCACACCAGCGTCAATGCCTTGCATATCACCGGCGGACCGTGTGCGGAACTGGCTGTCATTGCCGCGGCAGCAGCCGCCGGTGCCGGGCCGCTGGTCACGATGGTCGCGGCCGGGGATTAGGGTCGCGGGGTGGTCGCGCCATGCGGGCGCTGCCGGCAGGTCCTCCTCGACCTGCACCCGGACTGCCATGTCGTCGTTCCTACTCCTGAGGCGCTCGACGCCGTGCCGGTCAGGGTTCTGCTTCCCTTCGGCTTTCGTCACCCCGACTCAGCTCCCGCTCGCTTCATCCGCTTCAACCCTCGCTATTACGATGCGATCGCTACGGGACGCAAGACGGCGACGATTCGCCACGACGATCCCGTCGTCGTCGGCCCCGCGATCCTCGTCTTCGAGGATCCCAGTGGCTACCGGCGCCTCCACGCGGTGGTGGACCGGGTCGAGTCCCGCCGGCTGGACCAGTTGACCGACGAGGAGGCAGCCTTGAAAGGGGTAGCGTCGGTCGCCTCCCTGCGGCAGGGCCTCCGGTCGCATTACCCGGACCTAGCCGAGACCGCGACAGTCGACTTCGTCCGCCTCCACCTCGCTGAAACCGGGTAACGACGGGACGTCCCGGTGTAGCCGGCCCGTACACCGTCCGCCATGCCGAAATCCGGGGACTTCTCGGTGCGTTCATCGTCGAGCCGAAGGATCCGTCGACCCGGCCACCGTTCAACCGCGAGTTCACGGTGATCTTCAACGACGGGCCGATCGGTGGGTACAGCCTCAACGGCAAGAGCTTCCCCCCACCCAGCCGTTCGTCTTCAGGAAGGGCGAGCGCGTCCTGTTCCGGTGGATGAACGAGGGGCTGATTATCCGCCCGGCCCACCTGCACGGCATGCCCATGACGGTGATAGCCAACGACGGGTACCTGCCGCCGCACCCGTACATGTGCGACACGCTGAACGTCGCGCCGGGCCAGCGATTCGAGACGATCACCGAGGCGACTGAGGTCGGCGCCGGGGCCCCCACTGCCACGTCCTCAGCCACATCGAGAGCGACCACGGCATGTTCGGTATGGTCTCGTTGTTCAGCGTCGAGGACGACGAGGGAGCGGCTACTCCGGCGGCTATCCCGGCGGCTACTCCGTTTGCCTGACTTCTCCTGACCTACGACAATATTTCGGGCCAGCCCGGCACGCCAACACAGCGTGTCATCGGACGGGCCCAGGGCGATCAAATCCTTCGCGACGCACCAGCTCCTGTTCATCCTGACACCGACTGACACGTTGACGCCTTACCCTCTGGGCCGAATGATCCGCGAAACGATCCACCCAGGGAGACAGCGTGCATGGCGCATGAGTATTACGATACGTTCATCCTCGCGGCCGAGGACTGCCCAGCTACGTCGAGCGAGGCGCCATCCGGACGCGGCGGCAAGGAGACCACCGCGACCATCCAGTACGGGATGCTCGCCGGCCGGCCCTACGAGTTGACGATGAGCGACGTCCTGTTCGGCACCTGGCGCCGGCAAAACCCGGATGCCGAGGGCGAGGACGACGTCCTCCGCGTCGAGTACTTCGCCGTCCCTCGGGCCTGCATGCGGGCTTCGCCACTGGGCAAGCGCCACGGCTGGGGGCTGCACTTCGACGGTGAGGGACGGGTCGCCCTGCACGCCCGCGACAGCGAGCTTTACCGCGCCGCCGAATCGGGTGAGCTGGCAGGGACGAAGGTCACCCGGGCGATGAGGTCGAAGCGCGCCTGAGTCACCGCATCCCGTGGCGGGCCCAGTAATGCCACGTCTTGGCGACAGACGTCACGACGTTCTTAATCTCGCCCGTGAGCGTGAACGCCGGACCCGCCGGGACGAGGAGCAGGTCGCCCTCGGCGCGGGCATCGACGTTCTCGGCAAGGATGGCCCGCGCCATCCAGGCGGCCGCGGCGGCATCCGGGCACCGCAGCCCCAACCAGCCCGGTTCGACATCCTCGACGACCGGCCAGGACGTGGTCTGGGAAAGCCCTCGGGTCAACTCCTCCCGGACCCGGGCGGCGCTGTCCGGGTCGGCGATTGCGGCGGCGGAGAGCCCCTCCGAGGCGAGCAGATCGCCCCGGTGCGGCGGCCCGTCGGTCAGCCCGAGGTCGCAGAAGTCCTCCCAGATCTCGCCCCACGCGACCCGGCCGTCCGGTCCGTAGACGAGGTCCGCCGACCCCATCGGCGCCCGTCGGTCAGCTGGTTGTTCCTGCGCTGCGTCTCGGATGTTTCCGTTCGACCCGTACGGTCGATCGGGCCGGAGGTTCATCGGGGACGCCGGGTCCACCTGGCCCGTTGCCGACCCCTTGTGCCGCGCCATGATCTCGCGCCAGAGGCCCATCCCCCCGGCACCGGGCCTGACCGTCCCGCTCGTCGTCATCCCGCCTCCGTCATCGCGTCGCGTCCGTCGGCGCAAGCGTACCAACCGGAGCCGTCTCTGCCGTCGGGACCGGGCCGAGCTCGCGGAATCCCGGGATGAGCAGGGTCGCGATCCCGACCGCCTGCCCGATGACCGCGACGGCCAGCACGCCAGCCCAGATCCCGAAGACGTCGATCAGCGGGCCGACGCCGAGGTAGCCGATCGGCTGCGTGACCATCGCGATCGTCGAGTACGTTGCGAACACCCGGCCGCGGATGGCAGGCGTGCTGCGCTCGACCCGGATCGTGACCATCATCGGATTGAGTGCCCCGCCGAGCAGCGCCGTCACACCGGACACGACGGCCAGCAGCACGACGCCCGGCTCCAGCAGCAGCACCCAAGGCGTCAGCGGCGCGGTGAGGAACGCCGTGATCCAGACCACCCGTCGCGACAGCCGACCGGCCAGCACACCCCACAGCGTCGAGCCCGCCAGCAGCCCGACCCCCACCGCGGACAGGATCGCGCCGAACGCCGTCGGGCTCCGCAGCACGCCCTCGGCGTAGACCGGAAAGATCACGCCGAACAGTCCGGCGCTGACCATGTTCGAGAGCGACAGGATCACCGCCATCGGCCAGAGCACCCGGTCCCGCCGGATGAACGCGAAGCCTTCGCGCACATCGGCCAGGACCCCGGAGCTCGCCGAGCCGACGCGGCGGGCGAAGGCGGTCCGGGGAACCCAGATCGCCAGCACGATCGCCCCGGCGACCGACGCGCCGGCGTCCAGCCAGAGCACGTGGTACGAGCCGATGGTCGCGACGAGCAGTCCGGCCAGCGGCGGCCCGACCAGCAACGACAGGTTTTGCGTCGACTCGAAGGCGGCGTTGATGCGCTCCAGCGGCTGCCGGGCCAGCGAGGCCAGCTCCGGGACCATCGACCGGCCGGCGGTGATGGCGGGGATCTCCAGCGTGGAGCCGATGAAGACGGCGACGAGGAGCTGCCAGAACTGGAGTCCGACGGTGACGTGGAGCAGCGGGATGATGACGATGCCGGCGGCGCTGACCACGTTCGCCGCGATCGCGATCTGCCGGGCGCCGAACCGGTCGATCATCACCCCGCCGAGCAGTCCGGCGATGGCTGCCGGGACGACCCCGACGGCCGCCACGATCCCCGCCAGCGAGGCACTGCCGGTCGTTGTCAGGACCAGCCACGGCACGGCCAGCAGCGAAAGCTGCCGTCCGACCAGTGTCATGAGCCACGCGACGATCAGCGCGGAGAGCGGGCCGTTCTTTCGCGGCTGATTGCCGGCTTGATGCTGACTCATGAGGTCGGATCCTCGGTGCCCGCTGATCCGGCTGGTTCGGGGGGCACGATCGGATAGAATCCGGCGACCCATTCATAGAGCCGCCTCGGCTCACCGGGATCGTCCGTGGCCGCGTCCTGCTCGACCGATCGCAGTTCCTCGTCCCAGCCCACCCCCTGCTGGCCGCCGGTCAACTCCACCTGCCGGTCGGCCATCGCGCGCCACAATCGGTCGACCGCCGCGGCGAAGTCGCCGACCTCGCGGTCGCTGAGCCGGTACCAGTTGCGGCCGATTGCCATGCGCCGAGGAGCGATGTTCGACCCGCCGCCGTCGTCCAGGTCGATCAGGCCCGAGGTGACGGAGCGCCGGATCTCACTAGCGACCTCGTCGAAGATCACCGAGAGCAGGACGTCCAGCGGCTGGCGATCGCCACCGGCTCCGGTGAGCAGCGCCCGGTCGATCGTCAGACGGTAGGCGGTCACCCGGTAGCGCTTCTCGGGGATGCCGGAGACGACGTTGGTCTCGGCAACGGTGACCAGGCCCGCTCCCTCCAGCAGCCGGACGTGATAGTAGAGCCGGGTCCGGGCGACGCCGAGCTCCTCCGCCAGCTCGGTGACCGTCATCGGCGCCCGGCGGAGCGCCTCCAGCAGCCGCAGCCGCAGCGGGTCAGCGACGATCCGGAGCACGTCCGGGTCGTCAAGGATCCGGATGTCTTCGCCGCCCATGGTCCCTCCCGGCGTGGATGATTGGATGTCGTTCACGGACCGTATCACGTTCATGACTCCGTGAATACCCCCCTCTTCATCGCCCGTACCGACCGCCAGACGCGGCGCGGGGAATCGTCAGGTCATGAATCGCCGATGCGGTCCCGTCTGCTACCCTTGCGGTACCGCCGCACCTCAACGACGGCGCCGGCTTCCGGTCACCATCTGCCGTGGCCTCCGGCGCCCGCGACGGTCCTGCCCAATTCAGCGTGGCCGCTCCCGATGGCCATCGCTTCAGTTCCTTGGGCCGGTATCAAGACCGGGAGCAACCGGCGCGCGGCAGATCGCGCCCATGGAAGGCACCGCCCGCCCGGGTGGTGACGAGGTGACCGATTATGTCCTGCTGCCGCGACCAGTTCCCCGCGCCAAAGGTGGCGCCACTGTCCGACCTCCGTGCCGCCGGCCCCTCCGCCGGTCCCGCCACCGTGACATCCCCGTCGCCCGGCGCCGCGCCCTCGGATATCACTGCCGACCTCGGCACCCGGATCCGCCGGGACTTCCCGATCCTCAACCAGTTGCCACCGCCCGGCCGACCGGCCCTCGCCTTCCTGGACACGGCCGCGTCGTCCCAGAAGCCGGACGTCGTCATCGACGCCGTGTCGCACTACCACCGGACGACCAACGCCAACATCCACCGCGGCGTCTATGCGCTGTCCGAGCACGCCACCGCCCAGTACGAAGCGGCGCGGGCGACGATCGCCGCCTTCATCGGTGCCGCTGATCCCCGCGAGGTCGTCTTCACCCGGAACACGACCGAGAGCATCAACCTCGTCGCCAACGCCTGGGGCCGGAAGAACCTGCGTCCCGGCGATCTCGTCGTGCTGACGGTCATGGAGCACCACAGTAACCTGGTGCCGTGGCAGTTGATCGCCGAGCAGACCGGCGCCGAGCTCGCCTTCGTCCCGATGCTGCCGGGGACCGGTGGCCGGCTGGACCTTGACGCATTCGATGCGCTCCTGGCTCGCAGTCCGAAGCTTGTCGCGTTCTCGCACGTCTCCAACGCGCTCGGGACCATCCACCCGGCGGCCGAGATTACCCGGCGGGCCAAGGCGGCGGGCGCGACTGTGCTGATCGACGGCGCCCAGAGCGTGCCGCACCTGCCCGTGAACGTCGCCGAGCTGGGCTGCGACTTCCTCGCCTTCTCCGGGCACAAGCTGTTCGGGCCGACCGGGATCGGCGTGCTCTGGGGCCGGCGCGAGATCCTCGACGCGATGCCGCCGTTCCTCGGGGGCGGCAGCATGATCCGCCGGGTCGAGCTCACCGGTAGCACCTGGGCCGACGTCCCGGCCCGGTTCGAGGCCGGCACCCCCGCCATCGCCGAGGCGATCGGGCTGGGCGTCGCGGTGGAGTACGTCTCGGGCATCGGGCTGGACGCGATCCGCCAGCACGAGCACGACCTGCTGGTCTACGCGCTGGCACGGCTGGCCGAGGTGCCGCACGTCACCGTGTTCGGTCCGGCCAACCCGGACGAGCAGGCCGGCGTGATCTCGTTCGTCGTCGACGACGTCCACCCGCACGACGTGGCGGCGATCCTCGACGAGGGCGGCGTCGCCGTGCGGGCCGGGCACCACTGCTGCCAGCCGCTGATGCGCGAGCTGGACCTGATCGCGACGACCCGCGCCTCCTTCGGCCCGTACACGACGACCGCCGACATCGACGCCCTCGTCGCCGGACTGCACCGGGTGAACGCGATCTTCAACCCAATCTGATCATCCCCTCTCCGGCCTCTTCATTGACCTCTCCCCGGTCCCCTCCCTGTCGCAGTAAAGAGGGGACCGGGGAGAGAGGTCGTCTCCGTCCACTCGCGGTACGCTATGTCGAGTACGACTCGCCATTCCCAAACCGAGAGAACCGGAAGCCCCATGACCGACAGCCTGTACCGCGAGATCATCCTCGACCACTACCGCAACCCCCACCACAAGGGCCGCCTCGACCCGGCCGATGTCTCCCACGAGGAGATGAACCCGCTCTGCGGCGACGAGATCCGGATCGACCTGCGGATCACGGACGAGGTCATCTCCGACATCGCGTTCGACGGCCGCGGCTGCGCCGTCTCCCAGGCATCAGCCTCGATCCTGACCGACATGGTCATCGGCCGGCCGGTCGCCGAGGTGCTCGCCATCCGCCGCGACGACCTGATCGAGGAGATCGGCATCCCGGTCAGTCCCGCCCGGATGAAGTGCGCGATGCTCGGCCTCAAGACGCTCAAGGTCGGCCTGCTGGGCCACGCCGTCGACGACGAGCAGCTGTGACCGTCGCCGAACTGTGGCGCTACCCCGTCAAATCGATGGGCGGCGAGCGCTTGGAGAGCATCCATTTCACGGCGACCGGCGGAGAGGGTGACCGCGGCCTCGCCCTGATCGACCGCACCAGCGGACGCATCGGGAGCGCCAAGCTCCCGCGCCGCTGGGGAACACTCCTCGGCTGCTCGGCACGCCGCCTACCGGACGGCCGGGTCGCGGTCACGCTGCCCGGCGGCGAGGTCGTCACCGGGCCCGGGCCTGAGCTGGACCGGGCGATCGCTGCCCTGATCGGCGCGGACGTCACGATCGGGGCCGCAGTCCCGGACGACGCGACGATCGACCGCTACTGGCCCGACATCGACGGCCTCGCGATGCGCGACACCGAGACCAGCGGCCCGATCGCCGGTGCGGCGCCGGGGACCTTCTTCGACCATGCGCCCGTCCATCTCGTCACGACCAGTGCCCTTGCCTCGGTCGGCGCATGCGATGGGACGGCGGCCGACCCGCGCCGCTTCCGCCCCAATCTCGTGATCGACAGCGGATCCGAAGCGGACGCGTTCCCGGAGAATGCCTGGGTCGGCCGCACGCTTGCGATCGGTGAGGCCGAGCTGACCATCATCGCCCGGTCGCCGCGCTGCGTCGTCACCACACTCGCCCAGCCCGGCGTCCCGGCCGATCTCGGCTTGCTGCGCGCCGTCGCCCGGGACAACACCGTCCCGTTCGCCGAGCCGGGTAGCACCCGGATGCCCTGCCTCGGCGTCTACGCCACCGTCACGCGGCCCGGCACGGTTCACGCCGGCGATGCCGTCCGGATCCTCGAGTCCCCCGTCCAGCGCTGATCACCCCTCCCGGAGGTCCCCCTGATGTCAGAACCCGCCTTCCACGCCGTCGCGAAGACGTCCGACCTCGCCCCCGGCGAGATGACCTACGTCGACGTCGCCGGCACCCCCGTCTGCCTGATCAATCTCGACGGCGAGTTCTTCGCCATCAACGACACCTGCACCCACGCCGACGCCTCGCTCTCCGATGGCAGCATCGACGGCGACATCCTCGAGTGCCCGCTCCACGGCGGCTGCTTCGATATCCGGACCGGCGCGGCGGCCGCGATGCCCGTCGTCACCCCGGTCGAGGCCTACCAGGTCAGGGTGACCGGCGACGCGGTCGAAGTCGCGCTCGTCGAGCGGTAGCGACGTCGACCAGAAGCAGGTGCCGGGTGGCGCCGGGCTGACTACAATGCGGGCGGCTCCCTGCAAGCCGTCGGACATCGGTCCCATCGCGCCCACCCGGCGCGCCGCCAGAGGTCGCCCGTGGAAGCGCTCGCCATCATCCTCGCCCTGATCCTCATCGCCCTGATCGGTGGCGCCGCCTTCGTCTTCCGCGAGGCCGGGCAACAGCTCGTCTCCGGCGACCACCGCCGCCGCATCGACGCCCGCGAGGCCGAAGCGCGTGAGCGGGCCGACGCCCTGCGGGAGATCCACGACGATTACCGCCGCCAGCTCGGCGCGCTGCAGGAGCGGCGCCTGGAGCTGGAAGCAGCGTTCGCGGATATCCGCGCCAACGACCAGATGACCCGGCGCGATCACGACCAGCTCATCGAGCGGCTGCGCCGGACCGAGCAGCAGCTGGAGGCGCGAGCCGAGTCGCTCCGGGAACGCGAGGAAGCGGCCGCCGAGTCGGCCCGCGCGGCCGAGCCCCAGTCGGCGACGCCGGTCGCCCTTCCCGCCGGGACGATCGAGGAAGCGCCGGAGCTGATGGTCCGGCGCGCCGAGATCACTGCCGAGCTCTACGACCGGCTAGCCCGGGTCGAGTTCTCGATCGTCTCCCTGACCAACCCGATCCTGCTGCCCGGCGAGTCCTTCCGCGTGCCGACCGACCTGACGCCGGAGCTGCTCCGCTGGGAGAACTGGCGGGAAGTCGGCGAGACAGCCTTCCAGCTGGGCGAGTACTTCAACCAGCACCGCATCCACCTGGACCAGACGACGGCCCGCGCGGTGGAAGCGTGCATCGCGACGATCCGGACCACGCTGACCCAGGACATCTACCCGGTCCTGTCCGAGACCGCCGATGCCGACCAGCAGCGGCGCATCCGGGAATCGCTGGAAACGCTCGGGATCATCCCGCGTCTTCGCCGCTACATGGAAGCGCAGTACCGTTCCCTCGTCGGCATCGCCGACCCGGACGAGGACACTCCCACCCCCCCCTCCCCGGACGATCGCTAGGGACGCCCGCGGGTCGGGGCATGATCCTGCCGCCCGGCGTCACGCGCTCAGCCAGGAAAGCCAGCCAGCGCAGCGATGACCTCATCGTCCGTGGTTGGCCGGAAATCGACGTAGTGCATCCCGACGGCCGAGAAGCGCTCCGGCGTCATGGGACAGACCACCCGATCGGCGATCCTCTCCAGCTCCCTTTGGGTCGCTGCGGCGCCGACCGGCACGGCGGCGATGATCGACCGCGGCCCGTGGGTTCGCGTGGTCTCGATGGCCGCTCGCATCGTCGCGCCGGTCGCCAGCCCGTCGTCGACGATTACGACGGTCCGGTCGCGCAATTCCGGCTCAGGGCGCCCGGCGCGGTAGCGTCGCTCCCGGTCAGCCAGCACGGCCCCTTCCCGCTCGACGGCGGCCCGGATGGCGTCATCCGGAATGCCCAGCTCCCGGACGATGTCCTCGTTGAGGACCATCCCGCCGCCGGACGCGATGGCGCCCATCGCCAGCTCCTCGTGGCGCGGCACGCCGAGTTTCCGGACGAGCAGGACATCGAGTGGCGCCCGCAGCGCCGCAGCGACTTCAGCCGCGACGGGCACGCCACCCCGTGGCAGTCCGAGGACGATCAGGTCCGGTTGCTCGCGCAGGTCGGCCAGGCTGGCACCCAGTGCACGCCCGGCGTCGCGGCGATCCTGGTAGGGCATGTCAGCAAGGCCTTCCTGCTGGCACTTACGGAAACGGTCGTTCAGAGCGCGGATGGGTAGGTCTCCGGCGGCTCGCCGCTGTCCCAGCCAGCCGTCCGCTCGAGCGGCGTGAGCGCCGTCGTGCGGTCGATGTGGATCATGGCGTCGAACTGCCGGGCCAGATCCGCCCGGTAGTAGTGGCTCCAGCGCTCGGTGTCGGGACGGTAGATCACGCCGATTGCCCGTTGCAGACGTGGCTCACCAAGTGCTGGCGGCAACTCACCCCGCAAGGTGAGCAGGAACCGGTCGACTCCCGTCTCCTCAGTTACCCGGTGAAACAGCGACTCCCATGAGCCGGACAGCCCGGGCCGGACGTTCCACCGACTGACCGGATCGCCCCAGTCCCTCGCCGCCGAAACCGTACCCGAATGGGTGCTGAAGCCGATCAGAACGGTCTCGTCCGGCGCCCACTCCCGAACCAGTTGGCCGAGGTTGAGCTCCCCGCGCTGGCTCATCTCCGTCGCGCGGGCGTCGCCGAGATGGGAATTATGGGCCCAGACGACGATCCGGCTCCCGGGTGCGTCCCCGTCGAGAAAGCCGGCTAGCTCCCGGAGTGTCTCGCCCATGTGGCGATCGCGCAGGTTCCACGACTCGTCCCGGCCTCGGAACATCGATCGGTAATAGGCTTCGGCGTTGCGGGCCAGCCGTGCGTTCTGCTCAGCATGGAAGTGCTCGTCCGCCGACCCGGCGCTCCCGGCCCGGACCAGCTCGGCCGACCGCTCCCGCAGCTCGGTCAACTGCGCGACGACAGCGTCCTCGCAGGGCTCGGCCTCGCCGAAGCTGGCCGCGTACCCGTACTGCTGCCCGTCCTGGCTGTAGTGGTCGAAGCACCCGTACCGTCCCCGGGCACGGTCCGCCGCTCCCGGATCCACCCGTTCGAGGTACGTGACGACTTCGGCCATGGAAGAGCTCAGGCTGTACAGGTCGAGCCCATAGAAGCCCACGTGGCCGAATTCCCCAGTGGTCCGGTTGTGCTCCCGGAGCCAGTCGACGAAGCCCACCACGACCGTGTTCCGCCACATCCACTGAGGGAACCGCCGGAAGCCGGACAGTGCCTCGTCAGCCGACTGGTCGGTACCGTCGCCCCGGACAAAGCGGTTGACCCGGTAGGCGTCGGGCCAGTCGGCTTCGACCGCCACCGCGCGAAAGCCCTTCTCGGTGATCAGGCGGCGGGTGAGCTCGGCCCGGTCGCGGTAGAACTCCTCTGTGCCGTGGGACGCCTCACCGATCAGCACGAAGCGGGCATCGCCGACAACGTCCATGATTGCGTCGCCCCCCACGTCCCAGGGCTGGGCAATGCTGGCGATCTCCGGGACTTCGTTGGCGAAGGCAGCGCGGTCCCCCAGCATTCTCCTGACATGATCGACCACCGCTCACCTCCCTGTTGTCCGTCGCTGATCTGGGCGCAACGCCGGGCACCGGCGCGGCTCGGGTCAGTCCACCCGGCGTCGTACTGCTCGGCCCGTGGCCGGGCTGCGGCCTCCCGGGGTCGCTATGGATGCAGCGGAACCGCCGGGATGGAGAGCCGGCATCCGCTTCTGTCCATCCACTGCATCATCCGATCTCGACATGATTCGGGCACGCAGATGCCGTACCAGCCGGGCGTGGTCGCCGACGCTGCCCCAGCAGGCCGGTCCTCACGCCGTGACCGGGAAGTGACAAAGGAGCAGCCCCGGCCATCCCGGCCGGGGCTGCGGTCGAATGTCTCCTGTTGATGATGGGGAGGAGCGTGGCTACCCGAGCGTGACCGTCGCCCGGACCGTCCCGGCCCGTGGCGTCGCGGCGGTGAGCGGCAGTTCCGTCCCGGCCGGCGCCGCGACGGTCCACTCGACTAGCTTGCGCGAGAGGTTCGGGTACTCGCTGCGCTGGGCGAAGGCGGCGTGCTGGCTGCTCCGCCCGGCGAGATGCCCGATCTCCTGCTCGACCCGCCCGCTGGCGGAGCCGACCTTCGCGCCGGCCGGCAGGTCCAGCGTCACCTTGACCGGGCGTGGCTGGCCCGTCGCGCGCGCCGTCTCCGACCCGTAGGTCGGCAGGAACCCGCTGTTGCCGACGACCGCCCAGACCCGGTAGACGCCATCGCCCAGCTGCTCGGCGCCGCTGTCGACGAACCGGAGCTGCGGCGCCGTGCCCATCGCCCGGATCGTGAACGGGACGTTGCGGTTGATCTCCCCTTCGAGGAAGGGGCCCTGGGGGTTCTGGACGCCGAACTTGAAGTCCCAGCCACCCAGCTCGACCGGCCCGAGCTGCGGGTGGTCGAACGCGCGCCAGGGAGAGAAGCCGCGCCCGCCGGCCTGCCGGTCGATCAGGTGGAGCATCTTCAGGTCGTCGTCCTCGGTCCGCTCCTTGGGCCACTTGATGAAGTCGGTGACATCGCAGCCGGCCTCCATCGGCAGGCTCCAGAGCTCCGTCGCGAACGAGAACACGCCGACGTAGTCGAACATCCAGTCCTGGAACGACCCGTAAATCGGCTTCTTCTTGTCGTAGGCGAAGTCGTGGTAGATCGAGACGCACTTGTAGCCCGTCTCCTCCTCGCCCATCTTCCCGATCGCCTTGTATGCCTCGAGGTCGGCCTCGGGCAGCTCATCGTCCGGCCGCAGCGCAGAGGCCCGCAGGATCACCCGGGACTGGGTGTGGTAGTGCTGGGAGCCGTGGATGTTGGGATGGCCGAGGATGAAGTCGGCGACGGCCCGCGTCTCCGGCTCGGACAGCGGGTACGGACCGGCGCCCTTCTGCGTCCACTCCGGCTTCCAGTCGCGCGGCATGTTCCGGTTGAGGTCCAGCCCCCACTCCGGCGGCGCTACCCGGACGGCCCCGCCGTCCCAGTTGTCGATGGTCCCCTCGGGATGGACGAAGTAGTAGTCGCCACCCGTCTCGTCTGGTCCGCGGGCGACCATCACTCGGTCGTCCTTCGCGGAGGCCTTCCACGGCCCGTCCGGGTCCTTGACGCGCATGTAGGCGATCACGCCGTCACCGTCGACGTCCGAGACCCGGATACCGTCGACGATCTCGTCGGAGCGGTCAGGCCAGGTCCGGATGGAGGAGCGCATCCGGTCGGCCGTCGTCAGGTAGACCTCGCTCGCGTCGATCATGATGCGCGGGATGACGTAGACGGTCGTCTCGTCGATCAGCCGGGTGATCTTCTCGTCGGCGCCGTAGCGCGTCAGCAGGTGGTGGATGGTAGCCAGCGCGACCGACGACCCGGTGACCTCGCCGGCGTGGATGTTGGCGTCGACGTAGTAGGCCGGCTTCTCCGTGTCCGGGCCGGTCGCGCGGTTGGTGATCGTCACAACCCAGATCTCGCGCCCCTCGCCAGTCTGCCCGATCGAGCCGAGCGTCGCGATTTGCGGGTGGGCGTCCACCCAGCCGTGGACGAGGTCCGTCATCTCGGCGTAACGGTAGTAGCGGTCGGTCCGCCACTCTGCCGTCTCCGCCAGGTAGTGCAGGGACACGTAATCAACCGCCGCGCCGGTACCGCTCGTCTTGCCGCTGTCCGTCATCGTCTCTCCCCGTGGGCTCTGCGATCCAACGTGCCCGGCAGGCTACCACGGGCCCGCAGCGGGCGGACCCGACCGGAGTTCGGCAACCGGACCGCGGGGAGAGGACCACCATGAGGATCACTTGATGGCCCGGGATCGAACGACGGTTCGCGCTCGGCGGGATAGCGGAATACGACGCCGCGCTTCATACCGTCCTCGAAAGAGCACCTCCAATCGCACGGGCGGAGCCATCAGTGCCTGAGCCGGGACAGACCCGGAGCCCATAATCCCCGTCCGGGCACCCGGATCGTGACTTCTGTGCATATTCATCGGCTTCCGCTATCATCCACCCAGCAGCCTTCAGGGCAGGGTGAGGGGTACGCCCCAATTCCCGATCGGCGGTACAGCCCGCGAGCGCAGTTCACTGTGCAGATCCGGTGAGATTCCGGGGCCGACGGTATAGTCCGGATGGGAGAAGGCGCGACAAGCGAAGCCGTGCGCGAGCCATGCCATTTCCGGCATGGGTTTTGGCGCATGGTTCTCGTCGCGCACCCATCACCGCCCGGGGTTATCGCCCCGGGTTTTTCTGTTCCCGGGGCCGGTCTACGGCGATGTGAGCCCCGCAATGAACCCTTCCTGCTCAGACGAATCCTTCATGACCGAAGCGATCAGGCTGGCCCGCGGCGCGCGTGGCCGAACGGCACCCAACCCCGCCGTCGGGGCGGTCGTGGTGCGTGATGGCCAGATCGTCGGGAGGGGGTGGACCAGCCCGGCCGGTGGTCCGCATGCGGAGATCCACGCGCTCCGCGAGGCCGGTGATTCCGCCCGGGACGCAACGCTCTACGTCACCCTGGAACCGTGTTGCCACTACGGCCGAACGCCACCGTGCACAGACGCGATCGTCTCCGCCGGTATCCGCCGCAGCGTCATCGCCATGGGAGACCCCTACCCCGAGGTGAACGGTTCCGGTATCGCGGCACTGCGGGCCGCAGGAGTCTCGGTCGAGGTCGGGACGGGATCCACCGAGGCGAGCGAGACGGTCGCCGGCTTCATGCGACGGATCCGGACCGGTCGTCCCCTCGTTCATGCCAAGTACGCCATGACCGTGGACGGCCGCATCGCGACCCGGACCGGCCATAGCCGCTGGGTCACCGGGGCGGCTGCGCGGCAGGTCGTCCACGAACTCCGGGACCAGGTCGACGCCATCGCCGTTGGCGCGGGTACGGTCATCGCCGACGACCCGTCCCTCACGACCCGCCTTCCGGCGAACCTCGCGGGTTGGGGCGGCCCCCACCATCCCACGCGGATCCTCGTCGACGGCCGGGGATCGGTCCCGATTACGTCGCGAATCCTCGACCCAAGTCTGCCCGGTACGACCATCGTAGCGACGACCGCGTCAGCCCCCAGCGCATGGCGGCGGGCGATCGGCGACCGCGGGCACGACTGCCTGGTCATCGGCAGCGGCCCAACGTTCCCGCTCACCGAACTCCTGTCAGCACTCGGGGACCGGGGAATCAATCACCTGCTGGTCGAGGGGGGCAGCCGGCTACTGGGCGGTCTGTTCGACGAGAACCTCGTCGACCGGATCTCGGCGTTCGTGGCGCCGGTGCTCGTCGGTGGCACCTCGGCGCCCGGACCGTCAGGTGGAAACGGCGTAGCCACGATGCGTGATGCCCTCCGGCTGGATCGACTCCGGGTCGGCCGCCTGGGTGACGACGTCCTGATCGAGGGCGACATCGCCGCAGCGACTGACGGGAGAGGAGACGCGACATGTTCGGCGGGATAGTCGAGGAGATCGGCGTTGTGGAGCGCATCAACCAGGGAGCAGGCGCGTCCCTGGTGATCCGGTGCGAAGCCGTCCTCAACGGCACCCGCATCGGGGACAGCATCGCCACCGACGGGGTCTGTCTGACGGTCACCGCGTTCGGGAACCAGTCGTTCCGGGCGGATGTCCAGCCGGTAACCCTGCGACGGAGCACCCTCGGCGCACTCCGGGTGGGGGACCGGGTCAACCTCGAGCGATCTCTGGCCGTGGGCGACCGCATCGGCGGGCACTACGTCCAGGGTCACGTCGACGGTGTCGGAACCATCCGCAGCGCAACCGGCGAGGGGTCGTCGGTAGTCACCCGCATCGATGCCCCTGCAGACATCCAGCGCTACGTCGTGGAGCGTGGCTACGTGGCTGTCGACGGCGCCAGCCTGACGGTCGCCGCGATCCACCCGGACGGCTTCGAGGTGTCCCTCGTCTATCACACGCAGCAGACGATCACCCTGCCGGGCAAACGACCCGGACACCGCGTGAATATCGAGGTGGATGTGATGGGCAAGTACGTCGAGCGGCTCACCCAGCGGTCAACGGAGCAGGGACTCACCACTGATGTGCTGCGACGAGCCGGATTCATCTGACCTGTCAACAGGAAAGGAGCGTTCAGGATGATACGGCGAACGGTCGAGCAGGCGCTCGATGATCTCCGTGCCGGCCGCCCCCTCATCGTCGTCGACGATGAGGGGCGCGAGAACGAGGGCGACATCGTCATGGCCGCCCAGTTCGTCGATCCGGAGATGGTCAACTTCATGGCTCGCCACGGTCGCGGGCTGATCTGCGTCGCGATGACCGGGAGCAGGCTCGATGAGCTCGAGCTTCCGCTGATGGTGTCGACCGACGAGAACTCCTCCGGATATGGCACCGCCTTCACCGTCTCGGCCGAGGCAGCGACGGGCGTGACGACGGGCATCTCGGCACAGGACCGCGCACGGACGATCCGCCTGCTTGCCGATCCGTCCACCGTTGCCAACGACCTTTCCCGGCCCGGCCACATCTTCCCGCTCCGGTCGCGGGAGGGAGGTGTTCTGGTCCGGGCAGGCCACACCGAAGCGTCGGTCGATCTGGCAGGGCTCGCCGGACTGGAGCCGGTCGCCGTGATCTGCGAGGTAATGGCCGAGGACGGGTCGATGGCCCGGGGACCGGAACTGGAACGGTTCGCGACCCGGCACCGGATCGGGATCGTGACCATCGCCGACCTCATCGCGTACCGTCGCCAGGAGGAGACACTCGTCCGCCGCGGGGTGTCGACCCGACTGCCTACTCCCTATGGTGAGTTCACCGTCACGGTCTTCGAGAACGACCTGTACCCCCATCCCGACCTCGCGCTGACGATGGGGGACGTAGCTGATGGCGAGCCCGTCCTGGTCCGGGTTCACTCCGAGTGCCTTACCGGCGATGTCTTCGGCTCCGGCCGGTGCGACTGCGGCGATCAGCTTCAGCGAGCGCTAACCCTGATCGGGACCGAGGGCCGGGGTGTCCTCCTCTACGTCCGGCAGGAAGGGCGGGGCATCGGACTGCACAACAAGCTCCGCGCCTATCAACTGCAGGACCAGGGACTCGACACGGTTGAAGCCAACGAGCAACTCGGTTTCCCGGCTGATCTGCGGACCTACGGCCTCGGAGCCCAGGCGCTCCGGAGCCTCGGCGTTCGCCGGGTGCGGCTCCTGACGAACAATCCCCGGAAGGTCGTGGGATTGAGCGGACATGGTCTGGAGATCGTCGAGCGGGTTCCCCTGGTCGTTCCCGCCGGGGTGGACAACCGCCGCTACCTGAGCACCAAGCGGGAACGGCTGGGACATCTCCTCATCGCCGACCCATCCGACCCAGCGGCCCCGATCGGCTGAGTGACACCCGGCCTGCCTACCCTTCGACCATCTGTGGCGCCGCCACAGCTCCACCCAAAGGAATGACACCCATGCATCACGATGTCAGCGTCTTCGAAGGAATGCTCACTGCCCGCGGTCTCCGCTTCGGAATCGTCGTCAGCCGGACCAACGAATTCATCGGGGGCAAGCTGCTCGACGGCGCGATGGACACACTGCTCCGGCACGAAACGGATCCAACCGGCATCAAGGTCGCGTGGTGCCCTGGAGCCTTCGAGATCCCGTTGGTCGCCCGGGCGCTCGCGCGAAGCGGTGCGGTCGATGCCGTGGTCTGTCTCGGCGCGGTGATCCGGGGAGCAACGTCGCATTACGAGTACGTCTCGTCCGAGGTTTCCAAGGGCATCGCCAACGTGTCGATGGAAACCGACGTCCCGGTGCTCTTCGGCGTCCTGACGACCGACACCATCGAGCAAGCCATCGAACGGGCCGGGACCAAGGCCGGTAACAAGGGGGACGAAGCCGCCATGGCGGCGATCGAGATGGCCAATCTGCTCGCTTCGCTACGGACCAACCACGCCAGCGCGTCCTGATCCCCTACTCCGGCTTGCTCACGTCGAACGTCAGGAATCGATCAGGGCGAACGGTGAACAGCACCAGTCGCTGGTACGGATTGGCCAGTTCGGTGTCGACGAACCTGGCCGCACCCCGGGCGGGCAGATAGCGCCCGACGATCGCCAGCATCTGGTCACGGCCCGGCAAGCGCGTCACGTCGACTACCGTCCCCTCGACCGTGACGTACCGGTACGGGTACTCCGGCTTCTGGACGTTGAGCGCCACCTGCCCGGCCGCCTCGACCAGCCGCGTCTTGCGGGCGATCCGGCCATGCGTCTGGGTGTAAAAGATCAGGTTGCCGCCGGGCTCTTATCCGTAGAACAGCGGCACGGTGTGCGGGGGGCGCCCGTCGTCGGCCGCCACGCTCAACACGCCGATCCGGGGCTCCATCAGGAACGCGTCACGCTCGTCGTCGGTCATGTGCTGCGGCATCGTCGGCCCCTCCTCCTGCATGGTCACATGCAGGGAACAGACCAACTCACCAAGACGAACGGCCCCGGCGGGAAGTCCCGCCGGGGCCGCTGATCTTTCGGGCAATCCGGCGCTAGGCGCGGGCCGGGATCGCCTCGCCGAAGAACCTCGTACCCGGCTTGGCGTGCTCGCGGGCGACGTCCTCGTTGAGCGTCAGGCCGTGGCCCGGCGCCTCGGTCAGATGGATGAACCCGTCCTTGATCGGCGGATCACCGTCAACCAGCGATCCCCACCACGGGACGTCGTTGGCGTGGAACTCCATGACCAGGAAGTTGCTCATCGCCGCGCAGACGTGCGCCGCGGCGACCGTGCCGATCGGAGACGAGACGTTATGCGGGGCGATGGGGATGAAGTACTGGTCGGCGTGGTCGGCGACCTTCTTGGCCTCCAGCAGCCCGCCCATCTTCGGGATGTCCGGCGCGATGATCCGGACCGCCTGCTGCTCGATCAGCGGGCGGTACTGGTTCTTCCGGTACAGGTTCTCGCCGGTGCAGATCGGCGTCTTGGTGTTGCGCTGCACCTCGGCGTGCGCCTCGATGTTCTCGGGCGGAACCGGATCCTCCAGCCAGAGCAGGTCGAACCGCTCCAGCTCGCGGGCCAGCTTGATCGCGTCCCCGACGTTGAACTTCCAGTGGAGGTCCATCGCCAGCATGATCTCGGTGCCGGTAACTTCCTTGACGGCCGCCACGCACGCGACCATCCACTCCCGCTCCTGCGAGGAGATGGTCCGGTTGTACGGCTCCATCCAGTGCATCCGCTGGGCCATCAGCCCCTCGGAGATGTCGTGCTTGTCCTTGAACGGGTTGTAGACGTCCAGGTCGAACTTCATCGCCGTGAAGCCCTGCGCCTTGACCTCCCGCGCCTTCTCGGCCCAGCTCTCCGGCGTCTCGTCGTCACCGGCATGACAGTCGGCGTAGATTCGGATCTTCTCGCGGAACCGGCCGCCGAAAAGTGTGGAGATCGGCGTGTCCAGCGAGCGGGCGACGAGATCCCAGAGGGCGATCTCGATGCCGCTGATCGCGGTCACCGTCGCGCCGCCCTGCGAGCCGGCGCCGGACATCCGCCGGACCAGTCCCTCGACGATCTTGCCGATGTTGCGCGGGTCCTCGCCGATCAGCATCGGCACACACTTCTCGACTAGTTCCTGGACGCCAGCGCCCCAGTAGGCCTCGCCCAGCCCGGTGACGCCCGCATCCGTGTGGATGCGCACGAGCACCCAGTCGTAATTGCCTTCGACGACCGCCGTCTCCACCGACGTGATCTTCACGCTCTGTCTCCCCGCACCGGAGTGCGGTAAGTCCCGGGCCATGGGGCACATCGCCATGGCAGGGACACGCGTGGCGGAGTACCTCCCCCGCCGTGACGGCGATGGTGCCGGACACCGGGACAGGCCTTGTCCCTCGCCTGATGACCACCACCGACGTAGACGCAGACCATAGCACCGTTTCCTGGTTCGCGAAACCATCCTTCAACGGGCCTTCAGTAAGCGTCACTACGCAGGCGCGATCCCACCTGCCGAAGTAATCCACCAGGCAGACCTCTGAGAGATCATCCCGCGCACCCTGGCCCCGATCGCCAAGAAGGAGATTCACCCCGTGAGTACCACGAGCAGATCCGAGGCTGCGCGGTTGATGACCGGGCGCTGCTCGGAGCGATACCCGGCGCGGCGCCCTGCGAGGCGGTGACGTTTACCGGATACTGCGTCCATGCAGACTCCATCAACGGGAGCCGCGGTCGCTCCGTTCACCGTCCGTCCCCGCCTTGACCGCAAGCCATGGGGCGGGAACCGACTGGCCGACTTCGGCCACAGGCTCGCCGACGACGGTGAGACCGGCGGTGAGCCGCTCGGGGAGGTCCTGGTTACCGCCGGCGAGTCGGTCATCACGTCGGGACCGCACGCCGGGACGGCGCTCGGTGAGCTGGTCCGCTCCGATCCGGATGGCGTCGCCGGACCTGCCGGACTCCGGGCGACCGGCGGTCGTCCCCTCTTCCCCCTGCTAATCAAGCTGATCGATGCCGGCCAGCACCTCTCGATCCAGGTGCATCCGGGCGATGAGCAGGCCGCGGCGACCGATGAGCTGGGCAAGACCGAGGCGTGGCATGTGCTGGAAGCTGCGGGCGACGGGACGCTGTTCCTCGGCCTGGAGGACGTCGACGTCGACGGGTTCTTCCGGGATTGCGTGACAGGCGACGGGTCGTCTTCCGGTCGGCTCATTCGTCACCGGGCCGTCCCAGGCCAGTCGGTCACCATCCCGGCCGGGACGGTCCACGCGCTGGGAGCCGGCGTGGTCGTCTACGAGGTCCAGCAACCGTCGGAGATCACCTACCGGCTCGACGACTGGGGCCGCGTCGGACCGGACGGCCAGCCCCGCCCGCGTCACCTCGAAGCCGGTCGCCACGCCACCCGCCCGGAACTCCGGCCGGTCCCCGGTCCGGGCACACCGGTCGACGATCCTGATGGCGGCCGCAAGTTGCTGGCCGAGACGCGCTACTTCGCACTGGAGCGCCTCGCCCCATCCACCGGCCAGTCGATGATTGCCGCAGCGACCGATTCGGCGCAGGTCCTGACCGTCATCGCCGGGACCGCGCGGATCGCCGAGCTCTCCATCGGCCTGGGCGAATCCGTCGTCGTACCGGCCGCCTCTGGTTCGATAGACGTTACTGGAGATGACGCGGTCGTTCTCCGCGCCTGGGTACCCGGCACCTGACTGGGTGTCCGGCGGGATCCAACTCGACGTGGTCGGGTTCCGATTGAATGCGAAGCGCGCAACCGGAGATCGCTCCGGTTGCGCGCTTCACCTGGATGACCTGTACCGCGGGCGGATACCGATCGAGTCCCTACCCGGCTAGCGCCGTGACGATGGCGTCAACGTCGTAGGTCACCAGGTCGATGTAGGTCCCGGCTTCGCTATCCGGATCGCCGAGCGCGTCGGTGTAGAGCGGCGGTCCGATCTCCACCCCTGTCTCGGACGCGATCTGCTCCAGCAACCCTGGATCAGACACATTCTCCGGGAAGATGGCGGCCACACCTGATGCCTCGATGGCGTCGATCAGGGCGGCGATATCGGCGGCCGCGGGATCAGCCGACTCCGTCGTGACGGAGCCGAGGGCCGTGCCGATGATCTCGAAGCCGTAGCGGTCGGCGAAGTAGCGGAAGGTGTCGTGGCTGGTGACCAGTCGCCGCGATTCCACCGGCAGTGACTGCGTCCGCTCGACGACATACGCGTCGAGGGCCGCGAGTTCGCCGTCGTAAGCGGTGGCGTTGGCCTCAAAGACGGAGGCCCGCTCCGGCGAAGCACTGACCAGCGCGTCGCGGATGGCCACGACCATCAGCTGGGCGTTGGCCACGTCGAACCAGACGTGCGGATCGAACTCGCCGTGGTCATGCTCATCCGTGGCCCCGGGAGTTCCCTCACCAGCGTGCTCGTCCTCGTGAGCGCCTCCTTCTTCGTGGGACTCCCCGTCGGCCGGCAGCGGCGTGACAGCGGACGTCACCACGACCCGCGTCGCCGTCGAGCCGGACGCCTCGTAGACGTCGTCCAGCCAGGGCTCCAGACCCAGGCCGTTCTCGAAGACGAGATCAGCGGACGCCAGGGCATCCGCGTCGGCGGGGGTCGGCTCGAAGGTGTGGCTGTCACCACCCATGGGGACGAGGAGGGTGATCTCCACGTCCTCGCCGCCGACGTTGCCAATCATGTCGCCGATGATCGAGTTGGTCGCGACGACCCGCAGTGGCTCGGTCTGAGCTGCGGTCGGCCGGCCCAAACCGGCAACCAGCGCCACCATGACCGCGAAGACTCCGACCAGCCGCCACGCTCCCCCGAGCGCCGCATGGTTTGTGAAGGTCATGTCTTCTCTCCTCCCGGAACCGTGGCGGGGACGGACCAACCGGCCCCGCATGGACGTCGGAGGAGGATAGCGTGTGTGAGACGACGTATCAAGGACGGGTAGCCAGGTCAGGTCGCCGGGAGGCCCTCGGTGTCATCCCCGGCCGGGATGACGACATCGTCCGCGCCCGACACACTCGCGGGCTGATAGACGCGGACATCGCGTGCCCGGTTGTCCAGCAGGAGATCGCCCACCGCAGCACTGCGGCCAGTGGCGCTGACGAGGATGAAGACATCGTCCGGGGCGAGCTCGCCGAAGCCGAGGTCGGCGGCGATACCGGCCCGCCGGAACTGGTCGTCAACCGGTCCACGTTCCGGGTCGAGGACGCGGGCGGTGTGGCCCATGCCGCGCCCATGGAGCGCGGCGAGCCCGGCGGGCAGGTGCTCACGGCGAAAGCGGGCCACGACCGTCTCGGCCGAAGCGATCTGGTCCGGTCGCAGCCAGCCGGGCGATTGGGTCATGCCGGTCGTGCGGGAACGGGTGCGACCACGGGCGGTACCGCGGTATGGACGCTGGGCGGGCATTGGAGCGACTTTCCCCGGGCTGGGTCGGCGGGTGGGACTGTGACGTTATGGCAAGGGTACACCAGACGATCGCGGGCGCGGATTCCCACCATGCCTCGCTGCTGGTTAGTCGGGTCCTGATGCGCAGGGCCTTCGCTGCCCGGCTACAGATTCCCTCCCCAGGATCAGGCAGTTGACAGGGGCCGATCGTCGCCCTCCGTCGATCGCGGGAACGCCCGTGGTCGCAGGATGGCCACCGCCAACGCGAGCAGGACCGGCACCGCTCCCAGCCAGCCGAGGGCGGGAACGTCGAATCTCGTCAGGATCAGCCCGCCAAGCAGTGACCCGAACGTGATCCCGAAGTTGCTCGCCGTGTTGATCCAGGCGCCGGCCAGCTCAGGCGTGATCGCGTTGGTCCGGACCGTCAGGCTCTGGAACATGGACGGGAGCGGGCCAAGGGCGGTGTTCCAGACCACCGCGACGATGACCACCAGCGGGAGCCATGGCGCCGCGAAGCCGAGGGCGATCATGCTCAGCGAGATCACCGCGAGGATCGTCACGGCGGCCTGGCCGGGTCGACGGTCCAGCAGCGGGGCGGCTCGCCAGGTCCCGAGCAGGCCGGATACCCCGAACAGGAGCAGCAGCGGAGCAAACGCGGCCGGCCCTGCGCCCGCGTACCCGAGCAGCACGGTGACGTAGGTATAGAGGGTGAAGTAGCCGACGTAGGCCAGCGCGTCGCTCCCGATCACCGCCGCGGCGTCGCGACGCCGCCCGGTCACGCCGCCCGGCGACGCGGTCCCTGTCGAAATCGCCGGCAACACCAGCATGATCAGGACGGCGGTCGCGAGCATCAGGACGACGAGGGTGGCGAAGGCCATCCGCCAGCCCATCGCATTCCCGATCGCGGTCGTGAGCGGAGAGCCGAAGACCAGCGCGACGGTGATGCCGGCCGATACCAGCGCCAGCGCTCGTCCGGTCCGGGACGGCGGCACGAGCCGGGCGGCGTAGCCGATACAGATCGAGAAGAAGACGGCGTGGGACAGCCCACCGACGGTCCGGGCGAGAGCCAGCACCTCGAACGTCGGTGCCACCGCGCAGAGCAGGTTGCTGAGCGCGTAACCAGCCATGGTCCACAGGAGCAGCCGCCTGGCGGGGACGCGGTGCATCGCGGCGGTGAGCGGTACGGCGAGCAGCATGACCATCGCCGCATAGGCGCTGACGAGCAGCCCGGTCGTGGCCTCGCTCGTCCCGAACGAGTCCGCGATCGCCGGCAGCAGCCCGACGGGCAGCACTTCCGTCGTGACCGCTCCGAACGACGCCAGCGTGAGTACCAGCAAGCCGCTACGCGCCGACCCGACGTCTCCGGTCGTCGTTGGCCCAACCATCGGATTCGTCATGGATGTCCCGGGGACACGCATCCCCCGGAACGACTTCCGTGACGCCAGGACTCGACGATGCCCGCAGAACAACCATGCTCGACCATGCGCATCAGAGGATGATGACGCCGGCGACGGTGAAGTAGATGAACAGCCCGGTGGCGTCGATCAGCGACGTGATCAGCGGCGCCGAGACGACAGCCGGGTCCACCTTGAGCCGGGTCAGGACGAGCGGCAGGACGGCCGCCACCGTCGCGGCCCAGGTCGAGAGCAGCAGGACGGAGAGCGCGAGCGTCCACCCGAGGTCGGCCGGGTCGACGCTACCGGTCCCGCCTTGGAACAGCGCCCGGCCAAACATCAGCGCGCCCATGGCGCCGCCGAGCATCAGCCCGGTACCCAGCTCCTTGCCGACGACGCGGAGGATGTTGCCCAGCCCGATCTCGCCGACCGCGATCGCGCGGATCACCGTCGAGACGGTCTGCGAGCCGACATTGCCGCCCGTACCAATCAGGATCGTAGTGAAGACGGCCAGGATCGACGCCGCCTGGATCTCTCCCTGGAAATGCTCCAGCACGGCGACCGAGAAGAACTGGGCGATGAACAGCACGACCAGCCAGATGATCCGCGAGCGGAACAGGGACAGCGGCGAGGCCCGCAGGTACGGCGCGTTGAGGGGTGACGCACCACCGAGCCGGGCGAAGTCCTCGGTCGCCTCTTCCTCAAAGACGTCCAACACGTCGTCGGCGGTGATGATCCCGAGCAGCCGGTTGGAGTCGTCGACCACCGGGATGGCGATCAGGTCGTGCTCGGTCAGCAGGCGAGCGGCGATCTCCTGGTCGGCCAGCACGGGCACGGTGACCGGGGAGGCGTACATCAGGTCGCGGACCCGGGTATCGGGCGCGGTGAGCACGAGCGAGTGGAGCGAGAGCACCCCGAGCAGGGTCGTGTCGGGCTCGCAGACGTAGACGTAGTTGACCGTCTCGGCCTCGGTGGCGACGCGGCGCAACGCGACGACGGCCTGGTCGGCGCGTAGGTCGGGCGCGACCGCGACATAGGCCGGGGTCATGAGGCCGCCAGCGGAGTCGGCCGGGTACTCCATGAGGTCGCGGAGCTCGGCGGCCTCGTCGGGCTCCATCTCGACGAGCAGGCCCTCGACCATATCCGGCCGGAACTCGGCCAGGATGTCGGTGGCGTCGTCGGGGTCGATCTCCTCCAGGATGTCGGCCACCTGGGCCGTGGTCATTCGGGAGAGGATCCGGGCGGCGTCACGCTCGTCGAGGCGGGCGAACAGCTCGGCCAGCACCTCGTCGCCGAGGATGGCGAACAGGCGCGTGAGTTCCCCCGGGGTCAGGTCCTCGAGGAGGGCGAGCGCGTCGGCTTCCAGCATGATGCGGGCAAGCGCCTGGGCCCGGCCCGCGTCGCCATCGGCGACCGACCCACGGATGTCGTCGAGCAGGCTGGTGCCGGACTCGACGGTCGACTGTTGCATGAATATTCCCTGGACTGTGGAGACCGATCAGCCGGAGGTCAGCACGAAGCCGCCGGACGACCAGGAGGTCGCCGGGCGGCCCGCATGGTACCCAAAGGCTGAACCGGAACGACTACCGGTGGCTGCGGTCCAGGGCGGTGCGAAGGAAGCGGCGCATGTGGAGAAGCGTGCGCCGGTCGCCGGCGGCGGTCTCGGAGAGACGATCAGGCGTGTGAGACGCGCGGACCGGTGCCGTAATGACGCGGCGCGGTGGCGCGACGCTGCGGATCACCGGGCCATTCTCGTCGGCCGTGATCATGTAGCGGCGGGTGCCATGTGCGCGAGCGTCGCGGACGGAGTCGCGGGAGAAGTCCCGTGGCGTGGTGGACATGTCGTGTCGCCTCCGGACGGACGGGGATGTCCGTCGTTTGCCCCGGCCAGACCGGGGCGGGCGCACACGAGGGTGGCACGTCGGCGGTCAGACCGGGATGCGTTCGCAATCGGTTGAGCTCGTACTGCCAGCGTCCAAGAGTCTTCCTCTGAATGAGGCCAGCCGCGAACCGGCACCGGTGTTCGGTCTGCCGTGGGTGTTCGCGGACACGGTGAGGCGCACACGGGGTGCGCATCCCTGCAATTGTAGACCCGGCATGTACGGGCGTCAACGATCCTCCGCGGGGTCAGATGGCAGCGAAGCGCCCATCGCGCAGCACGGGAACGGCCGGACTGGCGTCCATCTCGAGCGCGAGCCGGAGATCGTCCGGGTAGCCACGCTCGCGGAGTTCCCGACCGGAATCGCCATCCTGAATCAGGGTTGCGAGGTGCTCTCGGGCGGCGCGGAACGTCGCGATCGCGAGCCACGCGTCGGGCGACGTGTCGCCGCCGATCGCCTCCAGGATCGCCCCGGCGCCGAGCAGGTCCTCCCCGGCCGGGCGCAGTTGTCCGTCCGGCCACAGCTCACCGGCGGCGATCACCGCGATCGTCCGGCCAACCCCCGCCGCCGTGATCCCGACAGCGCTGCGGTTCCGGAGACATCCGGCGATCACGGTCCCGGCGTGGTCCGCCGCCCGGCTCGCGAGCGTCGAACCATTGGGCGACGGGAGCACCAGGCGTGTGCCCGCGGGAATCCCGGTCAGACTAGCCGGGGAAAGCGTATAGGGCTGGTCGGGGGTTTCGCTGCCCCGCCGGGCGGCGAGGATCGCGCCGGTCCGGGTGGCATGGACCCGGGCAGCGTCTTCGTCCCGGTCCCAGGGGATGATCTCCGCGCCACGCTCCGTCGCGATGTCGATGCAGGTCGAGAACGACAGCACGTCGACGATCACCACGACGTCCGAGTGCGCCGCGAGGTGGTCGACGGCGCCCCTGCCCCAGCCGAACCGCACCCGGTACGCGAGCTGACCGGTCATCCTCTGCGCCTCCATCCGTATGCGTGGCGCCCACCAGACCGGCCGCCGCAAGGCCCCGGCGTGCGGAAATACGTCCCCGGAATGCGTACACTGGCCTCGCTTTCCGGGACGCACCGATCCGTGCGACCGCGTCCGTCATCCTATAAGAGGAACGCCCGATGCCGCTCTCCGAACTCCAGCAGGTCCGCCTCGACAAGGCGCGGCATCTCCGCGACCAGGGCATCGATCCCTACCCCACCACCGCCGAGCGGACGCATACCGCGGCGGAAGCCCTCGCCGCCTTCACCGCCGCGGAGTCGGCCGAGCCAACCGGCCTGGACGAGGACGGCACGCTCCCCATCGACCTCACGCTCGTCGGCCGCGTCGTCGCCCAGCGCCAGATGGGCAAGAGCCTGTTCATGCCGGTCGAGGACGGCTCCGGCCGGCTCCAGCTCTACCTGCGCAAGCAGGACCTGGCCGAGGGCCTGTTCGACGACGTCGTCCGCCTCTACGACCTCGGCGACTTCGTCCAGGCCAGCGGCCGGCTGTTCCGGACCCGGACCGGCGAGGTCTCGCTCCGCGTCTCCGAGATCCGGATGCTGTCCAAGGCGCTCAACGCCCCGCCCGAGAAGTATCACGGCCTGACCGACATCGAGACCCGCTACCGTCGCCGATACGCCGACCTGATCTCCAACGAGGAGGTCCGAAAGGTCTTCGTCGCCCGGGCCAGGATCGTCTCGGCGATCCGTCGCGAGCTGGACGCTCGTGGTTATCTCGAGGTCGAGACGCCGACCCTGCAGCCGCTCTACGGCGGCGCGGCGGCGCGCCCATTCACGACCCTGCACAACGCGCTGGACCAGACCTTCTACCTGCGGATCGCGGACGAGCTCTACCTCAAGCGGCTGATCGTTGGCGGGTACGAGCGCGTCTACGAGATCTGCAAGGATTTCCGCAACGAGGGCATCGACCGCTTCCACTCGCCTGAGTTCACCATGATCGAGTTCTATGAAGCCTACGCCGACTACACCGACATGATGGGTGTGGTGGAGTCGCTGATCGTCGCGGCCTGCGTCGCGGTCCACGGCGAGCCCCGCTTCCCATGGCAGGGGCAGACGATCGACCTGTCCGCCCCCTGGCCGCGCAAGACCCTGCGCCAGGCGATCATCGACGGCTGCGGCGTGGACTACGCGCAGTACCCGGAGCAGGCCGACCTGCTCGCCGCGGCTCGCGCCGCCGGGGCCGATGTCCCGACAGACACGGTCTGGCCCAAGATCGTTGACGAACTTCTCAAGCAGTTCGTCCGGCCGCACATCGTCCAGCCGGTGATCCTCCACGATTACCCCGTCTCGCTGTCGCCGCTGGCCAAGCGCCGGCCGGACGACCCGACCCACGCCGAGCGGTTCCAACCGTTCTTCTGCGGCGGCGAGGTCGGCAACGCCTTCACCGAGCTCAACGACCCGATGGACCAGCTGGCCCGGTTCCGGGCGCAGGAGGCCGACAAGGCGGCGGGCGACGAAGAGACGATGCCCATCGACGCGGACTACGTCAACGCGCTGATGTACGGCATGCCGCCGACTGGTGGCGTCGGGATCGGCATCGACCGGCTGACGATGCTGCTGACCGACCAGGACACGCTCCGCGACGTCGTCCTGTTCCCGGCGATGCGCAACCTGCCACCCGAGCAGGACCCGGCCGCCCGGACGATCGAGGGCCTGGACCCCGTCGCGCAGGGGATCATCCCGCCGATCGGCTGAGCCGGCACATCACGGTACGACGCGATGGACCCCGGAGACGTCTCCGGGGTCCATCGCGTTTTCCGTCCAGCTCCGGGTATCCACCTGGCATCCCGTGGTGCCCTACACTGCCGCCACTAAGACTGTCCGCCGAAACGAACCGGGAGCCTGGATGATGACGATGCCGTCAGATGATCTTCGCGACGAGGCGCTCCGCTCCTACTGGCACAGCACCGCCGAGCTGATCGTGCCGGATGACCCCATGCCGGCCGAGGCACCGGTCGTCGTGATCGGCGGCGGGCTGCTCGGGTGCTGGACGGCCTACTGGCTGGCACGGTCGGGCCTCTCCGTGACGCTCCTGGAGCGGACCGCCATCGGCTGGGGCGCGACCGGGCGCAACGGCGGGTTCCTCGGCTCAGGGACGGCCCTCGGCTACGGTGATGCGATCGAGCGTTACGGCCATGACCACGCCCGGACACTCTGGCAACTGACACTCGATGGCCAGGCGCTGGCGAAGCAGGTGATCGCCGAAGAGGAGATCGACTGCGATCACCGCGCGCCCGGCATCATCAGCCTGGCGCTGGGCGAGGATCGTCTGGCCGAGCAAACCGTCGATATCGCCGCGATGAACGCCGACGGCTTCGCCGGCGACATGATCGACCGCGCCACCATCCAGTCGGTGATCGCCACGCCACTGGCCGACGACATCGCCGGCGGAGCATATTTCTCCCGTGATGGTGGCCAGCTCCACTCGCTCCGCTACCTAGGCGGACTGGCCCGGGCTGCCCGCCGCCACGGCGCCCGGCTCTGCCGCGCCGGGGTCACGGCCCTTACCCCAAGTGGTGATGGCACCGATGTCGAGACTGACGCGGGGACCATCCGGGCCGGACGCGTCGTCGTCTGCCTCAACGCCTGGAGCGACACGCTGGTCCCCGAGCTCGCCGGGCTGGTGGTGCCGGTCCGCGGCCAGATCCTCTGCTACAAGCCGATCGCTCCCGTCTTCAGCACCGGGCTGGCCGCGAGCGTCACGCCGACGGGTGAGTACTGGCAGCAGACGCCGGACGGCACGATCGTGATCGGTGGCTGCCGCGCCAGTGCGCCGGGTGGCGATGTCGGTGTCCGCGAAATCATCCCAACGCCGGACGTCACCGCCGCGATCGAGTCGGTCCTCCCGCGGCTCTTCCCGGAACTGGCCAGCCAGCTGACCGTCCAGCGCCGTTGGGCCGGCCCCATGGCCTTCACCTCGGACTACCTGCCAGTCGCTGACGCAGCCCCTGGCCTGCCCGGCGTCTGGGCGACGGGCGGCTTCTGCGGACACGGGATGCCGTACGGTCCGAGAGTCGGTCAGCTGCTTGCCGAAGCGGCCGCGACCGGTCAGACGCCAGACGCGCTCGTTCCGCTGGCCCTGACCCGGCCGACCCTCGCACCTCTTGCCGTCACGGCCTGATCGAGCCGCCGGGGGCGGGTGAAACGTTGCCCGCAGGCGGGACGTCACTACAAGGGGGACGGGCTATAGTTGGCCCAGCCCCCGCGCAGGCGTCCCCTCACGCCACCCGCCCGACCATCTCCGCCCTCGCCCTTCCCGGAGGCTCGATCGTGCCGACTCATCCTCACCTGCTCAATTCGCTCGTCCAGCGCCGCACCGACCGGCGGTCCATGATCCGGGCTGGCCTCATCGCCGGGGCCATGGCCGCGGTACCGGGGACGTTCGTTGCCCGGCCGGCGCACGCCCAGTCCGGCGATGCCGCCTGGTCGGAGCGGACGGAGCACACCGTCTCCGGCGTCTTCCTCCAGTGGTGGGTCGAGAACAACCGCTGGGCCAAGATCGACCAGCCGGTCACGGAAGCCGTCGAGGACGACGGGACGTGGACGCAGTACTTCGAGTTCGGCGTGCTCGAGACCGATGACCCGGACGAGGGCGACGTGACGCTGCTCGACACTGGCAGCATCCTGTTCGAGCTGGATCCGGTCGCCCCACCGGACGAAGGCATCATCTCCCGGCCGCTGGACCTGATCGCCGACACGTGGCGCTACAACGGTGCGACGACGCGGTTCGGCGAGCCGATCTCCGATCCGGTGATCGCCGACGACCAGGTGGTCCAGTGGTACGAGCGCGGCGCCGTCGCCATCGCGACCGGCGGCGTCGAGTCGATGGCCCGCGTCGTCCCGGTCGGCGAAGCGCTGGCCCGTGTCCGGGACATCGACACGGACGGGGTGGACCAGGACGGACTCGACGTGCTCGCGCCGGTCTTCGAGGGAGATGGCCAGTTCGTCTTCGCGGACCAGGGCTTCAACCCGACCGGCCTCTACCTGCCCGAACTCGGGGTCGACGCCTTCGTCGAGCCGATCGGAATCGTCGGTGGGGTGATGCAGACGCCGGTGGAGCCGATGAACGTCGGCTGGTATCAGGACCACGCCCGCCCGGGCGATCAGAACACGATCGTCATGTCGGGTCACGTCGACTGGTACACGATCGGTCCGGCGGTGTTCTACACCCTGCCGTCGGCCCAGCCTGGCATGGTGTTCTACGTCATGGCCGGCGACGGTGCCGCGGCAACGTACGAGTGCATGGACAGCTACCCGCTGAGCGCCGGGGCGTCGGCCGACAACCTGCTCCGGGGTACCGCCGTCGACAGCCTGACCCTGATCACCTGCACCGGCAACTTCGCCGACGGCCACTACGACCAGCGCCAGATCGTCTACGCCGAGCGGATATGAGTGGGACTGTCCGTCTCCTGCTGCGACGCTGCGGCGGGCAGACGGACGGTGAACGTCGCACCCTGTCCCTCGACACTCTCGAGGTGGATCGTCCCGCCGTGAGCCGCGACGATCGTCGATGCGATCGCCAGGCCGAGGCCGGAGCCACCGCTGTGGCGTCCACGCGAGGTGTCGGCCCGATAGAACCGGTCGAAGACGTGGGGCAGATCCGCCGCCGAGATGCCATCGCCCGTGTCGGCTACGGTCAGCGTCGCCGTACCGTCAGCCTGGTCGACGGTTGCCCTGATCGCGGCGTCGGGCGGCGTATGGCGGAGAGCGTTGTCGAGCAGGATCCAGCTCAACTGGGCGAGTTCATCGCGGTTGCCTTGGACCGTCACGGGAGCCGCGACTTCCAGGGTGAGACGCTGACCGGTCGCGGTTCCCTGGGCGCTGCGGACCGTTTCCGCGGCGATCTCATCCAGCCGGATCGCGGTGTGAGTGGTCGCCTGCCCGGTTGCCGTCCCGCTATCGGTATCGGCATCGCTGCGCGCCAAGAACAACAGGTCATCGAGCAGCCGCGACATGCGGGCGGCCTCGCGGTCGAGATCCTCGAACCCCTCTCCCATCGCCTCGCGGCCGGCCGCTCCACCGGCCGCACCCTCTGGCAGCGCTGCCAGCACCCGCTGGAGCTGAAGCCGGAGAACGTCGAGATTTCCCCGGATCGCCGCCAGCGGGGTCCGCAGTTCATGGGAGGCGTCGGCGACGAACCGCTGGCGTCGCTCGAACTCGGACTGGACCCGGTCCAGCATCCGGTTGAATGTCCGCGTCAGCCGGGCGACCTCATCGTTGCCGTCCGGCTGCGACAAGCGCGCGGCGAGCGACTCCGCGGTCCGGGGACTCTCGGCGATGGTCGACGCCGTTGCGGTCACCGAGTCGATCGGGCGCAGCGACCGTCCGGCGATCACCCAACCGACCTGGAGCGCGAGCAGGACCCCAAGCGCCCCCAGCGCGAGGAGCAGATTCCGGAGCGTCTTCAGCGCCTCTTTGACGGGTTGGAGTGACTGCGCCACGACGAGCGTGTCGTAAGTCACTCCAGTGGAGACGTTCTTCAGTGGGTTCAGCGGGATGGCGAGGACACGGAACGTATCACCGCAGGCGTCCTGCGTGGAAAGGCGTCCGATGTTTGAAGCTTCCGGTGCGGCGTATGGGACGACACAAGTGAACGGTGTTACCGCCTGGACATCCACATCGCCTGACAACTGAACGACCAAAGAGCGGTACTCGTCGCCCGACTGTGCACCGGTCCCGGGGGCGTTGATCTCCCCACGCTCGAACAGACGCGCGGTATCGCGCGACTCGCGCTCGAGCGCTTCCGGGTTTCCGTACGTCTGGGCACCGGCCCGCAATTGGTCGTCGAGGTCAGCGTGCAGCCAGGAACTCATCAGCGTCCAGGCGCCGAGTCCCGCGGCCAGCAGCACGACGATCATCAGGGAGCCGTACCAGGCGGTCAGGCGGAACCGGATGCTGTGCGTGAGATCGGCGAGGCGCCGCATGGTCGCGCCCCTACCCCTGCGCCCGCAGCACGTAGCCGACGCCTCGGACGGTCTGGATCAGCCGCGGCTCGCCCTCAGCTTCGAGGTGGCGGCGCAGGTTGCCGACGAAGACTTCAAGCACGTTGCTGTCGCCGTAGAAGTCGGCCCCCCAGACCCGCTCCATGATCCGGCTCCGGGTCAGGACCTGGTTGGGGTGGTCCAGCAGCAGGGCCAGCAGGTTGAACTCCCGGGGTGTCAGCTCGATCGATCGTTCACCCCGGCGTACCGCTCTGGACGACGGGTCGAGATGAAGGTCGGCGTACGACAGCCCGGCCGGGACGGCGTCCTTCTGCTCCGTCGCTCGCCTGAGCAGCGCCCGGACACGGGCAACCAACTCCTCGAACGCAAACGGCTTGACCAGGTAATCGTCGGCACCGGCCTCCAGTCCGCCGACCCGGTCGGTAACCGCGTCGCGGGCCGTCAGCAGGATCACGGGCAGGCGGGGCAGGCGCTCGTCGCGCTCGGCTGCCCGGAGCCGCCGCAGGATCTCCAGCCCGTCGACGTGGGGCAGCATCAGGTCAAGGACCAGCAGGTCCGGCCGCTCGTCCAGCAGGGTCGCCAGGGCCGCCCGCCCGTCGGTCGCGAGCCGCACGGCGAAGCCCTCGAAGGTCAGACCGCGCCGGACGAACCCGGCGATCCCGGGCTCGTCCTCGACGACGAGGATCGCCGCCCCATCGAATCGTTCCGCCTCCGTCCCGGCCATCAATCCGACCTCATCACTTCGCGCCTCGAACGCCGACGCCATGTCGCTGCTCCGATCTCTGACTGTAACACCTGTCCGTCGGCGGCCAATCGCATGAAAGGACGGCGGCGGCGACCAGGGGGAGTGGTCACCGCCGCCGTGTTGGGAGGGGATGGGAGCCGGGAGCATGTGGCCGAACGGGGAGGAGTCATCGACCGGCCACCGGGAAGGTCAGGATCAGGCGGCATCGGCTGGGCGCTCGCCCAGGGTGACGCTGACGGTCTGGTCCTCGCCGTCACGGACGATGGTGAGCTCCACCGAGTCGCCGGGATCGGACTGAAACAGTTCGTTGAGGAAGGGGTGGTCGAAGTCGAGATCGGTGCCGTCGATCGCGGTGATCAGGTCGCCGGGCTGGAGCGCGTCGGCTGCCGGGCCGCTGTCATCGACTGCTACGACGCCCTGCTGGCCGTCCTGCGTGGTCTGGGTCTGGATGCCGAGGTAGGGCCGATCGAAGGTGCCATCGGCGATGATCTGCTCGATCAGCGGCCGGACGGAATCAATCGAGAGGGCGAAGCCGATGCCCGACGCCTGCCCCGTCTGGGTGTCACGCAGCGTGGCGACGTTGATGCCGATCACGTTGCCATCCAGGTCCAAGAGCGGCCCACCGGAGTTGCCGGGATAGATCGCGGCGTCGTGCTGGATCAGGTCGGCCAAGTCGTAGACGCCGGCCGAGGACGGCAGCGAGCGACCGGTCGCCCCGACGATGCCGTCGGAAACGGTGTTGGTCAGTTCGCCATAGGGGCTACCGATGGCGACGACCGCCTCACCGGCTGCGACGTCGGCGGAAGAGCCGATGCTAGCGACGGCAGGGAGCGTCTGCCCGTCGGCCAGGTCCAGCTGCAGGACCGCGACATCAGCGTAGACATCCCGGCCGATCAGGGTCGCCTCGGCGGTCGTGCCGTCGTAGAACGAGACGGTGAAGGACGAGCCGCCTTCGACGACGTGGGCATTGGTAATGACGTGGCCGTCCGCGTCCCAGATGAAGCCGGAGCCGGTCCCGAGCGCGATTGGCTCGCCGCTGCCGGGTTCGACCGGTCGCTGCCCGAACTGGCCGGTCGTCGTCGCCTGGTCGGTGTAGGTGATCACAGTGACGACGGCCGGGTTGGCGAGTTCGGCCACCTGCTCGACCGTCAGGGCACCGGCTTCGGTAGCCGGATCGGAACCGCTTCCCGCGGCGGGCGTCGACTGAGCGCTCTGGAGCAGGGTGCTCGCGGTGGAGGCGGCCGTGTCCAGCACCCCGCTGCCCACGAGCATCAGCGAGAGCAGCAGCCCGAGGATCGCACCGACCGGGAGGAATGAGCGAGGGGCGCGAGTCGATCGGTCAGCGGGCACATTTCGCCAGCCGATAGGCGGAGAGACCGGCGTCCGGTCGCCTGGCCGATCGGGTTCACTGGGGGTCGCGTCGTTCATGGGGAATCTCCTCGGGACGGCGCACGGCGCTGGTCCCGCGTCCTTGTCTGTCTCATGGTGGCCGGGTCGCCCCGGTGGCCATGAGACAAGGATGATCCCCAAGCGTGAACGTCCGCTGAACGCAACCTGAACGTTGTCTGAAGACCCGTTGGCTGGTGAGCAGGCCGACACCAACCGCTACATGACGCCCCGTCGAGTCGCGGACTACACGATCCTGGCGGACGGTTCCCGGCGAGGGCCGCGACGGGCGGCCACCTCGAGGATCGCGGTGGCCAGCCGCTGTCCCGCCTCGTAGGCCTCGGCCGGCGCAAGGGCCGGAAACGACAGGCGCAGCGCCGACCGCCCACCGCCATCGACATGAAAAACCTCGCCGGGGACGAACGTCACGCCGTGACTAGTCGCGGCGGCCAGTACGTCGCGGGTCCGGAGGCCCCCCGTCAGCTCCACCCAGAGCGAAAATCCCCCGGACGGCATCCGCCAGACGGCGTGAGGCATCGCGGCAGAGAGCCCGGCGATCAGCGCGTCGCGCCGCTCACGGTAGGCAGGGCGGACCGACCGCAGGTGGTCGTCGAGCAACCCCTGGGCGAGATACTGCGCGACGGCCGACTGGACGACGGCGTTGCTGTCCAGGTCGACCAGGGCCTTCTCTCGCCGCAGCCGCTCGATCAGGGCCGGCGCCCCGGCTACCCACCCCACCCGGAAGCCGGGAAAGAGCACCTTCGAGAAGGTCGACAGGTAGGCCACCCCCCCTCCGCTCCCGGCCGTTTCGAACAGCGTCGCCTGGCGCTCACCCTCGTACCGGAGCTCACCGTACGGGTCGTCCTCGATCGCCGGGACGCCGTGCCGGGCCGCCACAGCCAGTACTTGCCGCCGGCGCTCGTCGGACAGGCTGGCGCCGGTCGGGTTCTGGTACGTTGGCAGCAGGTAGATCAGCCGGACCGGGCGGCGGGCGAGCAGCGCCTCCAGCCGGGCTGGATCGACGCCGTCACGGTCGCGCGGGATCGGGACCAGGTGGGCATCGGCCGCCCGGAACACGCCGATCGCCCCAACGTAGGTCGGCGCCTCGACCAGCACCGTGTCCCCCGGCACGACCAGCGCCCGGGCCAGCAGGTAGAGTCCCTGCTGCGAACCGGCACAGACGAGGACGTTGTCAGCGCCCACGTCGGCCCCACGGTCGCGCATCCGGGCGGCGATCTGCTCCCGCAGTGCGGGGAGACCTTCGGGAGGCGCGTACTGGAGCAGCGCTTCGCCGCTGTCGCGCAACGCGTCACCGAGCAGCGAGCGGAACTCGGCGATCGGGTATCCCTCGGAGGCCGGGACGGCCGAGGCGAGCGAGAGCATGCCGGGCCGGTGGGCGTCCGCCGCCACATCGTCGAGCGTGGCGTCGTCGTCGGGCTGGGCCGTGACGACCTCTTCCCACGGGAAACGCCGCCGGATGACCGGGACAGCGCCACCCTGATCCGTCGTGATCCCGAGATCACCGGTGATGACGGTACCGCGGCCCACCCGAGCGGCAACGCGACCGTCGGCGGCCAACTCCCGGTAGGCGGCGACCACGGTCGTCCGGTCCACGCCCAACTGGGCGGCCAGGGACCGCTCTGGGGGCAGGCGCATGCCGTCGCGGAGATGTCCCGTCCGGATCATCTGGTCGATCGCCGTCTCGATCTGGCGATAGACCGGGGAGTCGCTGTCCCGGTCGAGCGCGATGTCGATCGCGGCAACCGGAGGGCGACGACGCACGTCGCCTCCAGCGGGCATCATCCCGTCATGCTTCTTGCTCATCCCGGTGCCCCGCCGCATCGCCATCCCCGGATCCTCTCCAGCTGCGTGGGTATCCTACCCGCCGTCGCTACCGTCCCGATCGAGCAGGAGCCCCCATGCCCAGTGTTCTCGCCATCGACCTCGGCACATCGTCCGTCAAGGTCGTGGTCGTCAGCGACGACGGGCGGGTCACGGGACGCGGCTTCGCCTCGTACCCCACCCAGCGCCCCTCCCCCGGCGCAGCGGAACAGGACCCGAACCAATGGTGGGACGCGACCGTGGCCGCCGCCCGTACCGCCATCGCGGCCTCGAAGGTCGATCCAGGCACCATCACGGCGATCGGTCTAACCGGCCAGATGCATGGCACCGTCCTCACCGACGCCGCTGGGAGGCCCGTTCGCCCGGCGATCATCTGGTCCGACGCACGAGGGTCGGACGCCGCATCCAGGATCGAGGACACGATCGGCCGCGAGGCAATCGCCGCGACGACCGGCGGTCCGCTCGCGAGCGGATTCCAGGGCGTCACGCTCCGGTGGCTGGCAGACCAGGCCTCGGAAGACCTCGCCCGTGCCCGGCATGTCCTGCTGCCCAAGGACTGGCTCCGGCTCCGGATGACCGGGACCGTCGCGACCGACCCGAGCGACGCCGGAGCGACCGGCCTGTTCGACATCCGGCGCGACGAGTGGTCGGCGGACCTGATCGCCGCCACTGGCGCCGATCCGCGGACACTGCCCGCCGTGCGCGCATCGTCGGATCCAGCCGGCGAGTTGGCGGCGGACGTGGCCCTCGCGCTTGGCCTCCCCGCCGGTCTGCCTGTCGTCGCGGGGGCTGGAGATGCCCCGGCCGCCGCGCTGGGTGCGGGCGTTACGACGCCGGGGCAACTGCTGGTCACGCTCAGTACCGGCACCCAGGCCTACCTGCCGGTTGCCTCCCCGGACGACGGCTCCGGTGGACAGATTGTCCGGACGGCACTCCGGGCCGGTCCGGGTGGCTGGGCACGAATGGCCGCGACCCTGAATACCGGATCCGCCCTGCGCTGGGCGACGACGGCGCTGGGATTCCCGGACGAGCGTGCCCTGCTCCGGGCGGCGTGGGACGCACCGGCCGGGGCGAACGGCGTGCTGTTCCTGCCCCACCTCGGAGGTGAGCGGGCGCCGTGGTACGACGCCGGGGCACGGGGAGCGTTCATCGGGCTCGCCAGCGATCATGGACAGACAGACCTTGCCCGCGCCGTGCTGGAGGGGGTCACGCTGGCTGGTGCCCTCGCCTGGGACACCATCGACCGGACCGGCCTGCCCGAGCCAGCCGAGCTGACCCTCGCCGGCGGCGGTGCGGCAGACCCGGACTGGTGCCAGCTGGTCGCCGACGTCTACGGGCTGCCCGTCCAGCCGTCGACCGACCCCGACCAGTCCGTCCGGGGCGCCGCCATCCTGGCACTCGCGATGTCCGGGAACGCGGACCCAGCAACCATCACGGCCGATCTGTCGCCGTCCCCGGGTTCGCGGCTCATCCCGAACCCCCGTCGCCACGGACTGTACCGGGAACGGTTGGCCGTTCTCGCCGACGCCTACCTGGCGCTGCGCGATGTCACCGGGCGACTGCGCCGATCCGGCGGTGTCGAGGAGTAGTCGTCGCCAACCTTTGGGTCGAATCTGCAACCGATCAACGTGTTGGATGAGACCGCTGGCGGGTCACCCAACCCATGGTGGTTCGCCCCAGATCAGCTCAGCTCGTGGCGGGCCTGGGCCTTGAGCTCATCGACCACCTTGCGGACGTCCTGCGCCCGGGACCGGTCGATGACCAGCAGCGCGTCCTCCGTGTCAACGACGACGACGTTGTCCATCCCGATCAGCGCCACGATCCGGCCCGTCTCGCTCCAGACGACGCTGTCCCGCGTCTCCAGCTGGAGGAAGTCGCCCCGGACGCTGTTGCCCAGGCCGTCATGCTCGATCAGCTCGCCCAGCCCGTGCCAGTCACCGACGTCGGACCAGCCGAACTCGGCCGGGACGACGGCAACCTGCCCGTCGGCGGCGGCGGGCTCCATGATGCCCTCATCGATGTTGATGGACTGGATCCCAGCCCAGACATCGGCCATCACCGGCTCGCGGTCCGGCGTCTCCCAGGCGGCGGCAATCCGCTGGACGGCAGCGGACAACGTTGGCTGGTAGCGCTCGAGATTCGCCATCAGCGTTCCGGCCGCGAAGATGAACATGCTGGCGTTCCAGAGATACCGCCCGGTGGCGAGGTACTCGGCCGCCCGCTCGACATCCGGCTTCTCGTGGAACCGGGCCGCGGCGTAGGCGACGGACCCCGGGCCGGGCTCCGGGGCACGCCCGTCATGGGCGATGACATCGTCGGTACGCTCGATATAGCCGTACCCGGTTTCCGGGCGAGTTGGCTCGATCCCGATCGTGACCAGATGGCCTGCCCGGGCCGCCAGCGACGCGGTCCCGACTGCGTGGAGCAATGACGCCGGGTCGGCGACGTCATGGTCGGCGGCGAACGCGCCCACGATCGCGTCCGGGTCCTGCCGCGCGATCAGCGCCGTCGCCAGCGCGATCGCGGCCAGCGACCCGCGCGGGGCCGGCTCGACGATCAGCTGCCCCTCCGGAACGGACGGGAGCTGGCGGGCGATCGACGCGGCGTGCGCCGGGCCACAGACGACCATCGTCCGCGTCGGGTCGGCCAGCGGCGACAGACGATCGGCGGTCTGCTGGAGCAGCGACCGGTTGCCGAGCAGCGGCAGGAGGAACTTTGGCCGCTGCGCGCGGCTGAGCGGCCAGAGCCGCGTTCCAGATCCCCCGGCCGGAATCACCGCCCAGAATGAATCGCGCCGGCGGCGCATGCGTGGAGGCGCGACCGGGCGAACCTGGCTGCTCGGGGTGTCCATTGATTCGGTGGTCCTGTTACCTGCTTGCGTCATCGCCGTACCTCCGCGCCCGCCGCCCTCACGACCGTACGGACGTCGGCCGGTCGGGCGGCGTCCACGACCTCATCAATGGCCATCTTCGCATTTCCCAGGACCTTAACCTGGTACCCGTCGATCTCCCCCTCCCAGAGCAGCTCACGGCAGGTCCGGCGGCGCAGGTTCTTCCAGAGCAGCGCGTTGGCGTAAATCTCCTCGTCCGGCGAGAAGAACGTGAAGATGTTGCGCGACCCGACCAGGATCATCTTCTCCTTGGCCCGGCTCATCGCGACGGTGAGGCGCTTCGGGTCGAACAGGAATCCGGCCCGGGTGGCGAGGTAACCGGGATCACTCTGGGTCGCCGCGAAGACCATCGCGGTACGCTCGCCGCCCTGGAACTTCTCGACCGTATCGACCGCGGTTCGCTCCTCGTCGCCGTCCATGAACGTCAGCTCGGGGACGGCCTGCTGGAAGGCGGTCCGCTGGGCACGGTGCGGGACGACCACGCCCAGTCCCTCCGCGGCGTCGGCACCGGGTAGCGTCGCCAGCGTCGCGAGGACCGGTGCCATCAGCCGAACCTCGAAGTCGTTCCGGGTCTGGCTGGTACCTTCTCCATGCTCAACGACGACCAGCGGGTAGGCCGGGTCCAGCACCGCCGAGACGAAGGCGTCCGTCGCGCCGGAAGGCTGGAGCGTTTTCTTCTTGTTGGAGTGATAGTCGATCCCGTCGTGCCGGTAGACCTCCTGCTTCAGGAAGCTCGCCATGTCGGCATGAAGCCGGAAGCTCTCCTCGAAGCGGATCGTCCGCGGCGGGTGCTCCCGGAACCGGAGCGTATCGAACAGCGACTTGTAGGCCGCATACTGCTGGAACGTCCGGCGCCGCTCCCCCTCCCAGTCATGCTTGACGATCGGGGCCATCTGGCGGTGATCGCCCACGACGACGACCTGCCCACCCGGCGCCAGCAGCCGAGCCGCCATGATCGCCTCGGGCAGGTTCATCTGCGACGCCTCATCCAGCACCAGGCAATGGAACGGGCGCTCGCGGTACTGAACTTTCCTGCCCTTCTGGTCCTGGTCGATTGCCCGAATCGCGCCGGGAACGCCGGTCATGATCAGGTGCGGGTCCTGCGTGATCCCCTTGAGGCTGATGCGGTCGCCGGGACCGGCTTCTTTTGCCTTGTCCTTGCGCCAGATCGGGGTGATGCCCTCCGGGACGGGACCGCGGGGCTCCGTCCGCAGGATCGGCACGTCGAGCAGGCGGGCGTCGAAGAACCGCCGGAACAACTCGGGATGGTCGCCGTGCCACCGGGCCAGGTCGCGCTGGGCCTTGAGGATGCCGTCGCGGATGACATCCGTCGCCGAGTGCGTCTTGCAACCGGCCGCGACGCGGTAGTCGAGTCCGGCGGCCATCGCTCCCTGGAGCCGGGAGAAGATGGCGAACGACGTCGTGTAGCTCTTGCCCGTCCCCGGTGGCCCCTGAACGAGGACCACCGGTTCCTCGCCGCCATGACCGATGAAGTCGTGCTTGCCGGGCTCGAAGCCATGCAGAATCCCGGCTTCATGCAACGCGACCAGCCCGTCAAGGAAGCGACGCTGGCCCTCCCGCGCCATCTCGGGCCAGGCCGGACCGGCAGGCGTGTCGGCGACGAGGTAGTCAAACAGGGTGTTGGGGCGACCATCCGCGACCTGGGTGATCGTCTGGTGCAGTCCCAGGCCGTTGTAGTCATCCGGGTTAGGATCGACGGTGTAGGTCTCCCCGTCGCGCGGGACATCCCGGCGCGGGCCAAAGCTGTACCCGTTTCCGCTCGTCCCGCCGCGCTGGTCCATCAGGGTCAGATCCAGCCAGGCCCGACCATCGTCGGTCGACCTGGCATCGATGATCTCGACCCGCGGCGCGTAGAGCAGCTGCCTGGCGGTCGGGGTGAACCGGTTCCGCTGCCCCTCCGGCAGCCGCTCGTCGACCGTCGTCCGCGGCGACAGGACGGCCCACTCGTCGGCCTTGAGCTCCGACATGGCCAGGGTCTCGGCGACCGCCGTCGCGTCCGGCGAGCCTTCGAGGGCGATCCGGAAGCGCAGCGGGTGCTCGGCCAGCGACCATTGCAACGCGGCCCGTTCCTCCTTCGTCAGCTCGTCTCCGGCGGCACGGCGGCGCGCTGCCTCGTCGAACCGCTCCCGCGCGACCCGCAGCGCCTCGCGCGTCTCCGCCGGTTGATCGGCATCGTGGAAGCTGGCGACCCACGCCTGCCCCATTGCCATCCGCCGCTCGGGCTCCTGCTGCCGGACCCGGCGCCAGGCACTTATCTCGACGTGGCGCTCGATCTGGAGGAACTCCAGCAGCGCGTCGGCCAGGGTGTGGGCGCGGTTCTCGTAGGTGGCCAGGTCGGGCAGGTCGAACGACGACTTGCCGGCATCCTCGTTGGGGCGCAGCTTGCCGGAGACGAAGCGGATCGCGTCGAGGCGCCGCTCGACGAACGCGAGGAACTCCTCCCGCGACGGCGCGAGGTACGGCTCGGCGGTGTCCCGGTTTCCCGACGGGGAGCGCTCCAGCCGTCCCCAGAGACCGTAGGCATACTCCAAGGGGATCGACGAGCGGAACCGCGCCCGCCGCGTGTACCAGTTGCCCGGTCCATCGCCATCGGCATCCAGCCGCCCGGTGAAGTCGAACATCCGCTCACGGAACAACTCCCGGAACGGGCGCGGATCGTCCCAGTCGAACCCGTAGTACTGTGCGGTCCGGATCAGTGACTGGGCGATCAGCGGGAGGTTCTGCCGGGTGCGGATCTCCTCATCCAGCTCCGTGACCAGCGGCGAGTCATAGGCGGCAGGCTGGGTGACGAAGTCGTAGAGCGCGGTGGTACCGAAGACGCCTTCCAGGTGGCGCCCGAACCCGTCGAGCAGGGCGGAGACATCGGCGCCACTGTGGAAGACGAGGTGGATCGGCGCCCGGCGAGTGCCCGTCTCGGGGTCCGGCGCGGCCGTCGTCACCACCGCTTCGAGGAGACGTTTCGCCCACCGGCCGATCATCTCGCGTTCGGTCAGCGGGTCGTCCGGCGGGCCGTCCGTCATCTCGACGATCGAGGTCTCGCGAGCAGGCTGCCCGTTCTCGCAGGCCACGACGCGGGCGGCGAGCAGGTAGAGGCGGCCGTTGAGGTAGTCGACATGCGGGTCGACGTAGATCCAGACAAGATTGGGATGGCGATCAAGGGAGACGGCCGGAAGGGATCCCTTGCCAGCGCCCGGGATGGAACCCGTGGGCCCGAAGTCGTCGCCCTGCCCCTTGCGGTACTTCTGCGCGCGGGCGATCAACTCGTCCAGGCGCGGCCCGACCGGAGGCCGGGTCGCCAGCGCCCGGACCGTCGCCTCGTGCTCCGGCTGGGGAACCATCCGCATCGACGGCCCGTACGCCCCGTCCGGTCGCGGGACCAGTCGCTTGAGATCGGCCAGCTCCCGGGTCGTTGTGATCCCGGCGGCGAGCAACTGCGCCTTCTCCACCCCGGTCAGGAACGGGACCAATGACAGGTCATCGTGCTCTGCCGCCCACTTCATGCAGAACTCGTTGATGCGGCAGCCGTCGCACAGTGGCGTCAGATGGAACGGGACGTCCGGGAACGGTTGCTCTGCGATCCGCGCGGCGTCCGACTCCTGTCCAAGCACCAAATCGTCGACGGTGTCGGAAAGCGCGACCGTGTCATCGACCAGGGACAGGCAGGCTACATCCGTCCCGAACTCGGCCTGTGCCGTTAGTCGGTCGTTAGCCACCTGCCCGGCGAGTTCGGGATCGAGCGCCAGGCGGTCAGGCGCGGATGGACGGTACAGGATGCCGTGGCGGAGCGGCTCATGCCGGACGTCGTCGCCTGCGAGGATGTCCTCGATCATCCGGGCATAGAAGGCAACCTGGAGCCGGTGCTGCAGGTGGGGTCTCGTCGACGACTTGATGTCGGCGACCAGGATCGAGAGCGAGCCCGACGTGTCGCGCTTGAGCACGATGAGGTCGGCGTCGCCGGAGAGGTCCCAGCTCCCCAGCACAGCCCGGAGCCGGACCTGAAACAGTACCCGGGTCAAGCCGGAGGCCAGCCGGCGCGCCTCCCGGAGCAGGACGGCGTTGTCGCTCTCCCGCTGACGCGTATCCCCCTGCCCCAGCCGGAGGGTGCTGAACCGGCTGGTGATAGCATCTTCGACCCGGCGCTCGTAGGACATGCCGGTCGAGCCGAGCAGTGGGGTCAGGCCCGCCTCGGTCACGCCGTACTGCCGGATCGGGTCCGGTCCCGGCGACCGACGCAGCATCGCCAGGCGCAGATACCGCTGACAGCTGCCCTGCTGGATGAACATCGAGACGTCGGTCGGAGTCAGACGGCGGGGCGTGCCATCAGCCGGGAGTGCCAGTCGCAAGGAGGTCGTCCGATCCACTCGTCGCTGAGGTGCACGTTCCGTCGAATGGTACGCATGGGTACGGGCCTGTGTCGTCCCGGGCGGATGTTCCGGGACCAATTGGCCAGTCGGACATGGCCTGCAACGAGCACCCGAGGACGGGGCCGGGCAAGGAGGGACCAGAACAACGCCCTTAAGGTGGTGCATGCCGACGGGTGAAGATCTCGACGGCTGAATGGAGATAAAGGCCACCCCGTCCCGATGATCATCGGGACGGGGTTCTCTGTTGTCAGAGTCGTCGCGACCAAGTCGGCGTCAGTCGCCGTCGGCCCGCATCGGGACCTGCTCGACCGTGGACGTCGGCGCATCGGCCGGCGTCTCGCTGGCGGCGGGGCGGATGAATCGGCCCCGCCGCGGCTCACCGTCGCTGTCCGGCCGATGAGCACTCCCACCGACGACGGTCAGTCGACCGGACTCGGAGACGGATTCGGGCCCGACCCGGCGGCGGGCGACCAGCTCACCAATCGTCCGGGAGCCGCCAGCGGTCGCGGCGACCGGGCGGAACTGCTCGTCATTGCGCTCGTCGCGGTCGCGGCGACCGGGAAGCGCAAGCGAGCCACCGCGGTTTGGCCGGACCCAGCGAGCAGCGGGAGCCTCGACCGGTGCCGTCGTGGTCCGGCCGGTCTGCTCGGTCCCGCAGTACGGGCACATCGACCAGCGCAGGTCCACCAGCCGCTCACAGCTGACGCAGTTGTCGCGAAGCTGGGTATGGCAGTGCGGGCAGAGGACGAAGTCCTCGGAAACGTAGTGGTGACAGGACGGGCAAAGTGGCAGCTCCTCGAGGTCCTGAAGGAGGTACTCCTCTTCCAGCGACTTCTGGAAGGCGGCGTCCAGCGTGTCCTTGGGCCGGAGCACGAGGTAGAGCGGGATCCCGATGAACGGGAACAGCACGACCAGCAGCGTCGAGAAGATCTGCGTGACGACGCTGCGGCTGCGCATCTCGATGTCGCGGTACGCCCAGACGATGCTGACGAACCAGAGCACCGCCAGGTAGGCCCCGATCAGCGCGACGATAATCTGTGCGCTTCGTGCGAGCACTTCCTCGATGGGCATACCAGACTCTCTCCGCTTTCCGTGCCGGCCCGGGCGACCTGCCCGTCCGGTCTGTGTGGTTCGGGCCGGCCGTGTGGCTGAACCGTTGATGTCAGGTCAATGATGGATGAACCCGTCGCCGGGTGTCAGGCAATTCGCTCATAGCGGGCCAGGTCGAAGACCAGCAGCGACGTCCCGCCGGCCGCCACCGGAAGCGGCTCCTCGGCCCACGTATCGACCGGCTCGGTGACCGGCGTCGACGTGTTGACGAGGCGAACGCCTGACTGGCAGGCGCTCCGGATCAGCGTAATCGCATTCGCCAGGTAGGTCGCCTGGACACCGACGAAGACGGATCCGTTGCGCTCGCCGAGGGCGGAACCATGGCTGTCGACGAGGGTCGCATGAAAACCATGGGCGATGAGTGCGCCAAGCACCCGGTCGATGTCATGGCCCCGGACGACCGCGACAAGCAGTTTCATCGCATCATCCGGGCCCGGCACCGACATGCTCACCCCATCCCGACGGCCAGGCGCTCGCCCGGTCGTCTCGCATCTGGTGTCGTACCCCACACCGAACGTACAGTTTCGCTGATCTCCCCCGCCACGGCAACCGGATCGCGATCCGCGTCGATTACCCGCCAGGTGGCAGGCTCATCCGCGGCCAGGGACAGATAGGTCGAACGGACCCGCTCGTGGAATGCCACCGTTTCGTGGTCCATCCGGTTGGGCGTCTCCCCGGCGCTGTCCGCAAACCGCCGCGCCAGCCCGTCGACGACGGGCAGGTCCAGCAGCAGCGTGAGATCCGGGGTCAGCCCGCCGGTAGCCAGTCGCTGGGCGGCGGCGAGTGCGTCGAGATCGACCCCTCGCCCGCCCCCCTGGTAAGCCATCGTCGAGCCGGTGAACCGATCGCAGAGCACGACCCTGCCCGCGTCGATCGCCGGTCGGATCACCTTGCTGACATGTTCGGCCCGTGCCGCCGTGAACAGCAGCGCCTCGGCTTCCGGTGTCATGGGACCATCGCCCGTGCCACCGTGGTCGAGGACCAGCGAGCGGATCCGCTCAGCCAGATGCGTCCCCCCGGGCTCGCGCGTGAGGACGACATCATGACCATCCGTCCGCAGGGAATCGGCCAGCAGCCGCGCTTGCGTGGTCTTGCCAGCCCCCTCCGGGCCTTCCAGGACGATGAACCAGCCGCGCATCCTGCTCCTGACGTCGTTCGGGACCAATTGCCACTCGGCCGGGCACAGCCGGCACGGCGCCATGGAGATCTACGCCGGCCCCGTCACCACGGGTTCTCCACATGATGACGTACGGCACGGGTCCGGGTGGACAATCATCCCACCCGGACCCGTATTCGCCGACCTGAAACCTTACTGGGTGCCGAGCCGGTAGAGCTCGACGTGGCGATAGGGCTCACGCCCCCGGCTACGGCTGCCGAGGTTGTACCGGTCGGCCAACTGGTGCTGCAGGCGCCGGATGTAGGCACCCTGTGGTGCCAGCGAGATCGGTGGCGACCCGCCCATGATGTGGGCGATCGCGTCTTCCGCCTCCACCATCGCCTGGGTGACGACGTCGTCGCTGGCCTTGGGTGCCGGACCGGCATCCGCGGCGAGCATCGCGGGCAGATCGTCGTCGCCCTCCCATTCCGAGCCGTCCGGGGCGTCGACATGGTCGGTGACCGACGAGATCCGTCCGGCCGGGACGGGCGTGCGGCGCGAGGAGGCGAAGGGGAACAGCCCCGCAAGGACGTTCTCCATCTGCGTCTCGGTGTTGGACCGCATGACGTAGACGGGCGTCCCGCGGTTCTCGGCCTCGCGCAGCGACTGCGGCTTGCGCCGGTAGTAGTTCTTCAGCGTGACGACCATGTCCGATTCCCGCAGGTCGCGGACGATCGTCGCCGGAACGCCGAGCTGGTTGATCGCCGACTCCAGCCGGTTGCGGCTGATCCCGAACGGGTAAAGCCGGAGCGGCTTGGCCTCCGTCCCCCGACCCCGCGGGAAGTTCGGGGCCGTGACGGGCGTGGGATCGAACCCCTCGGGACCGTCTCCGGTCTCGGCCTCGTCGAACACGGGCTCAGCGGCGGTCCCGGACGCGGGCCCACGGCTGGTGGGAAGGGTGATCGGCGCCGGAGCCGCGGTCGCAGCCGGGCGAACCTCGCCGGCTGACCGGCCGCCGCGCGGCTGGCGGGAGGTCAGGTCGACGATCCCGCTGTTGGCGGGGGCAGCACCACGGCGGTTGTTCCCGAACTGGTTGCCGGTCGAGGGCCGCTCCTGCGGGCGGGACGGATCGCGCCGCGTCTCGCCGCCCTTGGTGATCTCCAGCTCCCCCTGCTCGTTGCGTCGGCGCTCCTCGGCCCTGGGCGCCACACCCCGGAGGATGCCGTCGACCGTGCTGGCGACGTCGCGATGGACGGCGACCTCGTCCCGGCTGATCAGCTCGACCATGATCCCGAAGGTCGGCGGCCCCTTGCGCTCCAGGATCGACTTCTGGGTGCCGCGGCGGCGGGCTTCCTCGTCCGATAGCGTCACCGACTGGATGCCGCCGATCAGGTCGGACAGCGTCGGGTTGAGCATCAGGTTCTCGAGCGAGTTGCCGTGGGCCGTGCCGATCAGCTGGACACCGCGCTCAGCGATGGTCCGGGCAGCGCCGGCCTCGAGCTCCGTCCCGATCTCGTCGATGACGATGACCTCTGGCATGTGGTTCTCGACGGCCTCGATCATCACGCCGTGCTGCTGGTTGGGCGTCGGGACCTGCATCCGGCGCGCCCGGCCGATGGCGGGGTGCGGGATGTCTCCGTCGCCGGCGATCTCGTTCGAGGTGTCGACGATCACGACGCGCTTGCGGTACTCGTCGGCCAGGACCCGGGCCGTCTCCCGCAGCATGGTCGTCTTGCCGACGCCCGGCCGGCCGAGCAGGAGCACGCTCTCGCCGGACTCGATCAGGTCGCTGATGATCTGGATTGTCCCGAACACCGCCCGGCCGATGCGGCAGGTCAGTCCAACGATGTCGCCCTTGCGATTCCGGATAGCGGAAATGCGGTGCAGAGTCCGCTCGATCCCGGCCCTGTTGTCCTCGCCGAACTGCCCGATATGCCCGGCGACGAGTGCCAGGTCCTCGCGCGTCACGTCGCGGTCAGTCAGCAGGAGCTCACCGTGCTGGAAGCGCGCCTCGGGGCGCCGCCCAAGGTCAAGAACGAGCTCGACCAGGCCGCCCAGTTCGTGGTCCGGATCCAGGTTACGAACCGGATCGGCGATGTCCGGTGGTAGCGCGTCGAGGAGGTCATCGAGGTTATCGGTGACGGCGACCTCGGCCGCGTCGATCGGTGGGGTGAGAGGGGCGTCCGTTTCATCCTTTGCCCGGTCGGTCTGCGCCCCGTCCGGGACCATGGAGACCGGCTGGGAGGACGAGGGGTAATAGGTCTGCGGCATGCTGCTCACTTCACGACACCTCTACGCCTGTGATCGACCGGTGCGGACCAGTCGCAGCTGCGCGGGGGAGACGCGAACTCCTTTGGTGGACAGGCAGGATCGAGATCCGTTCCCGGGGCCGGCCTGACACGGCGACGGGAGCAGGACGCGCGGACGACCAGGTGACGGGCCAGGGCAAGAAGCCCGGGCCGCACCGCGACGCTCAGGTCACGGTGTCATCCTGTGGCCGCGGCTGGAGAAAGGTCGGAACACGATGTGGCACCCCCTCCCGGACTTCGACAAAGGCCGGCGCCACCTCGAAGACGGGTAGCCGGACATTGGCGGTCGTGTACTTGATCATCAGGTCCTGCTCGTGCAGCGCGATCAGCCCGCGGTCGACGAACGCGGACGCGATCTCCTGGTGATACCCGCGTGCGGTGGCGTAGATCCGTCCGGCGGGTCGCCCGCTGAGGACAGCCGCAACGCCGTCGATCAGGTCATGGATCAGCTCGCGGCGCTCAGGCAGCGTGATCAGTTCCACGCAATACCCACTGGACCGGCTCACAATCCGGGCCATGCCTACGATATGGTGCCCCTCCTCCACGACGAGGCCGTCCACCGTCACACTCGAGCCAGCCACCGGCATGTCCCAGCGGTGGCTGGTGAAGGCCTCCGCGTACTGGACCTGCCGGGGGACGGCCGCGCTGTAGAGCTGGTGGATGGCCCAAGTGTCGGCCGGCTGCTGGCTCCGGACGTGGCGCGGCATCCGGCGGGGCGAGATCCCGTCCGCGACGAAGACGTACTCCGTCGCGTAGGGCGAGAACCCGACGGTTCGCAGGCCATTCGCGGCGAACGCACCGTGCGGGACGCGAGCGTAGAGCCGCTTGACGCCATTCAGGCCGGCAAGCGTGATGCCCTCCCGGAGCAGTTCCTCGATCACCGGGACGGAATCGTAGATACCGATCGCCGCGCCGATCGCCTCCAGCCGCCAGCGCCCGTCCGGCCGCTGAGGCTGGAACAGGGCGTAACCGACAGGCCGGTCGGGTGTGCGCGCGACGAGCACCCGGCGTCGCGAGCGTGGCCACCGCAGGCGAGCTCGCAGGGCTGTCCGGAAGGGACTGAACGGGGCGAGCAGGGAGTCCGGCTGGTTGAGCAGCTCGATCCCAGGGAGACGATACAGATCAGGGAGGTCGCGAAGCGTGGGCAGACCGACCTCGACCTGGAGTGAGCGCCGCTCCGAGGGGAAGACTACGGGCGATCCGGGCCCGCCCTGTCCTATCGCCGGATCCTGCGTCATCCGGTCGTCACTTGAGGATGGGGTGCGGAGACGGCGATCGTCACGCTCCTTCATGCTTCAGGAGTGTAGACCTCGTCGGTCGCGGGAACAATGGTTTTGGTGTTCGTACAGGTCGGTTCAGATGAAATCCCCGTTAATCCGTCGTCGGACTGCGGACATCCTTCCACCCCTCCGGTTTCGCGCCGGGACCGTTCGGGTTTCCGCGCCGCGCCACTACAGCGGTCGACGGCCGCGGAGCGCCCGGCCCAGCGTGACTTCGTCGGCGTACTCCAGGTCGCCGCCGACGGGGAGCCCGCTGGCGGGCCGAGACACGACGATCTCCATCGGCGACAGCAGCCGGTGAAGGTAGGTGGCGGTCGCGTCACCAGGCAGGTCGAGGTTGGTCGCGAGGATCACTTCCGCCGGACGATCGCGCTCGACCCGCTCGACGAGTTCACGGATCCGCAGCTTATCGGGCCCGACTCCCTCGACCGGCGAGATGGCTCCGTGCAGCACGTGGTACCGGCCGTGGAACTGCCCGGTCCGCTCCAGCGCGACCACGTCCAGCGGCTCCTGGACCACGCAGATCGTGCTGTCCCGGCTCTCATCGGAGCAGATGCCGCAGGGGCTCTGCTCGGTAACGTTGAAGCAGACCTGGCAGAGCTGGATCCGCTCCTTGACCTCGATGATCGCCTCGGCCAGCGCCATGGCGTCGTCGCGGCTGGTCCGGAGCAGGTGGTAGGCGAGCCGGGATGCCGTCTTGGGGCCGATCCCCGGCAGCCGCGCCAGCGAGTCGATCAGGCGCGAGACGGGCTGGGCGGTGACGGGACCGCCGCGTTGGGTCGACACCTGACGGGTCCTCCTGCTGCGCAGACGCGACGCGGGAAATCCGCGCCGTAACGCCGTTTTCGGGCCCCTTATTATACCAAACGGCGCACTCCCGGTCGACATTCTGTCAAGCACCGGGCGGGATTCAGGTCCGATACCGAGGTGGAAGATTACGGTGCCGGGGCCTTCACGGCGAAAGCGGCCCCGGGACGCCCTCATCCCATGTGACGATGGTCGGACCCGGCGTGAGCGATCACAGGGAGGTTCTCAATGAGTCAGCCCGAGCTTCTGAGCCATCGCCAGCTCAACCGCGCGCTCCTCGCCCGGCAGTTTCTGCTTGAGCGCGTGGATATGTCGAGCGCGGCGATGATCGCCCATCTCGTTGGGATGCAAGCCCAGGTACCGGACGCGCCGTACATCGGCCTCTGGTCCCGGCTGCGTGCCTATCAGGCCGACGACATGGCTACTCGCGTCGCTGCTCGCGATCATGTCCGGCTCACGACCATGCGTGGAACCATCCACCTGGTGTCGGCCAAGGATGCGCTTGTCATCCGGCCCCTCATCGCGCCGGTCATCACCCGCGCCGGCGCGATCGCACGGTTCCGATCACTGCTTGGCGACCGTGACCTCGGCGCCTTCTTCGCTGATGCCACCGCCGTGCTGATGACTGAACCCATGGGCCGGACGGCGGCCGGGCGGGCCCTCGCCTCCCGGTGGCCAGGAATCGATGAGGACGCCCTCGGCCATGCCGCGACCGCGCTTCTGCCAACGATCCAGGCGCCCCCGCGCGGTGTCTGGAGAAGCCGGGGGCCGGTGGCGTGGGAACCGATCGAACAGGCGCTGGGGCAGCCAACTATCCCGCCGATCCCGCTCCCTGACCTGGTCCGGCGCTACCTTGCGGCATTCGGCCCGGCTTCCATGGCGGACTTCGGCAAGTGGAGCGGGTTGACCACGCTGCGCGAGGCCTTCGAGGGACTGCGACCGGACCTCGTCACGTACCGGGGACCAGACGGCCGCGAGCTTTTCGACATCCCGGGTGGCCCGATCCCGGATCCGGCGACGCCTGCTCCTCCCCGGTTCCTCCCCGAGTACGACAACGTGATCCTGTCCCACGCCGACCGGAGCCGGATCATGTACCAGCGGGAGTTGCCCGCATTGCCGGCCGGGTTCGGCGGCGCCACCGGGACACTCCTGGTGGACGGGATGCTGGCCGCCACGTGGAGGATCACCACGACCAGGACCAGCGCAGCGCTCGCCGTCACGCCGTTTCAGCCGATCGACGCCACCCACCATGATGCGATCACCGCGGAGGGCGAAGGGCTGCTCGGCTTCATTCATCCGGCGCTCCCGGATCGCTCGGTCGTCTTCAACGAGCCGCGTGAGCAACGCGATCCTCGCGTCAGACGCGATGCCCGCTGAGGAGCAACCCGACAGGTTGACAGGAGCGCGTGACCCCGTCGCGGTGAAGACCTCGTCGTCCTCACCGCAATGGCGCCTGACCGCTATTCCGCGCTTTCGTCCGTCAGGAACACCGTCCGGCCACGGATGCCGTCGGCCGGTCCGATGATGCCCTGGTCCTCCATCTCCTGGATCATCCGGGCGGCGCGGTTGTAGCCGATCCGCAGGCGGCGCTGGAGCATGGAGGCGGAGGCCGTCCCCTGCTTCCGGACGATCTCGATGGCCTGATCCCAGAGCGGGTCTTCCTCGTCGAGGTCACCGCTGCCACCGGCGCCACTGTCCTCGCTCGCTGTCGGGAGATTGATCCACTCCTCGGCGTACTCCGGTACCGGCACGACCCGCTGCCAGTGCTCGACCAGCCGGGGCACGTCCTCGTCAGCGACGAAGGCGCCCTGGATGCGCTGCGGCTTGGCGGCGTCCGGCGGCAGGAACAGCATGTCACCCTTGCCCAGCAATCGCTCGGCGCCAGGCACGTCGAGGATCACGCGGCTGTCCGTCCCGGACGAGACCATGAACGCGATCCGGGCCGGAACATTGGCCTTGATGATGCCCGTCAGCACGTCGACCGACGGCCGCTGGGTGGCGATGATCAGGTGGATACCCGTGGCGCGGGCCATCTGCGTCAGCCGCTGCAGCAGCGACTCCACCTCGACCGGCGTCGTCATCATCAGGTCGGCGAGCTCGTCGATGATCACGACGAGGTACGGCAGCCGCTCGGCCCCCGGCTCGTCGGCCGTCTTCAGCCGGTACCCGTCCAGGTTGCGGACGCCCAGCTGCGAGAACATCGCGTAGCGCCGCTCCATCTCGCGCAGCACCAGACGCAGCGTCGGGACGACCTTCGGCATCTCGGTGACCACCGGCGCCTGCAGGTGCGGCACGCCGTTGTAGCCCGAGAGCTCGACCATCTTCGGGTCGATCATCAGCAGCTTGACCTCGTCCGGCCGCCGCGTCAGCAGGAAGGTCGAGATGATCCCGTTGATACAGACCGACTTGCCGGCGCCGGTCGCGCCGGCGATCAGCAGGTGCGGCATCTTCGTCAGGTCGCCGACGATGTACTTGCCGTTGACGTCCAGGCCCAGCGGGATCGGCAGCTTCTGCTTGCCCTTGCGGAACGCCGACGACTCCAGCGTCTCGCGCAGGCCGACCGTCATGATCTGGGCGTTAGGCACTTCGATCCCGACCCGGGCGAACCCTGGCACCGGCGCCTCGATCCGGAGACTCGGCGCGGCCAGCGCCAGCGCGAGGTCGTTCTGTAGTTCGGTGATACGGCGGACCTTGACCCCCTCGCCAGGCTCCAGCGCGAACTGGGTGACGGCCGGGCCGGTGTTGATCTCCCGCACCCAAGCCTGAACCCGGAAACTGGCGAGCTTTTCCTGGATCAGCCGGGCCTTGGCGGCAAGATCCTCCTCATTGGGCTTGTGGGTCTCGTAATAGGGCAATTGCTCGATAGGAGGCAGTGGCATGGGCTCGCCCCGCAGCGCCCGGCTTGGTGCCGGGATCGGCGAAACGGGAAGCTGTGCCGGTGCCGCCTGTGGACCCTGCCGAACTGGCACCCTGATCGTCGGCTCTGGAGTGGGCATGGACGGTTCGGCGGCCGCGGTGGTGGTCGCCCGGCGTGACGACGTACGTGCCGCCGGAGCAACCGGGGCCGGCTCGGGCTCGGGCTGCATCCGTGGCTCGGGCTCGTTGGCCCGGGACGCCGCAGCCTCGATCGGCTCGTCAGCGAACGGGGTGTCGTCGTCGAACTCGTCAGCTATCTCTGGCGCCAGAATCGACTCATTAGGCTCGACCTCGGGCATCGGCACTGCTGTCCGGGCAGCAGGCCGGGTACGCGTCACGACAGCCGGAGCGGCCAACGTACCTGACGTGGCCGGAGGGGACGGAGCGACCGTCGCAAAGGGAGCGGACGGACGGGTCGATGTGGATCGGCCAGCAGACGACCGCGGCTCCGGGGACGGACGCTCCGGGACCGTGATCGGGATCGACCAGGCCGGAACCGCCCCGGTCGATGCGCCGGTGTCACCGCGTCCCGCGACCGGCGTGCTTCCCGTCACGCGGACAGGAGCGACCGGCGTCCGCTGGGCCGCCTCGCTCTGGCGCCGGCGGGAGGGCCGCGGCGGCGTGAGGACCTCGAGTTCGTGATCGACGTCGCCCACCGCCCGGACCGGACCATCCAGGGCGTTCGGACCCTGATCGACGGTTACCCCGCTACGACGGAACCGACCGCTGGCGACATCCGTCCGGCTCGGCAGACCGGGCATCCTGCCGTCCATGCCGATGCGGGCATCCTCGTCGTCGCCGTCATCCGGCCAGTGGTCGAAATCGTCGTCCGCGACAACACGAGGTCGGCGCTCGGGGATCAGCGAGCGGACCTCGGCGTAGAACCGACTCGGCGACATCTGCGCCAGCAACAGCACGGCGACCGTACCCAAGAGGTAAAGCGTGATCCCGGCCGCGATCTCCCCGAGCGTGTCCATGGCGACGGTGGCGACGCCAAGGCCGAAGTTCCCGGCCGGGTGGAATCCGCCCCGGCCCACCCCTAGCTCCAGCAGGCCCAGGACGGCGACGGCAAGGCAGAACCCGCCGATGACGTGATGCGGGCGGAGGATCGGCTCACCCGTGTCCCGGAGGACCCGCCACGCCACCATGACGAGAAAGACCGGCACCAGCCAGCCGCCAACCACCCCATACGCGGCGACGACGACATCCCGCCAGAACACCAGGAGGCGACCGTCTTCATCGCCCCGCGCCAGTGCCCAGCCGGTCAGCCCCGCCATGAAAACGAGGAACACGCCGAGCAGTTCCCGCTGGAACCGGTCAACCAGTTCGAACTGCGGGATGCGATCAGGAAGCGAGCGAAGCGCGCCGAGTAACCGGGTACCGAAGCGGACCCGGTCCTCTCGGACGAGTGTCGGGGCGGTGGCGGACGAGCGCTTGCGGCTCCGGGCGGTGGCGGCCAACGGGTGCGACAACCCCTTCCGCGCCCACAGACCGGCCAGCCAGAGGCAGGCAGGATCGGGGGACGGGAACTGTTGCCGGACCGGCGGGAACGGTCAGCGGGCGTCGTGGCGGGAGGACATGTACGGACACAGTATACCCGTCCGGCCGAATGGCGCATTCCGGGCAACAGGCGCCGTCCTCCCCTCCCCTACCCCGTGACATCGTCTCCCACTTTACGAGCGGCGCTCCGGACGTCGAGCCGCTGGAGGTAGCAGGAAGCAAACGCGGCACCGTGTGCATTCCAGTGGGCAGGCGCTGGCCCATCCGGTGGATCGCTCCCACGTCGGATGAGGGCCGGTACGCCGCTGGCGAGACCCACCGTGATCGTCGGCATGATCGGGTGGCAGTCCCCTCCTCCCGTCTCCAACCACGGTCTGCTCGTCGGGACTGTTATGTCAGCTTCCAGCTTCCGCCCGGCGATGTTGCCGCATTCGCGCCATAACGCCGTTACATCTGCCGACGAGGATGACGGTACGGGATCTGCGCGATCCGCCATACACCTGTTCGCACTCCGGCATCCCAATCAGGAGGACCAGTTTCATGTTCGACCGCATCAAGGACCTCATCAGCGACCCCGGTTCGATCGGCGACAAGCTCGGCGAGCTCGGGGACCAGTTCGGCATCGGTCAGGACGTCCAGGACCAGTTGGCCCAGTTCGGCGGGCTTGGCGCGATCCAGGACCAGCTCGGGGGGATCAACTTCCCGATCGGACAGGACGACCTCGCCAACATCCTGGAGCAGCGCGGGGTACCGGGCGGGATCACGGATCAACTCCACAATCTCGACATCGGCCAGTTCAACAGCCCCGGCGAAGTGCTGAACGTGATCCGCGGTTTCGCACAGTAGCCACGATCATGAGGCGGCTCGCCTGCTGGCATACGGTCTGCTTCCGTCCCGGCGTGCACCAAGGCACATCAATCAGAGCGCAGAGGAGCACCACATGGATAGCATCAAGAACATGGCTGGCGGCGGTGGCATCGGGGAAATGCTGAAGGGCATCAACTTCCCGATCAACAAGAACGACCTCGTCAGCCAGCTCGAGCAGAAGGGTGTCCCCAGCCAGGTCACCGACCGGCTCAAGGGTGACAGCACCGACCAGTACCAGAGCGAAGATGACGTGAAATCGAAGATCGGCGGACTGATGTAGTTCGGGGCCACTCCCCGGAGCAGGTCCCGTCCGTTGACACGATCCGCGAGCGATGCCCCTGGATTTCCCGTCCCGGGGCATCATCGCATTTGCAGTCCGTGAGCGAAGCTGAGCCAATGTTCACCGGATCGACCGGTGAGGCGTAGCCCAGAGGATCGGTGCGTGGTCGCGCACCGATCCTCTCGTTTTTCCCCGTGGTCCCGGAACCGGTCGACCAGCCGTGGCGTCTCTCAGCACAGGACCACACGGGTCGCGCCTTGCCCACGTCGACCGATCGGAGAGCACATGTCCACCCTTAGCCCCACGACGTTGACTATCGAGGAACTGGAGATCCCGCGCTCGACCACTGACCCGCACTTCGCGGCCTTCGACGCGATGGTCGCCCTGCGAAACGAGATCGAGACGGCAACCATCGGGACGGACGTGCTGAACATCTCGACGGCCGACATCCTGCCGACCTACCTCGACGCGGACCACTCCCCGCGCCGGGTCTTCGTCGCGCGAATCGGCGACCAGATTGTCGGGCGATCGCTCGTCGAGTGGTCAACCGAGGAAGGCGCCACGGCGGCCTGGCCGACCGTCGAGGTGCTGCCAGCGTTCCGCAACCGCGGGATCGGGACGGAGATGCTGCGCCACATCGAGGCCCAGGCCCAGCTGGTCGGGGCCAGGACACTCCAGCACAGCTCCATCCATACCCCGCTCGAGGGCGGCGAGCGGATCCTGTCGCCGACCGGTCACGGTGACGTCCCGGCCGCCGACCCGGGCGTCCGCTTTCTGGTCCGGGCCGGTTATGCCCTGGAGCAGGTTTTCCGGATCAGCATCCTCGACCTGCCCATCCGGGAGGACGACCTCACGTCCCGCGAGCATGCAGCCGTTGCGGCGGCCGGACCGGATTACCGCGTCCACCGCTGGACCGGACGAACCCCGGAACGCTGGCTGGACGATATGGCGATCCTGCGAAACCGGATGAGCGTGGACGCGCCGTCCGCCGGCCTGGAGATCACCGAAGAGACGTGGGACGCTGAGCGGGTCTGGGCCAGTGAGGAGCACGGCGAGGTGAGCGACCGGCTGGTGCTGACCGCCGCCGTCGAGCACATCCCGAGCGGACGGCTGGCGGGGTTCAGCCAGATCCACGTGCCGTCCGAGCGCACCCGCCCGGCGTCGCAGGAGGACACGCTCGTGATCCGGGAGCACCGCGGCCACCGTCTCGGGATGCTGCTCAAGGTGACCAACCTGCGATTCCTCATCGAGACAAACCCCGACTCGCCGATGGTCACGACGTTCAATGCGGCGGAGAACCGGCACATGCTGGCCGTGAACGAGGCCCTTGGCTTCCGGACGGCGGGCTACGAAGGGATGTGGAAGAAGGTCGTCAACTCCTGACCTCGCGGAGCGCGGGTTGTCGCGATCCCTGTGCTACGCTGGTCGCCTCTGGGCCGCTCCATCGATTCGCCCGAAATCGATCCGACACGCCGTGGACTGCTCCGCGGTGTATCCAGGAGTGCGCCATGTCACCAGCTACCGGGACTGATATCCGTCTCGAAGAGCTTCGCCTCCCCGCGACCGCGACGCGGGATGACCCTGACTGGCCCGCCTTCGTCGAGATGATTGGCATCCGGAACCAGGTCGTCGCCGATGCCATCGGCACGGACCGACTCGCCTGGACCCCGGAAAGCATCCTGCCCCAGTTCCAGGATCACACCTGGAGCCCGAGCCGCTCATTCGTGCTCCGGGTCGATGGCATCGCGGTCGGGAGGGGCTCGCTCGGCTGGTCGACCGAGGGCGGATCGCCTCTCGCCTTTCCGACCGTCGAGGTCCTTCCAGCTTATCGACGTGCCAGTTACGGCAGCATGCTTGCCGACCACATCGAGAAGCTCGCGGCTGAGATGGACCGGACCCTCCTCCGCACGTGGGTCGGTCACCCCGAGCGAGGCAACGGCGAACGGATCGAGTCGCCCGCCGGTGCCGGGTCGATCCCGGCGGACGATCCCGGCGTGCTCTTCCTGCTCCGTCGCGAGTACCAGCTCGGTCAGGTCGGCCGGACCAGCGTCCTCGATCTGCCCGTCGATCCCGACGTCCTTTCCCGGTTGCGAACGACCGCCGAGGCGGCATCAGCGGATTACCGTCTGGTCACCTGGATCGGGTCCGCGCCGGACGACCGGGTCGACGATCTCTGCCTGCTCCGGACCCGGATGAGCACCGACGCGCCCAACGGGGCGATGCTCATCGAGGAAGAGACCTGGACGCCTGAGCGGCTCCGGAAGCGGGAGCGACAGGTCGAGGATGGCGGGCAGACGATCCTGACCGCGGCAGCGGAGCACAGGGCAACTGGCCGGCTGGTCGGGTACACCAACCTGTACGTCCCCAGCGACTTTGCGCAACCGGTCGATCAAGGCACGACGCTGGTCCTGTCCGAGCATCGTGGCCACCGGCTCGGCGTGCTGATCAAGGTCGCCAACATCGAACAGCTCAGGCAGTTCGGCCCTGACGCCACCATGATCGTCACAGGCAACGCCGAGGAGAACCGCTACATGTTGTCCACCAACGAGGCGCTTGGCTTTCGACCGCTCCTCGCCGAGGGCGTCTGGGAGAAGCATCTCGAATCGTGATCCCTGCCCTCAGGGTTTCCCCTCCAATACATGAGTATCCAGGAGACTGCCATGTCTACCCTTACCGAGCGCGACGTCCGAATCGAAGAACTGACCTACCCCACCGCGGCAACCAATGACGACCCACATTGGGCTAACTTCGCCGAGATGGTCGCGATCCGCAACGAGATCGCCAAGCACGTCTTCGGATCCAGTCTCTTCGCGCGGTCGCCGGAATCCGCGCTGCCGGGATACCTCGACCCGTACAACCCCAGCCGGGCGTTCCTGCTCCGAGTGGACGGCGCCGCGGCAGGCCGGGCCGTGCTGAGCTGGACGACGGAAGAGGGCTCAACGCTCGCCTTCCCCAACGTCGAAGTTCTCCCCGCCTACCGGGGCCGGGGCTACGGCACGATGCTGGCCGACCGGATCGAGGCGCTCGCCGCCGAGCTGGGCCGGACGACGCTCCAGACCTGGCCCGATCACACCAACGCCGAAGGAGAGCGGATCGAGCCCCCGACCGGGTTCGGCTCTGTCTCCACCGGCGACCCCGGGGTCCGGTTTCTCCGTCGCCGCGGGTACTCCCTGGAGCAGGTCGAGCGCATCAGCGTGCTGGACCTGCCCGTCGATCAGACGACCCTGGAAACGATGCGGGCGAAGGCCGAGGCCGCATCGACCGACTACCGCGTGCTCTCCTGGATCGGCCCGGCGCCGGAGGACCGCCTCGAGGATCTCTGCTGGCTCCGGAACCGGATGAGCGTCGATATCCCGGCGGGCGCGATGGAGGTCGAGGAGGAGACCTGGACGGCGGAGCGGATCCGCAACGAGGAGCAACGAGCCGCCGATGCCGGCCAGTCCATCCTGACCGTCGCCGCCGAGCACATCCCGACCGGCAAGCTGGTGGGCTACTCGGTCCTCTGGGTGCATGACGACCGGTCCCGCGCCGTCGACCAGGACGCGACGCTGGTCGTGTCGGAGCACCGGGGGCACAAGCTCGGCCAGTTGCTCAAGGTCGCCAATATCGAGCAACTGGCGCGATTCAGCCCGGAGTCGCCGATGATCATCACCGGCAACGCCGAGGAGAACCGCTACATGCTGGCGACCAACGAGGCCGTCGGCTTCCGGGCGATCGTCGCGTGCGGTGCCTGGGAGAAGAAGCTGTCCAGCTGACGCCGGTCATAACCATCAGCTCCCTGTCGACGCCAGGACGAGTCTCCGCGTCGCCCGCTCGCATAAGAACCCGGACGCCCCGGCCACCATGGCCGGGGCGTCCGGGCTCCGGTGGTGATCCCCGATGCCGGTGCCTACGGCGTCGGCATGCCGCCGGTGACGCTGAGGGTCGCGCCGGTGGTGTAGGTGGCATCGTCGGACGCGAGGTAGACGTACGCGCCAGCCAGTTCGGCTGGCTGGCCCGCCCGGCCCAGTGCCATCTGCGACCCGAAATCGGGGATCGCCTCGGGCGGCTGACCGCCGGTCACCTGCAGGGGTGTCCAGAACGGTCCCGGTGCGACGACATTGACCCGGATGCCCTTGGGCCCCAGCTGCCCGGCCAGCGCCTTGGCGAACGCGTTGTTGCTGGCCTTGGTCGTCGCGTTGTCCAGGAGATGGCTGCTCGGCTGATACGCCTGGACAGACGAGGTGTTGATGATCGAGCTGCCCGGCTTCATGTGCGGCACAGCGGCCTTGATCAGCCAGAACATCGCGTAGACGTTGGTCTTGAAGGTCGCGTCGAACTGATCCGTCGTCAGGTCAGCGATGTCCTGGACGGCGGTCTGCTTGCCCGTGACGCTGACGAAGATATCCAGGCCGCCGAGTTGGGCGACGGTGTCCGCGACGAGCCGCTCGCAATACGACTCGTCCTGAGATCACCCAGCAGCGCGACCGCCTTCCGGCCCGCCTCCTCGATCAGCGTGACGACCTCGTCGGCGTCAGCCTGCTCCTCCGGCAGGTATGCCAGCGCGACGTCGGCTCCCTCCCGGGCGAACGCGATGGCGACCGCCCGGCCGATCCCGCTGTCGGCGCCGGTGATCAGCGCGCGGCGACCGGCCAGCTTGCCGGAGCCCTTGTAGCTCAGCTCACCATGGTCCGGCGTCGGGGTCATCCTGGTCGCCAGCCCGGGCGCCGGCTGCTGCTGCTCCGGCATTGGCGGCTTCAGGCAGATCGAGGTCGGGTCCTGGAGGGTTGCCTGGTCAGACATGGTTTCTCTTTCGTGGCGCGGATCGCTGCTATGGCATGTCGGTTCGGCACCCTGTCGGCAACCGGATAGTGCGCCTTACCATGATCATTGCCACATCGGGGTCGCTTCCCGTGCGGACATCGTCGTCCGATCGGATGCCTCACCCCGCAACAGGGATGGGATACGCTGTCAGCGACGATCAGGAGGGTCGCCCATGCGCCAGAGCGACACCGATGTCCACAGGCAATGGTACGAATCGGATGGCACCGCGCCGTTCCGTCCTGACCGGCGACCCTATCTCCCGCCTTCCCGGACCGCATGGGACGAGCAGCACGCGACCCCTGCCTGGGTGGCGCCCGGAGGTGACCCGACCCTAGCGCCGTACCGGTTCGACGTCGAACCCAGCCGTCCTCGTTACCTGGCGGGTCGCCTGGTCGTGAAGCTCGGAGCCGGTGGCTGGATCGTGACCTTCGTACTGGCCGCAGCCGCGTCAGGAATCATGGATGCTCCGCTGAGCGGGCTGTGGGTGGTGCTCATCCCGCTGCTCTTCGTCACCCTGATCGTGATGACGTTCGCCGGCGTCCTGATGTCCATCGCGATGATCATCGCCATCCTCATGGATTTCGGCGTCAGCGTCCGGCGCCGGTTCGACGCGGGGCCGGACGAAGCAGAGGCGGGCCGGCGGTCGCGCGCGTTCGGCCCCGACTCGTCGCGACGCGAGACGGACACCTGGCAGGGATAACGGCAGCCCGGCGAGCCTGATTGGTTCCGGTGCCGGAAGGTTGACCCGCCGCAGATGGAAGTCATCGCGGCTTACTGACCGTGTCGAATAGCTGGTCGTCTCCCCTACCTGATCATCACCCGGATCCCTTGCGCCACTCCTGTTGCGCCACCGCTGCCGGAATGACGACGCACCCGCCGGGATGGCGGGTGCGTCTCTGACAACCTCTGTCCGGATCGAAAGCGGGAACTAATCCGCCGGGACCGCTTCCGGGACCGGAGACGGCGTGTGGGTGCCGGTGTACTTGCAGTTCGGGCACTTGACCTGCCCGTTGCGGCCAGCTTCCACCAGGTACGAGCCGCACTCCGGGCAATTGGCATTGACCGGCTTGTTCCAGGCGACGAAGTCGCATGCCGGGTAGCGCTCGCAGCCGTAGAACGTCCGACCCTTCTTGGAGCGCCGCTCGACGACCTCGCCCTCATGACACGTCGGGCACTCGATGCCCGTCCGGGTCAGGAGCGGCTTGGCGTTGCGGCATTCCGGGAAGCCGGTGCAGGCCAGGAACTTCCCGAACCGGCCCAGCTTGATCACCATCGGACGACCACAGAGGTCGCAGACCTCATCGGTCGGCTCGTCGCGGATCTGGACCCGCTCCATCGTCTGCTCGGCCTTCTCGAGATCCTTGGTGAACGGTTCGTAGAAGGCATGCATCGTCGGCACCCAGGCGCGCTCGCCGGTGGCGATCTCGTCCAGGTCCTCTTCCAGCCGGGCGGTGAAGCCGGGGTCGAAGATGCCGCCGAAGTGCTCGACGAGCTGGTCGTTGACGATGAACCCGAGTTCGGTCGGGATCAGGCGGCGCTCCTCGGTGGCGACGTAATTCCGCGCCTTGATGGTCTCGACGGTCGGCGCGTAGGTGCTCGGCCGGCCAATGCCGAGCTCCTCCAGCACCTTGATCAGCGTCGCCTCGGTGTAGCGCGGCGGCGGCTGGGTGAAGTGCTGGTCCGGGTTGAGCTTGCGGAGATCGAGATCCTCGCCCTCGGACAGCTGCGGCAGCGCACCCTTGTCCAGCTCATCGGTGTCGCCGTCGTCGCGGCCAGCCTGGTAGACGGCCATGAAGCCGGGGAACTTCACGACGGAGCCGGTCGCCCGGAAGGTGTACGGCGGCTTGCCGGAGGCGACCTGATCGGCCGGGCCGGCCGCGATGTCGACGCCCGTGTTGTCGAGCAACGCCGGCCGCATCTGGCTGGCGATGAACCGCTGCCAGATCAACTGGTAGAGCCGGAACTGCTGCGAGGACAGGTGCCCCTTCATCTGCTCCGGGGTGCGGCTCGGTGCCGTCGGCCGAACGGCCTCGTGGGCCTCCTGCGCACCCTTGCTCTTCTTGACGTACATCGGCGGCTTCTCGGGGACGTAGTCCGCGCCGAAGCGCTCGGTGATCGTCTCCCGCGCCATCTGCTGGGCAACGCCAGCGACGTTGGTCGAGTCGGTACGCATGTAGGTGATCAAACCGACGGTGCCCTCGGCCCCTACATCGATCCCCTCGTACAGCTCCTGAGCCAACTGCATCGTCCGGCGCGGCGCGTAGCCGAGCTTGCGGGACGACTCCTGCTGGAGCGTACTCGTGGTGAACGGTGCCTGCGGCCGCCGCTGCGATTCTCGCCGGGTAACCGTCTGGACGCGGTAGCTGGCGCCCTCCAGTCCCTGCACGACGGCCATCGTGTCGGTCTCGTTGGACAGCTCGGCCTTCTTGTCGCCGATCCGGCTGAGGGCGGCCGTGAACAGGTCGCTCTTCTTCGGCTCTCCGGAGACGCGCTTGCTCAGGTCGGCGTCCAGCGTCCAGTACTCGACCGGCTGGAAGGCGGTAATCTCCCGCTCGCGCTCGACCACGATCCGCAGCGCGGCAGACTGGACCCGGCCGGCACTCAGGCCGCGCTTGACCTTCTTCCACAGCAGCGGCGATACGCCATACCCGACCAGACGATCGAGGATGCGGCGGGCCTGCTGGGCGTCGACGAGCTGCATGTCGATGTCGCGCGGCTCGTCCATGGCGGCACGGACCGCAGCCGGGGTGATCTCGTGGAAGACCACCCGGTGGATCTGCTTGCCGAGGAAATCTGCGTCGGTCGCCTTCATCAGATGCCACGCGATCGCCTCGCCCTCGCGGTCCGGGTCGGTCGCGAGGTAAATCTCCCGGGCCTTGGCGACGCTCTCCTTGAGCTCCTTGACGACCTTGTTCTTGTCGCGGGGGATCAGGTACTTCGGCGCGAAGTCGTTCTCGACCTCGACGCCAAGCGTGCTCTTCGGCAGGTCGCGGATGTGGCCGTTGGACGCCTTGACCGTGTACCCCGCGCCCAGGTACTTGCTGATGGACCGGGCCTTGGTCGGCGATTCGACGATGACCAGCTTGCCGCGACCCGCGCCGGTCGGGGACGCGGAGCGGGACGACGTGGAACGAGTCGACGTCGACTTCGTGGTCCGGGACGTAGACGACTTTGATGCGGTCGACTTCGATGCCGCCGACTTCGACGTCGAGCTCTTCGACGTCGAGGCCTTGCGGGTAGTGCTCTTGGTGCCGGTCGACGAGCGGGTCGAGCGGGCAGGTTTGGCCGGCGTGCTTTCGACCGCGTCGACCGGATCGATCGTGTCAGTCATGAGGATCCTGTTCGTGAGCGCGAGCATGAGTCAGCGCGAGGGCGATGGGAGGGAGGGCGCTCGCTGGTGCGGCAGGCATGATTCGATGGAAGGACCAGCGGTGTCCGACGGTGAAGTGGGTGATGGGAATTGTGAACCGTTGTTCTACCTTAGTCATGCCGCCGGAAGGGTGTCAAGCAACCAGCGAGTCGGATGCCCGATCGCCACCTGTCCATCCGGCCAGTTGGACGGGAAGCATAGACAGCACTGTCAAGCGACGGGCCACCGCTGACGACGATCGCCGGCCGGGTTCTATCCCGGCCGGCGATGGACCACGATCGCTGGAGTGTCCTGGTCCGGTGCGGTCTGCCGACCGCAGCCCTCGTTGATCCCTAGCCCGGCTGGGACAGGCCGATCACGTTGCCGTCCGGGTCCTTCACGCTGGCGATCAGCGACCCGCCACCGACATCGGTGACGGGCTCGTGCTCTTCCGCTCCGGCGGCGATCAGTTCCGCTACCCGTGCCCGGATATCCTCGACCTCCCAGTAGCCGACGGACCCCGTGAACCCTCGCTGATGACCATTCGGATCCAGGCCGAGCCGGGTCTCTCCGAGATCGAACTGCACGTAGGACTCGGAGTCATGCGTTGGAGTGGACCCCGTCAACGCGCTGAACAGGGCCTTGGCGCGCGCGAGATCGCGGACGGGATAGATGAATGTCTGCACACTGATGGCCATGGCCGGCTCCTCTACAGGTATCACAACGACTGTCACAACGACCGTGTCCCGGCCGTCACAGACATGACGGATCCCGACAGGAGAATGTGACCGATGACCGACCGGCAGTGGCTGACCGAACGATTTGAACGCGACCGCGACCATCTCCGGGCGGTCGCCTACCGGCTGCTCGGATCGCGGGCCGAGGCCGAGGACGCGGTCCAGGAGACGTGGCTCCGCCTCGACCGGACGGATACGACCGGCGTCGACAACCTGACCGGCTGGCTGACCACGGTCGTTGGCCGGGTCTCGCTCGACATGCTCCGGTCCCGGACGGTCCGGCGCGAGCAGTCCGCGGACCAACCGGGAGCGGATGTCCTCGCTGACACGCGCGAGCCTGGCCCCGAGCACCAGGTCGAGATGGCCGACACGATCGGGGCGGCGCTGCTCGTCGTCCTCAATGCTCTGTCCCCGGCCGAGCGGCTGGCGTTCGTACTCCACGACCTGTTCGGCGTCCCCTTCGACGAGATCGCCGTGATCATCGACCGGACGCCGGACGCATCCCGCCAGCTTGCGAGCCGGGCCCGGCGAAAGGTCCGGGGCGGCGGACAGACTGGCCAGCCTGACACCGTCCAGCAGCGTGAGATCGTGAACGCCTTTCTCCGGGCGTCAAGGGCGGGCGACTTCGACGCCCTGCTCGAGATCCTCGACCCGGACATCGCCGTGCGGGCAGATGCCACGGCGGTAGCCTACGGCGCGGAACCCGAACTCCACGGCGCGACCGCGGTGCTCAGGACGTTCCTTGGACGCGCCGCCGCGGCCCGGTTGGCATTCGTTGACGGTGTGCCGCAGGCCGCTTGGGTTGCCGGTACCGAGCTCCGGGCCATCATCAGCTTCACCGTGGCCGACGACCGGATCTCGGCGATCGAGCTGATCTGTGACCGAGACCGGCTCGACCAGCTGGACGTCGAGCTCATGCCCAGGGTTCTCCCTCCACGCCCGTCAGTCGACGACATCGACCGAACGTGATCACCGGATTGCGCAATCGGGAAGAACTTGGAGGGCACGTCCTGTCCCGTTTGGACGCTACGATGTACGTACATCCGCTTCGCTGAGCATCCTGGAGGATCAATGCCTGCCAGCAGTCCCCATCCCGCCGACAGCCATGACGTGATCCGGGTCCGCGGCGCCCGCGAAAACAACCTCCGCGGCGTCGACCTCGACCTGCCCAAGCGCCGCCTGACGGTCTTCACCGGCGTTTCCGGCTCCGGCAAGTCGTCGCTGGTCTTCGGCACCATCGCCGCCGAGAGCCAGCGCCTGATCAACGAGACCTACCCCGCCTTCATCCAGGGGTTCATGTCCAGCCTCGGCCGTCCCGACGTCGACTCGCTGGAGAACCTGTCCGCCGCGATCATCGTCGACCAGGAGCGGATGGGCGCCAACATCCGCTCGACCGTCGGCACCGCGACCGACGCCAACGCGATGCTGCGCCGGCTGTTCGCCCGGCTGGGCCAGCCCAACCTCGGCTCGCCCAACGCGTTCTCGTTCAACATCCCCTCGGTCAAGGCCAGCGGTGCGATTACGGTCGACAAGGGCAACGCCAAGGCCAGGGTCGTCTCGTTCGAGAGCATCGGTGGGATGTGCCCGCGCTGTGAGGGCGTGGGCAAGATCAACGACATCGATCTGACCCAGCTCTACGACGACAGCAAATCCATCTCCGGCGGCGCGATCACCGTCCCCGGTTACAGCACGGACTCGGCATGGACGGTCCAGATCCTGGTCGAGTCCGCGCTGGTCGACCCGGACAAGCGCATCCGTGACTTCACCGACAGGGAGCGGCACGCCTTCCTCTATCAGGAGCCGACCAAGGTCAAGGTCAACGGCATCAACCTGACCTGGGAGGGGCTGGTCCCCAAGATCCAGAAGTCGATGCTGTCCAAGGACCGTGAGGCGATGCAGCCGCACATCCGGGCCTTCGTCGACCGCGCCGTGACGTTCACGGCCTGCCCGGACTGCGGCGGGACCCGGCTGAACGAGTCGGCGCGCTCGTCGAAGATTGGCGGGCTGAGCATCGCTGACGTTTGCCGGATGCAGATCACCGACGTCGCGGCCTGGCTGCGTGGGATCCACGACCCGCAGACCGCGCCGCTGGTGGCCGGCCTCCAGCAGCTCCTCGACGCGTTCGCCGGGATCGGCCTGGGGTACCTGTCGCTGGACCGGGAGTCCGGCACGCTGTCCGGGGGTGAGTCGCAGCGTGTCCGGCTGGTGCGTCACCTGTCGTCGGCGCTGACCGACGTGACTTACGTGTTCGACGAGCCGACGGTTGGCCTCCACCCGCACGACATCCACCGGATGAACGAGCTGCTGCTCTCGCTGCGGGACAAGGGCAACACCGTCCTCGTCGTCGAGCACAAGCCGGAGACGATCGCGATCGCCGACCACGTCGTCGACCTCGGGCCGGGCGCGGGCTCAGGTGGCGGCACGGTGACCTTCACCGGCACGGTCGACGAGCTGCGCCGCTCCGACACGCTGACGGGCCGCCACCTCGACCACCGGGTCACGCTCAAGGACTCGTTTCGTGCGGCGAGCGGCCAGATGGAGATCCGCGGCGCCAACCGGCACAACCTGCAGGACGTCGACGTGGACGTCCCGCTCGGCGTGCTAACGGTCGTGACCGGTGTGGCAGGCTCGGGCAAGAGCTCGCTGATCCACGGCTACCTGTCGAAGCGCGAGGGCGTGGTCGTCGCGGACCAGTCCCCGATCCGGGGTTCGCGCCGCAGCAATCCCGGCACCTACACCGGCGTGCTCGATCCCATCCGGCAGGAATTCGCCAAGGCCAACAAGGTCAAGCCGGCCCTGTTCAGTGCCAACTCGGCCGGCGCCTGCCCGGAGTGCAAGGGGCTCGGGACGATCTACGTCGACCTCGGCATGATGTCGGGCGTGACGACGGTCTGCGAGGCATGCGAGGGCAAGCGCTTCACGCCCGAGGTGCTGGAGTACCAGTTGCGCGGCAGGAACATCTCCGAAGTCCTCGACATGCCGATCGCCGAGGCACGGGAGTTCTTCCCGAAGGGTCCGGCCGGCGTGATCCTGTCGCGCCTGGTCGACGTTGGGCTGGGTTACATCGGGCTGGGTCAGCCGCTGAACACGCTGTCTGGTGGCGAGCGCCAGCGTCTGAAGCTGGCGATCCACATGGCCGAGAAGAGCTCGATCTACATCCTGGACGAGCCGACGACCGGCCTCCACCTGGCCGATGTGGACACACTGCTGGCGCTGCTCGATCGGCTGGTCGACGACGGCAACACGGTGATCGTGATCGAGCACCACCAAGCGGTGATGGCCCATGCCGACTGGATCATCGACCTCGGCCCGGGTGCCGGGCACGATGGCGGCCGGGTGGTGTTCGAGGGGACGCCGCGGGAGCTGATCGATGGGGCGGAGACGCTGACCGCCAAGCATCTGCGGGAGTATGTCGGGGCGGATGCACTCGTGCCGGCGTAGATTCGATGGTCCCAGGACCATCTCGGCTACCACCCTCCGGCGTACACCTGCCCGCCCGTATTCCGCACCCGCCCATCCAGCTCCAGCATCATCAGCTGCGTCGCCACCTGGAACACCGGCTGTCCCAGCGTCACCGCGATCTCGTCGATATGCATGGGCCCGGCACGGAGCGCGTCCAGCACGGTTCGCTCGGCGTCGCCCAGCGGGAGGGCCGGCTGGATTGCGACGGGTGCGTGGCGGCCAGCGAGGTTGAGATCGGCCAGGATGTCGTCGGCGGACCTGACCGGGCGGGCGCCGTCCCGGAGCAGCGCGTTGCAGCCAGCGCTCATCTCCGAGCGGACATCTCCGGGGACGACGAACACCTCGCGCCCGTGATCCAGCGCGAACGAGACAGTGATCAGCGCGCCACTGCGCTCCGGTGCCTCGATCACCACCGTCCCGAGTGACAGGCCGCTGATGATCCGGTTGCGCGCCGGGAAGTTGGCCGCTTCCGGCTTGCGGTCCGGCGCGTATTCGGAAACGACGGCGCCGCTCCCGGCCATCTCGTCAGCCATCCGGACGTGCGCAGCCGGGTACGGCACGTTGACGCCGCAGCCCTTGACGCCGACGGTCCGACCGCCGGCGTCCAGCGCGGCGCGATGGGCGACGCCATCGATGCCCAGCGCCAGGCCGGAGACGACCGTCACCCCCGCCTCAGCCAGCCCTGCGGCGATCCGGGCGGTGACGTCGCGACCGTAGGCCGTCATCCGGCGGGTCCCGACGATCGCAACGGCGTGGCGGTCGGCGGCGAGCAGGTCGCCACGGAGGTAGAGGATGGGCGGCGGGGCCGGGATTTCGGTCAGCCGCTCGGGGTAATCCGGATCGGTGCGGATCACGACCCGGATGCCGGTCTCGTCCAGCCGCTCGATGGTCCGGTGGACCTGGCCCTCACGGCTGACGCGCGTCAGCCGCCCCAGCGTCCGCTCGTCGAGCATTGTCCGGAGCCGTTCGGGCGGCGCTGCCCAGGCTTCGGCCAGTGTGCCGAATACGTCGAGCAGACGCTCGGTCCGGACCGGACCGACACCCGAGACGAGATTGAACCCGATCCAGGCAGCCCGCTCGGCGTCCACCGATGCGGTCGTACGCTGCTCGACGTCACTGACCGCCATGCCCTCTTCCCTCGCCCCGACTTCGGCACCGTCTGCCACTCTTTGACCGTTCCACGCAGGTCCGCCGATTCCGACATCCGGTCGCCCGCACCACTATCCCCTGCCCCGTGACCTCCGACCGGAGCGCGGCACACAGGCGTCGGCTCAGGATCCGGTCCTGCTCCCGGGCAACTGGTAGAACTCCAGAATCGTCCCGTCGTCGTTGGTGATGTAGGCCAGCCGGGTGCCGGTCATCGGCCCCTCCGGCCACGTCTCGATCGTACCGAGCAGCTTCCACCCATTCGCCCCGGAGCGCTCGACCACCGCCTCCATGTCGTCCACCTCGAAGGCGAAGTGCGCCGAGCCGACATCGCACGGACGCGGGCGCATCACGGCACGGTCATCCGGCGACAGCCACTACACCAACTCGAAGGTCACGCCGACGCCCGTCACCATCGCGATACGGGCGCGCCCTTCCGGTACCGCCGTGATCCGGTTCTGGATCGCGCCTCCGACCTCGTCCGTGCCGCCCAGCTCGAAGCCGAGCACCTCCGTCCAGAACCGCACTGACTGATCGAGGTCGCTGACCGTGAGTCCGATGTGAGCGAACGAGCGAGCCGCAACGGCCATATGGGTTCCTCCCGATGCATGGGAACTGGACCGGGTCGCAGGCGGGCTGCGTTCGTCCCCCGATGCGAATCAGTCGCCTGGGCCAGACTGGTTGGGGAGCGCCCAACCCGGCGGGCGGCCCTACTATAAAGAAGGGCAGGATCCGTCGCGCGTCGTACCGGCCGAGTCACGGCACACGGTCCCCGAGGGCCTCCGGTCCGCCAGTTCACCAGCGACCGGCGGACCCGGGATGCGACCGACCGGTACCCCGTAGCGGACCGGCCCGGTCGGCTGGATAATGGCGTGTGTCTTCGACAGCGGGCGGACGCACGCCCGGCCCATCGCCGCGCCGGCAACCGATGCCGGGAGCGGCCCAGCGCGAGGCGTCAGCGTGGCGATCACCAACAAACTCAAGGAAACGATCCTCAACGGCGGGACGGCGATCGGGTGCTTCACCACGATGCCAACCCCGGAAATCGTCGAACTGCTGGCGATCGGAGGGATGGATTTCGTCCTCTTCGACGCGGAGCACAGCCAGCTCAACCCGGCCCTGTGCTACCCGCTCCAGCTCGCCGCGGAGAAGCACGGACTCCCTACCCTCGCCCGGGTCGGCGAGAACGACCGCCAGACCCACATCAAGTACCTGGAGCTGGGCATCGGCGGCGTGCTCGTCCCGCAGACCAACACGCTGGAGGACGCCCGCAAGGCCGTCGAAGGCATGCGCTACGGCCCACGCGGCACTCGCGGGTACGCACCGTCCCGGCTGATCGACTGGGCCCAGCGGGGCACCCAGCCGGACCTGATGCAGGAGGCCAGTGAGTACGTCTTCACGATGGTCCAGTTCGAGCACATCGACGCGATGGCGGACCTGGAGCAGGTGCTCGCGTTGCCGGAGCTGGACCTCCTGTTCGTCGGCCCCAACGACCTCGCCCAGTCGATGGGCTACCCCGGGCAGCCCAACCACCCCGAGGTGCAGGACGTGATCGAACAGGTCATCCGGATCGCGCAAGACGCCGGGATGCCCCTCGGGACGGTGTCGCCGGACGCCGCGGCGACCAACCGGCAGCTGGAGCGGGGCTTCCAGCTCGTCGCGACGAATGTGGTCTCGCTGTTCACGTCGGGTATGCAGCACTACTTCGCGGGTGTCACGAGCCGGGGCGGACAGACGGACGCATAGGGCGAGCCGGGGCGGATCCCGGCCGAGTCGGTGCGGACAGGTCGCCTGCAGTGCGATAAGCACAAGTTGGGACCGTCGCGGCAATCACGATCCGCCGGGATTCGTTGCGACTCGTTCCCGGGCTATGCTATCGTCCATAAACATGGCGCATTTCTCAATGAACGGGGCGTTCGCGTACGGTAAGCGCTGGCATCTGCCAGCGCACGTTCCGGTCGGCGCAGGATACGGAGACAGGGAATGGTGACGTCGACCCAACAGCGCGCCCACTCAAAACCCGATAACCGGGAAGGGACGACGCCGCTCCTCGAGGTCAAGGGGCTGCGGACCCAGTTCAAGACGCAGGACGGGATCGTCCGGGCCGTCGATGACGTCAGCTTCTACGTCATGCCGGGCGAGACGCTCTGCATCGTCGGCGAATCCGGCTCGGGCAAGAGCATCACGGGGCTGTCGATCATGCGGCTGATCCCGCAGCCGCCCGGCAAGATCGCCTCCGGGGAAGTCATCTTCAACGGGCGTGACGTCCTCAAGCTGACGGACGAGGAAGTCCGGAAGATCCGCGGTAACGAGATCGCGATGATCTTCCAGGATCCGATGACCTCGCTCAACCCGGTCCTCACGATTAACCGGCAAATCAGCGAGTCGCTGATCCTGCACATGAACATGAACAAGGAACAGGCCAAGAACCGGGCGATTGAGTTGCTCCGGATGGTTGGTATCCCTAACCCGGAAGACCGGATCAACCAGTACCCGCATCAGTTCTCGGGCGGTATGCGTCAGCGCGTCATGATCGCCATGGCGCTGTCCTGCAACCCGAAGCTGCTGATCGCCGACGAGCCGACCACCGCGCTCGACGTGACGATCCAGGCGCAGATCCTCGACCTGATGCGCACGCTTCAGAACGAGACTGGCTCGGGCGTGATCCTGATCACCCACTCGATGGGCGTCGTGGCCGGCATGGCCGACCGCGTCCAGGTCCAGTACGCCGGCCACATCGTCGAGACGGGGACGACCGAGGAGATCTTCGCCGATCCCCGCCACCCGTACACGATCGGTCTGATGAAATCCATGCCTCGGCTCGACGCGACGCAGAAGGAAAAGCTTGTCCCGATCCGGGGCATGCCGCCTGATCTCATCGACCTGCCGGACATGTGCCCGTTCGTCCCGCGATGCCAGTACGCGCGCGAGAAGTGCGAGCAGAAGAACCCGCCGCTGATCCAGATCGGCGACACCGGCCACAAGAGCGCCTGCTGGTTCTGGGAAGAGGTCAGCAAGGACAAGACGGACAACGAGCCAGCCCTCGCCCGGAAGGACGCCTGATCGATGGTCGCTTCACCCGTTACGCCGCCGACCGCCACGTCGGATACCGGCAAGAAGCTGGGCGATACGCTCCTTGAGGTCAACAACCTCAAGATGCACTTCCCCCTGACCCGGGGAATCATCTTCCAGCGCCAGGTCGGGGCGGTGAAGGCCGTCGACGGCGTGACCTTCTCCGTTCGCCAGGGCGAGACGCTCGGGCTGGTCGGCGAGTCCGGCTGCGGCAAGTCCACGACGGGCCGCGCCGTCCTCCAGCTCTACAAGCCGACCGAGGGCTCGGTCAACTTCAAGGGCCAGGACCTGACCAAGCTGGATGGGGGCAACATGCGCCGCATGCGCCGCCATCTCCAGATGATCTTCCAGGACCCGTACGCCTCGCTCAACCCGCGTATGACGGTCGGCAACATCATCTCCGAGCCGATGCAGATCCACGGCATCGGGGACAAGAAGGACCGCAACGGCCGGGTGCAGGAGCTGCTACAGACCGTCGGTCTCAACCCGTACTTCGCCAACCGCTACCCGCACGAGTTCTCCGGCGGCCAGCGGCAGCGCATCGGTATCGCCCGATCGCTGGCCGCCAACCCGGACTTCATCGTCGCGGACGAGCCGGTCTCGGCACTGGACGTCTCGATCCAGGCGCAGATCGTCAACCTGCTCGAGGAGCTCCAGGAGCGCCTCGGCCTGACGTACCTGTTCATCGCCCACGACCTGTCGGTGGTCAAGCACATCTCCGACCGCGTGGCGGTGATGTACCTGGGCAAGATGGTCGAGCTCGCCGACCGGAACGCCCTCTACGACGATCCGCTCCACCCGTACACCAAGGCTCTCCTCTCCGCCGTGCCCATCCCGGACCCGGTCATCGAGAAGCGCCGCGAGCGGATCATCCTCACGGGTGACGTCCCCTCGCCCATCAACCCGCCGTCGGGCTGCAACTTCCACACGCGCTGCCCGTACGCGATGCCGGTCTGCAAGGAGGTCACCCCGATCTTCGCCGACCAGGGTGGTGGCCACTTCGTCGCCTGCCACCTCTACCCGAACTCCGGCGCCGACCAGTACAAGGACGGTAACGTCTTCAACGCCGCCGACTAGGGTCAGCTCGATCAGTTTCAAGCGGAACGGCCCCGACGCATGACGTCCGGGGCCGTTCCGCGTTTTCGGAACTGGTCCCATCCGTGCGATATTCGCAAGCATGTCGTGATGGAGCAGAGACGGAACATGAAAAGCGGGTGAACGTGCCTTCCTTGGGACCACAGGAACTCATCATCGTCCTGTTCTATCTCGTGCTCTCGGCCATTCCACTGGCCGTCGCCATCGTCATCGCGCTGCTGGTCGCGCGGTTCCTCTTCGGATTCGACGTGGCCGGACGGTTCGGTTCGCGAGCCCGCCGGAGCAGACCGTCGATCCCAACTCGACGCCCCGGTAGTCCCGGGCCGAGACGGGTGACCGTCAATCGGCGCGACCGTCAGCCGCGTGTCTGAGAGCCATCGTGTTCGGTGATGGCCCCCGCACCACGAGCACTGAGAGGGTAACGATGCCGTTCTCCGACCCGGGATTCGTCGTCGTCCTCGTGTACTGGACCCTTTCGCTCATGGTGAGGACCGCGCTGGTCGTCATCGTCGTCGTACTGACCCTCCGGTGGGTCTTTGGCATCGATCTCCGCAAGGTGATGCTCTCGCGAGCCCATACCGACGACCGTACCAATCCTCGGCGCGTGACGGTCAACCGGCGCGACCGCCCACTGCGGCTCTGATCCAGCGGCAACTTCCCTTCAACAGAGGGACAGCTCACCCTCATCGCGGATCGGACTACGCTGAACCATGCTCGAGACGACCTGGGACGGCCTGCCCGTCTCTCCAACCCCACCCGTCGGCGCCACAATCCTGGCCTACCGCCGCCTCGACAAGGGGCCGGTGGAGTTGCTGATCCTGCACCGGCGTGCTGTCCCGACCGATGGCGGTGACTGGGCATGGGGTCCACCGTCCGGTGCCCGGTTCCCCGGCGAGGACATCGCCGTCACGGCCGCGCGTGAGCTGAACGAGGAGACGGGAATCACCGGTCAACCGACCCTGGTCACGGGTGCGCCGGCCGAGTGGTACACGTACGCCATCGAGGCCCCGGCCGATCAGGTGATCGTCCTCTCCGACGAGCACGACCGCCATGAGTGGGTCGATCCCGCCGAAGCCGTCCGTCGGGTCGCGCCGGAGACCGTCAGCGCGCAGCTTCGGCTGGCGCTCGCCGCGATCCGGCTGGCGTAGTGGTCCGCCCCCGGAAGGCATCGCCCCGGATCACGGCGTCGGCGCCGCCGTGGCAGACCGTCCGGATCGACTCAGGTCCATGTCGCGGATCGCGGGGTTGAGCCACATGCTCAGGGTGATTGCCAGGTAACACACGCCGATCCCGCCGGCCAGTGGTCGCGGCCCGAACGACTCGGTCAGCACCCCGCCCAGCAACTGACCGAGCGGAATCGCCGCCCACGATGCCGCTACCATCGCCCCAAAGACGCGACCACGCAGGTGCTCCGGGACGACCTCCTGCCGGATGGTCATCAGGATGGGGTTGATCGGGCCCACCGCGCACCCCATCAGGAACATCGCCAGCAGGACGACCGGGAGTGGCGGTCCAAGCGAGAGGACCAGGTACGGGAAACCAACGAGACTGTAGGCCAGCAGGAAGGTGTTCCGGCGAGGTAGCCGCGGGCCGATCACCGCGAAGACCAGCGACGACAGGACCGCCCCTCCGCCGAGCAGACTGAGCATCAGGCCAAGCGCGGTCGCGTCGCCGTAGCGCTCGCGGACGAGGGCCGGCAGCAGGACGGACCCGAGCGGCGCGTCCAGCAGGTTGAGCGCCATCACCATGGTGACGATCACCCGGGCGAGCGGGTTCGAGGCGATGAACCGGAACCCTTCGACCAGGCCCGACCATGGTCGGGTCCTGACAGCCTGCCCGCCGGGATCCGGGGTCGGAACGGAACGCGTGATCCTGGGGATCTGTGTCGCGACGATCAGCGCCGAGACGATGAACGTGCCGCCGTTAACCCACAGCACCTGCCCGGCACCGATCAGGGTAACGAGTACGCCGGCGATCGCCGGCCCGATGAAGATCGCCAGTCGCGGCACGAGCTGGTAGATCGAGTTGACCCGCTCCGGCGCCATCCCGGCCATCGTGGTCAGGTTCGGGACCATGCTGTCCCGCGCCGTCGCGCCGGGTCCGTCGAAGAACGCGCCGAGGGCGACGAACAGGAGCAGCAGGCGGAAGTCCAGCCCGATGGTGACGTACAGCAGCGGGATGGCCGCCACCGCCGATCCGCTCACCACGTCCGCGCCAATCGCCGCGGGACGGAATCCGTAGCGATCCACGACCGGCCCACCGAGCACCGCACCCGCCACGCGGGCCGCAGCCGTCGTAGCTGCGACCACACCGGTCTGGGTGATGCTTCCGGTCGTCTCGAGGACGAACCAGGGGATCGCCACGGCGCTGACGCCTTCGCCGATCTGCGATATGGCGTTGGCGCCCATCAGCGCGACCAGGGGACGCCGGGTCGGACGGGTCACCGGTCCGACTCCAACTGACCAGCCGCGTCCGGCTCTGCCGCGTTCGATTGCACCGAGTCAGGTCCGGTCACGCCAGGGAGACCGTCGAGGGCCGAACGGAACAGCAGCGACGCGAAGGTGAAGAGCTCACCGTCAGGATCGTCGTCCACTGCGCCGTTGGGGCCACCCCAGTATTCGGCGATCAGCGCATTCAGCCGGAGCCGGAACTCCTCACGCCGTTCCGGGGCCAGGCGGAGCCGCCGGATCTCCCAGTTGGTCAACTCGTCAGGCCAGCGGGCCTCACTGTGCCCCAGGTCCTGCAGAACAGCTCCCAGGACCGCGGAGGACACGGCAGTTGCCTCACCCGGACCGGGCCGCAACCCGAACAGCAGCGACGTCGCCCGGTAATACTTCTCGACGTTTCCTCCTCGGACACGCTCGGACACCAGACGGATCAGACCGACATCAAGCAGGAAGCGAACGTGATAAAGGACACGCGCCTGTGGAGCCCCGAGAGCTGCGGCGAGCTGCTGGTTGGTCGCTTCGCGCTCATTCAGGACCCTGAGGATCCGGTTCCGGAGGGGATCCGTGAAGGCTTTGAGCTGCTGCGGATCAGAGACAATCTGGAACGCGACTGGTTCGAACGAATCACTCATGTCGGCCCTGCTTCCACTATCCGGTTAGCATCTACTAACCGGTTGGCAGAACCAACGTATCATGCCGTGTGTCGGTGTCAACCGGCAGTGCTCAGTGGAAGCCGACGGCGAAGGAGCCCTCCCGGATCAAACGCGAAGGGCGTGCTCGCCCAGGCTCAGTCATCGTCCGACGTCGTGGCCGCGAGCCCTTCCGTACAGAACAGGACGACCGTGAGCCCGGTTCGGGGACTGTGGGTCATCGTCTCGACCAAGGCGGGGTTCCCGAGGAGTTCGCGGACGCCGGCGAGCGATGCGGCACCGCTCGGCCCGGCCGCGACGCCGGCCGTGGCCAGGTCCCGCATCGCCACCCGTGCAGCGTCGTCAGTGACGGCAACCGCGGCGTCCAGCCCATCGCGAACGACCGGCCAGGCCAGGCTCGAGGGCGTTCCACAGTTCAGGCCGTTCATGACCGTGCCCGGCGTCGGGACGGTCGTCGCCTGCCCGGCGCGGACGGACGCGAGCACGCAGGCGGCAGTCACTGGCTCAACGGCGAGCACGGCGGTCCGGGTGCCGTGCGGTGCCCGTCGGTAGTGCGTGACCGCCGCCTGCAGCAATGACCCGACGCCGGTCGGGATGGCGACGATGTCCGCCATCGCTCCGGCCGCCGCGAGGCGGTCGTCGACCTCCCGGAGCAGCGTCGCGTACCCCTCGACGATCCAGGCGGGGATCCGCTCGTAGCCCGGCCAGGCGGTGTCCTGCACCAGCAGGCGATCCTCCCGCTCTCGCGCTATCTCCGCGGCGTGCGCGACGGCGTCGTCGTAGGTCGCGTCCAGCTCGATCACCGCGGCGCCTTCGCTACGGATCGCGGCGACCGTCACGGCGGGCAGCCCGGCCGGCACGACGACGGTGGAGGGCAACCCGACCAGCGCCGCCATTCTCGCCAGCGCCCGGCCATGGTTGCCGTCGGTCGCGGTCACGAGCGTGACTGGAGGCTGGGTACCGGCCGCGGTCTGGATGGTCTCCAGCGTCAGCTCACCCTTCAGCCCGTACCGGTCTCCCAACGCCCGCACGACCGCCCACGACACCCCGAGGACCTTGAACGCGGGCAGACCAAAGCGGGCCGACTCGTCCTTGGCGAACACCCTGGCGACACCCAGTCCCGCCGCCATGGCAGGCAGGTCGACCAGCCCCGTGGGACGGTACCCGCCCATTCCGCGATGGAAGGTGGTGACCACGTCCGGTGCCGGTCTGTGGATCCACGACGACGCATCGGGATTGACCCATGCACGTTCATTGGCCGCCGAATATCGTGTGGTCACCATCCCGCTCCCCATTCCTGGTACCTCCGGACACCGATCGTCCCGGGCATACTGCCACCGACGACGTGCCGATCGCCCGGATGCCAGGAAGGAACGATTCTGATGTCCAACACAGCGTCTGACATGCTCGATCCTGTTGCCCTCACGGCCGACCTGGTCCGGATCCCGTCCGTCAATCCGGCGCTTGTCCCGGGCGGTACCGGCGAGACCGCGATCGCCGATTTCTGTGCCGAATGGTTCACCGCGCACGGCTTCGACGCTCACCGCCTCGAAGCCTCGCCCGGTCGTCCCTCGGTCGTCGGCATCCGGCGCGGGACGGGTGGCGGGCGGTCGCTGATGCTTAATGGCCACTACGACACCGTCACGCTGGCCGGGTATGACGGTGACCCACTGGACCCGATCGTCCGTGACGGGCGACTCCACGGTCGGGGATCGTTCGACATGAAGAGCGGGGTCGCGGCGATGATGGTCGCCGCGGCCCGGGCCACGGCCACGCCCCTCCGCGGGGATGTGCTGGTCTGCTGCGTGGCGGACGAGGAGCACGCGAGTCTCGGCACGGCGGAAGTCCTGTCACGGTTCAGGGCCGATGGCGGGATCGTGACCGAGCCGATGCTGCTCGAGCCGGCCCTGTTCCACAAGGGATTCGTCTGGTTCGACGTGACGATCCACGGACGGGCCGCGCATGGGTCCCGGCCGGAACTCGGGATTGACGCGATCGCGAAGGCGGGGCATTTCCTCGTCGAGATCGACCGCCTGGCCGACACGCTGGGCGCCGGCACGGGTCACCACCAGCTCGGACCGGGATCGATCCACGCGTCGGTGATCACCGGCGGTGAGGAGGCCTCCAGCTACCCGGCCGGCTGCCGGATCACCGTCGAGCGCCGGACGATCCCCGGTGAGACCGAAGCCGTCGTCCGGGAGGAACTGGTCGCGATCCTCGACCGGCTCGTCGCCACCGTTCCGGACTTCCGCTACGGCATCGCCACCATACTGGTCCGCGAGCCGTTCGCCGCGGACCCGGACAGCGAGATAGTCCGCAGCGTCATCGACCATGCAACCCGGGTCCTCGGGCACGCCCCGGCGACCCGGGCGGAGCCGTTCTGGACCGACGCCTCCCTGATGGACCAGGCAGGCATCCCGTGCCTGCTCTACGGCGCGGACGGGGCAGGTGCCCACTCTGCCACCGAATGGGTGGACACTGCCTCTATCGAGACCCTGACCGAGGTACTGACCGGCGTCATCAGCGAGTTCTGCGGCTAGCGTTTGCGTTCCCATGACCGAGTAGACTTCGGCCAGTCGACCGATCGTCCGAGACAGGCCACCAGCATGCTCCCCGGTTTCCAGACCATCCAGCTCAACGAGCCCAACGTGATCGTGATCACGTTCCTGTCGTTCGTCGTCGCGGTGACCATCCACGAGTTCATGCACGCGTGGTCGGCCAATCGGCTGGGCGACCCGACCGCGCGGAACCTGGGCCGGATCACGCTCAACCCGATGGAGCATTTCGACCCGTTCGGTCTGCTCGGGCTGGCGCTGATCTCGATCGGCGTGCCATTCATCGGCTGGGGCAAGCCGGTGCCAGTCAATACGAACCTGCTCGGGCGTGATGTCCGCACCCGGCAGCGCAAGATGGCGATCATCGCGCTGGCCGGTCCGGTCTCGAATGTCGCGCAGGCCGTCGTCGCCGGCCTTATCTACACCGTGCTCCGGCAGGGTGGCGCACTCAACCCGGACGTGGCGCTGGTCTTCGAGCGCTTCATCTTCGTCAACGCCCTGCTTGCCGCGTTCAACATGATCCCGATCCCGCCGCTGGACGGCTCCCGCATCCTGCTGGCGCTGGTCCCGTCGTTCTGGACGCCCGTCCTGGCGCCGATCGAGCGATACGGGTTCGTCGCGCTGATCCTGCTGATCTTCCTCGGCGGTGGAGCGATCGTCTCGGGGATCACCGGGCCGGTCTACGACCTGGTGATCCGCCTGTCCAATCTCGCCTGACATGGCGACCTACGGCCCGACCAGCCTCCGGGGAGCCACCCACCGCATCCACCAGGGGCTGTCGGCCATCGCCGCTGCCGTACGCCCGGACCGGGCGGCTATTGACAGTCACCTCGCGGACGAATGGCTTTCCCCGGCCCTCCGAGACCTATTCGACAGGATGTCGCCCCACGACCGCGCCCACGCCCTCCGGGTCGCCGGCCATGTCCTTAGCGACGGTGGACCGGCGCCCTCCTCCGACCTCATGGTCGCGTCCCTGCTCCACGACGTCGGGAAGGGGGGAACGCCGGACGTCCCTGGTCGCGTCCGGTTGCCGGACCGGACCGCGAAGGTGCTCCTTGCCCGGCTCGCCCCGCGTGCACTCGACGCGTTGACGCGCCACCCCACTCTGCCGGGTCTGTATCTCGCCGTCCATCACCCACGACTCGGCGCGCACCTGGTCCGGGCGGCCGGCGGCACTGATCGGACCTGCTGGCTGGTCGCCGCCCACGAGGACGGCCCAGCGGACAACCAGGACCTCCGGCGCCTGATGGCCGCGGACGCGCGTTCCCACTGAGGCTCGTCGGCTGGTCCTGGTACCCACGAGTGACGGAGCGAAGCCGGCCGGGTCGGGATCAGTTCCTCAAGCAGGCACCTGTTCGGGTCAGCCTGCCGCGATCGCTGAGGACAGCGACGGGGCAAAATTCCGGGAGCCTGATCCCCTACCCTGCCGCGTCCGGGTCGGCTGCCGGCTCCTGACCGGCGACCGGCCTCGCCGCCTCGGCCAGCGCCTCGCGCGCGTCCTGCCCGTCGACGGCGCCGAGGGGTGGCAGGTCGGCGACGGAGCGCAGGCCAAAATGGCGCAAAAAGGCGGCGGTGGTCCCGTACTGGACCGGGTTGCCGGGCGCCGACAATCGCCCAACCTGCTCGACCAGTCCGCGCCCGTGCAGGGTCGCCAGCACACCCGACGAATCGACCCCACGGACGGCGTCGATCTCCGCCCGGGTCACCGGCTGCTGATAAGCGACGATCGCCAGCGTCTCCAGCGCGGCCGTCGACAGTCGCGTCTCCCGGTCCAGCTTCAGGAACCGCCGGACGTGGGGGGCGAAGCGCGGCGAACTGGCCAGCTGCACCGTGCCGGCATGGCGCTGCACGATCACCCCGGCGCCGTCGTCGGCGAATCGCTCGGCCAGGTCGGCCAGTGCCCGCTCGACCTCGCCCTCTGGCACTCCGGCGCCACGGGCGAGCTCGCCGACCGGTGTCGGGCCGGGCGCTACGAGCAGCATCGCTTCGAGCAATGCCGGTAGTTCAGCAGATGGGACCGCGGGCAATGGCAGCTCGGCCGGCGTCGGAGCGGGAACCGGGGCAGCCGCCGAAGCGGTCGCTTCACTGCTCGGCGCGGTATCTCCGGCTACCGGACCGGTCAAGCCGGCCTCCTCGGTGTGCGTCATACGGCCATCATTCCGGACCCGACGCCTAGCCGAACGCCCTGGCCCGCCGGATCGGGATGCTCGTCCCCTCTTGGAGGCTCGAAGTCAGCGGTGACGTCGCCAGCCAGTCCCGCCATGTACTCGCCGCCGGGCGCCGCGATTGCCCGGAGCGTGATCTCGCCGAACAGCTCGGGCTGCTCAGCGTCGGCCATTCCCCGCCGGACCAGGACCAGCCCTGCCAGGAACGCGGTCTGGACCTCGACACGGCTCTGGCACTCGGCGGCGACATCGGAGAAGCGCACAGTCCCACGGCTCGCCAGCCTCCGGGCAACGGTGGAGACCATCTCCCGGAGTGACACGACCCGCCCGGCCGCGTAGACACGGGGCGGCTGAGCGATCTGACTGAGACGTCGCCGGAGGACCCGGACCAGCGTGGCCGGAGGGTGATCGGCGAGCCGGACCGGGACAGCCTCGACGCCATTTGCCGACCGTCCCGCGGCATGGAAGGCGGAATGGTCGACGACATCCCGGCCGGCGAGGTGGCCAGCGGCGTCCTTGTATGCCCGGTAGCGGAGAAGCTGCCGGACGAGGTCCCCCGAATCCGTCTCCTCTTCCGCGACGGGGGGACGCGGCAGGAGCGACCGGGACTTAAGCAGCGCCAGCCGGGTCCCGACCGTCGCGAAGTCGGCGATGAGCGCAGGCGGGGCCGCCTCATCGAGGCCCCGCATCGCGTCGAGGAACTGCTCCGTCACCTGGACCAGGGACAAATCAGCTATCGGCAACTGCTCCCGCTCGATCAGACGCAGGAGAACATCCAGCGGCCCCTCGAAGCTAGGCAGCCGGAGTTGATAGTCAGTGAGTTGCACACCGGCCGAACGGTCGGCCGGGATCCCGGGCTTAACTGCGGTCGTCACGAGGGCAGTCTACGCCAACCGCCGCCGCCGGAACTGGCGGCAACGGCAGGCGACCGCCCCGACCCGGACGACCAATCAGATCAATGGCTTGTGTCGGTCACCGCTTCATCAAACGACCCGGGCACGTCTTCATCCACTTCCCGGCGACAGACGGCGGTGTCTTCAACGCCAACCCCGAGTGTGTAGCTCAGGTGACCGCCCAGCCAACCCGAGAACGCGGTGATTCCCAGCCCTGCCGCGGCCGTCGCGACTCCGGCAGTACGCTTGCCCCGGCTGCGAAGCACCCAGGACGCGATGTAGACCGATGTGGCGGCTGTGTTCAGCGACGCGTGGATTACTCCGATCCGGCGAGGGCGGTGCCGGTCGGCGACCGTATCCCACTGCGCGGCACCGGTCAGGGCAGCACTCCCCGCCGCCACGACGCCGGCCCGCAGGCACAGATCGGCCGCCCGGTTCTCGTCGAGCAGGTCGAAGACGGACGTCAGGGTCCAGGCGCCGATGGGTAGCGTCACGAGGATCGGATGGATCGGATGGCCGAGCCAGGTGCTGTTGACAGCCTCCCGCAGGGTAGCGGGAGCTGACCGGCCGACGACCGGATCGAGCGCGGCCCGGTACTTCGCCGCGATCGGATCGAGCCCGCTGGCGCGATCGGCGAACCGGTCAGCGGCGTCGGAAAGCGCGGTGCCGATGCGGCGCTGGACTGAGGATTCCGGGGATGAACTTGATACTGATGCGGACACGCCGCCTCCTTCCGGGAACTATCCGTCGATAGTCCAGGGAAAGCGGATCGCGTGCCACGCGTCATGGATGGGACGTCCAGGTGCCTGGGACGCCGATGTCTCAGGCACGATGGCCGGAAGATCAGGCCGGGACGGCGATCGACGGCGCGGGAACCGGGAAGCCCCAGAGTGCGGCGACCTGCCCGAGATCCGGAGCGAGCCGGACGGTGCTCTCGAATACCGGCAGCGCGTGCTCGTCGCGGCGGCGATGGTAGGTCGCCATCGCGTCCGCCTCATCCGTCTCGCCGGACAGCCAGGCGATCACCGACTCGGCCAGGAAGGTGGCGTGCATCCCGGCCAGGTCCATCCCCTGCCCGCTCCACGGATCCTGGTAGATCCCGGCGTCGCCGACCAGAGCCCAGCCGGGGCCGGCCGGTACCCGCACGTAGTTGCGCTGCGGGCCGTAGCCGCGAACCGGCGTCACTGGCGTGGCCGCCTCGAACCGCGGCGCGATCGCGGTGTGTTCGTGGATCGCCTCGCGGAAGTGCCGCTCCGGGTCCGTCCGCAGCCAATGGAATCGGTCCAGTCCGACTGACACGGCGACGCAGGTCACTCCGCCGTCGCTCGGCAACCCGTAGGCCATCTCGCCGTGGCAGAGTGAGAACTCGGCCCCGTAATCTGCCCCCGGTGCGACCCGGTCGTAGCCCGTCACGTCGCAGTAGTAGATCGCCCGGACAGCATCGGCCTCCCGCTGCACCTCCGGGCGGACGAACTTGGCTACGGTGGAATGCCGACCGTCCGCGCCGACGATCAGACGGGCCGCGACCTGTCGAGTCTGGCCGTCCGGCCCACGCACCTCGACGCCGGTGACGCGGCCGCCCGCGTCGCTGAACACGGAGCGGACACTGGTCGCCTGCACGACATCAACCGTCGGACATGCTGCTGCCCGCTCGACCAGCAGATTATCGAGCGTGAACCGGCGGACCGACATGCAGAAGCCGAGTCGGCCCGGATGCGGTGGGCGCGGATTGGCCTGCGGGACACCGTCCGAGTAGTTGTAATTCCGCAGCAGGCGAGGCGTTCCAGCCATCTCGACCGCCTCGAGCACGTCGAGTCGGTCAAGGACGGAGATCAGGCCGGCGCCCCGGAACAGGTGCGTCGAGAGCGTGTCGGACGGGAAGGTCCCGGCATCGGCCAGCAGAACCCGGTACCCGGCCTGCCCAAGAAGCGTAGCAGTGATGCTGCCTGCTACCCGAGCGCCAACGACGATCACATCATAGGAAGATTGCATCGTGACCTGCCCCGGCCCGGCCTCGGTGGCCGGACTCCCCATCGCGCCGTCCAGCACCCGACGACACCGTCTGACTCGGACAACCTCGACCGGCTGGAACCGGTAGCGAACCACGCATCCGATCATCGAGCGGCATGACCTTCAGGCCAGCTCTCATTTCCTATGTCGAGTTGCGCGAATGATAGCAGGACGTGCATTAGCACACAACGAAGCGCGACGATTGTTCTGATTCGGACCGCTCCAGGGCGGCTCGAGCCGGGATGCGGTTACGGACGCGCTCCGCCCAGGGCCCGAGTCCGGTTGACCACCGAGACGATGACGTCGATCGCGTCTTCGATCTGCTCGGGCGAGTTGCCGCGGCCGGTCGTCAGTCGGACGCTGGCCCGCGTCGCCGCCTCATCGAGCCCCATCGCTTCGAGCACGTGACTCGGCTCGTTCCGGCCGACCGTGCAGGCCGACCCGGCGGAGGCCGCGACCCCTTCCATATCGAGCGCGAGCAGGACCGTCTCCCCCTGGACGCCAGGCAGGACGATGTTGAGGTTGTTCGGCAGGCGATCGGCTCCGGTCGGCGGGCCATTGAGCCGTACATCCGGCAATCGGTCCTGCAGGCCAGCCAGCAATCGGTCCCGCAGCCCGGCGCAATGGCGGGCGTATGCCGGGCGGAAGCGTTCGGCCCGCTCCAGCGCCGCCGCCATCCCGACGATCCCGGCGACGTTCTCCGTCCCGCCGCGCCGGCCGCTCTCCTGGCCGCCACCACGCTGTTGCCAGGCAAGATCGGTCCCGTTCCGCACGTAGAGCAGCCCGACCCCCTTGGGGCCATAGAACTTGTGGGCGGACAGCGTCATCAGGTCGACGCTTAGCGCATCCACGTCGAGGGCAAGGCTGCCAGCGGCCTGTGTCGCATCGGAATGCAGCACCACGTCACGCTCGGCGCAGATTGCCGCGATAGCAGGCAGATCCTGGATCGTCCCGACCTCATTGTTGGCCAGCATGACCGAGACCAGGCACGTCTCCGGCTGGATCGCAGCGGCGATCACTGCGGGATCGACGCGCCCTTCGGCATCGCACGGAACGATCGTCAGGCCGAAGCCGATGCGCTCGAGCCACCGGGCGGATTCGAGGACCGCGGAATGTTCGATGGCAGTCGTGACGATATGGGGCCATGGGCCGGCCGGGTCGCGCAGGCGGGCCGCCCAGGCAACACCCGACAGCACGAGGTTGACGCTCTCGGTCGCTCCCCCAAGGAAGATGAGTTCGCCCGCGTCACATCCCAGGATCCCGGCGATCGTCGACCGGGCTCCGTCCAGCGCTGCGTGGCTGGCCTGTCCGAGCGAATAGACGCTGGACGGGTTGCCATACTCCGACGCGAGGAAGGGCGACATGACCCGGAGAACATCCGGGTCAAGCGGAGTCGTGGCGGCATGATCAAGGTAGATGGTGTCCGTCAGGTTTACGTCAGACACGGGGGTTCTCGGTGCAACGCAGGCAGGACGGGCGATACCATCGCCGTCCAGGGAAAGAAATCAGCCAACAATGCTCAGGCGACGACCTGCGGCTGGGCTGTCGGCTTCTCGGACTGGGGCTGGGCCTTGTCCTCGCGGACGAGATCGGCCAGGGTGATGGAGTCGAGCGCACCAGCGATGGAGTCACGGACCCGAACCCAGACCGGGCGGGTCTCGCAATTGGGGATCAGCGGGCAGGTCTGCTCGGACTCGTCCTCGGAGACGCAGTCCATCGGCGCGACTGGCCCCTCCATCACCCGGTAAATCTCGCCGACGACGATATCCCCGGGAGCTCGGGACAGCACGTACCCACCCTGAGCGCCGCGCTTGCTCTCGACGAGGCCGGCACGCCGCAGCGGGGCGATCAGCTGTTCCAGATATGGCGCCGGGACGTTGGAGTCCCGGGCGATCACCGTCAACGCCACCGGCTTGCTGCCATAGTGATGCGCCAGCGCGACCATTGCCCGGACCCCATATTCGCCACGTGTGGAAACCTTCATGGGGACCTCCGACCGTAGGATGAAGTGACCATGATACTACCGTTTGGAAAGCGATACGTCAATCGATGATACGGCATATCAGGCCGCAGGGTGCAGGCCACGACGTTCGGTCGAACGGACGTCGGCGTCCGCGGGCAGGCAGGTCGCTGATTTCGCTCATCGCGTCTCCCCTCGAAGTCCCTGCCGGACCCGGCCAAGCAGGGCAGCGCCGAAGTCCCGGGGATCCCAGGCGTTTCCCGAGAGACGCCGCCGAATGTGGACGAAACGGTCCGCCGTGAAGATGCCGCGGTAGAGGCCGGCTTCGGTGACGGGAATGGCCCATCGGTTGGTCTCGTGCATCCATTGCTCGACGTCATGGAGCGAGTCGTCAACGTCGGCGGCGACGATATCCGTGTCCATAATGTCGGCAACGGTGCGCTGCCCCGCCCCGCCATGGAGAGCATGGAGTAGCTGATGGCGCCAGACCATCCCGATGACCCGCCCATTCTGCGTCACGACGCAGTCGCGCGGTCCACCGCGCAGGGCAAACGTCAGCGGGCGATTCGGCGCGAGACCACCGGAGTCCCACAGGGCGTAGGGCCCGACCCGGTACCGGCGCAACGCCTGCTCGACCTGAACATCGCGCCATTCCGCCTGTGCCGCGATCGCGACGAAGATTCCGACCGGGATCAGCACCCAGAGCTGCCAGACGATGGCGGCCACGATGATCGCGACCCCAAGCGCCTGGCCGGTGACGACGGCGATTCGGGTTCCCTGCTCGCGACCAAACCGGCCGGCCAATAGCGCGCGGAAGATCCGGCCGCCATCCATCGGGAACGCTGGTAACAGATTGAACACGAGCAGGAGGACGTTCAACAGGAGGAACGAGACGAGAAGGGCGATCGGACCGGTCCCGGTGAACGCGTTGGTCAGCAGCTCGCCGAGCGAGCTGTAGCCGGCGACGAACCCCAGCACGACCAGCAACGGGACGAGCGCGACAGCGATCGCGAGATTGACCAGCGGACCAGCGAGGGCAACGAGCGTCTCGACCGGCGACTGCTGGGGCAACCGTTCGATCCGGACCACGCCACCGATCGGGGACAACGAAATGTCACTGACGGTCAGCCCGAAGTGCCGTGCCATCACGGCATGGCCGATCTCGTGGAGGATCACCGACACGAACAGCAGCAGGACCAGGACGGTCGCGAGGGCGAAGCCCTGGCCGCCACGATCGACGAGGAGCCCCTGCTGGAGGATGAGGACAGCCGCCAAGACACCAACGGCCGGGTGAATGCTGACCGGGATCCCCAGAATGTGACCGGCCGGCAAACTGCGCATCGTGCTTGGTGTCCGGAGTGATGAGACGGCACAGACCAAAAGGATGAGGTTGCCGCGAGTTGCTCCAACGCGGGAGGGGCAGGATAACCGCCGTCAGCATAGACGACCTGCCACGCTGTGATCCGCCACCTTCGCTGCCGACCCTGCCAGATGGGGCGCACGTACAGCGCGAGCGAATGGAAACCTTCGTGATTGCGGCATTTTCGATCCGGACGACGTCAATACAGCAATAATCTTGCCAGCGTTTGACACCGCCCCTATACTGCCGAACAGTGAACCCGCCGCGTGTGCGGCTGCACGTTCCGGCCCCCGCACTCCGGTGTCACCAGGGTGAGGGGCCGGCATTCAGGAACGGGAGACCCTTACCAACCTCAGCGATCCTCGGCGCTCCTGACCGTCACGGTGACCACGCTGTCAACCGTTTCGACGTTGGACCGTCCAGCACATGGAACGCTGCCCGCACATCACTGACCCGCGCACGATCGCACCACCGGACGCCTGACCGAGAAACCGACGACGCAACCTGGACAGGGGCGAGCCACGACGATGATGCACAGCGGATACGATCTCGGTCAGGACATGCGGCCATGGGTTTCGCCCAGCCTCATCGAAGCCAACTACATTCTGAGCCTCAGCCGGCAGGAGCTGGAAGAGGTCATCTCGGCCGAGATGGACGCCAACCCGGCCCTGGACGTCGATGATCGTCCGGCCTGCGCGATGTGTGGCGGCGTGCTGGAAGGCACTTTCTGCCCCAGCTGCCTGATCAGCCAGCAGTCGATGAACACCAACGAGGAGTCGTGGGAAGACTTCCCGGAGCAGGCCAACGAGGCCGCGGCGACGCGCGAGGACAGCGACGACTTCGACCCGATGACGCTCGTCGCCTCCGACGACGACCTTCACGCCCAGATTCTCGCTGATGCCCGGACTGTCCTGGAACCGCACGAGTACCCGGTCGCCGAGTACCTGGTCGACGGCCTCGACGAGCGCGGCTTCCTGACGACGGATCTCGTCGAGCTGTCCGAACTGATCCAGTGGGACCTTGAGGCGATCCTCGCAGTCCTCGAGGTCATCCAGGATGTCGCGCCGGTCGGTGTCGGTGCCCGCGACCTGCGCGAATGCCTGCTGCTCCAGACGCGCTTCCTGGCCAACAGCGACCAGACCGTTCCGCCCCAGGTCGACCGGATCATCGACACCCACCTGACCGAGTTTGGTGCCCACAAGTACGGCCAGATCGCCAAGGATCTCCAGCTGACGACCGACGAGGTCGAGGAAGCGCGCGAATTCATCCGCTCCTACCTCAACCCGTTCCCGCTCCAGGCCCAGAGCGCGAAGTCGTGGCGCAGCCCCAACCAGGCGACGTACGTCTCCCCCGACGTGATCATCTCCATCCGCGACGGAGACCTTTTCTGCGAGGTGGTCGACGCCAAGCACTTCCACCTGCGGATCAGCCCGATGTACGACTCGCTGTCGGCTGATCTGGGCCGCCGCAACGGTCGCAAGGGCGCCGACGGCAACCTGAGGGCTTCCCTGAAGAAGCACCAGCGTGGCGAGAGCCTGGTCGAGAATGTCGCCGCCAGCACCGCCGGCGAGGATGGTGTCGCGCCCGCCGCCGTTGGGACCGCGACCCTGCCGCCCTCCGAACCTGCACCCGCTCCGGCCGGCAACGGTCTCAACGACGACGATCGCAATCATGTCCGCCAGTACAGCAGCCGGGCCCGGCTGTTCATCTCCAACATCCAGCAGCGCCGCGAGACCCTCCTGAAGATCAGCCTCTGCCTCTGCGAGCTGCAGGAGAACTTCCTCCGCGGGGGTGTGCGCGAACTCCGGCCACTGACGCGGGCGATCGTCGCCCAGCAGGTCGGCGTCCACGAGTCGACCGTGTCCCGCGCTACGGCGAACAAGTACGTCATGCTGCCGTCGCGCAAGGTCATCCCGTTCAGCGACTTCTTCACGCCGTCGCTCAGCACCAAGGACGTGATCAAGGAACTGATCGAGCGGGAGACGAAGAACGGCCAGCCCCTGACCGATCGCCGGATCTGCGACCTGCTGCTCCAGCAGGGCATCCGCATCGCCCGCCGGACGGTCGCCAAGTACCGTGCCGAGCTCCGCATCCTCCCCTCGACGATGCGCTAGTCCTGATCGAACCCGTGACGCGAACGGAGCCCGGCCGGAGACAACTCCGGCCGGGCTCCTGCTGTTTCCTGTGCGCCCACCCGGTCGGGACTCAGTTGAAGATCGCGACCAGCAACCAGACCGTCAACACGGTCAGGATCACGGCAAGCAGGATCGTCCCGACGACCAGGATCAGCGCCGTCCGCCGTGGGTCGTGCACCGCGGCGCTGACCGCGCGCGCCTGCCGTGATCCGAGGCGCAGCCGGCTCATCAGGGTCGACTCGATCAACGGCCGGGGGATCGAGCGCAGGAACAGGAGCAGCGCCGCGACGGTAATGCCGCCGTCGTCGATCCGCCCGGCCAAGGGCACGAAATCCGGGACCACGTCGATGGGAAACAGCACATAGAGGACCGGCAACCCGACCGTCGCGAGCTTCTTCCAGAGTGGGACGTTTCGGTCGCGGAACAGCCCCCAGACCAGCGGGAGGAACATGGTCAGGGTTCGACCGAGCCCCGCCGTCGCCACCGGCCCGCCACCATCGGTTGCCGTGACCGTCCGGTTGCGATCACCCATGGGCGAATCTCCGCTGGAACGATTGGGCCAGGACGAATCCGGGGGCGATAGCCACTGGCCATCGCCCCCGGACATCAGGGTATTCATCCGTTGCGGGGCGAGACGCTAGCGGCGCGCTCGCCGCTGCTCACGCTGGGGCGGCACCATCGGCTCGGTGTCGTCGTAATCATCGTGCTCGTCGTAGCGGGGCACGGGTCGCTCGCCGCTGATCATCGACCGGATGATCGCCTCGACCTTGACCTGCTCGTTGGCATACTCGGGCTCGGAGATCAGCAGCCGGCTGCGGCGGGTCTGGCCGGTCAGCATCGGCTGCAACCCGTCCTCCTCGACGCGCCAGAGGATGAAGGACAGCTCCTCGCCGAACTCACCAGCGGCGTCCATGGACAGGTGGTAGCCGGCCCGGGTGAACTCGTAGACGTCCTGCTTCTGGTCGAGGGCGAGGTCGCGCCACTCCTGAGCGATATCGGCCAACGCTGTTCTCCTCATCCCGCGGGGCGTCGGTCGTCGCCGGCAGGGGCCCGGTCGGGTCGTATCCCCGCGCCCGCCAGCGGCGCAGGATTTCGTCACGGAACAGTATGCAATGAAATCGCGTGAAGGTCGGTCAACGGGCATGGGACAACCCTGCACGGCGGTGCGACAATGCCCGACTGAATGTTCGACTCCTGTTCGCATTTGCGCGGACGGCCGGGAACGGGAGGGGTTCACGCCGTGGCCATTGCCCTGCTCACGCCAGCAAGCTCCACCCCCCGCGGCGACGACACGGCCTCGGATCGCCAACGGCGGATCCAGCGGTCCATCGACGTCATGCGACAGCCAGGCAGTGATCGACTCTCGCTCGATGAGCTGGCCGAGACGGCCTACTACAGTCGATTCCACTTTGTCCGGAGCTTCCGGCAGGTCACCGGCTCGACACCCGCCGCCTTCCAGGCCGCGATCCGCTTCGCCCGCGCCGGCGAGCTGTTGCTGACCACCGAGGCGAGCGTGACGGAGATCTGCGGTGAGGTCGGATACACCAGCCTCGGCACATTCAGCGATCGCTACCGCGAGATGGTCGGCGTCAGCCCGGCAACCTACCGCGAGCTGCCCCACCGCATCGCCGAGATCCCCCGGACTGCCTTGCGGCAGGACATCTCCAGCCTGGACCGCGGCGGGTGCCGGATCCAGGTCCTGATCCCTGAGCGGGTCGCCGGGATGAGAGCGATCTACATCGGGTTGTACCCGGTCGGCCAGCCGGTCGGAGTTCCGGTGGCCGGCACGATGACGGGCGGGCCGGGGACGGTGACGCTGGGTGGGTTTCCCCCCGGTACCTACCATGTCCTGTCTGCCGCGATCCCGGCCCCCATCGACGGCCACAACCATCTGCTGCTGTCGCCCGACGTGCTGGTCGGCGGGAATTCCACGCCGATCCGCATCGCGGCCGGGGAGCGCCCGACGGTCGCGCTGCCGTACCGCGCGCTCCGGCCGACTGACCCGCCGATCCTGACCGCCCTACCTGCCTTGATCATCGATCTGACGATCGGCGGGCTGGATCTTCGTCCGGCCAGACTCTGACGGCGGCTCCCGGTGACAGCTCCGCGCAATATGGGAGAAGCCGGGGCGTACGTATAGGACATATGATCGCATCACGACGGGCGGAGCCGGTGCGGGCCGGCTCCCCCGTTGGACACCCTTTCAGGAGGCCGACCGATGTTGACGCACCTCTACAACTGCCTCGTCGCCGTGACTGACTATGACCGTGCTCTCGCCTTCTACACGGACACGCTCGGCTGGGAAAAGCGGGACGACATGCCGATGGGCGAGGAGCGATGGCTGACGGTCGCCATCCCCGGCACCCAGACGGCACTGGCGCTGGGCCGCGGCGACATGGCCGGCGCCCTGACGCCGGGCGGCAACACGGGGATCACGGTCGTCACGGACGACATCGACGGCGATGTGGAGCGGATGACTGCCGCGGGTGTCCAGTTCACCGGGCCAATCGAAACCATGCCGTGGGGCGACCGGGCGGCGTTCTTCCAGGATCCCGACGGCAACGTCTTCTTCCTGATCCACGGATCCGCCCCGGCCTGACTGCGCGCGGCTCCCGGGCGCCCCGTCGCCGCTCAGCCGGCCGGGAGCCCCTTCATCTCCGTCGACACCTGCGTACGGGAGAACCATCATGGCACTGACCCGGATCCACAACGCCGAGATCCTCGTTTCCGACCAGGACCGTGCCCTTGCCTTCTACACCGACCTGCTCGGCTGGGAGAAGCGCGACGACAACAGCTTCGGTCCGGACTATCGCTGGCTGACCGTCGGCGCGCCGGGCGATCCAGTCTCGATCGCGCTGAGCCGGCCGCAGCCTGACGGCGGCACGCCGGGCGGTCCGACGGGGATCTCGATCCAGTCCGACAACATCGACGCTGACTACGCCCGCTTGTCCGCGGCTGGCGTCCACTTCACCCAGCCGCCGACTGAGGAGCCGTGGGGTGATAAGGCCACATGGTTCGACGACCCGGACGGTAACCGCTTCTACCTGATCCAGGTCGCTTCCAGTTGACCCACCTCCACGTCACGGTGTGACCCCTTCCCCATTCCGAGGGGCCCACCGCTTCCCGTCGCAGCCGCCCCCCTGCTCTCCTCGCCCGGACCCAGGTGTCAGGCGGAGCCGGCCAGCAGGTAGTGCCCACCAGACTCCGCCGATCCGTCCCTGACCTCGCCGCGCTCCAGGGCATCAAGGTGACTGGCCGCCGCGGTGAGCAGATCGTGGACCACCCGATGGCCATCGGCGCGGCTCGCGTGGATGCCAGACAGCCGGAGTAACGTACCCGCCTCGAGCACGCTGAGCAGCGTCGGGTCGAGGTCCGGGTCGTTGCGGAAAGCCCGGTCGAGGAACGCGCGCCGAATCCGGACCAGTTCGTCTCCGGCACTTCCAGCCTGCGATCGGAGCAGGACGAGGTGGCCGGCAACGTTGGCGATGTCGATGGCCGGCTCCGACATCGCCGCGTCATCGAGATCCAGGACCGCGAGGTCGTTACCGGCGACCAGGAACTGGTCGTGGTAGGCATCCCGATGGATCGGCAGGTCCCGCCAGGGCAGCCGGGTCAGATCAATCCGGTTCAGTCGACCGAGGATGTCGGCGGCGAGCGGGACAAGCTCCGGATGAATCGCGGCCGCCTCCTCGGTCCGTCGCGGCAGCGGGCGGAACTCGGCGAGTTGATCGTGCCGGCGGCCCAGCTCGCGAGCCGAGCGATGGAACGCCGACAGCGCGTCGGCCACCTGGCGGACGAGATAGACGTCACCCGCCAGCAGGCGCTGGGTAACCGGCTCTCCGACGACCGCGTGCTGCACGAGCAGGTTCAGGTCGGGGAGCCACCCGGCCGGACCGGGCACACTGACATCCGGACCGAACGAAGGTTCCGCGGCGATCCGGCAGAGGACGTCGTGCACCTTCGGCGCACGCTTCGACGCGAACACCTTTCCGTAGAGCCGCAACCCCTGACCACCATCGGTCCCGACCACGTCGTAGCGCAGGATGGCACGCCGGCCGGGCTTGTGCCGTTCCAGCGTGACCGCGACGACGCGCACTCCCGGCCGGCCGAGAAGCAACCGGAACCTGCTAATCATGGCCGGTCCGTCCGTGAGTTCACCTAGCTGGGGAAGTGCCGGGTCCAGCGGGAGGGTGTTGTCTGACGCGGTTGCGGCCGGCATCGCCGCGACCAACGGGTCTCGCCAACCAGGACCGGAGGTCATCCGGTTGCTGGCGGCAACGGGACCAGTACGACGCGGAGCATGGACAGCGCTGGCCAGCCGCGTCGCCGCGGCCAGCCGCTCGGTGGCAAGCCCGACGATGCGCCGGACCCCATCCGGCCAACCCGGCTCCAGCCGACGGAATGGCCCCGGCGCGAGGCGAACCAGCGCCGCAGCCTCGGCGAGCGCGAGCTCGCGCCCGGAGAAGCCCGTCGTCTGGAGCGTAGCCTCCGTGAACCAATCGATTGCCGTATCCAACGGCTCACCCCGTGATGCTCCCACTCGAAGATGCGCGACCATGTTGCCCCGGTCCATCACTGGATGAGCGTGGCGGAGCTCGTCGAGGTCGATCAGTTCAACGCCACTGTCGCCGACGAGGAGTTGGTCGTCATAGAAGTCGCCATGCGATGTCGCGAGCGCCGGTGGCAGAGCAGCCAGCCCGGCACCGAGTCCGGCGACCAGCCGATCGAGCTCAGCCCCGAGGTCCGGCACGACCGACCGCAGCAGGTTCGCCTGCCGGGCCAGCTCGTCCGCCTCATCGCCTGGCCGCCAGATCCGGAGCCCCTCCAGCGGCGCCGCCTGGAGACCCCGGAGCGCGGCGGCCGCCGGCTCCATCCAGTCCGCGTAGCCGGTGTCCGCCCGCAGGTCGGAGAGCGTCCGCCCCGGGACGGTCGCGTGACCGACGGCGCCGATGCCGGGCAACCCACACAGAACGGACGGCGTCGGGACACCGGCGGACCGAAGGCGATCGGTCTGCGCGCGGAGGTCGGCCACTCCGTCCTGCAGGCTGACCTTGAGCCAGACGACCTCTACCGGCGCCTTTTGAGGCGACACGCGGAGCAGCGCCTTTCGGCCCGGCTTGTGGCGGACGAGTTCGGGGTCACCGACAACCTCGGTCCGTCCCCAGTCTCCACCAAGGCGCCGGAACTGCCTCGCCAGGCGGTCGGGACAGGCGGCGTCGATCAGGCCAGGCAGATCCCTGTCGACGGGCCAGGCTGGACCAGTGTCGCGAGGTCCGGCAGTTAGACCGGACCGAGCGCACCGCCAGGCAGCCCGGACTCGGCTGCGATCCGCACTAGGCGGGCGAGGCTGTCGCTGCTGGCTCACCGGGCACCGCGACCGTCGGCATAGATGCGCGCGTGAACGGGAGCACCGACCGCGGCACCGGACGGCATGGCGGAGGTGGCGTCATACCGGACAGGCAGGCTCGTACCGGGCGTAGGCAGGGCGGAACCCGGTCAGGATCCAGCCGCCTCCGCGGGCGGAAAGGGCGTCGCGATTCGGGCCGCCATCGTGTCACCATCGAGTGGCGTCGGGACAGCCGGCAGTGCGGGGTCGGTGAGGGGTAGCAGAATGAGTCGTCATGGTGCGATTCCCCTCTCACGCCCAGTCGACCGCGGCGGATTCGGAACGGGACATAGCGGGGATCGCCGCCGGTATTGACACGGACGAGCCGCCGGGAGCGGCGACCGGCAGGCGGGTGACCGCGCCGAACCGCCTGTCGACCGGTGGCGCGGCCGGGTCGTCGGACAGCGCTTCGAGGAAGCCGGACAGCCCGGTCATCGGGAGGGCTGCCATCTGGTCCCGCCGGTAGAGCAGCGACCGGATCGCGGCGCGCATCGCGTCGGCGGACAGGTCGTACGGGTTGAGCATGGCGACGGCGCCCCGCTCGCTCAGGAGGTTGGCGCGGATGAGCTGTTCCCGCCGCGGGTGGACCCGCGGCACGATCAGGGCGGGCACGCGGGCCGAGAGGATCTCGCCGACCGAGTTGTAGCCACCCATCGAAACCACCGCGTCGGCGGCCTCGAACAACCCCATCATGTCGTCGGACGAGTCCAGCAGTTGGACGCCCGGGATCCCGCTGGCGGCCTGGCGCATCGCGAGCCGATCGGCCTCGGACATCAGCGGGCCGCCGACCAGCACGGTGTCGTAGGTGCCGCTCGCGAACCGGGCAGCGCCCACGGCGGCATCGACACCGCGTGGCCGTCCTTGCCTCCACCCGCCGTGACGACCACCATCCGGTCGGACACCAGCGGCAGACGGGCACGGACACTGGCCCGGTCGTCGCGGGACGGCTGGCGGCGCAGGTAGCCGACGAAGCGGGTCCGGTTGGCGGCGCGGGCGGACATCCCGTAGGCGCGGCTGATGTCGTTCATCGACGCCATGCCGTAGACGATGATCTGGTCGTAGACCTCGTCCAGGAGCTGGGACGTCCCGTCCTTCTCCCAGGTCCGGCGGATTGCGGCCGGATCGTCGATGACGTCGCGCAGGCCCAGCACGAGACGGGTATCCGGGAAGGACTGCTTGAAATGGCAGAGCGTGGCCAGTGCCTCACCGTTGTACCCGCCCGGCGCATGGTCGATGACGAGGTAGTCGGGCCGGAAGCGATGGGCGGCACTGAGGAGGATGTCGCTGCGCATGTCGCGGACCGCGGCGAGGGTGCACGACAGGCTATGGGGCTCGTACGCCCCGCGGTCGTCCTTGGTCACCGAGGGAAGCTTGATGCAGTCGGTGTTGTGCGGCAGCTGGAACCCGTGGGCGACCGGGGAGCCGGTGACGATGAGCTGGGAGACGCCTGGGACGTGCTCATGCAGGTGCCCGGCGAGGGTCAGCGTGCGGCGGATATGGCCCAGCCCGAACGTGTCGTGGCAGTAGTAGAGGACCCGCGCCCCGCTCTGGATCGGTGTCGCCGAACCCGGCAATGTCCCCATCATGTTCAACCCCGTCGATGCGTGTGATGAATCGGCGGTGCCGGCGGAACGAGGTGATCGTCCAGCCGGACTCCGCTCTTCTCTGCTGCAGTAGAGTCGGGTCGGGTCGCGGTGATACAGGTTTGACCACAATCGGGGAAACGTCCGTATCGTCCACGTCGTTGCGAGCACGGGGCCTTCATCTGAGGTGGCACGAACCGGAGCGTCCCGGATAGGCCGCGTCGTCGTGTGTGACGCAGTGCGTGCTGGTGCTCCGCGGCAGGGAATCCGTCTGCTAGGCTGCCGCGCAGCCCGACCCGTCGATTGCCGCCACCAGGAGCCCGCCGATGACCGCTGACCAGGCCAGCCGCTCCCCCGCTCCCGCCTCCATCCCGCCCGCCGTCGCCATTCCGGGCGAAGACTTCGAGGCGGCGATGACCCGCCTGACCGCCGGGCTGTCCGGCCCGGTCGGCGTCGCCATCCGCGACCTGACGGGTGAGCGAACGCTCGAATGGAACGCCGACGAGCCGTTCCCGACGGCCTCGACCCTCAAGGTGCCGCTGCTCTACGAGACCTACCGGCAGGCCGAGGCGGGCCGGATCGACCTGGCCGAACGCCTGACCCTGCGCCACGACGACCGCGTCCCCGGCTCGGGCGTGCTCCAGCACCTCGACGACGGGATTGGCCCGACGGTCCGCGACTTGGCGGAACTGATGATCATCGTCTCGGACAACTGGGCGACGGACATCCTGTTCGAGCGGCTGGGGCGGGACCGGATCGCGGCGATGCTGGCCGAGGCCGGGATGACCGGTACCTACCTGCCGATGACGATCCGCGAGCTGTTCATCTCCCTGGTCGGTGGCGACCCGGCCGACCCGGCCCTGACCTACGACGAGCTCCGCCGGCGTTTGAAGGACAACGAGCCCACCGCTGACAGCGCCGGCGTGGCGCTGGACAGCCGGAACGACATCTCGACCCCGGCCGACATGGTGCGCCTGCTGGCCCACATCAGTGAAGGCACCGGCATCTCGGCAGCGAGCCGGGACGCGATCTTGGCGACCCTGCGCCACCAGAACTTCACGTCGATCATCCCGTTCCGGCTGCCGACTGACCGGAAGATCGAGGTGGCGCACAAGACCGGCAGCCTCAAGGGCGTGCGGAACGACGTCGGCATCGTGACGGCGCCGGGGGTGAGCTACGCCATCGCGCTGATGAGCCGGGGGCAGGACGACATCCCGGAGGTCTACGACCGTCTGTCGCGCATCTCCCGCTGGGCCTGGGACACGCTCTCGGTCGAGGCATCCTGACCGATCCGGTCCCTTCCCGGTGGGAACGTCCCGGCGGCCGGGAACGTCGGTCAGGCACGGCGCCGAACGGATCGGCGCGATGCCACAGGGGATTCCGCGGGACGATGTCATTCTGGGCAGTACTGACGATCGTCGTGTCTGCGGCAGGTGGCGGCTGGTTGATCGTGGCCGGGCTTAGGCTGATCGGCGAGTACCGGGCGAGCCGGACCTGGCGAGTCGTCCAGGGCGAGGTGTCCGATTTCGGGATTCAGTCCTGGACCCCGGGATCCTTCCCGGCGAGGACCGGGTACGGCCTCGTCGTCCGGTACGACTACTGGGTCGACGGCCACCACCACGTCGGCTACCGTCACCACTTCACCATCTGGCGCCTTGGCGGTGGGTACACCCGGGATATCGCCGACGACATGATCGCGCCGTACCGGACGAACCGGGATGTCCAGGTCTACGTGGACCCGGACCGGCCCTGGCGCGCCGTGCTGGATCGCCGTCTGGATCACGCCGCGGTCGGCGTCTGTCTGACCTGCGGGCCGCTGTTCGTCCTCACGGCAATCACGCTGATCCTTGATCTGGTTGGCGTGGTCAGCATCTGAATCCCGCCAGCCGTTGCCGGGGTGTCATCGATGGACGGACTGGTGTACACTGTGCCGCGACGCGCCCGTAGCTCAGCGGATAGAGCGCTTGCCTCCGGAGCAAGAGGCCAGAGGTTCGAGTCCTCTCGGGCGTACCACAAGAGACCGCTTCCTGGAGCGGCAGTTGATCAAAGAGCGGCCACCCAGAATTGGGTGGCCGCTCTTTTTATTCTGGCTCTTGTCACGCAAGCTGATCCCCACCTGAATGCCCTTTATGCAGCCGCGTCTATCGGGGCGCCGTCGCCGCAGATGCGTACTGTCAGGGGTATCGGGCCGAAGGGTAACTACCTTCTCCCTTGATCATCACTTGGCCGCCGCACTCTCCGATCCGGCCCTGCCGATCTCGATCGCTCCCGAGCCGCAGCGCTCGTCTCCCGGTGCCTGCTGACAGGAGGTGCCATAGACGCCCCCAATTCCGCTCTCGAGGCTACAGCCAGGGCTGGTTATCTGCGTGTCGCCGAGCCGTCGGGCGGCACCGGGGCGAAGGCGCCGTGAGGACCGGAACGGCGTGGAGCGGCAAGGGCACCAGCCCCATACGAGTGCCGACTCCTCCGGGTGTGCCTCTGAACCAGGGACAGCCCGGGAGTTGCCTCCCGGGCTGTCCGATTGTCGTTCCGTCCATGGAGTCGGGCTGATCACCAGCCAGCTGGCTGAGCGTGGCTTTGGCCCAGCAAGCCCAATCGAACCGTCATGGGATTGGGCAGATCGGAAAGCGGCAGGGCGGGTTCGATGGTGAAGGTCCGGAACCGCCGACCGGGAATCCCAGCGAAGTGATCGTCATCCGGACGCCCGTCGCTGGCGCCATCAGGCTACTTCCGTAGCGGAAGGGCGTGACAACTTCAGTGACCGCGTGCGTCGTATCACGGTACGTCAGCGTCGTCTCCGGCGACCCATCGGTCAACGTCTGGCCATCCGCACTTACTTCCAGATGCGTATGGACCGTCAGCGTTCCGGAATACGTCCCATCCTGGTCAGTCACTGTATGAACAACGGTCGCATGTGCGGTGCGATCACCAGTGATCGCCCAAACGCCGATTCCGGCGCCGAGGACCGAAGGGCTGCCTGCGCCAGCGCTGGCGATTGGTGCGCCCGCGACGACCGTAAGGTCCGGAGCGAAGGTGTAGGTCGAGGCGCCAAGCACAGTCATCGTCATCCAGGTCCCTACCAATGGATGATGCTCCAGTGGCGCTGACGTCCGATCGGACGTCGCAGTGGATCCTGATGCAACGAGGCGGACGGCGCCGATGAGACCGCCTACCGTGGCGAGGACCAAGAGCAGGACTCTGACACTACGCATGGGGTTCCCTTCCTTATGTCCGCCTTCATCGGCGGCGATCCGGGGTGCTTCCCCCTAGAGCAACCATGCGCTTCGCGAGGTCCTGTCACCACACACACCACCCTCACGTTGCTCACACACCTGATTGGCGAGACATGTATGTAGGCCAGGCGACAACCGGGTATATCCTGAGGTATGGAACAGAGTGGTACGAAGGGGACCACCATGGACAGCCCCACTGAACATGAAGGTAAGGTGAACTCTTCCCGCTTCGGCTCCTGGCTCCGGCGGGCTCGTCTACGTGCTGGGCTTACACAGCAGGAGCTGGCCGAGCGTGCCGGGCTGTCCACGAACGCGATCAGCGCGCTGGAGCGCGGCGACCGCCGCCATCCCTATCCGGCGACCGTCCGAGCGATCGCCGCTGCCCTCGGACTTTCTGCGTCCGAGCAGGTCGCAATGGCGGCCACGCTTTCCACATCCGCCACCTCTTCCGATGAGACCGCCGTTTGCGCCAGTCTCACGACTCCCCTGTCATCCCTGATTGGCCGGGATGAAGAGGTCATGTCGCTCCGCGACCTTCTAAGTCGGCCTGATGTGCGGCTCGTGACGCTGACCGGATCAGGGGGGATCGGCAAGTCGCGCCTGGCACTCGCCGCCGCCAGGGTCAGTGCCCCCGACTTCGCGGACGGCGCCCTGTTCGTCGCGCTTGCTCCCGTCCGGGACCCGGCGCTCGTCCTTCCTGCCATCGCCCGGGTGCTCGGGATCCAGGAGAGCAAGCAGGATCCCCTGATCGATCAGGTGATCCTGGCTCTGCAGCCGAGACATCTGCTCCTCGTGATCGACAACATGGAGCAGGTGATCGATGCAGCCCCGCTGCTGGCGGAGCTTCTGGCAGCGTGTCCACATCTGACCATCCTCGCGACGCGCCGGAGGGTGCTTCGGCTCTCCGGGGAGCGCGACGTCCCAGTCCCGGCCCTGGAGGTACCCAGAGCCGGGGACAAGCTGGCCCTGGATGCCCTTGGGCTTGTCCCATCCGTGCATCTCTTTGTGGAGCGTGCGCGGGGACTTGTCCCGGACTTTGAGCTCAGTGGCAGCAATGCCGGCACGATCGCCGCCATCTGTCGCCGACTGCAGGGCGTCCCGCTAGCGATCGAGTTGGCAGCGGCGCGGTCCAATCTGCTCTCTCCCGCCCAGTTGTTGACTCGGCTGGAACAACCACTGAACCTGCTTACGGTGGCCGCACGGGATACTCCGGCCCGACACCACACGATGCGCGACGTGATCGCCTGGAGCTACGACCTGCTCAGCGCAGAAGATCGGGCCCTTTTCCGACGACTCTCCGTACTCGTGGGCAGCTTCTCCCTGGAAGCCGCCGAAACGATCGGTGCAGCGGGAGGAGAGCCAGTCCCTGATGTCCTCGCAGGTCTCGGCACGCTCGTCGATGCCAGCTTGATCAAGCGGATCGAAGCCCGTAGTGGCGCACGAATGGAGATGCTCCAGATCGTCCGTGAGTACGGGCTGGAGCGCCTGGTCGAGAGCGGGGAGGAAGTCGCGGTCCGAAGGCCACATGCCAGCTACGTCCTTGACCAGGCCAGGCAGGCCGATCAGGGATGGACGGGTGAGGAGGGAGGGGTCTGGCTCGCCCGCCTGTCGAACGACCTGGACAACACACGAGCTGCCCTCGACTGGCTCTGGTCGAGCGACCAGTACGCAAGCGGACTGGAGCTCGGTTCGGCGATGTTCAGGTTCTGGGAACGGACCTTTCTCTGGCGTGAAGGACGCGACTGGCTGGAGCGGTTCCTGGAACACGAGGAAACAGCGTCGCCGGATGTCCGGATGAACGCACTCCACGGGGCCGGATGGCTCACGCTACGTCTCGGTGACTTCGACCGGGCTAGGGCCCTCGCCCATGAGAGCCTGGCGGTCGGTCGGGAGCATGGTCTAGGGCTTGGTCCGGAGGCATTGTTCTTCCTCCTCGCCGGGGCGGTGGCTGATGAGCGAGGTGATCATCACACCGCCGAAGCGCATTTCAAGGACATGCTCAGGACGACCCGCGAACTGGGACTCACCTGTGCCACCTGCGCGGCCTTGAGCAACCTTGGAACGAATGCTGAACGGGTCGGAGACTTCGCGTCGGCGCGTACCTGGTATCAGCAAGCCGTAGCATTCCAGCGCGAACACCATCTTTGGCTCCCCTTCGACGCTGTCCTGCCATCGCTTGCGTTAGTCCACATGCAGTTAGGGGAACGTAATGAGGCAGCCCGATGTCTCACGGAATATCTGGAGCTGATTTGTCACCTTGATGTCGACCCTGCCGGGGATGTGCTGGTCTTCCTTGCCATCGCCTTTGAGCAATGGCTGCTCGCCGCACAGTTGATTGGATTCGCGATAGAACACGCTGCCGCTCAGCAGCGTGATCCGTTCTGGGTGACTGCCGACAGTGACACAGTTGACCGGGAGCTTCTGCGCGTGAAAGACCAGCTCGGCGATAGCGAGTTCGCTGTGGCGGTTGAGAAGGGTCGTCGACTGACGAGGCAGCAGGTCATAGAAACCGCCAGGCTCCTCGTGCATGACACCCACCTGGAGCAGCTAGACACGGAACCCGACTTTCGGCCAAGCTTCTAGGCAATGAACGGGACGCGCAGCCATGGTTCGACGCTCGGGGCCTGACCAGAAACGACGAACGATCGGGATAGAAGCCGGCAGAGCCCATTGGTCCGCCACAATGGCGCCAGACACTGGATGGGCTCCGAAGCGAACCTTTCCATTAAGTCAGGTCATGTGGCTCGTGCCCCCAGATCGCCAGGCAACCGAAAGGTACTTCCGGAGCAACAGGCCGGAGGTTCGTGTCCTCTCAGGCGTACCAATCCACAAAAGGCCAGGCTCGATTAGCCTGGCCTTTTATGCTTTTCCTCTAGATTGTCGGAGCCGTCTCCAACCTCGGCGTTGTCGGCTTCCTGCCCAGTGGCTGGCCGGGAAGCGACTCTCAACCTGTGCGGAAGGAATCCGGGCGGACGACAGCGGGACCGTACCTGGGTTCGTGCGTCTGCCGAACCGCGTCGCGCCGGTGACCCTCCTGAACGCTAACGGCTCGCAGGATGCCGGGAGCCGTTCGCTTTTGATTCCGCCCGGCGGCAGTCAGATCTGGCTGCCCATCCTCGGCACTGAGCGCCTGTCAGTGATAGCGAGCAGGCCCTTGACGCAGTCGGGAGCGCCGTGGGGCTCGGGAAGCTGGCCGCTGAAACATGCCTTAGCGCCTCGGCGTGGCGGAAGCGGTCAGGGCGTTGTTCACGGACCACAACACGCGCCAGGAAGCCGATGCCTTGGCTGGTTCATCGAATGCCTGGTTGCCGGCTGAATCAACGCACGGTCCCGACGCTCTGCCCCGGCTGCAGGCGCGAACAGCGAGCGCCGGGACCGATATGAATCATGCCACCGGCTCAGTCCCCAGCTTCCCGGCTGAGGACGCCCATGGTCCGACTGTCCTCCGTGTCTGCTCGCTCGTTACGACGAGCGTTTCCCCAGCGAGCAATTACCCGGAGGGTTCGCCCCGGGTCATTGTGGTTGTCGCCATCCGGATGGCGAAATGATCCGAGTCCGTCTCTGGCATGCACAGTGCACCTCTACCGCTTCAGGATCGCGGACGAGTCGAGACTCGCCCACACCTCAAGAGGGACACGTTCGACACCACCGTCGCCTGCCTGCTGCGAGACTGCGGGCAAACGGAGACCCGATGCAACTCAAGCCGATCAGCGAGCAGGTTGTCGTGATTCTCGGTGCGTCGAGCGGGATCGGGCGTGTGACCGCCCTGCTTCTCGCGGAGCGGGGAGCCAAGGTCGTCGTCGCGGCGCGCAGTGAGCCCGGGCTCGCATCGCTCGTCGATGAGATCGTGAGCTCAGGTGGCCAGGCTGCCTACGTCGTATGTGATGTCGCGGACTTCGCCCAGGTGGAGGGCGTCGCGGCGTTCGCCGTGAGCACCTTCGGCCGCATTGATACCTGGGTCAACGTCGCCGCGGTCGCCGTCTACGCCAGCTTCGAGGAGACGTCGATCGAGGAGTTCCGGCGGGTCATGGACGTCAACTTCATGGGCCAGGTTCATGGTGCGAAAGCGGCGCTCCCCCACCTGCGCCGCGAAGGGCGCGGCGCCATCATCGCTATCGCGTCCGTCGAGAGCATCGTCTCCCTGCCGTTGCACAGCTCCTACGCGGCATCAAAGCATGCGGTCGAGGGCGTATTCGACGCGCTCCGGCGGGAGTTGCTTGCAGAGGGGGCGCCGATTTCCATCACCAGCGTGAAGCCGGCCACGATCAACACGCCATTCTTCAACAACGCCCGGAACAAGATGGATGTGAAGCCGCAAGGTCCGCCGCCGTTCTACCAGCCGGGCGTCGTAGCGGAATGCGTGCTCTATGCGGCGGAACACCCGGTCCGTGATCTGTTCGCCGGAGGGGCCGGCAAGATGATGGTGATGAACCAGATGCTCGCACCGCGCCTCTTCGACATTGTGCTGGCGCGGGTCGGTATCCCACTGCAACGCCGCGACGAACCGGCGACGGATGGCGAGGGCAATCTCTACGCACCCCGCACGGACGATAACCGGCCCGAGGGTGACTTCAGCAAGCACGCCCTACGCTTCAGCCCCTACACCTGGGCGGAAACACACCCAAAGGGGAGGATGGCGGCCACGGCCGGAATGGTCGCCGGGACCGGTTTGCTGCTCGCACGGAACCGGCGCCGAGCGACGAGATGACCCTCCGTGCGGGCCGCGCCGTCCTGGTTGCAGCATGCCCCGGTCCATACGACTGGTCGGCGTAGGCAGTTCATCGCCGTACCTGCCGTTGGTGGCATTCAAGACTCAGTGGGGTTGAAGACGACCATGCGCGGCCCGGCGCCCATCTTTACCCGTTTTGCGGCGGGGACGACATGGTCTGCTGGGCACGTCGTTCCCGCCGTCCTCGCGATACTGCTCGCCGTGAAATGGATGGTCCCAGGTTCACTCGCCGAGAGGCCCCGTCGTCCGTGTGGCGCCTGGTCCTGGCTGCACTCCCTGACATGACCAGCGGTGCCCGGGACGACGAGCCGTCGAACGCCAGTGGGCGGGACAAGGAGATGCTAGTACCGAGCGAGGCCCAATGCACCGATCAGCACGCGTCGGTGTCATCGTGATCCGGCGCGCAGCTACCCTGACGGCCTCACAACTCCTCCGGGCTCCTTCAAGCGAGCGGTCGACACGCTCGCACCTCGCTACGAACTACCACAACGAGTCTGAATCTGATGCGACGGCGTTACCGGCTGAACGACAACAGATCCAGATCCCCTCCCTCCGCTGCAATGACTTCTATGAGGCCCTACACGCTCGGAGCGCGGTCGTATCCGGGAGCGAGGAGGACGTCCGAGCAGCAGCCATCGTGAGGCGGGGTGGCCACCGTCGGGACACACGACGAGCGGCGGGACATCATCCCCAACCGCCCCGGGATCCAGATCGCCCATTCAGAGTAGTCGTGACGAGAACGGGAGCGGGCTGTGTCATTGCAAACGGGGGAGACAGAGCACTCCCCTGGGTCAGAAGTGAAGCGCGGCGCCCCGTCCGGAGGCATCCTGCACTCCCTGCGGGTTCATGCCGCATTCAGACTCCTCATGCTTGGCACGCTTGCGGCCGACTCGGCCTTCTGGATGTACCAGGTTTCGGTAGGGTGGCTCGCCTTTCAGATGACAGACTCTGCCGCGTTCGTGGGGGTGGCCGGGTTCGCTGGCGGCATCCCGCTGCTCCTTGTCTCCCTGCCCGCCGGGGTGATCATCGATCGCTTCGACAAGCGGAAAATCCTCCTCGCGGCGCAGATCGGCGTGATGCTGGTTGCCGCCACCTTCGCCGTTCTTGTTGGCACCGGTTCGATCGGGCGGGTGCAGATGTTGGCGCTCGTGGCCACCTACGGAACGCTCATGGCGTTCGTCTTCTCAACCCGGACGACGATGGTTCCGTCCCTCGTTGACCGCCACAATCTTCCGAACGCGGTGGCGCTGAACTCGGCGGCCCACAACTCCACTCGTGTCATTGGACCATCGCTCGCCGGCATCCTGATCGGCGTTCTCGGGGTCGCGGAAACCTTTGCCGTCGCCGCCACGCTGCAGGCCCTGGCGCTCCTCGCCACGATGCGGCTCCCGCGGCTGGCACGAGAAGCAACCACCGGCGGCGGAGCCCTGTGGTCGGGTCTCACAGTCGGGTTCCGGGTCGTCGCGAAGCAACGGTATCTCACCGCCCTGATCGTGCTGGCGCTGGCGCCTGCGGTTCTCGTCATGCCGTACATCAACCTCATGCCGGTCTTCGCTCGTGAGGTGCTCGACCTCGGCTCGTCAGGCCTCGGTATCCTCCTGGCCAGCACAGGCCTGGGTACGGTGGCCGGTTCGCTCGCGCTTGCTCGCATCGGGCCCGGACTGACTGGGTCCCGAAACCAGATCTTCACCGCCCTCATCTTCGCCGCCTGTATCCTCGCCTTCGCGGCATCCCCGGCAGTGGCGGTCGCCGTGCCATTGCTGTTCATGGCCGGCGCGGTCAGCTCATCGTTTTTCGCGATGAACCAGACAGCCCTGCAACTGAGCGTGGAGGACGAGGTTCGCGGACGGGTTCTTTCCATCTATCAACTGACGTGGGGGGCGTTGCCATTCGGGCAGCTCCTGGTCGGCATCCTTGCTGGTCGGCTTGGACCGCCGATGGCGCTAGGCATCTCCTGTCTGCTGGCGATGATCAGTATCCTGGCGATCTCCTACCGGTTTCCCTCTCTATGGGTAAGGTCGATGCGGCAACGGGAGCCTGCCGGGTCCATCGACCCTGTTGGAGCTGGGCCAGGTAGCGGGGGCGACGTGCGACCGAAGCAGGAGAGTCCGGTGCTGGACGATCTCGACGCGGACCGTGTGGCGTCCAGCGCGTGAGGTACCCCTTGTGGACCGGGATCCTCTCTGGCCCGGTCCCGGGGGACGGGATAGCAGCAGCGAGCGGCGACCAATGAGCGCATCGCCTGGGCGCGCAATGGGCATGGTGGTCGTGGCGATATCCGTTGGCTTGCCACGATACGCCGAACCTTGCGTCGTCGCAGCTTTCGGACAGATCGTTCAGTCCCACTCGTCGCACCGGGGAAACGCGTCGAAAGAAGCTCCGCTTCAGCGGCGGTGAGGCTCGTGACGGCGTCGCCCTCAGGGCGCTCCGACCGAATGCCACCGCGATCGTCGGCCTCCGCCTTGCCGAGCGTCGCCCGCCGGCGCAGACGTCACCGTTCGCCCTCGTCGCAGCGGTCGTCGCCGGGACGATCATTGGTCCGATTCCCGATGTGACCACGACGCGTTGCCTGGCCGGTGCGACGGTCCCACCGATTCTGGTCGGGCGTTTCCTTAGGTGGCGATTCGGGCGTCCGGACGTATCGCCCAATAGTCGCAGGCCCCCAGTCCATCAAGCCGACGGTACGCGCCGTCCTTCCGGGTCGCCGGACACCTCGTCGCTGGGGGTCCAGAGCACGCCCACCTCGATGCCCTCGTCAGATGTCAGCGGCGTCTCCCGGATGAGGAACGCGAGCAGCGCCATAGCGATCATCAGCGGCACGACCAGCAGGAAGATCGGCGTCAACGCCTCGTTGTAGGACACCGTGACGGCGTCCCGGGCCGGGCCGGCGAACGTCCGCACCAACTGTGGCGTCAGCGAGCTCACCTCCTCCGTGCCCGCATCACCCGGCAGGCGGTTCCGCAGTTCGGCCGTCAGTCGGCCGGTGAAGAACGCCCCCACCGCCGCCGCCCCGAACGACGCGCCGATCTCCCGGAAGAAGTTGTTGGCGGCCGTCGCCGTGCCGACCTCCCGGACCGGGAACGCCGACTGGGCAACCAGGACGACGTTCTGGGCACCGAACCCCACACCGGCGCCGAGCAGGAACAGGTAGATGGTCGCCAGCCACGTCGGCGTCGAGACGGTGAGCGTGGACAGGAGCAGCAGCGCGACGGCCGTGAGCGCCGGGCTCGTGAACAGCATCCACTTGTAGCGGCCCGTCCGGCTGACCAGCACGCCCGTGGGCATGATGGTCAGCATCAGGCCGATGACCAGGGGGATGATCAGCAGGCCCGCCTCGGTCGCGTCGTAGCCCCGGGCCATCTGCAGATAGGTCGGGAAGTACCCCATCACGCCGAACATCGCGACGGTCAGGGCGAGGCCGATGACGGTCGCCACGACGAAGTTGCGGCTCCGGAACAGGGAGAGCGGGAGGATCGGGTTGGCGGCCCGGCGCTCCACCGCGATGAAGGCTCCAAGCGCGACGACGGCCAGGGCGCTCAGGCCGAGGATCTGGAGCGATCCCCAGTCGTGGGTACGGCCACCGGTCGCCGTGATCACGACCACCGCGGTGACCGCGACGGAGAGCGCGACGAACCCCGCCGTGTCGAAGGTGAAGCGGGCCGGACGACGCGTCCGGGGCAGAAAGCGCCAGGCAGCGACCATCGCCAGCAGGCCGAGCGGCACATTGATCCAGAATGCCCAGCGCCAGCCGATCCCCTCCGTCAACCAGCCGCCGATCAGTGGCCCGGCCACGGCCGAGACAACCGCGATCCCGCCGATGGCGCTCATGTACGTGCTCCGCTCCCGCAGCGGGACGAGGTCGGCGACGATCGCCTGCGCCAGGATGATCAGCCCACCGCCGCCCAGCCCCTGGATAGCGCGAGCGGTGATCAGGGTCGGCATCGCGTCGGCAAGCCCACCGAGCACCGAGCCACCGATGAACAACGCCAGTGCGCCGAGAAAGAGCAGTCGCCGCCCGATCAGATCCCCGACCTTGCCGTAAACGGGCATCACGATCGTCGCGGCAAGGATGTAGGCCGTCGGCACCCAGAGCATCTGCTCCAGCCCCTGGAGCTCCCCGACGATCGTCGGCAGCGCGGCGCTGAAGATGATCTGGTCCAGGCTCGCAAGGAGCATGGCCACCAGCAGACTGACGTAGACAAGGGCAAAGTGGCGGGACTTGGCGACGGGAGTCAGGTGATCAGCGTCAGGGGTCACGTCCGTGTTCGAGGTCACGGGTGGGGCCCTCGTGGTTTTCAGGGGTCGTCGAAGCAGCGGGCGGATCCACGATCTCGCCCACACGCCGCCTCGGCTCCGTCGCGTCGTGGTCAGTCGGTGACGGGTGGGCGATCGCCGGAATCGAGCCCTTCGCGCCGGCGCAGCCGCACGACGACGTCGTGCAGCGGCACCTGCCGACCGTCCGGCACGGCAACGACCCGAGTCGCTTCGTCGGCCGTGACGACTTCCCAGGCAATGGGATCAAATCGCGCCGAGATGGCCGCCGCGGTGGACGTCGCCTTCTCGGGCGGCCCGTCGTGCCCGTGCCCTTCGCCGTGGGTATGGCTGTGAGTGTGATGGTGGTGATGGAGATGACCGACGATCAGCAGGGTGCCGCCGGGCGCGACCCAGGAGGCGAGGTGCTCGTAGAAGTCGAGTTGGGGCATCGTCGGATGGGCGTAGTGCGTGGTCACGAGGTCGAAGGTGCGTCCCGGCACCCAGCGCTCCAGGTCCGCCTCCACCCACTCCACCCGCCTGTTGACCTCGGTGGGGTGCGTCGCTTCGGCATGCGCTCGTGCCTGCGCCAGGACCGTGGTGGAGATGTCCGTCGCGGTCACCCGCCAGCCACTGGCGGCGAGCCACATGGCCTCGGCACCGGCCCCGCTGCCGGCATCGAGCGCGGTGCCCGGGGTCAGGTCACGGGTCTCGCGTGTCAGGTAGGGATTGACGGGGTGCTGGTAGGCCGGCGCCGCTGCTCCGCCATGCTCGGCGCCATGCCCGACGCTCTTCCCCGGTCCGGGCCGGGAGGCCGACCGGGCCTGCCAGTGCTGTTCCCAGTACGCCTTGTCGAAGGTCTGCGCCGGCGCGTGGTCGGCGGGCCGAGTGGCTGGGGTAATCCGAGCATCGCCCGCCTCGCGATCAGCAACCTCCCGATCGGCGACGGCCCGGTCCGCGTCGGCCATGACCAGCATCGCGCTGATGTGCTGGGCCGCGAGCGCCCCGGCGGCCGCGGCGGCGCCGACCTGCGCCGACAGGTTCGACGCGTTGCCAGCGGCCCAGACGCCGGGCACCGACGTCACGCCGAAGGAGTCCGCCTCGATGCAGGCACCGGCCGGGTGCTCGGCGAGCTGGATACCGATCCCGGCGAACAGCTCGGCACGGGCGACCATGCGCGGCGCCACGACGACGACGTCGACCTCGACGCGTGCCGGGTCATCGGCCAGGCGAACTCCGGCGATCCGGTCCTCGACGACCTCAACGGCCACGACTTCCCCGGGGACGACCCTGATGCCCAGCGCGTCGAATCGCGCCCGGTCGCTGGCCTCCAGCACATGGTCCTGCTCGAAGAAGGTGACGTGATCGGTGAGCTGCCGGAACACCAGGGCCTGGTGGACCGACATGGGCCCGGACGCGATCACGCCGATCCGCCGGTCGCGCATCTCCCAGCCGTGACAGTAGGGACAGTGCAGCACGTCCCGCCCCCACCGCTCACGTACGCCCGATATATCGGGCAGTTCGTCGACCAGACCCGTCGCGATCAGCAGACGGCGTCCGTGGAGGACCTGGCCGTCACGGAGGGTGACCGTGAACGCGTCCATCGTGCCCGAAACCTGAACGACCTCCCCATTCACGATCGTGGCGCCGTAGCTCTGAGCTTCCCTCCGTCCTCGCGACATAAACTCCGACGGGCTCATCCCCTCCCGGGCCAGCAATCCATGCACACCGTCTGCGGGAGCGTTTCGCGGCGACCCGGCGTCGACCACGACGACGCTGCGGCGCACCCGGGCAAGCACCCGGGCAAGCATCAGGGCTGCGCTCAGCCCCGCGGCACCGCCCCCGATGACAATGACATCGACTGCCGTCTTGGCGGCGGATTCATCGATAGACATAACGGTAGTTCCTTTCAGCGGACACACCGAACCCTCCTCTCGCTGAGGCCGGTCGGTGCGCTATCCGGTTGCCGATGGGGATGAGAGGGAGCGGGCGGACTAGCCGGTTGGCACGTCCGTCAGGCCCGGCGGCCGGGCATCCGGTCTGACCCGGCGATGGACATCCCGCGACAGGTCGGCCAGGGTGTAATCCCCGAGCCGTCGCATCAGGAGCGCATGCGCCTCCGCGTGGTAGCTGTCGAGCGCGTCGTTGACCACCGCCTGGATCTGGCAGCCGTGGCTCCCGATCTCGGGATCGGTGATCAACTCGCCGGGATCAGCCAACACCTCGTAGATCCGCCGCAACGTGACGTCGCCCGGTGGCTGCGCCAGTGTCCAGCCACCGCCGTGCCCTTTGGTGGACGCGACGATGCCCGCCTCGCGGAGACCGGCCATCGCCCGACGAACCACGACGGGATTCGTCTGGAGATGCGTGGCCATGGCTTCCGAAGTCGTCGGGCGCGTGCCCGCCTCGGTCAGGTGAGCAAGGACATGCAGGGCAACGGAGAACTTCCCATCTCGTCTCATGTAACAATATTAGTTACATGAGACGCCGGTGTCAAGAAGTCGTCGGGGTACGTCGCGTTGTCCCGCCCAATAGTTGGTCCCCGCGACCCTTCGATGACACAGGCGCCTGACCTCCGTCCAGTGGCAACAACACCGGATCCCGCCTCCAATCGACCACGCCTGGCAGCAAGGCCAACACGCCACCGATGACCCATGCCTCATCGAATCCCTGATCCCTCGGTGACCGTGGCGTCGCCAGCAGATATCTCCCCAGCACCGAGGAGGGCGACGAGAATTGCTACGCCAATGGCGGATGCCACCTGTCGCCCGGTATTGATCACGCCGGTGGCGGCAGATGATTGCGGCATTGGCACGGCGGTGGTTCCACTCGCGATCATGGTGGAGAACGCCAATCCGTTCCCGATGCCGCCACGTTGCGCACCGATCCCCTGCTCAATCAGGTCTGGGGGCGAGGCCTTGACCTCACCAGCCAGCCAACGCTCTCCCACATCCTCTTCGACCTGCGCGGCAAACTGCCTAAAGACCTCGAACAGTCTGCCGCCATCGCCCGGCACCAGGACGGCGGAAACGACGCTACCGGGGCGTTACAGGCGCAGGGGTATGCAACTACCGAGTCCTTGACCGCCCTCTACAATCTCTCCGAGGAGGCAAGGACCGCCAGCACGGAAGACCAGCTGGTTGCGGCCTATGCCTCCTTGACGGTGCCTGACACCTCGTAGGGCCACTCAGTACCGTTGCAAGAGGTCAAGATACTTCCGGTCAAGCTTATGCCCGAACCAGTTCTCGTAGTCGACGTCGTCACGGTTTGAGTCGATGATCCCGAACTGTCCGCGTATATTCCACAACGCCCAGCCTATGTTGTGCTGCTTGAGAATATCGAGGACATCGGCAAACCAGGCCAATGCCACATTGTGCGGGGTGTACTGGTGGGAGCCGCCTTCGCCACAGTGGACCCCGACGCCGGACGCGGCCAGGTCGATCCAGGGTTGGTAGAACTCCTCAAGCCGGCTGCGAGTCCATTCGCCGCCGGGGTGATCCACAGATTGCGGCCAGGTTGGCGTGGGCCAGGTGTCACTGTCCGGCACCCAGCTGGCCTTATAGTGCGAAACTCCAGCTGGAGCGTAGGCGCGGCATCCTTGGGCGATACCGAGATCTGCGAGCTCTGGCAATGGTTCAGTGCCTACACGAGTGCCATCGGCGATCACGAGACGCTCAGGATCACTTGCGTGGATTCGCCCGGTTACCTCGCGCACAATCCTGGTGTAAATGTCCTTCGTGCCGATCTCGGCCGGGACTTTTGGTTCGTTGAGCAGGTTGAAGCTGAGTCGCGAAGACGGGATGCCACGAAATCGCTTTGCGAACGTCTCCCAATGGAAGCCAAAGGCTTCTACCGCCTCGCGGTCCGTCCAGAGACTGTATCTTTCGCCTGGTTGCGGGTTGATGCAATAACCTGGTGCGGCGTGCATGTTCAGCGACACGTGGAGCCCGTACTGTTCACCGAGCCGCACCGCTCGGTCGACTTTCTCCAACATCCCCTCGTCAAGGACGTAGAGGTCGTCACCAGGCGTCCAGAGCTTGTAGTCCATCGGGATGCGGACGAAGTCGAAGCCCCAGTCAGATATCCACCGGAAGTCGTCTTCCTGAAAATTACCGCTACGCCGTTCTGCGGGGCCTTGCCGGGAGAATAGTTCGACGAGGTTGAATCCGCGCCAACGAGGAAGGACGGTCTGGGTGTTTTGCTTGGACATTGCTGAGAGGTCCTTTGACTTTGCGCTTGCCAGACGGTAGGGCACTTTAGCGGACTCCATCAAGATGCACAATTACTTGGCGGTCTACGATAGCCCGGAGGAGTCACTTTGCTGCGAGTCACAAGATTTCGTTGCGCTACAGACGACGTTCGATGGCGGTGGCATGGCTAGCCAACCCCTCCGTCTGCGCCAGCGTGATCGTTTCCTCGCCTAGTTTGCTCACTGTCTGATTGTTCGCACCAAAGATCGAGATGACCCATTGTAAGTCGGTGCGGTTGACCGGAGACGAGTATTGAGCCGTGCCACCAGTTGGCATCACGTGGCTGGGTTCCGCCAAATAATTGCTCAGAGCTTCAGGGCTAGATCCGCCCATCAGGAGAGGGATGCGTCAGTTGTGATGTATGCGCGTGACTATCTCTAGGGTGCCAAAGACATCGTTTCCACAGCTATGATCACTCCTCCGGTACTGCTCGTCTTCCGACGGGGGACACTCGCACCTCAGCATCGTACCCGTGGAGCACACCTCGGACAGTGCCGTACGCACACCCTACCCGACCGGCCACTTGCTTGATCGTGAGTCCACTCTCATCGAACTGGACGATCTGTTTGGCTGCTCTTGGAGTGATTACAAACTGGGTCCGGATGGTTACGCCCGCATGCTTCAGAAGGCTGCAAAGCCCATCCCTTGAGATGTCACACTCGTGGCTCAGCGCCGCTGCCGACTCGCCTGCCTCGTACCGGAACATGATCGCCTCGCGCACCTCAGGAGTGAGCCGCCGCCGAAGGCTCCTCGCCATCGGTTTCGGTGGATTGATGTCAGTCCCTGGCTCGACCAGTCGCGCATCCTGGGCAAGTCTGGTCAGGCCATCGGCACCAGGCGATACCAGTCCGGTGCCTCAATTAATCGAGTGTCCGTCTACAGCATGTACCAGTTGGAAGGGCCCACCAGACCCCGATCGCGGCACCGCACCGGTGAGGCGCCAACAGGATGAGGAAACCGTCCGTCCGGCCCCGGAATGGCGGCCAGGGCCGACGCTCTGCCTCGACCTCGCGGGGACAGCAAAACACCCCGGGTTTGTTCAACCCGGGGTGTTTTGCTGTCAGGAGGTGCAGAGGAACGGGGTGTTCACCGCGGGCGGTTAGGCCGGCGCAGGGGTCGGCGTAACCTCGACGGTTTCCGGATCGGGGGTCGTCGTGACCTCAACCGGAGCCTGGGTCGGAGTCTCGGTCGGCTGGGCCGGGGTCGGGGTCGGCGGGACCGGGGTCTCGGTCGGCGGAGCCGGGGTCTCGGTCGGAGCCGGGGTTGGCGGCTCGGTCGCCGGGAACGTGCCCATGGCCGCGGCCGGGGTCGGCTGGGCCTCCGGGGTTCCGGCCGTCGTGCCACCGGACAGGGCCAGCAGGTCAGACATCAGGTACGCGGTGGACGCGAGCGTCCCCTCGTTGCCAACCAGCGTCGCGACGCCAGCGTAGCCAGCGTTGTTGATCGGGCGGAGGGCAACAGCGAGGTTGTTGCCAACGAGCGGGCCAGCTACTTCGCCACAGGCGAGGTAGGTGGTGTACTCCTCAGGACTCTTGTGGACGATGATGACGTAGGCCTCACCGGAAGCCAGCGTCTCGGACAGGTTGAACGGGACCTCTTCCGCGGCCGCCTGGAGCAGCGGCGGGGCCGTCAGGATGCCCTGCGACTGGATGACCTCGCCGTTCTCGTCGGTGGGCTCGCCGAACGAGCCAAGGCTCGCGATCTCCTGAACGACGGGATCCTGGCACGACCCCTGGTGGATCGCCGCCGTCATGTTGACTGCCGTGCTGATGGGCGCCGGCGAGGCGGCCGGCGTGGCGTCCTGGGCGAGTGCCCCAAAGCTGGCCCCCGCAAGAGCGGCGACTGCGAGTGATGACGCAACCGCAGCCGACAAGGTTCGCTGTAGCAAGTTCATGGATTTCCTTTCACAAGGTTGGTCGCTGGCCCCTACACTTCCGCACGAAGCATGGAAGCACAACCTATTCCACCAAGCGCATAGTTACCCATGCCAATCATCCAGACATCTAGCGAGGTGCCCGCACGGTCCGGAAGTTCTTTCTGGATCAGCCAGTTTGCCAGCCCTCGACCCGGACCAACGGCGAAGCCCGTTATCCATGATCCGGGTCCCAGGTCCATCGCAGAGCAGGACCCCGCCGGATGACTGGGTCTCCCGCGCGAACCGACTGCTCCGGGACTGGACATCCCCAGGGAATGGTCCACTGTCGGATTCCGTAGACGCCCAGTTGGCGTCCGCACGAGACAGCAGCACACTGTCCTCCCCGATGAGCGCGGACTAGTTGGTCCTTCTCCACCGTCCTCGTTGCTTCTTCGCCCCGCAGGGCAGCCGCCGACGTGCTGGCGAACCGTGAGGCAAGCTGCATGGCGATCAAGTCCGCCATCCGCGGATTTAGCGGTCGGCGTCACCGTGACTGGCATGACTCCCCCACTCACATCGGGATGAGCGCCACGGACGGTTAACTCAACGACCGACACACAGGCTTCGTTGGGATTCCCGGAGCATTCCGGTGCCCATTGATGAGCGAGTCCGGCGGCGGGACCGTAGTTGACCGGGGCAGCTCCATCACCGGGTTTCACGGCAACATCGCGGTAGGAGGTCCCCACTGGTGCCCTGCGCTATCCCACGGACCGTTCCTGGGCCACCGGCAAAGTTGTCCCGCGGGTCGACGGATCACTGCCGGCTCCGATCGGCTGTCCTGTCCACGCAGCGGCTCGCTCGATCCGCTGAACATCATCCCGGACGGAGAGCTCGGCCCGGCAGTTCTCGACGACGTGGCGGGCATGGTTCGCCAGCGCCTCGTGGCAGCGGGCCGGCACCATCTCCGCTATCTGCCCAAGTGTGCCAACCAGGTGTGCCGAGATCGTCGCGTCCCGGGCGCCATATAGCCGGATCTGGGTAAACGCGGTGTCGAGCAGCTGAGCAAACGACGGTGCGTCAAGCACCACGCGGATGTCACCGTCCCCGCCTACACGCACCGGCGACGGGCGTTCCCGCTGTCCGATGGCAACCAGCGCCTCGCTCAGCCGGTCAATGCACAGTGCAGCGGTAGTGGGATCGTTGATCCCAGGCGACAGGGCCTTGACGGCTATGGCGGCGACCTGCCGGATGCCGAGCTCGACGTCGGACTGCAGGGTCCGCTCGGACCCGATGACAAACGCGGTCTGCACCTTGTCCTCGATCCTGGCGTCCACCTTCGCAGCCGGCCACACGGAAGCGAGGACCGATCCGCGCAGGATGAATGCACCCGGTAGGTGCTCGACTCGCACCGTCAGCGTGTGCTCCTCGGAGAGATCGAAGAGGGTGTCACCATCGATCGCCTGGAAATACCCGCTCTGCGTCGCGCGGACGACTGCCGCTGGCGATTCCGGCATCAGCCGCGGAGGTTCCCGCAGCGGCTCCCCGATATCGTCGGGATAGAGGCGCTCAATCAGGGCCAGCGTATCGTTGGATGCCCGCTCGATGATGCTCGACGCCTGCATGGAGCGCGCGGCGTGATGAATGAAGTAGATCAGCAGGGCGACACTGATCATCGCCATGACGATCGCCCCGGTCGTCGCGATGACCGGAATGAACCCCGGCTGGTCATCAAGGGGAGAGAGAACGGCCCGGAGAACGAGCAAGGAGTAGGTGAACGACGCGATGAAGAAGCCGAGAACGAGCTGGTTGCCCCGGTCCGCGCGGAAGCTTCTGAGGACCAGGGGCGAGAACTGGCTGGACGCTAGCTGAATGGCCACGACCATGATCGAGAAGACAACGCCAGTGACCGTGATCGTCGTGCTCGCGATGGCGGAGAGGACGGAGCGCGTCCCCTCGGGGCCGCCACCAAGCATCCACCAGGGAACATCGTCGCGCTGATCGAAGCGGAAGCGGTGATCGAGCTGCACGGCCAGGATGGCCAACAGGGCGGCGACCAGGGTACAGAGCGTGGATACGAACCAGAGGCTCTCCCGCAGGACGAGCCACCACGAAGTTGAACGGGCGCGCACGGTTGCAATCTCCTGATACGCCACATCGCGTGGTCACCTACTGACATGCGACTGGATCCGGGGGCTGAGCGCGTCACCCGTCGTCCCACACACGGATCGTCCAACCGGCTCGTCAGGCCAGCGCGATCTTCCTCCTCCGTTTCAGGTGACGAGCCTCTGACCGGGAGCCGCTCTCAGCAAGACATCGGGGGATCAGCTTGATGCGCCCCCTGGGCAGGGCACCTCCTGCACGTCACAGCGTGGCTCCCATCTACCTACTGCGGAGCATGAAAGACGCATTCAATCATCAATCATTTTGATAGTACATACTGACGATGATACTGGTCATGCACCAGGAGGAGGCGTCGGAATCATCCTGTCCCTCAAAGCGCGGCGGACTGTCGCTCCACCTGAATGCCTTGTCTCGCTCTTTGAGGTCGAGAGCCGGCCAACCTCGCTCCTCGTGCTGGTCACTCCAGGGCCCGGTCGGCGCGGGCACACTCCTTGTGACAGGGTCCGTCAAGGACGCATAGCGCTCATGAGCATTTCCCGGTCGTCGCGGGACCTTCGCGACAGAGTAGGATCGTTGTTGCCCGCGCTACCAGTCATGACGTACGACACATCGCCGTGGTGAGCCCAGCGGTCACGCCATGCCAACAGTCTGACGACCATGCGGCCTATCCTCGGCTGACCGGGGAATCCGTCGCCTGACCGGCTTCGAGGGAACCTGTGGTAGACCAACGCCTCAACGACACTGGCCGGGCAATCGAATACCAGCAGCGAGAGTGGACGACCCAGCGTATCGCCTGGGTCATCATGACCATGACGGTCGTGGCGGCATTCCTTGGATTGCTGGGAGACACCGGTCCCCTGGCCGTAGCGAACGCCACTGCTCCTGACGGGTCGCTCCAGGCCAGGTACACCCGGTTTGCGCACCACCATGGCCCCGGGACGCTTACCGTCGAGGTCGCTCCCGCGTCCGTCGTCGAAGGGGAGGTGCGGCTCCTGTTCGAAGGCGACTTCGTGCGCGACCTCGGAGTGGAATCGGTCGTGCCCGAGCCAGACCGTGTCGAGCTCGTCCCCGACGGGGTGGTCTATGTCTTCGTGGCGGAGGAGCCATCCTCGCCACTCGTGGTCCACTTCTCCTACGAACACGACGGCTACTGGTTCCAGAGCGGCCAGTTCGGTATCGAGGGGGCGGAACCTGTCGTCCTCTCCCTGTTCGTCTTTCCCTAACAGGTTCCGTCGAGGGCTGGACGTAACGAGCGGAGGAGGCCGGCATGGACGAGGTTTTACGGGCGGTCGCGGTCTACGCCTTCCTGATGCTCATCTTTCGGTTCTCCGGCAAGCGCTCGCTGTCGGAGACCACCCCGTTCGACCTGGTGTTGCTCCTGATCTTCAGCGAGGCGCTGCAGTCCGCCCTCATCGATGAGGATAACTCGCTCACTTCTGCGCTGATCGTCATCGTCACCCTGGTGATCCTGAACATCGGCATGTCCATCCTCAAGCAGCACTCGCCCCGGCTGGAAGTGCTGCTGGAGGGTGTCCCCATCATCGTCGTCGAGGACGGAAAGCCGCTCTACGACCGGATGCGCCGGGCGCGTATCGATGAGGGCGACATCCTGGCGGCGGCACGCCAGTCACAGGGAATAAACCAGATGGACCAGATCCGGTTCGCCGTCCTCGAGCGGTCCGGTGCGATCTCGATCATGCCGAAGGAAGCCACTGCCTGACGGCTGATCCGCTTCCGCACCGAGCACCAGGGAAGGGCACCGGAGAATGTCCCATCTTTTCAGCGGCGGCGAGGAACTTGGCTGGGTCGCGCTCAAGGCGTTCCTCCTGTACGCCACCGCGATCATCGGCTTCCGCCTTGGCGAGCGTCGCACGCTGGCGCAGATGTCGCCGTTCGACTTCGTCGCAGCAGTCGCTGTCGGGGCGATCATCGGTCGTGTCCCCAATGCGAGTACGACGAGTTACCTGGCTGGTGCGACGACCCTCGTCACCGTCCTGCTCGTGCATCGACTGATCATGCGTCTACGCTACTCGCCGGGCTTCTCGCGTCTCGTCGAGCATTCCCCCTGCGTCCTCGTCTCCGAAGGGACGGTCCTCCCGGCGGAACTCCGTCGCATCGGATTGACCGACGCGGACCTCGCGGCGCAGCTCCGCCAGCACGGGATCGGCGACATGAAAGACGTGCGCTTTGTCATTGCCGAACCGCGTGGCCAGCTCTCGATTATTCCCTGGGCGAACAACGACGGACCGGCGCCTTCCTTGGTGCAGGAGGTCCTGCGACAGCCAGCCACCCGTGGGTGAGCGGGTCAAACCCTCCTGCCTCATAGCCTGGTGGACAGTCGACACCGGGCGGATCAGGTCGCCACTGGAGGTGCATCACTCCAGGTGCGGTGCAGCCGGCATCGAGAACGTCACGATCAGGCCGCCGCCATCACGAGGGGTGATCGTGAGAGCACCACGGTGGACTTCCGCGATGCGGGCAACGAGCGCCAGCCCCAGGCCATACCCCTTCGCCGTGCGATCGGACTGGCGGATCCGGCCGCTGCCCCGGAGAAACGGTTCGGTCAGTTGCGCGGCGATCTCATCCGTGTAGACGGCGCCCGTGTTCTCGACCCGGAGCGAGACGCGACCGTGTGCCGCGTCATGCCGGGTGGTGATCCAGACTATCCCGGACGTGGTGAGGTTGTGCCGGATGGCGTTCTGGATCAGGTTCGAGGCCAGTTGAGCCAGGAGGTCCGGATCCCCAGTCGTCGGAGCCGACCCAAGGTGGACGTCGAGGGCGACACCCAGCGCGTCCGCCTCGGCCGTGTTGTCGGCTAGGACCTCGCGCACGACCGTCGCGAGGTCCACTGGTTCCGAGATCGCGGTGATGGCGTTGGCATCTGCCAGCCGCAGCAGCGCCTCGGTGAGCCCAATGGCGCGGGCGTTGGTGATCGTGAGCCGGTCGATCAGCGTCGGGTAGTCCTGCCCCGCCGGGTTGTGGCGAGCGACATCGAGCAGGGTTGCCGTCACCGTGAGAGGTGTGCGGAGTTCGTGGGACGCGTTGGCCGCGAAGCGCTCCTGGGACGCGAACGCACCATCGAGGCGGTCAAGCATGTGATCGAAGGTATCCGCAAGCTGGCGGAACTCGTCGCTACGGCCGGTGAGATGGATCCGGTGCCCGAGATCCCCGGCCGCCGCCGCCTTCGCCGCGTCGCTGATCCGCTGCAGGGGTCGCAGGATCCACCCCGCGAGGACCCATCCCCCACTCACCCCGATCACGGCCAGCGCGGCGAGGACCGAACCCGAGACCCCGACGACCGCCTCGAGGATCTCACTGCGCGTCGCCACGCTCGTACCGAGCTGGCCGGGAACCGCCAGCGGATACTCGGGGACATAGCGCAGGACGACGTAGACGCCGAGCAACGCGATGCCACCAGCGACGGTCAGGAATGCCCCATAGCTCAGGGCGAGCCGCAGACGGGCACTCGCCCCGCGCCGGAGACCGACGGCACCGATCGCCGCCAGGACGATGAGGGTCGAGACGGCCACGCGACCGACCTGGACAACGACTTCGCGTCGTGAACCGACGCCGGCGCCTGAATCCCGCAGAGCCTCCACTCTCGAGGGAAGCTCGGGCACATACCGCAGGACGGCGAAGGCCGCGAGCAGGGCGATACCCCCGGCCAAGGCAAGCAGGGCCGCGCAGCTCCCGAACCGCCCCAGGTGGACGCCCCTCTCCGGGTGGTTCACGCGCCGACGCGGACGGGGTCGAGGCGATACCCGACGCCCGGTACCGTACTGATCAGGTTCGGCTCACCGAGCGCCTTGCGGAGCGTCGAGATGGTCACGCGGGGGGCACTCGTGAGGACATCGACTTCCTCGTTCCATGCCTTCTCCAGCAACGTTTCTGCGCTGACGACTCCCCCATCCGCACGCATCAGCACCTCCAGCACGGCGAATTGCTTTCGCGTGAGTTTCACGTAGCGTCCGTCGCGATAGACTTCTCGCCGGAACGGGTCGAGACGTAGGTCGGCGAACTGGAGGACGGGCTGGACCGTTGCCACAGGACGCCTGGCCAGGGCCCGGAGCCGGACGATCAGTTCCTCGAGCGCGAATGGCTTGGTGACATAGTCGTCGGCACCGAGGCCGAACCCCTTAAGTTTGTCCGTCAGCCGTGTCGCGGCGGTCAGCATCAGGATCCGGACACCCGGATGATCGCGGGCCACGATGCGGCAGACCTCATCGCCAGGCACCCCGGGGATGTCACGGTCCAGGACGACGACGTCGTAGTCATTGCTCACCAGCCGATCCAGGGCCTGGTCTCCATCCAACGCGATATCGGCAGCGATTGCCTCGTGACGAAGCCCGGCTTGCAAGGCCTCGGCGAGAAACGGTTCGTCCTCGACGATCAGGACACGCATCCCCGTACTCCCAGCTTACGTTGCGAAAACGTTACGGGAATTCCAGACGCCCCTGAAACCCCTGTGTCCCTAAGGTGACAACCATACGGCAGGCGCTCGGACCTGTTGTCGAGAGCCCCCTACCGGACGACCCGCCGTTTGGGGCTCGCACCTCATCACGATCGCGGTCGCACGGCTTCCAGGCCGCGAGTGTCACGGCGCGACCCGACGGACCGACATCTGACGCAGGCACCGACGCCTAAGGAGTACCACCCAATGCGAACGTTCCATGAAGCGATTTCCTCGGCGCACAGGATTCATCGTCGCCGCCTCATCGGCGGCGCGGCCACCGGCTTGTTGCTCGCGGCCCTGCCCCTGGGTCGGCTGGCGCACCCGGGTGACGCGGCCAACCAGGGACCGTCGACGGTCGCCGGCCAGCAACAGCCGGACGAGGTAGCGCTGGCCGAGCGATGGGTGGTGCCAGACGACCTGCCGTTGCCACCGGATGTCACCGCCGCGTCTCTGTTCGTCGGGGCCATCGAGTCCGGGCGGGTCCTGCTCGCCCGGAATGCGACGATCGGGCGAGCGCCGGCCAGCACCATCAAGATCGCGATCGCGCTCACGGTCGTCGATGTCCTGAGTGATCCCGACCAGTCCGTCGTCGTCGAGCCCGAGGACGAGGTCGATCGCTGGGTCTACTCGAATGCCCAGCTCGAGGCCGGCGACCGGATCACAATCCGTGACCTGCTGTACGGCCTGCTCCTGCCGTCCGGGAACGACGCGGCACGGACGCTGGCCCGCGTCGGTGGACTGACACTCGACCCGGACAGCGATGACCCGACCGCGACATTCCTCGATACGGTCAATGGCAAAGTCGCCAGCCTCGGTGCGACTGCCACCACGGTCCTCCATCCGGCCGGGGTGGACACCGACGGCCAGGTGACGACCGCCCGCGATCTCGCCCTGCTGATGGCAGCGCTGCTCGACGACGAACTGCTGGCCTCGATCGTCGGCACCTACGACTACGAGATGAACGTGGCAGGACCGGCCGCGCGCACGGTCCTGCTCACCAACACCAATCAGCTGCTGGGCAGCGCGGGGATCCTTGGTGGCAAGACGGGGACGACCGAAGCTGCGGGTGCCTGCCTCGTGACGGCCGTCCTGTCCGCCAGTGGTGAGCGCGTGATAACCGTGGTGATGGGCTGCGACCAGGAGGTCGACGCGGACGGCCTGCTCGTCGCAGACCATCGCTACGACGACACCCGGGCCCTGATCCAGGCAACCGTCGCCCCGGAGCCACTGTCATCGATGGCGCCACCACCGATCGTTGACCCGGTCCCCGCCTGACGATCAGACAAACGGGTGCGTTGCTCGCCCTGTCAGGCCCACGAGCAGCCCGGAATCATCCCTCGGACCCATATGAAGCACGAAGCCGCAGGTGAGCGTCTGGTCGCTCACCTGCGGCTTCGTGCTTCCGGCGCGTGTCAGGCAACCGTGCCGGCGAGATCCCGGCATGACCGGTCCTTACGCGAGCGTGCGCTAAGCGGCCCAGGACAGATACCAGGCCGTCTCATACTCCACGGTCGGCAGCTCGGTCGTGTTGCTACCGTCCGCGTCCGTCACGAAGATCCGGGCCCACACCCCATCTTCGCTGACGAAGGCGATGCGTTCCCCGTCCGGGGACCAGACCGGGTTGCTGTCATCGCCGATCTGGGGAAGGCGGGTCGTCGTTCCGGTGTCGACGTCGTGGATCTCCACGTAGCGCCCGCCGGGGTCGCCGACCTGGTAGACGATGCTGGTCCCATCCCGGGTGATGCTCGGGATGTCCTCACTCACACCGGTGGCGGTGATGGGGCGCGGCGAACCGTCGTCGAGGACGATGTCCGTCTGGCCGCTGGTCCGGACGGTGTACGCCATCGCGCCCGAGTCGGCGGCGACGCTCGCGACGCCCGACCATGGCTCGGTGTATCCCGTCGCCGCTCCGCCATCGACCGGCTGTCGGATCAGCCAGGCGACCCCGGCGGCGTTGTCCGCGACGGTCACGATCAGGTCATTCCCGTCGGGGAGCCAGGTGGTGTAGAACAGCTGGCCAGACCCGGTCCACTGCGTCACCTGGCGCTGATCGCTGCCGTCGCGGTTCATGACCCAGACCTGCTGGCTCCCGGACTGGCCAGACATGAACACCAGCTGCGTCCCGTCCGGCGACCAGGCGGGAGCGATCTCGTCACTGGGCGACGACGTGAGTTGCGTGGATTCGCCGGTGTCGATATCCAGACTGTAGATGTCCCATTGCCCACCGACGCGCGCCGCATAGGCCAGCGTACCGCCCAAACCATCGTCTGAAGCGGGCTGGTCGCTCTCCTCGGCCGCGACGGTCGGCTCGGCGGTCGGCAGGGTGAACGTGTCGGTATTGCCGTCGCCCTCAGGCTCCTCGGTCGCGGTTGGCTCCACCGTGGCGACCGTGAAGACGACCGACCGCGGGGTTGGAGTGGGTTCTGCCTGGCTGAAACTCCGGGCGTTGGCGGCGCCAGCCGGCGCACCTCCGACGTCACGTGACGTCGAATGAGCGTCCGCGAGCGCCGTACCCGCGACCGCTCCGGCGACCAGGACCATCACGAGCAGAGCACTGAGGCAAGCGGGGAGCGCGCGCATGGGTCTACCACCTCGGGATGATCCGGCGTCCAGGACGAATGACGATGCTGACCTTCCTCATGCATGAGGGATGCCGGACCGGACGCACCCGTGCTCAACCCTGGTCGGCCGCTGCACCTGCCGAAGTCCAGAGATCCCGCATGAAACGGACAGTTTCCGGGAAGGCGACCGCCGGGTCACCCTCGATCCGCGCACCGGCCGGTGAGTAGCACTCGATACTGATATACCCGCCGTAGCCCATCTGTCGCAGCGCGGCGAACGACGGACCGAACGGGATCATTCCCGCGCCCGGCTGGAGCCGGTTGTTGTCGGCGATGTGGACGTGGCCCAGCGACGAGCCCGCTTCGACGAGTGGCGCGACGAAGTCCCGCTCCTCGATGTTCATATGGAAGAAGTCCGCGAGGGCCAGCACGCGTGGCGACCCGATCCGTCGCGACAGCTCCGCGGCCTGCCCGACCGTGTTGAGGAAAGACGCCTCGAATCGGCAGAGCGGCTCCAGGAACACGGCTGCATTCCCGGCTGGCAGCGTCGCGACCCACTCGCCGAACGACGCGACGGTCAGGTCGGCCAGCCGGGCGAACTCGGCCTCCTGCTCGGCCAGCGACGGGAAGCCACGCGCCGGCCGGAGCGGCACGGAGACCACCCCGGTCGCCCCCAGTTCATCCGCCTGGGCGAGCAGCGTAGCCAGTGCCGCAAGACGGCGAGCCCGCTCCTCCGCGTCCGGCTGGATCGGGTCGTGGATGCTGTGGGTGCAGATCGCGGCAACCGGCAGCCCGGACGACGCCGACGCCTGGCGCACATCGTCGAGCCGCTCGCCGAGGTCGAACGATGGTCCGACAGCGACCTCGACGGCATCAAAGCCCCACTCGGCGGCGTTCTGGAATTGCTCAGCGAGATCCCGCCCGGGCAACAGCGCGGTCTGGACGGCGAGACGGGCGGACGTCGACATGGTTACCAGGCTCCCTTCGGCCGGTCGCTCGTAGCAGCGACGCCGGTACATGGTCGGATGACGAGGACCGCGGCAGCGTATCACCGACGGCATCTGGCCCGAATGACCCTTCCCTCGCCAACCCCTGGCTACATCACGACCGAACAGGGGTCGATTACTCCGAAGTCAGGATGCCCTGACCGTTCCCGGACCGTGCCGGCAGGCAGGACACTTGTCCGGGACGTACCGGGCACGCGCTCCGCCCTCGCGCAAGACGGTACGCCGGAAGGCACTCCGTCTCCGCAGGACGCGCTGGCGAGCATCGGCAAGGATCCACGGATGATCGTCCGTGGCACGACGCCGTTCGAACCCCCGTTCGAACTGATCGACGGCATCCTCACGCCCAATGAGGTGGTCTTCATCCGCTCCAACGGCCCGCTGACCATCGAGGCGGATCCGTCGATCTGGACAGTGCCGTAAATGTCATCTGTCCGGGCGCCGATTCCCGGAGATGACGCGCGGACTGCCGCTCGAGAATGCGTTGAACCCGAACGTCCTGGTCGCGCTGCAGATGAATGGGACGGACATCCTCAACCCGCACGGTGGCCCGTTGCGGCTGGTCGTACCCGGCTGGGGCGGGATCACCTCGATCAAGTGGCTGGCCAGCCAGACCGTGATCGATCAGGCCTTCGACGGTACGTGCAACACCGAATCCTACGCCCGGACCGATGAGACCGAGCTCGTCCTCGAGCCGGTCTGGCAGATGCCGGTCAAGTCGGTGATCACCAATATCCTTCCGGAAAGCGAGCCGACGGCAGGCCCGCAGACCATCGCCGGCTATGCCTGGTCGGGCTACGGCATGGTCAAGGTGATCTAGGTCAGCACCGACGGCGGCGAGAACTGGGATTCGGCCACCATTACCATGGAAGCGGGCCACCTGTCCTGGGTCCGGTTCGACTTCGAATGGGGAGCGTCCGCCGGCGAGACGACGCTGATGAGCCGGGCGACGGACGAGCGCGGCCTCAACCAGCCGGTCGAGGTGCCCTGGAACGCGACGGACTACCAGATGAACGCGATTTACCCGGTTCCGGTCACCGTCACCTAGCGCGCTAGACGACTATTGGCTCATGGTGAGCGATATTCGAACCAGCACCATCAAACAGGACACGGCGGGAGGGTCGGATCGTGGCAACGCATAACCGCGTGGTGATCGAGACCGGAACGAAGAAGGTGTTCGCCTCGGCGATCGACTGGCCCGGCTGGAGCAGGTCTGGCAGAACCGAGGACGATGCGCTCGCGACGCTCGCCCACTACGCCGACCGCTACCGGGTCGTTGCCGATCTCGCCCATACCCGTGGCGTCGTCGCGGCTGCCGGTGACCTCCAGGTGGTTGAGCACGTCCAGGGCGGCGGTGCCACCGACTTCGGCATCCCCGATCGGCCAGCGGAGATCGAGCGAGAACCGATGTCCGAGAGCGAGTGCGACCGGCAGACCCGGCTCCTTGCAGCCTGCTGGGAGACGTTCGACCGGGTCGCGGCGTCAGTCTCCGCTGAGCTCCGGAAGGGCCCGCGTGGCGGCGGGCGCGACCGCGACGCCATCATCAGTCACGTCCGGGAGTCCGAGCGCAGCTACGCCCGGGCGCTCGGGCTCAGGGTCGCGGCTGACGCCCTGGGCGACCCGAACGGGCTGGCCGCTCACCGCGATGCCGTCCGCGCAGCCATGGCCGGATTGAACCGGTCCGGGGAGGTCCCGGGCGCGTGGCCGGTCCGCTACGTCATCCGGCGGATGAGTTGGCACCTGCTCGACCACGCCTGGGAGATGGAGGACAAGGACCTGTCCGATGGATGATCGCCGGAGGATTGCAGTTGATGTCGCCGTGGCCCGTCTGTATCGCACCGGGCGGCAATCGCCGTCTTATCAGCGCAGGACCGACAGCGCCGCTGGCAGGATCAGGCGCTCCCATTCCACGTACGCCGCCGCGCTCGGATGCAGCCCATCAGCCGCCACCCATTCCGGCCCGACCGTCTCGCGGCTGAGCGGGAAGATGTCGACCAGTGGTACATCGCGGCGGGCGGTGTGGGTCGCCGTAATCACGTTGAACCCGGCCAGTCCCCCGGTGATGTCGCGGCCGTAGCTGTAGTCGCCGCCGGACGGGGTCACCGAGAAGTCCGGGATGGTCACGACGACCAGCCGGCCGGGGTCGGGCAGCCCGGCCTGGACGTGATCGAGGATCGTGATCAGGTTGGCCTCGAACTCCACCGGCGTCACCGCCCTGACCCAGTCGTTGACGCCGATCAGTAGTGTCGCGAACGTCGGCTGGCTCTCGTCGAAGACCGGCAGCTCCCGCTCGATCAACCGCTCCGTCGTCCAGCCGGTCCGGGACGGGTTGGCGACCAGCTCGATGTCGATCCCCGCCTCACGGAGATGGGTGGTCAGCAGGTTGGGCCACCGCTCCCCTTCCTCGACGCCCTCGCCGATGGTGTACGAGTCGCCGAGCGCGACATAGCGCTCGATGGGGGTCGGGGTCGCCATTGGCTGACTCTTCCTTTTCGCGGCTCGCGCGCCAGCGGGACCCGGCAACCGGCTCACGACCGGGGTTCCTGCAGGCTGCTGAACGGCAGGTGGGTGCGGCCGGTCGAGCTGCCGCCGTCGACGGACAACACCGCGCCGGAGATCCACTCCGCCGCCGGCGAGCATAGGTACAGCACGGCCTTGGCGATGTCGTCCGGTTGCCCGACGCGTCCCCACGGGATCGACGCCAGCAGCGCGTCCCGGTACTCCTCGGTGATCGGTGACATCGCGTCGCTCAGCTCGATCAGCCCCGGCGAGACGCAGTTCACGTTGATGTGATGCTCGCCCAGCTCCATCGCAAGCACCTTCGTGAACATCACAACGGCCGCCTTGGACGCACAGTAGTGACTGGCGCCGCGCCGGCCGCTGTTGTAGGCGCCGGACGCGATCGTGACGATCTTGCCCCGCGTGCCGTTGGCGACCATGCTCCGGCCGGCAGCCTGACAGGCAAGGAATACGCCCCGGACGTTCGTCTCCATCACACGATCGAACTCGGCCGGGTCCATGTCCAGCACGGCGGTGTTCGGGTAGACGCCGGCGTTGGCGACCATCACCGTCGCCGGACCGAACGCCGCCTCGCCGTCGCGGACGAAGGCCGCGACCTGCTCCGGGTCCCGGACGTCGACCGGCAGAAAACGGGTCCGGTCGTCGCCGAGCGTCGCCCGGGCCGTGTCCAGCGTCTCCTGGCGGATGTCCCCGATCACAACACTCGCTCCGGTCGCGTGGAACAGCCGCGCGATCCCGAAGCCGATGCCCGTTGCACCGCCGGTCACGAACACCACGTCGCCCGTGCAATCCACCGTGACTGTCGTCATTCCGTCGCCTCTCCCCTGTCAGTGAATCGTAGTCAGGTCCTCAGACTGCCGTCGGATCGGCGGCCCGGATCGCCGCGGCCAGCTCGCGGATCGTCGTCCAGTCGTGCGGCCGCTGCCGGGTCTCGACCGCGTGGATGCCGTCAAGCAACAGCGCGCACGCCGGCGTCGGGACCCCGAACTGCCGGCCCCGCTCGACGACCGGACCGACCTGGAAGTCCACCTCGGTTCGCCGCCGCTTGTATTTGATGTCGCGGTGGATGCCCATGTGCCGCTTGATCAGGGTCCGGTACTCCTCGCCCCAGCGGTCGAACAGCGCATCCGTCGCGGCGATCCGGTCCGGGTTGTCCCGGGCAAACCAGCGGGAGTCGAAGCCGTGCGTCTCCTCGGGCCGGATCCCCTGCGCCCGGGCGACATCCATCACCTCGGCGACGACGGCACGGATGGCGACGCGGGCGTCCGGGTCCATGACAACCTCGTCGATCGGAGCATCGACCGACGACACGACGAACGCCAGCGCCGCGTAGCCAAGCTTGCCCCAGAGGTAGCCATCGAGGTTGTCGGTCACCACCGTCTCGGTCACCGCGGACAGCGTCGCGGCGACCTGGTCGATCCGGTTGGTGCGCTGCCCGTCCAGCTCCGAGACGTATGTCCGGAGCTGGTTGGCGAGGACGACGCGCCCCGGCTCGACGAGGTCGGCGCCGAAGTGGATGAAGGCGCCGATGGTGCGCTCCGGCCCGACGACCCCGGCGATGACCGGTTCGTTCAGGCCGTTCTGGAACGAGACGATGAAGCCATCCGGCGCGAGATGCGGGTGGATCATGCTGGCCGCCGCCTCCGTGTCCATCGCCTTGACCGAGAGGACGACCATCCTGAGCGGCCCCCGCTCCGCGACATGAGCCGGCAGATCGTCGGCCGTGATCGCCGGCACCCGCTCGGTGTAGTCCACCAGGCCACTGATCCGGTAGCCGTCGCGATTGATCGTCGCGACGTGCTCCGGGTCGCGATCGACGAGCGTCACGTCGTGGCCAGCGCGATGGAGCCGAACACCCGTGGTCCCGCCGATCGCTCCGGCTCCGATTACCGTCACCCGCACGCCCGTCTCCTCCCGCTTGGTCTGCTTGCGGCCGCCATCATACGGGCCAGGACGGCCTCGCGGGGTACGACCGGTGCTATCGTAACGACAGGTGCGACCGGAGAGGGAGCCAGAGGGACATGGATGTCCTCGCGCAGCTACACGACGCGATAGACAGGGCGGAGCGACGGCTGACCGATCGGGTCGCATCGGGGGGGCCGGGCGCGATCCTCGCCCTGCTCCGGGTTCGCGACCAGCTCCCGCGACCACGTTCCCCAGAGCCGGACCCAATCACCGGGACCCGCCTCGTGGACGCCGGCGGCAACCTGGCCCTCAGCCTGGCCCTGCTCGCACATTCCGAGGACTCCGCCGGCGACGAACCGCCCTCTGGCTGGGCCCATGAGACGCTCGCCGCGTGCGACGCGATCGCGCTGGCCCAGGTCGTCCGCGACCACGTCGAGGCCGGCCAGATGCGACTTACCTTAGGACCAGATGGATCCCTCGTCGCCTCGCCAGCGACCCGGCGAGGCCCCGCTGCCTGGCGCGAGCGCGCGGACTTCGATGACTGGGCCGCCCGGATGCCCCGTCCGGATCCTGCCCATCCCGACCCTTGCACCATCATCAGGTCGATGGGTCATCAACCCGGCTACCCGCCGACGACGTCCCTCGGCGTCCGGACCTACGGCGACTACCTCGCCGTCCTGGCCGAGCTGATCGCGCTCGTCTCGGGTCCCCGCAATTCTCCGCTGGTGATGGACGAGTGGGAACTGGCGGCCGCCATCGCCGAGTCGACGGACCGTGACACCGACGTCGTCCTGGATCTGCTCGACCCGTTCACCCTCTCCGTGGACAACGCCCGCTGGCACGCCGCCGTGCCGGGAATCGCCGCCGCGCCGCTCGTCCGGCTGGGCGCGGACCGGGTCGCCCTGTCCCGTGCCGGCCTGACGTCGGAGCCTCTGCTGTTCCTCGCCCGGGAGCTGCGCCGCCGTGATCCGGAGACCGTCAACAACGCTGCGGTCGGGCGCGAGGACGTGTTCCGGCGCGACCTCTACGCCCTGTTCCCCGACCGCCGCTTCGTGACCAGCGAGACCCGACTCCGGGTACGGAAGCCGGGTGGCGAGTTGCGCACGGACATCGACGCCGCGATCTTCGACCGAAAGACCGGCACGCTCGCCCTGTTCGAGCTGAAATCGCAGGACCCATTTGCCCGCTCCACCGCCGAGCGAACCCGGCAGCGTGACTACGTCCTCGCGGCCAACCGGCAGCTGTCAGGCACGCTCACCTGGATCCAGCGGCACGGCGGCGGGGACATCCTCCACCGGATGGACGCCCGGACCGCGAAGACGTTCCAGGTCCAGCGGGTCCTGCCGTTCGTCCTCGGCCGCTACCTCGTCCACTTCGACGACGGCCCGGACCCGGACAAGCGGGCAGCGTGGGGGACGTGGCCGCACGTGCTCCGCCTCGTCAACCCGAAGGACGCCAACCCGCTGCTGTCGCTCTCGGAACGGCTGCGAAAGGACGCCGCCGTCTCGCCAATACCGGAGGACACGCCCCCTCGCGACCTGACGATCGGGGACCTGCGCCTGACGGTCCACCCGGCGCCCCACCATCGACCGTAGGGCGTAGTATCCCGGCTGTTCCCGCTTGCTGATCGGGATGACCGCTGACAATGCAGATCGGCTTCAGCCTGCTGTATCAGGCTTCACAGCGGCCCGCACCTGCGTCGCCCGCCAGGCCGCGAATGTGATCAGCAGCACCAGGGCGATTGCGGCCGTGATGGCGGTCGGCCGGGACTCGTCGAATTGCCCGACGACGATCGCGACGAGCGCCCAGCCAAACGCCAGCACATTGGCTATCCAGAGCTGCGGCACGCCGTTGGAGCCGATCATGGTCATCGACGACGCGATCTTGAGCCCGGTGACGAGTAACAGCACCCCGAGCTGGGCGTTCGCGGACGTGGTCGCCCCGACGACATCGAACGCAACAAGCGTCGAGAGCAATCCGACCAGGGTCGCCGCCGTGATCCAGCCGAGGAACAAGCCGGAGAGCGGCGCCAGTACCCACCGCTCCACGGTCGTCAGTTCCTCCCGGGCGAAGGCCAGGATCCCGAACGCGCCGGCACCACAGACCAGCCCGATCACGATGATCACCTGTGCCGGGATGAACCACTCCTCCGGGAACACCCATTCCCAGAGGGCGTTGGCCATGAATGCCCCGGCCAGCCAGCGGTCGGTCCGGCGAGCGGCGACGGAGTGAGTCGCGCCCGGCCAGAGCCGCCAGGCGGCCCAGCCAATGGCGAGGACGAAGATCGGCGTCCAGATCGAGAAGGCGTAGCCGGCCGGCGTAATCCGGTGGGCGTTGGCGTCCGCCACCTGCCCGATCCGCTCGACGCCCAGTAGCGGAACCAGGACTTGGGCCAGCGCGCCGACCAGCAGCAACATCGCGGCCGGCGTCCACCGCCGCTCATTGCGGACCGCGTCCGGACACACTCGTTCTCCGATCGCCGTCATGTCGCTCGTCTCCCGGTTGTGATCGTCATATCATCTGTCGCCCGGGCATCACGCCGGCGCCCCCCAATCGGGACGCCGCATTCTCTGTACCATTCGTTACATGAAATACGGCCATGTATGCCCACCGGGAGGGTCTAGACGATGCCGAGACCACCGGGAGCACGGGACGCCGCCTACGAGGAACGCCGGACGGAACTCCTCCGCCGGCTCCGCGAGCGGCTGGACCAGCGCGCGGCCGGTCACGCATCGCTGCGGGACCTGGCGACGGCGGCCGGGGTGAGTGTCTCGACGCTGGGACACTACTTCGGCCGCCGCGACGACGTCATCCGGGCCGTGCTGGACGACGATCATCGTTCGGGCGAGTGGTACCTCGGCTGGATGATGCGGGCAGAAGGACCGTTCGAGGCGTCGGTCACGGCGGCCGTCGTGGCGCTGACGGCCGGGCTGGCCCATGGCGAACTCAGCCAGCGGTTCGCGACCGGGCTGACGGAGAGCCTGCGCCACCCGACGCTCGGGCCCGTCTTTCTCGACCGCTGGCTGGAGCCAATGGTCAAGGCCGTCGAGGCACGGCTTGGCGCCCATGTCGCCCAGGGCGAGATGCGGGCAGCCGGCCCGGACGACGTGCGGGTCGCGGCACTGGCGCTGGTCTCCCCCCTGCTGCTGGCCGCGATGCACCAGCGCGCCCTCGGCGGGGACGGTACCCGCCCGCTGGACCTCGACGCCTTCGCCACGGCGCACGCGGCCGCCTTCATCCGCGCCTGGTCAACCAGGCCGGCAGGCTGACCCGCCCCCTCTGGCCGGGATCACGGTCCCGGGTCCCGAACATGACAGCGCAGCCTCGGTGCTGACATTGCCTCGTCACTCGTCCCCGTCCGCCGCTGAGGGACGAGGTCAATCCGCCGCACCGCGCACCCTGGTAATGAGACAAGCGGTTTTCGCCGGCTTGCCCGTCGCCCCTGGTCGGAGCCCGGAAACCAACGGGCTCCGGTCGCTCGAACCGTCCTATCCCTTCCGGATCAGCCCCGGAGCTTCACCGGCCGGATACTGGCGGAAGTCCGGCAGTTCACGTAGCCCCATCTCCGAGCCACCCGGGTTGTAGATGGCGATGAGTCGCAGTGGCTGCCAGCTGGTGTTCAGCGTGGAGTGAAACACGCCCTGCGGCACGTAGATGCAGTCGCCGGCACGGACAGAGAATGGCTCGCCATCGTCCACCATCTGCTTGCCCTCCCCGGACAGGACGTAGAGGATCTCCTCCGCGTCGGGGTGGTTGTGCCGGTCGTGGCCGAGGCCGGGCATCAGCACAACCTCCCCGAGCGTCATCACCGCGCCGTCCGTGTGGTGTGGCGAGACGAACCACTTGATCTGGCCCCAGTCGAACGTGTCGGTCGGCAGGCTGTTCGGGTCGATCCGCGTCATCGTCAGGCTCCTGTCGCTCGTGCCAGGACATCAATCGTCCTGCGCTGGTCATGTTGGAAGGTGGGTGTGGAGCGGCCGGTCAGCCCCGGGCGTCGGCCTTCGCCTGGACGTCGAGCACCGCCTGCCATGGTCCGACGGTGTCCCAGACGGCCATCGACGTGTCCGATGTGTCGGCGATCAGGACGATCGCGAACGTCAGGACGGTACAGCCCTCGTGGATATGACCACCCATCGCGACCTTCTCGTCCGAGAACGTCATGTGGGCGTGAACCCGGCCATCGAGGATCGCCCCGGTGACGGTCAGGATGTCGAACGGCCCGTCGCCACGGACGTAGCCGTTCTCCGGGGGCAGTTCGGCCGTCGTGACGACGTGGTAGTGGTAGGCGCTCAGCGACCCGACGCCACAGACGATCGCGCCATTGCGGATCCCCTCGCGGTCGGCGGCGGCCTGGAGTGTCTCCAGCAGGTCCTCTCCGGGGTCGGCCCGGACGTAGAGCAGGCGGCTCAGGCTGGCGGTCTCGGTGTGCATCCCCGTTCCTCCGGGTCGGTCGGCACAGGGACCACGTGGTCCCGGCGCTGGCTCGTGTCGACGTCCCGGCAGCCTACCAGCCTGGCGCGTAGGATGGTCCCCGCCCGGAACGGCCTCCGGGCGACGGCACCGTGACGATCGGCACTGCGAGGAGGCAGCGGGTGGGTGAACGACTGGCGGGCAAGGTGGCCCTGGTGACCGGTGGCGGTGGTGGCGTCGGGGAGGCGACGGCGAAGCTGTTCTGGGAGGAAGGCGCGCGGGTGATGCTCGTCGATCTCGACGGCGACGCGGCCCGGAACGTCGCCAGGACCGTCGACCCGGCGAGCGAGCGGATGGGCGTAGTCACCGCGGATCTGACGAAGGAGTCAGAGGCGGAGCGCGCGGTGCGCGAGACGATCGACCGGTTCGGCAAGCTGGATGTGCTGGCCAACATCGCCGCCGTGCGCGTCAGCGGGCCGATCACCGAAGCGACCGTCGAGTCGTGGGAGTTCGTCATCTCGGTCAACCTGCTGGCCGTGGCCTACACCAGCAAGTTCGCCGCGCGGGAGATGATTCGGAACGGAGGCGGCAGCATCGTCAACGTGTCGTCCGCCAATGCGACGGTCGGACGGCCGGGGATGGCGCAGTACGACGCGACCAAGGCGGGCGTGCTGGCCCTGACCCGGTCGATGGCCTGCGACCATGCCGGAGACGGCATCCGGGTCAACGCGATCTCGCCAGGCCCGACCCTCACCCAGTACCACGTCCGGAACCGGGTCAAGCGGACCGGCGAGTCCCTGGCCGAAGCTGAGGCCGCGATGCGGGAGGCGGGCACCCCGCACACGCTGCTTGGCCGGCAGGCGGAGCCGATCGAGCAGGCCTACGCGCTGCTGTTCCTGGCCTGCGACGAGTCGTCGTATGTCACCGGCGCGGACTTCAACATCGACGGCGGGATCATGGGGCTACGCGACTAGGCCGCTATCTCCGAATCGGAGATGGCGGCCCAGGTCGATCCGGCAAGTTCACGTGGCGCGGGTGATCAGGCGGATTCGTAGGGTGAACCGGCTGCTTCTTCGGCTGGACCCTGCCGGCGAACGGCCATGCTGACGACGTGTCCGCCCTCGATCTCGAGCTGGGGACCATCGTGGTCGCCGATCCAGCAGAGCGAGCCGGGCTCCCAGATGGTGTCCGGGATCGCCGGCAACTCGTGCCAGATATCGACTCAGTCGTTGTTGTTTGCTTGATTGTCCAGAGCGCCTTCCTCCGGTCGCGTGGTGCCATCGGCACTCGCAATGAGCAAAGGAGGGGCCGCAACACTGGCAGACTGGATGCTTGGACTATGGGTCAGGGCTTCCAGGACGAAGCGGTAGGTAGCATCAATCTGGGTCCCCATCACCCGCTCCGCCTGAGCCCCGTCACGATCTTCCAGCGCCTGAACCAACGCGAGGTGCTCGTCGCGCGCATCCACGTTGCGGTCCACCAAAGCGTGAGTGAGGTGATTGATCCGCTCCACGCGGTCGAGCAGGTTCGAAATCAGATCGGCCAGCAGCACGTTTCCGGACGCTCGCCCGATTGTCACGTGGAATTCCGTGTTCGCCGCGAGGAACTTGGCCGAGCTGGAAACGTCACCGCGGTCGTAGTGGCTCTCGCTCAGCGTCCGGAGTCGGGCGATGTCGCTGGCAGCTATCAGGTCGGCTGCCCGACGAGCGGCGACCGGTTCGAGCAGCATTCGGACTTCGAATAGTTCCCGGGCCTCACGCAATGTGATCGGTGGAATGACGTAACGCTGCCTGGAAATCGTTTGTACGAGCTGTTCCTGGTACAGCCGCTTCAGAGCCGTCCGGACCGCCCCACGTCCAGTCCCAAACCGCTCGGCGAGTTGCTCCTCGGTGACCTGCTGTCCGGGCGGGATCGCACAGGTAATGATCCCGCGCTTGATTGCTTGGTACGCCGCTTCAGTCTGCAACTGGCCCAGCGTCGTCATCTGTTGCGACTCCCCCCATCCTCGGCCCCCGCTATCCCAAGAACCCGTCGTGAACGGCGCCGGTCTGGACCTGCCCCAGCCAGATCGCTTTACCGTCGCATGCCCCCTTGTCCTGCTCAGCGCCACCCAGAACGCTGATCAGTTGTCGTTTGGTCACTTGGTTCATCTGTGCCGAAAATTCTGGTCAAATCGACCACAGAGCTACCTCATACAGCGGTTTCAGGCAACCACAACGTTGACCATGGTATACCAGAGTGCTACAACCGAAGTCACTCAAAGCGCTTTCCGGCTCAGCGGCACGAGGAATAAGCCGTGTCTGCGCCGGGACAATTGCTCACACTCCGGTTCTCGTGCCCGGTCTAACCTCGTCACCCTCCAATCCGGGAGAAGCCTGTGCAGCGCTACATCCTCAAGAGGCTTTCCCTGGCGATACCGACGATCCTTGGCGCGGTGACCCTGGTTTTCTTCGCGATGCAGCTGGCTCCCGGAGACCCGGCCTCCCTGTTCATCCCGCCGGATCTCCCGCCAGCTGACAGTGCCGCGCTCGAGCAACGAATCAATGAGAAGTACGGGTTCAATGACCCGCTTCCGGCTCAGTACGTCCGCTATCTCACCAATCTCGCGACGCTCGATCTTGGTGAATCGCTGCGCCAGAGGACGCTGGTCGGTGACGACCTGATGGACCGCCTCCCCTACACGCTCCGCCTCGGAGTCCTGGCGCTTCTCGTGTCGGCAATCATCGGGATCGCCATCGGCGTCGCCTCGGCCGTCTTCCGCGGGACCTGGATCGACAACATACTCATGTTCATCGCCCTGCTTGGCGTCTCGATCCCATCCTATTGGCTGGCCTTCTCGCTGATCCTCCTGCTTTCGATCCAGGTCAACTGGTTGCCGCCGTCTGGCCCCGCCGAGGATCCCTATAGCTGGGATGGCGTAAAGCACCTGATCATGCCGGTGACGGTCCTGGCGCTCGGCAGCGCCGGCGCGCTCGCCCGCTACACCCGAGCGAGCATGCTCGACGTGATCAATCGCGACTTCGTTCGGACCGCTCGCGCCAAGGGGCTCCGGGAGCGGTCGGTCCTGATGCGTCATGCCTTCCGCAACGCCCTCGTTCCGGTCGTCACAATCCTCGGACTGAACTTCGGCTTCGTACTCAGTGGCGCGGTCATCGTCGAGACGGTATTTGCGCTGCCCGGAATTGGGCGCTACCTCGTCGACGGGGTCAATGGCCGGGACTTTCCGGTCGTCCAGGCGACCGTCCTCCTGATCGCGACCGGCTTCGTCTTCGGCAATCTGCTTACGGACATCCTGCTTGCCTACCTCGATCCCCGGATTCGCTTCGAGTGAAGAGTGGCCTGACCGGCAGGTTCGGGCGAACACCAAGGGAGTCTGCGATGAAGGCCGCGACGTCAACTCGAAGGACGGCAGGAGCGACTGTCAGTGGAGCCCCCTCGGACGAACCGGCACTGGTTGCCCTTGGACGAAAATCGGCGACCCGCACCCAGTGGCAGCGCGTCGTTCACGAGGTTGTCACCAACCGCTTGGCACTGGCCGGGGCGATCATCCTGATCGCCGCGGCGACAGTCGCGATCCTTGCGCCGCTTCTCGCGACCCATGATCCCCGGGATCAGAGCCTTCTCAACCGCCTCTCACCGCCATCGTCGGAGTACCGTCTCGGGACTGACGAGCTGGGCCGCGACGAGTTCTCTCGGCTGGTCTGGGGGGCACGCAACTCACTGTTCATCGGATTTGCCGGGACCGCAGGAGGGTTGCTCCTCGGGACGGTTATCGGACTGGCAGCCGGGTTCTTCGGCGGGTGGCTGGACACGATCATCATGCGCCTCATCGACGTCATGTATGCCTTTCCTGGCATCCTGCTCGCCATCCTGATCGTAGCGATCGTCGGCCCCAGCATCACCAACCTGATCGTTGTCCTCGCCATCTGGGGAACGCCAACACTGTCCAGAATCGTCCGCTCGTCGGTCCTGATGCTGAAGTCCGAGGAGTTCATTCACGCCGCCACTGCACTCGGGGCGACCCGGACGCGGATCATGGCCCGCCACCTTCTGCCTAACTGCGTCGGTCCGATCATCGTGTACGCCACCCTGGGACTCGCCGACGCCCTTCTGACCACCGCCGGCCTCGGCTTCCTTGGCCTTGGGGTCCAGGCGCCCGCACCGGAGTGGGGCACGATGTTGAGCGTCGGGCGCAACTACCTGCGCGAAGCCCCCCACCTGATGGTGTTCCCCGGCCTCCTGATCCTGCTGACCGTGATTTCGCTGAACCTGATCGGTGACGCCCTCCGCGACGCCCTCGATCCCCGAACTCGTTAGCCCATCGTTATCGCCCGGCCCGCCAGACCGGCGGCGACTCGGGTCAAACCCTTCCCGGTTCCTGGATCGTGACCACCTGAAAGGAGTCGATCGTAGCGGGGTGATCCCACGTCTGCCGCGTCAGCTGTCCCGACCCACCAACCCCCACCAACCACGAGGAGCACCCGGATGACCGATTTCTCAAGCGGCGCGTCCCTTGCCCAGACGCCACTTCATCGTCGCGAGCTGATGCGGTTGATCACTGGTGGTGCTGCGCTGGCTGGCGCCATCGCAATCAGCCCTTCAGTCCTGGCCCGCCAGGGCACGCCGGGCGGCACTGTGACGATCGTTACTGCCGCCAACCCTGCTTCCTGGGATCTCACCAACGCGACTTGGCCCACCTGGGAAGGCGTCAACTTCCTGTACGACCGGTTGCTATCGTTCGACGACACCGAGACCCTGCAACCCGCCCTTGCGACCGCCTGGGAGGTCTCGGCGGACGGGCTTCAGTACAAGCTGACCCTGCGCGAGGGTGTCACGTTCCACGACGGTACACCGTTCAACGCCGAGGCCGTCCGTTTCAACGTCCAGCGCCACATCGACAAGCCCGACTCGACCTACTACACGGTCTATGAACCGGTCGAGCGTGTCGATGTAGTCGACGATCTCACTGCCGTGATCGTTCTTCGGGAGGTTCGGCCCAACTTCGCTTATGAGGGCCTGGCCGACTGGGGCGCCATGCAGGTCAGCCCAACCGCGTACACCGCACTCGGTGACCGCTTCGGTGAAGGGCCGGTCGGCACAGGGCCCTTCAAGTTCGGCTCCTACGAGGCCGGCGCATCAATCACCTATACCCGCAATGAGGCTTACTGGGGTGGTGCGCCGATGCTAGATAGCGTCCGAGTCCGGATTATTCCGGAGTCGGCCGTCGCGTTGGTCGAGATGGAGGCCGGAACGGTCGACGCAGTCCTGGTTGAGCCCAAGGATGTCCAGGCGATGACCGACCTCGGTCTGGTCATCGAGCAGCAGGTCTCGCCGGGCGCCGAACTGATGAGTATCAACCTGTCTCAGTCTCCAACCGACGAGTTGCTGGTCCGCCAGGCGCTCGCCTTGGCGATTGACCGGGACGCGATCATCGAATCGGTCCTGTTTGGTTTCGCAGAGAAGTCCAACGGCGGCGTGACCAGCGCCTCGCCCTTCTACAACGCCGACATCCCGCTAATCGAGTACGACCCAGAACGGGCGGGCGAGCTCCTGGATCAGGCCGGCTGGGTAATGGGCGACGGAGGTATCCGTCAGCGCGACGGCCAGCCCCTGAAACTGAACCTGCTCTCTACCGATTTCGCGGACTGGGGACTGTTCAACCAGATCTTCCAGGAGCAGCTCCGGCAGGTCGGCATCGATATCGAGATCACCTCCCTTGAATGGAACGCGATGCTGGACCAGTGGCGGCAGAACCAGGGCAACTGGAACATCTCCTACCACCAGCAGGGATCGACTATGGCGTCGACTAGCCCGATCCAGGCCTCGTGGGCACCGACGGACTACTGGAACATCAACCAAATCGACGACGCCACGGCGACGGACCTGGTCCCAGTTCGTGACGAGCTTCAGGCCCTCTCCGACGAATTCCAGACGGCGAGTGACCCGGCCCGTCGCCTGGAAATCGCAAAGCGCGCCCAGACGCTCTACTACGAGCATCAGCTGGTCGCATGGATGTGGCACCGGTCAACCGTCCACGCCATCCAGCCTCGACTCCAAGGGTACCGTCTGACCTACGCCGGCCGAATTGTCGAGCTCGACAAGGCATACGTCAGCTGACCGAATGTCGGCGTGGCTCATCCTTTGAGCCACGCTTACATCCGGAGGGATGCCGGGCGAACTCCGGCCGGTCCCGACCAATACCATTGCCAACCAGGAGGTCTTCCGCCCGTGTCCCTTCCCAGTGGAGAAGCCGCCGAATCGTCCCGGTCGATCTCAGTCGAGCGCTATGCCCGGGCCGAACGCTACCTTCCGTGGAATGCGGCACGGCTGCTGTCCGCGACGAGCGTCGAACCCCATTGGATCGGCGACGGGGATACGTTCTGGTACCGGGCCGACACCTCGGACGGTTCCCGCTATTGCCTGGTCGACCCGGTCTCCGGGTCGGTCACACCGGTATTCGATCATGACCTCTTGGCCGCCACCCTCAGCCGTACGGTTGGAACGGCTTTTGACCCGGCCAACCTCGAGCTCGACGAACTGACGGTTGCAGGTGACGGGCAAATCACCGTCTCGTCGCGTGGTGGACGTTGGGTTTGCGATCTCGCGGCCGGTGACTGCACTGCTGAAGACGTCCAGGATGTAGCACCCTCTGATGTCGTCCGCTCACCAGATGGCCAGTGGGACGCCTTTGTACGGGCCCACGACCTCTGGCTGCGACAGGTGTCCGACGGGACCGAGACACGACTGACCAACGACGGCGACGCAGGCTACGGCTATGGCATGCCCCTCAGCTCGCCATTGGCGACTGCAGGCCTGGCCGACCCCGAGGGCCCGGTCGTCCACTGGTCACCAGATAGCAGCCGCTTCCTGAGCTGCCGAATCGACGAGCGCCCAGCAAAGCATCTCCACCTGGTCCAGTCTGTCTCCGGTGCTGGCGGCGAGCGTCCACTCCTGCACACCTACGCTTACCCCTTACCGGGGGACGCTGACACGGAACTGCCGCTGGCCGAGGGCTGGCTGTTCCAGATTTCCACCGAGAACCCGGGGGCCGATCGGGTTCAGGTCCAGATGGACCCGCTCCCGATGATGTACTACGGCGCCCCGTTCCAGGACAGCATGCGCTGGTGGTCGCCGGACGGCGCCCGGCTCTTCCTTTTGACCCGGGCACGCGGTGGGCGGTCATATACGCTCCATGCGATCGAGGCGGCAACCGGGGCGCACCGCGAGGTCCTCACGGAGCGCACCGGGCAGGGCATCGACCCGTTCCTGTATTGGGCGGATATCACTATCCGTCCGCTGGGCGACGGTGCTGAGATCCTCTGGTACGCCAGCCGCGACGGCTCGGGGCACCTCTACCTCTACGACGGCACCACCGGGCAGCTGATCCGACAGCTGACCTCGGGGCCGTTCAATGTCTCCAGCCTGGCGCATGTCCACGAGACCGAACGGTGGGTCGCCTTCACGGCGATCGGGCGGGAGCCGGACCGTGACCCGTACCACAATCAACTCTATCGGATCAGCCTGGACGGCGGCGTGATTCAACTCCTGACACCTGACGACGGCGATCACACCGTTCGCTTCTCGCCGTCCGGCGAGTTCTTCCTCGACACGTTCTCGTCGACCGCCGTCCCACCCAGAACCCAGATCCGTTCGTCGACGGGCGCGTTGGTCGCTGATCTCGGTGCTGCCGACATCACATCCCTGCTCGCGACAGGCTGGAGAATGCCGGAGCGATTCAGGGCAAAGGCTCGGGACGGCCGCACGGACGTCTATGGCGTCGTCTTGCGGCCATCGGACCTCGATCCGGACGCGTCCTATCCGGTGATCGACTATATCTACGCTGGCCCACAGACCAACGTCGCGCCTACTACCTTTACCGATGCGACTCCATTCACTGACGACTTTCGAAACGGTCGCGGGTCCGGCTTCTGGCAGGCGCAAGCGATTGCTGAGCTCGGCTTCGTCGTCGTCATGGTCGACGGCCTAGGGATGCCTGGTCGCTCACGCGCCTACCATGACGTCTCGTACCGCGACCTCGGTGACGGTGGACTCCCTGACCACATCGCCGCAATCCGACAGCTGGCCGACCGCTACCCCTACATCGACCTCTCGAGAGCAGGAATCTACGGGCACTCGGCGGGAGGATATGCCTCGGCCCACGCGATTCTGGCGTACCCCGAGTTCTACAAGGTCTGCGTGTCCTCGGCCGGCAACCACGACCACCGCCTCGACAAGGCATCGTGGGTCGAGCGGTACATGGGTCCGGAGATCGGCGAGCACTATGAGGCCCAAGCCAACCGGACGCTGGCAAAGTACCTGACTGGCAAGTTGCTCCTGGTCCACGGCGAGATGGACGAGAATGTCCATCCTGCTTCAACCCTGGCACTGGTCGATGCGCTGATCCGGGCCAACAAGGACTTCGACTTGTTGATCATCCCTAACCGTCCACACCGACTGGATGACGACCCCTATTTCCTCCGTCGCCGGTGGGACTACTTCGTTCGCCACCTGCTCGACATGGCTCCACCGCCGGGCTACCGCATTGACGCGCCGCCCGGCAACGCCGAGAAGAGGACTTCCTGATGTTGATCATTCCCAAACGCGAGTCCGGTCAGACAACCATCGCCGCCGTCGCCATGCACTGTTCGCATGAAGTCAACCGCAACCTGCAGAAATACGAGGGGTTCATCGCTGAAGCAGCTGAGCGAGGTGTGCAGTACCTCGTCTTCCCTGAGGTGTCGGTTCAGGGCTATCTGCTCGGAGGCCGTGCCCTTGGCACACCTGAGATGCGGGAGCAGATCGACTATTTTCGAGCAACGGCGGAGCCGATCCCTGGCCCGACAACCCAGCGTCTACACACACTCGCCAAACGACACGGCATGTTGATCCAGGCCGGCATGGCAGAGCGCACCATGGATGGCGCGGTGATCTACAACAGCGCAGTCCTGATTGGACCCGATGGACTAATCGGGGTATTCCGCAAGTTCCACAACCAGTTTGAGTGGCCGATCTTCAATCCGGGCGATCACATGCCGGTGTTTGACACGCCGATCGGGCGACTCGGCATGTTCATCTGCTACGACCTCGCCTTTCCGGAAATCAGCCGACTATTCGCGCTCCAAGGGGCGACGATCGCCGCTCTGACGACGGCCTGGCCAATGCAGGGTGATGACTGGAGCACCGACTACTATGGCTACACCTACGATCTGTTCAGCCGTTCGACCGCGCTTGCGAACCAGATCTGGCTGATCTCATCGAATCAGGTCATGCGCCCGGACACCCCCGGCGCTGCCAACTACTACGGCCATAGTCGCATCGTCGGCCCCGACGGCCGGATCGTGGCTGACACCGGCTACGCCGAAGGACTGGCCATCGCGACGGTCGATCTCGACGGAGCTGTGGAACAAGCCCGAACCCGCGACTTCTTCGGTTTGAATCTCATCCAGGATCGCCGCCCTGCCCATTACGGCTTGGTTGCGGACGGCGACGCGCCATTCCGATCCTCCAACAGACTCCCCTCGGTTGCAGTCGGAGCGACCGAACAGATCATGGTACCTAGCCTGAATATCACCCCTGAGTCGGACCCGGTCCCGTCCCGGAACGGTGTTCCAACCGCCGTGTAACCAATGTCACCTGGCCTGACACACATGCAGACGCTCCGGACACGATTGTGTCCGGAGCGTCTGCATGCCTAGGCATGAAGTCAGTCATCAGGTAGAAGTAATCGACGTTTTGGTGAGTGGACCGTCAGCCGTGCCCTGCCGGCGAACGGCCATGCTGACGACGTGTCCGCCCTCGATCTCGAGCTGGGGACCGTCGTGGTCGCCGATCCAGCAGAGCGAGCCGGGCTCCCAGATGGTGTCCGGGATCGCCGGCAACTCGTGGGTGCGAATCGAGGCGCGGGCTCCGTGGTCAAAGACGATGGTGACCTCGTAGACGTCTGAAGCGGACATGGCGGGCCTCCAGCACGGTTCAACGCTCCCCATTGAGCGAGATAAATACTAAATCAATTTCAATGCCATTGTTACCGGGCCATAACTGGCCCAGCACCGGCCGTCCCGCGCCCGGACCTGCGGAGCCGCGCGGTACGCCGCTGCTGTCGTGACTTAATCGGTACTGGCGACCCGGGACCGGGCCAGCCGCTCGTTGAGCGCGTCCCAGGTCGCGGCGATACGCTCGGTCATCACGTGGACGAAATCGCCGGGCGCGGCCAGGTCGATGGCGACGTTGGCGGCGGCGATGTCGCCATCGATCATGGTGATCCGGTCCGCCGGCATCCCTGCCCGGAGCGCCGCGTCGCGGAGCAGGCCGGCAACCTGACCGGCGGGCCGCTCACGCAGCGTCGAACCATCACGGATGACGAGCCGGTCGAAGATCCCCGCCGCGAGCTCGCCGAACGCGGTGATATCGACATCGCGCCGATCACCGGGCGAGGTGATGACGCCGACACTGTGCGGGGCCCCGGTCCGACGAACGAACTCACCCACGCCGCTCAGGGCCTCGACGTTGTGCCCGTAGTCGATGAGCACCTCCCGTCCCTCGATCGTCAGCAAGTTGAACCGCCCCGGTGTCTGCCCATAGCCGTTGCCGAAGGTCATGAGCGCGTCCCGGATCGTCGCGATCGGCACCTCGCGGGCGATTGCCGCGGCGACGGCCGCCATGGCGTTGGCGATATTGACCCGGATCCAGCCACCCATCGTCGCCGGGATATCCCCGGCCCGCAGGATCGGTGTCCGGTGTCCGCGCCCGACCAGCAGGATCACCTCGTCGCCACCAATCACCCCAAGGACGATAGCCCGTCCATGCTCATTGAGGTGATTCCGCACGACGGTGCTGTGCTCGTCCAGGCTGAAGAGGATCACTTCGCCCCGGGCCCCGGCGGCCATCGCCGCCGTCCAGGGGTTGTCGGCGTTGAGAACGCTGGCGCCGTCGCGAAAGACCGCGGAGGGCAGGACCGCCTTCACCCGGGCCAGCTGGTCGAGCGTATCGATCCCACCCAGACCAAGGTGATCACTCGCCACGTTGGTCACGACCGCCACGTCGCAGCGGTCGAACCCCAGTCCGGACCGGAGCATCCCGCCGCGAGCGGTCTCGAGCACGGCGCAGTCCACCCGGGGATGGCGAAGGACGAGCCGGGCGCTCGATGGCCCCGCCATATCACCGGATTCGATCAGGTCGCCGTCGATCTCGATGCCGTCGGTCGTCGTCAGCCCCACGGTGTGGCCGGCTGCCCGCATGATGTGGGCAATCATCCGGGTCGTCGTGGTCTTGCCATTGGTCCCGGTCACGGCCAGGATCGGGACGCGGGCGGGCTGGCCCTCCGCGAACAGCATGTCGACAACGGCCTGACCGACCGGTCGCGGCGTGCCTTCCGTCGGATGGGTGTGCATCCGGAAGCCGGGCCCGGCGTTGACTTCCACGATCCCTCCACCCACTTCGCGGTGGGAACGGGCGATGTCCGGGATGACGAAGTCGATACCCGCCACGTCCAGCCCGACCGCCAGCGCGGCATCGGATGCGGCCCGGGCGTTGTCCGGGTGGATCTCGTCCGTCCGGTCGATGGCGGTCCCACCGGTACTCATGTTGGCCGTCCGCTTGAGCGGGACGGCCCGGCCCGGTTCTGGGACGGAGGACAGGGCCATCCCCTGGGACACGAGCAACTCTCGCGTCGCCTGATCGACCACGATCCGGGTCAGGGTCTTCTCATGACCGACGCCGCGACGCGGGTCCGCATTGGCCAGCTCGATCAGCTCGGCGACCGTCCGCTCCCCATCGCCAACGACGTGGGCAGGTACGCGCTCGGCCACGGCGACGACCTTCCCGCCGACGACGACGATGCGGTAGTCGCGGCCGGTGACGAATACCTCGACCAGGACGTCCCGGGTCCGGCTCTCCCCTGCGGCCACGGGATATGCCTGCCGGACCGCCTCCTCATCCCGCAGGTCCAGGCAGACTCCCCGGCCGTGGTTGCCGTCCAGCGGCTTGAGGACGACGGGGTACCCGATCCGGCTCGCCTGCCGGACCGCCTCGTCGACATCCCGCACCGCAACGCCATACGGTGCCGGGATCCCGATGCCGCGCAGCACCCCGATCGTCAGGTCCTTGTCGCGTGCGACCTTGGCCGCGAGGTCCGAGGTCCCGGACGTCAGCGTCGTCCAGATGCGCCGCTGGTACCGCCCGTGACCAAGCTGGACGAGCGATCGGTCGGGATCGAGCCGCATCGCGGGGATACCACGCCGCGCGGCGGCCTGGACGATCGCCCGTGTCGAGGGTCCGTACCCCAGGCGCTCGGCCAGACCGGTCACCTGCGCCTCGAGTTCCCGTGGGAAGTCGAAGTCCGGCTCCGCGCCGGCGATGAGGTGGTTGAGCGTCCGCACCGCCAGCTGGCCGGCGGCCACGCCGACGTCCTCCTGCTCGTACCCGAACAGCACGTCGAATCGCTGGTTATCCGGGGACGGGAGCGTCTGACCGGGATCGATGTCCGCGCCAGCCAGACGCTGGGCCGTCACCGCGACCCGCCGCACCAGGTCAGCGACGCTGACACCGTCCTCCTGGTCCGGGGCGTGAACGGGTGACCGGAGATCACCGACCTCTTGCCCGACCAGCTCCGGCACCAGGTCGTGGACGCGCCCGGCCAGCGCTGATCCGGCGCTGGTGCCGGCATCAATGCCGGCTCCGATGGTCCCGCCAAACCTCAATACCATCCGGATGACTGGCAGACTGGCCCAGACACTCGGGCCACGGAGGATCGACGTACCCTCGATCTCGATCAATGGGGATTCCTTCGCCGATGAAGCTTGACCTTCGAAGCAGACGCCCGGTAAAGCGGCCGGGAAACCCGCGAGGAAGTCTATTCAACTGCAATGCCACGCTTTTTGATGAATTCTCTCGATATTTTATCGTGTTCACCTTATTTCTCTCGCAGTCCGCTTCCCCGAGTCCGCTACGTGGCAGTCAGTGGCCACGTGGACGCCGGATCAGCTCTGGACACTGTTCAAGGCAACCCCATCGCAGCCTGCAAACGGATCCCGGGTTCATTGGATGAGCACACTGTCGCGCGATGACGGGCGGGATGAGACCATGACCGAATCATTTTCCGGACCCCGCAGTCAAAGCAGCCTGGAGGCCGAAGACCCATGACCGAGACGACCCATTCCCTGACACAGGCCGTGCTGGACGCTCCAGCCTGGCGCAACATCGGTCCGCATCGCGGTGGACGCGTGGTGGCCGTCGCCGGCGATGTCAGCACCCGAGGCCAGTTCTACTTCGGCGCCTGCGCGGGCGGCGTCTGGAAGACGAGCGACAGCGGGATCACCTGGCGTAATGTCTCCGACGGCTTCTTCGGCACGGCGGCGATCGGCGCCCTTGCGGTCTCCGAATCCGACCCCAACGTCATCTACGCCGGCACGGGCGAGACCTCGATCCGCAACCAAGTCTCCCATGGAGACGGTGTCTACAAGTCGGTCGACGGCGGCCGGACCTGGCGAAACATGGGGCTGCGCGACACTCGCCACATCGGCAAGATCCAGATCCACCCGAAGGATCCGGACACCGTCTACGTCGCGGCGCTCGGACATGCCTTCGGGTCGAACGAGGAGCGCGGCGTGTTCCGCTCCCGGGACGGCGGCGAGACGTGGGACCGTGTCTTCCACCGCAGCGACATCTCGGGGACACACGACCTCGCGATGGATCTCAATAACCCGCGCATCCTCTACGCGCCGTCATGGCAGGTCCGCCGCTACCCGCACGCACTCGTCTCCGGTGGCGAGGAGTGCGGGCTGCACCGCTCGTTCGATGGCGGCGACACCTGGGAGGAGATCAGCCGCCGGCCTGGGCTGCCGACCGGTCTGCTTGGCAAGATCGGGGTCGCCACCTCCCGGGCGAAGCCGGGCCGGGTCTGGGCGCTGATCGAGGCCGAAGATGGCGCCCTGTTCCGCTCCGAGGACTACGGCGAGACGTGGACCCGGCTCTCTGAGGAGGCGTTGCTTCGGACCCGGCCCTGGTACTACATGCACGTCACGGCCGATCCGGTCGACGCCGATACCGTCTACATCCAGAACTACGGGATCTGGAAGTCGACCGACGGCGGGGCGACGGTCGCCCAATTGCCGACGATGCACGGAGACGAGCACGCGCTCTGGATCCACCCCCACGACAACCGGACGATGATCAAGGGCGACGACGGCGGCGGGTGCGTCTCCCACAACGCCGGCGTAACGTGGTCGACGATCTTCAACCAGCCGACCGCCCAGATTTACCATGTCATCACCGACGACGCGGCGCCGCACTACCGGGTCTATGGCTCGCAGCAGGACAACACCGCGATCACGCTGCCGAGCGCCACCGACGAGGTCGGGATCGACGAGCGGACCTGGTACGCACCGGGTGGCGGCGAGAGCGGCTACATCGGGATCAAGCCGGACGAGCCGTGGCATGTCGTCGCGTCCGGCCCGGTCGGCCGCCGGGCCTACAACGACATCATGACCCACTACGACCGCCGGACCGGACAGGCCCGCAACATCACCGTCTGGCCGGAACTCTACGGATGGGGAGCGGGGGCAGACGCCTACCGGTTCCGGTTCCAGTGGACCTTCCCGATCCAGTTCTCACCGCACTGGCCGCACCCGCTCTACGTCGCGTCCAACCACATCCACCGCTCCGACGATCTCGGCTCCTCCTTCACCGTGATCTCGCCGGACCTGACCCGGAACGACCCGGACAAGCTCCGGGCGTCCGGCGGGCCGATCACCCGTGACAACACCGGTGCCGAGATGTACTGCACCATCTACGCGCTGGCCGAGTCCCCGCTGCGACAGGGGCTGTTCTGGGCCGGGAGCGACGACGGGCTGGTCCACCTCTCACAGGACAGCGGCGACACGTGGCGGGACATCACCCCGCCAGGACTGCCGGAATGGGCGCTGATCTCGATCATCGAGGCGTCGCCCCACCACGAAGGCACCGCCTACCTGGCGGCCACGCGCTACCGGCTGGACGACACGACGCCCTACCTGTTCCGGACGGACGACTACGGCCAGACCTGGACCACCATCACGACCGGCATCCCCGACAACGAGTTCACCCGGGTGATCCGCGCCGATCCATCCCGGCCGGGGCTGCTGTTCGCCGGCACCGAGACCGGGCTCTACGTCTCCACGGACGACGGCGGTTCGTGGCGCCGGATGGGCGGCGGGCTGCCGGTCGTCCCGGTCTACGACCTTGCCATCAAGGGAGACGAACTCGTCGTCGCGACCCATGGCCGTTCGTTCTGGATCCTCGACGACCTGACGCCGCTTCGCGAGCTGGCGACCAGCGAGGGGGACAGCACGGACGGCCGGCTGTTCCCGCCCCGGTCGCGGTTCCGGGTCCGTCGTGCCGAGATCGACCCGACCAGCGCCACGCCGGGCCACACCAACTACGCCAACGCCGATACGTCGCCCGTCCTCTGGGACACCGTCACCGGCCCGGACGGCGAGCCGGCGGTCCGCCTGCTGACGGCCGGCACCAACCCGCCCTGCGGTACGGTCATCACCTACCTGCTCCCGGACGAACCGGTGTCTGACCTCGCGATCTCGTTCCACGGTGCTGACGGCACCGAACTCTGCCGCTTCACGCACGGCGCCGAGTCCGGGCCGAAGGTGCCGGCCCGGGCCGGCATCAATCGCTTCCGCTGGGATCTGCGGACGCCGGGCGCGACCAGCCTAGACGGCGTTTCGCTCTCGACCTGGGAACGCCCGAACGGCCCGATGATCGTCCCGGGGGATTACGAGGTCCGGCTGACCGTCAATGGCCAGACCGTGTCGCAGCCGCTCACGATCCTGCCGGACCCGCGCAACACCGCGCCGGCCGAGGACCTCGCCGCCCAGCGGGAGATGCTCCAGGCGGTGATCGATGCCCTGTCCCGCACCAACGACACGATCATCGCGGTCGAGCGGGTGCGGGAGCAGGCGATCGGCTGGACCAAACGGTCGTCCGATCCGGCGATCAAGAAAGCGGCCCAGGCGGTGATCGACGCCCTCGACCCGATCCGGCCGCGGTTGATCGACGTCAACATCCATCAGTCGCAGCTCTGGCCGAGCGGCCTGCACGAGAAGCTCAACGCGATGTTCGAGTCAGTCGACAGCGCTGACTTCGCGCCGCCAGCGCAGGCCCGTGAGGCATTCGCCAAACTGACCACCGACCTCGACGAGGCCGTCGCCGCGGTTGAAGCGGTGATGAGCGGGGAAGTAGCGCGACTGAACGACACGCTGCGGGAGAGCGGTGCCGCGTACGTGGCCTAGGCGGTTTCGGGCGTTACCTCTCCCACGGGCGAGGCGTCATGGAGTGTCAGAACGTTCCACGAACATGTCTCGGTGTCCGTCTCACACTCCGGTTGCGACAGGTGGCTTTCAAAGTGCCCGTGAATGGATCAGCGCCGGGCGGTCTCCCGCCCGGCGCTGATCCTGCCAGTGACCTTCTTCCAGCCGGCGGAATCGTCAGGTGGCAGTCGAATCGGTGTCGCGGACGTAGCGGCCCTGGTCCGGCATCGCGTCGCCGAAGTTGGCCGCCAGCGCCTCCAGCCCGTCCTGGAGGGGGGCGCCACTCATCGCCGGCCCGTGGCCCGTCACCGCGGTGATCGGCCGGAGGGCGGCCAGCGCCTCGACCGACTGCCGGGCCGAGACCCAGTCCGGCGTGAAGTAGGCCGGCGGCCGGTGGACCTCGGCCTTGTCCCGGACGACATCGTAAGCCGACTCCTCATGAGTCGTCACGAAGGCGTCCCCGGCGATCAGCGTCCCGTCGCCGTCGCGGACCAGCGAGACGTGCCCGTCCGTGTGGCCGGGGGTGTGGATCCAGCGCCAGCCCGGCATGCCGGGGACCGAGAAATCGTCCGGCAGCGCCCGCACCCGGTCACCGAGGTCGATCGAGGAGGCCGGAAAGGCGAACGACAACAGGGACATCACGCCACCGCCGACGGTCGGGTCCGGCGGCGGATATCCGGCCCGGCCGGTGAGGTGCGGGATCTCGTTGACATGGGCGTAGACGGAAACCGGCCAGCGCTCCAGCAGATCCTGCAGGGCACCGCGGTGGTCGAAGTGGCCGTGCGTCAGGATGATCGCCTCGGGCGGGTTGTCCGCCCCGAATCGGTCCTCTGCGGCGTCGACGATCGTCCCGGTGCTGCCTGGCAGCCCCGCATCGACCAGCACCCAGTTGTCCGGTGTTCCCTGGAGGTAGGCGTTGGCGATCAGGTAACGGACACGAACCAGATCCGGCAGGACCTCCTCGACCGAGCTGGTGATGGCCATGGGGTGTCTCCTTTCGGAGCAGCCGGATACGTCGGCCCTCCGGCGCCCGTGCTGCGATGATCCTCACGGCGCAACGTGCGTACCCGCACTACCAGCCCGGCAGTGTTCGTGCTATGGATTCGGCATCATGGGTCACGCATGTGACGCCTGGCTGACCAGCTGATCATCAGCATCGAAAGGACGCTCCCTTGACGACTCCCGACAGCGGGAACCGGCAGATCCGGCTCGGCATCATTGGTACCGGACTGGCCGTCGAGAAGCTGCACTGGCCGGCCCTGAAGCAGATGCCGGATCGCTACCGTGTCACCGCGTTCTCCAACCACACCCGGCCCAAGGCCGAGCACTTCGCCAGCTACAGCGGCACGTCGATGGACCTGTTCGTCCCGGAGTGGCAGGACCTGCTGGAACGGGACGACGTCGACGCCGTCCTGATCTCGCTGCCGATCCCGATGAACCTGCCCGTTACGCGGGCAGCGCTGGAAGCGGGCAAGGACGTGATCTGCGAGAAGCCGGCGGGCAAGGATGCCGACGAAGGCCGCGCCTTCGTCGAGCTCGGCCGCCAGTTCCCGGACCGCACGGTGCTGATTGCCGAGAACGCCTTCTACCGCGACGACCTCCGCGTCGCACGGGCGCTGCTCGACGCGGGCACGATCGGCCGGGTCCACCTGATGTCGTGGCGCCAGGTCAACCAGCTGATCCCGCGGGAGGGGCAGTTCTCCAGCACGCCGTGGCGCTGGGACCCCGGGTACGAAGGCGGTCCCCATCTCGACGCCGGCGTCCATCACACCGCTCAGATCCGCCTGCTCTGTGGCGACGCCACGCGGCTGTCGGCGGAGACGCAGGACGCCAACACCACCCACGGCGGCCCGTCGGACCTGATCGTCAATCTCCGCTTCGTCTCCGGGACGATCGGCTCCTATGCCGCGACCAACCCCGAGATCCCGGTCCCGACGGACGGGAGCGACATGACGCTGTACGGCACCGACGGCGTGATGACGACCGGCTACCGCGGGACGAAGATCCATCGCCCCGACGGTACGGTGGAGTCGTACAAGGTCGAGGGGTCCGACGGCGGCTACTACAACGAGTTCGTCGACTTCCACGAGGCGGCGACCGGCGGCCCGTCGCTGCTCGCCAACATCGACCAGAGCTGGCGCAACATGGAGATCATCCTGCTGGCGCTGGAATCGGCCCGCGATGGGCGGGTCATCGAGCTGCCATCGGACCCGGGCGGGCTGTCCGCCAACGCTGTCCCGCTCTGGCGTCCGGCCGGTGACCTCGATGACCTGCTCGACGGGCTGCCCGGCACGCTGACGCGGAAGACGGAGCGGGCGGAGAAGTAACCGCCGCCCCGACCACACCCTCCTCAAGCGGGACGGCCCCGGCGCTGCGTCGCCGGGGCCGTCCCGTCTTCCCGCTCAGCCGCGGTGGAGCCGGTCGTAGAGACCGGCGATCTCGTCGGGTTCCAGGCTCGTGGCCACGCGCTGGACGGTGATCGGCGCGTCCCGGACCGTCGCGATCCCGGCGATGGCGGCCGCGACGCGCTCGGCAGTCTCATCATTGACCGTGCGGACGGTGCGGATCGCGTCCAGCCAGGCAGCAGTGACGCGCCACGCGGTCGTCTCGCCCCGGAGCAGCGCCCCAACGCCGGTGACGACGAACGGGTCGTCACTCGTGGCGGTCTCCGCGAGGACGAACCGGGCGGTTTCTGGACGGAACCCGACGAACACGGGCCCGGTCGGAGGCTGTCCCGGCACACGGTAGTGCGGGTTGAACAGCCGGGCCAACAGCCCTAGCCGTTGCTGCCCGTCGACGATCTCATCGACGGGCATGGCCCGGCGCCCACCGGCTGCCGGGTCGCCCCCCTCGCGCCGCCGGACGACGATCGGGCTGATCGGCAGTCCGGCGTAGATGCCGTCGAGCAGGTCCGGCAGGCGGGTCGGCGACCAGCGCTGGCGCCGGGTCTCTTCCGGCCACTGGAGGCGCCCGGCGAACAGGTCGTCGATCAGCCGGTGCAGCGGGACGGTGACCGGGTCGGGCAGATCCACCCGCCGCCCAACCTCGGGCGCGACGACCAGCCGCGGCAGCGGCGATTCGTCCGGATCGTCATCACCCGGTGACTCATTGACCTCAACCCCCCTGTCGTTGGACACGTTCGCCGTGTCACCGGGAATGGTCGAAGCGATGGCGTCGATCGGGCCGGCGTCTGCCAGAACCGTCTCGTTGTCCGGGCGGAGAACATCGGGCTGGCTCGGCAGGTCGTCCCGGGTGACCAGGCGATACCGACCATCCCGGAGCGCCAGGACGAACGGCGTCGTGTGCAGTCGCCGGGCGATCCCATCCGACCCACCCGCGATGTCCGTCAGATCGGCCAGCTCGGCGATCGTCAGGACCGGTCCATTGGCCCGGAAAGCCGCGAGCAGTGCCCGGTCGCCGGCGTCGAGGTCGACCTCCGGGTCCAGGTGCCGTGCCGACCAGACGGGCCGGTTCGCCGCCAGCCCGAGAACGGGATGGGACATCGCCGTGGCATGCACCGCCCGCTGGTCGCGAGGGTACCCGAGGTCCGGATCCCGGGCGAGTTGCCAGAGCGCCATCCCGACCTTGACCCGCGGGACGGCGCAGACCAGCCGGTCCAGGCGCGATTCGACGGAGTCCTCCCCAGCGATGGCTATGGTCTGGCGGTCCGATCCGGAACCGTCGTGGTCGCCGGCGTCCTCGGAGGAGGTGGCCTCCGGCACCACGGAGAGGACCGTGTCCACCACATCGTCTTCCAGCCCGGTGGGGTTCGCCAGGGAGGTGTCGTCTGGCGCCGTCCGCCCGATTACAACCGTATCCAGGCCAGGTTCAGGGAAATCGTTCGCCTCGTTCGCGGCAGGTCCCGGGCCTTTGGTCACTGCCTCCAACCCTTCGTCAAGGTCAGCGAGGGTGTCAGTCGCTGAGATCAGCCGGTAGCGGTTATGGGCCAGGCGCACGATGAGCGGCGATTGGCCGAGCCGCACGGCCAGGGTGATTCGGGTGAATCCCGCCGCCTCCATGAGCGGGCTCAACCCGGTGAACGAGAGTTCCGGCCCATGCTTCCGGAACGAGTCGACCAGGAGACGTTCCGTCTGGCTGAGCGCCTGCTCCGGATCGATGGGCACGACGGACGTGAGCCGCCCGTCGGCCGAGACGCGCAGGTCCGGGTGGGCTTCGGCGAAGCGGGCCAGCGCACGAGCCGTGACGGGGTAACCACGCCGCTCATCCCGAACCAGTTGATGCGCGGCCACGGCGATGTCCAGGCCGGGCGCGACGCAGAGCAGTTTGGCCAACCGGTTCCAGAGGGGATTTCGGCTCTCCCATCGGGTGGGTACAAGGTAAACACCTGCGGTAACCCGGACGTCGTCCAGCTCGCGCGCGATGTTGGCGATCTCGGCGCTGGAAGCGTCGATCCCCTGCTCCCCAAGGGCCGCCACGACTTCCGAGGTCACGGCCATCCCCTGATTCGAGATCAGCTTCCGAATCGTCGAACGGACTTGCCCAAACCGGTCCAGCTCCGTGCTGTCCCCCTCGCCATGGGCGACGAGGAACTCCACCCCATGGCGCTCGATCAGCTCCAGGGCGCCTCCCCTCCCGACCGTCTCAGCGGCTGCCACCAGGGACGCAACGTCGAAGGGCCGCCCCTCGTTGAGATCGTCCGAGGCCAGCCGGCGAGCGGCCACGTCGCACCGGACGGGGACGAGATCAAGCAGGACCTGGACACATCGATCCAGGGCCGGGGCCCAGATGTACCCTTCGCCGAGTCGCTGCTGGACCCGCGTCTGGACCTGGCGCACGCGCTCCCGGCTGACTCCAGCCTGATCGGCCGCCTGTTGCAGGGTCAGCGGCTCCAAGCCGGACCAGCCCAGCCTGCTGGCAATCGGTTCTGCCCACTGTGGGGCGACCATCGGCGCGATGATGCCCTGGAGCTCCTCATCCAGCGGAACCGTGACCAGCCATTCGGCGTACTCGACCAGCCGATCGAGGAGATTCAGCGTCGCCTCGGGGACGATCGGGAAGTCCGTAGCCCTAGCCATCGCCTCCACCAGCAGAGGGACGCGATGGAAGGCAGGCGGCAGCGAGTGGATCAGCCATCGGAACCGGGGATCGTGCAGCCGCGCCTGATCCATCCCCGGAAGCGCCGCCAGACGAAGCAGCGCTTCCGCCACATGGCTGGAGCTCTCGTGGGGCGTATCGACATCCGGCATCATGGGCTGCTCGACCACGTCGCTGTCCGGCTCTGGATCTCTGCCTTCTACGGCATCGGCGCCGTAAGGGATCGGCTCCGGCAGATTCGCAGGGTCATCCGTGTCATTCAGTTCCGGCTCATCCGGGATTGCAGGGATCGGCTCCGGGTAGGCGCTGTTCCAGGTCCCGACCAGGGTCGGCGTCCCCCTCGGATCGAGCGTCCCGCGCCCGTTGTCGGCATTGATCACGCGGACGATGGTCACCGTGCCACCCGGCACCTGGATTCCCCAGCCACTGTTCCCGGCGATGATGCTGCCGACCAGCGTCATCGTCGATCCCGGTCCGGCCGCGATCCCGTGACCACGGTTGTTTCGGACCCAGACCGGATCGTCGAAGTTGCCCCAGAGCACGCTGTCGCGCCCGGTCCGGATGCCGTCGCCGCCGCACCGTTCCACCCGGGTCCCTTCCAGCTGAAGGATCGCCCGGTCGCCGGCGGTGATACCTCGTCCCCCACCCGTCTCAATGGTCGAATCGACCGCCCGCAGCGCCGCGTCGTCGTCCAGGACCAACCCCGCCCCGATCGCCGACTCGATGGCCGTATGGGCCAGCCGGACCGATGCATTCGGTCGCGCCACGACGATCGCCCGACCCGGCGCCCTGACCGTGCAATGGGTGAGCCCGAGCACCGGCCGCGCGGTCGTCGCCCCGGCGATCGCCGGCATGAGGTCGATACCGTCCCCACCCTCCGGCCAGAGTGTCAGCCCTTCCAGTTCGGCACCGCACCCATACAGCACGATCGCCGGACCGATGGTTGGCGCGATGACCGCTTCGCCATCCTCGGCGATCAGCGTCAGGGAGTGGCGAAGCACGAGCTGCTCCGGGTGCACGCCGGCCGGGACCCGGATGCGGTCGCCGGGCCGGGATGCGTTGATCAGGGCCTGCAGACTCTCACGACCGGGCCGGGTAGTCGTCTTCGACCCGGCAGTCGAGCGACGCCGCAGCCCATCGGCGGGATGCCGGGATGGTGAACCGGTCTTCTCAACGGCGGACGCCTGCGTATCGACCTCGTCCGAGGCGATGATCCTGACCGGTGGCAGGTTCAACGCGGCCAGGCGCCCGCTCATCCCGGCACACTGGTGCTCGGCGTCGAGACCGCGGTCGTCGAACCGGTACCAGCGGGGCGGCGTGTCCTGCATCGTCCGCGTCAGGTAGGTCGCCCCGCCGCAGACGGGGCACGCCTGCGCGGTCACTTCCGGCCAGAGCAGCCGGCGGCTGCCGCCGGCCAACCGCGTCACGCCAACGTTGCCTGTCGTCTCCATACCCCTGCCCCCTTACCGAAACTCTCCGTTGAGTTCCCGTTCCGGCGCAGGATAGTCTGTCCGACACGCCCGCCGTGCCCCCCGGGCTCCCTACAGCTGCCAGCGGGCGAGGTCGTGATATACCCCGTCGCGGAGCTCCATGTAGGCCACGGTATCGATCGTCCATCGCCCACCGTCCGGGAGCGGCACGCCCTCCGCCAGCAACCAGTCCGTCTGGCGGTGGCGGCCGTAGCGCACGACGGTAACGTGCCAGTCCCAGTCGTGGTCCTTGGTCAACGCCAGATATGTCCCGTCGTAGAGCCGGACGCGGGCATCGTCGAGCGCCGTCGTCTCCTCGACCGGCAGGTACAGAGTCCGGTCCTTGTTGGCAAAGTGCCGGACCGCCCTGAGCCGGACGGACACCGGGGCCGGCAGCGCGTGCCGGACTTGCCGCTCAAGCAGTTCCGGCTCCACCGTCGGTGCCCAGTAGCAGAGCGTGGCGTGCGGAGGCAGCCGGCGAGCCTGCGCGGGGTCATGCTCCTCGCGCCATCGCTGGACGGCCTCGCCGATCTCACCCGTGACGACGGCGGCGACAATCCGGCGACCGGCTGGGGACGTGGTGGAAGCATCGGCCGGACTCGTCATCGTCGTGGTCCCTTCGGGTGGAATGCGTATCCGTCGAGCGGTCAGACCGGGAGCGCGGGCAGGGCCGTGGCCGGCGGCACGAAGGCGAAGGCGTCGCGGCCGCCCAGCCAGGTCCGCTCGACGTGCGGCCAGCCGCTGGCGTCACGCCGGACCAGCGCCAGGTCAGCCAGTTGACCCGGCGCGATCTCTCCCCGGTCGCTCATCCCGACCGCCCGGGCCGCGTTGCGGGTCAGCATCGCGATCGCCGCCGGGAGGTCGCACAGCCTCTCGTCGACCAGCCGGAAGGCGGCGGGCACGAGGCTCGGCGCGTGATAGTCAGCACAGATCACGTCGGCCAGGCCAGCCCCGACGAGATCCGTCGCCGACAGGTTGCCGCTCTGCGAGCCACCACGGACGATGTTCGGCGCACCGACGACGATCGTCATGCCCAGGTCCCGCAACCGGCGGGCCGCCTTCATCGTGGTAGGGAACTCCGCCACCGTCGCACCGATCGCGTGCTGGGCGTCGACCTTGGCGACCGTGTCGTCGTCGTGGGTCGAGATCACGAGGGGCAGCTCGGCGCGGACCGCCGCGACGTCGGTGTAGAAGGGCGGAATCGCATCGCCCCGCGCCCGGCCTTCCTCCAGCCGCCGCAGGTACGTCTCCGGGTCTGACATCTGCCCCGTGCCGGTCGCCGCGCCCGCCATGGAGAGCAGCCGCTCGACATCGTGGTACTGCCCCTGCCCCGGCGTGTGATCGTTGAGGGAGACGTACGGCAGCGCGACCCGCCGCAACGTCCGTAGCGCCAGCTCCAGCACGCCCGGCGTCCAGACATCCAGACGGTGGAGAATTTGGTGCCGGACGGCCCGATCCGTCGCGCCGTCGAGGGTGGCGAGGTAGTCGGCGGCCCGGACGGCATCCGCGACCGTTCGACCCTTCCGGACTTCTTCCATGAACACGAGGGCGTGAAACCCGGTCGTCACCCCGGCGGCGGCCAGCCGCCGCTCCATGTTCGCCAGCGCGAACGGCAGTGGCATCATCGCACTGGCCCGGGGATGAATCTCGAACTCCAGCGCATCGTTATGGAGATCCACCACGCCAGGAATCAGGTACCCACCCGCCGCGTCGACGATCCCGGGACCCGTGGTACGCGATGGTCCGTCTACTACCTCGACGATCCGCTCCCCGGCGATGCGGACGGCGGCCCGATCGACCACGCGGTCTGGCAGGACCACGACCGCGTTGGTGATGATCCGTTCCGTCGTCACGCCACTCCCCGCCGGTCTAGTTCTCAGCCGGTCCGGTCCGGTCAGACCCGGCCCGTGCGCGGCCGCGCGCCACACGGTACACCGGAATCTCAGCGGCCGGAAGCAGGCGATCCGGGAGGTGCCGCACCCGTCGATCGTTCGCCCCGGGTGATGCCGGACAGGTCAGCCCCGGTAAGCGTGATGCCGCGCGACGGATCGACGATCGCGTAGCCTCCGTTGCCGCTGATCCGGGCGCCACGAAGATCACCCTTGGCGTCGGCACCGACGACCACCCCTGTGCCGATATTGTCGAGGATGGTCGAGGGTCGAGCGTCGCCCCAGATCGCCGCGCGAGCGCCCAGCCGGATCCCGGCGCGCGCACAATGGGTAATCGTCACGCCGTCCAGTCCGAGCCGGACCCCATCGCCGCCATGGATCCCATCGTCCCCTCGGCTCTCGACCACAACGTCTGCCAGCCGCGCGGTTCCGTTGTCCGGGAGTGAGATGGCCGGGCCGCCATTCGCCGAGAGCTGGCCACCGATCACGTCCAGCCGGACCCGCGCCGTCCCCATCACCACCCCGGCTCGGCCGCCGTCGACCGTGCACGCCTCCAGCCGCACCACTGGTTCGGACGGGGACGGACCAGTCCGGCGCACGTCGGTCGACTGAATCACCACGGCGTCGCCGTTCCTGCTGACGAGTTCCAGCCCGTCGAGGGTCGCTCCGCAGCCATGGACACGGACCGCCGGGCCGACGGTCGACCAGATCCGGACCGGCCCGTCGTCCGGGCGGAGGGTGATCCCGGCGTGCACTTCCAGGGTGCCCCGGTAGTCGCCCGATTCGATCAGGACGGTCTGCCCGGGCCTGGCGATCCCGACCAGGCGGTTCAGTCGATTGATATCACCAACCCGCAGCGACCCGTCCCGTAGCTCGTCGACGACGATCGTGGCCGGCGGTGGCATGTCGAAGGACCGGTTGGTCGGCGTGCGGCCAACCGTGAAATCGATCGGTGCTGCCGCGACTGGATCAGGCGGGACTTGCGCGGGGCCTGGCTCGGCGGGGACCGAACCGATATCAGTTGAAGGAGCCGGTGCCGGAACTCCCCCGGCTGCGGCTCGTTCCACGCGGGCGGACGGCGGCGGCGGAGCGAGTGGGAGTTGGCCGGGGCGTGGGCCGACCGGCCGGCGATCGCGCCGCACGACCCCGTGGCCCTCAGCCGCGGCCAGCTCGTGCCAGTCCCGGCCGGCGACCGGAGCAGCTCGTTCACCAGGATGTGAGGCGGCCACCGGGCACCCCTTCGCGGATCGACGCCGACAGACGGACCTGAGCCAGCCATGACGGCCAGCTGTCCGGCCGGTTCACATCATACGCACCGATTCCGGTCTTCAGGCCAGTATCCGACGCGACCGTACCACCGCACCCGAAAACCGAAACACGACCGCCGAAGCGATCGTGTTCTCCGTGCCACTCGGTTCCATCGGTCAAGGTCAGGGGGGGTCAACTCTTGGCCGACGAGGCCCCGCCATGGCGTGCCGTGTCGTCCGGGTCATCGAGCAGACCGGCATCGACCGCGGCTTTCTGGGCTGGCGGTGTCGCACGTTCGTCATTATCGGACGAGACAAGCCCGAGATCCGCAGCCGCGCCCTGGGCCGGAGCGTCGTCGTCGCCCGCCTGATAGTTGTTCATCACGCCCGCGCGGTGCGGGCCCTGCGAGCGCTCACGCTGGCGCAGCCGCAGCTCGCCCTCCGCCTCGGACAACCGATCAGCCCGGCGAGAGACCCGCGCCTGGGCCTTGGCCAGCTTCTCGACCGCCTCGGACAATCGCTGCCGGGCCCGCTCGACCTTGTCTGCCGCGAGTTGCTCCCGCTCGACCAGGTGGCGCTCGGCCTCGGCCTCCTTGCGGATTGCCTTGCGGACCTCCTTGGACGCCTCTGCCTTCGCCGACGCTCCATGCTTCACCCGCTCCTTCCGGTCACCTTTGCGGCTATCGGCGGCGCGGTCATCGGTCGAATGGGAGCGTCTGGTCATCGCTGATGTCCTGTCGAGGGCACGGGTCTACGGAAAGCGTGGCGGACGGCGGGAACTGCAGGCTCAGGGCCGAGGCACCGACGGGACACACCCGGCACACCCGGACCGGCGCTGCCTGCCGGTCACAAACCGAGGGCAATGGTAGCACGGGTTTCCGACGCTTACGTTTCGTGATCCGGCCGGCGACAGACCATGGCGATCAGGCCAGGATCACTGGATCCTATGGGTCGGGTACGATGCCAATCAGACGATGTCCCGGCCAGCCGCGTCTGTCCGGTAGCATGACGTTCCCGGTCCCCACTTCCCGGATCATTCCCGATCACGTTGCTGGATATGACAGGAGCCACTGATGGATCACCGCGCTGGTTCGTCCCCGGAGTCGGCCGCTTCCACGCCGGACGTGGTTGCGGCTCTCGACCTTGGGTCCAATACGATCAAGATGACGCTTGGACGGCTCGACGAGGCGGGCGAGCTGGTCGAGTTCGGCTGGGCCAGCGAGACCGTGCGATTGGGAGCCGGCGTCACCACGACCGGGCGGCTCGCGGACGACCGCGTGGCCGCGGCACTCGCCGCCCTGCAGCGCTTCGCGGATGCGGCCCGGGCCAATGGAGCGTCCCAGCTGATCGGCGTCGCCACTGAGGCGACTCGCTCTGCAAGTAACGGCGCCACCTTCCTCGAATCGGTCCGCGCCATCGGCTGGGAGATCCGCGCCATCAGCGGTGACGAGGAAGCCGCGCTGACCTTCCGTGGTCTCACCCGATCCATCGACCCGACCGGGAACGTCGTCGTCGCCGACATCGGCGGTGGCAGCACCGAGATCATCGTCGCGATGGACGGCACGGTCGGATTCAGCGCCTCGTACGCCGTCGGTTCCGGCGGGCTGACCGATCGCCACGTCTCGGCTGACCCGCCGACCTCGGCCGAGCTGGTCGCCTGCCGGGCGTCGGCGGCGGAGACCCTGGCGGCGGCGAAGCTGCCTGCCGGGACGGGAACGCGACTGATCGCCGTCGGCGGGACCGGTGAGTACCTGGCTCGCCTCGCTGGCCCCGTGGATCTGACCCGGGAGGAGATCGACCGGACGCTGGCGACCCTGACCGGCATCTCCTCCAGCGACCTCGCCACGCGACTTTCGATCCCGCCGCTTCGGGCACGGGTCCTGCCCGCCGGGATCGCCGTCGTGAGGGCGATCGCCGACCGACTGCCCGGCGCGACGATCTCGGTCGCCCCCAGCGGCATCCGGACGGGACTGCTGCTCGATGCGCTGGACCGCGCGCCCCGTTCCGGCGCACACTGACCGACGCACCGCGGCCAATCGTGGGCGGGAGGTTGACATGGCACGGACGAAAGACCCGGAACTGCAGGCGACGGACGACTTCGGTCCGGCCATGGCGGGATTGATCGCCCCGCGCTGGGAGCGAGTCTGGGCGGCGCTGGACCGGATCGGCAAGGGCGACGACGCCGAGGCGATCCACGATGTCCGCGTGGCGTCCCGCCGACTGCGCGCCGCGATGGAGGTCGCCGCCGACTGCTTCCCGGCGCAGTGGTACGCCTCCCTCCACCGCACCGCCAAGGACATCACCGCTGCGCTTGGTGCCGTCCGCGACCGGGATGTCCTCCTCATCGCCCTCAACGAGCAGCGGGCGGCGGCCGACCCGAATGACATCCCGGCGCTGGACGCCCTGATCGCGCAGGTCGAGAGCGAGCGCCGTGTTGCCCGCCGCGAGATGCGTGAGTTCCTCGCCGTTCTGGAGAGTAGCGGCGCCCGCGCCGAATCGCGCCGTCGCTTCGCCAGCGCCGCCAGCAAGGGAGCCCGCTGATGAGCCGCGCCTGGCCTGTCCCTGACCTCCAGCCGGACCGTCCCTTGGGTGAGTCGGCCCGGCGGATCCTCGCCGTCCGCGTGGCCGAGGTCTACGCGTATCGCCCGATCATCCATCGCCCGGAGGCGATCGAGGAGACGCACAACCTGCGGATCTCGCTCAAGCGCCTTCGGTACACCCTGGAACTGTTCGCCGGGGTGCTGGGCGCCGCCGCGGACCGGGAGATCGACCGGGTCCGGGAGCTCCAGGAGATCCTTGGTGACCTCCACGACATCGATGTCCGCCGGAACCTGATCGCGCTGGCCGCGTCCTCGGCTGACCCAAACTCCGCCGCAACGCCAAGTGCCACCGAGACGGCTGACTCGGTCCGGACGGGACTGAATCGGCTGATCGAGCGCGAGCAGGCCCAGCGGGACGCCGTCCATCGCCGGTTCGTCGAACGCTGGACGAGTCTCCAGCAGGCGGGGATGCGCGCGGATCTGGTCCGGCTGTCCCACCTGGGTTCCCAGGCGGGTCGCCATCCGGGTCACTCCGGCGGCTGACCGGACTCTGGCTGGCCGAGGAACCTAGGCGCTGGCCCCGGGTGCCGTGGCGCGCGGGAGGTCGCGTCCGGCCGCCGCCTCCGGGGTGTAGCGGGTCGGATGCCGCAGGGCCGAGAGCGTGAAGAACAGCGCCGCCGCGACGATCATCGACAGGCCGGCGAACAGATAGACCATATCCAGCCGCCCGGTCTGATCAGCGATCCAGCTTCCCCCCAGCGCACCCACCGGGATCACGGCCCAGGTCACGACCTGTGACGACGCGCTGACACGCCCCATCATCCGGGGCGGGGTGATCTGCTGCTGCAGGCTTCGCAGGCAGATGTTGAACAGGATCGTCATCCCGAGCGCAAGCCCCCAGAACGGCAGCGCTACCCAGACCGACGAGGTCAGGGAGAGTGCAACGACCAGCAGGCCGGCCGCGACCATCGACGCGATCGTCACCACCGAGAACGAGAACCGGTCACGCAGTGCCTCGGCGGAGAGCGCCAGAATGATCGCGCCGCCGGCCCCGGCCGCGGTCAGCAGCCCGAGGTGGAACTCCCCCGCGTCCAGCCAGTTCGTGCCGAAGGCGATCAGCTGGGCCGGGATCACGGTCGTCGTCAGGTTGATCACCGCGGCAAGCGCCAGCGTCGCCCGCATCAGCGGATTGCTGAGGATGAACCGGAGCCCTTCGCGGATGTCGGTGAGCAGCGTCTGGACCGGCACCGGCTCGTCGTCCGGCGGCGCGTTGAACGAGCGGCGAATGGCCAGCAGGGCCGCGGCCGAAACGATGAATGAGATCGCGTCGATCAGGAGGATGAGCTCCAGCCTGACGCCTAGCCAGACAAGCAGACCGACGATCGGGGCACCGACGACGGACGTGATCTGGAAACTCGCCCGGAGGCGCCCATTCGCGGCAACCAACCGGTTGCGATCGACCAGGCTGTAGACGGCGGCGAACTGACCCGTGTCGAAGACGAGGTTGAGGGTGGATGAAAGAAAGAGGAAGACGAAGATCAACTCAACCGGCAACAGTCCGGACAGGCCGAGGATCGGGATCGGGATCAGCAGCAGGCCGTTGAGCACGTCCGAGACGACCATCAGCTTCTTGCGGTCGAGCCGGTCCACCCAGGCGCCGACCGGCAGGCCGAAGAGCAGGTACGGGATGACCCTGATCGCGAAGGCCAGGCCCAGACCCAACTCGGACCCGGTGATCTGATAGATCAGCAGGGGAAGGGCGAAATCGGTGATCCCGTTGCCCAGGCTCGAGACGAACTGCCCGGTGAAGAACAGCCGGAAGTCACGCGTGAAAAGCGGGGTCGAATCCGGTACTGCCGTCTCAGTCGCGCTCACGGAGCCCCCTTGGACACAACGACCCGGACCAGAAGCAGGCGGGAGATGAGACAATGTCGCACGCAGGACTACCGATCAACCGCACTATAAACCACGGTCCGGGAGAAGGTTGCCCTGGCTAGGTATTCCTCGACGTCCCGGATCGCCACGCCTTCTGACCTTGGTAATGATGCCTGCTCCCCGGCATGGTGACCCTGCCCGTATGATCTCCGGCACCGACCCCGGACGATCGACATGTGCCCAGCCCAGTCGAGGAGACCTACGCCGATGACTACTTCCCGTCCGTCCGCCGCTTCCGCCCCCCGCCCGGACGTCGACGCGGCGCTCTCCGCCCGGATCTTCGCCGCCGTCGACGACCTGCGGGACGACCTGATCGCGTCGCTCCAGGAACTGGTCCGCACCCGGAGCCTTACCGGCGACGAGGGCGGTGTCCAGGTCGTCGCCGCCCGGCAGATGGCCGACTCGGGCCTGCTCGTTGACACCTGGGAGCCCGATCTCGCGACGATGGCGCCGCACCTCGACGCCGTGGGGCTTCCCCCGTCGGGGGACTGGGCCGGGCGCCCCAACGTCGTCGGGACCTGGAAGGGTAACGGCGGCGACGATGCCCGCTCGCTGATCCTCAATGCCCATATCGACACCGTCGAACCCGGCGACCCGGCGCGGTGGACGCACGGCCCCTTCTCGGGCGACGTAGCCGATGGGCAGATCTGGGGTCGCGGCAGCCTCGACATGAAGGGCGGGCTCTCGACCAACATCATCGCGCTCCGGGCCATCCGGGCTGCTGGTCTGCGCCCGCGCGGAGACGTCCACGTCGAATCCGTCATCGCGGAAGAGGATGGTGGGGCGGGCACGGTCGCCGCGCTGCTCCGACCGTACCGGGCAGACGGGGCGATCATCACCGAGCCGACGGTCATGCGACTGGTCGCGGCGACAGGTGGCTCGTTCGTCTTCCGGATTACCATCGCCGGACTGTCGGCTCATGCCGCCAAGCGGGATGAGGGCGTCAGCGCCATCGAGGCGTTCAGCTATCTCCACGCCGGCCTGCTCGAGTTCGAGGCCCGTCGCAACGCCGCCATCACCCACCCCCTCTATCAGAACATCGAGAACAAGGTCCCCCTGAATATCGGGACCATCCGGGGCGGATCGTGGCCGTCGTCCGTACCGGAATGGGTGGTCGCCGAAGGACGGGGCGGACTCGTCCCGGGTGAGACACTGGAGGACGCCCAGCGGGAGTTCACCGACGAGATCCGCCGGATCAGCGACGGCCACCCCTGGCTGCGCGATCACCAGCCGGTCGTTGAGTGGATCACCGGCCAGTTCACCGCCGGCGAGATCCAGTTGCACGACCCGCTGGTCGGCGTGGTCGACGCCGCCCATCACTCGGTGACCGGGTCGCCCGTCACGATCGAAGGGGTTACCTACGGCACCGACGCCCGGCACTTCCTCCAGATCGCCGACATGCCGTGCGTGGTCTACGGGGCGGGCGACGTTGCCCTCGCTCACCAGACCGACGAGCGGATGGATATCGAGTCGCTGGTGCTCGCGACCCGCACGATCGCGCTGGCCGTCGCGCTGTGGTGCGGGGTCGACGAGGCCTGACGTCCCATCCGGCAGCGACCGACGAACGGCGACCGCGCTCCAGGGCACGGTCGCCGTTCGCCGTTTTTTCGTGGTCGATGCCCATGTATCCCGCGATACCGATGGGCTCGTCACACCTCCTTGACCTCCGGACTGATCCAGTTCCGGTCCGCACTCGTAGTAAAGCGAGACATCGGGATCGGACCGATCGTGGTAACGAGCGCATCGAGAATGTGACGCGGTCGACCGGCCCTGGGCGGGTCGGGGCGCGAACGCGCCACATGGCTGCCGCACCTGTTCCCCGGACCCGGACCCGGACCGGACATCACCGGCCGGCGGTCCGCTCGCTACCGACGGCCATCAACGGCGAGCCCCTCAGACCTTCGATCGCGTCGGGCCCGTCTCATGGAGTTAGCTAACATGACCAGTTATGGAGCGTTGTCGGACCGGCCGCGAACGGAGAACTCCCACGGTCATCCGGTCGCCGCCTCCTCGAGTGCCCACCCGGGCGGCCGGGCCGCACGCTCACCAGAGAGCGGGGACAACGCCGGCCGCGCCTGGCCCGCGTCGTCACCCCTGCCTGGACGGACCACAACCAGTCGCCCGTCGACGGAGACGTTCGGCGCCGGCGAGACCGTCTTCTCGCCGGAGAGCGGGGTCGGGCTGGTCTACATCATCCGGGCCGGCTGTATCCGGCTGTTCAAGACGCTTCCGGACGGCCGATCGATCAACGTCGGACTTCTCGGGCCGAACACCGTCTTCGTTCAGGAAGATACGACCGATGGCCTCGCATCGGGGACGACCGCCGAGGCCCTCGTCCCGTCCAGCCTGACGATCCTCGCCGCCGAGGATCTCGCCACGCTCATCTCTGACTCACCGGACCTGGCCACGGCCGTCGTGGCCGGTATGACCCGGCGCCTCACCGACCTTCAGACGCTGGTCGAGCATCTCCTGGTCCGCGACACCTCGGTCCGGCTGTCGGTGACGCTGATGAGCCTGGCGAGCAAGTTCGGCCGACCGGTCGCCGACGATCCGGACATGGTCGAGATCACGCTCCCGCTGACCCACCAGGCACTGGCGAACATGATCGGCTCCAACCGGGTAACCGTGACGCGCAAATTGCTCGAGTTCCAGCGCGATGGCGTGGCACGATCGTTGGGAAGGAACGCCCTGGCGGTCGATCTCGACCGCCTGCAACAGTACGCCGCCGGGGACTCCTCCCAGGACGATGCGGACCATGTGCCGGCGTCCACGTACCGGGACGCTGCCGGGAGATGAGCTGACGATGACCGCCCGTCAACCAGAGGAAACGACCTCCAGCGATGAGGCCGGGGTCAGCCGTACCGGTCCCATCCTGATCACGGGAGGGACCGGCTTCGTCGGCAGCAATCTGCGGGTGGCGCTGCGTGGTCGCCCCATCCGGCTCCTCGTCCGTGATGCGGCTCGTTTGGCTCACCTCCGGCGACCGGACGTCGAGATCGTCGAGAGCGATATCACCCGGCCGGACACGCTGGCCGGCGCACTGGCCGGTTGCTCGGCGGTCATCCACCTCGTCGGCATCATCGAGGAAGCCGGGAGCAGTTTCGACGAGGTGATCCGGCAGGGCACGGTCAACATGCTGGCCGCGACGAGCGGAGCCGGTATCCTACGGTTTGTCCACATGAGTGCCCTCGGCGCCCGCGAGGATCCCACGCTTCCCTACATGACGGCCAAGTGGCAGGCCGAAGCGGCGGTGCGCGAGAGCGGGCTCGACTGGACAATCCTCCGCCCCTCCGTGATCTTCGGCCCCGGCGACGGCTTCATCAACCCGCTGGCCGGGCTGGTTCGTGCGCCGATCACCCCGGTCGCCGGAAACGGTCGAGCGCGCTTCATGCCGATCGCGGTCGAAGAGGTGGCGGAGATCTTCGCCAGGGTCGTCGGGGATCGGACCACCTTCGGCCAGACCTACGAACTGGGCGGTGGCGCGGAATACACCCTCGCCGGGATGCTGGATGCCATCTCGTCGGAGCTCGACAAGCGTCACCCGCGGATCAATGTCCCGGTCCCGCTGATCATGCTGGCGGTCCGGCTTTCGTCGCCGCTTCCGAAAGCCCTCCGTCCGCCCGTCACCCTCGACCAGCTCAAGATGCTGAAGATCGACAACGTTACGGGGGACAACGCCGCCCCCCGGCTCCTTGGCCGTGCTCCCAAAGCGCTCGCCGACGGCCTTGGCTATCTCCAGCCCGGCGCGACCAATCGGCCACCGAACTGAGCGACTGGCCGGGCGACACCTGATCCGATTCGGAAGCGACGGTATCATTCCGACGGATCGGGCTGCCCCGCCGGCCCATGCGCCTTCCGGGAACCGTCAGGACGGAGTCAACCGTGCCCTACCTGCACTACATCTCGACCATCAGCATCGCGGCGGGCCTGCTCGCGGTCGGAATCTCGGCGTTCGGCCTGGTGCCGGGGATCTGGCTGATCGGTGGCGTCGCACTGGTCCTGGCCGGGCTGGTCAAGGCGATCGTCTTCGCCATCTGGAACGGGACGCTGGCCTGACCACTCCTGACGCGGCAACGGTGGGATGAGGCCCCACCCCATGACCGGTGGACCAGCGGCGTGGGCATGCGACACTGGCCATCGAACGAATGCAACGGCCGGACGGCTCCCTGCTGCCTGGCCCAGAGAGAGGCAGCGCCGGCATGACCCGACCGCCCAGTGACGAGCAGAAGTACGCACGCCCACCGCGGCCCCGGCAGGTTCTTGGCGGCAACGAGGTCGATGCTCCAGCCCACCCGCTCGATCTCGGGCCCAGCGACGGGTTGATCAACCGGACCCAGCTGCTCTACCTGGTCGTTCTCGCGGCGCTGGTCGTGATCGCGGCGGCGCTCTATTTCCTGGCTGGTCCTGGCGTGGCCTCACCTGTCCTGTTCGTCCTCGCGCTGGCCCTGTTCCTCGGCTGGATAATCTTCTGAGCCGGCCGCCGGATGCAGCGCGGCCGGGACGGGGCCGCTGGCCCTGTCCCATTCGTTCATAGCGGAGCCCTTACATGTCTGATGACGAGAGCGGGCGCCCGCAACTCCGGCTGATCAGCGGGCAGGCGCCCCACAACGACACTCCGTCCGAGCCGGCGGAGCGTGACGTGCCGCCGGTTCCCGCGCCACACGTCGCCCCAAACCCCTACCCACCTGGAACCTGGGCCATGCTGCACGACCAGACCGGCAGGGTCGTGATGATGACCGGGCACGGTGGTGGTCTCGACGTGGCGATCGCAACCGGCCTGGCTGATGCCGGAGCGCGGCTGGCCGTGGCTGACCGGGATCCCGACCGGGCCAGGCTGATTGCCCGCGCCGCCTCGCGTTCGGCTTCCGAGGGGAGCGTCGCGCTTGGACTGGACCCGGCCCGTCCGGAACAGGTCCGGCGCGGGATCGGCGCGGTCGAGCAGCTTACCGGCCGGCTCGACGGCCTGGTCGTGATCGTCGAGCAGGGTCGGACCGCGGCATCGACTGAAGGCGAACGGGGCATCACTCTGGGCGAGATGATCCACCTGGTCCGGGCGACGGAGCGCCGGATGGCGGTCCTCGGCGGAGGGCGCATCGTCGTCATCGCCGGTGGTGCCCCGCGCGATCCGGCCGTCGCCGCGATTACGATCGGTGCGGTGGCAGAGTTCGTCCGCTCACTGGCGACCGGCCCGGCAGCGGGCATCGTCTCGATCAACGCGCTGATCGTTGAGCAGCCCGGCGTGGCGCCGGTCGTGCCGCCCGTATCCGATCCCCGGCCAACTGGTCCAGCTGGACCGTTGCCATCGGTTGAACCGGTGACCGGTGATCCCGGCCCCGCGACGGTCGCTACCCTTGCCGCCGATGGGCCTGATCCGAATGATCAGCCGGCTGTCCTGCCGTTCCGCCTTTCCGGCCGGCCGCCCGAAGCCTCGGACGACGCAGCACTGGCCCCGCCTGCCATGCCGGAGGACGACCTCGCGGCCGTCGTCGCGGCGACGGCACTGTTCCTCTCGCCGGCAGGCGCGGCGATCACCGGTCAGGTGCTGCGAGTGACGATCCCGCCCCGGAGCTGAGCCGAACTGGCTCCTCCCACCTGTCACCCGTCCCCGGCGGTCTCGCCCGGCTCCATGTCATACGTCACCCATCGGGTCCGGGTGGCAACGCGGTCGTAGACGGCCCGGGCGCGATAGTTGTCCTCGGCCGTGATCCACCGGACCACCGACCAGCCTCGCTCCCGCGCGATGTCCCGCAGTCCGGCGAGCAGCTGCTGGACCGCCCCGCTCCCGCGAGCCGCTGGACTGACGAAGAGGTCGTCCAGGAAGCATCCGGTCGCGGCGGCGAGCGGCCGGGCGAAGGGCCGGTAGTGCGCCAGCCCGATGGGACGATCATCCGGTCCGACCGCGACGAGCGCATTGACCTCGTGGTCGGCGTCCATGATCCAGCCCCAGACCAGGTCGCGGTCCTGCGCCGTCACCTGGTAGAAGACACCATAGGCGGCATAGAGCGCATCCCATTCAGCGTGGTCGCTGGCGACGGCAGGACGAACCCGGATGGTCGTTGTCGGTTCAGCGTTCATGGTTCCTCCCCAGCGCTCGGCATCGACGGCGGGCCTGTGGTCAGGCGCCGAGGCGAGACGGGCATTGTCTCCGATTTGATCGAGCGGGAATCAGCCGTCCCTTCAGCCGAAAAATGACGTTACCGATCGCGTTTGCCGAGCGATCCTGGTTCGTTGTCGTACGAGACAACGAACCAGGATCGCTTCGATTTGCTTCCTTCCCCGCAGGTCCCGAAACGAAAAGAGGCGGCGGTACGTCGTGTTCTGTAAGCCCCGGCCATGGCACCAGCAATCGGCCGTTTTGTCCGCAGGATCCCTGTGCTGCGTCCCTTACATTGCGGGATTTAGCAGGACCGGGTCTCGGTGGAGTGCTAGTATCCTTCCGACACCCCCGACGATTGACCGAGTGAATCCCGACATGCCTTCTCCGAACGAGCCCCATCCGGAAACGTCCCGCGGCCGACGCGTAATGGCCCTCGCCATCGTGTCGGTCTTCGTGACCCTGATTTTGGGGAGCGGTGAACCGGTCCGGGCGTTCGCTTTGCCATCCGCCGGACATCACTGCCCAACTGTCCGGCTCATCCAATCATCTGTCACCGCCGTAGCGCAGCCCGCCGGCACGCAGCCACGAACGCACTCCACGACCGGCTCAGTCTTCGGCGACACCTGTCAGCACCACGACGCGACGCCGTCCATCTCGAATCCGTCCATCCTCGGGGCAACGACCACCACGAGCCCCACGCCCATCCGGGCCACCTCGATCGGCGACGCCACGAGCCATTCCCCCGAACCCCCTCCACCCAGAGCCTGACAGGCCGACCTGACGACTCCGCTGGCGTGTACGGGAAAACACGCCGGTGTCGTCGATCAGCCTGTGTTGTCGCTCCATCGCGCCAGACGGCGCCAAACCACGGTCCACGACAGACGGACCCGTGAATCTCATATCTGGGTAGGGGAAATCCATGAACGATATGCGCCATAGTGACCGTCGAATCGCGGTCAGCCAGACCGGCCTGCTTGGCCGCGTCGCCCTGCTGCTCGTCCTGACACTCGTTGCCATCATCCCGGCCAGCCTGACCGCGGCCCCACGGGCGGTGACCGCCCAGCAGGTCACGACCTCCGAGTGGTCGCCTCCGCGGACCGTCTACATCCCGGCGACCGGACAGCACATCGACGGCTGGTTTCTTGATCTCTGGCGGGAGAATGGCGGTGCATCCGTCTTCGGCAACCCGGTGACGCCGGAGTTCACCCGGGACGATGGCGCCGTCGTCCAGTACTACGAGTTCGCCCGCTTCGAGTTCTGGCCCGAGGGCAACGCGGACGGTGAGCAACTGGTATTCGGTGAGATCGGAACGGACCTGCGGCCCGCCGTCGTGCCGCGCATCTCGATCGGCGGGCCGGATGGCCGTGCCGCCGAGATGGCCCGGATCGCCCGGGCCTGGGAGCCGCTGGACGAGGACGAGGTCCGCGAAGAGTCGGACACCTACCGCTACATCGAGGAGACCGGTCACAGCATCTACGACGGGTTCCTTCGATTCTGGGAGAGCTCGGGCCTCCAGTGGTACCTCGGCAACCCGATCACCGAGGAGTACGTCATCGATGACGTCCACTACCAGGTGTTCGAGCGCGGGCAGCTGACGTGGGAAGCGGGCGGGGACATCGAGCTGGCTCCGGTCGGCAAGCGGCTGGCGAGCCAGAAGCGCCTGTCCCAGGAGCCGGTCGCCCAGGAGGGCGCCCCGATCTATGACGAGTCGCTGTTCATCCCGCCACCCCCGCCCGTCCCACAGGGCCTCTCCGAGCGGGCCGTCGCCAATGACGCTCCCGCCAACGGTGAGCGATGGATCGACATCGACCTGACCAACCAGTATCTTCGGGCCTACCAGGGCGATGTGGTCGTGCTGGAGCATGCGATCAGCTCCGGCACCCCGGGCTTCGAGACGCCGACCGGGACCCACTACATCAACCGCATGCTGGAGTCCGACGACATGCGCGGCACGGCATCCAACGAGACATGGTTCGTGCCGGACGTGCCCCATGCGATGTACTTCACCAACGAAGGGCACGCGATCCACGGGACCTACTGGCACAGCAACTTCGGGACGCCGATGTCCCACGGCTGCATCAATCTGCCGGAGTGGGCCGCCGAGGAAATCTTCAACTGGATCCCCGTCGGCGCCCGGGTCGTGATCCACTACTAGGACACACGGGACGTTCGCGAGCAACGAAACGGGCCGGGGAGTGATCCCCGGCCCGTTTCCGTTCGTCCCATAGCGGCGATTGATCAGTCGTTCTCGAGCAGCTCGATGATCGTCCCGAGCGGGCCCATCGCGTCGACGTAGGCGTAGCGGCCGCCGGTGTACTCGCCCTTCTGGACGAGGGAAACGCCCTGCCCCTCGAGGTACGCCAGCTTCTCGCCCATGCCCTCGATCTGGAAGGCGATGTGGTGCAGGCTGTCGCCCCGCTTCTCCAGCTCCTCCCGCCAGGTACTGGCTTCTCCGGTCGGCTCGATCAGCTCGACCTGGACCTGCCCCATCCGGAAGAACGCCAGCTTCGCCCTCGCCTGCGACGGCTCACCGCGGAACTCCGTCCGGGCCTTCTCGTAGGTGTCGGTCACGATGATCTGCGGCTCGGGCAGGCCGAGGATGCGCGACCAGTCCCGCGCACGTGCTTCGATGTCACGGACGACGAGGCCGATCTGGGTGATGGTGGTCGTGCCCAGGGCAGGAGTCGGGGTATCGGTCACAGGGAGTTGCTCCTTCAGAAGGTGGTTCCGGGACCAGCGCCCCGGGACCACAGAGATGATGTCCGGGTCGAGACGGCCCGGGAACCGGTCCTGGCCGTCTCGACGACACGACGCCACGGCCACTCTGATCAGCCGCTGATCGTGCGGAACGTGACGCCTTCGGCCTGCGCGACGCCCTTGATGTGGTCGGCGGCGGCGCGGTACTCCGCCTCGCCCGGCAGGTGCTCGATGATCAGCGGCAGGTCGGCGTCCAGCGTGTTCAGCTCATGGAGCAGGGTTACGTAGTCCAGGTCGCCCAGCCCGGGACGGACCTCGTGGAGCTGGACCAGTGCCTCGCTCCTGAGCGTGATGTCCTTGGCGTGGGCGCTGACCATGTGCGGGCCCAGCTGCCGGACGCTATCCCGGATCAGGGCGCCGGTGTCGGCCCAGCGCCGGACGGTGGAGACGAAGTTGACCGGGTCGAAGTGGACGCCGAACCCGGGCCGGTCGATCGCCTCGATCAGCCGCAGGTAGGTGTCCGGGCCGTCCGGGAACGCCCAGGGCATCCCCTCCAGTGCGTACCGGGTCCGGGTCGGGTTGACGGCGTCGATGATTTCGCGGGCGCTGTCGACGACGAGGGCGAAGGTGTCGTCTGTCAGGTTGTCCGGGTGGGGTGCCGCCCAGCCCTCCGCCCGCGACCCGGAGACGTTGACACAGCAGCGCGCGCCAACCTCTTCGGCTAAGGCCAACTGCGCCTGGACCCCGGCGATCCCGGCCCGCCGCGTCGCCTCGTCCGGGGAGATCGGGTTGTTGTGCCAGGCGCCGACCTCGCCGATGACGAGCCCAGCCGAGTCGGCCGCGTCCCGGAACCGCCGGATGTCATCCGCTGCGGCGTCGTGCTTGAGCGGGAACACGGCGGCACCGTAGCCCCACGCGCGATGGGCCGCCACCCAGGCGTCCGCATCTCCCTTGTCGTACCAGACCGGTCCACCGAGTCGCATGCGCTTCTCCTGCTCGCGCCGTCGGGGCGCTCCCTGGGCCGCGCACTCCCGCGACCGCACGGGCCGGCCCCGGAGGCGGGACCGGCCATCAGTGTCAGTTCCGCCGATCAGGCGCCGACACTCGTGTTCCCCGGCTCGACGACGGGATCGTCAGCGATGGCCGGCCGGAGGTCGATCTCCTTGCCGGTCTCGGCCGAGCGGTAGATCCCGTCCAGCACCCGGAGGATGTCCAGGCCGTGGGTGATCGTCGCGCCTGGCTGTCGCCCGGCGAGGACGCTGTCGACGAAGTCTGCGACCTCGCCCCTGAACGACTCATAGAGCATGAACATGTGGTCGCCGGCCCCCGGGGCGGTCAGTTTTGGCGACTGGGTCAGCGTGGCGCGGGTCGGTCCGGTCCCCGTCGCTGTCGTTATGGTCATGTCCTCGATTCGACCGATGGTGGCGCCGTACTGCCGGTTCAGGAAGGCGCCACCCTGCGAGCCGAGCAACTCGGTGAAGACCCGGTCGCCCTCCGGGATGTGCGACGCCCACGAGACATCGAGGTGAACCGACGCGCCGTTGTCCAGCCGGACGAACGCCGTCGCGAAGTCCTCGACGTCGACCGGCGAGCCGGTCTTCTTCGAGAGGTGGTCGTTGAACTCGTGGTAGATCGAGCCCGAAACGCTGACCGGCCGCGGATTGCCCATGAACCAGAGCGCGAGGTCCAGCATGTGGACGCCGAGGTCGATCAGCGGGCCGCCGCCGGAGCGCTCCTTCTGAGTGAACCAGCCGGAGAGGAAGAAGTCGGCCGCGCCGCGCATCCAGCCGGTGCGGGCGTAGTAGATCCGGCCGAGCTCACCGGCGTCGATCTTCTGCTTGAGGATCATGCTGTCGGGCCGGTAGCGGTTGTTGAGCGCGATCATGAACGCCTGCGTCGGCCGCTCGGCGACGACGGCGGCCAGGCGCTCGCCATCGGCCAGCGTGTTGGACAGCGGCTTCTCCAGGATGACGTGCTTGCCCGCCTCCAGCGCCGCGATCGCCATCGGGACGTGGAGGAAGTTCGGCGTCGCGATCGAGACCGCGTCGACGTGATCGCCGGACAGCATCTCCTGGTAATCGCCGAAGACGCGGGCCCCCTCGACCTTGTACTGGTCGCGGACGCTCTCCGCCGCGGCGGTATTGACATCGGAAAGGGCGACGATCTTCGCGTTCGGGTGCTTCTGATAGGCCTCGATGTGGCGCTGGCCGGGCCAGCCCATGCCGATGATGCCGATGCGCAACGTGTCCATGAAACTCCTCTGGGTTGATCCGGTGATCGGCCGATGTCCAGGGTCCTCGCCCGATCGGTGCCGCCGTGCATGATGCCGCGCCGGCGCCGTCCGCGCGAGGGGGTCCGGGCCGTTTCCCGGCCATCGTGGCGGCCTGCTATCGTGTCGATCTTCGGGCCGAGGCTGATGCAGGATGGAGCGGGGCGCATGGTGGCAGGCAACCGGGGCGGGATCGCGATCGTGACAGGTGGCGGCAGCGGGATCGGCGCTGCCGCCGCCATCGCGCTGGCCGGTGAGGGCTGGACGGTCGGTGTCGTCGGGCGTCGTCCCGAGGCACTGGCCGCGACCGTCACCGCCGGGCGAACCGCCGGACTGCCCGGCTCGATCTTCCCCTACCCCGCCGACGTTACCAACGAGGACCAGATCCGGGAGCTGTTCGACCATTTCCACCGGGATCATGGCCGGGTGGACCTGCTGTTCAACAACGCCGGTATGGGCGCCCCGGCGGTAGACATGGACGAGCTGCCGGTCGCCACGTGGCGTGAGGTCGTCGAGGTCAACCTGACCGGATCATTTCTCTGCACCCGGGAGGCCTTCCGCATCATGCGCCGGCAGGACCCGCGTGGCGGCCGGATCATCAACAACGGGTCAGTCTCGGCCCACGCCCCGCGGCCCCTGACCATCGCCTACACCGCGACCAAGCACGCCATCACCGGCCTGACGAAGTCGACCGCACTCGACGGCCGACCCTATGACATCGCCTGCGGGCAGATCGACATCGGCAACGCCGCCACGGACATGGGCCACCGCGTCGCCCACGGCGCCCTCCAGGCCGATGGCGACATCCGCGAGGAACCGCTGATGGACGTCGAGGAAGTCGGCAGGGCCATCCGCTACATGGCGTCGCTGCCCCTCGAGCACAACGTCCAGTTCATGACGGTGATGGCGACGAAGATGCCGTTCGTCGGGCGCGGGTGACAGCTCCCTGGGCTGAATCCCCCGGCTGATCGACGTTCTGCGGAACGTTCGTCGAGACCCTGGCCAGTCAGGGGCCGGAACACGATGCCCGCGGCACCTCTTCGAGCCCGGGGACTTCAGCCCCGGGACACGACCGAATGCGAGGACCTATCCAATGACCGACACCCCGACCGATCCGCACGATGCCATCCCCGTCGACCGGCGTCCACACGCCACGTCCTGGGAGCGCGACCGGTCGATCATCCGGTTCCCCGACCCGGCGATCGAGGCCCACGACGATCGCTTCCGGAAGATGGCTATCTGGCAGGAGGTCGTTCAGCGGCTCTGGACCGGCGGGCGCTGGGTTGAAGGTCCCGTCTGGTTTGGCGATGGTCGCTACCTGCTGTTCTCGGACATCCCCAACGACCGGATGCTCCGCTGGGACGAGATCACCGGCGAGGTCACGACCTTCCGCCAGCCCGCCAGCCACTCCAACGGCAACACCCGCGACCGGCAGGGCCGCCTGATCTCCTGCGAGCATGGCGCCCGCCGCGTTACCCGGACCGAACACGATGGAACGCTGACCGTCCTGATGGACGGGTATGACGGTAAGCGGCTCAACGCGCCCAACGACGTCGCCGTCCACTCCGACGGCTCGATCTGGTTCACCGACCCTGGCTACGGGATCGACGGCAACTACGAGGGCCACCGCGCCGACCCGGAACTGCCTCGCCATGTCTACCGGATCGACCCGGCGACCGGCGCCGGCGAACCGGTGATCACCGGGATGAACCGGCCCAACGGGATCTGCTTCTCGCCGGACGAGTCGCGCGTCTATGTCGTCGACACCGACCAGCTCCGCGTCTTCGACGTCGCGGATGGGCGGGCGACCAATGGCCGCGTCTTCGTCGACCTGTCCGGCGCCGGCGGCTCGGACGGAATGCGCTGCGACCGCAACGGCAACGTCTGGGCATCGGCCGGCGGCGGCGGGGCAGGATGGGACGGCGTCCACTGCTACAGCCCCGAAGGCGAGCTGCTCGGCCAGATCCACCTGCCGGAGGTCGCCTCGAACCTCTGCTTCGGGGGGCTGAAGAAGAACCGGCTGTTCATCACCGCTGGCCAATCGCTGTACAGCGTCTTCGTCGAGGCGCAGGGGGCGCAGGTACCCTGAGCGCTCCCTGCCCGTCCCCGCCCGGACGGGCAGGCGTCGCTGACCACGCGCGCCGCCCCGACGCTGCTAGACTCCATCCCCAGTACGCGCAAGCCCCAGCACCCAAGCGGGAGAGGAGTCCCCTCGTGAACATTCCGACGGTCGAGAACCTGATCCCGATGGTGGTCGAGAGCACCAACCGTGGCGAGCGGTCGTTCGACATCTATTCCAGGCTGCTCAAGGAGCGGATCATCTTCGTCGGCCAGCCGATCGACGACCAGATCGCCAACCTGATCATCGCCCAGCTCCTGTTCCTCGCTCACGACGACAGCGAGCAGGACATCCGGATGTACATCAACTCGCCGGGCGGTGTGATCTATTCCGGCCTCGCCATCTACGACACGATGCAGATGATCAAGCCGGACGTCGCCACCTACTGCATGGGCTTCGGCGCCAGCATGGCGACGGTGCTGCTCGGCGGCGGCGCGCCCGGCAAGCGGTTCGCCCTGCCATCCGCCCGGATGATGATCCACCAGGGTTCCAGCGGTTTCCGGGGCAACGTCCCCGACATCGAGGTGGCCGCCCGCGAGACCCTGCTGCTCTCCAGCCGCTGCATCGAGTTGCTGGCCCAGCACTGCAACCAGCCGCTGGAGAAGGTCAAGGCCGACTCCGCTCGCGACTACTACATGAGTGCCGGCGAGGCCAAGGAGTACGGCCTGATCGACGAGGTTCTCGTCGCGGAGAAGGCCGTCGCCGGGCTGGCCGAGCCGAGCGGCATCTAGCGCTTCCCTGATCAAATTCCGCTCACGACGGCCCCGGACATGGAACGTCCGGGGCCGTCGTGCGTCTCCGTTAGGGAATGGCATGGCGGCCAGGACGACGGCCGCCCCGCTACAGTGAGACCCGCCCGGACTGCGCCAACGCATGATGAGGAGACCTGATGACTCGACGACGACGCATGATCAGTCCCGGCCTCCTGCTCGCGGGAGCACTCACTTTCGGGGCAGCGGGGCCTGTCGCCGCCGGAGATGCCACTCCCGGGGCCACGCCGACGACCGGCACCGGCTGGACGCTGGCGTCGCAGGAGACCATCGGGGGCGACGGGATGCAGCCACTCGCCCTCTCGCCGGATGGCTCCGCGATCGCGATGTGGGACACCGATCAGGGCGAGATCTGCTCGTTCCCGACCATCACCCGCGAAGCGCCGACCTGTGCCCCGTTTACCGCTTCCGTCCTGCTGGATTCGGTTGCCTGGTCGCCGGACGGCTCCCGGTTGGTCTTCACCGAGAACTTCACCCAGTATCTCGAGGAGTCCGATATCCATGTCTTCGATGTCGGGAGCGGTGAGGTGACGAACCTGACGGATGACGGCGTCGAGGGCAGCCCGTTCGGCTCCGACGAGCCGAGCGACATCGATCTCGCGCCGGCCTGGTCACCGGACGGAACGGAGATCGTCTTCGCCCGCAGCGATTCCCTGCGCGTCGACGGGACCTCCCTCTACCGGATCGCGGCGGATGGGAGTGGTGAAGCGGACAGGATCGATCGGGTGAGCAGCTATTCCATCGCGGTCTACGGCGGGATCCACTGGGTCGAGGACGACCGCATCCTCTACTCGGTCATGGCTCCGGAGGTAGACCCCGACAACGGGATCTGGGAAATCGACCCGGCCGGCGGAGAGCCGAACCAGCTGGTCGACGCCAACGAGTACGACACGACGACGATGATCCTGGCCGACGCCTCATCCGACGGTGCCAGCGGTCTGGTCATCGATCAGCGAGCCATGGCCGAGTATTCGATCCCGCTCACCCGGCCGACTCACTATCTCCTCGACCTCGAGACCGGCGACACCACCGCGCTGGACTTCGGGGCGATCGGCCTGCCACCGTCCGAGGCCCTTGCCACGGACAGTGGTGTCCCGCAGTCCGTCATGGCGGTCGGGTTCTCCCCGGAGGGCGACCGGTTCGCGGCAGCGGTCACCTTGCCGGGCGGCGAGCGGCAGCTCTGGGTGGTCGACATCGCCACCGTCGAGCACACGGTCGCCGGTGAGTTGGATGACCCGATCGGCGCGTTCGGAACCCGGCCGGGACTGGACTGGGGGGAGAACGACTCCCTGCTCGGCCCGGGTGCGGCGCGGACCGGCATCCTCATGATGCTGGAGCCCGCCGACTGATACGCGGATGAAACCTGGCGGCCAGTGGCGGCGTCAGTTCACTGGGAAAGTGGCGACAGCGCCAGCTTCCCCGGTTGACCCCTCCCCTACCAGACGGAGTTTCCCCTGATGCCTCGACGCTCGACCTCGCTGGGCCTGCTTGCAGCCGCATGCCTCACGCTTGGCAGCACCCTGTCGGCCGCCGCCTTCCCGATCGACCTCCACCCCACGCCGAGCATCGTCCCGGCCGCCACGCAGACGGTCCTCGGTGGCGATGACCTCGCTGCCCTCGCCCTCTCGCCGGACGGCTCAACCTACGCTGCCTGGGACCTCTCCGGTGACGGAGCGATCTGCGCGATGCCCCTGGATCAGGAGGCTGAAACGGATACGGACTGCGTCCCGTTCCCGGCGTCCGTGGCGGTCGACTCGGTCCGGTGGTCTCCGGACGGCACCCGGTTCGCCTTCACCGAGGACGCCACACGCCAGATGCTGGAATCCGACATCTGGCTCTTCGACGTCCCGTCTGGAGAGCTGACCAACCTCACCGACGACGGGGCTGAGGGTCCCCTGATCAGCTCGGCGGAAAGGACTGACCAGGCAACGGTCGACCTGTCACCGGCGTGGTCACCGGATGGCACCGAGATCGTCTTCTCTCGTAGCCCCTGGGTCGACGGCGGAGGCGTGGCCGAAAACGCGCTGTACCGGGTCCCGACCGACGGGAGCGGTCCCGCCCAGGAGATCGCCGTCGTCTCCGGGACATGGGCCGCAGCGTATGGCGGCATCCACTGGCCCGAGGACGACCGGATCCTCTACACCGTCGCAGCACCGGGCGGCGACCCGGACGACGGGATCTGGGCAATCGATCCGGATGGCGACGCGCCCGAGCGACTGATCCAGCCGCCAGATGACCAGGAACAGTACCCGCTCCTTCTGCTCGACGTCACGGCCGATGGCAGCGGGATCGTGATGGATCGGCAAGCACAACAGACCAACGAGGTTCCGCCGCGGACGCGGTACTTCCTGGCCGACTTCGACACGGGAGAGCTCAGCCCGCTGGACTTCGGGGCCAGCGAGAGCACGGCCGACGACATCTTCGCGACAGGGAGCGACATCCCGCTCCATATCACCGCAGTCGGGCTGTCCCCGGACAGGCGGTCCCTGGCGATGGCCATCGTGCTGGCTGACCAGTCGCGGGAGATCCGGCTGCTGGACCTCGAGACCGGCGACTACACCGTCGCCGTCGAGCACGAACATCCACTCGGACAAGCTGACCATCGTCCAGGCATCGACTGGAGCACGGGGGACCGGCTGATGGCACCGAGCGCGGGCCGGACCGCCGTACTGTTCGAGTTGGTCCCGGCGGACGAGAGCGCCTGACCCTGGCGCCACACGCGACGGGAGAACGCCGGGCCGGGATCAGGCAACGATCTCGCGCCCCCCGTCTCCCGACAGGTGCTCGCCCCGGTCGATGATCTCGCGCAGGTGGCCGACGGCGGTCCAGATGTCGTGGTACGAGGTGTAGAGCGGGATCGGCGCCAGGCGGACGACGTCCGGCGGGCGGAAGTCGGGGATCACGCCGCGCTGCTTGAGCGCCCGGGCCACCCCCGGTCCGGCGTCGTGCTCGACGGCGATATGCCCGCCCCGTCGCTGCGGATCGGACGGCGTGCCGATGCGGTAGCCGTACGGCTCGCCGGTCAGTCCGGTCGCCTCCAGCAGCTGGACGAGGTAAGCGGTCTGGGCGAGCGATTTGTCGCGCAGCCGGTCCATCCCCGCCTCCACCGTGATCCGGAGGGAGCCGGCCAGCGGCGCCAGCCCGAGCAGCGGCGGCGTCCCGATCTGCCAGGCGCCGGCGCTCATCGCGCCGGTGAACTCGTGGCGCATGTCGAACTGGCGCTCCTTGTCGGAGCCCCACCAGCCGGCCAGCCCCGGGACGGTGCCGAAGTGCCGGCGGTTGACGTACAGCCCGGCGACGGCGCCCGGCCCGGCGTTCAGGTACTTATACGAGCACCAGACGGCGAAGTCGACGCCCCACTCCGAGAACCGGTGCGGCACGGCGCCGGCCGAGTGGGCGCAGTCGAACCCGATCAGGATGCCGCGCTCGTGGGCCGCCGCTGTCAGCCGCTCCATGTCCAGCAGCTGCCCCGAGCGATAGAGCACCGACGGCAGGAAGACCAGCGCCACCTCATCGGACATCGCGGCGAGCAGGTCGTCCTCGTCGACGGTGCGGCCGTCGCGGCTGCCCACGGCCACGAGGTCGCGATCGGGGTCCCCTCCACGCAGGGCAATCTGCCCCTGGAGCGCGTAGATGTCCGACGGGAAGTCCAGTGCGGTCGCAACGATCCTGGTGCGTCGGCCCTCCGGCCGGTAGAAGGTCGAGACGAGCGCGTGGACGTTCATCGTCGTCGAGCCGGTGACGACGACCTCCTCCGGATCGGCCCCGACCAGCGGCGCCACCTGCGCTCCGAGCGATTCGCCGATCCAGTACCAGGGCGGGTCAGCACGCATCCAGCCATCGATCCCGAGGTCACGCCACTCCCCAAGCACTCGCAGCACCTCGGCTTCGGCATCTCTCGACAGGAGACCCAGCGAGTTGCCATCGAGGTAAACGGTTCCCGGCTGGACGTAGAACCGGTCGCGGAACCCGGCGAGCGGGTCGGCGGCGTCCAGATCGCGGGCATGAGCCTCGGCGGTGATGTCATGGGTGGCGGTAGTCATTGGGCTCCCCCTGGCGTCGGGCTGGTCGGCGGCAAGCATAACAACCTGCCCAGTGAGACTGGTGGAAGGTCCAGCCAACGGCCATCGACGGGCGCGTTCCAATCGCTCGAGACCACCTTGAAGCCGATCGACCGCTCCGAGGTGCAACGCATGGTGACGGACGACCGGTTACCACGTACTGGCTCGCACAGGAGAGCGGTCAGTCACCCAGCGTCGGGCAATGACCGGATGATCGGTATCCCTGACCGACTATCCGCAATTCCTATAATCCATATGGTCCAACGGACCGTCCGGCGCACCGTCGGGCGTCGTGAATGGCCGATCAAGCTTCGTGAACCGACAGGGATGAGCCCTCCGGTAGTGCTGATTCGACAGGCATCGTCCCTGCGATGGCCCTTCTCTTGAATGAATCATCTTGTTCCGGCGTCTTGTCCGCGCTTCCGACAGGAAGGCCGGCCGGCTTTGATTCCGACGTAATCAGTCGCCCCCTATGCCCCGCCTGGAGGCGACCATGACCGACGAGGATCACGTGCCTAGCGCGCTATCAGAAATCGACAATCTCCCCGTATGGCTGCGGGCCGTCTGGGAGAACACCTCCGACGCGATCGCGGTCTCGAGTGAGGACGGGACGGTCCTGCTCGCGAACCCCTCCTACCTGGCACTGTACGGCTACGATCACGACGAGGTCGTCGGGCATAGCTTTGCCGTAATCTTCCCGGAGGAGCAGCGAGCCTGGGCTGAAGAGCAGCATCGTGCGGTGTTCGCCGCCCCCGCATCGCGTGGCGTGTACGAGGCGCGTATCCGTCGCAGGGACGGAACAGAACGACTGGTCGAGGCCCGGGCCGACTTCATCATCGAAGACGGCACCCGGACGGCGATGATCTCGACGATCCGGGACATCACCAACCGCAAGCGCGTCGAAGAGGCCCTGCGGGAGAGCGAGCAGCAGCTCCGCCTGATCGTCGAGAACGCGCAGACCTATGCCATCTTCCTGACTGATCCGGAGGATCGCGTCACCGACTGGTTCGCCGGCGCGGAAGCCGTCTATGGCTGGACGGCCGACGAGATCAGGGGCCAGCCGGCCGCGATCACATTCATCCCCGAAGACCGGGAAGCGGGGGCGCCGGCGGAGGAGACGCGGATCGCCGCGAACGAGGGGACCGCCCCGAATGTGCGCTGGCACCAGCGCAAGGACGGGACGCGCGTCTTCATCGAGGGAGTCTCGACAGCCCTGCGGGATGAGGACGGCGTACTGCGCGGATTCCTCAAGATCGGCCAGGACGTCACCGAGCGTCACCGGGCCGAGACGGAGCGCGAGCAGGCCCGGCTGATGGCCGAGCGAGCCGTGGTGGCGCGCGACCACTTCCTGTCGATCGGCGCCCACGAGCTGCGCACCCCGGTCACCTCCCTGAAAGGGACCGCCCAGCTGCTTAGTCGCTCGATCAGGATGGGTCGCATCGAGCAAGAGCGCCTCGAGCGGTACAGCAAGGGGCTGGTCGAGAGCAGCGAGCGTCTGGAGCTGATGGTCAACGAGCTGTTCGATGTTGGCCGGCTGCACCTGAGCGAATCCGGGCCGACGGCGGCGAACCTCGAGCGGATCGATTTGACAAAGCTGATTACCCAGGCGGCCGACCGGTACTGGCGCGCCCGCACCTTCCACCGGTTGACGATCCAGGCCAATCAGGGGCCGCCCATCATGGGTGACCCTCACCGCATCCAGCAGGTGATCGTCAACCTCGTCGAGAACGCGCTGAAGTACTCAGCGGCCAGCACACCAGTGCAGGTCACGCTCGGCTTCGAGCCCGGCGGGGCGCTGATCACCGTGACGGATCAGGGGATCGGACTCCCACCCGGCTCGGAGGAAAGCATCTTTGAGCCGTTCAACCGGGCCACGAACGCGGCGACGAGCACCATCCCTGGTCTGGGCCTCGGGCTCTACATCAGCCAGAAGATCGTCGAAGCACACGGTGGCCGGCTGTGGGCCGAGAGCGCGGGAGTTTCCCAGGGAACGACGATGTCCCTCTGGTTGCCGGTTGACGAGCCCGATCGGCCGCTCACGACCAGCGAGTCCTAACTCCGGCGCCAGCTTCGCCGGCTCCTGCCTGTACCCGAGAAGCGACGGTGGTTGGCAGGTCGAATCGCTACGTTCAGGCAGCGCCAACCCGGGTGCGATCGAGGGTTAGCCGGCCACAGGACGTGCCTGATGGGGACCTGCCCTAGGGCACCAGCTGAGGGCATATTGACTGCGAAGGAAAGACGAACTGGAGTATCGTGCCCGCTCATGGGCCACGCCGCCCGATAGCGCGCACGGGGAGGCGAATGAACCATGGAAGATACGCCACAGGTAGGACTCGACCCGAGGACGCTGGTCTTCGACCGTGAGCGCCAGCGCCAGGTGATGTGGATCGAGGGCGTCGTCCCGCTTCCCGTCGGAGCCGTGATCGAACTAGTCAGCCCGAACGTCAATGCCGAAGTCGTGGGCGTGAGGCTTATCGCCGGCACTGCAACGATTCCGGCGACGGTCTGCCTGGACGTCCGGGTACCTGCACGGTTCTACGGCGACGAGGCGGGCGATTAGGCGGGCGATTAGGCCGGATCTTCCCACCTGGCGCATAGGTCACCCCCAAACCAACAGCCGCCCTCGGGTGTGAGGGCGGCTGTTGGTTGTCCCTTGGTTGTCACCAGCCATTCCTGGCTGATCTCCCTGCGACTGCTGTTCCTCGGTCTGCCCCGCGTCGTATCTCTGCCAGGGCCTGCTCGCAGGGAATGGGTCACCGGCATCGGATCGGTGACGGACAGGGCCGCTCCATCCGGATGGAGAGGAACGCACAAGGGGGGCCGAAAGGGGCGCAACTCGCACCGAGCGACGCAGCACCTCGCAGGCAGGGGACCTGGGACAATCTTGAGTCTGGGACTCAGCGTCGCAGGAGTTGGTCACTCCAGCAGCACCGACGTCCCAGCAGGTTTGCCTGTCGCTCACCGATGGCAACGATGGACCAGTTGGGGATTACCTGGAACGCCACACACCGGCGACGACTCGAACCTGCCGCGTCACCCGATGGACGGGCTGGTACTGCCCCTGGGTCGCGACAGGGTCGACCCGGACCGCGGCGGTCGTCGCGGCAGATCCAGGCCTGGACAAGTCATGGGCGAGCAGATCATGGGCCAGCCGGGAATCAGCAGCCGACGGTGCACCCCCTCCAGGCTGCAGATCCTGGCCCATGTGGCGCCCGATCACGATGCCCGCGAGAGTTCCAAGGACCGCGATCACGAGGGTCGGAACAATGATCTCCGCCTCGTGCAGGTCCAGACCGAGCACCTCATCGAGCGCGTAGCGCCCATGTCCCATCAGCGACAGGCCGGTCGCGGTCACCGCGAGCAGGGCCGGAAACTCGAAGCCGCCATCTGTGTTCCAGAAGCCGTGACGCCAGTGCACCAGCATGATGGCGGCGAGCATCACGGCCAGGATCAGGGCGGGGCCGACCGGGCCGAGCAAGCCGGTGATGGTCAGGAGGCCCGCGGTGATCTCGCTCACCGCGACCGCGATGGCCCACACCCGGGGCGGGCGGAGCCTGAGAGAACCCAGGAACTGAGCGGTCCCGGACAGGCCGGCCCCGCCGAACCAGTCGAAGAGTTTCTGGGCACCATGGGCAACCATCAGGGAGCCCAGACCCAGGCGCATGATCAGGAGTCCAAGTTCAAGCATGGGACATCACCCCCGCGGAATCAGGGAGACAGCCAGTCGGCGATACCCGACTGGCTGTCTCCCCCGACCGAGCCCTCGGACAGGCTCATGGCAGGGAGGGATCGGTCAGCTGAACGCGGTCGAACGCTCTATGACTTACGACTGCTGCTCACCAGCATTACCCGCACCAAGGGCATCGGGTTGCTGGATCTGCCCACTCGCGATCGAGATCCGGCGCGGCCGGGCCTGCTCGGCCTTGGGGGCAATCACCCTGACGACCCCGTTCTCAAACGACGCCTGGACGTGATCCGCGTCGATCTGGAACGGAAGAGTGATGCTGCGGCGGAAGGTACCGCTGGGCAGCTCGTGGACGTACCAGGTCGCGTCCTTGGTCTCGTCAGTCTCGGCGGTGTTGCCGATACTGCCACTCAGGCTGATGGTGTTCTGGTGCACCGTGACTTCGAGGTCATCCGGGCGCATTCCGGGAACGGCCGCCATCACCACGGCCTGCGTATCCGTGGCGTAGACATCGAACGGCATAGCCTGGGCGACGCCGGTGCCGCCGTTGCCCTCTCGCGACCAGAGCGTCCGGAACGGACCGCCGCCGAGCATCTCGTTGACCGCACGGTCGAGGGTGTTCTGGAGCGAAAGGACCTCAGGGAAAAGGGTGGACCGCATCATGGGAATTACCTCCATCGTTCAATCCAAGCGGACCCGAATCAAACGACGATGGCAATCGAGCCACTCGTCACTTGCTATTTTACTACTTCATTATGTCTGGTCAAGTCCCATCGGGCTGGTTCGATGGCTGACCCAATCTCCGAGTTGGCTCGCCAACTGGCCGCCCGATAACATCCGACGACGGTCGGCTCGCTCGCGTGCGGCATGGAGCGCCTCGCCGGTGACTTCGCTGCCTGAGCTCAGGACAACGACCCGGCGCCAGAGTTGAATATGGGCCCTGCTCTGGCGCCGAGGCGGGACGGAGATCAGAGGTGTCAGAGCGTTACGGGATCTTATTGATCAGTCAGCTCAGCGACGATGTCCAAGAGGACATCCAGGTCGAACGGCTTGACGAGATAGTGCTCGAAGTCGTACCGGGCCTGATTCTCAAGGGCCCGGTCGATGAGACGCTGATCGGTCGAGGTAACGAGAACGGGAACTCGCTCGGTGATCGCTGCCTGCTCCAGTTGCTCCAGGAGTTCGCACCCTGAACGGTGGGTGACGGCGAGATCGATGATCAGCAGATCCGGCTGGGTCGCGACGATCAGGGAGAAGAGCGAAGGGATGTAATCGCTGGCGGTGACGCCGTACCGCTCGTCGGCGAGCAGTTCGGCGATGAGCTCCCGGAACTCCGGTGAGCTGTCGATCAGGAAGACATGCGCCCGCGTCTGCTGCTCGGAGAGCAGGCTGTCCAGCTTGGCCCGGTCAACCGATCGTGATGCCATCCGTATTCCTTGCAGCGGTCACTGCCAATCAGCATGGCAGCGGTGGTGACGAGATCTCGCCACCACCACTCCAGCACGCACAAACGCCGTCGGGAAGCCGGAGTGTAACAGGTGCCCAAGCCACGATCGAAACCACAACTCCAGCGACCAAGAGGACAACGCGAGGGCGATCAGGTCGCCGACAATCTGGGCCAGCGGGGAGTCGTCCTTCTTGATCGGGCCCCTTGGCCTGCTGACAAGCCTCGCCGAGACGGGCGAACTTGACGGGATCACCACCGACATCGGGATGCAGTTGGCGAGCTCTCAATCGCCAGGCGGACTCGATCTCGGGAAGTGTGGCCCCGGGATACAGGCCCAGGGTCGTCGCCACTCACTGGGAGCATGTTGACCCGATATTCACCGGCAGCGCCGGTCGGATTCCCGGCCGGGGCGACTGGTTTCACCACCGGGACCTCGTCCAGCGGGCCGGGGTATCGGCCATACCGATTCACAGCCTGCGGCGTACCCACGCGACGCTGGCGATGGCTGCCGGGACGCATCCCCGGATTGTCAGTGGGCAGCTGGGCCACTCGTCGATCCGCGTCACGCTCAACACCTACAGCCATGTCTCACCCGACATGACTGCCCTGGCGATGGAGCGCCTCAGTCTACCCATGTTCGCCTCGCCAGCGGCGACATACACGACAACATCGCGCTGGAAAACGATGAAGACCGGGCGAAATCTCGCGAGAATACTCGCGAGATTTCGCCCGGTCTTCGCGTCCTGAAGGGGTAAACGACCCCTCCTGAACACTACCGGTTGTAGTACTCGACGATCAGCTGCTCGTCGCAGACGACCGGGATCTCCTCACGCGGCGGGATATAGGCAAAGCGGGCAGCCATGCCGTTGTCCTCGAGCGTGATGTACGGAGCCGGCTGGACCTCCTGGCGAAGGTCGTTGAACATCGCGAGCTGCTTGCTCTTCTCGCGGATGGTGATCACGTCGCCCGGCTTGAGCTGCATGGACGGGATGCTGGCCTTGCGGCCGTTGACCCGGAAGTGGCCGTGCGTCACGAACTGGCGGGCGGCGAAGATGCTCGGCGCGAGACCGGCCCGGAGGACGAGGGCGTCCAACCGGCCTTCGAGGAACTGCAACAGCAGGTCACCCGTCGGTCCCTTGCGCTTGACGACCTTGGCGTAGGCACTCTGCAGATACTTCTCGCTGATGTTGTACTGGAAGCGCAGCCGCTGCTTCTCCATCAGCTGGGTCCCGTATTCGGACCGGCGGCGACGGCGGTTCTGGCCGTGCTGGCCCGGCGCGTACGGCCGGTTGCGGAGGTACTTCTGGGCCTTCGGCGTCAGCGCGACGCCAAGGGCACGGGACTTCTTGACCTTGGGACCGGTGAAGTTCACGGTGCGGTACTCCTCGCGGCGACGCCCTGCCGTCGCATCTCATCATCGCGTCTCGCCGCCGGGCGCCGCACCGGGTCGGTGCGGGGTCGCCACATGGGAACGGCGTGGTGATCGTGGCGCCGACAGGGCCATCCGGGTCGGGTCAACGACCGGGACGAGAACGGCGCACGCGAGACACACGGAGCGCAGCCCACCGGACGGTGGCTGCGCTCACCAGATCACCGGACGATGATCGTCCGTCGGTGCCCGCCATGTCAAGGAATCCGACCCGGATCGGCATGTGACGGGCCCGGTATCGCGCCCGGCCCGTCACTCGTGACTAGTCCTCGACGCGCGGCGACAGACGGAACCCGACATCGACGTACCTGACCGTGCCGTCCGGCCGCCGGACGAACGAGAGCGTCAGCGGGAGGCCCTGGATCGTCGCCTGGATGAGATCCGGGCCGACGAACTCGGCGGCCACCTCAGGCTCGGTCGGCGGGGACACGGTCGCGACCACCTCGTCGGGCAACGGGGTGATCTCGAAGAGCAGCGTCAGCCCATCACCGTCCGGCTGGAACGTCAGGGCGGAGTTCGGCACGGCGTAGCGGCCGACGTACTCGGACGGGTCGATCGCCGGCATGGCCGGTGTGGCACCGGCCTCCGGCGTCCCCTCGTCCTCGCCACCAACCAGGCTGACCGAGCCCGACTCGCGCAGATCGGCCAGCTCGTCGTAGGCCTCCGCCGCCGCGGCGAACGACTGGGCGGACGCGAGCGCACCACCGGGCGCGGCGTTGATCAGGACGACGAACGCGAAGCCGGCCTCCGGGGCCATCCAGAACTCGGCATGCTGGCCGAAGGTATCGCCCGGGTGGAGCGCCAGTGGCGTGGTCCCGGCACCCGTCAGCAACCAGCTCATGCCGACGCTCATGCCCGGCTGGCTGGAGATATTGACCTGGGGCTGGCGCATGAAGCGGAGCGCGTACGGGGAGAGCAGCGTCTCACCCTCACCATCGCCCCCGGCCGTGCCGTCTCCCATATGGAAGCGGGCGTAGCGGAGGATGTCCGCCGCCGTTGACCAGGCACCGCCGGCCGGATCGACATTGCGGGGAAAGTACAGGGGCGACTGGAGCTCATTGCCGCTGCCGGGGTCGGCGTATCCCTCGGAGTACGCGCCGGCCTCGACGACGGCCCGGTCGAACGTCGTCGCGGTCATCCCGAGCGGCCCGAAGACCAGGTCGTCCATGGCCTGCCGGTAACTCGTCCCGTGGACCGTGGCGATGACCGAGCCGAGCAGGCAGAACCCGGCGTTGTTGTAGGAGAACAACGCACCGAGCGGGGAGAGCTGCGGCAGCTCCGGGAAGATGTCGCGGACCAGTGCGAGACCGTCCGCATCGTCCTCACCGGTTTCGACGAAGTAATCGCCCCACCAACCACCGGTATGGGTGAGCAGATGGCGGACGGTGACGCGCTCCGAGACCGATTCGTCTGCGACCCGGAACTCGGGCAGATAACTCCGGACTGGCTCGTCGATGTCGAGCAACCCGGCATCCACCAAACGCATCGCCGCCGTGGCGGTCATCGTCTTGGTCAACGACCCGATCTGGAACAGGGTGTCATCGGCGACGGCGCTGCCGGACTCGAGGCTGGCCACGCCAAGCGTTGCGACCTCGACCGTGCCGCCGGACAGGATGCCGAGCGTGGCGCCCGGCACCCCCATCTGCGTCATGGCACCACCCAGCGACTCCGCCACGGCGGTGAACGCCGCGGACGCGTCGTCGGCCAGGCGAACCTCGACCGGGTCGCCGGCGGCGGGAGTGGCCTGGCGGGAGAAGATCGACCGATCCGGCGCGATGGCGCGGACCTCGTTGGGCAGGGCGATCCGGTCGAGCGCGACGATGCTGGTCGCGGCGGCGCTGAGGCGCAGGACATCCCGGCGGGGCAGCCGGACCTTCGAGGTGACGGTGGAAATCGACGAGACCATGGGTGGACCCTCCTGGTAGCCGGGGGGACAGGACGCCCGGCGGCGTAGTGCCGGTTCCTACCCTATCGACCACCGTTGGTCGTTTGGTCGCACGACCATCCCGGAGGTGTCACAGCCCCGCGAAGGATCACAACAGGTGTTGCGATCCTTCATCCTTCAGGGTGCGCTGTCAGTCAGACCCGGCCCAGCACGAGTGAGGCGTTGATGCCGCCGAACCCGAAGGCGTTGGTCAGCACGGTCCCGGCCTGCTGGTCGCGCCCGCCGGCCGGGATGATGTCGAGGTCGCAGTCCGGGTCCTTCTCCGTCAGATTGGCGGTCCCGGGCAGGTGTCCACGCTGGAGGGCCATCGCGCAGATCGCCGTCTCCATCGCGCCGGTGGCGCCGAGGGCATGGGCGTGGAGCCCCTTGGTCCCCGAGACGGCGAGACGGTCAGCGTGGTCGCCGAGCGCCATCCGGATGGCCTTGCACTCGGTCGGGTCATTGAGGACCGTCGACGAGCCGTGGGCGTTGACGTAGTCGATCCGCTCCGCCGCGAGACCGGCATCGGCCAGCGCAAGACCCATCGCGCGCGATGCCTGAGTGCCGTCCGGCCGAGGCGCGGTCATATGGTGAGCATCGCTAGTCGTGCCATACCCCAGCAGTTCGGCATAGATGCGGGCGCCTCGGGCCGTGGCGCGCTCGAACGATTCCAGCGCCAGGATGCAGCTGCCCTCGGCGATCACGAAGCCGTCGCGGCCCGCATCGAACGGCCGGGAAGCCGTGGCGGGGTCGTCGTTGCGCCGGCTGAGGACGTGGATCATGGCGAAGGCGCCGAAGGTCAGCGGCGCGAGCGGCGCCTCGGCACCGCCGGCCAGCATCATCGGCACCCGACCGTCGTGGATCAGCCGGGCCGCCTCCCCGATGGCGATCATCCCGGCCGCGCAGGAGTTGCCGTTGGACAGGGACGGTCCAGTCAGGCCCAGCTCGATCGTGACGTTGGACGAGGCCGCGCCCCCGAACACGGACAGCGCGAGCATCGGGTTGACTGCCCCGGGCCCCTTGACGACGTAGGCCTCGTGCTGGCCCTCAGCGAAGGCGATCCCGCCCAGCGCCGAGCCGACGTAGATGCCGGCCCCGGCCCCCGCCGCAGTCTCCGGCGCCACGCCGGCGTCCTCGAGCGCCATCCGCGCGGCGACCAGCGCGAACTGGCTGAACCGGTCCAGCCGCCGGGCACGCTTGGGTTCCAGGTGATCCAGCGGTTCAAAGTCGACCTCGGCCGCGACCCGGCTGGACATGTGACTGGTATCGAAGCGGGAGATGGGTCGAACGGCCGACTGCCCGGACCTGACGCCGGACCAGAGTCCCTCGGCACCGTCGCCGATCGGAGTGATCGCGCCAATGCCGGTAATGGCGACACGGTGGCGCCCGCGATCGTCCCTGTGCTTGTCGCTCACCGGCGTGGGCTCCCATCCGGGGCGAATCGCTCGTCACGCCCCTCGACGATCCCCTTGATGGTCGCCAGCGTCCGCCCGGCGATCGCCTCGATGAAGTGCGGACCGATGATCCGGTCGGCGATCAGCCCGCCGACGACCGGCCAGGGGGGGCGGAAGTCGTGATCAATCCGGACGACCACCCCGTCGTTCGTCGTCCGGAACGTCCAGGCAACGTCCATCCCCTTGGTCACGCCACCGACATGCACGAAGCGGAGCACCGGAGTCGGGCCGCTCCGGTCCAGAGTCTGCTCGGCCTGCCAGCGAACCGGGATCCGGTCACGACGGGCGGCCATCTCGACGGTCTTGTGATCGTCGGTGCCGGAGAGCCGCCGGACCCAGCGGTAATGCGGCAGGATCTCGGGCCAGCGCTCCGTATCAGCGGCCAGCGCGACGATATGATCCAGTTCGCCGCGCATCGTGACCTCGTTCGCGGTCTTCATCTCGTTCTTTCGTCTTCCCGTTCATCGTCCCTGCATCCACTCGTCACGTCAGGGACGCAACAGTCGCGCCAGAAATACGGGGGACAGGGCCGCCGTAGCGGGCCGGATGTTCCCCAGTACCCCACTGAGCGTCAGGCCCAGCTCGTCGCGTGTGTCGAGCCGGGCCGCGACGTAGTCCATCAGGGGCGGCGCGTGGATGAATCCCTGGACGATCCAGCAAACGTCGCGCTTGGCCGTGAACGCCCGCCGCCGGGACGCGCGGTAGGGTCGCAGGCTCGCCGCGGAGACCGGCCCCTCGTCCCCCTCGCGAAGCGCGGCACTGATCACCGGCACGGCGAGGTTCCCGCCCCGGAGCGCCTCGTAGATCCCGTCTCCCGTAAACGGGTCGAGGAAGGAGGCGGCGTCGCCAACCAGCAGGAATCCGTCGCCGGTTGTCCGGCGGGCGGTCCGGGCCATCCCGCCGACGCCACGGATGTTGCCGACCCGCTCGGCCCCGTCGAGATGGTCCATCACGCCGGGTAGCGCGGCAAGGGAAGCCCGGAAGAACTCGTCCACCGAGCCAGAGCGGGCGGCGACGGTGGCGTCCGAGGCCACGACGGCGACGTTGGTCAGGCCCTGCTCCAGGGGCGCCAGCCCGGCGTAGACGCCGCGGCCGACATGCATCTCCCCGAAGCGGTCCAGATTCTGGACGCTGCGGTAGTGCGCGACGAGGCCGGTCTTGCGGGGCCAGCGTGGCGCGCCGTCCAGCCCAAGCGATCGCGTGACGACCGAGTCGTGACCATCGGCGCCGACCACGATCCGGGCCCGGATCGTCTCACGTTGCCCGCCGAACGTCGCGATCACGCCGGTGACCCGTCCCGCGCAGTCACGGGTGACGTCACGGACATGGGTCCGCTCCCGGATATCAGCCCCGGCGGCCCTGGCCCGCTCGATCAGGAGGGCATCGAGCTTGTGGCGGGACAGCCCCAGCGCGCAGCGACCCGGCTCGGCTCGGGCGAAGTCGGCGCGGAATCGGCCACCGCCGGGGGCATGGACGACCATCGCCGCCATCCGGTGAGCCCCGAGGGCGTCGATCTCTGCGGCCAGGCCCATGGCATCGAGTTGCGCGGCACCGCCAGCGTTGATGTACTCGGAGCAGGGCTTGTGGCGCGGAAACGCCGCCTTGTCGAGCAGCAGGACGCGGTGCCCGGCGGCGGCCAGCCCCGCGGCGACCGTGCTGCCGGCCGGACCACCGCCAACGACGACCGCCTCGACATCGGTGGGAAGCGCTCGCCGCTCGTCAGTCAAGGCCATCGGTGGTTCCCGTCGTCATGCCGCTTCCCCGCCCGACCGCCGCCATGCGGAACCAGGGGTGGCGGCTGATCGTGGCGGAGGAGTCGTCAACCCCGGCCCGCCGCAGCAGTTCACGCAGTTCCGGGACCGTGTACGCCCGCCGGACCGAGAGCGGCGCGTCGTTCCGGGTCAGCCGGTTCCTGGACGTCGCCCGCGACGCGACCCAGGCCGCGGCGTAACCCAGCCTCCCGCGGCGCAGGTCGTTGAGGATGAACCCGGATCGGGAGAGTCGCTGCATCTCGCGCAGCACGGCGACGGCATCGTCCGGCGCGAGGTGATGGAGCGCGAGCGAGCAGACTACGACGTCGAAGGCGCCGTCCGGCTCCGGTACCGACCGGGCGTCGTACCGCGCCACGGTGATCTCCGGCACGCCGTCCGTCGCCGCCCGGGCCAGTGCGAGGATCTTCTCGTCGATGTCCGAGGCGACGACCTGGACGGGCTGGCCGTCCCTGCGGGCCCGCCGGACGATCGCGAGGGGGATATCGGCTGACCCCGTCGCCAGGTCAAGGATACGCGCCGGCTGCCCGGCCGGGACCTCGCCGAGTAGTGGCGACAGGTGCCGGAGAACGGTCCGGGTGCCACCGAGCAGGGCGTTGACGCGCTCGATATCGCGGAAGTTGGCCGCCAGCTCGGCGGGGTCGTGTTCACCGCCGTCGAGCAGCTCATCGCGCCCGTCGCGCGGCATCGGCGCGGGCAGGAGTTTGCCGAGCCGGTCGAACCAGCGTGCCGCGCGTGTCATCCTCGCCGGTCTCCTTCATCATCGGGGTCGGTCATGCAATCGTCGTTGATGGCCCTCGCGAGCGCCACCCGGACCGGGCATGACCGGACGGGGCATCATCCGGAGACGAGCGCCACGGCCCACCCGATCCCGAGCGCGACCACCGCCGGTGCGACGACCGGGAAGCAGGATCTGATCGCGGCCGGATGATCATACCGGGCATGCACGGCGTTGGCCGCCACGAGCGTGATGGCCAGCCCGGCGCCGACGACGACGGGGAGCGGCCGGCCGGTCAGCCACGGCGCCAGCGCGACGGCCACCACCGCCGCCACGCCGACGGCGCCCCGGCATGCCCACAGTGCCCGTCGCTCACCCAGCACGACGGCAAGGGTGCGGACGCCGTTGTCCCGGTCGGTCGCGACGTCGGGCAGCGACTGGGCGATCTGGACGGCGACGATCGCCGCCGCCCCGATCGGGTAGATGGCGAACAGGCCCGGCGGCACCCTGTCGATCACCGCCCAGACCCAGATCGGCAGCAGTGGCAGCGCGACCAGGTACGGCACCCACGACCACACGGTCCGCTTGAACCAGAGGCTGTAGGCGACCCCGGCCCCGGTCCCCAGTGCGCAGAGACTGAGCGCGTCCCAGCCGAGCGGCAGGACGAGGGCGACCATCATCGCGGTGCCGAAGCCGGCCATCGTCCGGGCGCCACGCAGCGAGACCAGCCCGGAGGGAATGGGCTTGTCGGGCCGGGCGACAGCGTCGAGTTCGACATCGACCAGCTCATTGGTCGCGCCGATCGCCAGCTGCCCGCCCAGCATCGCGCCCAGCAGGAGCACCATCGTCCCGGTTCCCGGCCAGCCTTCGGCGGCGACCAATGCGAACGCCGCCGTCGCCGCCAGCACGACGATGATCGGGACGGCATGCGGCAGGACGAGGTACCCGCGGACCCGATCGAGCACACGGGGGTCGGGGCGTGAACTGGGGACCGGCTCTCGGGTGGTTTCCATCACGCGGCATTGTCCCACCCGGACGAAGTCCCGCGGTGGTCTGGTCCCGAACATCGCAGGGAGACACCGGCCGGACCGCCTACCAGGTCCGCCACCGGGCCAGGCGCTGGCGAAGGAACGTCCAGGGGGACCGTACCGGCTGGCTGGAACTGGCATCGTGCCGTTTGGGACGGACGCCCAACCGGTCGCCGATCCAATCCCTACCCGTTGGATCAGATATGTGGTTGAATGGCGACCGGTCCCGGCAGGGGGTGCGGGACCGGTCGCCCCCATCGTGTCGTCACCGCCGTCGAATGGATACGGAGCAACCGATGACCGTCGCGCTTTCGCGTCGCCAGTACCTCATGTCCATCGCCACAGGGGCCGCGGTCCTTGCCGTCAGCGCCACCCTGCCGTTCGCCGCGACCGCACAGGAGTCGACTCCTGCGGCTGCCGCGCCGGTGAGCATCGTCGCCGGACCCGGCGAAGGCGAGTTCACGGTCACCCACGCCCAGGGCGAGACTGTCGTCCCGGCCAACCCCGAGACGATCTACAGCTACGACTTCGCGAGCATCGACACGATGCTGGCACTCGGGATTCCGGTCGCCGGCGCGCCGGTGCTGGAGAACGCCGGCGCCACGACGCCGTTCGACGACCTCGATGCCGAGAACATCGGCTCTCTCTTCGAGCCGGACTATGAGGCGGTCGCCGCCGGTGAGCCGGACCTGATCATCGTCGCTGGCCGTTCGGCCGCGGCCCTCCCCCAGCTCAGCGAGATCGCCCCGACCATCGACCTCAGCTTCGGCACGGGCGACATCGTCGCGGACCTGAGCGCCAACACGATGATCCTGGCCGAGCTGAGCGGCACCCAGGACCAGGCGACGGAGATCCTCAACGGGATCACCGAGCGCGTCGCGGCCCTGCAGGCGCAGGTGCCCAGCCTTGGCACCGGCATGGTCATCATGACCTCCGGCGGATCGATTACCGCTCTCGCTCCGGGCAACGACCGTGGTGGTCGCGGTGGCCTGATCTACTCGACGCTGGGCATCCAGCCGCCGCTCCAGGACCTCGAGACCGCCACCCACGGCGAGCCGATCTCCCCGGAATTCCTGCTGGAGCACGACGCCGACTGGCTGTTCGTGATCGACCGCGACGCCGCCATCGGCGAGACCGAGAGCGCCGCGGCGCAGGAAGTCCTCGACAACGAGGTAGTCGCCCAGACCACGGCCGCCCACGAAGGTCACATCGTCTACCTCAACCCGTTCGACTGGTACATCATCTCCGGCGCGGGGCTGGACAGCATGCAGCGCATGCTGACCGAGCTGGAGACGGCGTTCGGTTCCGTGGCTGCGACCGCGACGCCCGCCGCCTGATCCCTCCTGACCCGGCAGCGTGATGGGCGACCGTCGCGCCAGCCGGGTCACCCTCGTTGAATCCACCAGGTGACTCCGTGGTCCTTTCCGCCTCCATCGCCGAACCGGCGAACCACTCCGCGCCCATCCGATCGCGCACCGTCGACCGTCGCCTGCTTGGCGCGGTCATCGGTGTCCTCATCCTGGCCGCGATCAGCGTCTCGATCGGCGCCTACGATCTGACCATCCGCCAGCTCCTGACCGGCGAGGGCGACCTGCACGCCACCATGATCCTCTGGGCCTCGCGCGTGCCGCGGACCCTGGCGATCATCCTGGTCGGCGTGTCGATGGGCGTGGCCGGACTGATCATGCAGCGGCTGGCCCAGAACCGGTTTGTCTCGCCGTCGACGGCGGGCACGGTCGAGTCGGCCTCGCTCGGGCTGCTGGTCGTCACCGTCCTCGCCCCCGCGACGCCGCAGATCGGCAAGATGGGGGTCGCGACGGTGTTCGCGCTGGCCGGGACGGCGCTGTTCTTCCTGATCCTGCGGAGCGTGCCTCGCCGGTCGCCGCTGATGGTCCCGCTGATCGGGATCATGCTCGGCGGGGTGATCGCCTCGGTGACGACCTTCTTCGCCTACCGCTACGACCTGCTCCAGTCGCTCGGCGCGTGGACGAGCGGCGACTTCTCCAAGGTGCTGCGTGGCCGCTACGAGCTGCTCTGGATCGCCGGCCTCCTGACCATCGTCGCCTACGTGTTCGCCGACCGGTTCACCGTCGCCGGCCTGGGCGAATCGATGACGACCAACCTGGGGATGAACTACCAGCGGGTACTGGTCGGCGGACTGACCCTGGTGGCCGTCGTGACCGCCGTCGCCGTCGTCAGCGTCGGGGCCATCCCTTTTCTCGGCCTGATCATCCCGAACATCGTCTCCATGATCATGGGGGACAACGTCCGCCGGGCAACGCCGTGGGTAGCGGTGTTCGGCGCGGCCTTCCTGCTGCTCTGCGACATCGCGGGCCGGGTCATCCGCTACCCGTACGAGATCCCCATCGGGACCGTCGTCGGCGTGATCGGCAGCGTGATCTTCCTGGTGATGCTGCTCCGGAGCTCGCAGCGTGGCAACTAGCACGGCTGGCCGGCTCCGCCCGGCCCCGACCCACGACCGAGCCCGCCCCATCGCCTGGACCGGACCGGCCGCCCGGCTGACCTTGCTCACGGGCATCGTGCTGGCCGTGATCGCCGTCTTCATGACGATCGAGTCGCGGGGCAACTGGGACTTTATCCTGCCGTTCCGGGGCCGGAAGGTGCTGGCGCTGATCGTCGTCGGCTACGCCATCGCCGCCTCGACGGTGCTGTTCCAGACCATCACCGCCAACCGAATCCTGACCCCGTCAATCATGGGCTTCGACGCGCTCTACCTGCTGATCCAGACGGTCGCCGTGTTCGCGCTCGGCTCCGGGCGGCTGATCCAGGCGGACCCGCGCCTCCGGTTCGGCGTCGAGGTCACGCTGATGGTCGTCTTTGCCGGGGCGTTGTACTGGTGGTTGTTCGTCAAGGCGGAGCGGAGCCTGCCGCTGCTCGTACTGGTCGGAATCATCTTCGGCGTGATGTTCCGCAGCGTGACCGAGCTGCTGCAGCGGCTGATCGACCCGACCGAGTTCGCCGTGCTGCAGGACATCGGCTTCGCGTCGTTCAACACCATCGACCAGACGCTACTGACCGTCTCGACCGCGCTGATCGCCGCCGTCTCGCTGGTGCTGTGGCGCATGAACCGGCAACTGGACGCAATGGCACTCGGCCAGGACATCGCGATCTCGCTGGGGATCGACTACCACCGCGTCGTGCTGGTAACGCTGGCGCTGGTCACGGTCCTGGTTGCCGTCTCGACGGCTCTGGTCGGGCCGATCACCTTCTTCGGGCTGCTGGTCGCCCACCTCGCCTACCTGCTGGCCGGGTCCCAGGCCCACCGCTGGGTGGTCCCGGCGGCAACGCTGTTCGCCGTCCTCGTACTGATCAGCGGACAGATGATCCTGGAGCGCGTCTTCACCTTCAACTCGTCGCTGTCGGTGATCATCGAGTTCGCCGGCGGCATCGTGTTCATCCTGCTGCTCATCCGGGGGTCCAGACGGTGATCGAGGTCGAGAATGTCAGCAAGCGGTACGGACGGGAGACGGTCCTCGACGACGTCTCGCTCAGCATCGAGCGGGGCGGACTGACGTCGATCATCGGACCCAACGGAGCGGGCAAGTCGACGCTGCTGTCGGTGATGAGCCGCCTGCTCAAGTCCGACGGCGGACACGTCCGGGTCGACGGGATGGACGTCACGAATACGCCGGGGCCGAAACTGGCCCGGCGGCTGTCGATCCTGCGGCAGGACAACCACTTCGAGGCCCGGTTGACGGTGCGCGACCTGGTCGCCTTCGGCCGCTATCCCTACTCCGGTGGCCGGCTGACGCCCGAGGACCACGATCAGATCGAGGCGGCCCTGCGATACGTCGAACTGGAAGAGTTGCAGCACCGCTTTCTCGACGAGCTCTCGGGTGGGCAGCGCCAGCGAGCGTTCGTCGCGATGGTGCTCTGCCAGGACACGGACTACGTGCTGCTGGACGAGCCGCTGAACAGCCTGGACATGAAGCACGCGGTCGGCATGATGCGGCGGCTGCGCGGGGTCTGCGACGAGCTCGGCAAGACGATCGTCGTGGTGCTGCACGACATCAACTTCGCGTCGTGCTACTCCGACCGGATCGTCGCGATGAAGGGCGGGCGCCTGCTGCGGCACGGTACGCCGGCCGAGATCATGACGCCCGCGATGCTGCGGGAGATTTACGACATGGATGTCCGGGTCGAGGTGATCGACGGCAACCCGATCGGGGTCTACTTCGCCTGACCGATAGTCAGGTCGATCCAGGTTGACCCTGGAAGACGATCAGCCAACGACAGACGCCCGCCCGGACACCTTTGTCCGGGCGGGCGTCTGTCACTGTGGGGGTCAGAACTGGATCAGGCGTTGGCGTTGGCCTTGGCCTCTTCCTTCTCCGCCTGCTTCTCGGCCTTCTCCTGCTCCTTGAGCTCCTGCTTGGCTTCCTTGCCGACGGTCTTGGTAAAGTCGACGATGCGCTTGGCCATCGCCGTCTCCTCGTCGAGGTTCTGCTTCAGCAGGTCGGCGACCTCCCGCTCGCCGAGGTCCTTCGCGATCTGGACCAGCCCGGTGTACGAGGCGATCTCGTAGTGCTCGGTCTTGGCCGCGCCGAGCAGGTTGCCCATCTCGAGGACTTCCGGCGACGGGTTCTCCTCGTGGAGTTCCTCGTGCTCCTTCCGAAGCCCCTCGGCGGCGTGGCAGGTCACGTCTTCCGGCTTCTCGCCAAGCAGCTTGAACGCCTGCTCCAGACGCTTGACCTGCTCCTTGCTCTCGTTACCGTGCTCCTTGAACGCGGTCTTCATCTCATCGTGCTGCGTCTCCCTCGCCAGCTCACCGAGCGTCTTCGCGATGATGTGCTCGGCGCTGAGGAGGTCGGACAGCTCGTGGAGAAAGAGTTCGCGTGGGGTATCCATTGAAACAATCCCTTGAGGTGGCGCGTCAGTGACGCATCGTTTTCCCGCGGGTGGGTAGTCATGGCGAGTCGGGCGCCGTTACCCATCACTACGCATCGTCGGTGCCATGTACGTTCACCGAGGCCGACGATCACGACCGCCAACGATTCGTTGTCCGCAGGAAGCCACGTCACGTCCTCAGGCGGAGGCGTTGCAGTCGATGACGACGCCGGGCAGCGCGCTGGTCGGCACCCCGTCCAGCACGACCGTCTGGCCGTTGACGATCACCCGGTCGACGCCAACCGGATGAAGGCGCGGCTCGTCCCAGGTCGCCCGATCGGCGTACGTATCCGCGTCGAGGATGACGACGTCGGCACCGAACCCCTCCCGCAGCAGACCACGCCGCGGGATCCGGAACCGCTCGGCCGGGTAACCGCTCATCTTGTGGATGGCCGACTCCAGCGAGACGGCGCCGAGTTCGCGGACGCCCACCCGGACCGCCTGGCCGAAGCAGCCGTAGGCCCGCGGGTGGGCCGACGCGCCGCTATACATGCCATCGGAGGCGACCATCATCTTCGGGTGGCGGAGGGTCGCGGCGGTCTCTTCGGCCAGCGATTCCGGAGTGGTCCGGCGGTGATAAACCATCAACGCGTACGGGTGCTCGGTCTCAAGGATGCGGATAGCAAGCTCACCGAAGGGGATGCCCTCGGCGTCGGCCATCGCCTGGATCTCCTGTCCGACGTAGGTGCCGGTCTGGTCGTCGACGCAGACCGCCCGGTCGCGCATCGGGTCGTTGTTCAGCTTGTCGTCGAGGACGGCCCGCATCATCGCGCGGGTCTCCGGGTCCCGAAGCCGGGCACGGATGGCGTCCGGTCCACCGGCCTGCGCCCACAGTGGCAGCATCAGCGCGAGGTGGGTGCAGCCGGCGGGATAGAGGTACGACTCGAACGAGACGTCGCAGCGCTCCATGCCCTCCGCGAACAGGCGTTCAGACTCCGCGTCGATCCGCTCGTGGGAGATGTGGACCGGGATGCCAGCGGCTTCACCGATCCGCCAGGTCTCGGCGAAGGCGGCGGCCCGGCCGAGGCCGTTGTACCGGACGTGGGCGGCGTAGATGCCGTCGTACTCGGCGGCGACCTTCGACAGGTAGACCAGTTCCTCGGTTGTGGCGAAGGCGCTGGGCTGGTAGTCCAGGCCGAGATTGAGGCACCGGGCGCCCGCGTCGAGCCACTCGCGGGTGAGGTCCGCCATCCGGCGCAGCTCGTGCCCGTCGGGCGAGCGGCTGTCCCACCCCATGACAGCCATGCGGACGGCGCAGTGCGGCACCTGTGGCACGACGTTGACGGGCGTGTTGCCGGGGAAGATGCCGAGGTAGTCGTGAGCCGACGGCCAGCCGATCGGGAACGGCGCCTCGCCGTAGGCGAACCGGAGCCCCTGCCAGAGCTGCTCGGCCGGCTCCCCCGCCAGCGGCGCCCAGCCGAAGCCGTCGGGGGCGGTGAGGTGGGTCGTGACGCCCTGGAGGACGCTGCCGTAACGATACGGGTTGGTCTGATCCGCAATGGCGATCTCGGAGTGGATATGGACGTCGATGAAACCGGGCGCGACGACGCGGCCCGTGGCGTCGATCGCTTCGCCGGCCGTGACGCCGGCGCGAGTGAGATCACCGATGGCGACGATCTGCCCACCGTCGAGTCCGACATCAGCCTGGAACCGCTCGGCCCCCGACCCATCGATGACTGTTCCGCCCGTGATCAGCGTCTCGACCTGCATCCTTGCCCTCCTATGGGCTCAACTCCCACGTAGATGTATTGCATGCTCGCAGACCGAGCTACAGTGGGACAATGATTCGGTGAGGCTGCTGCCCTACCAAGAATGCACATAACCTCCATGCCCAACGATTAGACGGCTAGACTTCCATAAACCCTAAACCCGCCACTAACTAATTCGGCCTACTACGCCGAAACCCAGCAAGCACGTGGAGATCCACATCTGTCTCCGGCAAGCGTCCCTGGTCCTTGATACCTGGCACCAATCACAGCACCGAGCCTCGCACTGATTGCACTGGAGTGAAGATGGACGCCAAGAATTATCGCCTGCAGCAACTGTTCAGCGGGACTCAGCAGTTTGTCATCCCGATTTACCAGCGCCAGTACTCCTGGGAGCAGCGTGACTGGCAGGCGCTCTGGGATGACATCCTGGACGTGTATGAAGAAGGCGGCGAGGATATCCACTTCCTCGGATCGATTGTCAGCAAGCCTTATTCGGCCGCTGCGGGCGGCATCTCCAGCTTCGTCGTGATCGATGGACAACAGCGACTCACGACCTTGACGCTCCTGATCGCGGCGCTGCGCGATACCTTCGCTGCGCTCGACGACGGGCGGGTGGTCACGGCCGACAAACTCCACAACCTGTACCTGACAAACCAGTATGGTGATGGCAACGAACGCTATAAGGTCGTCCCCACCCGTTCAGATCAGGAGCAGTACTTCCGCGTTATCGATCGGAAGGCACTGGCCGCCACGGATCCCAACCGCACTGATCGGATCGGCCCCGCCTATCACTTCTTCACACGACAACTCAGATCGACTGACTCGTCCGGCGCCGTACTCGACTTGACGAAACTTGAAAAGGTCATCCTTGGGCAATTCGAAGTGGTCAGTATCACGCTCGGACCAGACGATAACGATTACCGGGTCTTCGAAAGCCTGAATGCCCGTGGTCGCCCGCTCTCCCAGACGGATCTGCTTCGCAATTACTTCCTGATGCGCTTTGATGGCGACATGCAGGAATCCGTCTATGCCGAGTATTTTCTCCCGATGACGACGTCCCTTCAGGCGCTGCCGCCGAACCGTAGCGACACGATGTTCCAGTATGCCCTTCAGCGAACAGGCATCTATGTCCGGGACAAGGACGTGTACTTCCAGTGGAAACGGCGATGCGACAAGCTCTCACTCCCTGAGCTGCGCGAGGAGATCGCGGGGATCGCGTTCGACTGCGAGAACTTCCTGCGTATCCAGATACCGGCTCTAGAACCAGATGAGCGTGTCCGGTTTCAGCTCGACCGGCTCGTCCGGCTCGGGATCACGACACCAACTCCGTACCTGCTCAACGCCTATCGCTGGTACCGCGGGACAGGCAGTACCGCCTCTGACCGGGACGTCAACGCAGCCGGTCTCGCGACGATCCTGAGCTATATCGAATCGTTCCTGATTCGGAGGTTGCTGTGCGGCATTCCGACTAACCCTTTGAACCGGATCTTCCTCCGCCTCGCAGACCAACTCGATCCCTCGCTCGATCCGGTGACTGCGACACGAGTGGCACTCTCGCAACCCGGTCTTCGCTGGCCGGACGATGTCACCTTCGCCGACAACTTCGCCACATACCCGCTATATAAGGATACCCGTCCCAATCAGCGCCGGTTGATCCTCGATACACTGGAGATGAGTTACGGCCACAAGGAAGCGCTCGACCCGTCTACCACGACGATCGAGCACGTCATGCCCAAGACACTGACGAACGAATGGCGAGATCAGCTCGGTCTCGATGCCGACCGGATCCATGCTCGCTGGCTCGACACGGTCGGCAACTTGACGCTGTCAGGATATAACGCCGAGATGTCTAACAAGCCGTTCGCGGAGAAGCGCAAATGGCTGGCGACGAGCAAATACGATCTGAATGCGATGATCGCTGAACAGGACCATTGGGATGACAACGCTATTCAGGAGCGGGCGAAGGTCCTGACAGAACGCGCAATCCGTATTTGGGTCGGACCGGTGCAGCGCTCCTAATAGATCGGTTCAGACACTACGGGATTAGGAATGTCGCCGTGAACAGCGTGGCGAGCAATGAGAAGAGGGCGACCAACACGGCAATTCGCCGGCGTGACGACTAGCCGTCTTGCCTGTGCCCATGACCGGACGAGACGCGAGTCCAGCCATCAGCGTGGTGATAATCACATTCGCGATCAGCCCCAGCCCCGGATTAGTTCGCCTCAGGCACCTGACGTGCCCATCCCCGACGCCTGTACCCTTCCCGAGACCGGGACCTTGTTCCCGGCTACCCGTCGGACAGCTTCACTGGCCCCGGCTGCGCGGCGACCCGGTCCCATGACGATCCCTCCGGGAACAGGCGACGCTCCAGACGTCCTTGGCGCTCGATCGCCCGCCGGTAGACCCGGTGGGCCTCCGGCTCCGGGTCGTAGCGCTGGGTCTCCCCTTCGGTCGCCCAGTCCGGCGCCGACTCCACGTCGGCCAGCGCGCCGATCCCGACCAGCGCCACGATCGCCGCCCCCGCCGCCGACGCCTCGTCCTCCGGCGGCAGCGCCACGACCGTCTCATCCAGCACGTCGGCCGCCATCTGCAGCCATGCCCGGGACCGCAGCAGCGCCCCGCCGTTGGCAATCACCATCGGGTCCTCGCCGACCAATGGCCGGAGCCGCGCATCGATCAGGGCGAAGCGATAGATCACCGCCTCCAGCATCGCCCGGAGCAGCTGCGCCTTCGTCGTCGACAACCGCAGCCCGGCGATCGTCCCCTCGGCGTGGTCGTTCCAGCTCGGCGAGCGCTCCCCCGCCAGGAACGGCAGCACCGTCAGGCCGTGGCTGTCCGGAGCCATCGCCACCGCCGCCTCATGATCGGCGCTGTCGAATGATGTCCCCAGCAGCTCCCGCAGCCAGGCCGTGGCGTTGCCCCCATTGCTCAGCGCCCCGCCCAGCACGTATCGCTGCGCGTCCAGCCGGTACGCCCATAGCCCGGCCGGCACCGTCACCCGCCCGACCCGCGCGATCATCCGCATCGCGCCGCTGGTCCCGACGGTCAGCGCCAGGCGACCCGGCCGGGCCGCGAAGCAGCCGACGTTGGCAGCCGCCCCGTCGCCGATGGCCGGGAACCATGGCACCCCGGCCAGCGCCGGCCAGCGCGCCGCCCATTCCGGCCGCAGCGGTGCCAGCGGCACGTCCCGCTCGGTCAGCTCCGGCAGCTGGCTGACCTCGATCCCGGCGTGTCCCGCCATCCGGTCGTGCCAGACGCTGTCATGGACCGCCAGCAGGCCCGTCCCGGAGGCCATCGAGACGCTCGTCCGGCCATCGCCGCAGAGCCGCCGGGACAGCAGGTCGGTGAAGGAGCACCAGTGGCGCGTCTGCGCCCACCACTCCGGCCGCTCTGCACGGATCCAGCGCAGCTTGGCCGGCCAGTACGAGGAATGGAGAAAGGCGCCCGTTTCCTGGTGGACCCATTCCGCGTCCAGGTCATCGCGCAACTCGTCGACCTGCGCCCGCGAGCGACTGTCGGCCCAGATCAGGACGGGCGTCGTCGGCTCGCCGTCCGTGTCGAGCCCGACCAGGCTGTGCCAGAACGCGGTCGTCCCTACCCCAGCGATCCGGCTGGCGAGGTCGCCCGCGTTGGCCAGCGCCCCGTCGATGCAGCGCGTCGCGAGGTCGAGCAGCAGCCCAGCGTCGATCTCCGCCCCGCCGTCATCGCTCGTGACCAGATCATACTCCAGCTGGCAGGCGGTCCCCTGAACGGCGCGGACCTGCGTATCGAACAGCAGCGCTCGGAACGACGATGTCCCGAAGTCGAGGGCGAGCACACACGGAGACTGGGCCTGGGCTATCGCGACCGACGGCATGCCGGATCCTCTCCGTCTGGGGGCAAGAGCGACACGGGCACGCGATCACGGCGACTGGCGCCGGCGCCCGGCCGACGGCGGCCAGGCGGCCTCTGATCCGCGGAAGGATACCGACTGCCCCGGACACCCGCCACCGCCACCGACTCCACCGCCGGGAATTTCCAACCAGAGATCCACCCGCCGATCCGTCCGACCGGTGGCCCTGTCGCAACCCGTGGCGAACCGGGTCAGGCCGCCGGCGACCGGGTATTCAGGCTGCGAGGCGATACGGCGGTCGGACGTTCAGGAGTAATCCGGAATGGGGAGCCACGAGTACCAGAAGCACGTAGCCCGGTCCCGTCGTGGCGATCGTTCCTGATCGATGGCTCACCACGAGGCGCAATGGAAGATATCGTCCTCGCCAATCAGCCCTCACCGGGAGGGACCAGGTCCTGTAGTCGCTGATCGCCCAGCTCACCACGGACGAGATCGAGGAGGCGACCCAGCTGATCCGCGACCTGATGGACGATCGGGGTCACCCGTTCCCGGACGGGCGTGGCATGCGCTCGCATCCCGAGCCGCCGGTCGTCGCGGATTGAGGGCCCGCCAGGGGTTGATTACCCGCCGGAGCCCGTCTGCCGGACCAGCTCGTCGAGGATCACCGCCAGGGCACGTGGCCGCGTGATCATGGGATTGTGGTTAGATTCGAACAGGGTCCGCATGGTGTACCCGTCCTGCTCGGCTCGGCGGGCGAAGTCGTCGAACCCTTGAGACGTCTGGACGAACACTCGGCGGTAGGGTGGTGTGTTGTTCGCCCGTAGCCGGATCCGCTGCACGAACGTCCGGCGGGGCTGGACGCCAAGTCGCGGAGCGATCCAGGCGATGTCCCCCGGCTCCAGCAGCCCGAACTCGACAGCCGTCTCCGGGATGGTGCTGATGACGTCGTCGCCCATCCCGATCGTGCAGTCCAGCATCGACTCACCATCCCGGGGCAGGAACGCGTCGATATAGATGAGGTGCGCCAGCCGGTCCGGCACGCGGTCGGCCACGCCGGCGATCACCATCCCGCTGTAGCTGTGTCCGACGAGGACGACGTCGGAGAGATCCTCGAAGACCAGCACGTTGACGATGTCGCGGATGTGGGTGAGCAGATCGATGTCGTGCGAGAACAGGTGCGATCGCTCGCCCAGCCCCGTCATGGTCGGGGTCAGGACGACGTGTCCCTGCTCCCGGAGCAGCGGCGCCAGCTTGCGCCAGTACCACCCGCCGCTCCAGGCCCCGTGCACGAGGACGAACGTCGCCATCGGACCGTATGCCTCCGCAATCCCACGCAGTTGCCGACCATCGATCCAACCCCGGAACGGGTCGATCGCGAAGTATCGTGCATCCCGGGCGATGACCGGGTCGCCGCTCAGCCCCCAGGAGCCATGCGGCTGAAGTCCATGGTCCAGTTGTGTTCCCACGTCGTCCCGCCATCGGCCGAGAAGGCCTGCTCCCAGCGGGCCGAGTGCGGCGTGATGCGGGACCAGACGAAGCGGGCACGGACCGGCGTGCCGTCGTGGACCTCATCCCCGTAGAAAATCCCCTCGCCGGCCTCGAAGCGTCCGACCATCGGCGGCAGCAACGCGCAGCGGACGTTGTCCGCCCAGTGGATGCTCCACATGCCAGAGGCCGGGTCGAACAGCCGGATCGATGCTCCCTCGTAGCCGGGCAGGGCGCCGTCCTGCGGGCGGAAATCGTCGACGTTGCCGATCCCGCCCAGGATGGGATGACACGTGCCGAGCGCCGTGAACGTCGCCCACTTGGTGGAATCCGAGAGACGCGACACCAGCCGGCGGTTATCGATCCGCCAGTCGCCGAACAGGAAGTCGAAGTCATGTGAGCCGGTCGCCGAGGTCGAGTTGGTCATGGGTGCCTCCCATCGGCCTGCCTGGAACACCGCGTGGTGCCGGGCGGATGCCCTGGATGACTCCATGCTGGGGAGTGAAGGGGACGGAACCAACCCTGATTCGGCCCCTCCGGCGGGAGCGAGGCAGGTTCCTCACTGGACCACCGGGAGCGAGCGATCGCCGCTCGGACCGTGGCGAGGACACCCGGAGCAGCCAAGACGGCGCAGGCACGCACATTTCGTGACAGTCTCGTGACCGCGGGAGTCCGATTCAGTGGGTGCGGCGTCGTACAATTACCTGAAGGCTCCTGTCTGGTGACCTATCAGCCATCGCCTTACCGGTACGTCGCTCCGCGTTATCAACCGACGCGGCCTTCCGGGCAACTCGTCGATCCCCCACCGACCCCGGCCATGGCGCCCGCGGGTCACCTCGATCAGGAATGGAAAGCTGATGCAACAGCGAGACGGCAACCAGCCGCCGCGTCCGCAGTCCCCGAACGGCCGCAAGCAGGGCCCCGGCAACAAGAGCAATGACAAGGGCGGCGACCAGCCGTCCCGCCCCCGTATTCCCACCTGGGCGGTGGCGGCGATCGTGATCGCCATCATCGGCTTCTGGGCGTGGACGTCCTTCGGCCGCGAGGACAACGACGGTCGGACCAGCGTCCCCTACTCCGTCCTCCGCGAGCAGGTGGTCGGGAGCAACAACGTCTCCGAGGTCACGATCTCGACGGGAGACGTCGACGCCGATCTCCGGGCCCCGATCTTCTATGACAGCGAAACAGAGACGCTCGTCGCCGGCGCCGGAGACGGGATCACGTCGACCGACAGCATCACCGCTGAGCGGCCGCCGCTCGTCGACGACGTTCAGCTGACCGAGGCGCTGACCGCGGCCGGCACCGATATCGTCGTCAAGGGCGAGCAGCCCAGCGGGTCCGGCTTCGGCGGCATCCTCCTCGCCTTCCTGCCGTTCCTGCTGTTCCTCGGCCTGATCATCTTCATGGCCCGGTCGATGGGACGCGGCCAGCAGAACGTCTTCGGTTTCGGCCGCTCCAAGGCCCGCCAGCACGACCCGGAGCGCCCGCAGGTCTCCTTCGCCGACGTTGCCGGTGAGGACGAGGCCAAGCGCGAGCTGACCGAGGTCGTCGACTTCCTCCGCAACCCGGCCAAGTACCACGCCCTCGGTGCCCGGTTGCCGCGCGGCGTCCTGCTGGTCGGCCCTCCCGGCACCGGCAAGACGCTCCTGGCACGTGCCGTGGCCGGTGAGGCCGGAACCCCGTTCTTCAGCGTCTCGGCCTCCGAGTTCGTCGAGATGTTCGTCGGTGTCGGCGCCAGCCGTGTCCGCGATCTGTTCGAGAAGGCCAAGGCTGCCAGCCCAGCGATCATCTTCGTCGACGAGCTCGACGCCGTCGGTCGTCAGCGGTTCGCCGGCCTCGGCGGTTCCAATGACGAGCGCGAGCAGACCCTCAACCAGATGCTTGTCGAGATGGACGGCTTCGACACCAACCAGGAAGTCATCGTCATGGCGGCGACCAACCGCCCCGACGTCCTGGATCCGGCCCTGCTTCGCCCGGGCCGCTTCGACCGCCAGGTCACTATCGGTCTGCCCGACAAGCGCGGCCGTGAGGCGATCCTCGGCATCCATTCCCGTGGCATCCCGCTGTCCAAGGACGTCGACATCGCGTCGCTGGCCCGCGGCACGACCGGGTTCTCCGGCGCCGATCTGGCCAACCTGGTCAACGAGGCCGCGCTGACCGCCGCGCGCAACAACAAGCGGGAAATCACCCCGCAGGACTTCGAGGAGGCCCTGGACAAGGTCCTGCTCGGCACCACCCGCAGCGGCCTGATGAACGCCAAGGAGCGCGAGGTCGTCGCCTACCACGAGGCTGGCCACGCCATCGTCGCCCACTTCACGCCGGGCTCCGACCCGCTGCGCAAGGTGAGCATCGTCCCCCGCGGCCGCGCCCTGGGCGTCACCGTCCAGATGCCGGACGAGGATCGCCACAATTACAGCCGCACCTACCTGCTCGGCCGGCTGGCCATGCTGCTCGGCGGTCGCGCCGCGGAGATGGTCGTCTACGACGAGGTCACGACGGGCGCCGAGGGCGACCTCAAGGAAGCCACGTCGCTGGCCCGCCGGATGGTCGGACTCTGGGGCATGAGCGCGGACGTCGGTCCGATCTACCTGGGCGTTGGCGAGGAGCATGTCTTCCTCGGCCGCGAGATCACCCAGGACAAGTCGTTCTCCGACAGCACCGCCCAGCGGCTGGACAACTCCATCCGCGACATCGTCGAGACGGCGCTGGACCGGGCGCTGGAAGTCAACACCCGGTTCCGGCCGCAGCTGGACGCCCTGGTCGCCGCGCTGCTCGAGCGCGAGACGATTGACGGCGCGGACGTCGCCCGGATCTTCGGGCCGGCGACTCCGGAGGACCCGAACGCCGGGATGGTCCCGCGCCAGCCGCAGACCCAGCACGACCAGCAGGCTCAGTCGCAGCGGATCAACGCCGACTAGGTTCTGGCTCATCGGAATATCAGCATGAACCGCTGCCCCGATCCCGGGGCGGCGGTTCATGCGTTCACGAGGTGACCGCCACAGACGAACCCCGGTGTCGTGCCATCGCCGCACGCCATCGGCCCGGGTTGGCCAGCCGCTCGCACCCGCGCGGCACAATGGCCGCATGCACGACCATCTCGTCGCCGCGCCGGGCGACATCACGCGACTCGCCGGCTATGCCATCGTTCGCGCCGTGGTCGCGGGCGAGAAGGGTGACCCTCTCGCCGACCCGATCCTGTTCGCTGGCGGCAAGGAGCTGGCCGAACACGCCGCCGCCATCGAGCCCCTGGTCGAGGCCAGGCCGATCGTCACGCCACCCTACGGTCTCCCGGCGACGGCCGTCGTCCACGTCGCCGCTCCACGCTGGCGCAACGGCCAGGGCGACGAGGACTGGCGGCTCGCCCTCACGATCGAGCGGGTCCTCTACGTCGCCCGGCGGGAACGGTTCAGCCGGGTCGCGTTCAGCCCGATCGGCCCGGGGTTCCCACTGGACCGGGCCGCGGAGATCGCCGCAATCACCGCCCATGCCGCCCTGTTCGCGGCCCCGGAGATCGCCGAGGTCCGCTTCGTCTGCCCTTCCCGCACCAGCCTGCGCGCGTACCGCGACGCGATCAGCGCCGTCACGGACTGACGTCGCGCGGGTACGGATCGTGTAACCAGCCCTGGTCCAGAGGGTCGCGAAAGGTGCGGTCCAATGCCGAGTAGCCTCCAGGAGGAGCGTCACCATGTCCGTCGGTTCAGATGCGTCCGTCGTCGATCCCGGATCCGAGGGGACTTCGCCGGAGGTCGAATACGAACTGCCTATTATTCCGGCCGACCAGGCCCGTGATGAACTTGGTCCACTCATCGACGCCGTCCGGTGGAGCCCGGAGCGCATGGCCGAAGTCGAACGGTTGCTCAAGGGATACGTCCACGAGGACGGGCAGGAGAACCGCCCATCCGCCGGCTGACGGCGCCACCACGAAGGGAGCACCATGTCCGCGGAACAGGCGTTGATCCTGGTGATCCTCGTCATCGGTGGCCTGCTGGCCATCATGGTCATCGGTCGTGCCCGGCAGCAGGGAGCAGGATCGAAACGATCACCCCGCGCTCGCGCTCGCCAGGCCGACGGCGGGACCACCGCACCCATCGACGGGGGACACGGCAACGACCATGACCGTGGACAGGACACCAGTGGGAACGACGGCGGTGGAAGCAGCGGTGGTGGGAGCGAGAGTAGCGGCGGAAGCGACAGCGGGGGCGGTGGCAGTGACGGCGGTGGTGGCGGTGGCGACAGCTAGGCGCCTACGCCTTCCGCCTCACCCCCTTCATGCGGTCACGGCGTCCCGAAGAACCGCGGTGCCAGCGGCAGCACGGCGCTAATCGCTTCCCAGGCGACAATCATCTCGGGCGTTTCCTCGTGCGTCGCCCGGAACCAGGCGACGAACTCGGCCAGGTCGTTGAGATCCCACCAGAGGCCGCGGGCCCGGAACATGGCGGGCGAGATCGTTCCCGTCCCTCCTGCCTCCAAGTAGTCGGACCAGTCGTCGCTGGCGTCCGCCCCCGGGATACCCGCCAGGTCGCGCTCCGGTGGGCCCAGCGCCGCCGTGTCCCAGTCGACGAGATGGAGGTCGCCCCCAGGACCCCGAAGGATGTTGCCACCGTGCGGCTCTCCGTGGGTGATCACCCAGCCGGAGCGGTCCGCCAGCACCCGGCTGACACGCGCGTCATGGGCCCTCAGTGCCTGCCGGATGCCGTCCGCATGAAGAGCCATCAGATTGCGGGCCGGCTCCGCGAGCGGCCCGGTACCCCACGGCCGGTCGACGTCCTCGAGAGCCGCCTCCAGTTCCGCGCGGTCGCCGATCGCGAAGTCGAACGTCCGGAGTTCGGCCCCCGCTTCGGCGACCGACACCGCGTGGAGCCGGGCCAGCATTCGCAGCACCGCCGGGCGATCCGTTGGCGGGATGACGCCATGGTCGCCGAGCGACTCCGCCTCAAGATGGTCGTAGACGGAGACGGTCCAGCCCGTGTTCTTGACCCGCCGGGCGGCCCGGCCGTCAGCGGCGAGCAGCGGCCCGTGGGCGAAGGCCAGTCCAGCCTGGCGCAGGGTCGTCACTGTCCGGAGCGCGGCATCGAGGTCGTCCGGTCCCGGTGCCAGGTGCGTACCGCGCCGGACCATACGATGATCGTCCCCCGTGACGAACCAGCGGCGCCCATCGGGAGCAGTCGCCGACCAGTGGTGGGAGCCGAAGCCGACCGGCAGGTAGGCGAGCGCGAGGTCGCCAGCGTCGAGTCGCCAGTGATCGAGCAGCGTGGCGCGGAGCAGCGCTGGGTCGAGGTCGTCTGGCGGGGTCAGCATCGGTCCGACTCCAGTCATGATGCTCGAGGTAGGGCAGGCGACGGGCGGTCTGCCAGGACAGGCGTCCGGCTCAGTGGATCAACGTATGACCCGCCCGGAGCGCATCACGGATCGCGGCGGATGCGGCCAGGGCGTCCGGCCCGATCGGGTCCGGCGGACGAGGACGAGGCAGGTCAACCGGGATGTCGGCCACGATCCGGCCCGGGCGCGGTGACATCACGATCGTCCGGTCGGACAGCCGGACCGCCTCGGCGATGCTGTGCGTTACGAACAGGACCGTCGGGCGGGCCTGCCGGTCAGTGTCGGAGGCGGGATCGTCCCCGGCCCAGATCCGCTCCAGCTCAGTCGCCAGTTCCTCCCGCAGGAGCAGATCCAGCGCGGCGAATGGCTCATCCATCAGCAGCAGGGCCGGGTCCATGACCAGCGCCCGGGCCAGTGCCACTCGCTGCTGCATCCCGCCGGACAGCTCGGCGGGATAGCGCCGCTCGAACCCCTGCAGGCCGACCAGCCGGAGCAGCGCGTCCACGCGCTCGGCCGACGGGCGGTGCCGCCCCGCGCCGACGTCACCCGGCAACTGCACGTTCGCACGGACATCCCGCCACGGCAGCAGGGCCGGTCGCTGGAACACCATCGCCGTATCGGTCCGGGGCCCGGCCAGCGCCTCGCCTCCGACCGAGACCTCACCAGCCGTCGGCACCAGCAACCCGGCCAGCAGGCGCAGCAGCGTGCTCTTGCCGCAGCCACTCGGCCCGACGATCGCGAGGAACTGCCCAGGCGGGACGTCCAGCGAGATGTCGCGCAGGGCGGCGATTGGCTGGACACCCCGCCGCGCGGCGTAGGTGACATCGACCCCGCGGAACCGGACCCCGGTTCCGCGTCGTAACGAGCTCTCCATGCCTAGAGCATACCCCCACGCCGGGTCGCGTTCATGCTGCTACCCTGCCCCGAGACACCCGCAATCACTCAGGGACGAGGGCATGCTGGTCGAACACGACATCGGACGAACGATCGCGATCTCGCGGGAACGGGGGCTGCCGCCGGCGGTCACCCTCGACTACCACTCGGCCCCGAAATCGTTCATGCACCCGGTCATGACGCCGCGCGGTGTCCCGATGACGCTGATCGAGCCCTTCGATCACACCTGGCACCGCGGGCTGTGGTTCACGGTCAAGTTCGTCGACGGCGACAACTTCTGGGAAGAGCGGGAACCGTTCGGCCGCCAGGTCCTGAACCTGACACCGACCATTGGCCACCCGGCCGGCGATGCGGTGAGCGTGACCATGCACATCGACTGGTGGATGGACGGCGCGCAGATCCCGGTCCTGTGCGAGCGGCGCACCTGGACGATCCGGCCCGGCGAGGACGCTACCGTGATCGACCTCGACACCGATATCATCCCGACCCGCGACGTGACGCTGGACCGGACCGAGTACACGACTTGGGGCGGCTACGGCGGGATCGCCTTCCGCGGTTCCCCGTCGTGGCACCCCGATCGCCGGCTCCTCGGCGACACGGTGACCGAGGGTCGTCTGCTGGGCGAACCCGGTCCCTGGGCGGCGATGGACGGACCAGTCGATGGCGGGATAGACCGGACGGCCGGCATCGCGCTCTTCGACCACCCCAACAACGCCAACCACCCGACCCCCTGGTACACGGGCAGCGGCGCGGGCAACTTCCTCAACGCAGCCTTCTTGTTCCATGGGCCAATGACGTTGGCGAAGGGCGACACGCTCCGGCTCCGATACCGCCTGCTGGTCCATGACGAGCGCTGGGAAGCGGACTCGATCGCCCGCCGCTACGACGCCTGGCTGGTCGACGAGCCGGATGGGGACGAATCCCCCGCAAGGGCGACGGCGTGAGCACCAACCACGAGCGTTCTCCTCTTGGCGTCGCCCCCTTCCCGTCCGCCGTCGGCCTCAGCCACCTCCGGGTCTACGACACGGTCGCGCCCGACGGGCAGCCGGGTGGCTCGCCGCACATGCACTTCGCCTCGGCCGAGGCCTACGTCGTCATCGCTGGCCAAGGCTCCGTCGAGACGCTCTCCCTCGCCAGCGGAGCCGTCGACTTCGACCTGTCGCCCGGACGGATCGTCTGGTTCGAGCCCGGGGTCATCCACCGTCTCGTCAATCGCGGCGGGCTGGAGATCACGGTCGTGATGCAGAATGCCGGGCTGCCCGAGGCCGGCGACGCCGTCTTCGCCTTCGGGCCGGAGCTGATGGCCGAGACAGCGGAATACGACGCCGTCGCCGGGTTGGGCGACGGTCCGGAGTCCGACCGGCTCGCCCGGGCGATGCGCCGCCGTGATGCCGCCGTCGAGGGGTTCACCGCCATGCGCGCGGCCGCCCGGACCGGCGACCTGGGCCCGCTCTGCGCCTTTCTCGCCGCGGCCGTTGCCCTGCGGCGGGAACTCGTCCCCAGCTGGCGCGAGCGTTGGCGGGACGGCCCAGCCGCCGAGACCGAGCTGACCCGTGTCCGGCTGGACGCGGTCGCCGCCGGCTCGCCGGACCTGCTCGCCGCGGCGCGGGTCCACGGGATGGGTACGGTCGCCGACCACCCGGGCATCGGCATGTGTGGCCGTCTGGACACCTACCTGCCGGACGGCATCCGGACGCTGACGGTCCCCGACACGATTGCCCTAACCGGAAAGGACTGATCCTCTTGGCCTCGCTCAACGATCACCACATCGCCCGGATCGATCCGATCGACCTGGTCAGCCACTATCCTCGGCCGGTGGGGCGCAACGCCCGCCTCGGCCACCACGGCTCCGGGCCGGTCGCGGCCGCCGCGATTGTCACCACTGACCGCGGTGCCACCGGCTGGGCCCTGACGCATGGCCGGATGACCGACACCGAGCGCGGATCCCTCGTCGGCCTGCCGCTCACCGACCTGTTCGACGCCGACCGGGGCGTGATCGACGACCGGGCCCGGGCGCTGGACCTCGCGCTGCACGACCTCGCCGGGGTGATCCTGGGCGAGCCGGTCTGGCGGCTGCTTGGTGCCCGCGGCGAGACGACGATGCCGTGCTACAGCGGCGCGATCTACTTCGACGACCTGGATCCGGTGGACGCCCCCGCCGGGATCGACGCCGTCCTCACCAACGTCCGGGCGGACCATGACGCCGGCTACCGCGCCTTCAAGCTCAAGATGGGCCGCGGCAACAAGTGGTTGACGCCCCACTCCGACGGGCTGGCCGCCGACATCGCCGTGACCCGGGCGGTCCGGGAAACGTTCCCCGATGTGACGATCCTCGTCGACATCAACGACGGGTCGACGCCCGACGCCATGCGCGAGTACCTCACCGCCGTCAGCGACTGCCGCCTGTTCTGGGTGGAGGAGCCGTTCCCGGAGACGCGTGACGACCTTGCCCTGCTCCGCCAGACCCTCAACGAGGTGTCGCCAGACACGCTGATCGCCGAGGGCGAATCCGGACCGGATGTCCCGGCTGTACTCGAGCTGGCCCGGACCGGGCTGGTCGACGTGATGCTCATGGACATCGTCTCGTACGGGCTGACCGCCTGGCGCGGGGTGATGGCGGATGTCGTCGCGGCCGAGGCCGTCGCGTCGCCGCACGCCTGGGGCGTCCCGGTCAAGACGCTTTACACCGCGCAGATGGCCGCCGGACTGGGCGACGTCGTGACGGTCGAGGGCGTCCCTGGCCATGCCGATGGGATCGACACCAGTGGCTACCGGCTGTCCGACGGAATGATTTCCGTCCCCGACGCACCCGGCTTCGGTATCGCCGCGCCGATGCGTTGACTCCTCCCCCGACCCCTTCCCTTTCCGGTGCGCCGGGGCGGGGGTGTCTCTCATGATCAGGGCGACAGAACGTGGCGCGGGCGCAAGAGACTGCCCCCGTCGTACAGCACATCCTGGGTGTGTCCGGCAGCTGGACGATGGACATCGTCCCCGTCAATCGAAGGAGCCATAACGACATGGCGACACGGGTCGCGATCATCGGGACGGGCGGGATCGCCTTTGCCCACATGAACGCCTGGGACGCCGCCGGCGACCGAGTCGAGCGGGTGGCGGCGGTCGATGTCGACCTCGACCGGGCCGAGGCATTCGCCAGGCAGCACGGCATCCCGCGCTGGTACGCCTCCGCCAGCGAGATGTTCGCCAGCGAGCAGATCGACCTGGTCCATATCTGCACGCCGCCGGCACTGCACTTTCCCCTGGCGATGGAGGCGATGGCGGCCGGCGCGTCGGTCCTGTGCGAGAAGCCGCTCTGCGGGTCGCTCCGGCAGGTCGATGAGCTGATCGCGGCCGAGCGCCGGACCGGCACGCATTGCATGAGCGTCGTCCAGTGGCGCTTCGGCTCGGCCGCGCGGACCGTCCGGTCGATGATCGACACCGGCCAGTTCGGTCGCCCGACCGTCACGAGCTGCCAGACGACGTGGTACCGGGACGCTGCCTACTACGCCGTCCCCTGGCGCGGGACCTGGGCGTCTGAGCTGGGTGGCGTCTCGGTTGGCCACGCCATCCACATCATCGACCTGATGCTCTCGCTTTCCGCCCCGTGGCGGGAAGTCACGGCGATCACCGGCACGCTGGTCCATGACATCGAGGTCGAGGACGCCGCGATGGCGATGGTCCGGTTCGCCGACGGCTCGCTCGGATCCGTGCTGAACAGCGTCGTCTCGCCACGGCAGGAGACGCGCCTGCGGATGGACTTCCAGCGGGCGACGGTCGAGGTCATCGGGCTCTACGGCTACGCCAACGCCAACTGGACGCTGACCGGGCTGGACGTGGCCGCCGACGGTGACGACGCGCTGGCGGGCTGGCCCCCGGCGGAGGATGTTCCCAGCAGCCACGCCGCCCAGCTCGGGGCCGTGCTCGACGCCCTAACCGCCGGCGAGCGACCACCGGCCGACGCCACCGCCATCCGTCCGACGCTCGAGTTCCTGACTGCCCTCTACGCGTCAGCCGCCTCCGGCCGCGCCGTCGCCGCCGGGCAGATCGGCCCGGGCGACCCCTTCTACGACAGCCTCTCCGGACACGCCGTCCCGGCGGTCGCCGGGTGAGCGCCCATTCCACCAGCGTCCGCTACGCGGGAATCGATCTCGGCGCGAGCAGCGGCCGCGTCGCCGTTGGCGCGTTCGACGGCAAAAGACTGACGCTGGACGAAGTCCACCGCTTCTCCAATGATCCCGTGCGCGTCGGTGATCGGCTCCACTGGGACATCCTCCGGCTGCTCCACGAGATCCGGACCGGACTGCGGCGAGCCGGGACGGTAGCGGGCGGCGAGCTACGCTCATTCGCCATCGACTCCTGGGCGGTCGACTTCGGGCTGCTCGGCCGCGACGGCGACCTGCTGGGCAATCCGCGCCACTACCGCGACCACGCCTGGCCCGCCGCCGTCGACGCGGTCCACGCCCGTATCCCGTTCGCCGACCTGTTCCGGCGGACGGGCATCCAGCACCTGCCGTTCAACACCATCTATCAGCTGGCTGCGCTGGCCAACGAGTCGGGCCGGCCGCTGGACCGGGCCGACGCCCTGCTACTCATCCCCGACCTGCTGCTCGCGATGCTGACCGGTGTCCGCGTCCAGGAAGCGACCAACGCCTCGACGACGGGTTGCGTCGCCGCCGGGACCGGGACGTGGGACACGGAACTCCTCTCCCGGCTCGGGATCCCGTCGCACCTCTTCGGCCCGCTCACCCAGCCACCGGCGCTCATCGGCGGGCTGGACCGGGCATCGCGCGACGACACCGGCCTCGGCCCGGTGCCCGGCGCGGTGGTAGCCAGCCATGACACGGCCTCGGCCTTCGTCGCCGTTCCCGCCGGCACGGAGCCGTTCGTCGTCGTCTCCTGTGGAACCTGGTCACTCCTCGGGACCGAGACACCCGCTCCTGTGCTGTCCGACGCCGCCCGGGAACGGAACTTCTCCAACGAGAGCGGGGCATTCGGGACGACCCGTCTGCTCAAGAACATCATGGGCCTGTGGCTGGCCGAATCGTGTCGGCGGGAATGGGCCCGCACGGGCGAGGAAACCGATCACGCCGTCCTCATTGCCCGTGCCGAGGCAGCCTCGCCGCTCCGGACGCTGATCGATCCCGATCACCCGTCGTTCCTCGCGCCGGACCAGATGCAGGTCGCTATCCGGGACCGTTGCGCCGCGACAGGCCAACCGGTCCCGGAGGATGCCGGCGCGATGCTGCGCTGCGTATACGAGAGCCTGGCGCTCCGGTACCGCCAGGTCCTGGGTGAGCTGGAGGACGTGACCGGCCACCGATACGAGGCGCTCCACATCGTCGGTGGCGGCTCCCGCAACCGGCTGCTCTGCCAGCTGACGGCCGACGCGATCGGCCGACCGGTCGTCTCGGGTCCGGCCGAGGCGACGACGATCGGCAACGTGGCGCTGCAGGCCGTCGCGGCCGGCGACCTGGCGGGCCTGACCGATGCCCGCGACGTGATCCGCCGGTCCTTCCCCGTCGACACCTACGCGCCAAGGCCGGATCCCGCCTGGGCGGATGCGTGGGACCGGTTCGGCCGCCTCTCGGATTGACACGCGCCGCGATGGCGCGACGCCAGGCTACGACGCCATCCGGATCGACTCCAGTTAACCGCGACTCGGTTCTGTAGCCCGCGCTTCCTCACCATGGCGAAGCCACTCCGCTATAACTGCCGTCCAGGTTGTGGCTCGAGCGGCGCCTGCTGGACCGTCAGCCAGGGCGCGCCAGCACAGGTATCCGGAGCGCCATGTTGGTCCGGTCGCCCAGTCAACCCCGGGCCACTTCGACGATCGGGAGTGGTTCCCCGGTTTCAGAGGCAGGGCTCCATGCTACAGTCCGGATGGTCCCGCGCCGTTGGTTGCGCTACACCGCGTCGCGACGGCTCACTGAGACGGCCGTTTCCAGGCGAGGAACAGGATGCTGGACACGGCTACGGACCGGGACGAGATCGACCGGCGTTTCCCACCGGCGGAGCGCTTCCAGGCGATGGTCGCGGCATTCGAGATCGGGTATTGCCTGATCGAGTTGCTGCTCGATAAGACCGGTCCACCTGTGGACTACTGGTTCATCGAGGTCAGTCCGGCGTTCCGGGATCTGACCGGCCTCGAGAACCCCGTTGGGCGCCGGATCAGCGAGATCGCTCCCGCCCACGAGCAGTTCTTCCTCGATCAGTTCAACTCCGTCGCGCGGACTGGCAGGGCCATCCAGTTCACCCGATCGGCTGCTGCCGTTGGCGGGCGGACCTTCGAGGTCCGGGCCTGCCGTATCGGCGACACGGGCAGCCGGGTGGTTGGAGTTTGGTTCTCGGATGTCTCCGAGCAGGTCTCGTTCGACCAGCGTCACCGTGACTACATCGCGATGGTAAGCCATGACCTCGGGACGCCGATGACGGTGGTCCGGGCGCAGGCGCAGATGCTCCAGCGGCGCCAGGCGTACGAGGCCCACCGGGTTGATCGGATCGTCCACCAGATCGACCGGATGGAACGGTTGCTCTCGGGGCTGCGGAACGTCGTCCGGGCCGAGAAGGGCTGGCTGGAACGGGGAGTGGTCGCGATCGACCTTGCCCGTCTCGTCACCGATGCGGCTGACCGTGGCCAGCTCCAGTCGCCCGCGCACCAGGTAATGGTCGAGATCGACGGGCCGGCGGTCGGTTACTGGGACCAGGAGCGGATCGAGCAGATCCTCGACAACCTGATCTCCAACGCCATCAAGTACTCACCCGCCGGTCGGTCGATCACCGTGCGGCTCACCAGTAACGACACCAGCGTCCGGATTTCCGTCGCCGACCAGGGTATCGGCATCCCGGCTGATTCCCTGCCGCTGCTGTTCGAGCGGTTCTACCGGGCCAGCGAGGGCGGCGCGGTCAAGGGGATGGGGCTCGGGCTGTACATCGTCCGGACGCTGGTCCAGGCCAAGGGAGGCCGGGTCAGCGTGGAATCGGTGGTCGGCAAGGGAAGCACCTTCACCGTGGAACTGCCCCGTCGCACCGCTCCGCCTGTGGCGGAGAGTCCGACCGGCGCGGATCTCGCCGATAAACACCCGTCCGGTCCGCCGACACCATCAATTTCGGAGATCGAATACTTCACGGACGAGGGGTGATCCGACGCTAGAGCCGGAGCCGGATCCGCTCGACCGCCTCCTGGATGCTTCGCATATCGTGCCGGAGCTGCTCCTCGTCCACGGACTGTCCCCGTTCCGAGCGGCGCTCGGTCAGCCGGGCGATCCCGGAGATGACCGTCAGGTCGTTGACCACCGCGACGTAACGCTCCAGCGTGCTCTCGTCATGACCATAGTCGTCCGGGATATGACGGTCTGCGAGATGGCGGTCCGAGATATGACCGCCACTGTTCTCTGCCACAACATGGTCATGCATTGGATGACTTCCTTACGACGCTTGTAGCCAGAGTAGTCATGATCAGGTCCAGAAGCGAGTCAAGGCGGAACGGCTTGTAGAGCACCTCAATGCCGAGGTCCCGCAGGTGATCACGTGTCTCCTCGACGTGAGAGATGGCGCCGGTGCAGAGCACGATGGGGATCGTGGCAGTTCCCGGCGCGAGGCGCAGCATCTGCAGCGTCGACCACCCGTCGTCGTCCGAGGCCCCCTGGTAGTCGAGGATGATCAGATCGGGCGCGAGGTCGCCGGCCAGGGGAATGACGCGGTCCCGGAAGAGATGTGTCGTTACCCGGTAACCTTCTTCGCTGAGAAACGAGCTGATCATCGCCAGGACATCGGAGCTGCTGTTGATCGCGAGGATGTGGCGCTTGCGCTGAACTGGCTGCGTAACAGACACCATTGACCGCCTTCATGAAGACACAGGAACGGGGCCCAACGAATGCAGGGTCGCGCTCGCTCCGGTCGGGCAGCGACAAACGGTCGGTCTGCTGGAGTGCATGGCCGGAAAGATCTGGAAGCATCGGGCTCGGCGAACCACGTCAATCCCACGCCAGCGGTATCAGGCGACACGATCTTGATGGTTACGTTGATTGGGCAAGGGTTGTGCCATCACCTCCCCGAAGTGTTCCGGAACGCGAAGCAGTATCGAGCGAGGACGCCTAATCGTGTCCCCGGGATCAGTGTGGCAAAACGGTCAGCACACGGAGCCAGGACGCCTCTCCTGTCCTGCCTCTCTCGGGCCGTCCGCATCTCCCCTGATGACGAAGCAGGTGTCCAAGGCGGAGCTGCCCGGTGTGGGATGACGCCGACAGCCAGCGTACGTCCGCAGACGTTCCGGCCCGCAGGAATGGGCGCCACGGCAACCGATGTCACCGACCGAGCAGTGACGCGCTGAAGAACCAGGCGATCATTAGCTGGATACAGATCGGGCGAAAACACCGAGCGCGCGGAACAGAATCTGCTCCGGGCTCTCGGTTCGTTCTGGGCGGAAGCGACGGGAACTGGTTAAGGGTGGAGCACTGAGCGTAACAGCGGTGCAATTCAACCGGCCATCCGCGAATACCGAGTCCTCTTCCTGCCTTGTCTTGTATATACAAACTGACTTATCTGGGAGAGAATGCGGATAACTCCTCCCAATGGTGGGTCGAGGCGAATACCCGAGAGGGAAGCTGGAGGAACTCGATGTCGAGGCTCAGCGTTCGCGTGTGGTCGTTGCTGGCGGCGATGTCGCTCGTCGTTGCTCTTCTTGGACAGGTCGCTCTTACCCAAGGCGCGCAGGACACGGCGACGCCACCACCGGCTCCATCCGTCATGGACGCCGCGCTGCCAGGGGATAGTCTGCCGGGCGAGCCCGAGGTCCAGCTTGTCCAGGTAGCGACCGGCCTCGCCGATCCGGTCAACGTCGCGAGCGCCAATGATGGCTCCGGCCGGCTGTTCATCGTCGAGCGCACCGGTACGATCCGCATCGTGCAGGACGGGCAGTTGATCGAGGAGCCGTTCCTTGATGTCGAGAACCTGGTGAAGACCGACTTCCTGGAGCAGGGGCTCCTTGGGTTGGCGTTCCACCCCGGCTACGCCACCAATGGCCAGTTCTACGTCTACTGGAGTGACTACAGCGCCAATGGCGCGGTGACGCTCGCGGCGTACACCGTCTCGGCCGACGACCCGAATGTGGCCGATCCACAGTCGATCCGGATCCTGTTCCAATACGCCGACCCGTACATCAACCACAACGGTGGGACGATCAAGTTCGGCCCGGATGGATACCTGTACGTCGCCATCGGTGACGGCGGGAGTGCGGGCGACCCGTTCGACAACGCGCAGGATCTCTCCAACCCCTTCGGCAAGATTCTCCGCATCGACGTCGACAACGGCGACCCGTATGCCATCCCGGAAGACAACCCGTTTGCTCAAGCGGGGCAAATCCTGCCGAACGCGACCCGCGGCGAGCCGGGCCGCTATCACCCGGATGCGATGCCGGAGATCTGGGCGTACGGACTGCGCAATCCATGGCAGTTCAGCTTCGACCGCCAGACGGGCGAGATGTACATCGCCGACGTCGGGCAGAACTACTGGGAAGAGGTCAACGTTGCCGAGGCCGGCGTCGGGGGCCAGAACTACGGCTGGGACTTGCTTGAAGGGACACACTGCTACCCGGGCGACGTGACCGAGTGCATTCCCTTCGGCGTTGCTCCGGCGGCGGAGTACCCGCACGAAGGAGATGCCTGCTCGATCACCGGGGTCGGCGTGTTCTACGGCGAGACGGCCTCCTCGCTCGACGGCGTCTACCTCAACTCCGACTACTGCTCCGGTGACATCTGGGGCCTTGTCCGGGATGACTCCGGTGCCTGGCAGTACGCGCTGATCCTGGAGACGGACCTGCTGGTCAGTGGTGCTGGCGACGGGGAGAACGGTGAGCTCTACCTGACCTCATGCACCTGCCTCTACAGTCGGGACTACGATCCTCGTGACGAGCCAAACGGCGTGGTCTGGCAGGTCGTTCCGGCCGACCAGGTACCCGAAGGCGCGACCGTTGTCCCGACGGTGGAAGCGACCGAGGCGGTCGAGCAGGAAGCCACGCCAGGTACCGCGGGCGAGGGAACACCAGAGGCCACTCCGGCCGCCTGACGCCCGGTCGTCCAGGGAAGAAGTAAATGCGGACAGGCCCCGAAGCGACTTCGGGGCCTGTCCACCTTACCTGTTCACGATGAACGCACCACCATGTCGTCGTTTTCCCAGGATCCTAACGGCTTCATGGACCTGGCACGCCAGGAGGAGGTTTAGCTCCTGCCGGCGCTGGCGATCCTGGAAGACACCACGGCCAAGCAACGGCGCATCGAGGTTGACGAGGCGATCTACACGATCGAGGTGCTGCGAGCGTACCGGGGCCAGCTGCCGATGCGGACGGTGGAGGCGTACGCGGGAGCCGATCGGGCGGAGGTGCTGGACGCGGTGTTGTTGATGTTCCCTTGAAAGCGTCGAAGAGGAGCAATGGATGCGATCCGATCCTTTGTCATCGCACTTCTGCTCTTTCCCTTCTGTACAGCGGCAAGGGCCGGTTCAGCCCAGCCTGCCTACCGTGCACTCAACATCTACGCAGTAGGGTGCCCGCCTGGCTACAACGGCGAAGCCGCAAACGACGTTTGGCACGCCTGGAATGTAGCCACCAGTGAGGAACGGAACCGCCTCGCAAGGCAGGTGATCAGCCATGCAGCCGCCGAACGAGAGTCCATTCTCGCGGTGATCTCGCGACGAGAACTCGCACCCATTCTTACTCGGGTTGAGGTGAAAGCACTGATGCCGCCCCGGATTGCTCCGATGGCGGCATCGATGGGAACTGGGCGGAAGCGACGGGAGTCGGTCAAGCACAAATCCCATTACCCCCGCCGCGATTCGAATCAAGGTCTGAATGGTCCCGGGACCTCATGAACTGGGGCCACGACCCGCTCAAGAAGTAGCGGCACCTAGAGTGCCCACCCTCCAGTCCGTTGCGTGACATTCGCCTACAACAGACCGATCCTGTCACCGAAAGTCGTCCCGTCCCTTCGACGTGGGGGACGTGCGAAGTCTGAAGACGGGGCGATCGTGCCTATCCCAGTGCAAAGGTCAGCGTCGGAGGACGCAAGGGTGAAACGAGGGTTGAACGGCGGCTCGGTCGGCTCGATGCTCGCCAAGGAGTTGACCCAAGAGTCGGCACGTGGAACGACGCCTGCTGGACGGCCTCGTGCTCGGGCTCGACCCGGCCCTGGTCGGCTCAGTCATAGTTGAATACGGCCAGCCGGCGCGTGCCCAGCTGGCGCTGGCGGCCATCAGCGTTAACCCGTTCCCGTCGAGCCTGCTGGACGCCGTCGGCCGGCTCGTCCGCATGGTCGACAGTCCGGCCGACCAGCCCTTCCTGGTCCCGCCCACCCAGCGTGAGATCTGTCTATCGCGTGCCCCTCGGCGAGCAGGGCCAGCGGGTCCGCCACATCGCCAGCCTGGGCAGCGAGAGCAACCGGATCAACCGCGCCATTTCCCGGCTCCGGGAGACATTCGACCGGCTGTTCAGCGTCGAGGACCTCGCGAGTGAGCCGGGAGTGAGCCCGTCGACCTTCCACTACCACGTCAAGCGGGTCACGGCCCTGAGCCCGCTGCGGTTCCAGAAGCAGTTCCAGGAGGCGCGCCGCCTGATGATCGGCGAGGACTTCGACGCGACCACGCCGGTCCTGCGCGTCGGCTAAAAGGACGCCTCGCACTTCACCCGGGACTACAAGCGGATGTTCGGCGCGCCGCCCATGCGCGATGTCCAGCGCCTCATGGCCCAGCCCGCCGACTCCGCTCTCCTGTCAATACCCCTGACGCCCAGCGACTATCGACCTGCCGGTCTCCCGGCCGCCCCCCCTTGTCCGGGACGAACCGTCGCAATTAACCCCTCCTGGCCAGACCAGAGCAGCACGCAGTCGCGGTTGCGCCACAGAGGCGTGGCGCCGGTGGGCTGCCGTCCGGTCCGCCGGCCTCAGCATCCGACACCCCAGAACATTGAGTAGTTACGGGGTATACAACTTCCTGCGACGCGGTAGGTATTGGTCAGCCAGGTACCCGGCTGGCAGTAATTCCACTCGGCGTTGCACCGGTCCCTCCAGTGGTAGTAGGTGGCGCATTGGTCTGGCTGGACGTGACCGTATGGTTCACAGGGCATGCAGAAGCCGTAGTTCCAGCACATCCCTTGCCCATCGAACCCCATCCACCGCAGTCCGGGTTCCTCCTCCATGAAGTCCCACAGGCTGGGATTCTCACAGATGATGTAGCTATCGGCGCAGTCGTCGATGAAGAGGTGGGCGGCGCCAAAGCTGGGCGCCACCGCCGCCAGGTCGCTCGGCGCCTGGGTGAAGCCCAGCTCCGTCGACGTCTCCCAGTTGGCCAGCACCTCCACCTCGTACGTGGCCGTGTGCGTCGCCGCGTCGTAGACCGGGGCGAACAGCTCCACC
>DASZAY010000011.1:0-9359 GCA_035944555.1 Thermomicrobiales bacterium
GTCGAGACGGGAGTGGGGGAGACCGACATCGCGGTGGTGGAGCTGTTCGCCCCGGTCTACGACGCGGCGACGCACACGGCCACGTACGAGGTGGAGGTGCTGGCCAACTGGGAGACGTCGACGGAGCTGGGCTTCACCCAGGCGCCGAGCGACCTGGCGGCGGTCGCACCCGCCTTCGGCACCGCCCACCTCTTCATCGACGGCTGCGCGCAGCGAGACGTCGAGTGTTGGACCAGAGATTCCGCAGGCGTAGAGACCATGCATGGAGCCATCCCCAGCACTGCCTTCGGCGGGTGGTGCTGGAGCCTCGATTCCCTCTGGACCTGCGTCCCGTGCGATGGACCAGACCGCTGGGGCACCGCGAACCGCACGTGGGGTGAGTACTGCAACAAGTGGTTCACCGACTGTAACGGCGAGTGCTACCAGAAGGGGTTCTGAGCCACGAGGTGTTGCTCGCAGCAGGCGTGTCCCCGACGGTGGGTGGACGACCATGGCCCCCGGACGTCGGATCGCCTGGCCCGCCAACAGGCTTTGAGACTGTCTCGCGCCGAATCTACTGTCACCTGGTGGAGTCGGTATCCCGTGTCACCCCCTTCCTCTTTGGCTTTGTTGATCCAGAAGCTACGAGAGCGGCGCCGCATACGAACCAGATCACAGATGGCTCGCCAGCGTACCGCGGCATGCCGATTACGCCAGCCGTGAAAGGAGAAAACCAGTGATCGGGGCCAGACAGGATCTTGAAGTCGATCGTTGTACAGGGGCTGACGGGGAGACCCGGTTCTCGCGCCGTCAGATCATCGGGACGACCGCGGCCGGGCTCACGGCCGCCGGTCTGACGGCCGGGCCGCGGTCGCAGGCAGCCGCGCAGATCAGCACCCCGGCGTCCACGCCCGTCCCGGACGAGCAGGTTGGATTGTCGGGCCTGGCCTTCGAGAACCCGGAGTTCGACGCGCAGTTCCTTAGAGCACTGGACACCGTTATCGAAGGCGGCGCGGACATCGGGGAGTGCTTCATCACCGCCCGCCGCATCGTCCCCGACGACCACGACAGCTGGCTGGCCGAGTGGCGGGCTACCGCCGACCGCATATTCGGCTACGCCGAGGCGAGCCTCGCGGCCGGTCACCCGATCAGTGCCCGCGAGGCGTACCTCCGCTCCATGACCTACTACCGGACGTCGGGGGTCTTCCTGTACCGGCCGCCGCTGGATCCCGCCCTCATCGACTCGTTCGACCGGCAGCGCGACGCCTTCCGTCGCTACGCAGAGCTGTCGGAGTATGTGGTGGAGGAAGTCGCGATCCCGTACGAGGAGACGACACTGCCGGCCTACTTCCTGACGCCGCCCGGCTCCGGTCCGTACCCGACGCTCGTCATGGTCGACGGCTATGAGGGGACCAAGGAGGAGCTCTTCCTCACCGGCGGGGCGGCGGCCCTGAAGCGCGGCTACGCCACGCTGTTGATCGACGGTCCCGGACAGGGCGGCGTCCTGTTCGAGCAGGGGATGGTCTTCCGACCGGACTGGGAAGCCGTCGTGACGCCGCAGGTCGACTGGCTCCTGACCCGGCCGGAAGTCGACCCCGCACGGATCGCCCTGATGGGTCGGAGCTGGGGCGGCTACCTGGCACCCCGCGCCGCCACCGGGGAGCACCGGATCGCTGCCGTGATCGCCGACGCCGCGCAGTACGCGCCCGGCGAGCGGGCCGCGACCCTGCTGCCGCCGGAATACCGCGACCAACTGGGGACGGCCACCCGGGATGAGCTCAACCAGGTCCTCCTGGACGTGATGGCGCAGACCCCGTTCGTGGACTTCGCCATCAACCGCGGCCTGCTCACGCATGGCTTCGAGCGGCCGATCGACTTCCTTCTCGCCTATGAGCCCTACACCATCCGGGGCCTCGCCGACCGTATCACGTGCCCCACGCTGATCTGCGAGGCGGAGAACGACGTCCGGGGCGGTGACGCGCAGCCGCTCTACGACGCGATCGTGGCGCCCAAGGAATACATGCTGTTCACCAATGCGGAGGGGGCGGGCGAGCACGACGAACTCGGCGCGGCGTCCCGCTTCCAGCAGCGCGTCTTCGACTGGCTCGACGAAACCCTGGCCATCGTGCCCTGATCGCAGCACCAGGAGCCGTCCCGCACTCGGTCGGGCACCTGACCCTTGGTTCGCTTCCCAACGTCCGCCATCGGCGCCGGTCGCCGCTCGCTACGCAAAGAGGTCACGACATGCATCGGTCGAGCACCTTCGTCCTCGCGGCGATCCTCCTTCTCGGCATGACCTTGGTCGTCGGTCGCCCTTTCGCCACTGCCCAGGACTCCGGCGACGACCTTCCCCCGGCAGTCGGTTCCTGGAATGTCGAGAGCGACCCCGGCGATGCCGAGTACTCCCCGCGGCTGATCACCCTGGCAGCCGACGGTACGGCTCTGTTCGTATCCGGCCGACAGACCGTCGGGGTGGGCGCGTGGTCGTCCACGAGCGACGCCACGGTTGCGGCGAGCTTCGCGGTGACCACCGACGGGCCCAGCTACATCCTGATCCGGGCGCAGCTCGAGGTCGCGGCTGACGGGGAGTCATTCACCGGTACCTACACCATCGAGGCGATCTTCGACCCCGCCGGCGGGGGGACCAGTGGGGAAATCGGTCCCGGCACGCTGACCGGCGCGCGCTTCGCCGCCGAGGCTCCGGGTACCCCCATCGCGTCGTTCGAGGAGTTCTTCCCGTCGCCGGACGGGAGTCCGGAAGCGACTCCGGCGTCCTGATCGCGCCACCGGCCACGCGCCCCCGAACCCCTCCCGGCCAGGTGCCGGCGGGACATGACCCACGACCAGCGCCGATACCGCGCCCCCAGGGGCGGACGGCGAACACGCCCCGCGCCGCGGCGACGGGTCTGAGCGAACGATAGGAGATCTCGAGCGATGGACGTCCTGCTTCTCATGGCCCGGCTGGTGCTGACCGCCGTCTTCCTCGTCGCCGGCGTGGCCAAGCTGGCGGACCTCGCCGGCTCGCGCCAGGCCCTGCGAGATTTCGGGGTGCCGGCGCGGATGAGCGGCCCGCTCGGGGTGGCGCTGCCCCTCGGCGAGCTGGCCGTCGCCGCTCTACTACTCCCGACGGTCACGGCTTGGTGGGGGGCGCTCGGTGCCCTCGCCCTGCTGCTCGCCTTCATCGGCGGTATCGCGGTCAGCCTGACGCGCGGCCGGCGCCCCGATTGTCACTGCTTCGGCCAGTTGCACTCCTCGCCCGCCGGCTGGCCGACGCTCGCCCGGAACGGTGCCCTCGCGGCGGTGGCGGCGGGCGTTCTCTGGCAGGGTCCGGACGGCGCCGGTGCCAGCGTCGTCGCCTGGGCTGACAACTTGACGGCTGCGGAAGGCGTCGCGGTCGGTATCGCGTCCCTCGCGCTGGTCCTGGCGGCCGCCGGTGGCTGGGTCCTGGCTCATCTCGTCAGCCAGAACGGGCGGCTGCTCCACCGCCTCGACGCGCTGGAAGCGGCAGGTGCGGGTGGGGCTCCCAGCGATGCGGGAGCATCGGCGTCACCGCCACCCGGGCTGGCGGTCGGCACCACCGCGCCCTCATTCAGCCTCCCCGGATTGCATGGCGAGACGGTGACCCTCGACGCCCTGCGCGCGACCGGGAAATCGGTGCTGCTGCTCTTCTCCGATCCCACATGTGGACCATGCACCTCGCTTCTCCCGGACGTCAGCCGGTGGCAGCACCAGCACGCCGGAGCCATGACCATCGCCCTGTTGTCGAGCGGTGGCCCGGAGGCGAACCGCGCCAAGGGCACGGAGTACGGGTTGACGCAGGTCCTGCTGCAGCAGGACCGGGAGGTCGCCCAGGCGTATGGAGCTCAGGGCACGCCTGCCGCCGTTCTGGTGCGACCCGACGGCGCCATCGGTAGCCCCCTCGCGCTCGGGACCGACGCCATCCGCTCCCTCATCGCGCAGGTGACGGGCGGCGGCACGCCGGCACCGATCATCCCGCTCCGGCCGCTATCGGGCCCTGGCGGCGCACGCCACGGCACCCCTAACGGGCATAACGCGCCATCGCGGCCTGAGCCACTCCAGGTCGGCGAGGCAGCGCCGGCGTTGCGGTTGCCTGACCTGGACGGACACGAGATCGACCTCCAGTCCTATCGGGGGGAGCGCGTGCTGCTCCTGTTCTGGGACCCGGGATGCGGGTTCTGCGCACGGATGCTGGACAGCCTCCGGGCGTGGGAAGCCATCGCTCCGCCCGACGCGCCCCGGGTACTGGTCGTCTCGTCGGGCAGCGTCCAAGCCAACCGGGACCTCGGGCTCCGCTCGACGGTGGTGCTGGACCAGGGCTTCGGCGTCGGCCGGTCCTTCGGCGCCGACGGAACCCCTTCTTCCGTCCTCATCGACGAGGAGGGCCGGATCGCTTCCGGACCGGCGGCGGGCGCCCAGGCCGTCCTCCGACAGGCCGGCGCCCTGTCGCGAACGGCGTGAGCCGTGACCGGCAGGCGCTCGCCACCGGTGTCCCAGCCGTGAGGGAGCGCCGAACGCGGAATGGAGGGGAACCGTGGGACCGCCCCGACCTATCGAGTCAGGAGACAGCATCCATGGTCACTCAGCGCTCCCAGATCCTTTCCCACTCGTTCGATCACCGCACCTCGCGTCGCCGGGCGCTCGGACTGACCGGAACGGCGGTCTTCGGCCTGGGCGCCGCCCTGGCTGGCTCCTCCATCCTGGGCGCGACTTCCCGCGCCAACCGGCAGGCCACCCCCGTCGTCCCTTCGCCGGACGGCCTCCTGGCGATAACCGAAGAACTGATGGGTGAGCTGGGTCTCCGTTCCACGCTCCTGCACGTCACGGTCGACGGCGACGTGCTGGTGTCCGAGGCCCTCGGCGAGTCGATGACCGGTGTGCCAGCCACTACCGACATGCGATTCCGGAATGGGGCGGTTGCTATCTCGCTCATGTCCACCCTGATGCTGATCCTCGTCGACGATGGCGTCATCGCGCTCGACGATCCGCTCAGCACGTGGCTGCCCGATCTGCCCGAGGCGGACACGGCGACCTTCCGCATGCTGGCGAACATGACCGCCGGCTACCGTGACCACGTCCAGAGCGCCGACTTCACGGACACGACGCTGGAGGATCCGTTCCGGTCCTTCACGCCTGACGAGATCCTCGGCTACAGCCTCGACCAGCCCCGGCTCTTCGCGCCGGGCACCAACTGGGAGTACTCCCACACCAACTACTTCATCCTCGCCCGCGCCATCGAAGCTGCCACGGGGCAGCCGCTCGCGCAGTCGATGCAGACGCGGGTCCTCGATCCGCTCGGCCTGACCGCCACCACGATCGACGCGACCCCCCGGATCCCCGAGCCTGCCCTGCATGCCTACTCGTCCGAGCGCCGCGAGTGGCTGGGGATCGCCCCGGGCACTCGGTTCTACGAGGAGTCCAGCTTCTGGGACCCGTCGTGGACGTTGCCGCCAGGAGCGGTCCAGACCAGCAATATCCAGGACTTCGGCGCCGCGATGGTGGCGATCGGGGAGGGCACCCTCCTGAGCGCCGAGTCGTCGGCGGACCAACTCGACCGCGGTCTGCTGGGCTTCGGGACGCCGCTCGAGGGCTGCAATACCTGCCGCACGCTGACAGAGAACCTGGTCTACGGCCTCGGTGTGGTGCTTCGCGGACCCTGGGTGCTGCAGAACCCGATGTTCTACGGCTACACCGGGGTGTCGGCGTACTGGCCCGAGCGGCGGCTGTCCATCGCCGTGGCCAACACCTACGGCGAGTCGGCCTTCGACGCGACCGGGCAGTACCAGAACGCCAGCGTCCCCCTGTTCGCGGCGCTCGCAGACCAGATCACCCGCGAGCTGTCGACCCCGGCGGCATGACAGGACCTGCTGGTCCCCGTGTCCCCGATTTCGCCACCTCGTACCTGAGTCAGGCCTCCACGCGGGTCATGACGAGAGGGAACCCCACCGGGAAGGAGCCCCAGCGCCGCTGACAGAACCGAGCGATCGATCCCTGGGCCGTGACCACTGCCCCTGAGACGCCGCCGGGCGACCGTCGCCCACCCACAAGGAGATGACTGATGGACCTGAACGCTTCGTTCCTTATGCAACACACGATGGACCGTCGCCGGGCGGCCGCCCTGACCGTCGCGGGCGCCCTCTCCGTGGGCATCGCCGGGCGGCCGGTCAGTGCCCAGCCGGCGGCCACCCCAGCGGCCCCCGAACTGGCAGGCTGGCTCCGGCCCCTGGTCGAGGGCCTCATGGCCGAGCTTCTCGTGCCCGGGGCGGTGGTGCTTGCGCGAACGCCCGAGGGCGAGTTCCTCGAGGCCTTCGGTACCCGGGTGCTGGGGGAGGACGTGCCGGTTACGACCGACGACCATTTCCGGATTGGCTCGAACACGAAGACGATGACCGGGACGGTCCTGCTCCAGCTCGTCGACGAGGGGATGCTCAGCCTCGACGACCCCGTGTCGCGCTACCGCCCGGACGTCCCCGGTGGTGACGACATGCGCGTGTCCCAGCTCCTGGACATGTCGAGCGGCCTGTTCAGCTACACCGCGGTCTTCTCCCTCAACCAGGTCATGGACGCCAACCCCGCCAGGGCGTGGGAGCCGGAAGAACTCGTCGCCCTCGGTCTGGACGAGCCGGTCTACTTCCCGCCTGGCGAGGGCTTCTTCTACTCCAACACCAACACCGTACTCGCTGGCCTCATCGCGGAGCAGCTCACTGGCCAGCCCCTCAGGGACCTCTTCGAGGGGCGGCTCTTCCGGCCTCTCGGTATCACCCACAGCCTGCTCCCCGACATCGCGGATGCCTCGATCCCCGACCCCCACCCAAACGGGTACTGGTTCGGGAGCAACGTCTCGACGATCGAGACCAGCGTCCTCTCGGCCGACGAGCAGGCGGCGGCCGAGGCGGGCGAGCTGCTGCCGAGCGACATCACGGACCTGAACCCGTCGTGGGGCTGGGCCGCGGGGGCCGCGATCGCCACCGCGAGCGACCTCGCCGCCTACGTCGAGGCGCTGGTCGGGGGCGCGTACCTGAGCCCCGAGCTTCAGGCAACCCGGCTCGACAGCCTCCAGCCGATCGGCAGCGCCGCGTACGGCCTGGCCCTGGCGCAGTTCGGCCCCATGATCGGCCACGACGGGTCACTGCCCGGCTACCAGTCGTTCATGGGGCATGACCCGGTGGCCGGCAACACGCTGATCGTCTTCACCAATATGGGGGTGTCGCCGGCCGGGGTCATGACGGCCAACGAGATTGCCCGCTCGATCATCGACGTCCTAGCCGAGATGTAACCGTAATGCTCCCGGTACGCCGTATCGGACGGTCACCAGCAGAGCGAAGGACTGGACGACCTCATCGATCCTCAATGAATTGCCCATGGGACGTCAGACGCTCGGTCCGACGTTCACCAGCCCAGGAGTATGAACCATGAGCCGAACACCACAGAGCCTCGTTACATCCCGTCGTACCCTGACCGGTGGGATCGCCGCGGTACTGGCGGCGGGCATGGTTGGCGCCCGGTCCAGTCGCGGGCAGGGTGCGACGCCCGTCGCCGGGCATGGCGCCAGCGCAGAGGATCTCGACGCGTTCGCCGTCGAGGCGGTGGGACGTTACGGTGTGCCTGGCGCCGCGGTCGCCGTCGTACATGGCGGCGAGCCCGTGCTGGTCAGGGGGTACGGCGTCCGCGAGGTGGGCACCGACTCGCCGGTCGACGCGGACACCGTCTTTCAGCTTGCCTCCAACACCAAGCCGATGACGGCCTTCACCCTGGCGTCGCTCGTCGAGGAGGGTCGGATCGGGTGGGACACGCCGGTCGTTGACGTGCTGCCCGAGCTGGAGCTGATGGACAGCTACGCCACCCGGCACCTGACGCTGCGCGACGCACTTGCCCACCGGTCTGGCCTGCCCGCCTTCACCGGCGACCTGCTGGGGTACCTCGGGTACGACCGGGACGAACTGCTGCGCCGCCTGCGGTTCGTCCCGCCCGGGAGCAGCTTCCGCGAGGTCGCCGCCTACTCCAACCTGGGCTACTTCATCGCCGGCGAGGTGATCGACCGGCTGACCGGCGCGAGGTGGGAGGAGGCGATGCGGGAGCGCCTGTTCGAGCCGGCCGGCATGGGCCGCAGTGGACCGGCCATCGCCGAGCTGTCGGACGACAACATCGCCGCGACCCACGCCGAGGTCGACGGCGAGATGGTGGTCGTCGAGCGGGACCTGCACGGCGTGCACGGCGCGGCAGGCGCGGCCTACTCCACGGCCAGCGACCTGGCGAGGTGGATGCAGTTGCTGCTCGACCGGGGGGCCGTCGACGGCCGGCCCCTGGTGACGCCGGAGCGGGTGGGGGAGATGTTCGCGCCGAGCATGGTGTCGGACATCTCCTTCACCGAGACGCCACCGATCACTCCTGACAGCGGGTTCAGCTACGGACTCGGGTGGGGTGTCTTCCACACGGGGGGTCACACGGTGCTCGAGAAGGGCGGGGCGCTGGCCGGGGTACGCACGGTGGTCTGCCTGGTGCCAGAACTCGGATATGGGATCGCGGTCGTCGCCAACCGGAACCTGACGTTCCTGCCCGAAGCGGTGCGGGCCTTCGCGCTGGAGTCCCTGCTGGGCGCTAGCCATCCCGAGACCCAGGACGAGATCGAAGCCAGCGAGGCTGCCATCACCGCCCTCTTCGCCGCGCCACCGCCGCCGGGAGCCGGGCTGCCGCCGACCGCGACATCTGATGCGTTGGCCGGGAGCTACGAGAACGACCTCTATGGCCGATTCGTGGTCCGCGCGGAAGCCGGTGTCCTGACGATCGAGGCAGGTCCGGCGCGGATGACGGCCGCCCTGGCGCCCTACAGCCTCGACACCTACCTGCTGGACTGGGGCAGCGTCACGTCGCTCCCCGATCCGACGACATTCGTCATCGGTCCGGACGGCACCGCGGTCGCCTTCGAGTGCGAGAGCCTAAGCCGGTTTGACCGGGTGCAGGACTGAGGTCGAACAACCGCAGCCCCGGCGGCGCGCCGGGCACCCCTGACTGGAGCCACAGGCTCCTGCTACGAGGAGGACCAGCATCATGGACGCATCCCGGTTCGACGCCGTCTCCCGCCTGTTCGCCCAGCGCCGCTCCCGCCGCGCCGCGCTCACCACGGCCGCCACCCTCGCCGCCGGCGCCCTCACCACCGCCAGCCAGGGCGCCACGCCGGCCACTGGCGCCGGCGCGCCGGCCTCCGGCACGCCCGCCGCCGGCGGGACCGGCACCCCCGACAAGCTCACCTTCCTCTTCGTTCAGTCCTTCCAGGCGGGCACCATCTCGCCTAAGGAAGGAGCCGATGGGCGTTACACCCTCACGCTGGAAGCCGGTCTCGGTCAGACCGTCTACTTCTCCGA
>DASZAY010000012.1:0-144885 GCA_035944555.1 Thermomicrobiales bacterium
TGTCGAATGTACAGGGGATCGACCGGCGCCAGGCCCGCGAAGCGGACATGTTCCGGCGAAGACGCACGCTAAACCGACTTGAACCGGAAGTATACCGATTCAGGTGTCCGGAAACCGCCAGGCCCCCGTTCGGCCCGGCGCGCTGTTGGTTATTTGGCATAAGGACGGTTCGCGTCGGCCTAGCCAAGTCGATTGGTGCGTTCCCACTGAAGGACCGTGGGAGTGAGTCGGTGGTCACGGGATCGGCGGTAGCCAGGATGAGCGCGTTCAGGCGCCGGGCTGGCCGTAGACACCGGCCATCGGGACGTACTCCACGTCGGGGTAACCGAACGCGGCGGGACCGACCGCCTGAAGTGCCTTCGGCGTTTTGATCAGTTCCGGCGCCGGGATACCAAGGACGGTAACGCGCAAGCCGTAGCGCAGGATCTCCGTGGTGATCGGCTCGCCGCTTTCGGTGTCGACGATACAGATCAGGTCGGGGACCGAGCAGATCACCCGGCCGGTCTCGTCGGTCGCGATAAGGTTCTCGTTCTGGAAGCTGATCCCGAGCGTCCGGCCAGTGTCTCCCGCAGCACCGTCGAGCGTGAGCGACCCGCGGGCGAACCCGCCTACGAGTCGCCGATCGACGTCGGTGATCTTGCCCGTGAACAAGCGCAAGCCGCCGGTGACGCCGAGGGTGGCGTCGATCGGGTCGGTGTGGGCACGGCGGGCAGCGATGACTGCTTCCCCGATCCGCAGTGCCAGCGTCATCGTCCCGGCGATCCCGCAGCGCTTGACCTCCGCCCCGGTCATCGGCGGGAATGAATAACCAGCCGCGCCGCCCATCTGGATGGTTACCGCGCGGGCGTATCGCTCCAACGTGTCCGGATCGGCAAGGTCGTCAAAGATGACGGTATGGCCGTGATGGTCGGACAAGGCGGCCGGAGTAGGACGAATGCCGTAGATCGCGAACGTATCCATCCCAAGCTCCGGGAACGCCCGGCCCATGGCATCGCAGTCGACGACCGGGAGCCCGGCCTGGAACGCGACCCGGATCGGCGCGATGCAGTTCGACCCGCCGATCTCGCCGGGGGTGATATGAGTGGCCCTTCGCCCAAGGTGTCGCTCCAGTGCCCGCAATGCGCGCAAGCCCTCCAGACCGGTCCCGACGCGCTCGATCCCGATCGTCGGCGAACCCATGCCGCCGGCCGAGACGACCAGTGCGTCGTCGGGCAGGTCGTGCATCGGGACGACAGGGACGGATCCGGTCTCGCCCATGATCAGCTGCGTCGAGATCCGGCCGAGATAGGGGTTGCCACCGCCGCCGGTCCCGAGAATGCCAGCCCCAATCGCGATCGGGTTGAGCAACTCCGAGGTCACCTCGGTCAGCGGCGATCCGGTCGTCATGATCGTTCTCCAGGTCAGGGCGTGATGGCGCAGTCCGGATTGCTCCGGTCGATGGGCGCCGCGGACTGTCGATGCTGGCGCGGATCGTACACCGCCCCGACCAGATGTGCTGTCACGGTCGATCTGGGCGGATGGAACAACTCCACCGGTCCCGATTGTCAGGACGCGCCGGATCGTCCCCCTCGTCGTGCTAGTATCCGGCGCCTGCATGGGACCAGTCAGTTTGCCCATCGTCCGCCATGTGCGGAGGGGTGGAGCCGCTGAGCCCGTCCAACCGACGCGATACCGACACGGACGACGAGGAGATCGTAATGAGCCTGCGGGTTGGGGTAGACGTCGGCGGGACGAATACGGACGCCGTGCTGATGGACGGTGCACGCGTCGTCGCGAAGCTTAAGACGCCGACGACCGAAGACATCACGGGTGGTATCACGACGGCCATCCGGAGCGTGCTTGACCAGTCCGCGACGAAAACGGGCGACATCGCCTCGGTCATGATCGGGACAACGCACTTCACCAACGCCATCATCGAACGGCGCCACCTGACTCCGACTGCGACCATCCGGCTCGGGCTGCCTGCAACGACCGCGTTGCCGCCATTGATTGACTGGCCGCAGGATCTTGTGGCGACCATTGGGCGGCACAACTACCTCTGCCACGGCGGCTACGAGTTCGACGGCCGACAGATCTCGCCGCTGGACCTCGACGAGGTGCGGTCCGCCGCCCGCGACATCGGCGCGAAAGGGATTACCGCCGTCGCGATCAGTGGCGTGTTCTCTCCCGTAAACACTGCGATGGAGGATGAGGTCGCCAACGTCGTTGCCGAGGAACTGCCCGGAGCGACAATCACGAAATCCAGCGAGATCGGGCGAATCGGCCTCCTGGAGCGTGAGAACGCCGCCATCTTGAACTCATGCCTCCGTGCACTGGCCGAGCGGACGGTCGACGCGTTCGAGCGCGCGATCAGTGATCTGGGCATCACGGCACCGCTGTACCTCACCCAGAACGACGGCACCTTGATGGCGGCCGGTTTCGCCCGTCGCTACCCGGTCCTGACGATCGCGTCCGGCCCGACCAACTCGATGCGTGGCGCCGCGTTCCTCTCCGGCCTGCAGGACGCCATCGTCGTCGACATCGGTGGGACGACGTCTGACGTCGGCGTGCTGACTCACGGGTTCCCGCGGGAGGCGTCGGTCGCGGTTGAGGTTGGTGGGGTCAGGACCAACTTCCGGATGCCGGACGTCTACTCGATCGGGCTGGGTGGCGGGTCGCTCGTCGATCTCGACACGATGTCGGTCGGCCCGCAGAGCGTTGGTTACCGGCTGACCGAGCAGGCGCTGGTCTTTGGCGGCGACACATTGACGACATCGGACATCGCTGTCGCAAGCGGCGTCGTCGAGATGGGAGATCGGTCGAAGGTCGCCCATCTCGATGAGCGCCAGGTTTCCCGCCTCCTCGACCGGATCCAGGAGATCGTCGCCGAAGCCGTCGACAGGATGAAGACGTCAGCCGAGGGCGTCCCGGTGATCGTTGTCGGCGGCGGGTCGGTGCTGATCTCCCGCCCGGTCGAGGGAGCGTCAGAGATGGTCAAGCCCGAGCACTTCGAGGCGGCCAATGCCGTCGGTGCCGCGATTGCCCAGATCAGTGGTGAAGTTGACCGGATCTACAACCTCGAGGGGATGACCCGCGACGGCGCGATGGACGATGCCAAGCGTGAGGCCGCGGGCCGGGCCGAGGCGGCCGGGGCTAACCCTTCGACGATCACCATCGTCGACGTCGAGGATGTCCCGCTGGCTTATCTGCCGGGCAACGCCACCCGGATTCGCGTCAAGGCCGTTGGCGACCTGCACCTGGTCGCGTCGGCCGGCTGATCTGTCCCGGCCTCGCTTCTGGCCGGCTTATCGTTTCAGGTCTCATGGGATGGGGCGTGAACCGACACGGGGTCCCCGGATGTACGACGTGACGATCGACGATCTCGACGACCTGGCAACGGGAGCTGCCGTCCTGGGGACGGGCGGTGGTGGCGACCCGTATATCGGCAAGCTGATGGCGCGGAATGCGATGACCGGCCGGGCAGCCGTGCGAGTCTACGAATTCGAGGACATCCCCGACGACTGGCTCGTCGTACCGAGCGCGATGATCGGCGCGCCGACGGTGATGCTGGAGAAGCTGCCATCGGGAACGGAGGCGGTCGCGGCTTTTCGGGCGCTGGAGAGCTACCTCGGGCGGAAGATCGACGCGACGATGCCGATCGAAATCGGCGGGATGAATTCAACGATGCCGTTTACCGTCGCGGCCGAGCTCGGGCTGCCGATGGTGGACGGCGACGGGATGGGCCGCGCCTTCCCGGAATTGCAGATGGTCACCCAGACCCTCGCCGGGCTGTCTGGTTCGCCAATGGGGCTGTCGGACGAGAAGGGCAACAGCCTGATCCTCAACACGATCTCCAATCAGTGGGCGGAAACGTTTGCCCGGACGGCGACCGTTCAGATGGGCGCAGCGGCGCTGATGGCGATCTTTCCGATGACCGGCGCCGAGCTCAAGCGGGCCTGCATCCCCGGAACACTCTCGCTGATCGGGCGAATCGGCCGGGCCATCCGTGAGGCTCACGCAGCGCATGGCAGCCCGATCGATGCCGTCTGCGCCGTGACCGGCGGACAGCCGATCTGGACCGGGAAGGTCGGTGATATCGAGCGGCGTACCGTTGGTGGCTTTACCCGTGGAACGGCAAGGGTCGAAGGTTCTGGCCCCAACACCGGGAAGACGCTGGAAGTCGATTTCCAGAACGAGTTTCTCGTAGCTCGGACCGGCGACGACGTGCTCGTGACAACGCCAGACCTGATCACCATGCTTGATGCCGAGACCGGTCAGCCGATCACGACCGAGCAACTCCGTTACGGCTTCCGTGTCGTCGTTCTCGGGATTCCCTGTCACCCGCTCTGGCGGACCGATATGGGGCTGTTGCTGGTTGGCCCGGCGTACTTCGGGTACGACCTGCCGTATATCCCGCTACCCCGCTGACATCCTGTTCCCGTGCAGATCTCGATACCGGCATGCTGACGCCTTCTGTTTCTCGCAGGGCCGGGCCAGCATCCGGCGGATGGTTCTGGAAAAAGTCCCGGTCGTCCTTGGGGAAAAGTCGTCGTTAAGTGGTAGGTCGATCGGCCAGTCGTGCCGCAACGGCTGAGTCCTTCACCCACTGTTACCTGCTGCTACAACACATCCCGCACGTGCCCCGTGGTTGGAACAACCGGTACCGGCGAGCCAATGGCGCTTCACCGACGTGCGCTTAATTGGGGGACATGCTGGTCGCCAGGAGTCAGGTCGGGACTCTCTTGCCAGGCCGCCCGGTGACCCGTTTACGCCATGCCATCGACCCCTGTTGAAGATCCTCACTGCCTAATTGATGAGACTGATAAATAATCCAAAATAGCAACCCTTGGCACACCCTTTGCCTGGCCCTGACCTGTGCCATTCCGGCCCTCCATGATCGAGGGCTAGCGCCAATGCCAAAGGGAATTCGCCCTGCGGCCAGGAAAGAGGTAAGCAATGACCAGCGGAAATCAGGATTGGATCGTCGAGCCGGGAACCGATGTGTACGGTTCGGACGGCGAGAAGGTGGGTAGCGTCGATACGATCGAGGGAGAGTACCTCGTCATCCGCAAGGGGTTTTTCTTCCCCAAGGATCACTACATCCCCTTCACCGCCATCGCCGGCCACACCTCCGACCGCATCGACCTCAACGTGACGGCCGATGCCGCCAAGAGTGAGGAGTGGTCCGGGACGACCGGGACCGCTACCGGAGAGTCGGCCGCCTACACGGGCAGCCAGACCCTCGGTGCGACGGATCTCGACGCCGATACCTTTGCGACCGCGCCGCGCGGTGGTGAGGTCGTGGCTCGCGACGAGGCGCCGATCGAGCACGTCAACCGCGGTGCGTCCCACGAGCATCTCGAGGACACCATCGCGGTTCCCGTCGTCGAGGAGGAACTGGCTGCCCGGACCCGTGGCGTCGAGCGCGGGCAGGTCCACGTCGAGACCAGTGTTACCGAGCGCCAGGAGACCCTCGAGGTTCCGGTGACGGAAGAGCGCGTCCGCGTCGAGCGCGTCCACGTCAACCGGGACGCTACCTCCGCTGATCTCTCCCGTGACGGGGCGACGATCGATGTTCCCGTCTACGGCGAGGAAGTCGACGTGGAGAAGCGTGCGCGCGTGGTCGAGGAGGTCCAGATCTCCAAGGAAGCGGTCCAGGAGACACGTACCGTCAGCGACACGGTCCGGCGCGAGGATGTCGAGGTCGTCGACGACACCGATCTCGGCACCACGGGTACGCGCCGGCCGTAATCCCGCCGTCGCGTCCGGTGATGGATCAGGCGCCAACTGGCGGCCGGATCCATCACCGGGTTTCCTGTCGATGTTCGACACGCTTCAGAAGGAAAATGCATGTCTGATCAGTACACCACCTCGGCCGCTGACCACATCGTCGGTGCGCCGCGGGTCTCGACCGGCGTTCACGGCGACCACGTTGAAACCGACACCATCGCCGCCAAGAACCGGGTCCAGTGGGGCCCGATCATCGCTGGCGTCCTCACCGCGATCGCTACCCTGTTGATCCTGACAGTCCTCGGTCTCGCGATCGGTTCCACCGCCCTCGAGCCGCGTGAAGTCGGTGAATCCCTCGGAACGGTCGCCGCGATCTGGGGTGCTATCAGCGCGATCATCGCCTTCTTCGTCGGCGGGTACGTCGCTGCCAAGACCGCTGCCGTCGGCGGCACCGGCTCCGGCATGATCAACGGCTTGATGGTCGGCGTCACGATCCTCGCGATCGTGCTCTACCTGACCGGCACGGGCGTCAGTTCCCTCATCGGCACGCTTGGCTCCAACATCGGTGACCTGACCAACATCGCCCAGCAGCAGGGCGTCAGCACCACGGACCCGGCCGCTGCGGCCCAGCAGCAGGCTTCTCAGGTTGATCCGCAGGCCGCCTTCGACACGGTTCAGGACAGTGCCTGGGGCACTCTGGCCGGACTGATCCTGCCGCTGATCGCCGCGGCTCTCGGTGGCATGCTCGGCCACAACCGCCGCCGTGACCTGGTCGGCACCGCCTGATCCAGCTCGTCCATGCGTTCGGCTCCGGTTAGGTCGCCTGACCTTCGGAGTCAGCGCCCGCCATCACATGATGACGACTGACCTTCGACGAGAGACACTCCCGCCAGACCGGCGGGGGTGCCTCTCGTTTTCGGGGGTACAGGGCGAGCACCATTGAGGCGGCCCTCCTCCTTGTCCGGTCGATGTCGTTCTCTGTCATCCGTCTGCGACCGGCCCCTGGCGTATCCCGTCAGGCTGTCAGCCACGCTACGATGCCCAACCATCGTGATCGCGTGGTGAACCGGAGCGGAGACGACGATGCCTTCCGACCGACCCAACATCCTGCTCATCTGCACGGACCAGCAGCGCTACGACGCGCTGGGCTGCTACGGCAACGACGCCATCGAAACGCCGACCATCGATGGGCTCGCCAGCGACGGGATGAGATTCGAGCGGTGCTACGTCCAGAGCCCGGTCTGCGCGCCGTCCCGGGCCAGCCTGCTGACGGGGCAGTACGTCCAGAACCATGGACTCTGGGCCAACGGCGTGCCATTGCCCGACCAGGCGCGACTGTTCACCCGCGACCTCGCTGACGCGGGTTACGACTGCGGCCTGATCGGCAAGATGCATCTCGCCGCCGCCTTCGAGGGACGGACGGAGCCGCGCTACGACGATGGCTTCCGTGTCTATCGCTGGTCCCACGACCCGTCGCACGGCTCACCGGACAACGCCTACCACCACTGGCTGGAGCGCGAGCACCCGGACCTCTACCGGCGTGCCGTCGCCGCCCGGACAGGGGAGGGAGACGGTTCCGTCACCTTCGACGACATGCCCACCGAGGCCCACAGTACGCGCTGGACAGCCGAGGAAGCGATCGCCTTCCTCGGTGAGGGTCGCGACCCGGCCAAGCCGTTCTTCCTCCAGGTGAACTTCTACGACCCGCATCACCCGTTCGTCGCCCCGCCGGACTACCTCGATCGCTACGATCCGGCGACGTTGCTCCGACCTCTGGTCGACGCGATGGGACCGGATACCAAGCCGTCCATCCAGCGGGAGGCCTCGCGGGAGAGCTACGCCGGCCACGCCCCCGGCTTCGCCGCGTACACCTCGGACGAAATTCAGGAGATCGTCCGGGCGTATTACGCGATGGTGACGTTCATCGACGATGAGGTCAGGAGGATTCTCGACCGGCTCGACGCCCTCGGCCTGCGGGACGACACGGTCGTCATCTTCACCAGCGATCACGGGGAGATGCTGGGCGACCACGGTCTGCTGCTCAAGGGGCCGTTCATGTACGAAGGGGCGGTCCGGGTCCCGCTGATCATCCGCTGGCCAGGACGGCTCCCATCTGGGGAGCGCCGATCGGAACTCGTCCAGTGGATTGATCTCGCGCCGACGATCCTGCGACTGGCCGGGATCAATCCGCCCCGGACCTTCCAGGGGGATGACCTCCTGCCATTGGCCCGTGGCGATGACGATGCCCGCGACCGTGGCTGGGCGATCTGCCAGTACCTGAATAGCGGCCACCCATACGACCCACCGGTCCTCGTCACGATGCTGCGAACCGACCGGTACAAGCTGATCGTCCTGCACGGACCACCGGCGACCGATCGCCCCCGTGAGGGAGAGCTGTACGACCTCGACGCCGACCCGGACGAACTGGTCAACCTCTGGGACGAGCCGGAGTCAGCGCCCATTCGGGTCGAGCTGGAGCGCCGGCTGATCGACATCCTGGTCGCGACAACCGACCGGTCACAGCCACGCGAGGCGCCGTGGTGACGGCCTGCCGTCCTGGCAGGAGATGGGATAAACGGTGGCGATCAGGGATGCCACCAACCTGGATTACGTCGTCCTCCCCTGTCGTGCCCTCGAGGGGAGCGTGTCCTTCTACACCGATGTTATCGGCCTGGCGATCGTCGAGCGGCGCCCGGGCTGGGTCAACTTCCGGGTCGGCTCGTCCATCCTCGCGTTGCGTCGCCGGTCCACGGACGAGGAAATCTCTTCCGATGCCATGGCGCAGATCGCCTTTCGGGTGCCGCCATCCCGGCTCGATCATTGTCATCAGGAGCTGCTCGCGCACGGTGTCGCGATCGAGCGGGGGCCGATAGAGCTCCCATCGTGGGGCCACCGTGCGATGTTCTTCCGGGATCCTGAGGGACATCTGCTCGAGCTCTACGCGGAGGGGTAACGCCGTCGCGACCCGGATGGAAGTGGTCGAGTAGCATTGGCGCCGCTTGGTGGCACCACCAGGGTGAGCGCAGACGACATTTCGAGCATGAGAGAGAGGGCAACAGATGACGGACGGTGGGACGATCAGTGTGGCGATCCCGACGCCGCTGCGGCGGTTCAGCGGCGGCTCCGGAAAGGTGAGCGTCGGAGGGAGCACGCTGGCTGAGGCACTGGCCGATCTCGGCCGCCAGCACCCGGATCTCGCCGGACGGATCGTCGAGGACGACGGCCGTATCCGGCGCTTCGTCAACGTCTTCGTCAACGGCTCCAATGCCCGCGACCTGCAGGGCGAGGACACCCCGGTCAAGGGTGGCGACGAGGTGACGATCATCCCGGCGATGGCCGGCGGCCGGCGGTGACGACCGACCCGGGCGCGCATGTCCCGGATGGGTCGCCCGACCGGGCGTATCCCGGTGCGGGCGATCTACGGATTCCTGCCAAATTCCGGGACGCGATCGTCGCCCATGCCCGGGATGACGCGCCGCGGGAGTGCTGCGGGCTGCTGGCCGGTCAGCCGGGCGACCTGGATCTCTCCACACCGGGCGTCGAGTTGCTTCGCCTGACCAACGCGGCGCCGGGACTGGACTTCTACGAGATCGACGCCAACGACCTGTTCCGGGTTACCCGAGAGCTGGACGACACGGGGCGGGATATCGTCGCGATCTACCACTCGCACCCGACCGGCCCCGCCCGCCCGAGCGTGACGGACATCGACCTCGCGTTCTGGCCGGAGGCCTGGTACCTGATCGTCTCGCTCGACGACCCGGAACGACCCGATCTGCGCGCGTTCAGGATCGTCGATGGGGCGGTGAGCGAGGCGCGGATCGAGCTCGTGGCGTGACCGGCCCCGGGGTCGCCCACGGCCGGGACGACGGTCCGTTCGACGTCGTGGTCTATGGGGCGACGGCCGCCGGAGTGACCGCCGCCGTCGCCGCGGCCCGGGCCGGTGTCCGGGTCGCTGTCGTCGAGCCCGGTCGCCACGTCGGCGGGATGGTCTCCGGCGGGCTGGGCTGGACGGACGTCGGTGATGCGGGCGTCGTCGGGGGACTGTCCGGCGCCTTTTACGCCGCGGTCGCCCGGCACTATGGGGTCGATCTCTGGGACCACGTCGGCCCCGAGCCACACGTCGCCGAGCGCATCTTCCGGGACTGGCTGGCAGAGGCCGGGGTAACGGTTGTTCACGGGGCCGCCATCGACGCGGTCATGCGCGACGGTCAGCGCATCACCGGGATCATTGCCGACGACGGAATGGTCTTGCATGGCCGCGTCTTCGTCGACGCGTCGTACGAGGGGGACCTGCTCGCCCTTGCCGGCGTCAGCTACCGCGTCGGGCGAGAGTCCCGCAGTCTCCACGGCGAGTCGTGGGCCGGGCGCCAGCCGATCCGGCCGGACCCGCACCAGTTCGCCGTGCCGGTCTCGCCGCATGTCTCGGGCAACGCCGGGCCACTGCTGCCCCTGGTCCATGACCGGCCGATGGTGCCGGAGGGCGCCGGGGACGGGGCGGTCCAGTCGTTCTGCTACCGCCTCTGCCTGACCGATCGTCCGGACAACCGGATGCCGATCTCACGGCCGGATGACTACGACCCGGCTCGGTACGAGTTGATCCGCCGCTACCTCGCCGCGAGCGACCCGGTTCCGCCCCTGGACCGGATCATCAACCTGCGCAGCCGGATCCCGAACGGCAAGGTCGACGCCAATTCGATCGGTCCGATCTCGACCAACCTGCTCGATGGATCAGCCTGGCGATACCCCGAGGCGGACCGGCCCGAGCGGGAGCGCATCCGGCTTCATCACCTGTCGTACACGCAGGGCCTGCTGTACTTCCTTGGCAACGATCCCGGTATCCCGGCCCCGATCCGGGAGGAGATGGCACGCTGGGGCCTCTGCGTCGACGAGTTCGTCGACACCGAGCACTGGCCGCACCAGCTTTACGTGCGCGAGGGGCGACGCCTGGTCGGGGAATATCACCTGACGCAGCACGACCTCGACCGGTCGCGTCCGCAGTACGACGCCGTCGGGATGGGGTCGTACGCGATCGACATCCGCGAGGTCCAGCGGGTGGCCTGGCCCGTGCCACGGCCTGAGCGGATGGACGCCGAGACCTACAACGAGGGGTATCTGTCGGTGCCCGTCGAGCCGTACCAGGTGCCGTACCGGGCGCTGCTGCCCCGCTTCGGGGAATGTGACAATCTGCTCGTACCGGTCTGCCTGTCGGCGTCGCATGTCGCGTTCTCATCCATCCGGATGGAACCGCAGTACATGCTGCTCGGCCACGCCGCCGGGCACGCCGCCGCGCTGGCCATCCGTGACGACGTGGCGGTCCACCACGTCGCGGTCCCCGAACTCCAGCGGGCGCTGGTGGCGCAGGGGCAGGTGCTGGTCCAATCATGAGGGATGATCAACGGTCTGCCGATGAAGATGGGAACAGGGGAGCGGTGATGACGGGGAGTGGCAATGCGGACGCCAACGAGCCGAAACGGATCGAGACCATTGCGGTCCACGCCGGCGAGCGGACGGCGCCGCCGGACTACGTCCCGACCGTTGCCCCGATCTACGCGACGAGCGCGTTCGCCCAGCCGTCGGCCGCCGACGCCGAGGCCGTCTTCGCCGACGAGCGGCCCGGCTTCGTCTACACACGCTACGGCAACCCGACCGTCGCCGCGCTGGAGTCGCTGGTCGCCGAGCTGGAGGGCGGCGAGGCGGCCGTCGCGACCGGCTCCGGGATGGCGGCCATTCACCTGGCGCTGCTCGGGGAGGTCCGCGCCGGTGACCGGATCGTCGCCTCCCGCGACCTCTACGGCGCGACGTTCCAGCTGCTGGAAACGGTCTTCGGCGCGTTTGGTGTCCGGACCGTCTACGTCGATACCTGTGACCTGGCCGCGACCGAGCGGGCGCTGGCTGAGCACACGCCCCGGGTGCTGCTGGTCGAGACGATCTCCAACCCGCTGATGCGCGTCGCTGATATTCCGGGGCTGGCCGGGCTGGCTCGGCAGTACCGGGCCCGACTGCTGGTCGACAGCACCTTCGCCTCACCGGTGCTGGTCAATCCGCTCCGGCACGGTGCCCACGTCGTGATCCACTCGACGACCAAGTATCTCTCCGGCCATGGCGACACCACCGGCGGGATCGTCGTTTCAGATGCGATGCGGGTCTGGGAGCTGCGTGAACTCAACAAGCTGGTCGGGTCGCTGATGGACCCGTTCTCGGCCTGGCTGACCAACCGGGGGACCAAGACGCTCTCGCTCCGGCTGAGGCAGCAGTGTCACAACGCCGCCCGGGTCGCCGAGTGGCTGGCTGGTCATCCGGCCATCGAGCGGGTGAACTACCCCGGGCTCGCAGACCTCGGAGCCGCGGCGCGCCAGTTCGAGGGAGAGGAGCGCGGGACGATGCTCTCGTTCGACATCCGCGGCGCCGGTGAGCGGGAGGTGCACCGGTTCATGGACGCGCTGTCGGTCGTCGTCCCGGCGACGACGCTGGGCGACGTCTGGAGCCTGGTGCTGTATCCGGCGATGTCGTCGCACCGCGCCTTCACCGCCGAGCAGCGTCACACACTCGGCATTGGCGACGGGCTGGTCCGTCTGTCACTGGGGATCGAGCACGCCGACGACCTGATCGCCGACCTCGACCGGGCGCTCGCCGCGGCGACTGCCTGACCTGCCCACAACCAACGGAGGATTGCCCATGTACACGCCACGCGGGTTTGGCTACTCGGAGGTCGGAGACATCGAGGTGTTCGCCGAGGGCGACGACCTGCATCTCTACCACCTGACGCTGCCCAATCACGACGTCGTCCAGCATGCCGTCTCGTGCGATGGGTTGAGCTGGACCCAACTGCCGCCGGCGCTCTGGACGGGGGCGCCCGGCGACGTCGACGACGACATGATCTGGACGATGAGCGTCACCCGGGCCGAGGGGACCGCCGCCAACGGTGCGCCGTACGTGATGCTCTACACCGCGCTGGCCCGGGCCGAGGATGGACTGGTCCAGCGGGTGGCGCACGCCACATCGTCGGATCTGATCCGGTTCGAGAAGACGGGCAATACGGCCGTCGCCGAATCCGATCCGCGCTGGTACGAATCGACGCTGGACGAGTCCGGCGCGGTCTCGTTTCGTGACCCCAAGCCGGTCCGGGTCGGTGATCGCTGGTACATGGTCGTCTGCGCCCGCGTCCGGGACGGCGCGGTCATGCGGCGGGGAGCGGCGGCGCTGCTCGTCTCAGACGACCTGCTCAACTGGGAGCACCGCGGTCCGCTCATCGCGCCGGACCGCTACTGGGACCTGGAGTGCCCGCAGTTGTTCACGATCGGCGGGACCTGGTACCTGACGGCCGGGATCATGGAGGACGGCACCCAGCGCTACTGGCAGAGCGAGTCGCCGGACGGCCCGTTCCGCGTCCCGGCCGAGGGTGGCATCCTGGCGCCGCAGGGGCACTACGCCGGCCGCGTCGTCCACTGGCGCGGGCAGGACCTCTACCTGTGCTGGCACCGCGCGCTCGGCCACCACGGTCCGACCCGCATCGACTGGGCCACGCAGCGCAACGACGCTGGCAAGTTCGTCCCGGCGCCGCTGGTCCTCCGGCGGCGGGGGGACGGTTCACTGGCCTGTGCCCCATCGGCCGCGTTCGATGATTACCGCACCACTGAACCAATCCAACTGGAGACGATCGATGGCTCGGACTGGGCCGTCACGACCGACGCCGGGCGAGTGGCCGACTGGCTGACCGACGACGACCACGGGGACCTGCTGGTCGAAGGGACCCTGGCGCTCGACGCGTCATCCGGCGGTCTCCGCTTCCGGCAGGACGGCGCGACCGGCGAGGGGTACACGATCGAGTTCCGGCGGGGCGAGCGTGGGGTCACGCTGCAGAAGCTGGAGTTGACGACAAACCAGTGGACCGGCCAGCGCGGCTTCCAGTACGTGGACTATCAGCGGGGGATGCTGCGCCAGCCGGTCAGCCGGGACACGCCACTGCCGTTCCGGCTCGTTCTGTCCGGCCCATACATCGAGTTGTCCGTTGCATGCGAGGTCGTGATCGCGACGATGTCCGGAGCCCGGACGACCGGTCAGTTCGGCATCTGGACCGAGGACGGGACCGCGACCCTTTCGGACGGCACGTTCTCGCCGCTCCGTGCCTCAGGGACGCAGACTCCGACGGGCGCCAGTGCGACCGCGTCGGATCAGGCAGGCAACACCGCTCTCAGTTCGTTGGACTGACACCCCACCGTGGCAAGCGAAAACGGCCCCGGCGATCGATCGCCGGGGCCGTTTCTGATTGTCGTCAATTCGTCCCGGCGTCAGTCGGCGGCGGAGGCGAGGAAAGGCACCGCGCAGGCGACGTCGGTGTACTCAATCTGACTAATGTCGGGGTGCGCGCCGTCGCCGCAGACGGGGCAGGAGGTATTGCGCTTCAGCCGCAACTCGCGGAATTCCGTCGCCAGGGCGTCGTAGAGCAGCAGCCGGCCGACCAGCGGCTCTCCGACGCCGAGGATCAGCTTGACGGCCTCCGTCGCCTGCACCAGGCCGATGGTCCCGGGCAGCACGCCGAGAACGCCGGCCTCGGCGCAACTCGGCGCCAGCTCGGGCGGCGGCGGGTCCGGGAACAGGCAGCGGTAGCACGGCCCCTCGTGGGGCAGGAAGACGCTGGCCTGTCCCTCGAACCGGAAGACACTGCCGTGGACATTCGGCTTGCCCAGCACGACGCAGACATCGTTGATCAGGTAGCGGGTGGCGAAGTTGTCGGCCCCGTCGACCACGATGTCGTACCTGGCGAAGATCTCGAGCGCGTTCTCCTTGGTCAGCCGGACCTGGTAGGTCTCGACATTGATGTCGGGGTTGAGCCCTTCCATCGCGATCCTGGCGCTCTCGACCTTGGGCATGCCAACCCGGTCGAGGTTGTGGGCGACCTGCCGCTGGAGATTGCTGTCGTCGACGATATCGGCGTCAATGATGCCGATCGTCCCGACGCCCGCCGCGGCGAGATAGAGCGCGGCCGGCGACCCGAGACCACCCGCGCCGACGAGCAGCACTTTCGCGTCGATCAGCTTCTGCTGACCCTGCTCTCCGACCTCGGGGATCAGCAGGTGGCGGCTGTAGCGACGGCGCTGATCGGGGGTGAGGGACTGCGGGACGTGCCAGGGCTGGCCGTCGCCCTTCCACCCATTGAACCCGCCGGTCAGCGAGACGACGTCGGTGTACCCCAATTCGGCCATCGCCTTGGCGGCGAACGCCGATCGGACGCCGCCTGCGCAGTAGACGACCACCGGCCGGTCGCGATCCGGGACCGCATCCTCGACGCGCATCTCGAGGAAGCCGCGCGGAATATGGATCGATCCGGGGACGACGCCCTGGTCGACTTCGTCCTGCTCGCGGACATCGACGGCGACCGCCCCCTGGGCGAGGAGCTGGCTTGCCTCGGTGGCGTCGACCTCGCGGATGGCGGAGCGGGCCTGGGTAAGGAGTTCCTGGTAGCGAGCCGACATGGGCGGCTTCCTCTCTGCTGACCGGTGGCTACCGGAGCGTGGGTACAAGATGCTTGGTTTGCAGTCTGGTTGCGGCAAGGATAAGGGATGAGACCGAACCGTCCGACTGGGCAGCCTACTGGCCGGCCGTGGCAACCGGTTTGCCGGCTTCGGCCCACTCGTTCATCCCGCCAGCCATGGATACGACGCGGGTGTAGCCCAGCCCGGCCAGCGTCTCGGCGGCGTAGGCCGAGCGAACACCGCCGGCACAGTAGGCCACGATCTGCGCCGACGTGTCGGGGATCTCGCCCCGGATGCGCTCGGGCAGGTCGCCGCGCGGGATCAGAATCGCGCCGGGGATCACGCCCTGGGCGAATTCCTGCGGCTCGCGGACATCGAGGGCGATCGCTCCGCCGCTGATCAGGCGCTCGGCATCGTCGATGTCGACTTCCGGGACATCAGGGATCGGGGGCTGGCCGGGATGGGACATGCGATGCTCCTCCTGTCCGGGACGTGGCCGGACTGTCAGGGACGGTCTGTCGCGGTCAATCATACGCAACGGATGGAACCGGGGACTGCCGCGGTGCCGGCGGAGCACGACCTCATGGCTCAAGGTCGAGGGTCAGTTCCCGCGGGGTGGTAGCGACGCGGACGACCTCGTCACGGACCGTCTGCTCGATCCGGAACAGATCGCCCGGCGCGGCAATGTACCGGGCAGCTTCCGTATCGGCGGTCGTTGCGGCTGCGAGCCGATCGCGGTACTGGTCCGCGCCATCGGCGGGGACCGGTCCGGCCTGGATCAGCTCCCGGAAGCGGGCCGCTGTCGGGCAGCACCCCCGGAGGACGGCCAGCGACGTCGCCCAGTGGTCGGTCGCCGCCACATTGGGAAGGACGGCACTCGCGAGCGTGGCGGCGTCCAGCCGGCGACGGGCGATCCAGGCGATGGGCAGCATGTGCGCCCGGACCCGCTCGTTGGGATGGGCGAGGTTGCCGTAGAGGGTCCGGAAGCCGCCGTTGCCTTCGCCGGTGACGTTGAGGGCGACCTGTAACGGTAGCGCCCGCCACCACGGGAACCGATGCTCATCCGAGACGACATCCGCGAGCAGCCCGAGCTGTGTCCGGGCCGGGCTGTCCAGTTCCAGCGTCGTCCGCCCGCAGGCGTAGAGGCAAGCCAGTGCCAGCGCCTGCTGCTTGCCGGCCAGCGTCTCCGCGTCCCCGACGAGCGCGGCGACACTTGGAACCATCGCCGCCGCCAGTTCCTGGATCAGGAGTGTGACGGTATGGGACGGCAGGGCAGCGCCCGGCGCGTCCATGTCCGGAACGCCTGCCGAGGTACCGAACACGCCGGCGTCGCGGAGCAGGACGAAGTCCAGCCCCTGTCGGACCAAGCGGTCGCTCCGGTTCGGATCAAAGGGGACAACCCGCGCCGCTCCGCTCGGCACCATGGCCGCGGACGCCGCCCTGATCGCGGATGACTCATCGTCGGGTGGATGGTTCGGGGAAGACATACGGGAAGTCTATTCGTCCTTGGTGCTTGCTGCGGCGGACTGTCGCCTGAGGTCATCCAGGACAGCTCGCGCCTCGTCGATCCGTGACTGGATCTCGCGGGCGATGTCGTCCAGCAACCCGGCGTCGCTCCGGGCGCGGAGCCAGAGGGCGTGCGTGGCGCTGCTCCGGGCCAGGCCCAGGTCTGCGCGGGCCTTGGCCACGACGTCGTCGAGACGCCGCAACTCGCCGGTCGCCCATGCCAGACGCTCGGCTGGCGTGCGGTCGGCTTGGGTTTCGCCGGGTTCCGGGGCGAGCGTCATCATTTCCTGCAGGGCACCGAGGTCGCGATCACGGTAGGCCGCATTGACCCGCGTCATCTGGCGTTCGCGCCGCTCACGCTCGGCAGGATCCTGCGCGAGGTCGGGGTGGTGACGACGGGCCAGTTCCCGGTAGACCCGCCGCAGTTCATCGGCCGAGGCGGCGTCCAGCCGCTCGTCGGGCTGCGAATCGGCGAGACGCTGCCAGGCGTCGGCTTCAGCGCGCTCATCCTCGACGTCCTGACGACGGCCGCGGAACATCCGCTCGATATCCGACTCGATCGTCGCGTCGTCCGTGCGCCAGGACGCCTGCCGGATCGCGATGCGCTGCCGGTATTCGTCGCATTCCAGCTGGAGCCGGTTGAGATCGACGAGGAGGTGACCGACCCGGGCGTGATAGGTCGCCTCGAACCGACCCAGGTCGTCGCGCAGTTGCTCAAGGTCCGCCCGGAGCTCGACGGCCTGCTGGCGGGTCGCCTCGATCACCACGAGCAGACGCTGATAGGCGAGCTCGTCGGGAGACGGGACGGCCCGGAGTCCGGAGGTATCGGCGGTCATTGGCTATCGGCTGATGGGCGCCAGCGGTGGCCCGTCCGGGCCGGCGTCGCTGGCAGGCGGTGGGGACGACCCGCGGGAGGACGTGGCCGCCGATGGCGGTCACTAGGGGAGACGACGTGGTTTTGCAACAGGACGACAGTGACGCGATCAGACGAGCGCAGTGGGACTCGGGCATGGCCCGCAGCCATCGACAGGCGGCAGCCGGGGAGGACAGGAGGCGCCCTGTGGTCCGGTCGGCTGCTGCCGCCGGGCTTACCGGTACCGGTAGGTGATCCGGCCGCGGGTCAGGTCGTAGGCGGAGAGCTCGACGATGACACGGTCACCGGGCAGCACGCGGATGTAATTCTTGCGCATCTTGCCGGCGAGGTGGCTGAGAACGCTGTGGCCGTTTTCGAGCTCGACCCGGAACATCGCGTTCGGCAGTGCCTCGGCGACGCGACCGTCGGCAGTAATGGCGTCCGGATCCTGGCGACGTGGGCCTTCCTGGGGCGGCGGGGCGCCAGCGGGGAGCGGACCACGGTTGGGACCACGGTTGGGACCACGGGTGTTGGATGGCTTCGCCAAGGGCAACCTCCAGTTGCTGGGTGAGGGTTCATGATGCGACCGAAACGGGAGCGATCGGGCGTGGGGCGCCGTTCGTGGCGACGCACGCCAAGTCCCGGTCGGTATGCGAACCGCCGGGAACGCGACTTACAGTATACCAGTGCCTGCAAGCGGCCCGGTGCCGGCGGGGCCTGTAACCACGCCGTGACACGCACGACGCACTCCACGGGGATCATTGATTCGGGGACTGGCAGACATCCTGCTTCAGCAACTGGTAACAGAACGACCGACGGCTCGTCGGTCGTGGGGCCAGCTCCCGGACCTGACCAAGGAGAAACAGATGCTCAACAAGATTTTCCGGATGATCAGTGGCATGCTCGCGGGCAACAGCTCGTCCCGTTCCGGCTCGTACGGTCGCGGCGGAAGTTCAAAGAGTCAGATGGCTCGGCGGGCCAGCGAAGAAGTGCTCAAGCAGGTCCGCAAACAGGGTCCTGACGCGGCACAGCGACACCTCGGCAAATCGAAGTTTGCCAACGATCCACGAGCGCAGAAGGCCGCCAAGACCGCTGACGATCTCGCTCGCCGGTTTGCCGGGACGGACAAGAGCGCGACGACGGGGGACGGAACCGGGCGCCAGGTTGGCGACAAGGCGCAGAACCAGTGGGGCGAGCGCCGTTAGGGCCCGTCCACCTCAGCATCAGACAGTAGCCGCCCGTCGACGAATCGACGGGCGGCTTTCGTTTTCCTGGTCGGTATGGTCTGGCTGGCAACCGGGCCGTGCTGCGCTTTCAGGCGAAGACGGAGCGGACGATCTCCCACTCGCGATCGAGCATCGTCCACTCGTCATCGTCCGCGCCATCGTAGATCAGGGACATCGGTCCGTCGTAGCCGGCGTCCTTCAGGATGGTGAGCGTTCGCCGGTAGTCGTCTGCGTCCAGCTCCGAACCCGTGGTGTGGCACTTGGCGTGACAGGACTCGGCCAGCGCCGCGATCTTCGGCAACTCGTCGTACTTCTCCGGCCGGGCCCAGTTGCCCAGGTCGATCAGCAGTCCGACCTGATCACCAGTCAGCTCCAGGAGTTGCCGCATCGTCGCGCCGTCGGGCAGCAGCCCCTTCCAGTTCTCGGTGACGACGCGGATATCGGGGTGAGCTTCGGCGAGGCGGCGCAACCGGGTGGCCGCGGTCTGCAGCGTCTCCGGCGTCGGGGAGGCGAGTCCGGCCACGACGCGGGCGCGAGTCGCGCCGAGGGCGACGCCGGTCCCCAACCAGCCACTGATCCACGCTTCCATCGCGTCGCCATGGGACGGGTCGGTCAGGTCGCCATCATCGATCAGGAGACTCTCCAGCTCGATCCCGGCCGACTCGATGGCATCCCGCAGTTCGGCCAGGTAGGCCGGGTCGCGGGACGGCAGGTGAAAATGGCAGATCTGGACGGCGTCGTAGCCACGCCGGGCGAGCTCGGCGGGGAGCTCGAGGAGCGTCATCGCGTCGGCGGTAGCGGTCGTTTCCATGAACGGCCCCCCGCTGGCGGCGGAGTCCGGTGCCACGCGGCGGCCGAGGGTGCGATGCAGGGACCAGGTCGAGACAGCGCGGCGCATTGGTAATCCTCCAGCGGATGCGATCGTGGCCAGTCAACGGCACAACAGACATCTGGGGCGGACAGGTCCGCCGCCTTTGCTCGGGCCCGACGTGTTGTCACACACCGGTCAATGGAGCGCAAGTCGCTTCCGGGGCCGTCGTCGGCGGGCCGCAGCGACCGGCCGGAAGCTGATTTGCAGGACCGCGCTTCACCTGAGGTCGTCCACCGTTCCTCTGCAATCACCCCAAAACTGTACCGCTCGTCCCGATTGGCCAGGCATAGTTGTGGCCGGCAGCCCATGCAGTTTCGTGGTGTGTGGGCTACCATCTGCCTTTACACCCGCGTGGCGAGGGTTGGCGACTCCGGCCATGCGCCTGGGTCCGAGCGCACGGATGCACGTCCGGTGAATCAGGGGTTCGCCTGACGCGTGTTGGCGTGACCTTCGGCTGGCGACGAGTACGGCGTGACGGGGCCCGAGTCCGAATCACCACCGTAGCCCGTCGTCGTGAAAGCGGTTGCGATCCCCGGATGCCGAATGGTGCACCGGGAACTGGCTGTACTCGGGATGTAGGGGGAAGAAACGGCATGACGCTTCGGTCTATCACGCGCCGCCTGGCGGCCTTCGGCTTCGTCGGCGCTCTGGCGCTCGTCCTCGCGTTCTCGATGGCCGCCACGGCTGGCGCCCAGTCCACTCCGGCCGCTTCTACGCCGGGCGTCGGTGGCGACACTGCCCTCCCGGAGACCGGCACCGGCACGTCGGTCATCGGCCAGGCCACCCCGGCCGTCGGCGGTGACACGGCTCTCCCGGAGACCGGCACCGGCACCTCGGTCATCGGTCAGGCGACTCCGGCCATCGGTGGCGACACCGCGCTTCCGGAGACCGGCGCTGGCACGACCGTGATCAGCCAGGCCACCCCGGCCGTCGGTGGTGACACCACGCTGCCGAGCACCGGCACCGGCTCCTCGACCAGCACCGGCATGACCGGCCTGTTCACGGTCCTCGCCGCCGCTGCCGCGGTGGTCGTGGCCGCGGTCGCCGGCCGCACCGTTCTCGCCCGCCGCGAGAACTAGTCGCCCGGGCCCGGCGGGCCACGGCCCGACCGGCTCTGATCGACTGAAATGAAGACGGGCGGGGTCCTGAGACCCCGCCCGTCTTCGTGTTCCAGGCAGCCGACACGATTCAGGCGCTGCCGGGCGGGACGCCGATCCGGTCGCTGACCGGGATCGCCTCGCCGCGAGCAACGTGAGCCTGCGGGCTGTCCGGGCCGATCTGCATCAGCTCGATCCGGTTGCCATCCGGGTCCGCGATCCACGCCTGCCAGTTGTGGTCGATGCCGAGGCTCGGCTCGACGACGATCCGGACTCCGGCTGCGCGCAGCCGCTCGACGTCGCCCTTGAGATCGTCGGACATCAGGCAGAAGTGGGCGAAGGACCCCTTCGTCGCCGTGCCGGGCTCCGGGCCGTTCGGGAACAGCTCGATGAAGCGGTCGCCGCCGAGATGCAGGTAGACCAGCATCAGGGAGCCGTCCTCGCGGAACAGCCGGAACGATTCGCGGATGCCGAGCTGCTCGTAGAAAGCCAGGCTGGCGTCCACGTCATGGCAGTCAAAGGCGGTGTGGGCAAGGTCAACGATCATCGGGTCCCCCGCGTCAGGCGTCTCGGGTAGGATTGCGCGTCGTCGCGCGGTGGCCTGCCACGACGGCATGGCCGTCCGGCATTGTCGCAGACAGCAGGGGAGCACCCGACCATGGCCATCACCGGCACGCACCACATCGCGCTCAAGGCGAAGGACTTCACGGCACTGCGCGGGTTCTACCGGAACACGCTCGGGCTGGCTGAGGTCGGCGCCTTCGACCACACCAATATCGTGTTCCTGTCGTTCGGCGATACGACGATCGAGTTGATCGAGGCCGAGCCGGAGCAGGCCGTCGGCGCCTTTGCCCATATCGCCATCCAGGTCGACGATGTCGTCGAGCACGCGGCGGCCCTCGAACAGTCCGGCATAGCCTTCCATGTCGCCCCAAAGGCCATCTCCAATGAGGCGGGCGAGACCGTCGCCTGGATCGCCTTCTTCCGGGACCCCGAGGGCAACGAGCTGGAGCTGTTCCAGCCGGTCGGCGACCGCTACCCGCAGGGCACTCCGCCCGTGGATCGTGTCTAGCCCTGGCCCCGTTTCCTCCCGGTCAGCATCGTGCGGACCGGGAGCTATTCGTGACACGAGTCGGGTGGGATGGACTGATCCGGCCGTGCGGAAGAGGGAATCATGCAACTCGGCTTCCTGACCGCCTCCGCCGATGACATCGCCAAGGCGGCACGGATCGGCTTCGACGGCATCGAGATCAACACCAGTGCGTTCGGTCGCGCTGCCGACGGCCCGCTGGACGCCGACCGCGTCGCGAAGGCGAAGGCCGACGCGGCGAAGCACGGCGTCACGATCACCGCGCTGGCGCACTACGGGCTCGCCGGCGGCACCCTCGAGCCCGCCCCGATCCTCGCGGCATTCCGGCACGTCTTCGATGCCGCCGAGACGCTTGGCGTCCGGGTCATTGCGGCGATGAGCGGGTTCGACCCCGACCGGAACTGGGACGAGAACGTCCAGATGTTCGCCGACCGATTCGGTCCGGTCGCCGACGAGGCCGAGCGGCGCGGGATGAAGATCGCGTTCGAGAACTGGATGGGCTACGGCGGCCACCTGCCCTTCCGCCCGCACAACATGGGTGGCTCGCCCCATACATGGGACGCGTGGTTCTCGGCGGTGCCGTCGCCGGCGCTCGGGATCGAGTTCGACCCATCGCACCTTGCCTGGCAGGGCATCGATCACATGCGGGCGCTGCACGAGTTCAAGGACCGTGTGCACCACGTCCACGCCAAGGACGTCGAGAACCTGCCGGAACTGCGCTACCGGATCGGCGCCAACGGCAACGCCTTCCGGTTCCGGATTCCCGGCTATGGCGAGATCAACTGGGCCGAGTTCATCGGTGGGTTGGTCGAGATCGGCTACGACGGCGGCGTCGCGATCGAGCACGAGGACGACGTCTTCGGGCAGTTTTCACCCGGCGAGAAGTACGACGACGGGCTGGTCCGCGGCTGGCAGCACCTCGAGCCGCTGATCCATCCCCGCGGCCGAAGCTGACCGGAGCCTGGCCCAGTTCAGCGGGTGGAAACCGCTCGGAACTGGGCACCGGATCGTCCGCATTCTCCCTGACACTGGCTCCCAAGTCACCCGAGGACGGGTTCGCGTGAGGAGGGAGTGTGGTCAGAGAACCCAGCCGGGAACTCCCCAGCAAGCTGGATCGGTCCGGTCTGACGGAGGTCTTCGCGGAGACGTTCGTCAGACCGGCGCCGGATCGGTGGATTGACCACTACCTGCCGCACTGGACCACACCGGACCGGTCAGCGGCACGCTATGACATGGGCCCGGACGGGCTGCGGCTGCGTATCGATGTTGACCAGCCGGCCTGGCGGCCGGAGGACGGCGAGCTGCGCTGCTCCTGCTTCCAGTCAGGGGTCTTCGCCGGTCCGGTCGGCTCGGCGATGGGCCAGCACCGCTACCGCGAAGGCCTGGTCGTCCGGACGCCGCAGGCGACCAGGCACCTGTTCACGCCCACCGCCGGGATCGTCGAAGCGACGATGCGGTTGGTGCCTGACCCGACGACGATGCTTGCTGTCTGGCTGGTCGGTGTCGAGGACGATTCGCCCGACGACTCGGGCGAGATCTGCATCGCCGAGCTGTTCGGCGACGCGATCACAGCCGATGGGATCTCACTGAGTACCGGCATCAAGGCGCACCACGACCCTCGCTTGCGGGAGGAGATGTCGCGCCTGCCGTTGCCGATCGACGCGACCGCTTGGCACGTCTACGCGGCGGAGTGGGACGCTAGCGGGGTTCGCATCTACGTCGATGACACGCTGGTCTTTCGCACGGATCAGGTCATCGGCTACCCACAGGCCGTAACCATCGGGTTGTTCGAGTTCCCCTCGAGCGCGCAGCGCGACCTCGCGGCGTATCCGAAGACCGGATACGTCCGCGAGGTCCGGGGATGGCAGCGCTGACTTGCGGTCCTAGAGCGAGTTCGACGGGCCGGTGGTGATCCGGTGGAAGACCTCGAAGGGGAGCTTGGGCTGGCGGTGCTCGTCGACCAGCCCGTTCTTTTCCTGCATTGTGTCGGTCAACTGCGTGTAGCAGAAGCCGACGACGGTCTCGGACTCCAGGATGGCGCCGATGATCTCGGCGTACTTGGCTTCCAGTTCCTCGGTACTGCCAGCCGACCAGAAGTGCCAGCGCTCGCCCTCGACCAAGGGATAGCCGATCCCGCCGACCTCGGTGAGCATCACCGGGGCGCCGGGTGCCAGCGAGCTCTCGACCAGGATCCGGCGGTTGCCGGGCGTGATGTGGGCGATGGTATCGGCCGTCGCTTCCGGTGTCTTCCACCGCTTGCGCAGCACTTCCGCTTGGTCGGCGTAGTCGTGGATCGCGAGGATGTCGCTGGCCGTGTGCTCCCAGCCATCGTTGGAGATAACGGGGCGGGTCCCGTCCAGCGTCCGGGCCAGGTCGGCCAGCATCCGCGTGTAGGCTCGCTGGCGGGCGTCAACCTCGAGGTCGGGAACGCCCCAGCTCTCGTTGGTCGGTACCCAGGCGACGACGCACGGGTGGCTGACGTCCCGCTGGATCGCCTCGGTCCACTCGGCGGTGAACCGGGTGACAGCCGTCTCGTTGAAGGCGTAGGCGCTGGGCATCTCGCCCCACGTCATCAGCCCGAGCCGGTCGCACCAGTACAGGAAGCGCGGGTCTTCGACCTTCTGGTGGACCCGGAGCGCGTTGAAGCCGAGCTTCTTCGCGATCTCGACCTCTTCCCGCAGCGCGTCGTCGGACGGCGCGGTCAGGTGGCTGTCCGGCCAGTACCCCTGCTCCAGTGCCATCCGCAGGTAGTACGGGCGGTCATTGAGCAGGAACTTGCCGTTGCGGAAGCCAACGGAGCGCAATCCGGCGTAGGACGTGACCTCGTCGATCGCCGACTCGCCGTCGAGGAGCGTCAGCTCGGCGTCGATCAGGTTGGGGTGGTCCGGCGACCAGAGCAGGGCGTTGCGGTGGTGGGCGCTGAACGGAGCCGGGATCGTGATCGCTCGCTCGACCAGCCCGTCCGCGACGCTGAAGGTGTCGTCGGTCAGCCCCTTGCCCTCAAACGACAGCGCGACTCGCAGGCGCAGTCCGTCCCGCTTCGGCCCGGCGATGGTCGCGCGAAGCTTGAGCGCCCCGGCCTCGATGTCGGCCACCCACCGCAGCTGGGCGACGTGATTGGCGGAGACCGTCTCGATCCAGACGCTCTGCCAGATGCCCGACGTGCGCTGGTAGAGGATGCTGCGGGGCGGACCGCCCCAGACCTGCTTGCCCCGGGGCTGGCTGACGTCGTCAGGCTGGTCCTCGGCCCGGACCACGACGATCTGCTCGCCGCCACCGTCTAGGGCGCCGGTGATGTCGGCGTGGAAGGGAACGTGGCCGCCGGTGTGCCGGGCGACGAGCTGCCCGTTCACCCAGACGGTGGCGTCGTAGTCGACGGCGCCGAAGTGGAGCAGCACGCGCTGGCCGTCGCCCGCGGAGGCGGTGAAGGTCCGGCGATACCAGAGGTACGGGTGGCCGGACGGGTCACCAATGCCGCTCATCGGCGACTCGGGCGGGAACGGCACGGTGATCGTCCGGTCGAACGTGCCGCCGCCGGGCTGGAACCAGCGCGCCTCGACTCCGGTATCGTCATCGTCGTAGGAGAAGTCCCACTGACCATCCAGGCGCTGGAATCCGGCGCGGACGAGCTGCGGGCGGGGGTGATCGTGCGGCTGACTCATGCTTGCTGGAACTCCCTCTCTTCGGGTGGGGTCTTGCGGCGTTGCTGCGCGACAGTCTACGGTCAGCGGCCGGAACTCGCCCGCAGCCAGACCGCCATCGGTCCGGACTCGCGATTGGCCCAGGCGAAGTAGGGGATCGCGGTCAGGGTGACCCGCTCATCGCCGACCCCCGAAGCCCGTTCCGTGGGGGCGTAGAGACTGCCCTCCCAGCCGGACTCGGCCCCGGCGAACAGGGCGGGAACCTTCAAGGTGGTGATGCCGCCGAGAAGGTCCGGCTGCCACGTCGCCTCGAGGGGAGCCGCCGGGTCGACGATCGCCGTTCGGACATCCCGTCCGTCGTTGTCGGTAGCCTCCACGCAGTAGACGAGTGGACCCCGCTGGATCGCCACCCGGCCGAGCAGTTCGGTGACACGCGGATCGGCGGCGACCGTGCGCACGGGCATCGGCAGCGTCAGGACGACGATGTCCCCCGCCTGCCACTCTCGCTCGACGTGGGCGAAGGACCCCGGCTTGACATCTACGTTGACCGGCTCGCCGTTGACCGTGACGGTCGCCGTTTCCGTCATCCAATCCGGGATCCGCAGATGTAGCCCGAAGCTGCCGGCGGTGCCGACCGTGATCGTCACGGTGCCGTCCCACGGGTAGCTCGTGCGCTGGGTGAGCTGCACATCACCGCCGGGTCGGGTGATCGTGGCGTCGTTGTCGGAGTAGATCGTGACGTAGATCCCGCCAGCGTCGTCGGTCGCGTAGAGGTAGCCCGGCAACTGGGCGAGCGTCCGTGCGACGTTGGGTGGGCAGCAGGCCGTCCCGAACCACTCCGATCGCCGGTGGTCGCCGTCGTCCTGCAGTGGGTTCTGGTAGAAGTAGTGGCTGCCGTCCCGGGACAGGCCGGCGAGGACGTTGTTGTAGAGCGCACGCTCGATCACGTCGACGAAGGCGGGGTCGCCGGTTCGGAGGAACATCCGCCAGCCCCACATCGCGCCGCCGATCGCCGCACAGGTCTCGCTGTAGGCCGTCTCGTTGGGAAGCTCGAAGTCGGGGCCGAACGCCTCGCCCTCCCAGCGGGCGCCGAGCCCGCCCGTGACGTACATCTTGCGCCGGGTCATGTTGTTCCAGAGCCGTCCCAGCGCGTCGTCGAGGTTCGCCCCCGGGTCCTCCAGCGCCAGGTCGGTCGCACCGGCCGTGTAGTACACCTGCCGCACCGCGTGCCCGACGACCTCTGACACCTCGCGGATCGACGCGTGATCCTGGTGGTACTCGCGGGGGCGGCCGCCGTACGGCTTCGGCAGGCGCTGGTGGCCCCGCGCGTCGATGAAGTAGCGGGCCTGGTCGATGTAGCGCTGCTCACCGGTGGTGCGGCCCAGCTCGATCAGGGCCAGCTCGACCTCCTCGTGGCCGTCGGCCCAGAAGCGCTTGCCCTCCTCCTCCGGACCAAACGTATCGCAGAGGTGATCGGCGAAGCGGCGGGCGACGTCGAGAAAGGTCGTCTTGCCGGTGGCGCGGTAATGGGCCACTGCCGCCTGGAACATGTGGCCGGCGCAGTAGGTCTCGTGGAGATCCGGGTTGGTCCACCGCTCGTCGGCCCGGTCGACGGCGAAGTAGCTGTTGACATATCCATCCGGGCGCTGGGACTCAGCGATCTCCCGGATTGCGGTATCGAGCAGCGCCTCGAGTTCCGGGTCCGGGTGCGTGGCGAGTGACCACGCAGCCGCCTCCATCCACTTGTAGAGGTCGCTGTCGTTGAAATACATGCCGACGTAGTCGCCGTCGATCTTGCCGGCGGCGCGGCGGAAGTTGTCGAGTCGGTGGGTGCGCTCGATCTGCTCGTACTGGGTGGGGATCGAGACGGCGCGGTTGACATCCCGGCGCTCGGCCAGCAGCCCGCCGGTAATCTCCACGGCCGAGACGGCCACCGGCCGGAGCGCGGCGCCAGGGCTATGGCTGGTATCGACGATCGGCGTGGTGGATCGGGGGCGGGTCGGGGTCATCGTTGTCCTGTGTCCTTCCATGGCGCGGCGTCGCGGCCGCCTGGTGGTGACGAGATCGACCCGGGCAGGAGGGGCGACGCGAGGTGCGTGGCGTCATGGCCGCGGCACCGTACCGGTCCCGGCCATGACACGCATCAGCCGGTCCGTCAGCCCTTGATTCCGGTCAGCGTGATGCCTTCGACGAAGTAGCGCTGGGCGAGAAAGAACAGCACGACGATCGGCAGGACCACGGCCGTCGAGGCCGCCATCAACTGGTCCCACTGGGCGGTGTAGGCAGAGCTGAACGATCGCAGTCCGATCGCCAGCGTGTACTGGCTCTCGTTGCCGAGGTAGATCAGCGGGCCGAGGAAATCGTTCCAGACCGAGATGAACGTGAAGATGGTAACCACGATTAGCGCCGGCTTGGACAGCGGCAGGATGATTTTCACCAGCACCCCGAAGGGCGTCGCGCCATCGAGATAGGCCGCCTCGTCCAGGTCGCGCGGGATCGTCATAAAGAACTGGCGCAGCAGGAAGATGTTGAAGATGCCACCGCCGAACCAGGCCGGCACGACCAAGGGCGCGATGGTGCCCAGTCCGCCCAGCTTCTGCCAGAGGATGAACGTCGGGATCAGGGTGGCGGCGTAGGGCAGCATCAGGCCGGACAGCAGGATGCCGAAGACCAGGTTCCGGCCCCGCCAGCGCAGCCGGGCAAAGGCGAACGCCGACATCGTGGACGTGATCAGCGTCCCGAGGATGACCAGGACCTCGATCCGCATGGTGTTGAGGAAGTAGCGGTCGAAGGGGACAGCAGTCAGGGCTTCCGGGTAGTTGTCCCACCGGACCGGGTCAGGAATCCACTCGATCGGGAAGCTGAAGATCTGGGCCGGACCCATCAGCGACGAGCGGATCAGCCAGGCGAACGGCAGCAGCGTCACGACCGATCCGATGATCAGCAGCAGGTAGATCGAGATCCGCCCGGCCAGCCGCCGGACGCGGTGCCGACCTGACCGCCCCAGCGGGACGACGATCCCGCCGCCTGTCCTCAAGGAGGTCATGAGGCGTTGTTCCCTTCGTAGTAGACCCACGAGCGGGCACTCCGGAAGATCAGGACGGTGAACAGCAGGATCACGAGGAACAGTACCCACGACAGGGCCGAGGCGTAGCCCATCCGGCTCTCCGTGAACGCCGTGCGGTAGAGATAGAAGACATAGAACAGGCTGGCGTTGTTCGGTCCGCCATTGGTCATCGCGTAGGCCTCGGCGAAGGCCTGGAACGACCCAATCATGCCCAAGACGAGGTTGAAGAAGATGGTCGGCGTCATCATCGGGATGGTGACGTGGCGCAGCTTGTCGAGGAGCCCGCCGCCATCGACCTCGACCGCCTCGTAGAGATGCGCGGGGACGCCCTGCAGCCCGGCGAGAAAGATCACCGTCGCGTTGCCGAAGCCCCAGACCGCCATCAGGATCAGGGATGGGATGACGGTCCGCTCGTCATAGAGCCACATCGACGTTGGCAGGCCGAGCTGCTCCAGGCTGGTGTTGAACAGCCCGAAATCCGGGTTGAACAACCATGTCCAGAGGATGGTGTTGGCGATCAGCGGCACCAGAACGGGCAGGTAGAAGATGGTCCGGAAGATCGCCTTGCCGCGGACGTCGGCGTTGAGCAGCAGCGCCGCCGCGAAGGCGACGAGGAGCAGCAGCGGGACGCTGGCAAACGTGTAGTAGAGCGTGACCCAGAGCGATTTGAAGAACAGCGGGTCCTCGGTCAGCATCTCGCGGTAGTTGTCGAGGCCGACGAACGAGGCGTCGCCGTAGATGTTCCAGTCCGTCAGGCTGATCCAGCCGGACGCGACCATCGGCCCGATGGTGAAGATGATGAAGCCGAGCATCGCCGGCAGGCCGAGCAGCAGCCCCCAGCGTTGCTCCATCCGCTCCATGCCGGAGCGGGCTCGCGGCGTCGTGATTCCCTGGGTCCGCACCGTCACGACCCTCCGGTCTGGCAGGTTCCGGTCGAAGGGGCGGGCAGGAGGGACGTCGCCGACGTCCCTCCTGCCCGCCCCGGGATGGCCTTACTCGCTCGGGTAGCGGCCGGTCAGCATCCCCTGGATCTCCGGGGCGATCTCGTTGAGGACGTCGGCGGCCGGTCGGCTCCCGTCCCAGACCTGGTCCAGCGCCGCGTTGAGCCGGGACTGGATCGCCGGGAAGCCCTTGATGGTGATTGGCCCGGGGACCGAGTTGTTGAAGACATAGTCGACGGCGGCCGTCCGGTATTCGGGCGGGTGGCTGTCGTTGTCGATCCATGACGCGATCAGGGCATCGTCGGTGTAGTACGCCGTCTCGTTCGGCATCCAGAGCCCGGACGTCATGAGCGACATGATCTGGTCGGTCTTGTTCAGGAAGGTGTGGAACGCCAGCGCCTGGTCGACGATCTGGGTCTGGGCGTTGATCACGGTCGTCGCGCCGACGATCACCGTGGTCGGCGTGCCGAGCGATGGCAATACGCCGATCGCCAGCGGGACCTCCGCCTCGTTCATGTCCAGCAGGGACCACTGGCCATCGATCGTCATCGCGACGCGACGGGTGAGGAGCTGCTGGGCCGAGGCGGGCAGTCCCTCGGACGCGGTCGGCGTCGGGGCGACGTGGTGGACGAAGACGAGGTCCTGCATCTTCTGGAAGACGTCGATCGCCTCCGGGCTGTTCAGCGTGTACGTCATACCGGCTTCGTCGGTGAGGTCAGCACCGGCGCTGCGGATCAGCGGGTACCAGCTCAGCCACCAGGTCGGGAACGTGATGCCGTACTGCTGGATCGACTCGGGGTCGAACTCGGGGTCGGCTGCCGTCCGGCCGGAGCGGTCCTTGGTCATGGCCTTGGCCGTCTCGACGAACTGGTCCCAGTTCCACGCGGTATCGGCGGTGGTCGGGGGCAGGGCGACGCCGTCCTGCTCGAACATGTCGCGGTTGGCGAAGATCAGGCTGGTCTCGACGCCGGTCATCGGGCCGACGAGCTTGCCAGGGGCGGAGAAGAACTTGGCCTGCGGGATCACGCCGGCGTACTGATCGGCGTAGGGGCTGAGGTCGAGGGCGATGCCCTGCTCGCTCCACTCCATCGCCCGGGCCTCGTTGATCTGGAAGACGTCAGGCAGCTCTCCGGCCGCGACCTGGGTGTTGAGGCGGGTGTTGTAGGCGTCGTCGGTGTCGGCGATGTGCTGCTGGTCGATCCGGATGGTTGGGTTGGCCTCCATGTAGGCCTCGCAGACGGCGGTAATCGCGTCCTTCTCGGCCAGGCTACCCCAGTGCTGGTAGCGGATCGTCACGTCCTGGGCACCGGCCGGGCGCGGCGAACGGCCAAGGCCGGCGAGGGCCAGGCTAGCGGCGATCGACGCCATCCCGGCTGTCCGCCGGGAGAATCGCACGGTCGAGGTCGAAGGCTCGTCGGAACGCATCGGCGTGCTCCTTGTCGTCGGCTTCTGAGCCGCGGTCGTCAGCGATCCGCTGACGGGATCGGACGGGCCGGGCGCGGGGAGGTAGTCCCGACGGGGTCGTCGTGGGGGCCATCCCCGGTGCCGACCCACCCTTGGGCCGGTTCCGGCAACTATGTTTCCATCCTGGCGGTATGCTATCCATCGTCGTCACGCGATGTCAAGAGCCGTTGACGCATTCGGCCGACGCGGACTCGACGAGGGCCACCCGGCGGCTGGTCCTCCCGGGCACGAGCCGTGTCACAGATGAACGTGGGAGTCAGGGAATGGGCGGGACCGGAGAAACCGACGTGCGGCGACCGCTCCGTCGCCCGACCATCCGCGACGTCGCGGAACTGGCGGGGGTATCCCCCGGGACCGCCTCGAAGGCCCTCAGCGGCGCGGCCCGCCTGCGACCCGAGACGACCGAGCGAGTCCGCCGGGCGGCGGACGAGCTCGACTTCCGCCGCAATGACCTGATGCTCAGTCTCCAGCGTGGCCGGACCTATACCGTCGGCTTCGTCACCCGGGACCTGGACGGCCGGTTCACCATGCCGATCCTGTCGGGACTGGAATCCGTGCTGGATGGCGCGGGATACCTCACCTACATCGCCCGGCTGACCGGGGTGCCTGCGCAGGAGGACCGGGTCATCAAGGCTTTGCTCGCCAAGCAGATTGACGGTCTGATCTTCGGCCGGGTCCGGATCGACCCGGGTCCGCCGATTGACGTCGGCAAGTTCCACGTACCGATCGTCTACGCCAACGCCCAGGTGACGGACCCGTCGGCGTTCTCGATCATCCCGGACGACGCCCAGGGCGCACGGGAGGGTGTCGAACACCTCGTCGGGATGGGACGACGGGAAATCGCGATCATCGGCGGGTTCGAGGACTGGGTGGCGACCGGCCTTCGGACGGGCGAGGCGATCGCCGTGCTGCGTGAGCATGGGCTCACCGTCCGCCCATCCCGCATTACCTACGGCGACTGGTCGGAGGACTATGGCTATCACACGATCCGCCGGTTATTGGCCGACGACCCCGGCATCGACGGCGTATTCTGCGGCAGCGACCACATCGCTCGCGGGGTCGTCGATGCGCTGCGGACAGACGGGTACGGCATCCCCGGAGACGTCGCGGTGGTCGGCTTCGACAACTACCCGGGGATGTCGGCCTACAGCCATCCGCCGATCACGTCCGTCGACCTGAACATGGAGACTGTCGGTCGGCTCGCCGCCGAGAACCTGCTTGCCATGATCGGCGGCGAACACCGGGCCGGGCCGTTCCGGATTCCCTGTACGCTCGTGCCCCGGGAATCCACGGTCGGCGCGGTCGCTCGGCGCTGACGTCAGCGCTCGCCGGCCGGGTAGACTTCGAACTCCAGCCAGTGCGTCCGCTCACCGCGGGGCGGCAGGGTGAGGGCCGTGCCATTGTCGATCGCACCCGGCAGGGCACTGGGCGACCAGCTCGTCGCGGGCTCCAGCCCGATGTTGTAGTGACGTCCCCAGGCGAAGTAGCCAGCCCCGGCACCGTACTCGTGCCAGTGCCAGAGATACGGCATGGTGCTGCCGTCCCAGCGCACCTCGGCGCCCGCGCCGTGGCGATCGCTCTCGACCCGGTACCAGGCATCGGCGTCGAAGCCGGTGTGGTAGCACATCTCGCCCGGTGAGCCGGGCGGCGGGACGATCGAGAGATCCGCCATCCCCTCGGCATCAGCCGGGGCTCCGGGGTTGGCCGGGAGCTGGGGCCACGATCCCTCGGTGCCCGCCGGCAACCAGGCGTCGTTGCGGCTTTCGCCGGGGTGAACGAAGGTCCGGACGCCGTCCGGCAGGGTGATCCGGACACCGGGGTGGAGGAAGGGCTGCCCGAACGTGACATGGTGCCCCCACATCGCGTGGAGCTCGACGTCGCTCTCGTTGACTGCCCGGCCGTCGAACCGGAACGTCGCGCCATCTCCCCGCAGCGACACGGTCCGCTCTAGCAGGAACGGCATCTTCGGGGTCCGGACCGAGAAGCGAACCGCCACGGCCTCCGGGTTGTCCTCGACGATGGTGACGTCCCAGGGCAGGGTCGGCGCCTCGCCGTGCTGCCCGAACTGGGCACCGCCAACCGTTGCCGGCACGCCCATGTTGGGGAAGGGCTCCTGCCAGCCGCCGGCGTAGTAGTCGTGGAAGGTCGCCGAGAGGTCGGGAGATGAGTTGGCCCACGCGCGCGGGTCCTTGACCCCGCCCGCCGTCAGCCAGGCGAAATCGAGGTCCTGTGGCTTGTACAGCAGCTCGACGAGGTCCGCGCCCCGGTCGAGCAGGAACGTGATCCGGAGCGACCGGTTCTCGAGCGTGATCGTCCGGAGGCCCTGGGTCGACCCCTCGTGGATCCGGCAGCCCCAGTTCCGCTGCGGTCGCCATCGTCCCGTCAGCACCATCGCTCGTCTCCCTCTCATCCCGGCTCGTCGCGCCACCATCGCGGTCCTGTACCGGACCGCCCTTCGCCGCACGGCAGCATATCAGCGCCCGCGTCGGGTGGCGGGGTGGTGCCATACTTCAATAAGCGCGGGTGGCTGCCCGGATGTTGATGGGCAGCGCCGCGCCGGAGAGGAACCGTACGGTATGGTCTTGCCCGGCTACGCCGATTCCGTGGATGTCCTGGGGTATCTGATCGAGCGGTGCAACGACTGCGAGCAGCGGTCGGTGTTCACCGTGCTCGAAGCTCGTCGCCGCCTGACATTGGCGATGATTCCGACCCCGGTCAATATCAACCAGCAGCGCGTGATGGAGTGCCGGACCTGCGGCGCCCGGTTCGGCATCCCGCGATCCTGGGGGACGGACCTGTCTGATCGTTTGATGACGCAGGGCCAGCTCGCGGCCAGGATCCGCGAATTGAACGCCCAGACTACCGCCGGGATGGCGGCCCAGTTCCAGCAGCAGATGGGCGCCCAACAGGGCGGGGGCAACGGTCGCCGGACGGCCTACCAGGTGCTCCAGGTCGATCCGTCGGCGGACCAGGACGTGATCGAGGCGGCCTTCAAGCGGCTGGCCCTCAAGGCCCACCCCGACCGCAACGAGGGACCCGAGGCGCAGCACCGGATGCGGGAGCTGACGGCTGCCCGGGATCTCCTCGGCAACCCGGTGCGACGGCAGCAGTACGACCGCTCGATCGGGATCGTACGACCCGCCAGCGCCTATCAGCCGGACGACGTCCCGAAGTCCCGCCCGTCCCCCGGCCAGGACCAGGCCCGGCGGGATCCGGCTCCCCAACGGCCGGCGGCGCGCCAGCCAGCTCATCCGGACCGGGACCAGCCGAAGACCCGGGCGGACAGCCGGCCGGTCGCTCTTCCGCCGCCGGGTCCGCGCCCGAAGGGGATTCGAGCCGACGAGGTGTGACGGTGATGGACACCTCTCCCCGCGGCACCATGACCGGGAGCCCTGCTGACGCGTAGGTCTTTCGGTAAATGGCCACCTCGCGTGTGTCGGCGGCAACCCCCTATCTGGTCAGGGGGGCGGATCATTGTGCCCGGTCAGGCCCGGAGAATGAACGCCGGCAATCCATGCTCGCCCTCGGCGTTCCGGCCGATATCGAGATCAGGGCCCTGCTCGGCGATCACCGCCTGGGCGGCGCTGACGACATAGCGGTAGGACGCCTCGACGCAGAGGGCCCAGTCCCGCTGTATCCGCTGGCGGGCGACCTCCATGTCGAACTCCGGCCGGTCGAGCTCGGTGGCACCTCCGTTGGTGTCCAGCCAGAGGTCCAGCTCGAGGTCGAGGTCGTGGTAGTAGCCCGGCTTGATCTCCCGCAGCGGATGCGAGAAGTTGACGTAATAGCCAATCGTCCGGTCAGCGGGATCGGTGAAGCGGAGCAGCGAGTACCAGCGGTCCGGGAAGAACCACTGTTCCGCCCCCGACCGCGACATCCGGACCGGGCCGGCCCGGGTCGGAATCTCGAACTCGCGTGGCCGATAGAACGTGAACCGATGCCTCAGAACGTCGCGGTCGCCGTTCGCCCCTGGTGCGCGAACCCATCCGCCTTCGATCCGGTACTCCCAGCAGGCCCCGCGAAGCTTCTCTTTACGGTAATAGAGATGACCGGGCGGCTTGTTCTCGGGAGGGCCGCAGACCGGTTCGACAACAGGGGGAGCAAGCGCTGGCAGCGCCAGAGGCCGGCTGTGACCCGTATCACGCACGACGAGGTCAGCCGGGACAACCTCGTCCGGTCGGTCTGTCCTGTCGTCGTGGCGGATGGCGTCAGGTCGTTCTGTCATCATGACGTCGATAGTACAGAATCCGTGCCCCCCGACGGGACCCCGTCCACCGAATCGGAGCCTCCCGCCATGGGCGGCACGCCTCAGCCGGCGGATTCGTTGGACGGCAGCGTGTTCGATCACGCCGGGACCTGAGGCGCCGGGATCAGGTCAATGACCGCTCGGCCAGACCAATCCACGCTTGCCGCTCGGTGGCCAGCTCGGTGACGGCGTCGAACATCGCTTCGTTCATTGGGTGACGCCGGCGATCCTCGATCATCGCGTGGAGCCCCGCGGCGAGGAACGGCGCGAGCTGATCGAGCGTCATGGCCTGGAGACCGTAACCAGTGACGAGGCCGCGCCAGAACCCATCGACCAGTGCCCGGTCGATCCGGTCGGCCCGGATCGACGCACCGAGTTGCAGGCAGGCATAACTGCGACCGAGGTCCAGTCGTGGATCACCGACCAGGACGTTGGTCCAGTCGAGAAGTGTCGAGATCTCGCCCTCGTCAACCAGCAGATTCATCGGGTGGAAATCGAAGTGCAGAACGCACTTCGCGGAACCCGGACCGGCCACGCGTTGCCTGAGCCCGTCATCCAGACCCTGAAGCCAGTAATCCAGGCGGTCGTCTTCGACCAGGTCAGCGGGAACGGGGATCGCGTGCAACCGGGCCATGAGCCGTCCGCTCTGCTCACCCAGCGCGACGGCCAACGGTACGGCGTCGCCTGCGACAGGCCCTGCGATAACGTCGAGGGCGGTCCGGCCGGAGGCCCATTCCATGACTATGACCGGGATGGACGGGTTGCCGACGCGGGCCGCGGCGATGATCGCGGGGGTCGGAATCCCGGCCCCATGAGCTGCACGCTGGCCGGAGACTTCCCGTCGGAACGTCGTGTCGTCCGTCTCCGGCTGGGCGCGGAGCAGCAGGTCCCGCGCCCAGCCACGGCCGACCCGCCACAGCCATGCTCCGCTCATCCCACCGGTCACCGGTGTCACGGTGGTCACGTCTCCGATCCCAAGCTCGGCCAGCAGGGCGACCGGGTCGAGATGATCAGCCATCGGTCGGCGGACCGACCAGCAGGCCGTCGTGACCACTGGACCGGAAACAGTCCATGAACAGGTCCCAGGGGACCTCGTACTCGTACGGTCGCTCCCAGTTGGTGTTCGTGGGCCCTAGCGCATCGTGGATGACGACGACCTCGTCGTTGTACCCGACCGCGCCAACGCAATGGTCGTTGTCGTAGACGGTCGGATGGCTGGTCCCGTCCGGCGTGACCCAGCGGGTCGGAATCCAGGCCGTGAAGTCGACCGTCGTCTTCATCCAGAGCAATTGTCCCGCCGACAATCCCTTCTCGATGTCGGCCCGGGTCTTCGCGACGACCGGCGCGAAGCCGAACGCCTCAAAGGCTGGGATCATCGCCTGCCCGGAACACTTTGAGAAGGTGTTGGAGTCCAGGTAGCCGCAGAACGCCTTCTTGATGTCACCACCGTAGATGATGGGACCGTCCGGGCCGTCGACGGCATAGGGCTCGAACGGGTTGTCGAACCCAACGATCGAGACCATCTCATCGAGCGTCGTCTCGACGTCGAACGTCTTCATGATGTTGTGGGCGACATCGAACTCGCAGGTGTAGAGATCCCACTGACCCTGCTTGAGGAAGGCGTCGATATATGCGGTATAGCTGCGGCCGTTGACGACCACCGGCTCGGCCGCATTCGCCGCCTCGTCCCGGGCAGCGGGAGTCCGGGCCGCGATCTCGCCACCACCGGCGCCCGCCCCTCCGACAGTCCCCGATCCGCCCAGCCGGGACCCTCCGCCTGCCGGCGCCCCATCGCGGGGCGGCAGGCCGACTTCCTCGGGGGCATCCTGCCCTAGGGCCGACCGGCCGGCGACCAGCGACGCGACCGCGCCGGCGGCGCCTCCGAGGATGGACCGGCGTGACAGGCGCCCTGTCTGATCCGGGGCGACGGGAACTGAAGGGCTACGAGGGGGCAGAATGATCGATGGCATGGGGTTCCCCGTGGAAGCGGTCAACGAGCGGTTGGTTACGGTGGCGGCTGTGGCACCCGGAGTGTGCGCGATGCCGGTCGCCGGTGCAAACGTCATGGCAGGACACAGAACCCGCCGCCTAAGCAGGGCGGTTCCCCGCCGTCGGTGTCGTCTCTCCAACGCGTGGGAAGTGCGGTCGGTGTCGCGATCGGGGCGTCGGGGTACGATTGCCCGGCGCCGGTATCCCGGCCTGGCGCGCAGGGTTGGCGGTTGAGCGCCGGGGCTATGAGCGGAGCGGCATGACGACGGCAGACGGGACCCTTGCTGAGCTGGCGACCCCTTACATCGCGCTCGACGAAGAGCAGGTAGCCCGGTTCGCGGATTACCGGCGGCTGCTGATCGAATGGAACGGCCGGTTCAACCTGACCGCGGTGACGGATCCCGACGAGATCGATCGGCGCCTGTTCCTCGACGCGCTCCGGATGGTCCGTCCGATCCGGGAGTTCGCCGGGCCCGCTCCGGTCCGCGGGCGACCCGATGGCCCATCCCAGCCGATCCGGCTCGTCGATATCGGGACGGGCGCCGGTTTTCCCGGCCTGGCTCTCAAGATCGGGATGCCCGACCTGGATATCACCCTGATCGAGGCGACGGGCAAGAAGGTCCAGTTTCTCCAGGCGGTCATCGCCGAGCTGGGTCTGGTCGATGTCGTCGCCATCCACGGCCGGGCCGAAGAGCTGGCGCACCAGCCCGCGTACCGCGGGGCGTTCGATGCCTGCACGGCGCGCGGTGTCTCTTCGCTGGCAGCCCTGTTCGAGATGAGTGCACCGCTGCTGCGCCGTGACGGGATGGGGCTGTTCCCGAAGGGGCTGGACATCGCCGACGAACTGGCGTCCGGCAAGCGGGCGGCCGGGATGGTCGGGGTCGAGGTCCTCTCCTCGGAAGTCATCCCCGGTAGCGAGACACGCCTGGTCGTTGCCCGTAAGGCCGCGGAGACGCCGGACCAGTATCCGCGTCGGCCGGGAATGCCGTCCCGCGAGCCACTTGGGAGTGGGAGGTCGGCAACCAGATCGCGCCGCAACGGGTGACTCCTTTCCCTGACCACCCCGCAGCCATACGGGAACGGGGAGGTGCCTAAGGTGGCGGGATGCGGGCGTCAAGCGGGGAGGGGGCCGGACCGTGATGCCGTCCAGAGGGGAGGACACCGGGATACCGTGGTCCCGGTCGCTTCCCTCGCAGGTGCTCCACCTCCCATTGCCTGTCGAGAAGTTGGGCAGCGGCTGCAGAAATCCTTGGATGGGGTGTTGATCGACCGAGCGGTCGGGTGACCACTATCTGCGCCGATGCTCCAGTCTCACCCAAGCCTGTCGCGCGCGTTACCAGCCGGGACGGGCCGGTAATGGCGGGTGCGTTCCCGGCGACCAGCGAACACGGCGGTCCCGGCGGACCGTCCCGGAACCCGGCTCGGCTCGAGTCCGGACCCAGCGGAGAACTCGCGCGAATGCCCAACCATTTCGACGTCCTCGTTATCGGTGCCGGACCGGCCGGATCCCACATGGCATCTTCGCTCAACGAGGCCGGTTACTCCGTTGCCCAGGCGGAGGAGTGGCGGGTCGGCGGGACCTGCCTGAACGCCGGCTGTGATCCCACCAAGACGATGCTGGAGTCTGCCCATCTGCTCCACCGTGCCCGGCACGCGGCTGAGCTCGGATTGGTCATCCCACAGGCCTCCGTCGACTGGAATGCCCTCCGATCCCGGGTCCGGGCCGTCCAGGCGATGATCCGCGGGGGCGACCCGGCGCAGGGTGACCAGAACGTCCGGGACGAGGGCATCACGCTCTTCAAGGCTACGGCCCGCTTCATCGACGCGCACACGGTCGAGCTCTCCGGTGACGAAGGGGCAGGGGCCGAGCGGATCACGGCCGAGCGGATCACGGCTGACCGAATCGTGATCGCGACGGGAGCGGAAGAGGTTCGTCCGCCGATCGAGGGGCTCGACGAGGCGAACGTCCTGACGAACGTCGAGATCGTCGATATTGACGCGTTGCCCCGGCGATTGGCGATCATCGGCGGCGGGACGATCTCCACCGAATTCGGGCAGATGTTCCAGCGCCTCGGAGTCGAAGTAACGATTATCGGGTCCGACGAGCGGATGATGCCGAAGGAAGAGCCTTCGCTATCCGACGCGCTGGAGAGCGTCCTCGCGCGCGACGGCGTGCGGTTCATTGGCGGGATGAAGGTCACCAGGATCGAGTGGCGCGGATCGGAGCAGGTCCTGACGGGCGAGGACAGGGACGGCAACAACTCCGAGGTCGCCCTGGCCGACATGATCCTGCTGGCGGCGGGCCGCAAGCCCAACGTCGACCTCGGGCTGGATTCGGCCGGCGTGGAGTACGACGACCAGGCCGGGATCGCCGTCGACGCGTTCGCCCGCACCAACGTCCCGCATATCTGGGCAATCGGCGACTGCGCGACATCCCACCGGTTCACCCACGTCGCGTCGTTCCAGGCGTCGATCCTGGCCGGGAACATCCGGAAGGAAATCGCGGGCGACGGCGAGCCGAAGAGGGTCTCAGGCCAGGTTATCCCGTGGGTCACGTTCACGGAGCCGGAGCTGGCCCGGGTTGGCATGACCGAGGCGGAGGCGATGGACGCTGGCCTGGACATCGTCACGGCGCAGATGCCGATTGCCGAGCAGACCCGCCCACTGGCGGCCAACAAGCAGGACGGGCTGGTCAAGCTGGTCGTCGAGCGCGGTAGTGGCCGCATCCTCGGTGGACACGTCCTCTCGGCGCGTGCCGGGGAGATGCTCAGCGAGATTGTCCTCGCCATGCAGCATGACCTGCCGGTATCCGCGATCAGCGGTACGATCCACTCGTATCCGACCTTCTCCGGCGTCCTGGAGTTCGTCGCGAGGGAAGCGGCCGGCAAGACGGCCGGAGCGTGATCCCTTGATTCGTCTGCTCGCCTGCCCGGGGACGGGTGCGGCTGCGAGGCCGGGCAAAGTATGAGTCCGACGAACGAGCGGGGCCCGGGTATGCATACCCGGGCCCCGCTCGCTGGAGATCCGCACCGGAATCCGGTGGTCAGTCTGTTTCGTCATCCACGTAGAGGCTGGCGGCCAGGGAGGCGAAACCAACCCCCAGGACGGCTGGCCGGATCCGGGACGGGCCAAGCCAGGAAAGGTCTGGGCCACCGAGCCGGCGGACCGCCCAGCGAGCGAACCCGCTTATCGTTACGACGAGGATGATCCAGGCGACCAGTCGCTGGAGACGGGGGGTGCCGCCGGCCGAGAGAATGGTCTTCGCGCGATCGCCGGCATCGCCGGGCAGCACATTGCGGGCGGTGTCGGTGACGGTGGACGCCACCTTCTGCGCCGAATCCTTCACAGATCCGGTCGTTTCGCCGGAGGGACTCGCTTCGCTTCCGGCCTCAGCGCTGGAGGTGTTGGTCGAGTCGACCTTGTTCCGGATGTCGGCGGCGGCGTCAATGAGGGCGCCGAATACAGTGCCCGCGGATGTCGTGGCGGATCCGTCACCGGTAGACTCCCCGGTGCCTGGGCCGCTTTCGGCTGATCCGATCGCCGGGACGATCCGGGCATCTTTGTCATGGCTGGTAGTCAGGGTGGTCGGGACGCCGATCTGGTTGGTCAGCGCCTCCGCGGCGACGCGGAGGTGATCGGCCGGGGTGTCAACCTGCGCATCGGCTGTCGAGGGCGTGCCCGTACCAGCTCCCGTGCCCGCTGGTGGGACGGAAGTGGACATCTGCGAAGGACTCGTTCCGCTGCGTGCCGGGTTCGTCGTCCCGGACGCCATCACGCTCGTGGCTTCTGTCGCCGCTGGAGTCGTGGTGGCTGGAGCCGGTCGCGGTGCCATGACCGGACGACCGGCAGCCGGCTGGCTGGCAGGTGTCGATGCGGGCCGGTCGGGCGCAGGCTGCGCACTGGACGAGCGGGTGGGAGTCGTCCCGGCATCGCTCCCGGACGCCGGGTCGACGATGGGCCTGGCCGGTGTGCCGTCGCCACGAATGATCCCGCCTGAGATCGACTCGCTGGCAACGCTGAAGCTGGACGCCTCGCTGGCGGCTACTTCGTCGCCCCTGGTCTCCTGCGGCGGGTTCGGGTCGATATCCGCTCCGGTAACCGCGGCTCCGGACACGTCCGGATCAAGGCTGTCTGGCCTCATGTCCCGCGGCTCGGCTGGGGTATCGCCGTTCCCGGGTCGTCCGGTCGACATCGTCCGATCTCCTTCCGGCAGGTCACTGGCCTGCTCCGTCTTCGCGTCCGGTCTGCTGCTCATCCGTCCCGGTGTCGAGTCGTCACGGTCCTCGCTGGAGGGGGCGTCGGACCGGTGATCCCGGTCGCGGTGGCCATGCTGGCGGTTCTTGCTGGGTCGTACCCGGGGCATCGCCGTTGACTCCTGTCGCTTCTCCGGCAGCGTGCTGCCGGCGTTCGCTGGCCCGGGTTGGCTCAGATGTGAGCGGCCCGGACCGGGTCGATCTGGTGTTCGCTGTTGCATGACGGTTGCCAGCGGACCGCTCCGGGTCCCGCTGGTGCCACCCATCACGGCCGGAGCCGACGGAACGGTTGGAACAGCCCAGCGGTATCATGATGCGGTTTGCCCGTCCCGCCTCGCGTCCGGAGCCCCACCCCGTGCCATTCATGTCCCCTTGTCGGACCCTTCTCGTTTCCCGGGTTGTTGCGGGTTCGACCAGACTGCCGGGCGCCCGCCGATGAACTCGGCGCTGCTCGTGCTGGCCCTCTCGGCAGGCTGCCTGCTGGCGGTGCAGGGCGGGCTGAACAACACGTTGCGAACCGTGATCCGGGCGCCGGTCGGGACGGCCCTGATCTCGTTCGTTTCAGGCTTGGCCATCCTCGTCGCGCTGATGTTTGTCACCGGCGAAGGGGTCCCGGGCGGCAAGACGCTTGGGGACGTGCCGTGGTGGGCGTTCACCGGCGGGACCTGGGGCGTCTTCGGCGTGGTCGGGACGATCCTGCTGGTTCCCCGTCTGGGTGCCGCGACGACCGTCGCGGTAAACATCGCAGGTCAGATGCTGATGTCGCTGCTGCTCGATGCGGAAGGCTGGCTTGGTGTGCCGCAACGCGACCCAGGGCTGCTTCGGCTGGCCGGGGCCGTGGTCGTCATCGTCGGAGCGACATTGATCGCGTGGCAGGGCAGCCAGCGGGCCCTGCGAACCGTGGCCACGACAGCACCCAGGGACGAGGGGCTACCGACTCAGCCGTCCCGCCAGTTCCCCGCGGTACGTCTGGTCGAGGTGCTGTTTGCCTTCACGATCGGCGCAACCATGCCAACCCAGGCGGCGATCAACGCCCGGCTCCGGACCGAGCTGGACGCCCCGTTCACGGCGTCAGCGATCTCGTTCGGGGCCGGGACTCTGATCCTGATCCTGTGCGTCGCAATGTTCGCCAATCAGCGGCCGCGCATGGACCTGGTTCGCACCGTCCCGCCGTGGGCGCTGCTTGGAGGGGCCTGTGGGGCGTTCTACGTTGCCTCGTCGGTGTTCCTCGTGCCGGAGTTCGGCGCAGCTATCACGACGGCCCTGGTCGTTTCCGGCCAGAACCTCGCGTCACTGGCCATCGACCACTTCGGCTGGCTGCGGCTCCCGCGGCGCCGGGCGACGATCCGGCGGGTCGTCGGGGTCTCGCTGCTGTTGATCGGCGTGCTGTTCGTCCAGTTCGGATAGCGGACGGGAACCTACCGGGGATAGGCCGCTGCCACGCCGCCATCGACGTTCAGCATGTTGCCGGTCGTCTTGGCGGATCGGTCGCTGGCGAAGAACGCAACGGCTTCGGCGATGTCATCGGGGAAGATGTTCACTCCCAGCGTCGTCCGGGCACGGTAATGAGCATCGAGGTCGTCCTCGCCGATGCCGTAGGCGGCGGCGCGCTCGGCCTTCCACTGACCCTGCCAGATCCGGCTTCCGCGGAGGACGGCATCCGGGTTGACGATATTGACCCGGATACCGTCCGGTCCGCCCTCTTCGGCCAGGCAGCGAGCGAGATGCAGCTCGGCGGCCTTGGCAGCGCTGTAGGCGGCCGCGTTGCGCCCGGCGTAGACCGCGTTCTTGCTCGCGATGAAGACCACGCCGCCGCCGATGGCCTGCGCCCGCAGGGTCCGGAATGCCTCGCGGGACACGAGGAAGTATCCCCGGGCGAGGACGTCGTGGTTGCGGTCCCATTCCTCGACGGACGTCTCGGTGATCGGGGCGGAAGAGGCGAGGCCGGCGTTCGAGATGACGAGGTCGATCCCGCCGAACTCCAGCACCGCGGCCCGGAACGCGGCGGCGACCTGATTCTCGTCGGTAACGTTGGCGGCGATGCCCAGCCCGGACCGGCCGTAGGTCGCCACGGCATCCCCGGCCCCATCGGCGTCAAGGTCCATCGTGACGATGCAGGCACCATCCTTCGCCAGCCGCTGCCCGGTTGCCCGCCCGATCCCGCCGGCGCCACCGGTGATCAGCACGACCTGCCCGGCGAGTTCGGGAGGAGGCGGGGCCAGCGAGAGCTTGTAGCGCTCCAGCGGCCAGTACTCCACCGCGTGGCTCTCGGCGTCGGACAGCGATGTGTACCCGCCCAGTGCGTCGGCGCCGCGGATGACCTGGATCGCGCGATGGTAGAGGTCGCGCGACAGGTCGGCGGCGCGCCGCGTGGCCCCGGCGGCCACCAGTCCGACGCCCTCAATAAGGACGATCCGCGGATTGGGGTCATTGACCTCGGCCGCTTCCGGACCGGCCGGGTCGTCGTGGGCCGCGTGATAGGCGAGGTAGTCGGTTTGGTAGCGCTGGACGGCGCTGGGGATGCGCTCGGCGAGCGCCGCCGCGTCGTCCGTCGCGGGATCGAACGGCACCCAGAGCGGCCGGACCTTGGTGTGGATCAGGTGGTCCGGGCAGGCCGCGCCTACCTGCGACAGCTCCTGGCCCCGGACGCTGGCGACGAACGCGAGCGTGTCGGAGGTCATGTCGGTCGACAGGATCTTGTGGTGGATGTCGCGACGGCCGTCGTCCAGGCGCGCACCCGGCCCTTCGGCCGGTGCGGAGAGATTGCCACGAAGGACCGGCAGGACCGCCGCGAGCAGGTCCAGGCGGGCTTCGCCGTCCAGCGGCGGGCGCGCCTCCCCGCCGAAGGCTGGCGTGCCGGCGGCGCGCTCGTTGACGAAGGCTGCCGCCCGGTCGATCGCCGAGCGGGTCGCGGCGTGGACCGCCCGGTCCGTGTCGCCCCAGGTCACGAGACCATGCTTGGCCAGGATGACCATCGTCGTGGACGGATTCGCCCGGACCGCCTCGCCAACCTGCTTTGCCAGGGCGAAACCGGGCCGGATATATGGGATCCAGAGCGCGTCGTCCCCGAAGCACTCCCGGACGAGGCGCTCGCCGTCGGTGGCGCAGGCCAGCATGTTGATCGCGTCCGGGTGGGTGTGGTCCACACAGGGCGCCGGGATGAAGGCATGCAGCAGTGTCTCAATGCTGCCGCGCGGCATGGCCGGGTCGACCTGGCACCGGGCGAGATAGGCGACCATCGCGGCGTCGTCCATCGCGGCGCGAGCTATCAGAGGCTCCAGTTCGGCCTGCCGGAAACCGGCGAACTGGTCCGGGCGGATGGTGGCAAGGTCGCTGCCGGAACCCTTGACGTAGAGGGTGCTAGTTTCGCGGCCAAGGTGGTCCTGTTCGGCGATCTTCGACGAGGTGTTGCCGCCGCCGAAGTTGGCAATGGCACGGTCGGCGCCAAGGAGGTTGGAGCGCCAGGCCAGCCGGCTGAGGTCGTCCAGACCGGCTGCGTGGGATTCGTCCCAGTTGTCGATCATCGGGTGGGCGAAGGGAGTGGTCATCACATAGCTCCTGGGCGAGGCGGGAGGCCGGGAAGCCCGCCCCCCGGCGTGCCGGGTCAGGTCCAGCTCATTGCCGTGCCGCCCACGCGGTCGGCCGCGATGCGGTCGAGGTAGCCTGAGGCGCGGAGCGAGCCGATCGGGTCCGCTTCGCCACCGAGGTCGAGCCGGGCGCGGGCGGTCAGGGGACGGACATCCGTGTTCCAGGCATCGAGCAGGATCCGGTGCGCACCGAGGACATCGCCATTGGCTTGGGCGTCGGCGAGGGCGGTGCGATCGAGAAGCAGGGCGCGGGCGTACGCTTCCTGGAGGTTGAGGATGCTCTGGAGCATTCCCTCGATCCGGCCCTCGACGTTGAAGCTCTGGTCGATCATGTAGGCGACCCGGCCGGAGCGGTCGGCGCCCGTCGCCACCAGCTCGTCATAGATCAGGAACAGCTCGAACGGGTTGGTGCTGCCAACGATCAGATCGTCGTCGGCGTAGCGGCGGCTGTTGAAGTGGAAGCCGCCGAGCCGGTCCTCGTCCAGCAGCAGCGCCACGATGTGTTCGACATTGGTTCCTTGCGCGTGGTGACCGAGGTCGACCAGCACGTCGGCGCGAGGCCCCAGCCTCTGGCAGAGCGTGAGGGCCATGCCCCAGTCGGCCAGGTCCGTGTGATAGAAGGCCGGCTCGAAGAACTTGTATTCGACCAGCAGACGAAGCTCGTCCCGCATGTCGGCGTACGGCTCACGCAGGGCGTCGATCAGGCGGTGACGACGTTCGACGATCCGGTCCTGGCCCGGGTAGTTGGTGCCGTCGGCCAGCCAGAGCGAGATCAGCGTCGAACCGGTCGCCCGGGCGATGGCGTTGCACTCGAGCAGATGCTCGGTAGCCCGCTGGCGGATGGCCGGGTCCGGGTGGCAGAGCGAGCCGAGCCGGTAGTCGTCGTCCTGGAACAGGTTGGGATTGATCGCGCCGACCGAGAGACTGAGCCCGGCGGCGTGGTCAGCCAGTGCGGTCCAGTCCTCGACGGTATCCCACGGGATGTGGATCGCGACGGACGGCGCGACACCGGTGAGTCGGTGGACCTGGGCGGCGTCCTCGAACTTCTCGAAGGGCGTGCGCGGGGCGCCGGGCTGGCCGAAGACCTTGAAGCGGGTACCCGAGTTGCCATAGGCCCACGACGGCGTTTCGATCCGCTGGGCACGGAGCGCGTCCATGACGGCGTCGACGTCAGTTCCGGCCGAACCAAGGCGGTCGGCCAGGTGATCGTACGGCTCGGAGGGCAGCATCGGCACGCGGTCACCTCATTGGGTCGCGGAAGGCGGGTGGCTCGAAGGGCGCGATGGTCGCACGGGGCCGGGAGGCGGTCAACGCGGCCGGATCAGGAAAGGCATTCGAACAGCGTCGACGATGAGCGACGTGAAGCCCAGGCCGCCGCCGGTATTGCGGTGGTCGAACCGGGCCGATCAGTAGATGAACCCGGCTTGCTCATCCCATGGCTCGGGGTGGGACCGGCCGTCGTCGCCCCACCATTCCAGCAGGCACACTTCGAACCACGCCGCTTCCAAGACCGGCGGGAGCGTTCGCCAGGTGTAGACCAAGCGATGGGTGGCCGCCGGGTGGTCAGGCGGGCCAGGGCCGCCAAGCTGCACCGTGCGCTGATACGTCTCGTCGGGGAACAGCCCATCGGGGACGGCGCAGCGGACGTAGCCACCAGGTGTGAGCGCGTCGAACAAGTTCCGCGCCGCGACCTTCGCCTCGGCGAGTTCGAGGTGTTCCCAGACATGCTCCATCAGGACCGCGGCAAGACTCGCCGGCGGAGTGAGCCGTCGCCAGTCGGCCGTCCGAACGAGGTTGAGCTCATCCTGCTGCGTCTGCCGCCATCCCGACCAGGATTGGGTAGAGGCGCCAATGATGATCCGCCGGCAAGCCGTATCGCCCATCGTCCTCTCCATGTCTGCGAGATGGCCGTGGATCGGTGATCAGTCGGCGGCCGGGCTGAGGATCTTCCGGGCCGGAATGTGATCGCGGAGCAGCCCACGGACCGTCCAGGCGCCTCCGATCAGGATGACCGAACCGAAGGTGATCACGCGGGCCAGGATCGCGATGGCGGCGGCGGGACCCGTATCGATATCGACCAGCCCGAGCAAGAAGATCATGCCGGCGTCTGCGACGCCGAGCCCGCCCGGTGTGATCGGCAGCGTGGTCAGCAGCGCCGTCAGGAGGGCGACGGTGGCGGCATGGGTGAGGGGCAGGTCGATACCGAGCGCGCGGGCGACAAAGACGATCATCAGCGTCTCACCGGCCCACCCACCGAGCGAGAGCAGGATGAGCAGCGGCATCCGGCGGACCGACGCGATCATCGAAGCGGTGATCGTCCCGACGCGCCCGGACAGGCGTGCCGGGAGCCGGCGAAGGATCACCGGTTCCAGCCGGGGCAGGAAGATCAGGCCGATCGGTCCGCCGACGGCGAGCACCGCCGCGATCGCGAGCAGCTGCGGCACCCCGGATGGCAGGTGCTGGTGGAAGGCGAGCAGGATCGAGGCGATCAGGAGGAAGGCGAGCACCATCACATCGATGATCCGCTCGGAGACGATCGTTCCGACGGTGCTTGTGAACGAGGCGCCGGACCGCCGCTTGAGCAGGTAGCCCCGGTAGGCGTCACCGGCCCGCGCCGGCGTGACGCTGTTGACGAACCAGGCGCGGTACATGATTCCGACGATGCTGTGGAGCGGTGGACGATGCGCACCGCCGACGTTCTGGCCGCCGCGCTCGGCGCTGATGAGCAGCACCTGCCAGCGTCCGCAACGCAGCAGGAAGCCGAGGTGGAACACGGCGAGGGCGACCATGAACCACCACGGATTGGCTCCCCGGAGCTCCCGGGCCGTCTCGTCCCAGTCGATCGCCTGGGCCTGCCGGACCAGCAGGATGCCGACGACGAGGACCACGACGATCGTCAGTGCGGCGCGCACCGCCCGGATCGGGATCCGCCGGGTCGGCTCATCGACGGGCGGCTCGACCACCGCCTCACCGTCCGGGCCGACCCAATCGGGGACCGTTTCATCCAAGTCGGTTGTGCCGGGCGCTGCGGTGTTCGGCATCAGGTGTCCTCGTCGTCGTGGCCAGACGCTCGATGGATTCTACGTTGGAGACATGGAAGCGAGTCGGCGCCGTGGTGGTGGCCGCCTTGGCCGCGACAGGCGTATGGCGCCAACCCAAGCGATATATGAATCAACGGCCGGGCAAGTGACGACGGCTAGACATGCGAGGCGGGATTGACCGATTACCGTCCAGGACACCTCCGGCCCGGGGATCAACCTGACGGGCGGTCCGCAGGGCCGCTCGGTCTACACGACGGCGTCCGTGCCGGACGCTCCGATCGGCTTGCTGACTGGTAATGGCGCGGATCCGCTCCAGTGCACCGTCACCGGCTCCAGTGCCTCGCCTGGACAGCACATCATGACGATCCCGGGTCGCGACACCCTGGGCAATGTCACCATCCGGACGGTGGCATACACGGTGACCGGCGCGACGCCGCGGATCGCAACGCCGCGACCAACGACTCCCGCCCCGACCGCGACCACACCGCCCCCGCGACCCAGCTGCCGACCGCCGTTCCGCCCCGGTCCGCGCCAACGTCGATCGCGATGCCAGCTACGGCTCGTCCGCCACGGGGGTCGACCAGCCACTCCGGACCACCGATCAAGGTACGAAACGGGCCCGGCGAGCATGTCGCCGGGCCCGTTTCTCGTCCTGAGGCTGTGGTCAACCGAGAACTAGGGCGTGTGGACCTGCGTCGTCTCGTCCTGCCCGACGAGCCGGTTCCACATCTCGTAATCGGTCTCGCTCTTGGCGATGTACCGGTTCGTATGGCCGGCCGTGTCGCCACCGATCGCCTTGAACGGTCCGCGCTGGAGGTCGTTCAAGTCCAGGTAGACACTGCCCTGCTGTAGCGGCGTGTCGCGCTCCAGCACCGACAGGCTGGACAGTTCGTCGTTCGTGAACTGGTTGAGCCGGTTCTGGAGCGCCTTGTCGTCGCTGGCTGGAGTGCTGCTGTCGACGTGTGTCGCCTGCGGGAAGCCCTCCATCTCCGGTGCCAGCTGCTCGTCGAAGGTCGGGTCATACGGCTCGGGGCCGGTCGGGTTGGTGCGCGCCGCCTGATCCAGGTCGCGGGTGTGCTGCTCCCGGCTGGGATCACGGCGGAAGCTGCGATCGTGGCTGCTCGGGTTCTGGTTGGGACGCTCGGTCATCGTGGAGTTCCTCCTCTGGTGGCGAGGCACCGGCGGTGCGACCCGCCGGGCGAAAGTCGCTTCCCAGTAAGGGTGCAGATCCGGTGCCAGAAGGTACATAACCTCTTGCATCACCGAGGAACACGGTGTACCATAGGTTCGTTACTTACTAAGTGTTCGTTCTTGCATCAGGAGAGTACCGTGACACGTATCGGGATCATCGTCGGCAGCACCCGGCAGAATCGCTTCAGCATCCAGGCCGCCGAGTGGCTGCTAGGCGTCGCCCAGGCCCGCGGTGACGCGGGAGTAGAGTACGAGATCGTCGATCTCAAGGACGTCAACCTGCCCTTGTTCGAGGAGGCGGTCTCGCCGGCCTACGCGCCGGTCCAGGACGAGAACGGCCAGCGCTGGGGCCAGATCGTCGACAGCTTCGACGGGTTCATCATGGCGACGCCGGAGTACAACCACAGCACGTCGGCTGTCCTCAAGAACGCCCTCGACTACGCCTATGGTCAGTGGAACTACAAGCCGGTCGGGTTCCTGTCCTGGGGTTCCCCGGCGGGGGGCTCCCGCGCCGTCGAGCACCTCCGCGGCATCGTCGGCGAGCTCCGGATGTACGACGTCCGTGAGCAGGTGCTCCTGCCCAACTTCTACCTGAACCTCGATGAGCAGGGACGGTACCGGTTCAGCGACGGCGAGGCCAAGGCCGCCAACGGGATGCTCGACGAGGTCGTCCACTGGGCCAAGCACATGATCGCCGGTCGTGAGGCGAAGCAGCTGGTCACCGCGTAATACCCTGGCAACACTGATTGAATGACGACGGCCCCCGCGCGACTCGCACGGGGGCCGTCGTCGTGGTCGTGATCCATGGGGACCCCCTGCCAACGATGCCCCGTTGGGTCTCAGGTGATGGCGATGTTCTGCGGTCAGTCGCCGGAGGCGCCGGCCATCGTCGATTGCCGCACCCGGATGCTGCCGAACATGATCGGAACCAGGACCACCGCGATCACCGCGCCGGTGAGGGCCAGGGTCGAGTAACCCGCCTCGTTGACCATGATGCCGGACGAGATACCGCCGGCGGACCCGGCCAGTCCGATCAGGAGATCGACCGTGCCCTGGGTCCGGGCACGCTCCGTCACCGGGGTCGCCTCCGTGACGATCGTCGTGCCCGCGATCAGGCCGAGGTTCCAGCCGAAGCCGAGCAGCGCGAGCGCGACGATCAGGCCGACCAGGCCATCGGCCGGGACGCTCGCGGCGGTAATCCCGGCCAGGACCAGTACCGTCCCGGACAGCATCGCCGTCCGTGGCGCCCCGAACCGGTCGGCCAGCCACCCGGAGATCGGGGAGGGGAGATACATGCAGGCGATGTGGATGCTGATCACCAGGCCGGTCTCGCCCAGTCCGTGACCGTGATCCCGCATATGGATCGGCGTCATCGTCATGATGCCCGTCATGACGATCTGGGTGATGACCATCGTCAGCGCGCCGAACGCCAGCGTGCCCTGGCGCATGGACCAGCTCGGCCGGGACGTTGACACCGGCCTTGCGGTCGTCCCGGTCGCCGGCTTGAGTGCCAGCGCCTTGGCCGCCACCAGTGGATCCGGCCGCAACAGGATCTGCAGGACCACGCCGGCCGCCGCGAACGCCGTCCCGGCCAGCAGGAACGGTCCGGCCAGCGACGGCACGCCGACGGCCTCGCCGACCGCGCCCATCGCGTCGATCAGGTTCGGTCCCAGCACGGCGCCGAGCGTCGTCGCGACTAGCACCCGGCTCACCGAACGGCCCCGGTTGGTGCTGTCGGCCAGGTCGGCGCCAGCGTACCGGGCCTGGAGGTTGGTGGCCGTGCCGACGCCGTAGAGCACCATGCCGGTGACGAACAGCACCGGGTTGGTTAGCACCGCCGACAGGACGACGATGAACGCACCAAGGGCCGCGGTCGCGTAGCCGACCCCGAGCCCGACCCGGCGTCCGCTCCGGTCCGAGATCCGCCCGACCGCCATCGACCCGCCCGCCGCACCGAGCGCGAACAGGGCCGAGGGGAGGCCGGCCAGGCTCGTGGTCGAGAACAGATCCTCCGCCAGGAGGGCTCCGACCGCGATCCCGGCCCCGAGGCCAACTCCCCCGAAGACCTGTGACAGCATCAGGATGCGGACCACACGGGCCTGGAGCGCCGGGACGTCGGCCGGGGTGATCGATGCGGTCTGCACGGGAGTCCCTTCGGCCCGCGGAGGGCACGTCGACGGCAAGCCCGGTGGGGCTACGCGATGAATGTTCGGCGAACTGATCGCGCTAGCATCGCAGACCGTCACCGGTCGTGTGAAGTTCCCGACTGCCGCCCGGCGAGGTAGCCCCGGGAAACAACGAGGAGTCCGGGCGATCGCTCGCCCGGACTCCTCGTTGTCGCCGCGACCCTATCCGGCCATTCCGATCGGCCCCGCTACTAGGTACTGGCGCTGGAGGGCTGGTCTGGACTGGCACCGGTGTGACGAATGCGCGCGGGTGGCGGGGCTAGTCGTCGCGGGCCCGGCTATCGCCCTTGATGGTGATGATGGGGCGCAGCGTGTGGACGACCTCGACCAGGTCCCGCTGGCGTTCGATCACGGCCGCAATGTCCTTGTAGACACCGGGCGCCTCGTCGCGGACGCCGGGGCTGGCCTTGGAATAGGTGCCGGCCAGTGAGGCGGCGAACTCGGCCGGCGAGATCCGCTCCCGCGCCGCCTTCCGGCTCATGATCCGACCGGCGCCATGCGAGCACGACGCTAGCGAGTCAGGGTTGCCGCGCCCGCGGACGATGTAGCTCGGCGTTCCCATGCTGCCGGGGATGATGCCGATCTCGTCCTCGGCGGCGCTCGTAGCGCCCTTGCGATGCACGATGACGTCCTGGCCATCGTGACGCTCCGCGCGGGCGAAGTTGTGGTGGATGTTGATCATCGCCTCGGCTGCAGGCTCCGGGGCGTCATATCCCAGTCGATCCAATTCCGCCTGGAACGCCGAAACCAACGACTGAAGCATCCGCCGACGACTCTCAAGGGCGTAGTCGGTTGCCCAGGTCATGTCATGGAGATAGTCCTGCCCGGTCTGGTCGTCCGTCGGCAGTGCGGCGAGATCCTTCGGCTGGGCGATCCCGCGGGCGATGGCGATCTCTTCGGCGAGCGTCTCGTAGTGCCGGGCGATACGGAGGCCCGTGTGGCGGCTGCCGGAGTGGACCATCAGCCAGATCTGGCCGTCCTCGTCCTCCTGCGCTTCAAGGAAGTGGTTGCCGCCACCGAGCGTCCCTAGCTGAGTGGCCGCCTTGTCCCGCAGGGTCTGCCACAGTCCCGGCGCCCGGAGTGGCCGGTCCAGCTCACCGAGGTTCTGCTGTGTCCTGTGCGCGTCGAATCCGGAGGGGACGTTGCGCTGCACGTTGCCACTCCACGTCCGCCAGAACTTCATGTCCATGCGATCCCGGTCCAGCATCACGCCGGTCGGGATCGCGGACATGCCGCATCCGATGTCGACGCCAACGGCGTTAGGAAGGACGGCGTTGGCGGTGGGCAGCACGGAACCGATCGTCACGCCGAAGCCGACGTGGCAGTCGGGCATTACGGCCAGGCGGATCGCGGCGTCGGGGTGCGTGGTGGCGGAGCGGATCTGGTCCAGGGCGGCCGGCTCGATCTCGTCCGGCGGCAGCCAGCTGAGGACGGGCACGTTCGCGCCGTCCAGCTCATACGGGCCGTGGGTGGCCATGGCGATGCTCTCTCTGGCGCGGGGTGGGGTGATAGGGTGCGGGTCCGCGGTCAACGCGCGGGACCGGACAGTTGCATGCACCACCCGCCGGGATCGCCCTCGCGATCCATTGCATCTCATCCGGCGGGAAACGTCGCCCATCACCGGGGTGAACCCGGCGACGGACAAGGGACAGGCGGCTCACCTGGGCCGCCGGACCGGGCAGCGACGTCCCGGCCAGGGCACGATCACCGGCGCCGCGGCGCTGCCCCAATCCGATGGTGCCACACCGGGTCGACGTAATGCCATCCAGTGGCAATGAGCCAGTCCCCGCTTCCTGCCCGACGAAGCTATCCGTGCGACGTCAGCGGGACTGGACGAGGTGTTGCCCGCTATTCCGCCGCCACGTCTTCGTCGTATAGATGACAGGCGACGCGCTGCCTGCCCTCGACGACCTGCAGGCGTGGCGTCTCGAGGCGACAGCGATCGAAGACGAACGGACAGCGACCGGCGAACCGGCACCCCGGCTTGATGTCGATGGCCGCGGGTGGGTCGCCGCTGATCTCGACCGGGTCGCCGATCGGCTCCTCGTCTCCGGCCGGCAGCGTGTGAGAGAGCAATGCCCGGGTGTATGGGTGCTTCGGCCGGTCGATCACGTCGGCCGCGTCGCCGATCTCGACGAACATCCCCAGGTACATCACGGCCACCCGGGTCGCCATGTAGCGCGCTACGGCGATGTCGTGGGTAATGAAGACGATCGCCAGCCCGCGCTCGTCCCGCAGGTCCAGCAGGTTATTCATGATCTCGGCCCGGACCGAGACGTCCAGCATCGAGACCGGCTCGTCGGCGACGACCAGCTCCGGCTCCAGCAGCATCGCCCGGACCGTGACCACCCGTTGCAGCTGTCCGCCGGACAGCTCGTGCGGGAAGCGGTCGAGGAAGTCCTGGGCCGGTCGGAGGCCCACCTGCTCCATCGCCGCAACCACCCGGGCGTCGCGATCGGACTTGTCGCCGATCTCGTGGATCGCCAGGACCTGGGTCAGCGACTGGCGGAGGGTCAGCCGCGGGTCGAACGCCTCGAACGGGTTCTGGAAGACGATCTGGGCCTGGCGGCGGAACGCCTTGAGGTCCTTCCCTGACAGGTTGACGATGTCGCGCCCGCCGAACCGGATCGAGCCGCCGGTAGGCTCCTCCAGCCGCACGAGCAATCGTCCGGTCGTCGACTTGCCGCAGCCGCTCTCGCCGACCAGCGCCAGGACCTCGCCCCGGTCGAGCGAGAACGAGACGGTGTCGACCGCGTGGACGTGGTGATGCTGCCCACGAAGCAGATCGGTTATCCCCCGGCGGATCGGAAACAGGCAGGCGAGGTCGTCGACGACGAGCAGGGGCTCCGCCGCCGACGGGACGGCGGGTGCAGTCAGGGTGGTACCAGCGTCGGTCGTCATGCGGTCGTCACCTCAGGCTGGTCCTGGTAGAGCACGCAGCGAACGGTATGGCCGGGGGCCAGCTGGACCATCGGGGGCGCGCCGTCGTCGCACTGGCGTTGGGCATGGAGGCAGCGCGGCGCGAACCGGCAACCCGTTGGTGGGTGTCGAAGATCCGGCAGCGAGCCGGGGATCCCGCGCAGTCGTCCGGACTGCCCACGCACACGAGGCACCGACGCGACGAGCGCCTGGGAGTACGGGTGGGACGGAGCCGAGAAGAATCGCTCCCGGGGGGCCACCTCCATCAACTGCCCGGCGTAGAGCACCGCCACCGCGTCGGCCGTCGCGTTGATCACCCCGACGTCGTGAGAGATGACCATCAGCGTCAGATCGAACTGCTCACGGAGCCGGGAGACCTCACGGAGGATCTGGCCCTGGGTGATCACGTCCAGTGCGGTCGTCGACTCGTCGAGGATCAGGAACGGCGGCTGGCAGAGCAGCCCCAGCGCGATCATCGTCCGCTGCATCATGCCGCCCGACAGCTCGAAGGGGTAGGCGCGCAGGACGCGCTCGGGGAGATGGGTCGCCCGGAGCAGATCCGCGATCCGCGCTTCCCGGCCGGCTCGCCCCAGCCGTGGCTCGTGCTGGTGCAGCACGTCGTTGAGCTGGTCGCCGATCCGGTGCACCGGGCTGAGCGCCGACATCGACCGCTGGGCGACGGTGCTGAGTTGCCGCCACCGCCACCGGCGATTGAGTTCACCTTCGGACACGGTCAGCAGGTTCGTTCCGGCGAAGTCCACCTCACCACTGACCCGGGCATTGGTCGGCAGCAGGCGAAGGATGCCGGCCGCGACGGTCGATTTGCCGGAGCCGCTCTCGCCGACGATGCCGACCGAGCGCCCCGCCGGGATCTCCAGCGAGACGTCCTCCACCGCACTGACCGTTCCGCCCTGCGTCTGGTAGCCGATCGTGAGGTTGCGTAGGGCGAGCAGCGGTCTGTCTCCGCTGGCCACAGGGGCTTCTGTCGTGGTTGGGACCGTCATGAGCGTACCCGCCGTCCCTTGGGATTGAGCGTATAGGCGATGCCGTCGCCGATCAGATAGAAGGCGATCACGGTGACGACGATGGCACCGCCAGCGAACACCGACGGACCCCACTGCGTCGTCAGCGCCGAGCGCCCGTCGTTGATCATCCGGCCCCACGATGCCTGGTTGGGGTCGCCGAGGCCGAGGAAGCTCAGCCCGGCCTCCGTCAGGATCGCGCCGGCGACCAGCAGCGAGCTGTTGGCGATGATCGGCTGGATCCCGTTCGGGATGATGTGGCGAAACAGAATCCGCGACCGGCTCTCGCCCAGGGCCGTCAGCGCCTGGACGAAGGTCCGCTCCCGTAGCGCCAGGGCCTGCCCGCGCATCAGCCGGGCGTTGGCGGGCCACGACGTCAGGCCGATGATGATCATCACGTAGACGAAGCTGGAGCCCAGCGTCGCGACGATCACGATGATCAGGAAGAAGGCGGGCAGGATCAGGAACATGTCCGTGATCCTGCTCAGCAGCAGATCCAGCCAGCCACCGAGGTAGCCGGAGACGGCGCCGATCAGCACCCCGACCACGCCGGCGATCAGTGCGGCCGAAAACCCGACCAGCAGCGAGAGTCTGGCACCGTAGACGACCTGAGCCAGGACGTCGCGTCCCAAATTGTCCGTCCCTAGCGGGTGGCCCGGCGAGCCGATCGGCTCGAACCGCGATCCCTCCAGCGCGAAGGGCCCTACCGGCGCGATCCACGGGGCAAAGATCGCGGCCAGCACGATGATCGAGAGCAGGACCAGTCCGATCGGCCCGTAGATGCTCTCCACGAACTGTGACCAGAAGATCCGCAGGGCGCGACCACGGCGGCGCCGTGCCAGTGGTCCGGCGGGAGAGGCGACGGGCGTCTCGGGGTCGGGAGCAAACGTCGTGGGTGTCATCGCAGCCGAATCCGTGGGTCGAGCAGGGCGTAGATGATGTCGGTCACGAGGATCGCCAGTGACACCGTGATGGCCAGGATCAGGTAGATCCCGAGTAGCAGCGGGAAGTCCCGCCGGAAGACGGCGTCCAGCGTCAGCCGGCCGATGCCCGGCCACGAGAAGACGATCTCGACCAGCGCCGCTCCGGTGAAGACGAACCCGAGGTTCAGGCCGAAAACGGTCACCGTCGGGAGCAGCGCATTGCGGAGGGCGTAGCGACGGAAGGTCCGGCCCGGTGGCATCCCGGTCGCCCGGAATGTCGTCATGTAATCCTCGCGGCGTTGCTCCAGCACGCTGCCGCGGGTAATGCGGTAATAGATCGGTATCTGGATCAGGGTCAGCGTCAGCGTCGGCAGGACCATGTGCTCGGCAACGTCCAGCCAGTGACGGAAGCCCTCGTAGTCAGCTCGCACATCGACCATGCCGGAAGTCGGCAGCCAGCCGAGGGTCGATGAGAACAGCAGGATCAGCAGCAGTCCGAGCCAGAACGACGGGACGGCGAACAGCACATAGCTGATCGAGGAGAGCGTGACGTCGGCAACACCGGGTGTGCGCCTGGCGGAGAACACGCCGAGCAGGGTGCCGAGGACAAACGCGAGAACCGCGCTGGTTCCGGTCAGCAGGAGCGTCGCCGGCAGTCGGTCCATGATCAGGTCGAGGACCGGCTGCCCACGATAGGCAATCGACTCACCCAGGTTGCCTTGGACGAGCTGGCCAACGTAGCTGATGAACTGGACAGGCAACGGCTCGTCAAGCCCGAGCTCGCGGCGGATCGCCTCAATCTGCTCTTCTGATGCGGTCTCGGTCCCGGCATAGATCCGGGCCGGGTCTCCGGGCGCGAGGTTGAGCAGCAGAAAATTCAGGACAACCGACAGCAGGATCGTCGGGATGATCGTCAGGAGTTGGCGCCCGATGTACGTCCCCACGTCGGTCAGGTCTCCTGGGTAGAGTGCCGGGCACCACGGGTCTGAACCCGTGGTGCCCGGGAGGGATCAGACGGCGGCTACTCGGCCAGCCGGGTCAGCGTGAAGCGGTTGAGCCCCTGCTCGAGCCCGGCCGGGTCGTTCGGGTCGAACGAGACACCGGAGACCCGCGTGCTGTACGGCGTGTAGCCGGTGTAGGTCGTCAGCGGGATGGTCGGGATCTCGGTCGCCATGATCATCTGGGCATCGAAGTAGAACGGCGCCCTCGCCTCTTCGCCGACCGCGATGTCGCCCTCCTCCAGGAGCTGGAGGAACTCCGCGTTGGACCAGCCCCAGTAGTTGACGCCACCTGGCACCGCGTAGCGACCGCGCATGTTGGCCGGATCCGGGCCCTGGAAGCCGCCAAGCAGCCCCATGTCGAAGTCGCCGGAGCTCATTCGCTCGGCCCACGCGCCGAACTCCAGGGCGACCAGCTCGACGTCGATGCCGATCTCGGCCAGCTGCGCCTGGATCACGGTCGCGGTGTCGGTGAACTCGGGCGAGTCGTTGAAGTGAACCAGGACCAGCGGGAAGCGGCTGTCGCCGTTGAGCGGGAAGCCGGCGCCGTCGAGCAGCGCGGCCGCGGCCGCGGGGTCGTACGGCTGGACGGTCGCGTCCGGGTTCGACGCCCAGGCGATGGCGGGCGGGTAATAGGTCGTCGCCGGCGAGCTGTAGCCGCCGAACGCCGTGTCCACGATCTGCTGCCGGTCGATCGCCATCGCGATGGCCTTGCGAACGTCGAGGTTGGTCCACGGCTCACGGGCGAAGTTGAACCCGATATAGAGTGGGCTGGGGAACTGCTTGGCGGCGACGATCAGGTCAGGGTTGCTCTCCGCGTTGGCGATCTCGTTGACCGGGATGCTCGGAGCGAACTGGACATCGATCTCGCCGTTGAGCAGCGCCTGGTAGGCGGTATTGGCGTCAGGGGTGATCTGCCAGATGATCCGGTCGAGGTAAGGACCCTCGCCCCAGTACTCCAGGTTGGCCTCGATCTCGTAGGACTGGCCGGGAGAATAGGAGGCAAACCGGAAGGGGCCGGTGCCGACCGGGTTGTTGTTGGCCTCGTTGGTCGCCCAGTCCGTTCCCTCGTAGATGTGGGCCGGCAGGATGAAGATGCCGTACCACGCGAGAAAGCCGAGGACCGACGACGACTGCTGCGACAGGTTGACGACCGCGGTGTGGTCGTCCGGCGTGTCGACGGAGGCGACCGCGCTGATCAGCGCGGCAGCCGGGGCACTCTCGCTGGCGACGATCTGCTCAAGCGTGTACTTGACGTCGGCCGACGTGAACGGCGTGCCGTCGTGCCAGGTCGCGTTCTGGACGAGGTTGAACGTGATCGAAAGCCCGTCCTCGGCAACTTCCCAGCTCTGGGCCAGCTCCGGGATGATGCCGTAATTGCCGTCCAGCGAGAGCAGGCCGTTGTAGATGTTGGAGCAGACGGCGTAGCCGGCATCGTCGACCTGGAAGTTCGGGTTGAAGCTGAGCGGGTCGCCGGAGGTCGAGATGACGAGCGTTCCGGTACCGCCCTTCTCGCCGGTCCCACCGGCCGGAGTGCTGTCCTGGGCGCGGACGCGGGCGAAGGAGCCACCCAGCGCGACGGCGGCGCCGGTCGCGGCCGATCCGGCCAGCATGGCGCGGCGGTCCATCTTCGCGCCGGCAAGGCGAGCGAGCTGATCGCGGGTGGCGGCGTCCATGGACGAGAGGTCGAGGCGATCACGGGTCGACATGGTGCGGATCCTCTCCGAATCGGTCTGACCGGCGGACCTCCCGCCGGGGCCATGGGTGTTCATCAGGTGGTGCCGCCACGTCGGGCGGCGAGGTAGTCGGCAGTCGCCAGCATCGAGCCGAGCTGGACGCTCATCAGCTTGCGGATCGGGACGACCCGGTAGTCCAGGATCTGCTCCAGGCGGTCGGCCCAGGCGTTGAAGTTGGCGATCGCCTCGGTATGGTGGTTCCGGATCGCCGGCGTCCGGTTGCCGATCGCCAGCTCACCCTCCAGCATGCGGACGAGCATCCCCTGGCTGAGCAGCCGGTAGAACTGCACCTCCTGGTCGCTGGAGAACAGTTCGGCCACGGTCGCCGGTCGGTCGGTCTCGGGGTTGCTTCGTGCCCAGTTCCGCTCGGTGTCACGGTTCTCGCCCATGGCGCTGATCCACCACGCGACGGCATGTTCGAAGGGGGAATCGCCCCGGAGGTCCTTTGCCGTCGCCTCGTAGTGGCGGCGGAGGGCGTTGCCGCCCTCCTCCGACAGGTCGATGCCGGCCAGGATCGCATCGCGGCGGTTGCGGTCGGTCACGGTGGTGTCGTTGACCTGCGGATCGTCGAAGTACGCCATCTCGGTGACGAGGTAGAAGGTGCCGTATTTCTCGGCGTACTGGGCCGAGGACGTGCCGTGTGGCCGGGCCGCCGGATCGCCACCATTGGATTCGATGTAGTCGTAGCCGGCGCGACTGTCCAGCATTGGGAAGATCGCCGGGGCGATCTCCTCGATGTACGGCGCTTCCGGTTCTCCCAGCCGCAGCGGGAGCGATTCCCACTCGGGCAGCTTGTGGAGGACGGAAAAGTAGTCGGCGTCTCCGTGCGACAGGTAGTAGTAGACGCCCCCGAAACCGGCGTTGTGCAGCGAGATCATCAGCTCCGGCTGGAGCTCGTCGATCACCCGCATGAGCATCTGGGTTTCAGGGATCGGCTGGTCGAAGTAGGCCCGCTTGTAGGCAAACGGGAACGTCCACTCGACCTGCTCGTGGCCTGCCGGGCGGTAGAAGTTGCGGGCGTAGTGCCGTGGGGTGAACGGTCCGGCGAACCAGCCTTCGTTCAGCCGGGTCCCGTCCGGATCGACGCTCGGGATCAGGTGCCAGGTGTAGTCGTGGTGGTTGCGCAGTTCCTCGTCCTCGCACAGCAGCGTGGCGAGGTGGTGGAGCATCATCGCGCCGATCGGCTCGTTCGGGTGCGGGCAGCCAAACAACAGCGCGTTCTGGCTGCCGGATCCGATCGACAGCATCCGGATCGGTTCGCCCAGGCGCGACGTCCCGACCCGGCGCAGGGAGGTGATATCCGGGTGAGCTTCCGCGACACGGTCGAGCGCGGCATGGAGCTCGTCGACCGTCAGGAATCGGTCGGTCTCCGGGACGCGGTACATGTAGGACCGGATGTCCAAGCAGGGTTCCTCCGGACTGAGGGCGTCGGGTTGTCTGATGGCGGTCAGGATATCATCGTGCCGGTACGTGTCAATGTTGGTGGCAGAATCAGCGGTTGGTGAGATGTCACCAGTGCACAAAGTGGCGGAAGTCGTCAGGTAGACTGCACTCGCGATGATGAATGGAACGAATCGATGCGGGAGGCGGCTCCGGTGACAACGGCGGAGACAGGCGCGATCGAGGAACGGTCGATGGGCAACGTGGCTCACGTCACGCTCCGGGACGCCATCCTCCAGTGCGAGCTGGTACCCGGCGCGGCGATCACCGAGGCGCGGCTCGCGGCCGACTACGGCCTCGGCCGGGCGGCCGTCCGGGCAGCCCTGATCCGGTTGATGCAGGAGCGGCTGGTCGATGTCGTCCCGCGGCGTGGCTACGTCGTCGCGCCGGTCACCCTAAAACGCGTCGCCGATCTGTTCGGGCTCCGGATGATCCTGGAGCCAGCGTCGGCCGGACTGGCCGCGGCCCGCTCCGATGACGGGCTCATCGCGGAACTGGAACGGCTGAACGCGGCCTGCGCGCCCGGAGAAGAAGGGTCAGATCCAGCGGGGCAGCGACGGGCCAACCGGGCGTTCCATCTCGGGGTCGCCGCGGCCAGTGACAACGACCGGCTCCATGAAACGCTGGCAGGGCTGCTCGATGAGCTGGCCCGGGTGCTCTACCTGCCGCAACTCGCGACCCAGTTCGAGCGGGTCCAGACGACGCCGGACGAGCACGCGCGAATTATTCAGGCCATCCGGGACCGGGACGTCGCCGGTGCCGAGCAGGCCGCCCGTGACCACGTCGAGCCAAACATGCGTTCGGTCATCGACGCACTCGTCCGGTCGCCGGCCATCGCCTCCGTGAACCTGAGCTCGATGGTCTCCCAAGGAGCGTCGGCGCGGTTCTAGCGAACTCTGCTCCTAGCCGGATTGAGGCACCGGCAGGGATTGGGCGACGTCCAATTCCGGTATCGCCAGCAGTTGAGCGTCATGTGTGGGGCCAGTGTGCTCGTGAGCGCGTGCCATTCCCCGGTGGTGGTGCGATGATGGGGAGGCACTGATCTGTCCGGCCACCTTCTCGTGGCCGGCACCCGTCCCGGTCGAAATCCGGGGGGCCGAAAGCGAGTCTCCCCGATGCCCGGGATGGTCTCCGCGTCCACGATCACCGACCGCCAGCGCCGGCTGGGAATCCGCGTGATCTACATCAACACGGCCTTGATGTACGGCGGGTTCTTCATGGTGATCCCGCTGATCGCCGCGCACTATGGCAACAACCTGGGCTGGTCGGCCGCGCTGATCGCCGCTGTACTCGCCGTCCGCCAGCTGATCCAGCAGGGATTGTCGCTGGTCGGCGGTGTGATCGCAGACCGTCTCGGCGCCCGGCTACCCATCGTCCTCGGGTTGCTCGTCCGGGCGGTCGGGTTCTTCTGGATGGCCTTTGCCCATACGCCGCCGGAACTCTTTGCGTCGGCAGCGCTGGCGGCCCTGGGCGGCGCGTTCTTCGAGGCGCCGAAGTCGGCCGCCGGCGCGGCCCTCACGCTCCCGGAGGAGCGGCCGGCCTTCTACCGTAACCTCGGCATCGTCGGGAACATCGGCATGGCGGTCGGTCCCGCGGTCGGAGGACTGCTGATCAGGCTGGACTTTGCGGTCGTGTCCATTGCGGCGGGCGCCATCTTCGTCGTTGCGGCTGTCCTGGCCTTCACGATGCTGCCGCCGCTCTCGGTCGCGTCCCGACGGCCCGCACACCTCGGCGACGGGTTGCTGCTCGCCCTGCGCGATCGCCGCTTCGTGATCTACACCGTCCTGGCGATGGGCTTCTGGTTCCTCGCCGTCCAGTACAGCCTGACGCTGCCGTTCATCGCCGGCGAGATCGGCGGGACGGACGCCGCCGTCACGATGGTGCTGGTGACGTACTCGCTGGTCACGATCGCCACCCAGTACCCGCTGCTGCGCTTCCTCGACGGCCGCCTCGCGACGACGTCGATCCTGGTCGCCGGCATGTCCGTCATGGCGCTCGGTCTCGGTGCGGTCGCGCTGGTGGGGTCGATGATCCCGCTGATCCTGTGTACTGCCGTCTACGCGATCGGCGCCGTGATGGCCCAGCCGATGATCCAGACCGTCCAGGCCCGGCTGGTCGATCCTGCCGCGATGGGATCCTATTTCGCCATCGGCGCTTACGCCCTCGCGATCGGCGGCGCGGTAGGAAGCCTTGCTGGCGGCCAGCTGTACGACGCGGGCGAGAGCACAGGGTTCTCGGCGCTCCCGTGGCTCACGTTCGGCGTGGTCGGATTGGTCGCGGCAGTCGGGTTCCGCTGGTTCGGGCGCCGCTGGGATCCCGGTGATGGGCCGGAAGCGGCTCCTCCAGCGCCCTCCCGGGATCCCGCGACGGATCGGGCGTCTGGTCCCGCTGAGGCAGTGCGGGTTGGTAGCCGTGCCTCGGCCGCCGTGAAGACCGGGCCGTGACGACCGTTATCGTCCCCAGGTCAAGCCCGGTCACCGGCTGCTTCCCGGACAGGCGCGAGTCATTGTCGCGGCATGGCGCGTCGCGGCCGGGTACGCGAAGGGGGAGCCGGATATCCGGCTCCCCCTTCGAACTGCTCGTTTCCGAAGCTGGCTACTTGGCCATCTTCTGGAGCTGGGCCATCGAGATGCCCTGATCGCGGCAGTACGCCTCGATACCCTTCTTGTCGATGGTCCGCATCGCGTGGGTGGAGATGCGGAGCCTCACGCTCTTGCCCAGTGACGGAACGTAGATGTTCTTGTCGTGGACGTTGATCTCCCAGCGGCGGTTGGTCCGGCGCTTGGAGAAGGAGACGTTGTTGCCGAACATCGGCTTCTTGCCACTGAGCTGGCAGACGCGGCTCATCGGTGCTCACCTCGCTGTCGGGCCGGGGCGGCGTCACGCGAACAGCGATCGGCAAGGGAACCGCACACCGGAAATCGTCGATCAAACAGGCAGGCACCGACCGGTGCCCACAGACAACGCTGGATTGTACCGGGAAATGCCCCTGAGCGCAACATTCCGACCGGGGTGACCGATCGGGTCAGCCCCGCCCGGCGATCTCCCAGCCGTCGACCTGCTCCATCGCCACCCGGAGCCGCACGACCAGCTGATCGTCTTCCGGGAGCGGCTCGCTGGCCAGGTTGCGGGCCGTCCCTCCCGCCTCACCGGCCTGCCCGACCAGCCGGAGGTCCCCCATGCCACCGGACTGCGCGATCAGCTGGCGGCGTTGCCCGTCCCGCGTGCCCGGCCAGCGGAGCAGGAGGGCGACGCCGGACGGTGGCGCCCCCTGTGAGGTTTGCACCGCGATCACGCTGTGCTGGATGGGCGCCGGCCAACCTGGGCTGATCCGTTGGGCGGCGTCGCGAAAGCGTTCCCCGGCGATCCCGAGCGCGCTTCCGGCGGGGAAGGGGAGTGGGGCATCGGCGAACCGGAGCTCGACCGGCCGGCCCGTACGCTGGCCGGTTGCCGGGCGGCGTCCCGTCCGCGCCTCCCACCGTGCCCGCACGACCGGGGAGCGCATCGCCCAGATCCCTGCGGCGAGGGCGCCCAGATGGATCGCGGCGAAGACGGCCGAGGCGAGCGGCGCCTCGAAGGCGTAGATCTGTCGGAAGTCACCGTTCAACCCCGACGAGAAGTCGAGCAGCGGGTAGAGGATCAGGACGTTGACGCCGGAGATCAGCGCGAACTGGCTAAGCAAATCGTTGACCGGTACCCGGAACGGCGGCTTGCGGAGCAGCGCCGCCGACGCCGCCCCGGCGCAGAGCACGACGTTGACGACGGTCCCAGCCGCCGCGACGACGGTGTGCTGGGTCAGGCTGAAGGGTTCCCGGTAGGACACGAACCCGGCGAAGCCATAAAAGCCGAAGTCGGTCACCCGGCCACCGAACGCCCAGACCGCCACGGCATGCCCCAGCTCGTGGAGCGCGACCGCGACCGGCAGCAGGAGAAACACCGACGCCTGGCTGACGAGCAACCGGTCCTGCTGCGTGTAGGACCCGTCCCAGAGGACTCGCCACTGCTGGATGACCCGGTACAGCACGTAGACGGCGATGGCGATGGAGACATAGATGATGAGGCTGTAGGTGCCGAGGTCCACGGAGAGCCTGACGCTTGGGGTGGCTGGACATTGGCCGGAGACAACGTTCCGACCGCCCCGCATTATGGGACAGGTCGCGACACGCGGGAGCGGTCAGCGCTGCCCTGTCCTGGTCGGCGCGCGGTCCGGCCGGCTGGCGAAGGTCGGGCCTTCGTCGGGTATCTCATCGTCGGACGCGGGCTCTCCCCGTCCGAGCAGTCCCTCGCGCCAGATCAAGATGACGACCGCGCATACTCCGGCCACCGCGCCACCGATTCCGATCGCAGCCGGGGCGGAAAAGTGGCCGGCCAGCCAGCCCGTCATGAGGGAACCGATCGGGATCGTGCCGGTGAAGACCGTCATATAGACGCTCATCACCCGGCCCCGAAGGGCGTCCGGCGTCGAGGACTGGACGATCGTGTTGGCCGCCGCCGAGGTGCTGCTCATGAAGTACCCGGCAGCAATGAGCACCGGGATGATCAGGGCGAGTGGCAGCACCGACGCGCTCATCACGGCCAGCGCCACCTCGACTCCGCCGAGCGCGACGGCCGACAGGTAGACCTGCCGCCGCGTCAGGCTCCGCCGGGAGAACGCAAGGCTCAGCGCACCCAGCAGCGACCCCACGCCGAGCACGGCTGTCAGGATGCCGAAGCCGGACGAGCCAAGCCCGAAGGTCTCCGTCGCCAGGAGGGGGATCCAGATGTTGAAGTTCATCGCGAAGGTCGCGACGAACCCGATCAGGATCGTGGGGAGCAGGACCGACTCGGTCCGCCCGACGAACGCCAGGCCCTCCCGCAGCCGCTGGAAGCCGTCCTCCCGACCCGCCCGAGGCGTGTAGGGCAGGTTGATCCTGCGGAACAGCACGATCCCGATGGCGTAGCAAACGGCATTGATGGCGAAGCAGATGGCGGGTCCGAACTGCCAAATCAGGACGCCGGCGATGCTTGGTCCGACGACGCGTCCCATGTTGAACAGGGCTGAATTCAGTGAGATCGCGTTGAGCAGATGACGCCGCTCGACGAGTTCTGACGTCATCGCCTGCCGGGCCGGCTGCTGGAAGGCGTTACTGGCTCCGAGGAGAAGCGCGAACGCGTAGACCTGCGGGATGGTTGCCCGGTCGATCACGATCAGGACGGCCTGCGCGGCGGCGAGGACGAGATTGACGGCCTGCATCGCGTTGACGAGGTTGAGCTTGTTCACGCGGTCGGCGATGACCCCGGCGTACAGGCTCAGGACCAGGACGGGGACGAAGTTCAGCGCGTTGACGAGACCCAGGTCAAATGGCGACCCATCCAGGGTGGTGATCACCAGCCAAGAGAGGGCCAGCGACTGCATCCACGTGCCGATGACCGACGCGACCTGCCCGGAGAAGTACCAGCGATAGTTGATGGACTTGAGCGCGACGAAGCCGCCGCGCTCGCGTGTCTCTTCGGAGCGGGTCCCGGGTTTCCGGTGAGACGGTGACGCGCCCTTGGGCGCAGGGGCTGAAGCGGACATCGGGGTGAACGACCTCGCCATGCCGGTACCGCCCGTCCCGATGGGCGACCGGCGGCATGGACCATTGATCGTCAGGATACCGCACCATCATCAATGGTCGGACAACAATCGGGTGGAAAACGACAGGGGCACCACGCGGATGCGTGGTGCCCCTGTCGTGCCGAGTGATCCTGGTCCGTCGGGTCAGGCAGCTGGGTAGGTGACGGTCTCGATCGTCAGGGTCGGCGGCGAGAGGCTCTCGCGGCTGCCCACACCCCCCTCGCTGTCGGGGAGACCGACGAGGACGAAGGTGACCAGACCGGACGCGGAAACCGTCCCCGTCACGTCGACCTGCACGGGAGTGCCGGCCGACACCCAGTCTATCCATGCCCCGTTGCCGGCTAGGTCGGCGGCACCGGCGGCGGGAACGGGCCGTGTGTTCCAGGTCATGCCGTACTCATCGGCGACGACCCACGGAAGCGCCATGACCTGGCCGCCGCTGGCGCCATTCCCGGTACCAGTCAGGGTCAGCGTCGCCGAGACGACCGAGCCCGGAGCAGCCACCGAAGAGGCGTCGAAGGTGATGTAGGTGGCGGCCCCGTCGGGTCCGCCGAACGCCAGGGTGCCGACCGATTCGGGCGCCTGCGGTGCGTCCGGGGTGAGAGCGGAGACACTGGTGTCCGCGATCGGGTAGAGCGTGAAGACCTGGGAGATCGGCTCTGGGGCCGGCTCAGGCGTCACGACCACGGTCGGTTCGATGGTCGGCTCGACCGTCGGTTCGACCGTCGGTTCGAGGGTCGGTTCGAGGGTCGGTTCGAGGGTCGGTTCAACAGTTGGCTCGATAGTGGGCTCGGTCGTCGGTTCTGCGGATGGCGTGACGATCGCCTCCGTGGACGGCTCGACCGTTGGTTCGTCACTCATCCCGGCGGACGGCTCGATGCTCGGCTCAGCCGAAGCGGGGACGGACGACTCAACCGACGGTTCGTTGGATGGTTCGGCGGATGGCTCCACCGAAGCCTCGAAGGAAGATCCAGGCGTCGGCCGAATCGAGGCCGCGACGGACGCCTGAGGGGATGGTGCGGTCGAAGCTGGCTCCGTCGGCTCGCTGGCAGATTCTGATGGGATGGGCTCGGCGGGCGATACCTCCGGCGTGAGCTCGATGGGTCCGTCGGCCGACGGCGCACTCGACGGGGCCACCGTCGGCGTCATCGGAGCGTCGACGGTCGGGGTCGGCGTGACCTCGGCGGTCGGCGTGACCGGCGTCCCGGCATCCGAACCCGCCGGCGTGGTCGCCCCGGCGGTCGGCGCACGAGGCGGCCGCTCACCGGTAGGCAGTTCGTCGTCGAGCGTCTCCTTGTCGGACGCGCTCGCGTCATCAGTCGCAACCGGGGACGCCGGAGTGATCTGGGTAGCCGTCGGCGCGATGCTCACCTGCGGCGCCTGTGGCGTCGAGGTGGCTGTTCGGTCCGGCCTCGGCAGATTGACCTCGACCGCAATCGGGCTAGATGATCCGGTCGGACGTGCTGGCCTGACCGTCGCGGTCCGGGGCGACGCGGAAGCCGAGGCGGACGGCAGATCGATGGAGACGGGTGTCCCGGCGACGACGGGTTCCTCGACGTCAGCCACTGTCACCTGGACATCTCGTGGCGGTCGCCCGGGCGTTTCGGACTCGGGCAGCGACAGGCTGACCACCCGTGGTGGCCGTGCCGTATCAACCGGATTCGGTTGGGCTTGGGCGAATGCCAGCCTGGTCGACGTCGTAACACCACCAGCGGAAACCGTGACGTACCATGACCTGCTGGCGCTGAACCCGGACGGGATCGGGAATGAGCAGGCGTACGAGCCGGAGGAGGAGATGGTCCCCCGGCAGATCGGCGACCCGGTCGCCGTGGTCGAGTCCCAGTAGACCGTTGCCGTTGCCCCGGGCGGCAGGCCCGAGCCGTCGACACGCGTCATCGATCCCACGGCGGAGTTATTGGCGAGGGCAACGATGGAGGCGTTCGACCGGACGTTGACGACCGTCCGGGCCGTGGCGCCGCTCCGCTCACTGGTCAGGAAGACCTGCAAGCTTCCGGCGGCGTTGTACGGCGTCTGCACGCGGAGGGTGGCTTCCCCGGACGCCGGCAGGTAGTAACGCGCGGCCACCGCGCCGCTTGCGGAGTTCCATCTCAGGGCAACGACGTCGTTGCTCCCGAACCCGGCCACGTTGACCATCACACTGGTGCCCGCTGGAACGGTGGACTGGCTGACTACTGCGGTCGCGGATCGGGTTCCGGTGATGGTCGCCCGGGCACTCGCCTGGGATGTCTCACCGACCACGAAGAGTGTCTGGGTACCGACCGGGAAGCTCTGCGTCGAGAGGACGGCGGTCAGAGCCCCGGCCGAGGTCGTCCGGTAGCGGGCGATGACCGTTCCGTTGGCCGACCCCAGCCGGATACCGACGATCTCACCACCCAGGAACCGGGAGCCGGTCACGGTGATGTTCTGACCGTTCTGGTACGTCGATGGGCTGACGGAGATCGTCGGCGCAGGTGTCGCCGCCGCCTGGACGGTAACGATTGCGGTCGCGCTCCGGCCAGAGGTTTCACCGGTAACCCTGACGACCTGCGAGCCTGTCGGGAACGACGTCGTCCGAGCGATGGTGGTCAGGGTCCCTGTCGATCCCACCCAGTACCGGGCGACAAGGGTTCCGCTGCCGGGACCGACGCGCAGCGCGACGATCTCGTTGGCCTGGAAGCCGCTGACCGTCATCGAGACACTGGTGCCAGCCTGGAACGAGGTGGGGGTCATCCGGACGGTAGCGACCGTGGTCGGGGTCGAGGGCGTCGCGCTCGGACGAACGGACGGAGCCGTCGATGCGGACGGGCGAGGAGAGGTCGGGCCAGTGCTGGCTCCGGCCGGCGGGTTGGCGGAGGTCTGGCCACACGCCTGCGCGGCAGCGTTCGGGTTCTCGCCGCTCTGCCAGAGCATCGTCACGGTCACCCCGCCTGCCGATGCTCCCTGGATGCTGAATCCGAGGTCCACCCACGACCCGTCGCCGATGTCGACGGCCGAGCTGTTACCGGTCTCGTAGCCCTTGTTGGAGATGCCGATCCCGGACGGCGCCCGGCCGTAGCCGACGTCCAGTCCATCCCGTGCCGCCTGGGCGCCGGGGTAGCCCTGCCGCAGGACGTTCGGGTTCGTGGACAGCGTGTTCAGATAGCGCTGCGAGGTGGGCTGCCACCAGTCATCGAGCGTGAACCACGGCCCGGTGTCCTTGATCGGAGCCACGATGCATCGCCCGTTACTCGGGTTGACGATCCGGACGTAGCAGCTCGCGCCGCACTCGGTTCGCGTCCCCCACATCTCATGGTAGCCGCCCGGCGTCAGCCACGGGCAGGAGGTCGCGGTACAGGCCGGCAAGGAGACGAAGCGATCGTAGGGCTGGATGACGTGCCCGCTGGAGGTGGTCCCGCCGACGAGACCCTCGCGGGTCACGTTGACGACATAGGTCCCATTGCCGGAGTTCGGCGGGCCGACGGGTGTGCCGCCGCCCGTCCCACCGGACGCCGTGAACGTCACCGATACGACGCTGGAACCAGCGACGATCCGGATCGGTACGCTGCCACTCGACGGCGCGGTGGGCGTCGTGAAGGTGCAGGTCATCGTTCCGGTCGCGGTGGTCTGCGCGGTACAGACGGAGGTTCCGCCTGTCGAACCGCTCCGATTCCACCACACTGTCGCGGCCTGGTTGGCGGTAAGCCCCTGAGCGGTGACGACCACGCGGCTGCCCGACGGGCCGCTGTTCGGCGAGATCGCCGCCGCGGAGCTGACGGTGAACTGCGCTGATGCCTGGCGTCCGCTGGTCTGGCCCTGGAGGGTCACGGTATGGGCACCGGCCGACAGGAATGGCACTGTCGTCAGGTAGGCGACTGTCCCGGACGAGGTGGAGGTCGTTCGCGCCGCGACCGCGCCACTGTCCCAGCGGATGGTGACCTGCTCGTTTGCCGACAGGCCGCCGGCGTTAATCTGGATCGTTGCGCCGACGATGCCGGAGGTGGGGGTCACCGACGCGGACAACCCGCCGGAAACGGTCAGCGAGGCTGATGCGGTGGTCCCACTCGATCCGATTGCCGCGATCGGGTACGAGCCCGACCCAGCCGGGACGTTGAAGGCGCAGCGAGCCATCCCGTTGGCATCGGCCGCGATGGTGCAGAGCGTGGAACCGGTTCCGGCGGCACCACGGTTCCAGGCGAAGGTCACACTCTCGCCGGCAGCGTAGCCACGTGCCGTCGCGACGATGGACTGCCCCGGCGACGCCGATGAGGCGGAGAGCGTCATCCCCGGCTGGACGCCGAAATTGCCCCAGGCCCGCGCGCCGGATGTCAGCCCGACGGCGGTGTAGTCGACCCATCCCGTCGCGGAGTCCGGGATCAGGATGCGGAGGGAACCGGTGCCGTTCGAGGCGACCTGCATCTCCCCAAGGACCGGACCGGTCGCTGAGCGCCAGTTCACCCGGACTCGCTCGCTGGGAGCGAAACCCCGGGCCGTGATCTCGACGCTGGTTCCAGGTGCACCGGAGATCGGGCTTCGTGCGACGCTCGGATTGACGGTGAAGCTGCTCGACTGCTGGCGCCCACTGGTGAGGCCGCGGGCAATCAGGGTGTGTGTACCGCGACTGGCGCTGCCAACAGTCACCGTGGTGGCGATGCTCCCGGCGCTGTTTGCGGTGACGGTGGTAAGGGTCGTCCCGGTGACCGAATCCAGTGTAATCCGGACGCTCTCCCCGGCCTGGAATCCGCCCGCCTGGACTGCGACGCTGGTGGTCGCCGTCCCGCTGGACGGGGAGACGGTGAAGCCGGTGACGGGGTTGGACGAGGCCGACGCCGACGGGACCGCTGTCGGGACTCCGCTGGTATTGATGAACAGCAGCCACTTGACCGAGAGCGAACTCTGGCCGGCGTTGTTCCGCGACCGGACCTGCCAGACATGCTGTCCGGCACTGAGGACCGGAGATGTCCATGTCGTGCCGGCAATCCATGGGCTTGTGATCCGGCCATCGTCCATGACGACCTGGTAGCCGGTCGCGCCTGGGACGGACTGCCAGACCATCGTCACGGTCGGGTCGACCCGTGTCACGGCCACGCCGTTGGCCGGGCTGACCTGGATCGGGGTGGCCGGAACGGTCGGGGTGGGTGTGCCACCGCCGCCGCCGCCGACCTGGCTGTTGGTAGAGGTGAAGGTGATCCCGCGGTGCTGGTTCCACGTGGTCGAACCGAGGTCGCCGAGCGACATGCCGCCGATGCTGTTGGCGCCCGAGAACGGAACGCTGTTCCGGTCCCAGTTCCCGCCGTCGCTCGACTGCCAGAGATTGATGTGGAGGTGCGGCCAGGCGCCGGCGTTGGCCTCGTAGGCTGGCGCGACGGTGCCGAGCAGTTGCCCGCGAACGACGGAGACGCCGGCCCGGATTGCAGGATCCAGCCGGAGATGGAAGAAGCCGAAGGCGAAGCCGTTGCCGAGGTTGATGACACCGCCACCGGTGGCGTCCTCGGTCCAGGTGATCGTGCCGCCCGCCGGCGCAAGTACCGGCTGGCCGACGGTATTGCCGTCAGACCGGGCGAGGTCGAGAGCGTATTGATATTGATAGTGCGCGCGACACGCGAGGGTTCCGGTGGGCGCGTCCTTCAGCGTGGAGGGGTTGCAGGCCCAGTGGGAGCCGCCGTCGGTCGTCCGTGTGTTGTAACCCTGGCCGATCGTCCAGGATGCGCCGGCCGGGACTGGCCAGGCGAGGGCAGCGCTCTGGGCCGCCGCTTCCTGGATGGCTACCGGAGCAGGTGTCGGGCTTATCCCGGCGAACATGCTCAGGACGATCAGCGTCACCGCGACGAGCGAAGGCAGACGGTGATGGGTATGCATGGATCTGGACCCGCGAGAACGTCGCCTTCGAGGCTGTGCCTCAGTGACATAATCAGATGTGAGACATCTGTCATGTTTCGTAGGCAGTCCGTCGCCGAACGGCCTATGACCCCCATATCCGGCAGTTCGATGCTGGTCCCCCGACCCGGCACCGGACATCCGTTCCCCAACCATGCTTGAGCTACCTCCGGCGGGACCGCCAGCCACGGTCCCAAACCGCGAACCTCACCGCATTGCCTGTCCCGGCGGCCCTTTCCTTCCCGTGGAAGGGCCGCTATTGCCGGGAGAGACGCGGTCATAGCGCAGAACCGGCCATCCGTGCGGGAAGCGGATGGCGCGCCTGGAGTCCCACCGACCTGCCGCGGAGCAGGTCCCGGTTCCCGGTCCGGAATGCGCCCGGACCACTGGTTCGAGCCTACGGAGAGGGGAGGCTTGTTGCAAAGGCCAGTTTGTCAAAGGTGGTGGATTCGCACAGATTGCGGTCGTTTCTGCAAAGGACCGGCAAAATCGTTCCGGTTTTTCTTCCAGGCAATGCCGAAGTTCTGGCTGAAGTCCGTTCCGACGAATGCCCCGGAAAAACGAGTGACCTGGCGTCCCGGGACGCCAGGTCACTCGTTTCTGGTTCCGGACCGCAGAGGTCTGCGGATCAGCCGGAGATCTCGAACATGGCCTGGATCGTCACCGAGATGGCCGTGCTCCCGGCCGCGACCGGTACCGCCGGCGCGGCACCCACGGAATCCTCGGCCGTCGCGTACTCGGTTTCCCTGGCCATGGGCTGGGGGGCGCTCATCTCCTCGACCGCCAGGACTCCCGTGATCTCCACGCCGAGTCCCGCCGCATATGCCTCGGCCCGCTCCCGCGCATCGGTCGCGGCGGCAGTCCGGGCCTCAGCCGTAGCCGGGCCAGGATCGGCGACAGAGAAGGAGATGCCGTAGACGCGGTTTGCGCCTGCGGCAACGAGCTCGCCAAGGACCGTGCCAGCCGCGTCGAGGTCGCGCAGCCGGACGCTGATCATGTTCGAGACCTCGAAGGACCGCTCGCCGGTCGGGTTGCCGTTGCGATCGTATTCCTCCCGGATCGAGATATCGAAGGACTCGGTCTGAATGTCGTCTTCCTCGACGCCATTGGCGGTGGCAGTGTCGATCAGGGCCTGTGCGATGCTGCTCGCCTCCTGCTGTGCAGCGTCCAGATCCTCGTTGACGATGCTGACCCCGACGGTGATGGTGGCCACGTCTGGCGTGACGTTGACCCGGCCCTCGCCGGTAACGGTGATGGTCGGCGGCCATTGCTCGGTGCCCGGGGTCGGAGCCGGGGTCTGGGCTCCGGCCCGCTGCGCGCCGACCAGCGGCGCGGCCAGCGCGAGGCCGCCGAGGGGCAGGAGGCTCCGCCTCGTGAGAGACGGACGGTGGTTGATCGTGGTGGCAATGCTGTCGGTCATTTGCGGGTCCTCCGAGGGGGCTGGCTGTGGGTGGCGACGAGCCGGGACAGGGCGAACCGGGATGGGCAGGATCAGCGATCACCGTTCCGGTCCGCTCGACGCCCCGGGATTGGCGCCTCTGCCCCTCTCAAACGCGGGAGCCGGCCATCCGGTTCCGGGCGACCGGTCCTTCGATGCTCCGTAGCCGGATCGGAGAGGCGTGTCGTTACCTTCGTGCCGGACCATTGTTGGAACGGCCCTGCCTCGACGTGCCGTCGATCGGCCGTCGGTACTGGGGACCAAGCCGGAACGAACGTGGTGCCGGATCGGCGTTGGGATCACCGAGCAGGGCCATGACGGCGAACAGGTCGCTTACCCATGCGCGGCAGTCCATGCAATCCGCGATGTGGGCTTCGATCACCGGCCGGCGATCATCGTCGAGGGTCTCGTCGGCGTAGTCGTTCAGGGTCTGCGCGTCGGGGCAGCCGGGCGCCCACCCGGCCTGGAGGTCGTCGTTGTCACTCATTGGTCATGGCTCGGCACGCAGGTCCAGTCGTCGCCTGCCGGTCACCGGTGTGGGTACCGAGGCAGTCGACCGACGCTAGGGAGAGATACTGGTCGGTTCGTACTTCAGACGTCCGCGGGTCGAGGTTTGCTCCATCACGTTCTGATCAGGTTGGTCATGTCCGGGGTGGCAGGACCTGGGTGCGGGCCCTCCCACCAGCGAGGACAGTCAGCACGTCGACGTAGGTCTCGCGGCGGAGTGCTTCCATCGACCGCTCAGAGTAGTAGGCAGAGTGGGGGGTGAGAATCAGGTTCGGCACGTCGAGCAACGGATCGCCGAGCTGGAGCGGTTCGCGCTCCATGACGTCCAGCGCCGCGGCCGATAGGTGGCCAGAGCGGAGGGCCTCGGACAGGGCGTCGCCATCGACGATCGGTCCGCGGGCGGTGTTGACCAGGGCCGATCCCGGGCGCATCGTCGCGAGCTGGTCACCGCTGATGAGATGCCGCGTGTCAGGGCTCAGCGGGCAATGGATCGTGACGATGTCTGCACGCCCCAGCAACTCGTCGAGTGGGACAAGCCCGGCGCCGAGGTTGCGGACGGCGTCCCCGTCCATAGCGGGATCGGCGACCAGGATCTCCGGGCCGAAGGGGCGAAGCCGGGCTACGACCGCCCTGCCGATCCGGCCCATCCCGATCACGCCGATCGTCTGCTCCCGCATCGGCAGGATCTCACCGCCGGCGACGTGGGCCGTCTCCAGGTTGTGGCCGGCCCAGTGCCCCTCCCGGACGCGCCGGTCGGACGGGAACAGGCGGCGATTGAGCGCGAGGATCAGCGACAGCGCGTGGTCGGCTACCTCGTCGGTGCAGTAGCCCGGGTAGTGGGTCACGACGATCCCATGGTCCCGTGCCGCAACGAGGTCGATATTGTCGTAGCCGACAGCGTAGCGACCGATCACCTTCAGCTGGGGCAGCGCCTCGATCACCGTCCGCGGAACCGCGTCGACCGACGAGGTCACGATCGCGTCCGCATCCCGCGCCACCTCGATCATCGTCGCGTCGTCCGGGGCGAGCAGGGTCTCGACTTCGACCGCGAGCCCGGGGAAATCGCGGGCGATGGTCGCTTCCAGCTCGGTACCGGTGCCGAAGAAGCGATCGGATGTGATGACGACGCGAACGTGCTGGGGTGACATGACGATCCTTCCCGGGCAATGAGGGACTGGTGGCCAGCGGACGTGACCGGATCGTGGCAGCCTAGCGCAGACGGACGCGCCCTGTCCCATCGGGTGGCAGGTCCAGTCGCCCGGGAGGCATGAGAACACCAATCGTGGAGGCGAACCCATGACGCTGACGACCATCCCGCTGTGGCCGGACGATCACCCCGAGGTCGCCGCGGTCGCAGCCGGTGAGCGCCCCTCGATGGACCTCTATCCCGTAGATGGCGCCGGACGGCTGCTGATCATATACCCGGGCGGCGGCTACGCTCGGCATGCCCCTCATGAGGGTGAGCCTGTGGCGCGCTGGGCGAATGCGCTCGGCATATCCGCCGCGGTCGTCCGCTATCGCGTCGGGTCCGACCTGCACCCGGGCCCGCTCCGGGATGCCGTCCGCGCCCTCCGGCTGCTCCGGCGCGACGGGGTCGGCGGGCACCCGGTCAGGGAAGTGGCGGCGATCGGGTTCTCGGCGGGTGGCCACCTCTGCGGCACGCTCGCCACGCTGGGGAACGACCTCGGGCTCGTCGCCGATGGCGAGCTCGACGACATCCCGGCCGGGGTCGATCACGCCATCCTGGGCTATCCGGTCGTCGCACTCGACGGCCCGGCCGCCCACCGGGGATCAGCGACCAACCTGCTGGGGCCGGACGCCACGACGGCGCAGCTCGGAGCCTGGTCGGTCGAGCGGCGGGTCACGTCGGACACGCCCCGGACGTTCATCTGGCACACGGCCGAGGACGAGCCGGTCCCGGTGGCCAACGCGATCATGCTCGCCGAGGCGCTGGCCCGGAACGGCGTGGAGGTCAGCCTCAATGTCTTCCCGGTTGGCCGACACGGGCTGGGCCTGGTCGACGGCCCGGCGGAATCGGGCGGCTGGGCCGGCATCCTCAGGGAGTGGCTGGGCTACTAACGCACCGGTCGTTGAAACACTGCACGGCGACGACAGAGAAGCCCCTCTCCGTCACGACGGAGAGAGGCTCCCGCACGCAGTGATTGTCGGCGTGCTCAGATCGACGTCAGGTCAACCCCGAGTTGCCGGGCGGTGAACGCGATCTCGTCCAGCGATTCGGCGATCACCTTGCTGCGTGGCTTGCCCTGCCCGTGACCGGCATTGAGCTCCACCCGGAGCAGGACCGGCGTATCGAGGTCCTTGCCGTTGGCGGCCGTTGCCTGCATCAGCGCCGTCATCTTGCGCGCGTGCAGCGGGTCGACACGGGTGTCCTGGTCGGCGGTCGAGAAGAGGACGGCGGGGTAGCGGCGACCCGGCTCGACGTGATGGTAGGGCGACCAGGAATGGATCCACTGGAAGGCGTCCGGGTCGTCGGCCGATCCGTACTCCGGGATCCAGAGCCGCGCGATGCTGAACAGGTGATAGCGCACCATGTCCAGCAGCGGCACGCCGCAGTTCACCGCCGCGCAGAGCTCCGGTGCCTGGGTCAGGAACGCGCCGGTCAGGAGGCCGCCATTGGAGCCGCCGCGGACGGCCAGCCGTTCCGGCCTGGTGATCCGCTGGTCGATCAGCCAGCGAGCGGCCGCGATGAAGTCATCGAAGACGTTCTGCTTGTTGTCGAGCATCCCGGCCCGGTGCCAGGCCTCGCCGTACTCGCTACCCCCGCGCAGGTTGGCGACCGCCAGCAGGCCGCCGAGCTCGAACCACGCCACATCGTCCGGCGAGAAGGCCGGGGTGATCGCCACGTTGAACCCACCGTACCCATAAAGGATGGTCGGCGTGCCACCGTCGCGCCGGGCCAGGACATCCGACCGCCCGGCAAGGAACATCGTGACGGTCGTCCCGTCCTTCGACTGGTACTCGACCTGCTCGACGGCGATCCCGGACAGATCAATCCCCTCCGCCGCGACGTCCGTATGGAGTGGGCGGATGGTCCCTGCCGCGACATCGATGATGTAGGCGGCGGACGGCGAGTCGTACGACGTCCAGACCAGCCCCGCCAGCGGCTGGGTCCGGTCACCGTCGAGGTCGCCGACCGTGCCGATGCCCGGGAGCTCGATCTGCGTCGCGCCCGAACCGTCCATGGCGTGTCGCCAGACCTCCGAGGTGGCCCGGTGGCTCTGATGGGAGAGCAGGTGCCCGCCAGCGAACGTGAAGTGATCGATGACGCGGTCAGCGGAGTTCGGGAGGATCGTCTCCCAGCCGCCGAGCCCACCGGTCGAGAGGATCTCGGGGAGCTCCCCGGCGATCACCTTGTAGTTCGGGGCATCCTCGTTGGTCAGCAGGAAGATGCGGTCGCCGGCCACGCGGACGTTGTCGAACAGCGCGTCCCGCCCCTCGACGATCGTCACCCACGGCCCGTCGACCAGGGTGCGGTCACGGACGTGAATGGTCGAGCGCACCCAGCCCTCGCGAGCGACGACGATCAGCCAGCGACCCTCGCTGGAAAGGTGGACCGAGAACATCGTTTCCCGGGGCATCCCGGCGCCGAAGACCAGCGGATCCTCAATCGGATCGTCGCCGAGGCGGTGAAAGAAAACGCGCGAGTGGTAGTTCTCGTCACCGGCGGGAACCGAGCCGGGCTCCGGGTAGCGCGTGTAGAAGAACCCGCTGCGGTCGGGCAGCCAGGCGACACTGCTGTAGCGCGTCCGCTCGATCCGGTCCGCGAGCAGTTCGCCGGTGGCGACATCGATGACCTGAAGCGTGCTCCATTCGTTGCCGTCGCGCGAGGTTCCGTAGGCGACCAGCCCACCGTCCGGTGAGGGGTACCACCAGTCCAGCGCCGTCAGGCCGTCGGTGCCGCCGTTGAGATCGACGAGGATCCGCTCGTCGCCGTCCGGCCCGTCGCGCCAGTACAGCGCCGGCTGGTCCATGGCTCCGGAGCGGCGCCGGTAGAAGAAGCGGGTTCCGCCGGTTGACGAACCGACCTGGATGTCGACGACCCTGGGGACCGAGAGGATCGCGTCGAGTCGTTCCGCGAGGCGATCGCGCCCGGGGACATCTGCGAGGATCGCTTCGGTCCGGGCCTGCTGGGCGGCATCCCAGTCCCGGACGCGCGGGTCGTTCCCGTCCTCCAACCAGCGGTAAGGGTCCTTGATCTCGATGCCGTGGATCGTCTCGCGGACGTCGTCTCGTGGCGTCTCGGGTATCGGTGGGTAAGTGGTACTCATTGGGACGAAGTCTCCTCGGACGCGGTCGTTGTGGAGCGGGCGACCGTACGGATGCGGCAAGGGCCAGCTATCCTCCAGGCAGTCGTGACATGGTACGTGAAACCAGCGAGGAAGCTGGCGACGAAGACCGTTCTGGAGGACTGATGGATCGCCCCGGAGACGACGCCATGCGGGCTGGCGACTTTGATATCGTCAGCGACCGGATCAATGAGCGCTCTGCGATGGCCGCCGGGATGATCGCCGATCAGTCGGCCGGGGAGGCAGCCGCCGAGCTGGGACTGCGCCGGACCCAGGCGCTTCTCGAGCGCCTGGGACGCCCACAGGACGCCTATGCGGTCGTCCACGTCGCCGGCAGCAAGGGCAAGGGCTCGACGAGCGCCATGATCGCTGCCTGCCTGAAGGCGGCCGGGCACCGGACTGGCCGCGCCACGTCGCCGCATCTCTATCGCTTCACCGAACGCATCGCGATCGACGGTCGCGACATTGAGGACGGGTGCTTTGCCGACGTGGCGACGGAAGTGCTCGACGCCGCCGAAGCCATGGAACAGGAGGATCCGACGCTGGGCACCGTCAACGCCTACGAGGTGCTGCTGGCCGTGGCGCTGGTCGCGTTCCGGCGAGCGGGTTGCGTGGCGGTCGTTGTTGAGGTCGGGATCGGCGGGCGACTCGACGCGAGTAACGTCGTCGACCCGGCGGTTTCCGTGATCACCACGTTGGATCTCGAGCACACCGCCATCCTGGGACCGACGCTCGTCGACATCGCCCGCGAGAAGGCTGGCATCACCAAGCCGGGCCGGGCCGTGGTCGTCGCTCCACAGCCACCGGACGCAATGGCGGTCATCCGACGCCGGGCGGCGGAAATGAGCAGTCCCCTGGTTGTGGTCGGGAGTGACGACATCACTGTTGCGCCGGTACCGCGGCGCTTGCCCGGCCCCCACCAGCGGCTGAACGCGGCGGTGGCGACGGCCGCCGTCCGGGAACTTGCCGGATCCCGCCCGGAACTGCGCGTCGACCGCCACGCGATCGTCGCCGGGATCGAGGCAGCGCACCTTCCTGGTCGATTCGAGATCATCGAAGCGGCACGCGTGTCACGGTTCGCCGCCAGGGACGATCCGCTGGCCGTCGTCGTGCTTGATGGGGCACACACTCCGCTGGCCGCCGCCGCGCTCCGCGAGACAGTCATCTCGGAGTTCGGCCCGGATCGGCCGGTTCATGCGGTCGTTGGCCTAGCGAGCGACAAGGATGTCAGGGCGGTCCTGAGTGCCCTGGAGCCGGCCCTGGTACTGCCCGTCGCGGCCGCGTCCCCTCGGTCCATTCCCGTATCGACTATCGCGGCCACGGCGCGGGGGATGGGGATCAATGTCGTCACGGCGGGTGGTGGTGCGGTGGCGGAAGGGATCCGGGAGGCACTGCGCCTGGATCCGGTCGCGGTCGTCGTCGTGACCGGGTCCTTCAGCGTGGTGGCGGATGCGCGGGTCGCCTTCGGCCTGGATCTCTCGCCGCCGGACGTCTCGCTCCTTTGATGTTTTGCGCGATTGGCGCCGGTATCGCTGCCGACGGCCCGGACCGATGAAACCGGAATGTCGACATGCGCGTAGATCAGCGTGACACCACGAACGGGTGTGCCGATCGTCGGTGTGGCGTGATCGAGTGACGGTGATGGTGCCAGAGGCAACCAGGGATGACGCCGGGAACCGGGCGGAGTTCAGCGACGCGGACCTGATCGGTCTGGCCTCGCAGGGCGATCCGCAGGCGCTCGAAGTCCTGTACGACCGTTACTCACGCGTCGTCTTCTCCTTTGCCCTGCGAATCGTGAACGATCAGCTGATCGCTGAGGAAGTACTCCAGGAAGTGTTCTTCCGTGCCTGGCAACAGGGTGGCTCGTTCCGGGCCAGCAAGGGGACGTTCCTGACGTGGCTGCTCAGCATCACGCACAACATGGCGATTGACGAGGTGCGAAAGCGCAAGCGTCGACCCCAGCGTTCGGACAGCGATGACCCGGACGTCGTGCTGGCGGCAGTTGCCGATGGCGGACCGAGTGTCGAGGACGAAGTCTGGCTCCGCTCCTTGCGGGACCGTATCGCCCGGGCACTGGACACCTTGCCGGCGGCGCAGCGAGAAGCGATCGAACTGGCGTACTTTCGTGGCATGACCCACCGTGAGATCGCCGAGGCGCTCGGCGAACCATTGGGAACAATCAAGACCAGGATGCGGCTCGGTATGCTGAAGCTCCGTGATCAGCTGGATGGCAGTGAGGTGGGTCTGGCGTGAGTGATCTCGATGGGCAGAATGTGCGGCAGTTCCGGGCGCGTGGTGCGGGCGTGACCCGGATGTCGAGCGCGAGTGAGCCGGGTGTCGCCGGCGAAACCAACCGGCCGATCCGGCGCCTTGCCGCGCCGATCACGCAGCCGTTCCCGGTGGCGTCCGATCACGGCCAGGCGCCGGACGAGCACGTCGACGACCTGATCCCGGCCTACGCCCTCGGTGCGCTTGATGCCGACGAGCGAGTCGCCGTCGAGCGTCACGCGAGCTACTGCCCGACCTGTGCCCGCCAGCTGGCTGACATGCGCCGCACGGCGACCATGCTGCCGTTCTCGGTCGCGACGGCCGCGCCGTCGCCGGACGTCAAGGCGGCGCTGTTCGCCCGGATCGCCCACAGCACGGCGCCGGTCACCGCCGAGAACGCTGAGGAGTACCAGTGGGCCCGCCCGGTTCAGGCCAAGCCGCAGGTGACCCTGCCTTCTTCAGGCACCTGGCTGGATTCACAGACCTTCACCGCCGTCACGCCACCCGCTGCGACCGCTGTCCGCAAGCCGCGCCGCTCGATCGGCCGGGCGCTCGGGATCTCGGTGCCGGTCTTTCTCACGTTCGGGCTGCTCGCCCTGTTCGTCATCCCACAGATGCTGCCCTCCGACGATTCAAACAACCAAGACTTCATCGAGCTCCTGGGCAACACCGCCGCCGACTGCACTGGTGAGGGGAACCCGCTCGTCACCTCGACCGGGATCGTCGCGTGCGGGTACGTCCAGCCTTCGACCACGGCCAACCTGGCGACTGTTTACGTCAGCAACCTGATCGACAGCACGGTCCGCGAGGGCTACGTCGTCAATCTGGCCGAGGATGGTTCCTACCGCGGTATTGGTCCGCTGACGATGACCGGTCCCGCGACCGGGGAGCTTCAATTCAGTATTCCGGCGGGTACAAACGCCAACACTGCCCGCCTCTGTATCACTGGGGCGGACGAGGATCCCAATCTGGTCTGCACGACTGACCTGACGCCGGCTGCCTGAACTTCACCTACAGGTTGAGAGAAATGAGACAGACCCGCTGGAGCAATCCTCCAGCGGGTCTGTCTCATCTCGTCCACCGACGGACGGAATTCCAGCAAGGCGCACAGCGGCGCCGGAGCGGATCGGATTCTGACAGCCATTAACGACAGGTTGACTGGCCCAGTAACTTTGGTCCACTGCGTTAGCCAGTGCACGAGCCGGGCAAGCACAGCCTTAACGTGCAGGAGGCTCTTATGCCGGCCACCGTCAGGACGGGATCGGCGCCTGCGTTCAATGTAGTGACGGCCCGGGGAGCGAGATCGCCCGCAACTACGGCGTGAAGCCGGTCACGCCTCGGTCGGAGCAACTTCTGTCGGCCGGGGCCGGTTGCGCAGCCAGAGCCGGAGCACGCCGTACAGGACAGGGATCGCGAGGAACATGCAGATCCGGTAGCTGACAGCGGCGACCAGTGCCGGTGCCGCCGCAGCGCCCTCGACCCCCGCGACGGCGACCATCATCGCTTCCCGCACTCCGGTGCCGCCCGGGACCATGCTGGCCATGCCGACCAGCCACGGAAGCGTCGCCATCCCCAGGATCATCCGGATGTGGTGATCGGCATTGAGGGCGTCGAGCAGCACCCACAACACCGCGCCCTGGGTTAACCAGTAGAGCAGGGTGACGCCCATCGCGACCGCAAAGACGCCGGGACGACGCCTGGGCGCCAGGAACAGGTCTCCAGCGGCACGGATAGCCTTGGCGCGGACGACGCGGCTGCGGAGGGCGAGGATCACCACCCCGGCGATCCCGACCGCGATCACCGCGCCAAGGGCGAACAGCAGCGTCGTCGGAATGGTTTCGAGAACGCTCCATGAGGCGGGGGCGAGCAAAAGCCAGAGCGTGGCGCCGGCGGCCAGGATGAGGACGTCGGCCAGCAGCTCCCATGCGGCGACCGTGCTCGTCTGACCGAAGCTCAGGCCGATCGCTCGCTTGGTCAACGCGGCCCGGGCCGGGATCGCGACGCTGACCGGCGACACGTAGTTCAACGCGACGGATGTGAGGAAGGCTTCGGCGGCCCGGGGCAGGTCGGACCGGCCAGCGATCAGGATGACCAGGATGTGCCAGCGCAGGCAGTTCAGGGCCAGTCCGGCGAGGAACAGCACCGCGCCCCCAACCAGCTGATACCGGTTGGCTGTCCGCACCGTTTCGACGATCTCACCGAGCGAACCGCGCGCCCAGAGCACCGCGAGGGCGACGACGATAACACCGAGGAAGATCAGGGGCGTCGGGACCTTCCCGACGATGCGGCGGAAGCGGAGCAGCGGGGCGAGCAGACGCCTGACGGCGGGAGGGAGCGCCGGTGCTCCACCCGCCGTCACTTCGTCCGCGACTCCATCAGGCACGGCGGGGGATGTCATCCCGCTCGCTTCCGGTATTCGGCGACGTGGCGGTGGAGGGATCAGCCTCGCTGATGGAGTCTCCCAGGTCAGGCGCCGTGTCGAGGCCGATCGAGGCTCGGATCTGCTGGGCGATCCCCGATCTCGGTGCATTTGACCCGTGCGTCAGGAACTCACCGAGCAGGCCGAGCGCGAAGAACTGCGTACCGATCACGATCAGCAGGACGGCCAGCAGGAGCGCTGGGCGGTTGCCGATCGAGGATCCGGTGATCAGCTTGTCCGCCGACAACCAGAATGCGAGCAGCACGCCGAGCGCCAGCGCCGACAGGCCCGGCAGGCCGAACAGGTGCATCGGGCGCTGGCGGTACTGCGTCAGGAACGTCACGGTCAGTAGATCGAGGAAACCCTTGACCAGCCGCGACCAGCCGTACTTCGAGCGCCCCCATGTCCTCGGGTGGTGCTTGACGGGCAACTCGCCGATCCGGTAGCCGTCCGCCGAGGCAAGGACCGGAGTAAACCGGTGGAGCTCGCCATACAGCCGGAGGCTCCGGGCGACTTCATTGCGGTAGGCCTTGAAGCCACAATTGAAGTCGTGGAGCTGGACGCCGCTGGCTCGGCGAACCGTCCAGTTGAAGATCCGGCTCGGGAACGTCTTGCCGAGCGGGTCCTGCCGCCGCTGCTTCCAGCCCGAGACCAGGTCATACCCCTCGTCGAGCATCGCCAGGAAGTTGGGCAGCTCGTCCGGGTCGTCCTGCAGGTCGCCGTCCATCGTGATGATCACGTCACCTCGCGCCACGGCGAACGCGTTGGCCAGGCCCTCGGCCTTACCGAAGTTGCGGCGGTGGCGCAGCCCGATGACGCGGTGATCCGCCCGGTTGAGCTGGCCGATGACGGACCAGGTCCGGTCAGTGGAGCCATCGTCGACGATCAGGATCTCGTAAGGGAGGTTGACCTGCTCCAGGACGTCAGTCAGGCGGGCGTGAAGGGTCGGGAGGTTGCCCTCCTCGTTGTGGCAGGGAATGACGACCGAGATCGATCGGATCGGGTCGCGGCCATCGGAGACGCCCGGGATGGATTGGGTGCCGGTCATCGTTTCGCTCGCGTCGCTGGCGCGGCCATTGGCGCCGGGCTCGACACTGGTGCGGGTCCGCTGCTTGCTCCCCGGCATCGCGACCGAGGCGCTGGACTCGATCTGGACCACGCACTGTTCTCCCGCTGAGGGCCTCTGAGGGCGACAGGTTCTCGCAACACCGACGGACTATATCGCCCGGCGTCCGGGCGGCGCAACGGGCGAGCCCGTCCGGACGCACGGATTGCGGCGACGCCTAGCGTCCGCCGTCCACCTCGTTCCGGAACGCCGCCGAGAACGCGGCGATCGTCCGGTCGATATCGGCATCGGAGTGGGCGAGGGAGGGGAAGAGCACCTCGTACTGGGAGGGTGCGACATAGACGCCCTGACCAAGCAGGTGATGGAAGATCCGGGCGTATGCTCCGGCGTCGCTCCGCTTGGCGTCCTCGTAGTTGCGGACCGGGCCAGCCTGCATGTACCAGCCGCCCATGGCACCGGCCCGGGCGGTCGTCACCGCCACGCCAGTCTCCCGCGCGGCCGTCTCGATCCCGTCCATCAGCCGGTCGGTCGTCGCGACGATCCCGTCGAACACGCCCGGCCGGGTGAGCATCTCCAGCGTCGCGTTGCCGGCGGCCGTCGCCACCGGGTTGCCGGAGAGCGTTCCGCCCTGGTACATCGATCCGACCGGCGCGACGTGCCGCATGATCGATTCCGGCCCGGCGTACGCCGCCAGCGGGAAGCCACCGCCCACGACCTTGCCCAGCGTGACGATGTCAGCCGTGACACCCGACCACGTTGAGGCACCGCCAAGGGCGACCCGGAAGCCGGTCATCACCTCGTCGAAGATCAGCAGGGCGCCATGCTCGCGGGTGATGTCGCGAAGACCCTGGAGGAACCCAGGCTCCGGCAGGACCATGCCCATGTTGCCGGCGATCGGCTCGACGATGATCGCCGCGATCCGCTCCGCGGCCGCGTTGAACAACTCGCGGACGGCGGCAAGGTCGTTGTATGGCGCGACCAGCGTGTCGGCCGTGACGGCGGCGGGGACGCCCGGGCTGTCGGGCAGGCCGAACGTGGCGACGCCCGACCCGGCCTGGACGAGCAGCAGATCGGCGTGCCCGTGGTAGCAGCCGGCGAACTTCACGATCCGGTCCCGGCCGGTCGCGGCGCGGGCGAGCCGGAGCGCGCTCATCGTCGCCTCGGTCCCGGAGGACACCAGCCGGACCTGCTCTACACCGGGGACGAGGGAGGCAATCCGTTCGGCCAGCGCCGTCTCCGCTTCGGTCGGCGCCCCGAACGACGTTCCCCGTCGGACGGCGGCGATCACCGCCTCCGTCACCTCAGGATGCGCGTGTCCGAGGATCATCGGCCCCCAGGACATGACGTAGTCGAGATACTCGTTCCCGTCGAGGTCGGTGAAGCAGGCCCCGGCGGCATGGTCGTAGTAGACCGGCGTGCCACCGACGCCACGGAACGCTCGCACGGGACTGTTCACCCCGCCGGGAATTACGTCCCGGGCGCGAGCAAACGCATCGGCGGAGCGAGGCAGGTCACGGGTTGCGGTGGCCGTCGTCATGGCAGGTCTCCGGTAGTGCTGGTGCGACCGTGCCCCCGCAAGCTGTGGATGGGCCGGGCGCGCCTAGTCGGCGGGGATGGAGGCTCGCACCGGGATGGGGCAGGCACCAGGATTGTCGGACTCGGTCCGGACCGGAGCCACGGGCGGGATGACCCCTGGTGCTTCGAGACCGAACAGCCGGGCCAGCGCGGCGGCGTCGTCCAACCGCGACGCGCTGTCCGCGCGGGTCAGGTTGGAGGTCGGCGTGTGGAGGAGCTTGTTGGTCAGCCCGGCCGCCAGCGCCGCGACGACTTCGCGGTCACGGTCTGACAGGTGGCCGAGACGGCTAAATGCCTTGCAGAGCTCGATCTCGCGGAGCTCGTCCGCCCGCTCCCGAAGCGCGGCGATGGTCGGACTGACCTGCCGACCCTCGTGCCAGGCTCGGAACTGCCGCAGGCCATCCGCGATCAGGTGCTCGACGTGGATGATCTCCGCGGCCTGACCGGACCGGTAGCCCGCGGCGATCTCTTCGAGGGCATCGACATCACGCAGCAGGACCCGGGAGTCGTCAGCAACGGCCGGGTCGACGCACCGCGGCAACCCGACGTCCATCAATACCAGCGGCGCGCCCGTTCGGCGAACCTGGCTCATCGTCGCCGGAGTGATCACCGGGCGGTCGCCGGCGGTCGCGGCGATGGCGAGGTCGGCCATGGCGAGCACGTCCGGCAGCTGATCGAGCGCGATCGCTTCGCCGCCCGTCTGGGCAGCCAGCGTCTCGGCGCGGGACCGAGTCCGGTTGGCGATCAGCAGGCGCCCGACCTGGCCGGTCCGAAGTAGCTTGGCGGCCAGCGTCCCCATCGGGCCGGCGCCGATGACGACGGCCGTCCGACCCCGCAGCGGGTTGACATGGGCGACGGGAGCGGGACACGGCATCCGCTCCAGGTCCATCCGGTCCAGCGCGACAAGGATGGGGCAGGCAGCCGTAAATTCCCGGGCCGCCAGCGCGACCGCAGCGTGGGCAATGGAAGTCTTGTTGCGGGCAATGTCCGTGTGCGTTCGTGCCTGCTTGCCGACCTTGAGCGCGTCGGTTGCCAGCCGGGAGATGAACGGGCCGACGATTCCGGCCGAACGGGCGGCGCCCAGCGCGTCCCGGATCTGCCCGAGGATCTGGGGCTCACCCAGGACCATCGACTCCAGCCCGGCGGCGACCCGGAACAGGTGACGGACCGCGGCGTCATCCGTCAGCGCGACGGTAGCGGATTCGACGTCACGCAGCCCGACCCCTGTCGCTTCGACGACGAAGCGGGTCAGGCGACTGACGGCGTCGTGCGGATCCTGGCCGGAAACGACGGCGTAGACCTCGACCCGGTTGCAGGTAGAGAGGATCATCCCCTCGGCGGCGTGCCGGCCGAGCAGCGCCAGGCCATCCGCCAGCCGGTCGGCCGGGAACGACAGCTGCTCACGCAAGTCCAGCGTGGCGCTATGGAAGTCGGATCCGATCGCGACCAGCCGCGGGGTGGCCGGCGTCTCGCCGTACGCGTTCAGCCTAGGATCTCCCGTGGTCGCGGCCAGCGGGCGCGGGACCAGATGAGAACGATGTGCAAACAGACGTTAGGATACGCCACCCGGCCCGCGAAAGAACATAGGTTTGCGCATGTTTTCTTGCGGTCGGTGCATCCGTTCAAGGGACCTCGAACCGCAGTGTCGCAAGGTTGGAATTCGTCAGCCCGTGTTCTTCAGGCCGCTGGCGATCCCGTTGATCGTGAGCAGCATGGCCTTTGTCAGCGACTCATCACGCTCCTGAAGAGGCACGCCGCCCTCCCGGAGACGGCGACGGAGCTCCAGCTGGAGGAAGCTGAGCGGGTCGACGTAGGGATTGCGCCGCTCGACGGACCGCTGCAGGACCGGGTCTTGGTCCAGGAGCCGCCGCTGCCTGGTGACAGCGAGCAGGGACTGTTCCGTCAGGTCCCACTCGGCCCGGATCCGGTTCCAGACCGGATCGGTCGCGGCGTCGCGGCCCGCCGCGACGACGTAGCGCTCGGCGATCGTCCGGTCCGCCCGGGCGAGGGCCAGTTCGGCGTTCCGGAGCGCGTTCCGGAAGAAGAGCCAGCGGCTGTCCATCGCCTGCAGCGCCTCGAGCCCGTGACTATCAATGGCTGCCTGCAGGCCGGAACCGAGTCCGTACCAGCCGGGCAGGAGGATTCGGGCCTGGGTCCAGGCGAACACCCAGGGGATGGCTCGCAGATCCTCGATCCTGGTCGATTGCACCCGCCGTGCGGGACGCGAGCCGAGCTGGAGCAGGGCGATCTCGTCGATCGGTGTGACCGACGCGAAGAACTCGACCAGCTCATCGCTTCCGTAGACGAGGTCCCGGTACGCGGTGGACGATGCGTCCGAGATCGTCGTCATCACCGGGCGGTAGTGGTCGATCTCGTCCGCCGACGGCGCGTCCGGCAGGCCGATCGTGGCAAGCAGGACGGCGCCGCCGGTCAGTTCGAGTTCCCGGTGGGCGATCTCCGGGATGGAGTAGCGAGCCGAGATCACCTCGCCCTGCTCGGTCAGCTTGATTCCGCCGCCGATGGTGCCCGGCGGCAGCGCCAGGATCGCGGTGTTGGTCGGTCCGCCGCCACGGCCGATCGAACCGCCGCGACCGTGGAAGAAGACCAGGTCGACGCCGTACGAGCGGATCATTTCGGCCAGGGCTTCCTGCGAGGCGTAGAGGCCCCACGTCGACCCGAAATACCCGACGTCCTTGTTGGAATCGGAGTAGCCGACCATGATCTCCTGCGTGTCCCCGACCGAGGCGAGTGCCGCCCGGTAGACCGGCTCGTCCAGCAGCGTGCGCATCGTCTCTGGCGCTGCGCGGAGCGTCTCGCCGGCCTCGAAAAGTGGCGCGATCCGGAGGACCGCGTTCCCGCCGCCGGCACCGGCCAGCCCGGTCTCCTTCATCAGGAGCAGTACCTCGAGGACGTCGCTCGACGCCTCGGTGTTGGAGATGATGTAGGTCCGGATCACGCCGGCATCCTGGCCGGACAGCGCGGCGCGGATCGTCCGGAACGTCTCGATGACCTCGCGGGCGACGTCTCCGAGCGGCGAGAGATCCAGCGGGATCAGAGGCCGGGGCGACGCGATCTCGCGGGCCAGCAGGGCGAACCGCTCGTCCTCGGACAGGGCACCGTAGTCGGCGACGACGCCGGTCAGGGCGAAGATCTCGGTCAGTGCGGTCTGGTGGCGCTTTGAGTTATCGCGAATGTCCAGGGTCGCGAAATGGAAGCCGAAGATCTCGACCTGCCGGATCGTGTCGCGCAGGTCGCCGTCAATGATCAGCGTCTCGCCCTGGTCGGCCAGCGAAGCGCGGATGAGTTGCAGGTCTGCCAGCAGTTCCGCCGGGGCGTGATAGGGCATCGCGTCGGCGCTGCTGTTCGGCACGCGGATGCGGTCTCCACGCGGGTCGCCGGGCAGAATTTCGTGGCTCTCGCCGTACCCGATGCCCTGGGCCCGGGTCAGCCGGAGTCGCTCACGCATCAGCGTCAGGAGTTGCCGGTACGGCTCGCCACGGTTGAGCGACTCCAGCTCCCGGCCAAGTTCCGGGAACCACGCCCGGTAGACGGCCAGGTAGTCGTCGAGCCGCGGCGCGGGTCCGGCGATCCACTCCGAGACCGACAGCCGGCCAGCCAGCTCGGTCAGCCGATCTTCCAGGAACCGCAGCGCCGTCTCGCGCATCAGGGCCAGCGCCTCGCGAGTCCGCTCCGGCGTCACATTGGGGTTGCCGTCCCGGTCGCCACCCATCCAGGATCCGAAGCCGAGGAACGGTGGGACGCGCATCTCTGTGCCCGGATAGGCCTCGGCCAGTGCTCCCTCGATGTCCCGGTAGATCTGCGGCAGGACGTTGACGAGCGTGCTGCCGAAGTAAACGAGTCCGGCCCGGACTTCATCGAGCACGCTCGGCGAAACGGCCCGGATCTCGTCAGAGCTCCAGAGCTCGGCGACGGTGGCAGCGATCCGGCTGCGGGTCTGCGCCATCGCGGCCGGCGAGGGCGGTCGCTCGTCCATCGACCGGAGGGCGACGAACAGACGGGCCAGCTTGTCGATCACGGTCCGGCGACGTGACTCGGTCGGGTGCGCCGTGAGGACGAGGCGGACCTCGGCGTCGTCGAGGAGCGCCTGCATCTGTTCCGCCGACAGCCCGTTTCCCGCGCCGTAGCCGGTAGCGACCGCCGCGACGACCGAACGAAGCGAGCCACGTCGAGGGGCGGCGCCGGGGGTATAGTCGTGTGCCTGGAGCCGGCGGATGCGCTCGTTGTCCTCGGCGAGGTTCACGAGCTGGAAATACGAGGTGAACGCGCGGATCAGCACCCGGAGATCGGCGACATCCGCTTCACGCAGCGCCGTCTCCATCCGGCTGACGGCCGTCTCGTCACCGTTTCGGGCCGCCTTGGCCAAGGCGCGGATCATCTCCTCGAAGGCGAACGCCTCCTCGCCGGCCTGAGCCCGGATTGCGTCCCCGAGCAGGCCACCGAGCAGGAAGATGTCGTCGGAGATGGTGCGACCGGCAGGCATGGAGCGCAGGTCCTCTCGTGGAAATATCGATACAGACGCCGGTTGCCATCATGCCGGCAGATCTGGGCCGGCAAACCCGATCAGGATACCCGGCGTGGAACGGCCACCGCGAACGAAGACGTCGGAGGGCATGGGCGGAGAGTACGGGACGGCCTTCCTGCGGTTGGATACGTGGCTATCCGCCCCGCCCAGGCCGGACAGTGGTCGCCCGGAGCACGGCCCTCAGATACACTGGCCAGCATCAACATGAATGCAGCATGAACCGGGTCGCACATCGGGGCGATCCTTGGGTGGCCGGGAGGCAAGCGGGTGGATTTCATCGTCCTGGGCAGCATCCTTGGGGCGATCCTGATCGCAGCCGGGCGCGCCTGCGTGGAGCTCGTGCCGTGGCGGCTCCCCGCTCCGTCGGACGATCAGGAATGGCTGGAGGTCCGCGACCGACGTCGCCTGGTCCGGCTGCTCCGGGCTGGCGGCCGGATGCTCGTCGTCGTCGGCGTGGTGCTCCTGCTGACGACCGGCGTGCTGGTCGTGATGGGCGCCTCTGACCGTGTTGCGCTCACGACCGTGCTGATCGTCGGCATCGGCGGAATGCTCGCCGCCGCGGGTCTACTGGGCTGGTACCGCTACCAGGACTCCACGGGGGCGATCCAGCGCCGCCAGTTGCGCGCAATACGTTCCCGCCTCGGGTCAACGCAGCCCGGCAACGCCCGCCGACACGACGAGCAGGCAGGACGGACGGCTCGAGCGGAGGGCCAGAGGGACCCGGATGAGCGCGGCCAACGGCGGGCGGTGGGTGGACGTCGGAGCGAGCGAGCGACTCGCCGGGTTGCCAGTCCGGAACGGGAGCTTCCGGACGCAAGGCTGAGCCGTGATCCGGAGCGCGGGCCGGAACCCCGGCAGGATGCTCTTCCCAGACCCCGGATGGCCAATGCAGTCCGCTCCGAGACCGGGGACCGCACCGGGCCACTACCCGCCGCGCGGAGAGCGCCGGGTTCGGATCGGCCCTCCTCGGCTCGACGGCCCACTGGTTCCTACGAGCCGGTCCGGCGGGTGGACGATGCCCCTCCGGCCGGGATTGCCCCCCGGCGACCAGCAATGGAGCGACACCAGGGCCGGTGAGCGTGCCTGTCTCGCGCCGTCCTATCGCCTTCTGCCTTCGTGAAACGGGTTTCGATGTCGGTCTTTGGTGTGAGTCTGCTCGACCTGTTGCTGCTCACCTTCTGCTTCTCGGTGCCCTTCGCGGTGCTGGCCGTCATCGTCACCGTGCTCTATCGGCGTGATCGACGACTCACTCCGCCTGAACCCGACGCCCGGATGCCGTCGCACAATCCCCAGGCCGCTCCTGCCCGCCAGCCGGGCGACGAGCGCACCCGTGGCAAGGCGCGAGACGCGAACCCAGGTCCTGAGATCAGCGACCGGACGTAGCCAGGTTCGGGACTCGGATGGTTCAACGAGTCGCTCGGTCTGGCTCAATCACGGCCTGGCCGCGTCCACCCGGCATGTGAGTGATCGTGCGAGCCATACAACGGGCCGAGACTGGCTTCCCCGTTGGTGCGTCCTTGGTCCGGCATCCTTAGTGACACTCATGTCCGGGGACGGCGCGTCGGTTGCGGGTCCGGCTGGTCGGGCGCGGCCTGGGTCGGTGGCAGCGGTGATGGCGCGGTCGGCGGTGGAGGTGGGGGCACCGTTGGCGGTGGCGGGGCTGGTCGGACCTGTGTCGGTTCCGGTTGCACCTGTGGTGGCACAGCCGTGGGACGGTCGCCGCGAACAGGTACCGGGGTCGCGGTCGGGCGGCGCGGGGTGCTCGTCGCGCGGTCCGGAGCGGTCGCGTCGGGTGTCGGCTGGCGATCGACCGGGGCCGCCGTGGTGGGTCGCCGTGGTGGGAGCCTCGTCGGTGGCTCGGTCGGAACCACCCGCGTTGCCGGCGGCGCGGTGGCGGTGGCAGCCGCCTGTCGGGTCGGCAGGCGCGTGATTGGCTGGGTGGCCGTCGCAGCGGCTGTCGCCTGGGTTGTGGGAGTCGCGGTCGCCCGGCGGGTCGCTGTGGCGGTCGGCGCCGGTGGTGCAGTCGGTGGCGCCGAGGTTGGCCGCACGGTCGGCGGAACAGGTGCGGCCGTGGGGGGACGTGGAGTCTTCGTCGCGGCGAGGCCCGGGCCGACGCGCGTGGGAGTGGCGCGTGGCGTGGCGGTCGACGTCGGACTGATGGTCGCCGATGCCGTGGAAGTCGCCGTCGCGCGGGCGGTCGCGGTCCGGGTCGGCGTGCTCATGATGGTCGCCGTCGGGTAGCGCTGGGTGATACCGATGTTGACGACCCGGACGGTCGACGTCGGCGTGGGACCGGGCGTGTCGGTGGCCGGTACGGTCGGGGCTACGTCGGCCGGGGATGTCGGATCGGGACGGGCCTGCTCGTCCGGGGCGGCGATCTCTGTGCCCTCGGCATCAACCGGTTCCTCGCCGAGCGCGGGCAGGATCACGATCGTCACGACCAGGATCGCCGTCACGACGAGCGAAGCCAGTGAGACCAGAGTCGGAATGATGGAACCGCGGCGGCGGGTGCGATTAACCACGGGGTTTCCCTCTCACCACGTTGGTGGATGCGGCGCTGCGGTACGTAGCCACTGGAGCGGAACTGCATCGTCCCGGTAGCGATCCGGCGAGGGGGTCCGGGTCTGCTCGGGGCCGCCTGCCCGGACCGCGAGTCGGAGGGCCTGCGCGCCAGGATCGAGTATACGGGTGAACGTAAAGCGTGAGGATTATCAGCGAAACCGTCCATGGGAATCGGGAGGCACCGGGCCCTTACTGCCTGAAGCGTCCCGCTGCAGTCAGTTCCGACGATCCCGTCCCTGGCCGACTGATCGGGTGGACGCGAGCCAGGCACCGAGAAAGATCAGGGCCATGATCCCGGCAATGGTGAAGAGCACCACGTAGCGATTCCAGCCGAATCGCTCGGTCAGGCCTTCATCGATGATTGCCGGGGCCCGGGCGACCTGCGTCGACTCGACCTCGGACGAGCCGGTCACGGTTGCCACACCCCCGGACAGCTGATTGAGTCGCTCGACGTCCTCGAAGGCCCCGCCGGTCTGGGTCACGCCAGCGTCGGTGGTCGAGGTCAGGAGCAGCGTTGCACCGCCCGAGCGCCAGGGTGAGGGGAGCAGCGCGACCTGGCCGAGCGCCGGCAGGACGCTTCCGGTCGTGCTGGTCTGGCCGGGGGCGTTGACCAGCCCTCCGTACCGGCGTACGAGGTCCCCGGCTACAGGGTTGCGGGTGGCCGTGCCAATCACGATCAGATTGGTCGCCGTCCGGTCCGTCTCGGTCAGGCGGGAGACCGGTATCAGCACGGGCAGCGACCGCGCATCACCGGCCGACCAGCGGGCCACAGCTGCGAGCGTGCGCATCGCGACCTGCATCTCGGCGGTCGTCGGCCAGTCGGGGACGACCGCGATCAGCGGCGTTACCGGGGCCAGCGGGTCGCCGGCCAGCGGGGCCGGGAAGCTGGCCAGTTCAAGGACGCGCTCCGTTTCGTGGGGCAGGACCCAGCGCGATCCCGGCAAAATGGTGACGGTCGGGGGCGTCAGGCCGGCACAGGTCGCGCCTACCCCGAGGTTGACGCCGGCCACCAGCGACAGAGACCGGCGATCGGCGCCGCTCACGGCCCCGAGCTGGCTCGCCGGCACCTCGAACCGGGCTGCCTGGCGGGTAGGGGCGGTCTCCGGTGATCCACCGACTACCGCATCCTGCCCGCCTGCCCGCAGCGGCATGGAGCCCATCCAGTGACCATTGAGCGTCAGCGACAGACTGGAGTCCGGCGAGATATTGCCCGAGACCGACACGTCCAGAATGAGGTGAGAACCACCGGACAGCAGCCAGCCGGCCGGCCTCGGGAACGTCAGGGACATCTGCTGGGCGCCGGTCCCCGAGAAGGAATACGTCCCGGCTCCGAGCTGACCAAATGTCGCGGTGTTCCCGTCCCAGCTGGGACTGCGGAGCTCCGGGGTGAGCACCTCGCGTCCCGTCAGGATCGCCCACGAGCCTGCCAGGTTGTTGGCTCGGCCCGGCCGGACCAGCGCGGCGGCCGCATCCAGTACGCCGTCCGGCGTTGCGCTCGAGACGAGCAGACGGGGGACGACCGAGCGCTGCAGCGCGAGCAACCCACGATCGGACGGGACGGCGCCGTTTGGCGTGCGCCACGTCGTGCCATCCCAGGAGACGTCGCCCCAGGTCAGGCTTCCGGCGAAGCGGACCCCGGCTGATACGACGATGGCCGGCTGATCGGGCGGGATCTGGTCGGCGAACAGGATCGTCGTCGGGACCTGTCGCTCCGCTGACCACCGTCCCAGTGCCGTCGCGAGGTGCCCCGCCGCCTGGAATTCCTCCGGCGCCGCCCCTTGCCCGACGACGATGGTCACGGCCCGCGCAGAGATATCGCCCTCCCGTGAGACCGGATCGGGCGTCGCCGGCATGAACAGGCTGGGCAGATCCGCCAGGCCAGCACTCTGGTCCAGGTTGGTGCGATCGAACTCGATCGACGAGTCGGACCGGATGACCAGCCAGCGACCCGGATCGATCGCTGGCGGGCAGCCAGCGCCAGCGGTCACCAGCCGGGTGTCGATGGTTAGGACAACGCTGGCGGTTTGCGGCAGGCGGTCGGTCGCCTCCAGCGGCACGAGGAGTTCCGCGACCTGACCGTTGGCTTCTTCCAGCGTGGTTGATCGCCGGACCTGGCCATTGACGGAAACCGTCAGTGAGGATGCCTCGTGATCAAGGAGCGACGACGCCTCGAATCGGAGGACGAGGTGACTGTCCGTCCCGAGCGTCTGCGACGGTCGGAGTGGCACCTCGACAACCGACGTCATGAGGCTGGCGGTGATCTTCTGGTCCGGGTAACCCAGCAGGAGAAAGGTCGACCGGGCGTCGGTCAGGGGCAGCTCCGCGGACGGGGCGGGAGATGGCTCGCCGGACGGCGAATCCTCCTGGGCGACGACCGCGATGCGTTCCGCTGCGACCGGGACGCGGGGCGCCGTGGAGACCGCGACCGGGAGAACCAGCACCGCGACGAGCAGAAGGAGGAAGGGGCGACCGATCCACTGGGCGGCAGGTCGATCGGGCAGGGGGCGGTGCATCGGCGGTCGCGCTCCGGGATGGTTCGGCGAGGGACGGTCGGACCGGGACAGCATATCCGTCCGGGACCGGACCGGACGACCCCGACCCGGTCCGGGGCTCAGGTCCGACCGGTCGCCGCCCGCCGGGCGCGGTTGGCGGCAAGGTATCGCGACAGCCACCGGATCAGCAGGTCGGCGAGGATAGCCAGGAGGGTGATCGCGATCGCGCCGGCGAGAATCTGCTCCGGTCGCCGGAGCTTGACCCCGTCGAACAGGAGGCGGCCGAGTCCACCGGCCGCGACCCAGCCGGCGACCGTCGCGGTGCTGATCGTCACCACCGTCGCGGTCCGGACTCCGGCGACGATCACCGGCAGGGCGAGCGGCAGGGTGACCCGGGTGAACACCTGTGCGCCGGAGAGCCCCATCCCGCGCGCCGCCTCGATGACGGCCGGATCGACGCCACGCAGCCCCGTGATGATGTTGCGGACGAGGAACGTCAGCGAGTAGGCGGCGAGGACGATGACGGCATTGTTCGTTCCCAGACCCACCACGGGGATGAGGATGGCCAGGAACGCCAGGGATGGGATCGTGTAGATGGCGCCAAGCACGCTCAGGATCGGCAGGCCCAGAGCGGGAAACCGGGCGCCCAGTACGCCGAGCGGGATCGCGATGACCAGCCCGAGCAGCAGCGCGTAGACGCTCAGTTGCAGGTGCTCCAGCGTCAGCTCAAGCACCCGACCAGGGTTTTCGAACAGGTAGTCGAGCGACAGGCCGCTCATCTCGAGGACCCGGTAGCGACAATGGCGTCCGCGTCCGTGACGATCGTGTCGTCGATGCCCATGCTGGCAATACCGGCCCCGGGCTGGCTGATGCCATGGACGGTGGCGAAGTCGACCCAGCCGATCGGGCGGGCGTCGGCGTCGACCACAATCACCCGGTCACTGGACGACTCCAGCAACCGGTCCAGCGCGGCGCGGCCAGTGCCGCTCGCCAGGATGGTCGCCTCATCGGCTCGGGGAGCGCGGCCGTCCAGCGGTCGCACCACATCCCGAATCGGGAGAAGTTCCAGGCGCCGCATCACGTTGCCGGACCCGACGAGCTGGGCGACGAACTCGTCGGCCGGCCGTGTCACCACTGCCAGCGGCGTGTCGTACTGGACGACCGCGCCATCGCGCATGACGATGATCCGGTCAGCCAATCGCAGGGCCTCCTCGATGTCGTGCGTCACGAAGACCATTGTCTGCCCCATCTGGCGATGGAGGCGGCGCAGCTCGTCCTGGAGGCGGGTACGGGTAATGGCGTCCAGTGCGCCGAACGGTTCATCCATCAGCAGCGTGCGCGGCTCCCCGGCGAGCGCCCGGGCCAGACCGACGCGCTGTTGCTGTCCGCCGGAGAGTTGCGACGGGTAGCGACGGCGGTACTCATCCGGCGGCAGGCCGACCAGCTCCAGCAGCTCATCAACCCGGCGGCCGATCCGCGCCTTGTCCCAGCCGAGCAGCTTCGGGACGACGGCGACGTTGTCGGCGATGCGAAGATGCGGGAAGAGACCGGTCTGCTGGATGACGTAGCCCATCCGGCGGCGGAGGCGGGTCGGGGAGAGGGACGTGATGTCGTCACCGTCCAGCCGGATGGTGCCGCCCGTCGGCTCATAGAGGCGGTTGGTGAGCTTGAGCAGCGTGGTCTTGCCACAGCCGGACGGCCCGAGGATCACGACCAGCTCGCCGGGGGTGATCTCCAGTGAGACGTCGTGGACCGCCGCCGCGCCGCTGTTCCCGGCGTACCGCTTGGAGACGTTCTCGTAAGTGATCCGGCTTCCCGTGTCGCCGGATCGACTGTCACTTGTCATCATCGCTCTCCGTCGACACCGGGACCAGGAGCGGACCGGGTCACATCCGGGAGTCTGGATCAATCCGCCCGAAAACGCCGGGAGGGCACCGGCCGTGGCCAGCACCCTCCCGGCAGCGTATCAGGGTTGGAATCAGCCCGTGATGATGCCGTTGTCGGTCAGGAACTGCCGCGCGACGTCAGCCGGCTCCCCGCCATCGACGACCACCGCGACGTTGAGCGAGATCATCGCCTCGGTCGTCAGCAGATCGATGACCGGGTTCACCAGCTCCGGGATGTTCGGGTAGGCCTCGATGACCTCGTTGCGGAACACCGGGACCGCGTGGGCCGGCGGGAACAGGCTCAGGTCGTCCTGCAGCACGACCAGGTCGTTCTGGGCGATCTCGGCGTCGGTCCCGAAGGCGAGGACGACGTTCGCCTCGCCAGCAAGGAACGCATCGTACTTCAGGCCCGGGTCGACGCCATTGACGGTGGCGTTCTCGAAGCCGCCGCCGTAGGTCGCCTGCAGCGCGACGAACCCGTCGCCGCGATCGGGCGCCTCGAAGTCGACCGGCGCGGAGATCGTGATGTCGTTGTCAGCGCCCCACTCAGCCAGCTCGCTGATGGTCGTGATGCCGTTCTCGTCGGAGAAGGCGCGGGTCACGGCGATCGCCTGGTTGTTGTTGAAGGGCGTCTGGTTGAGCGCCGTCAGGCCGAGCTCGGCGTACCCGGCGACGATCGCGTCGTAGACGTAGAGATCGGCGGCCGAGAACGCGGATCCCTCACCGGCGACTGGTGTCGCGGCTTCGGGCGACGCCGCGAGCTGACCCGCGACCTCAGCGTAATCCATCGCGAAGATGCCTTCGAAGGTGTACGCCGTGCCCGAGTACTCCGGGTAGACGTCGATCTCACCCTCGACGAGCGCGGTGTGGGCGATGCCCGTGCCGCCCAGGTTGATGGCGTCGAGGTTGACGGCGACGCCGCCGTTCTCGAGGGCCTGGCCGATCAGGTGGCCGAGCGTGAACTGCTCCGGGAAGTCCTTGGAGCCGACGCGGACGGGTTCGCCCTGTGCTCCCGACGGCCGGGTGAGTGCGGCGAGTCCGAGCCCGGCAACGGGAACGGCAGCCGCTCCCTTGAGAATGGTTCGACGGGAAAGGGGAGTGCGGTTCATCACAGGGAAACCTTTCGTCCTGGGGTGATTGGCGATCCAAGGGTGGATCCTGGCCGGGGGACTACACCCGGACAGAGCGAAGGGGGACCGTCGCAGGCCGAATGGTTCGTTCGCAAGAACAGTTCCCCAATCGGCCGGGATCCCCCGGTCCACAGACCATAGGTTGAATGCCGGTCAATCCTTGCCCTCTTGAGGCAGACGGGACGGGCTATCGCCACCGGCGGACCGGACGGAACCGGAGACCGGGGAGTTGGCCCGTTCCGCTACCGACCGGGAGCGGGGGCAGCACGGAACGGCCAGAGCCGTCGTGCTCGAGAGGAGCGGCCCGGCTGCTCCGGCGGCGTAACGGCACGCTGGAACCCGGCGAGGATCACCTCGGTCAGCAGGGCGAGGATTGCGATCGGGATCGCCCCGGTGAGCAGCTCCACGTCGTTGAGCGTCGAGATCCCGCTGGTCAGGTAGAGCCCCAGGGTCCGGACGCCGATGAACGCCGCCACGGCCGCCGACGCGATGATCTCGATAGCGGCCGCCCGGACGCCACCGATGATCACCGGCAACGCAAGGGGCACCTCCACCCGGAAGAATGCCTGGACCGGGGTCATCCCGAGTCCCTTCGCGTTCTCTCTGACGGAGGCGGAGACGCTTCGCAGCCCGGCGTCGGTGTTGATGACGAGCGGCGGCCCGGCCAGGACGACCAGCGCGATCAGCGCCGTCTGGTAGCCGGTCCCGATGACCGAGTAGCCAAGGAAGACGATGGCCAGCGACGGCACCACCCGCGCGGCCGAGACCACGCCAAGGATCCCCGGGCCGACGATGCGCGTCTTGTTAACCAGGACCCCGAGCGGCACGAAGATCAGGAGCGCGAGTACCAGCGCGGACCCGGACAGGCGCAGGTGCGTCTCCAGGGCGCCGGTGAATCGGTCCGGGTTGTCCGCGATCGCGGTCCAGACTTCGCCAAGGATGCCCAGGGTCGACACTCCGTTCAGGTGATCAGCGGGTCAGGTCCGCACGATGGCCGGAGGGATTCGTGCCGATCGTAACAACTCGGCCATAGTTCCGCGATAGCGGAGGCGCGAGCGCGTGCAACCATCGTCCTTGCGAATCGGTCACTTGACCCTGACGCGGCGGGAGGGTGTGCAATCCGACCGCAGGAGCACCATCGCCCGCAAGGTCCGGGCCGACCGGCAACCATCTGTCTCCCGGGCGTTCACCGGGACACGGAACGACCGGTATCACGATGCACCATGACGGCGAGCGCGCGATTGCGAATACCCGGCGGACCGATCGGTGCTGCCGGGCTGGGGGAGCGAGAGCATGACGACGGAAACGGGCATGAAGATGGACACGGGGAACCAGGCGGCGAGCGACGGCCGGTACATGATCCAGGCGACCAGGGTCGTCAAGGAGTACACCACCGGCCACGCCACCATCCCCGCGCTCAAGGGCGTCGACTTCGCGGTCGAGCGGGGCGAAATGGTCGCCGTGATGGGGCCGTCGGGTTGCGGCAAGACCACCCTGCTCAACTGCCTCTCCGGGCTGGACGACATCACGTCCGGGCAGGTCCTGCTCGAGGGGGTGGACCTCGCCACCCAGAGCGACCGGCAGCGGACGGTGTCGCGGGCCAAGCGGATGGGGTTCATCTTTCAGGTCTACAACCTGCTGCCGGTCCTGAGCGCCGTCGAGAACGTGGAGCTGCCGCTGCTGGTCAGCGGGGTCAAGCCGAAGGAAGCCCGCAGCCGTGCCCAGGCCGCGCTCGGCCAGGTGGGCCTCGCGAAGTGGGCGGGACACCGGCCGGCCGAGCTGTCCGGTGGCCAGCGCCAGCGCGTCACGATCGCCCGGTCGCTGGTCAACGAGCCCGCCATCGTCTGGGCCGACGAGCCGACGGGCGCGCTGGACAGCACCAACGCGACCGAGATCCTCAATCTGATGCGAACGCTCAACAAGGAGCAGGGGCTGACGCTGGTGATCGTCACGCATGACCCCGGTGTCGGCGCGGGCTGCGACCGCATCGTCCGGATGCGCGACGGCGAGATCGTCGGCGAGGAGAAGACTTCCGGCGAGTTTGGCACCGACGGGCTCGGCACGCTTCACGGCACCGAGGACAGCGTCCAGATGCCCAGCCGGACGTCTCAGCTCACCCGCGAGCTCTACGCCCGGTCCTGACCTCACCCGGCCGCCGCACCACTACCACGGCATCCCGCATCTGAGCGGGGCGCCGGGAGGATCGTGCCCAGATGAACGAGATCTTCGGTATCTCCATGGACGCGATCATGGTGACCTTCGTCATCATGCTCGTCCTCTGCCTCTCCTATACCGCGTGGATCGCCTTGCGCCAGCGCGTCGTGTTCCGCCTCGGGATGCGAAACATCCCGCGGCGCAAAGCCCAGACGGCGCTGATCGTCGTCGGGCTGATGCTCTCGACGCTGATTTCCACCGCCGCCCTCGGGATGGGCGACACCATCGACCGGTCGCTCAGCCAGTCCGTCTACGGCGTACTCGGCGAGGTCGACGAGCTGGTCTACCCGGCCGTCAGCCCGGGCGGCGACGCGATCACCGATACCAGCGCCACCCTGTCGGCCGACGCCCTGGGCGCGGTCGACGCCGTGGCTGCCACGTCGTCGATCATCGATGGCGTGATGCCGGCCCTGTACCTGCCGGTCCCGGTCGTGAACGACGCCAGCCAGCTGTCCACACCCGAGAACCTGATCGTTGGCATCGACCCGACTCGCGCCGACCAGTTCGGCGGGCTGCGGACGCCCGGCGGTGAGGTGATCGACCTGGCCGCGGTGCCGAGTGGTCAGGTCGTCATCAGCGAAGGCCTGTCGGAGGAGATCGATGCCGCCGCCGGGGACCAGCTGACCATCTACTACGCCAACCAGCCCGTTCCCCTGACCGTGGCGGCCGTCGCCGAGAACAGCCCGCTCTCCGGCGTGCTGAACACCAGCAACCAGAACGGCATGGTTGTCCGGCTGGACGAGCTGCAGCGCGCGACGGGGATGGAAGGCCTCCTGTCCTTCATCGCCGTTTCCAATGTCGGCAATGGCGATGACTCGATCGGCCGGACCGATGATGCCGTGGCGGAACTGGAGCCGGCCCTGTCCACGCAGCCGGTCGCGGTCAATCCGATCAAGCAGGACCTGCGTGAGCAGTCCGCGTTGATCTCCTCCTCGCTCACCGGTCTGTTCCTGGTGCTGGGGCTGTTCTCGATCGCGGTCGGCGTGCTGCTGATCGTCCTGATCTTCTCGATGCTCGCCGCCGAGCGCCGGGCCGAGATGGGCATGGCCCGCGCCGTCGGCCAGCAGCGCCGTCACCTGATCCAGCAGTTCATCGCCGAAGGGTCGGGCTACGCGCTGCTCTCCGGGTTAGTCGGAGCGGCGGCCGGGACCCTGGTGATCCTGGGGCTGGCGCAGATCCTCAAGGACGCGGTCGGCGACTTCTTCGACGTCCAGGGCTTCGTGTCGTGGCGCAGCATCGTCGTCGGCTACTGCCTTGGCGTGATCATGACCTTCCTCGCGATCGTCGTCGCCTCGTTCCGGGCCAGCCGCCTGAACGTCGTCGCTGCCATCCGCGACCTGCCGGATCGTGAGGAGGCCAAGCGGCGCAAGCGGACGCTGGTCACCGCGTCCCTGATCACCCTGGTTGGTGTCCTGCTGATCGCGGGCGGTGTCTCCCTGGGGGAGAGCGGGACCTTCCTGTTCTACTTCGGCATGAGCCTCGTCCCGCTTGGCCTGGCGACGTTCGCCCGCTGGTTCGGCGTCCCGTCCCGGCTCGCCTACTCGCTGGTCGGCCTGTACCTGCTGCTGCTCTGGTTCCTGCCGGCGGAGCAGTCCCGGGCGGTCTTCGGTGAGGTCGCGACCGGCGGCGACTTCGAGATGTTCTTCCTGATCGGCATCTTCTCGGTCGCCGGGACGACGATGCTGATCACCCAGAACCTGGACATCCTGCTCGCTCTGGCCAGCCGGATCGGGTCGCTGTTCGGGTCGCGGCTGCCGGCCGTTCGCCTGGCGATCGCCTATCCGGGCGCCAACGTCGGGCGCACCGGTCTGACGATCGCGATGTTCAGCCTGATCGTGTTCTCGCTGGTCGCGTTCTCGACGGTCAGCGCCAACTTCAGCCGGATCTTCATCAACTCGGATGCCGGCGCGGGCTACGACGTCCAGGTCGTCGTCCAGCAGGCCAACCAGATCCCGGACCAGGATATCGTCGGGGCGCTCAACGCAGCCGGCGCCGATACCAGCGACATCACTGCCGTCGGAACCATCCCGCAGGTGGCCGCGCAGGCGCCGATGCGGCAGCTGGACAGCCCGGACCCGGGTACGGACCTTCCTGACGATTCGTCCCTGGCGCCGCTTGCCGGTTTCAGTGACAGCTGGCTGGAGAACGCCGAGGTCCGCTTCCAGGCGCGCGCCGCCGGCTATCCCGACGACGCCGCGATCATCAACGCCCTGCGGACAGAACCGGACGTCGCGGTCGTCGATGCCGGGTCGATCGGCGCCAATGGTGGGTTCCCGGGCCAGTTCCTGGTCCGCGGGTTCGAGGCGACCGAGCAGGGCTGGAACCCGATCCAGGTCGCGTTCACCGACCCGACGACCGGTGAGTCCCGGACCCTCCGCGTCATCGGGGTGATCGATCAGGACTTCAGCACGCTGTTCGGCGTCTACGTCGGCGGCGGGACGGCCGCGACGCTGGCTCCCGAGCCCAACCAGGTGACCTATACGATCGCCCTCGCCGACCCGGACAACGCCACGGACCGGGCCCGGGAGATCGGATCGGCGCTGCTGGCCAATGGCGCGGTCGCCGACTCGTATGACGAGATCCTGGAAGAGAACCAGGGCATCTTCTCCGGCTTCCTCCTGCTGATCCAGGGCTTCATGGGACTGGGTCTGATCGTCGGAATCGCCGCCGTCGGCGTGATCGCCTTCCGCGCGGTGATCGAGCGGCGCCAGCAGATCGGCGTGCTGCGAGCGATCGGCTACGCCCGGTCGATGGTCTCGCTCAGTTTCATGATCGAGACGGCGTTCGTCGTCGGCCTCGGCGTGATCTCGGGGACCATCCTCGCGCTGGTCACCGCCTGGCAGCTGTTCCAGGATCCCAACTTCACCGGTGAGACGGGTGCCACCGGGATTGTGGTGCCGTGGGGGCTGGTCCTCGTCGTCCTCGCGATCACCTTCGGGTTCGCGATGCTGATGACCTGGGTGCCGAGCCGCCAGGCCGCCAGCATCCGGCCGGCCGAGGCGCTGCGCTACGAGTAGCCGCCCCGCCGGTGCTTGAGAGACACGGTTCGGCCCGGCTTGCTCCCGACTGGTGAGCAGGCCGGGTCGAACTGTTTTCGAAAGTTTACCGGGTCAATGGATGGCCGAAAACGTGCGGGTCCGACGGCGATGCGTTCGCCCTGCTTCGGGGGCGTCGCCATGTGTCGTGTCCCGGCCCGGGACCCGGCGAAAACACAAGGAGACGACCATGTCGCGTCCCGCCGGTCTGGCGCGCCCATCATGGGTGCTGACCGTCCTGCTTGCCCTGCTGATCGCGACCGGAACGACGGGTCTCGCCGTGGCCCGGGACGCCACGCCGGCGGGCACGCCAGGCTCCGCCGGAGCCACCCCCGTGGTCGACCCGGCAACGATCGATCCCGTTCCCTGTACCACCCGGTATCAGGTCCCGGAAGGGTTCGTCGACGGCGAGAACATCACCTGCGGATACCTCACCGTCCCGGCCTTCCCCGGGGACGCGGGCTCGCCGGTCGTCCGGCTGCACGTCATGCGGTTGGTCGCGACGGGTGACAGTCCGCGGCCGGAGCCACTGGTCGTCCTGACGGGAGGTCCGGGCCAGAATGGCGGGAGCCTGCTGCCGCTCTTCCTGCCAGCGACCGAGCAGGTCCCGATCTCCTACGCTCCGCTGCTCGAGAACCAGGACGTCATCCTGTTCGATCAGCGGGGCACGGGCGCTTCCGAGTCGGTACTCACCTGTCCCGGCGATGCCGTCCCGCTCGTCGTTCCGCCTGGTGACCCGGCAACTTCCGGGACGCCGGTCGCCGCCACGCCTGCCGCCAAGCCAGTCGGCACGCCGGCGGGTGAGGTCCCGGTGATCGCCCTGCCAGACGAGGACGTCGCCATCGCCACGGTGGTGCAGTGCCTGCAAGCGATCGAGGGGACGGGCGTCGATCTCGCTGCCTTCAACACCGAGAACAACGCCGCCGATGTCGCCGCGCTGATCGGCGCGCTCGACGCGGGGCAGGCCGATCTCTACGGGATCTCCTACGGCTCATACCTTGGCCAGCGCGTGATCACGCGGTACCCGGAGCTGGTTCGCAGCGCCGTTCTGGCTTCCGTCGTCGCTCCGGATACCGATATCTTCGTGCGGCAGGTGACCGGCCTGGACGAGAGCCTGACCCGGATCTTCGCCCTCTGCGAGGCGGACGCCCAATGCGCCGCCGCCAACGCCGATCTGGATGCGTCGCTGCAGGCCGCCTACGACCGGCTGGAGGCCGAGCCTGCCATCGTCGAACTGACCGATCCGGCCAGCCAGATGACGGCCGGTATCCCCATCGACGGCGAGCTGTTCCTCCAGACGGTCTACCTGCTGGCCTTCACGTCCCAGCCGTACGGGGTGCCTCCGGTGATCAGTCAGGTGGCGGCCGGCGACTTTGCGCTGCTCGAGGTTCTCGCGCCCCTGATCACCCAGGCGGGTGGGCTGGCGACCGGCCTGCTGGGGGCGGTCTACTGTCAGGACTTCGCGCAGGACGTCGACCTTGACCAGGTCCTGGCCGACGCGGGCGTCCGCCCGGTGCTGGAGCAGGGTTTCACCACGTCGTGGAGGTCGTTCAACGCGGTCTGCGAGGCGATCGACCTGCCGACGGCGGCGGCGGAGGCCGATACCGTGGGGAGCAACGTGCCGACCCTGCTGATCAGTGGCGGTCTCGACACCATCACCCCCGCGGAGGACGCCGACGTGGTGCTCTTCGAGCTCCCGGCGGGGCAAGAGGTCACCTTCGATGTCCTCGGCCATGACCCGGGGACGGCGGGTGGAACCTGCAGCATCGGGCTGATCGGGAGCTTCCTGGCGGCTCCGGAACAGCCGGTCGATGCCGGTTGTGCCGAGCAGGTCACGCTTGACATGTCGCCACCGGGCTTCTACGACGAGGGCGAGGCGACTCCTGTCGCGACGCCGGTCGCGTAGAGGTCCAACCCGGATAACCGAATGGCAGTGCGGGGCGTACCAGGGACCACGGATGACCACACTTGTCGCGCTGGACGGGTACCATGTCAGCGAATCCGTCAGGCGGGCTGCCAAGTGAGACATCGGGCCGGGCGGGCAATGGGCATCCACCGCCCCGCCGGTCCGGTGCCGGGCAGTGACCACCGCCCCCGTTGCCACCGAGGAGAACCGCTTTGGTCTGGGCCTACCCTGATCGCCGCGTCAAGATCGTCACGACACTCGGCCCGTCCGTCAGTGGGCAGGAGCGCCTGCGCGGGCTGCTCGAGGCTGGTGCCGACGTCGTCCGCATCAACGCCTCCCACGGGACGGAGGAGGGGTGGGCGCAGCTCATCTCCGACGTCCGGACCGTTTCCGCCGAGCTCGGCCGCCGGGTCCCGATCCTGTTTGATCTCCAGGGGCTGAAGATCCGGACGGGAGCCGTCCCGAACAGTGAGGCGGTTCCCGTTGCCCGTGGCGCCACGCTCAGGATCGTACCGCGGCAGGTCGAGAGCTCGACCGAGGTGATCGGAATCGGCTTTCCGGATCTGCTCAAGGTGATCGAGGCCGGCAGCCGCTTGCTGATCTCTGACGGGTTGATCGAGCTGCTGGTCGAGGAGGTCAACGAGGATCACGCGCGCTGCATCGTCAGCCGCGGCGGAATGCTCAACGGGCGCCAGGGGGTGACGCTGCCCGGCGCGCCGATCAAGGGTGGGTCCGTCACCGAGCAGGACCGGGCTGACATCGCCTTCGCCGCGAAGCACGGCGTCGACTTCCTCGGACTGTCGTTCGTCAACGACGCAAGCGACGTCGTCCTGGCCCGCAAGACCGCCGCGGAGCATGGCGCCGCGCCAGGGCTGATCGCCAAGATCGAGAGCGGCAACGCGCTCGAGAACGTCGAGGAGATCGCCCGGGAGTCAGACGGCCTCATGGTCGCCCGGGGAGACCTCGGCGTGCAACTCCCACCGGAGCGCGTCCCGCGGGCGCAGAAGCGGATCATCGCCGTCGCCAACCGGATGGGGATCCCGGTCATCACCGCCACGCAGATGCTGGAGTCGATGATCACCCAGCCGGTGGCGACGCGGGCCGAGACCAGCGACATCGCCAACGCCGTCTGGGACGGTACTGACGCGGTGATGCTGTCGGCCGAGTCGGCGACCGGCAAGTATCCGTACGAGGCGGTCCAGACGATGGACCGGATCATCAAGGAGATCGAGCGCGACGGCCCGATCCGGAGCGAGTCGTCGCAGTTGCCGCTGCCGCACCACCCGGATGAGTCGCTGAACTTCGCCGACGCGATCGCCCGGGCCGGGTCGGCGATGGCCGATGCGTCCGAGCTCGCCAAGCTGATCGTCGTGTTCACGTACGGTGGCGCAGCCGCCCGCCGGATGGCCAAGTACCGGCCATCGCAGCCGATCGTCGCCGTCTGCTCCCAGGAGAGCATCGCGACCCGGCTCAACCTCGTCTGGGGCGTCCGCACGCTGGTCCTGCCTCTGGAGCAGGAGATCAACCAGATGTTCGACCGCGCCGGCGAGGCCGTGATTGAGGCGGGACTCGGGACCGGGTCGGACTATGCCCTGCTGGTCGGCAGTCTGCCGATGGTCGAGCGCTCCGGCACGACGAACCTGCTCCACGTCCGCCCGCTCACCGATTAGGCGCTCATCGCTCCTGACTCCGAACGACAGAGGCCGGTGGCAATCGCCACCGGCCTCTGTCGTTCGCCACCTGATATGGACCGGGTAACCGTCAGTGCTCGTGCCCCGCGGGCTCCGGGGTCACGACTGGAACGGCGGCTCCAAACCACTGGTCGCGCCAGGTCGCGAGCGTCCCGATGTCCGCGGTTGCTTCGTCGCTGGCCGTCGTCGCGAACGCGGCGAGGTCCGACTGATCCGATTCCTGCGAGACGAACAGCGCTATCGCGACGCCGTCCTGCAGCTCGGCGAGGGTCAGGTCCAGGGCGGCGACGTCGAACGGGATCTCGGAGTGCTGGGCGAAGTCGCAGAGTGCCGTGGCCCGGCTGGCCCCGTCGGCCGGCATGGCCTCACCAGATCCGGCCAGCGCGCCAGCCGCGGCCAGGCTGCGGTCCAGCAGGGCCGACTGGAACGCTGCAGGCGTCTCCGGTGCGCCGGGGTACCAGTTGTCACGCCACGCCAATAGCTGATCGAGCTGCCCCTGCGCTGCTGCCCGCGCATCTCCGGCGTACTGGACCAGCTCGGATGTCGTCCCGCCCGCTTCCGTCACGCTCGCGAGCGCGATGATCGCCTCGGTGTGCGAGATCAGCGTGTCGAGCGCGAGCAGGTCCGCCGGCACGTCCTCGAGCGACTCAGGCGCCGGCTGGCCGGCGACCGGGGTGGCCGCCTGCCGCTCGGCCACCCCGTCGCAGACAGCAGAGATACGCGCCGGATCAGGCGTGCCGGCAGCCGGTGGAGAGGCGTCCTGGGCGAGGGCACCGGCAGCGCCCGTAAGCATCGCGCTCGAGAGCAGCATCCCTGCGATGAGGCGGCGAACGTGGGTGGTCGTCCGGTTGGTCGCGGCGTCATTCATGGCAGTCCATCCTCCATGGGTTCGGCCGTCGGGCGGGGCGACGGGTCGGCGTGGTGCTAATCGGCCGGCGTGGCCTCGACGGTGGCAATGCCGGCGGGCGGGGTGCCGGTCGGGGCGCCAGCGGCAGGTGAGCCACCCGCCGCGGCCGTCGAGGTCGAGTTCGCCGCGGCGGTGTTGTAGATCTCGGCTGTCTCGGTCATCACCGCGTCATTGGCGTCCTGCCGGACGTCCGTAGTGAAGGTGATAACCAGCGCGAAGACGATGATGGCGATCGTGACGACGGCGAAGATCGCGAAGATTCCCTTGCTGCCCCGGCTCGTCCCGGTGTGCGGGGGGTAGATCAGTTCCTCACGGGCGATGTCTCGCTTGGGCCGGAAGAGATTGCGGAGCGGATTCGGCATGGGTCTGGTCTGGTCTCGTCAATGGAGGCCGTCCCGGGTCGCGCCCGGTCGGGTGACCACGCCCGCGGCCACCGGGGCAGCGTACCACCGCCAACAGGGGCCGCAATCCGGGTTCGCGACGCCGTGCCCGGACCGCGGCACCCCGCCGGTCAGCCGGCGCCGAGGATCTCACGCAGCCGCCGGAGGACGATCACGTCCTCGCCCGGCTGGATCGTCTGCGGGTTGAGCGCGATGGTGTCGGTCCCGACCGCGGCGACGGCAATGCGTGGGTCACCGTCCCAGAGCTCGCGGACGATCGTGTCCCGGGTCAGGGCCAGATCAGGTGAGAGGGTGACCATCGCACGGCTGTGGGGTTGCCCGGCCTCGCTGGGAAACGATCGCTCCGCCGTGACGCCCTCGATCCCGGACAACCCCTCGATCCAGCCGCGCACGATGGTCTCGTACCCCTCGATGACTGCCGGCTCATCCTGCCGGAGTGCCACCTCGACCGCGGCGAGCAGACCAACCATCTCCTCCTTGCCAACCTTCATTGGACGCCCGAGGCTGTGATTCGGCGAACCATTGACCCGGCAGGCCGCCACCAGATCGGGCCGTCCAAGGACCAGCCCGGAACTCTGCGGGCCGCGCAGTCCCTTGCCGCCGCTGAAGATGGCGAGGTCGGCGCCGAGCTCCCTGGTGAAGTGCCAGAGATTGCTGATGTTGGGCACCTGCGCCGCCGCGTCGACGATCACAGGAACATGGTGCTCGTGGGCGATCGCCACCACCTCCTCGATCGGCAGGGCGTTCTCAGCGAAGTGTGCGCCCGCGAACCACAGCACGCAGGCGGTCCGGTCGCTGATGGCGGCGCGGAGATCCTCGGCCGTGCCGCCGATCTCGACTACCCGCGCCCCGGTCTGGCGGGCGGCGTAGTCGTACCCGTTGCGCTGGCTCTGGTGGATGATCACCTCGGTCCGCTCGATCCCCTCCAGGTACGGGAAGGCGGCGATCCGGTTGAGGTCGCTCCCGGCGATGCAGGCCGCGACGGCCATCGTGATCCCGGCCGCGGCACCGGACGAGACGTAGCAGGCCTCATTGCCGGTCAGCATCGCGATCCGCTCACCGACCCGGAGTTGCAACTCATCCAGTGGGATGAAGTGCTGTGATGCCTCCGCCATCGCCCGGACGGCTTCCTCAGGCATGATGCTGCCGCCCAGCCGGGTCAGGGTGGCGGAAGCATTGATGACCGGGCGGATCTCCAGGCGACGGTAGACCTCGGGCACGGCCGCGGGGACGGCCTCCTGGGCGACGTCGGCGGCAGCGCTGGCGGCAGGGGATTCGGTCATCAGGGAGTCTCCTTGGGAATGGTGGGTCGTCGGGTCAGAACGAGGGGTCAGGGGGCACGGAGCCGGAACGCGAGTGTCACGGGCAGGTCACCGTCGGGTGGGCCGTCCGGAGTCCCGTCGGTCCGGAACGGGAGCTCGGTCAATCCGTCCAGCACCATCCCGGCCGCGAGGAACGGCGCCAGGTAATCGGTGATCGTCCGCTCGAAGTAGTGGTGCGGGTGGGGCTCGCCCGGCATCCCGCCACCGAGGGCCGAGATCGAAGTCAGGTAGCGGCTGGTCTTCACGCCACGCTCGACCGTCATCACACCACCAGTTTCCCGCTGCTCTTCGTAGCGGACGGTGTCGACCGTGTTGAAGCAGGGGCGGGGGATGACGGCGACGAACCGGCCGCCGGGACGCAGCAGCCTGGGCATCGCCGCGGCCACTGGGCCGATCTCCGGGATGTCCTGCAGGACCATCGTCGAAACGACAGCGTCAAACGGGACGGAAGTCAGGGCATCTAGGGCCACGGGGTCGGTCGCATCGAGCTGCCGCCAGGTGATCCTGTCCGCATCCGGGCGGCCCGAAGACCGCGCGGCGGCTCGCTCCAGGAAGACCGGGCTGAAGTCGGTCGCGACGACCGTCGCGCCGAGTTCGGCCAGCCGCCGCGTGAACACCCCGTTGCCACAGCCGATGTCGAGCACCCGCTGTCCCGTCACCTCGCCGAGAAGCGACTCAGCGGCCGGCACGACCGCCGACAGGTGGAAGCGGTTGCCGTCGGCCATGCGGTCGTCCCAGAACGCCGCCTTGCCGTCCCAGATCACCCGCATCTCTGCGATCGTCGGGACGGTTGGCGCCTGAGCCCCCGACACGGTCACCCTTCCCATAGCCGGACGGAGTGGGCGCCGTCGATCATCAGGCTCTGGCCACTGATCCACTCGGACTCGGGGAGGCAGAAGAACAGCACGGCGTTAGCGGTGTCTTCAGACCGCCCGGCCCTGCCGAGCGGCACCCACTTGCTGAATCCCGCCCCCCAGGTCGCGGCGGGCCGGTTACCGGACGGCTTGTCCGGGATCCCGCCGGGCACGACGCAATTGACCGTGATGCCGTGTTCGCCCAATTCGTAGGCCATGTTTTGCGTCATCGTCTCGACGGCGCCCTTGTTGGAGTCGTAGACGGCGGCATTGGTGTGGCAGAGATGGGCACCAATCGTGGACGTGTTGACGATCCGTCCCCGGATGCCGCGCTCGATCATGTGTCGGGCAGCGTGCTGCGCGAGGACGAACGGGGACCGGTAGTTGACGTTGGTCTGGTACTCCCAGTCGTCGTCCGGCACCTCCCAAAATCGACCCCGGATGCTCATCCCGGCGTTGTTGACCAGGATGTCGAGCTGGGGGACCGCCCCCAGCGCCTGCTCGGCGAGCCGATGGGTGTCGCCGATCTTCGAGAGGTCGGCCGGGAAACCGGTCGTGTGAACGCCGAGCGCGCCGATCTCCTCGACGGCCTGGTCGACGTCCGCCTGGGCACGACCGTGGACCACGATCCCGCAGCCCTCGCGGGCCAGCCATTCGGCGGCGGTTCGTCCAAGCCCACGGGTGCTGCCGGTGACGAGGGCGTACTTGCCGGCGAGCCGACCGCCGGTCGTTGCTGATTCCACCGGATCCCTTTCCTGTCTGAGTCTGGAGGCGACGGAGCCGGCCCATTATCAGGGGCCGGCTCCAATGGCGCTATGGTGGGAGGGGTACGCCGCTAGCCCTTGAGCGCTCCCGCCGTCAGGCCACCCTCGAGCCGTCGCTGGAAGACGATGTAGACCACCAGCATCGGCACCATCGTGATGGTCAGGCCGGCAAACAGGGCCGACCAGTCCGAGCGGTAACCCTGGTTGAGATTCAGCGCCTGCAATCCCTGGGCGATGACGTAGTTGTTCTGATCGGCGTTCAGGACCAGCGGCAGCAGGTACTGGTTCCACTGGCCGAGGAAGTTGAAGATCGCCATCGCGATGATGCCCGGCCGGGCGAGGGGAAGCATGATCTGGAAGAACACGCGGTACGGACCGGCTCCGTCGATGATCGCCGCTTCGGCCAGGTCGGTCGGCAGGTTCTTGAAGAAGCCGTGCAGGAAGAAGATCGAGAACGGCAGCGAGTAGGCGATGTAGACGAGGACCAGGCCGTGCTTGGTGCCGAGCAATCCGAGGTCCTGGACGACGAAGTAGAGCGGGACCAGCGCCAGGAAGGTCGGGAACATCAGGCCGGCGACGAACAGGTAGTAGATGACCCGGTTGCCCGGCCACTGGAACCGCGACAGCGCATAGGCGGCCATCGACGAGACGAGCAGAGTGCCAACGACACCGAAGCCCACCACGACGACCGTGTTCCAGATGTACCGGCCGATCCGGGCCTCGTTCCAGGCCCGGACGAAGTTGTCCATCTGGAGGGCGCCGGGGATGCTCCACGGTGAGGACAGGATCTCAGCGTCGGTCTTGAACGCCGAGACCACCATCCAGAGCAGCGGCAGGATGACCAGCGCCGCCCAGATGGTCAGGAAGACCTGCGAGGTGAAGAGGAAGCTCCAGTCGCCCTTCGTCATGTGGTGGCGCCGGAAGTCGGTGCTGGCGACGGCGGCGTGATCACCGTCCCCGATCCCGTCCTGCTTGATCTGCTCCGCGTTGATGACCATGTCGTCTCCTGCTGGGCGAGGTGGCTCGTGTGGCTCCCGCTCCGTCGCGACAGCGAAGGGGAGGGACCGGGCAGAAGGCCCGGCCCTAGTACTCGTACGTGTCGCGGCGGGAAGCGCGAAGGGTGATCAGCGAGAGGATCAGCGTCAGAAGCAGTAGCACGACGCCCATCGCCGTGGCGTAGCCCCAGAGCGAGCGGGTAAAGGCGCGGTCGTACATGTAGAGGGCGATGACTTCGGTCGAGCGGTTGGGACCACCGGCGGTCATGACCTGAACCAGCGCGAACATGTCCAGCGCGGCGATGGCGATATAGACGACGCCGACCCGAATGTTCTCCCAGATCAGCGGCAGCGTGATCGTCCGGAACTGGGTGAAGCGGCCCGCGCCGTCGAGTGTGGCGGCTTCAAAGAACGAGTCGGGGATCCCCTGGATGCCGGCGATGAACAGCACCATGTAGAAGCCAACACCCTGCCAGATCACCACGGCGGCAATCGCCCAGATCGCGATGGTCGGGTCGCCGAGCCAGGCGACGGGCTGATCGAAACCCAGGAAGCGGAGCACGCCGTTGAGCAAACCATCTCCGGTGGACTTGTAAACATTCTTGAAGAGCACGCCGATGATTACGATCGAGAGGATCTGGGGGAAGAAGAAGACGATCCGGTAGAACGACGAACCGGGTACGCCTCGCGCCCCCTGGGTGAACAGGGTCGCGAAGAGGAGCGCCAGCGAGATCGTGATCAGCGGGATGACGAGCAGGAAGAACGCGTTGTTGCCTAGCGCGTTGGTGAAGTTGCCGTCTTCGGCCAGCCGCTGGTAATTGGAGAACCCGGTCCAGGGCCGCTGGTCGGACATGCCCCGCCAGTCCGTCAGGGAAACATAGAAGGATTGCACGTAGGGATAGAGGACGAAGACCCCGTACAGGATGAGCGCGGGCAGCATGAAGGGGATGACCAGACGATAGCGCTGGTGGTGCATAGGGACTTCTCCGGAAACACGACACCGGCCGGGCGCTAACCCGACCGGGGACGGCGCCGGCGGGCGACCACGTGGGCCCCCGCCGGCGCGGGGCAGTGCCGGGGACTACTCGTAGTCCGGGCGGGTCTGCTTGACGATGAAGTCGTCGGACGCGATGGCGTCGGCCGCAGCCTGGCAGTTCTCGCAGAACTGGTCGGCAGTGACGGCGCCGGTCAGCAGGTTGAACATCTGGTTCTTGGTCTCGGTGTTGAGATCCACGTACCAGCCGGAGTAGTAGGACGTGAGCAGGTTCTCGCCGGCGGCGGCGATGGTGGCCTGCTGGGACGCGAGGGCCGGACCGGCATCGAGGCCGTCAGCAGCGCCCTGGACAGTCGAGAGGGTGCGAGTCGCCTGCGAGTAGTAGCTGGCGCCCGTCTTGGAGAGCAGGAGCCGGATCCACTCCATACCGCCGGTCACGTTGGCGGCCTGGGCCGGGACGAAGAAGTTCTCGCCGGCACCGGCGAAGATCGCCTCGAACGGCAGCACGTCGGAGCTACTCAACGACGGGACCGGGAAGCAGTTCATCTCGAAGGCGTCGACGGCCTCGACCGAGCCGAGCGTCGAGACGCCGGACTCGTTCTCGAGCCAGGAACCGCACGGCAGGAACACGGCGCGGCCGTTGAGCCACTCGGTCTGGGACTGGGTGTGATCCAGGCCCTCGAAGCCCTGCAGGAGGTAGCCGCTGGTCGCCAGCTGCTCGATGGCGGCGGCGGCGGCGCGAACCGGCTCAGCCAGCCAGGCACCCTCGCGGAGGTTGTCGATGTTGCCCATCGCCTCCAGGCCACCGTTCTTGAAGACCAGCTGGTCGAAGACGAAGCCGCGCATGTACTGGGTGTGGACACCGGTCGTGACCCACGGCGCGATCCCGAGATCCGTCTGGATCTGGCCGCAGAGCGTCATCATCTCTTCCCAGGTCCTGGGGTAGGTGATGCCGTTGTCCGTCATGAGCTTGTTGGACGCCCAGACGCCGAGGACCGTGTAGGTCAGATAGAGGATGTTCTGCTGGCCGTTGAAGATGCCGGAGTTCATCGAGCCCGGGATCAGGGTGTCAGCGAAGGTCGCGCCCGGGGTATCGAGCGAGAGCGCCTCCATCAGCGGGGCGAGGTCGGCGAGCTGACCTTCATTGGCGAGGGTGGTCTGGTCGAGATTATTGGCGCCGGAGTTGTCGATCACGTCCGGCGGGTTGCCGCCGACGAAGCGCGGCTGGAGTGCGGGGCCGAGACCCTGGCCGTACTCGAAATTGATGGTCGCATCGGGGTAGAGCTGGTTGTAGATCGTGTTGACGTTCTCGGCGTAGGCGATGCCAAGACCACCGTTGAAGATGTACGGGTTGAGCGGAGCGGCCGGGTCGACGCCGAGCGGGTTGCTCGTGTCGATCGGGAATTCAGCCATCGCGGCCGCTCCGGGGGTGGCACCCGGCGTGGCGCCGGGGGTGGCGCCGGGGGTGGCGCCAGGAGTGGCGCCCGGTGTGGCGTCCTGGGCGGAGACGCGGGACGCGGCGGAAATGGCGGCGACGAAGGCCGGCACGGAGATCCCGAGGGCGGCGGCGCGCTTCATCAGCGTGCGGCGGTCCCAGTTGTTGGCGGCGGATTCGGCGAAGAGGCGCTCGATACGACGATCGGTCACGGTCCAACCTCCACAGGCGAGTTGATCCGGAGCGCCGGCGCCACGTGGCCGGTCGCACGTCGTGCAAGCCCGGGACATTCCGGGATTCACCGGCGGGTGGATGGGGACGCCATTGCCCCCACTCGCTCCGGTTCGATCTTGTCTTGCACGTCTGTGCGGGTTGTACACCCAACGTCGGGCTCCCGCAACCCTGTCCGCCAAGGATCGCCCGCCTTTTGGGCAGAAAGGGCTACGGATTAGTGATATTCGGTTGGAATGACCAAAGAACGTTGCGCGTTGTCCGGTCGGCCGCGAAAAACATCGATTCAGGACGCTGACATCGTCGCCATGAGTGCCGCCGGACGGTAGCGTTCGATGCTCGATCGGTAGCCCGCGACCTCCGATTGCTGACGCTCCGCATCCCAACCGAGCGCCGGGCCGGCGATCCGGGCAGCCGTCTCGTCAGCGCCCACGGCATTGTCCGCCTGGTAGGCGAGCATCGTCCGGCGGAGCAGGACGTCGGCCAGTGACTGGGCGCCTTCCTCGCGGACGGCGAAGACGATCTCGGCGGCGATCGCATCGCCCGAACCGATCGGCTGGCCGAGCTCCGGCTCGTCGCGGGCCAGCCGGGCGATATTCGCGGCCCGGGTGCCGTAGGTCCGGACGAGGTGTCGTGCCGTCGCGGCCGTCAGCTCGGGGAACGAGCGTGTGAAGGCGGCAGTGAAGGCGTCGCGGTCGTCCTGGCCGATCGTCGCCCCTTCCAGCCGGGCGCCGGGCAGCGACTCCTTCTCCGTCCGGCAGGTCGCGGTTGGCCGGTCCAGCTTGCCGTAGACGTCATCGACGGTCTGCTCGGCGAGCTCACGGTAGGTGGTCAGCTTGCCGCCGACGATCGAGATGAGCCCCTCGGCGTCGGGAGCGTGGTCCAGCACGAGGTGACGCCGGGTGATCGACCCCTCGGCTCCCTCGCCCTGCCAGGGCAGCGGCCGGATCCCGCTGTAGGTGTAGAGCACGTCGTCGCGTTCGAGCGCCGCGGTCGGCAGGACCCGGTTGGTCTCCTCGATCAGGTAGTCGATCTCCTCGTCGGAGGCGACGACCCGGTCGAGGTCGCCCTCGTAGCGGACATCGGTGGTCCCGATCAGGAACAGGTCGTTCCAGGGGATGATGAAGAATGGCCGGCCGTCGGTACGGGCCTCGACATAGAGGGCGTCCTGTGGGGCGCCGGCGAACGGGGCGACGATGATGTGGGAACCCTTTGTCCCGCCGATCAGTCGCTTGCCACCTGGCGCACCGGACCGGAACTGGGCGAGGAAGCCGCGCAGGAACCGCTGTCCCGCGTCGATCACCGACTCGCGGTCCGGTTGGGAATTGTCCTCAGTTCCCTCCGTCTGGGTCGGTTGGGAGCCGGCTGCCGAGTTGACCCCTCCCAGTCCGTCACCGGAGGAAGCGGGCACGTGCCCGGTCGAGCCGTCATCGATGATCGTCGCCGGGTCGTTCGCGGCCGCGGTGCTGTCGGCGGCCGGCGGCTCGATGGCGGTCTCGTTCCCGAGCGTCGCGTCTACCCATGGGCCGGTGACGTTGACCGTGACGGCCGCGCGGACGGTATGCGTCGTGTCGTCGAGCAGGTCCGTGAACGTCGCGCCGGTCACCCGCCGTCCCTGGAACGTGATCTCGTCGACCCGGCAGTACGTCAGGACCACGGCCCCGTGTGCCTCGGCGTCGATCGCGTTCTCGACCGCCAGCCGCTCGGCGTACTCAACCTGGCCGTCGTAGTACAGCGCTGCGCCGGTCAGCCCACGCTGCTCCAGGCCCGGGGCGCGGGCCAGTGCAGACTCCACGGACAGCATTCGGTGGCGGTCCAGTGACTTGCCAGTGCTCAGGACGTCGTAGCCAATCATCCCCAGGCGGACAAGTCCCTTGCCCCGCTTGTCATCCTCGTAGATCGGGATCATCAGCGGTAGCGGCCGGACGAGGTGCGCCGCCGTCCGGAGCAGCGTCTCGCGCTCGTGCAGTGATTCTCGTACCAGCCCGACCTCGCCGTATTCGAGGTACCGCAACCCACCATGGATCAACCGGGATGACCATGCCGTCGTCCCGGACGCGATGTCTCCCTTGTCCAGCAGCAGCACGCGCAGGCCACGCATGGCGGCGTCCCGGGCGATCCCGCAGCCATTGATGCCGGCGCCGATCACGAGCAGGTCGAAGGTACCGTCCCCCAGCCGTTCGGCGACCGATTGGCCGTACCGGCGCCGGGTGTCAGGGGTTGTTGGACGGTCGGTCGGGCTGCTGGGGTCGGTGGCGGTCATTGGGCGAGGTCCTCGTTGCTGGGTCGATGAACGATGTCATCCAAAGGGTAGCGCAGCATGGTCGCCACCGGTCCGGTACCGGTCGAATCGACCGTGGCCGCGGCGGTTCCCTGGCATGACCGCTGACCAGCCCGGTCGGCGACAATCCCGCTCCGGATAGCGACGGACTGGCGTGCGGACAGGGGACGACCACCATCAACGAAGACGCTTCGGCTGTTCCGCACGACTGGCGTCGAACACTGTGGGCGCTCTGGGTCGCGCAGACGCTGGCCCTGGTTGCGTTCTCGATGCGGTCGCCCTTCATCCCGTTCTTCCTCGGCGACCTCGGGGCCGACGCAACCGCGCAGGCACACTGGGCCAGTGCGATCGCGGCCGGCGGGGCACTGACGTCCATGATCGCGGCACCGCTCTGGGGCGTGCTGGCCGACCGGGTTGGGCGGCGGCCGATGGTTGTCCGGGCCATGATCTTTGGCGCGGTCACGGTCGGTCTGATGAGCGTCGCGACGGCGCCGTGGCAGTTGTTCGGCCTTCGCCTGGTCGAGGGAGCAACGACCGGGACCGTCGCCGCCTGTGCCGCGCTCATCGCCGCGACGGTCCCGGCGGAGCGGCTTGGTTTCGCCCTGGGCCTGATGCATACGTCGGTGTTCTCCGGCAATGCCATCGGGCCACTGCTCGGTGGCTTCCTCGCCGACTGGCTGGGGTATCGGGCGACCTACGCCACCTGTGGCGTCCTGATCGGCATCGGCGCCGTGATCGTCATCCTGCTGGTACGCGAGCGGTTCATCCGTCCGAGGCCTGAATCGCGGCGTCCCGGGGCGACGGGAGGGTGGAACCGCCGGCGTTGGCTCGCGCTGCTTGGCCCGGTCGTGGTGGTGATGCTCGGGGTGATGTTCGTGCTGCGGGCGGCGTCGCAGGCAATGCAGCCGATCTTCCCGCTCTTTATCGGCACGTTACCCCAGACGGCGCTGAGCGATGCCCAGGCAACCGGGATCGTCTTCGGCGCACAGGGCGTGGCCGCCGCCATCACCTCCGTCTGGCTGGGAGCACTTGGCGACCGGATCGGTCATCGCCGCGTGCTGCTGCTCGCCGCCGCCGGAAGCGGGCTCGCATCGCTGCCCATGGCGCTGGCGACCGACGTCTGGCAGTTGGTCGTCCTGCAGGCACTCTTCGGACTGTTCGCCGGTGGACTGATCCCGTCGACCAACGCCCTGGTCAGCCGCGCAACTTCACCGGCTCACCGTGGCGCCATCTTCGGCCTGATGACCGGTGCCGGGGGGCTCGGATCGCTGGTCGGCCCACTGGCTGCCGCCGGAGTCGCGACATCGGCCGGGTATGGCGCCGCCTTCGTCATGGTCGCGCTGGCTCTGCTCGTGACAGCCGCCGCGCTGGTCGTCGCCTTTCGCAGGGTGCCCGGTCTCGTCGCTCGATGAGGTCGTGACGTTTCGGCTCTGTCGGTTTCCCGGCGCAGCGTAGTCCGGGCTTTACGCAACTGGGATGATGTGATTATGGTCAACGTCCTCCACCGGGGATTTCCCACCTAGGAGTGAAGGCCATGCGACCCGTAACCACTCCTGGCAGGACGCACAGCCGGTTTATCTCTGGTCTCGGTGCCCTCGCGCTCGCGGGCGGACTCGTTCGTGGCCGCATCCGCCGTCCCGCGGGGCCGCGGTCAATGCCTGCGCCGATCCCGTGCTGCCCCCGACGATCGTCGGGTCCGGGCAGACGCAGGGCATGTCCGGAGATGACGTGATCTGGGGCTCCGATGGGGCCGACGTGATCGATAGCGGTCCGGGTAACGATGTCATCTGCGGCTTCGGCGGGGATGACGTGCTCCTCGGCGGATCCGGCGAGGACATCATCAAGGGCGGACCCGGTTCCGATACAGCCGACGGCGGGGCGGGTGTGGACAGTGTCAGTGGAGGAGACGGATTTCTCGGTGCCGATCCGGCTGACCGCGACGTCGTCAGTGGCGGCTCCGGTGACGACTTCGTCAGTGCCGGAGACTTTGCTGTCATCGGTGGCGGTAGCGGAGCGGACTTCCTGAGCAGCGGGTCGGTCGACGCAACCTGTCGGGACAGTTCGGGATTCGATACCTGCCAGGTCAATAATGCGCTGGACCCGACCAGCGGCGTTCACCCGACGGGGACGGGCACGCTCTCGTCCTGCGAAGCGATCGGATCGAGCCCGGTCGGCTGACAACCGTCATGCCATGCAGAACGGAAGCGGACCGTGGGGCCCGGGGAACCGGTGAGCCGCGGTCCGTCTGCGTTGCGCCCACCGGGCAACCGGCGGTGATGCATTCCCGTAACGGACCACGAAGTTGAGGAACGGCACAAATCTGGCGTAGGTCGCACTGGTCGCGCGACGGTGGTTTCGCCTGGAAACGATCGCGCCGGCGTGGTCTATCCCGTTTGGGTCGGATGGGCCGGGTGCCCCGGGAGGGGCTCTGCATCTGGAGGATCACATGCGCTTCCTTCCCACACAGGTCCACGGGATCGTCGATTACCTCGCCGGTATCGTCTTCATCGCGTTGCCATGGCTCTTCGACTGGAACGACTCCGCGAAGACGATCCTGACGATCCTCGGGATCGGCGTCATCGCGTACAGCCTGCTGACCCGGTATGAACTCGGAGTCATGAAGGTCATCCCGATGTCGACGCACCTCATGCTCGACCTTGTCGCTGGCGTCTTCCTGATCATTTCGCCGTTCATCTTCGACGTCGAGCCCGACGCTGCCCGGTGGACGATGGTCGTCCTTGGCGTCCTCGAGATCGGTGCTTCCCTGATGACGCGGACCGACCCGTACGAATCGGACCGGACCGCGAGCGCCGGACGAGCCTGATCGCCCTGACATTCGGAGAACGAAGAGAAGCCGGACCGGGGCGATGCTCCGGTCCGGCTTCTCTTCGCCGGCGTTTTCGCGAATAGTTCTGTTACCCGGACGCCAGCGGAACCACCGGGCCATTGCGGCCCTGGCGATCAGGATCACTCAGCGATCGCAACCAGGTGAACCATCTCCCGTGGTCAGGCAAAGTTGCGAGGACCGCTGCCGCTCCGCGGCTTTTCGGTCACAATGGACCCATCGGATTGAGCACCTGCGCGTCGCGTCGCCCCCGGGCGGAAAGACGAACGAGGAAACTGCATGAAGGTTACGTTCATCGGGGCAGGTAGTACCGTCTTCGCCCTGAATCTGCTCGGCGACATTCTCTCGTACGAGGAGCTCCGCGATTGCGAGATCGCGCTCCACGACATCAACGAGGAGCGTCTCTCGACCTCCGCGACGGTCGTCCGGCAGGCCGTCGACAAGCTCGGCGCACCGACCAGGGTCACCGAGACGACCGACCGCCGCGCGGCCTTGGACGGCGCGAACTACGTCCTGACGATGATCCAGGTCGGTGGCTACCGCCCCGCGACGGTGACAGACTTCGAGGTCCCCAAGAAGTACGGCCTCCGGCAGACCATCGCCGACACGCTCGGCATCGGCGGCATCATGCGGGGCCTGCGCACGGTGCCGGTGCTGGTCGATATCGCCCGCGACATGGAGGAGCTCTGCCCCGAGGCTCCGCTGCTCCAGTACGTCAACCCCATGGCGATCAACTGCTGGGCGCTCAACGAGCTGACCGACATCAAGACGATCGGGCTCTGCCATAGCGTCCAGGGGACGGCAGGCGAGCTGGCCCGGGACCTGGACATCCCGCTGGCAGAGATCGACTACGTCGCCGCCGGCATCAACCACATGGCGTTCTACCTGAAGTTCCAGCACAAGGGTGAGGATCTCTACCCGCGCCTCCGCCAGATCGAGGCTGAAGGGACGATGCCGGCGGGCAACCGAGTCCGGTACGAGATGCTCAAGCGCACCGGCTACTTCGTCACGGAGTCCAGCGAGCACTTCAGCGAGTACGTGCCCTGGTTCATCAAGCGTGACCGGCCGGACCTGATCGAGCAGTTCAACATCCCGCTCGACGAGTACCCACGCCGCTGCGAGCGCCAGATCGCCCGCTGGGAGGACCAGAAGTCCCGGCTGGAGTCCGGCGGGTTCGAGCTCAACACCGAGCGGAGCAACGAGTACGCCGCCGGGATCATCCACAGCATGGAGACGGGCCAGCCACGGGTCGTCTACGGCAACGTCCCCAACCACGGCCTGATCGACAACCTGCCGGTCGGTGCGACCGTCGAGGTGCCCTGCCTCGTCGACCGCAACGGCGTCCAGCCAACCGCCGTCGGCACGCTGCCGACCCACCTCGCGGCGCTGATGCAGACCAATGTCAACGTCCAGGCGCTCACGGTCGAGGCGGTCATCACGGGCAACCGGGACAGCGTCTACCACGCCGCCATGCTCGACCCGCACACCGCCGCCGAGCTGGACCTTGACCAGATCTGGCACCTGGTCGATGACCTGATCGACGCCCACGGCACGGAGTTCCTGCCGGACTTCGCCAGCCGGACGGCGGCCATGGCCGCGGACTAGTCCCTGCCGACCGGCTCACGGTACCCGAGCCGTGAGCCGGCCCAAACAGTGCCAACCACCGGAGATCGCCATGGTCGCCGAACGATAGATGGCAACACTGGAAGACCTTGACCTGACCCCGGACGATGGCCAGACCTACGAGATCATCGACGGAGTGATCGTCGTGTCACCAGCGCCCACCTGGAAGCACCAGGCAACGGTCCGCCGCCTCGACTGGATCTTCACGGATTGGGTTCGCGCGACCGACGCCGGGGAATTGCAGGCCGCTCCGTTCGACATCGTCCTGCGGGAAGGCCAGGTCCTGCAGCCGGACCTCCTGTACATCGCGAGCGACAATCCGGGTGAGATTGTGCGAGGCAGGTTCCACGGGGTGCCCGATGTCTGCGTGGAAGTGGTTGCTCCGACAAGCCGGACCCGCGATGGCGACATCAAGTCGGCTCGCTATGCCTCCGCGGGTGTACCCGAATTCTGGCTGGCGGATCCGGATACCAGAAGCATGGCGGTCTACCAGCTGGTCCATGGCTTCTATCAGGAGCGCGCCCCGGACGTCGATGGCTCTCTGGCGTCGTCGGTGATGGCCGGCGTTCGCGTGGATCCGGAGGCGCTGTTCGACGCCGTTGAGCGGTCACAGCGACGATTTACCCGCGACTGATACGTCCCTTCTCACCGACCCGTCATGACGACGACATGCCAGGTAGCTGGACAACGATCAGCGAGGAAGCGGCCACGTTGGCTCCGCGCTTACCGGGATCGGTGCGGGACTGAGCGGCGGGAGCGAACTACCCACCAGGCGCCGGTCAGCAGCGCCGCGACCAGCACGGCGTGGGCGACGACCGAGACGGCGAACCCGAGCCGGAGACTCAGCGGCTCATACCGTAGTTCGACTTCATGGGTCCCAGCCGGGAGCGCGATTCCCCGCAGGCCAACGTTGGTGGGGTAGAGCGGGACCTCCTCGCCGTCGAGGAACGCCGACCACCCCTCGTCATACACCTCACTCATTACGAGAAACCCATCGTGGGACGACTCGGCCGTGTAGGTGATCCGCTCGGGGGCATACGACACCAGGGTCGCCGAGCCGGTCGCGTCGTCTGGCGCGCCGGCGATCGGCGGGACATCGCCCTCGACGACCGCGACCCGATCGGGCCGGAAGCCGATCTGGCTGATCCGGTTGAGCGCCGTCTGCCGGTCGGCGACGATTACGTCATGCGTCACCCAGGCCGGACCGAGATTGCCGGGATTGTCGTAGATCGCCACCCACTCGTCCTCATACAGCAGCTCACGGTTCTGTTCCATTGCCGCGACGTCGCGCCGCTCTGGCGGGAGCGACCGGTCGATCAGGACGTGCCCGACGTTGAGCATATCCAGCACCGTTTCATTGCGGAGGGGCGGGTACGGGTCGGCGAAGTGGTAGTCCTGCGCCGCCCCGTTGAGCGCCAGGACCATGTCGGCGTAGCGGCTGAGCTGGATCGGGTTGTATCCCTGCATCTCGTAGAGGCCGAGGTAGACCGAGCGACCGTTGGCCTGCGCCGCCTGCGTGTGCGGGTCGTAGCGGCGCTGGACGGCGTACCCGCGCGCACCGGGATTGTCCTCGTCGACGGTGCCCGTCCCGATGTAGCTGATGTAGCGGCTGTGCTCGCCTGATTCCTGGGCGTCCATCAGGAACTGACCCGATCCCCCCGGGCCGTCGGTCCGGGTGTAGATAGCAGCCGCCTCAGCCACCGGTTCGTCCGGGGTCCACTGACCTTGCCATCCTCGGATCAGGCGTGATTCGCCTGTGGTTGAGTCGATCACCTCCAGGCCCATCGGCTGGAGAAACGTCACGAGGATGATCGCGGCGGGGATTGCCCGGTACATCCGGGTTGCGGCCGGCAGCCGCCGCGTCCAACGTGGATCGACCATCAGCCAGACCAGCAGCGTCACGATGGTGGCGGCGACGATCGGCGTCGGCGTGATTTCGATGCCACGTGTGGGGAACCAGGCGTACGCGATCAGCAGGAGGATCAGCGGCAGAAAGACGACTGGTGCCCGGCCAGGGCGGCCGCGCTGGGACCAGAGCCGGTCGACGGTCGCGCCGGCAAGGATCGCGGGTCCGATCATCAGCACCGAGAGGATGATGGGGACGTTGTGGATGTGTAGGTCGTACCACATCGGGAACAGCCGGAAGACGGCATGAAGGGGCGTGTCGGGCAGGGTGAGGGTCAGGACGACCACCGTCATCCCGGCGAAGAAGGGGACGGCGAACCTGGTCCGTGCCAGGAACGGCGCCATGAGCATCAGGACGATCGCACCGGCGGCGATGGTCACGTCGCGGCTGCCGAACGAGTCGACGACTAGACGCCGGAGCAACCCGGCGAGGTCGTAGGGTCCGACGTCGTAGCCCACGACCCCGTCGTAGCCGCCCGATCCGATCGTCGACGCGAGGTAGGTCTCCAGGCGAGGCCAGAGCGCCGCCAGATTGAGGAGCACCCCACCGACCATGATCGTCCCACCGGTCACGACCATCGTGACAAGCCTGTCGCTCGCCTTCGGACGCCCCGTCGGAGGAGCGATCAGCGTGCGATAGACCACCCACGCCGAGATCATCAGGCAGGCGTCATACGCCCCCTGTCCCGGGAACGCGGCAAGCACCTGGCTGACCGCAAAGGCACCCAGCGCCAGCCCGAAGACGCGGACCTGCCATGACGCGGCACGCAGGGCGACTTCAACGCCCAGCAGCGCGGTCGGGATGAATAGCGCGACGAGGGCGCGGGGTGCGCAGCAGTGTGTCTCATGGAAGGACAGTGGACCGAACGCGAACACGACGCCGGCCATGATGCTGCCCAGCCGGTTCATGTCCAGTCGGCGGGCCAGTGCGTAGGTGCTAAGGGCGGCGAAGACAAAGTCGAATCCGATCTTCACCTTGAAGGCGACGATCGGATCAGGGATAAGCCCGAACGTGAGCATCGTCGGGAAGTACATCCAGCCCGACTGGGGATCGCCAGCGATGGGAGCGCCCGAGAACTGATGCGGATTCCAGCCGGGCAGGTCGAAGTCTCGCAGACGGTCGCCGAGCAGGGTATTCCATGGGACCCACTGGGCCAGGATGTCGTGCCGTCCGATCCAGGCGTCGTAGACGGACCGGTTCCAGGCAACGAGCAGCGCCAACGCGACGAGGACACCGACGGCGACGAGCTCCCTGAGGACACTCGACCGCGAGAACCACCCCGGCCCCTCGGTCACGTTGGTGGAACGATTCAGCGCAGGGCTCGGTGTCGCGCGCTCCACGTCGGATCGTGTTGTGGTGACAGGTTCGGACGTCACGACGGCGCGCTCCCACGAGACGGCAAGAGCCGACGGTACACGGGTATCGCCGGCCGTCGTGGGCGGAGATGGGCCGTAGTCTACGTGACGGTCGCCTCGCAGGACAGTCGTCGAATCACCGGTGATCCTGAGATGTGGCGTCACCAGATCCGTGCTCATCGGCGTGATCGGGTTCGGCGGCGGGCTGGAACGGGAAGGTCGTTCGTAACCAGGCGATCAGCGACGCCTCGTCGCCGAAAATCTCGTCGAGCGCCTCGCTCAGCATCGGGTTGAGCGGGTCGTTCGGGAGCCACGATCGGCTGTCGGTCCGTAGCGCGACGATCGTCGGTCGGCCGGCCGCCCTCACGCATGCGGCCCAGTGCCCACGCGAGCCCCAGTTCGAACGCGACCCCCTCATCCGGGACGCGACCGTCCAGCACGGCAAGCACGAGGTCGGCCGCGAGGATCTCCGATGTGTCGAGTTCGAAGACCCGGCGACGCTGCTCGGCGGCGGCGGGGTCGCCGGGATCGACTGCGGCCATCTCCAGGCCGTCGCGCTGGGGCAGGAAGACCCGGTGATTGAGCTCCTCCAGCTGCCAGGTCAGTCGGGCGTTGAAGCGTTGCTCGGCCACGTTGAACAGTGGCGCCGCGAAGTAGATCCGCATCCCGTTTCTCCGTCGTTGCCAGCCGGCTACTCCGTGTCCCAGGCGCGAGCCCGGTCGACCGCCCGGCGCCAGAGGTGGTGACGCGTGTCGCGCTCATCAGCCGAGATGGCGGGTTCGAAGCGTCGTCCCTCGCCGTTTCGCGTCCGGGCCCGGTGCTGATCCGGCGTGTCCAGCCCCGCACCGATCCGGGCGAGGGCGGCGGCACCGAGAGCCGTCGTTTCGAGCACCGGCGAGCGCACGACGGGGACGCCGAGCAGGTCGGCCTGGAGCTGGAGCAGGAGGTCGTTGGCCGCCGCGCCGCCATCAACGCGTAGCTCGGTGAGCGGGACGGGCGCGTCGGTGACCATCGCGTCGATGACATCGCGAGTCTGGTGGGCAATCGCTTCCAGGGCAGCCCGGGCGATGTGGGCCTTCGTGGTTCCGCGTGAGAGCCCGATGATCAGCCCACGGGCGTCGGGATCCCAGTCCGGTGCGCCGAGTCCGGTCAGCGCAGGGACGAACACCACACCGCCACTGTCATCGACCGTCGCGGCCAGATCCTCGATCTCGTGCGCTTGTCGGATCAGCCCGAGACCATCGCGGAGCCACTGGACAGCCGCGCCAGTCACGAAGATCGAGCCTTCCAGTGCATAACGAGGCGACTCACCGGCGATCTGCCAGGCAAGGGTGGTGAGCAGCCCGTGACTGGATTCGATCGGAGCCGCCCCGGTCTGCATCAGGAGGAACGATCCGGTGCCGTACGTGTTCTTGGCTTCGCCCGGCTTCAGGCACGCCTGGCCGAAGAGCGCGGCGTGCTGGTCCCCGGCGATGCCGGTCACGGGGATCTCAGCGCCGAAAAGGTCCGGCTGGGTCGAACCGAAATCACCGGCCGAGGGCAGGACCTGGGGTAGCATCGCGGCCGGGATCGCGAGGTCGGCAAGGAGCTCAGCCGACCACTCGCCCGCCCGGATGTCGAACAGCATGGTCCGGCCCGCGTTGGTGATATCCGTCCGGTGCTGACCGCCGGTGAGGTGCCAGAGAAGCCACGAGTCGACCGTGCCGAAGACGATCTCGCCGGCCTCGGCGCGACGACGCAGGTCGGGGTAACCCTCGAGCATCGCGGCGATCTTGGTCGCCGAGAAGTAGGCGTCCGGCCGCAGTCCCGTGATCCGGTGGTAACGCTCCGCCTGCCCGCGCCGGACGATCTCCTCGACGATCGGCGCCGTCTGCCGGCTCTGCCACGAGATCGCCGGGGCGACCGGCGCGCCGGAATGGCGGTCCCACAGGACAGTGGTCTCCCGCTGGTTGGTGATGCCGATCGCCGCGATGTCCGCCGCCGCGACCCCGGCCCGGTCAATGGCCTTCCGGGCAACATCGAGCGTGACATCCAGCAACTGGTCGGCATCCTGGTCGACCCAGCCGGAGCGTGGGTAGGTGGGCGTAACCGGCCGCTGGGCGGTGGCCAGGAGCGCATTGTCGTCGCCGTAGATGATCGCGCGGCTCGAGGTCGTTCCCTGATCCAGCGCGAGGATCACTCCGGTCGCTGTCGTCGTTGTCGTGCCGTCCGTCATCGGTCCGGTCACCTTCCTTTACGAGCCGGCCGCCGGGCCAGGGCCGATCCTTCCCGATGCCGCCGCATTGCGAAGCACAGGCCACGGGCGAAGCCTGCGCTGGCCGATGTCAGCCGCCGACTGCGCCGCGGCGCTCCTCGATCGCTGCCGACGTGACGCCGAGCAAACCCTCGACCGTCAGCCCGACCCGCCCGAGCAGGAATCCGTCCAGGTTCGGGAGTTCCCGCAGCAACGGCGCGACCGATTCCACCGAGACGCTGCCGCCATAGAGGAGGGGAACGTCCGGCCGCTCGATCAGGATCGTACCGAACCGGTCGTTGAGCGCGGCAGTGATCTCGGCCAAAATCGGACGGATGTCGTCCGGGCCGGCCGCAGTCGACGCGCCGATCGCCCAGGCAGGCTCGTAGGCGATCAGGACGCGGTCGAGCGCCGTGCGGTCAATCCGGCTCAGCGCGATCTTGACCTGCCGGCGGACCGTCTCGACCCCGACCCCATGTGCCCGGTCGTCGGCGTTCTCACCAACGCAGAGCATCACGCGGAGCCCGCCTTCGAGCGCGACGCCGACCTTGCGGGCGACCGACTCATTGGTCTCGCCGAACAGCGTCCGCCGCTCGGCGTGGCCGATCAGGACCAGGTCGGTCCCGAGCGCGGCCAGCATTGGGGTGGAAATCTCACCGGTGAAGGCGCCGTTGAGATGCCCCTCGACGTTCTGGGCACCAATCCAGACGGGAAGGTTCGTGGCGCGCGCCGCCGGGACGGCCGCCGGCAGCGACGTGTAGGGCGGACAGAGGAAGAGTCGCGTGTCCGTCCCGTCCAGGAGCGTGCGTCCCCGGCGGCCGAGCTCGTCGAGATACGCCACGGTCTCGTCGTTGGTCTGCTGCAGCTTGGTATTGGTCCCGATGTAGAGCGTCCGGGACCGGGGCTGAGGGCGATCGGCAACCGATAGGGACGGGGACGTCGACATACGGGGGTCCTCTCTGGGCGGCCTGTCCGGAAGGCGGACGACGCGACGGTCGCGTCCCATTGTCGCCGGAGTCAGAGGATGGCGCCCGGCCGGACCGGAGACTGCTGGAGGCGATGAATCGTCTCCCGGGTGGCGGTCCGGGTGCTGCAAACGAGTGCCCAGGAGGAGCGGAGAAATCGAACGTGAATTGCTGAACCTTCCGGGTGATTGACCAAGTATTACGTATTTGCTAAGGTAGAGTAGCTGTCATCCCGCTATGTGCGGCCTGTCCGGCCCCTCGGGATCCACCAAACATTTCTCATTTCGCCCGTTCATGCCAGTACCGCAGGTACCGACGGGCCGACCCAGGAGCATCTGTCTTGACTGCATCCGTCGTCCCTCCCGCCGCGCCATTGATCGCCAATCGCCCGAGCGCCCTCATCGCGCAGGCGCTCGTCGAGCGGCAGAGTGCTGGCCAGATCACCGCTCGTGCTAACGAGATGGGGCTACCCAGCGCGATGACCAAAGTGATCGTCGCTGCCTGTGGGTGTGAGTCCACACCGACGACTTCCCCGGCTACCCAGCACTGAGCAACGTGCCGTACGGATTGCCGGTTGCGACAGGCTGTGCGACAATCGCCGATGCTGACCGTGGGGAAGGGTTTCGGCTACCCCCATGGCGTGGACCAGATGGTCCCCGCAACAGCGCGTTCCGGCCGACCCGGGGGGTATCGCCCACCGGGTCTCTGTTTGCCGGTCCGCAGCCGACTCGCTGACCGCGGGTCTGTCCGATGAAAGAGGTCCATTGTCATGATCAAGATCCGCCTCAAGCGCATGGGTGCCAAGAAGCGTCCGAGCTATCGTCTGATCGTTGCCGACAGCCGGTCGCCCCGGGATGGTCGCTTCATCGAAACCATCGGGTTCTACGATCCGATCGCCGAGCCGGCTATCATCCGGGTCGATGGCGATCGCGCTCGCCACTGGTTCAGCGTTGGCGCCCAGCCGACTGATACCGCCCGCTCGCTGCTGGTCAAGCAGGGCATCCTGACCCAGTCCGGCAAGCTGAAGCCGGCCGTGGAGAGCACCGAGGCCACCACCGCCTGATCGGTGGCCGGCCAGTCGAACGGGGAAGCACGATGCGTGACGACCACGTTCCCGAGTACACCGGCCCACGCGACCGCACCCAGCGTGCGGTCGAACGGCCGGACCATGATTCGGACCTGACTCCAGCCGGCAATACCGACGCCGAAGCGCACCTCGAAAACGTGGTGCGCTTCCTTGCGTCCGCCCTCGTCGACGAGCCGGATGCGGTCGAGGTCACCAGCCGGAGCCGCGAGCACAGCGTTTACCTCAACCTCCGGGTCGGGGACGGCGAGCTGGGCAAGGTCATCGGCCGGCAGGGTCGGACGGCACGAGCGATCCGGACCGCGGTCCAGATCGCCGGAGCACGCCATGACGTCCGAGCTTCCCTCGACATCGAAGGCTGAGCCCACCGGCGAGACCGGTACGGAGCAGCCCACTCGTCCCGCCGCTCGCCCCCGGACCGCCGTACCACGGCGCCCCTCACCGAGGAAGCGCCCTCGCGCCACGCCGCCCGCTGCCACACCCGGCACGGACCGGGGAGCGGCTGTTCCGGCGCCGGGCGATCCTCCTCCCTTCGCCCCACAGTTGCCCGGGCCACCTCGCCGCACGGCTCGATCGCCCGGTCGTCCCGTTCCGGCACCACGCCCGCAGCCATTCCGGACCAGACGCCTCGATGAAACGACCGGGCCTGATTTCGCCCAGGCGGTCGGCGAGGTCCGGCTTGCGGTCGGTGTCCTCGTCGGGGTCCATGGCATCCATGGCGAGCTCAAGCTTCAGCTCTGGACGGACACTCCTGATCACCTCAAGTCGATCCGGTCTGTCTGGATCGGTGAGGAGCAGCAGACCCGGCGATTGACCGGCGTCCGCCTGACGCCCGATCGGGCCCTGATCCGGATCGCCGGAGTGAGCTCGCCGGAGGTTGCACGGACCTTCGTCGGCCAGACCCTCTACATCGCCGGGACCGACGCCCGTCCGCTGGATGAGGGCGAACTCTTCCTTTACCAGCTTGTCGGGCTGCGGGTATCGCAGGAGGATGGCACCGAGATCGGCTCGATCGCCGATGTGATCGAGACCGGCGCCAATGACGTGCTGGTGATCAAGCCGCCGGCGGGCGGGCCGGATATCCTCTATCCGCATCACCGCGAGTTCGTTGTCGGCGTCGATCTCGAGGCCGGCACGATGACGGTTCGCCCGCTCGATTTCCTGAACTAGTTGCAGCGGACCGAATAGCGAATGGAAACGCGGCTCCGGCGTCTCGCTGGGGCCGCGCCGCTTTTTCGGGTTGCGACCGCGATGAAAGCCGGAGGCGATGGGCGCGGCAACGACCTTGGTATTCGGTCGTGGGTGGGCCCGCACCGGGCGCGAGTACCTGCGATCTTTGCCGCTCTAGCGAGCGAGGAATGTCACGACCAAGCCGAGGTGGACGGTGTTGAAGGCAGAGGTCAGCAGGCTATGGACCAGGATAATCCGGCGGATCCACCGGTTCGTCACTCGGGCAGTCCCGCTGGAGAAGGAGGCTCCGATGGCGAACGAGAAGTAGACGAAGTCGAATATGTCCGGCTCGTCCTCGTCTTCGAAATGGAGCCCACGGTCGAGGTAGTGGCTGGCCGCGTGGGCCAGCGTGAACGACGTCAGTAGCAGGAATTTGCCGGAGACGATGCCGAGCGTCCCGCCAATGGTAGAGCAGCTCCTGACCGTCCGACCTGATCACGATGATCGCGCTCAGGACCGAGAACGCCGCGATGGCAACTGTGAAGTCGACGCCGGTTTCCTTGCCGAGGAACCATCGGTACAAGCGATTGATCTTGACGGTGTTCTGCCACTCGGCCCATAACGCCTCTCTGATGCAGAGGCGTGCAGGAACGCGAGGATTGTCAGAACAAGATATGCGAAGGCGAACGCCAGGTCAGTGATGGAAATCGAGTGGAAGGAGTCGACCTGCGATTGGGGCCGTATTGGATGGACACCAGGATGGAGACCGGGACGCAGGACCGGGAGGCGATCCCCAGTCGGACGTTATCGCGACGGAGGACACTCTGCTACCAGTTTCCGGACCTCAACCGAGTCCGGACCTCGCCAGCAAGGCGAGGCCCGCACGTCTCACGTTAGACGGCCCGGCAGGCGCTCGATGGTACGGACGGTGAGGGCGGCTGCTCTCCGGCCAACTTCGGCCAGCGGGAACTCGTCCATCGCGCCGCCAAGATCCGTCGCAGCGGTGTACTCGTTGTTGGAGATGTCCTTGATCGGCAACAGCGGCAGGTCCAGCCGCTGGCAGATCACGCCCAGAGCCGCCGTTTCCATCTCCTCGCAGAGCGTCCCGTGGCGCTCGAACAGGATGTCGATCCGCGCCGTCGCCTGGGTCCAGGTGTCGGCCGAGGCGACCGCCCCGACATGGATCTGCGGGACGTGACCGGTCGTCGGCCACGGCTCAGGTTGCCAGTCTGCGGCCGCCTCGTGAGCGGCACGAAGCAGCTCGGGATCGCTCGGCGTCTCGGAGGGCGGCAACGGGTCGGGGCCGGTCGAGAGCGTGTTGCCCCGGTAACGCTCGGTACCGTCCGGGAGCAGGTCGAAGGCGGCGTGGTTGATCGAGACGTCGCCGATGATCACGTCGCCCAGCGTCAGGTCTCGCCGGTGCGCGCCAGCGCAGCCGTAGGAGATCACCGCGCGGATGGTCATCCGCCCCAGCAGCGCGGCGAGCGCCCCGGCGGCATTGGCCGGACCGATCCCGGCGAGGACCGCCACGATTGGGTGCCCGGCGATCGTGCCGGACCAGACCGGCCAGGTCCCGGCCAGCGGGGTCCGGTTCGGCTCCGGCAGGACGGTGAGCTCCCGGCGAGCATCCTCGGTCAGGAGCCCCAGCGCCGGGTCGGCGCTCCCGTCCTCGGCTTCGTCGAGGACCAGCGCGTCGAACAGGTGACGGAGCTCGGTTCGCATCGCGACGATGATGGCGACCGGGGCGTTGGGGTGCTTGTGGGCGGAAATGGCGGGCACGGGACCTCCAGGGAGCCGGGATCTATCGAAGCAGCGAGACGATCATGCTGCCGGCCAGGACGATCAGGACCAGCGTCGAAATGGCGGCGAAGCGGCGATCGCCCAGCCGCAGGAAGCCCGCGATGATCCCAAGCGTGGTCACCACCGGCGTCAGCACGATCGCGAAGATCGCCAGCTCTGCGAAGGCTGCCGGGTTGCCATCGGCGACGGCGTCCGGGAGCTCGCCAAGGGTGAATGTCTCCCGGCCGATGGGATCGCCGCTGACGACGGACGCGACCAGGGAGGCGACGACGAAGGCGACGCAGACGAAGAAGCCGCTGACCAGGCAGAGGCGTGCGATCCGGTAGACCACGTCGGCAGGCTGCGTCTCGGCCGGGGATGGGGTGGAGGACGGTTGCTTCATCGGGCTAGCGCTCCCACGGGACATCGATGCCGGCGGCCTGGAGAATCATCGAGACGGCCAGGAACAGCATGATTGCGACGAACAGCCCGATCAGCTTCTCGGTCGACATCCGCCGGGTCAGGCGCGGACCGAGCTGCGAGCCGATGAAGACGCCGATCAGCGCGAACACGACGACCTGCGGGTCGATCTCGCCGGAGGCGTAGTAGACGGTCGCGGTCGCCACGGCGGCGAACCCCACCATGAAGGTGCTGGTCCCGGCCGCCGCCTTGACCGGCACCTTCATCAGCGCCGTCATCGCCGGGACCTGGATCAGCCCGCCACCGATGCCGAGCATGCCGGAGAGGACGCCCGCTCCGGCGCCGATCCCGATCCCGGCCCGGATGTTCCGCGGCTCGTAGGCGATGTCCTTGCCGGTCGCCCGGTCGCGGAACCGCCCGGCGAGCGGGGAGAGGACCGGGGCCGAAGGCGGCGGGTCCTGGGATTCGCCGGGAATCGCGGTCGGCGCCTCAACCGGTACGACTTGGGGCTTTGGCCGGCGCTGGGCCAGCATCGAGATGATCGCGTAGACGAGGACCGCCGCGAAGATCGCGCTGATCACGCGCTGATTCATCGCGACGCCGACGATCGCCCCGACGGTCGCGCCGGCGGCGGTGGTCACCTGGAGCAGCATCGCCAGCCGGAGATTGGTGAACTGGCTGCGCAGGTGGACCGTCGAGCCGACGACCGAGTTGGCGACGACGGCGACCGCGCTGGCCCCGATCGCCGCCTTCTGGTCGATGCCGAAGAAGATCGTGAACAGCGGGACGATGAAGATCCCGCCGCCGAGTCCGAGCATCGAGCCGATGATCCCGGCGCCGGCCGAAACGACCGTCAGCAGCAGGAGTTCCTGGAGTTCCACATTGCCCCCGAAGTGGCTGCCGGCCCGGATCGCGGGTCCGGTCGTTACTCGCGCGCCAGCACGGCGAGGGTCAGCAGGACCAGTCGGGCGGTCGCCCGGGTGTAGTCAGTGTCGACGCCGTCGATCGTATCGCAGGTGCAGTTGATCAGCGGATCGCCGTAGAGCATGCTCGCGACGAGGATCGTCGGGATACCGGCGTTGGTCAGCGGGACTTCATCTGCCACGATCGCCGGGTTTTGCCGTGGGGCGACGTTGAGCTCGAACCCGACGTCGTCATAAACAGTCAGCAGGATGTCCTGGATGAACGCGGACGATGGCGACGCGTTGACGTAGAGCACCCGGTAGCCGTAGGCGGTGCCGACCGAGTCGATGTTGATCCCACCGCCGTAGGGTGTGCCTTCCTCGATCGCTCGATCCCCGAACGCAAAAGCTCCCTGCAGCCCCACCTCCTCTCCATTGAGGGCGACCAGCCGGACCGGGTAGGTCAACTCGTACCCGGAGAGGACCCGGGCCGCTTCGAGCAGGACGGCTACACCTGTGCCGTTGTCCAATGCGCCCGGAGCGATGTCGTTGCCCGGCGTATCTTCGGCGATCGTGTCGAAGTGGGCGAATGCCGCCCAGATCGGGCCCTCGACCTTGCCCGGGATCTCGGCCACGACATTGAGGGACAGCATCCCGTTGCTGGCGACGTAGTCCTCGTACCAGACGTCCAGCCCGTAGGCGGCAAAGCGAAGGAACAGATATTCGGCCGCTATCTGGTTGCCCGGCAGGGCGAAGTACCGGGAGCCGGGAGTGCCGGGCTCGACGCCGGAGGACGCCAGGTCGGCGATCGTCCAGATGATCTCGCTCTCGTTCGCGTCCAGCGCCTGGTCGACGGCATCGGAGACCGCAGGCCGGCTGCCCCCGGGCTGAGCCGTGAGCTGCGGAGTCCCGGCCGGGACGTACGGCATGACCTTTTCGACTACCGTCCCGGCGGCGAGGAGTTCCGCGACGAAGGCGGGCACGGACGCCAAGGCGACGATGCTCGTCGCGGCCTCCTCGTCGACCACCGTCCCGGTCGCCTCGATCAACTCGCGATTGGGCCGTGCCGGCCCATCGGTGATCGCATAGAGGTTGAGTGACGGCGCCTCGTCGACGATGTGGACCGGTTCGGCACCGGCAGCGACCAACCACCCGAGGTCGGGCGGCGTGCCGCCGACCCAGACGGCCGTCTCCGTCCGGTACGACGCCCGCATGCCAGTCGACTCAAGGGCGGTGTCGGTCGCCGGTCCGCTGGCGAACCGGACCAGACATGGGCCGGCGCAATCGAACGCGTCGACCGGTGTGGCCCGGACGTCGGGGGTGGCTGCCGGAGTGGCACTTACCGGGGTCGCACCGATCGGCGTGGCACTCACCGGAGTAGCACTTACCGGGGTGCCGACGGCCGGCGTTCCGCTCGTGGGGGTTGCGGCTACGGGACTCGACGGCGCCGGTGTGGCTCGCTCGACGCGACCCCACGCGCCGGCAGGGAGCATCGATCCGACGATGACCAGGACGACGACGATCAGCAGGATCGGTCGGGGAGTGACCGCACCACGATTCCAGCGCATCACGAACTCCAGCAATCGACAACACCAACCACGATTACCTGTACATACACCGGGCGGAGTGTACCGCGATACGATGACTGATCCGATCCAGGGATACCGGGCTCTTTCGCGATCGTCGTTGACACGCAGGCCGGAGCGGGCGATGCTTCCCAGCGGCTTCGCCCGGGTGGGCGAGCCGCGACACGACTGACAACCCAGGGCGATCGGGCGTCTCTCCGCGGGCATGAATGCTGGCGGAGGAGACGAGACGGGGGAAGCCGGTGAGAATCCGGCGCTGTCCCGCAACTGTGACGGACGGACGAGAGTCCACTCCGGAGCCAGGCTACCCGTTCCGATCGCGACCGGCCCCTCCGAGAGAGAGGGCATCCGGCGACCGGCTTCGCGATAGCTTCGCGTCTACCGGCCGACCGACGCCCGTTCCTCATCCGCGAGGGACGGGCGTTTCCGTTTCAAGCCCACGGGGCCAGAGGACGGGACCACGGGATCGATCGGAAATCGCGCTGGACGACTCGTCGCGGAGAAGAGATGTCATGGTTGTTCCGTTCCACACACTGACTGGTGAGATCGCTCGCCGTCTCGCTGCCCTGCTGATCGCGCTGGCACTCGTCGGCGGGCTGGCGGCTCCGGCCGCCGCTCAGGAGGCCACTCCAGGGGCTGGTACGCCGTCGGCGGGGACGCCTGCGGCCTCCGTTGTCGGGCTCGGTGGCGTTGATCTCGCCGCTGCCGCGGCCGGGCTGATCGCCGTCCAGGATGCCGGTGGTGGCTTCATCGGCTTCAGCGGTGACGCCGATCCTGGCGTGACGACTGACGCCGTCATGGCGCTTGTCGCGGCCGAAGAAGCTGGCGTCGATGTCGGCGACAGCATCGACCTCGCCCTCGGCTACCTCGAGAGCGAAGGCGCCGCCTACGCGGAGATCGGGATCGGCCAGGCCGCCAAGCTGGTCCTGGCGGTTGTCGCCGCGGGCGCCGATCCGGCGGCATTCGGCGGGACGGACCTTGTGGAGGCCATCGAAGGTATCGAGATCGTCGACGGAGTGATCGGCACCGGCTACTTCGACGCCGCCTACGTGACGCTCGCCGCCGCGGCGCTCGAGAGCGAGCGGACCAGCGAGTTCAGCGACGCACTGCTCGCTGGCCAGCTTGAGGACGGCTCCTGGGCGTACTCGCCCGGCGCGGCTGTCGGCGACGGTGATAGCAACACGACCGCGCTGGCGCTGCAGGCCATTGTCGCGACCGGCAACGCCGAAGACCCGGCGATTGAGGCCGGGCTGGCCTACCTTGCGACGGTCCGGGCCGAGAACGGAGGCTACGGGTACGCCGCCGTCACCGATGTGCCAACCGTCGCCGATGCTAATTCCACCGCGCTGGTGATCCAGGCGCTGATCGCGACCAGCACCCCGGTCGATGATGCCGGATTCCAGGCCGATACCGAGGCGCTGGCGGCGTTCCAGCTGGAGTCCGGTCAGTTCGCCTACCTCCTCGACGATCCGACCGACAACCTGTTCGCGACCGTCCAGGCCATCCCGGCCGCCGCCGGACTGCCGCTGCCCGTCGCCGCCTGATGAGATTCGCCGGGTCGCTCCCATTGCGGTCCGGCGAACGGAACCGATTGAACCCACGACCATGAGACACATTCCCGTCCCGCTGCCGATCCTCGCTGTCGCCCTCCTGCTGATCACCATCCTGTCCCTCGATGGGACGGTGGTGGCTGGACAGGACGCGGCCGCCGGATCGGTCAGCCGGGCGGGAATCGTCGTTCTCCACGGTGACGGATCCCGGACCGACGCCGTCGTGGCGTTCCCGGGCGCCGACGTGTCCGGTGTCGAACTGCTCCGGCAATCGGGGATCGAGGTCCTCGCCGTCCCGTTCGGCGGCCTCGGTGAAGGGATCTGCCAGATCGAACAGGAAGGCTGCGAGATCTCGGAGTGCCGGCGGACCGTCTGCCAGGCGACGCGTGACGCCCCCTACTGGCAACTGTTCGACCGGGTCGCGGCTGACGGGACATGGCAGTCGGCCCGTCTGGGGGCCTCCGCCTCCCGGGTGAGGGACGGGCAGGTCGTCGTCTGGGCCTGGACCAACGATCCGATCGACCTGCCTCGCCTGGACCTGCCCGCGGTCGCGACCGCGGCGGGACTGGACCAGGAAGCCCTCGAGACGTTCGGGCAGGACGGCCCGGACGCGGTCGTCGCGTCGGGGTATACGAGCCCGTCCGCCCCGGTGACATCGAGTGCGGGGCTGATTGGCCTGCTGGCGATCATCGTGACCGGCGCGGTCATCCTGCTCGGCAGGCGCCTACGTATGGTCCGATGACGATTCCGGCGATCCCACGGCCCCGGAACGTGCCGTCCGTCCGGCGCACCCGACGACCATTATCCGGTTCCTTGCCGTCCGGTCGCAGCCGACCCGACAGGAGAATCAGTGGGGCGCAGGGGTCGCGCTCCCAGGTCCGGGCCGTCACGCCGATCTCGGAACGACCTTCGACGTACCGTGATCCGGTTGACGCGACGCAGGTCCTCGATCCGCGCGTCTGGCTCGTCTGGCTGGCGGCAGTCACGTTCCCGGCTCTGGCTGGCCGGAACCCGTTTCCGCTTTTCGGGTTGCTGATCGTGGTCATCGTCGTCCGGGGAGCCTGGGCGCCGGCACTCGTCCGGGAGGCGGGCTGGGTGCTGGTCCTCCGGATCGCCCTCTTCGCCGCCGTCCTCAGCGTCCTCTTCAACCTGCTGGCGGCCCCGTTCGGCGACCAGGTCCTCGTCCGGCTCCCGTCGTGGTGGCCGCTCGGCGACGTCATGACGCTCAACGCCCTGACCTACGGGCTGATGGGGGCGCTGGCGATCGTCGTGATCGTCCTCGCGGGAACCATCGCCGGGGCGCTGGTCGACTGGCCGGAGCTGCTGCGGATGGTGCCAGGGCGGCTGCTCCCGCTCGCCGTTGCCGGGAGCATCGCCTGGGCGTTCGTCCCGCGGACCGTGTCGACGATCCGGGACATCCGCGACGCCCAGCGGAGCCGGGGCTTGCGCTTCGAGTCGGCCCGGGCGGTCCTGCCACTGCTGGTCCCGCTGATCGCGACCTCGCTGGAACGCGCGTCCACGACGGCCGAGGCGCTGGAATCGCGAGGGTTCGGCGGCAGTTCGGGTCTGTCGCGAAGCCGCCGTCGCCGGGGCGCGAGGGCCATGCTGGCCGGAGGTGCAGCCCTGGGGGTCCTCGCCGCAACCACCTGGCTGAATGGAGACCGGACCGTGGCCGGACCCACCGCCCCTGGGGCGATCGTCCTGCTCGTCTGGGGCCTTCTCCTATCGCGCCAGTCGTCGGGCCGGACCCGCTATCGCCAACGTCGCTGGACCGGCGCGGACCGGGTGATCCTCGCGGCGGCGGCAGCCTCCCTCGGGTTGTCAGTCCTCGTCTGGCTCCGGCACCGGGAGGCGGTTGCCTGGAGCCCGTATCCCGATGTCGTCTGGCCCGCAGGCGACGGCTGGCTGATGGTGGCGATCCTCCTGCTGTTCGCGCCCGCGGTCGCCGCCCCCCTGGTCGTGCAGCGCGGGGAGTCGGCAAGCCGGGACGCTCTCGTCCAGTCCCCGGAAGCTCCCGGGACTTTCACGGTCGCGGTCGTCAAGGACAACGCGCCAGGACTAATGTCCCCGGCCAGTCGCCGCGGTCACCATTCCCGGCAGCGACCGTTCGCGTGCTGGCCTCCGCGGGTCATCAACCGCGGCAGGCAAGATCATGAGGTGCCCCGGTTGCTCGACGTGGTACCCAGGTCCGATCTGAGGCTCGCCGGGGATGATTGAGCGGCCAGCAAGGACCATCGCGCGGCTGGCCAATGTCTCGTACCGCTACCCTGGCGCCACGCGTCCCGTCCTCACCTCGGTGGACTGGGAGATCCCGGATGGCGCGTTCGTCGTCGTCGCCGGCGCGTCTGGCAGCGGCAAGAGCACCCTGCTGCGGACCCTCAACGGTCTGGTGCCCCACTACTCCGGCGGGCGCTTCGGTGGGCGGGTCACGGTGGCCGGCCTGGATACCCGCCGCCATGGTCCTCGTGAGCTGGCGAGATCGGTGGGGTTCGTCTTCCAGGACCCGGAAGCGCAGCTCGTCACAACCCGGGTGGTAGACGAGATCGCGTTTGGCCCGGAACAGTTCGGGATGCCCACGCGGGCGCTACGGGTTCGGGTCGAGGAGGCGCTCGACCTGGTCGGGATCGCCCACTTGGGCGGCCGGGAGATCGCCACGCTCTCCGGGGGCGAGCGACAGCGCGTCGCCATCGCCGCCGCCATGGCGCTCGGTCCGCGTCTGCTCGTCCTCGATGAACCGACCAGCCAGCTGGACCCGTGGTCGACCGAGGAGGTGATCGCGGCGCTCGTCCGGCTCAATTCCGATCACGGGATCACGGTCGTCATCGCCGAGCATCGCCTGGACCAGCTGGCTGCCGGAGCCGACCGCTTGCGGATGGCGATCGAGGACGGACGCTGGCTGGAGGGTCCACCAACCTCGGTTGTGGCCGACGGGCGGGTGCCCGATCTGCTCCTGCCGTCCGTCGTGCGTCTCGGGCGGCGGCTGGGCTGGTCGCCGCTGCCACTGACGGTCAAGGCGGCCCGCGTCGCCGCTGCCGGCACACCGGTGAGGATCAGTGCCCCGCGAACCGCCACCGCCGACGGTCAGACGCTGATCTCGGCTCAGGGCCTGCGCCTGGAGCATCCGGTTCCGGGCGGTGCGCGGCCGGTCCTCGCTGATGTCAACCTGCGACTTCGTGAGGGCGAGATCGTGTCCCTTGTCGGGCGGAACGGGTCGGGAAAGTCGACGCTGCTCCGTGCCCTCGCCGGCCTGCATCGTCCCTCCGCGGGGAGCATTCGCTGGCCTGGCGATGCCACCCGGCCCCTGGACGGGATCGTCGGTTACCTGCCCCAGGACCCGTCGGCGTTGTTGTTCAACGAGCGGGTCGAGGACGAGCTGGCAATCGGGCGGTCCGCCGCCGAACGGGCCGGACGACCTGAGCCGTCGTGTGAGGCATTGCTGGCGTGGCTCGGACTGGCCGATCTCGCCGACCGGCACCCGCGCGATCTGAGCTCGGGGCAACGGCAGCGGGTCGCGATCGCCGCGGTCCTGGCCGCCGCGCCGTCCGTCGTCCTGCTCGACGAGCCAACGCGCGGAATGGACGGCGTCCGGAAGGCTGAGTTGATCGCCCTGCTCCGGGAGCTGGCCGGCACCGGTCTCGCCATCGTTGTGGCGACCCATGACATGGAACTCGCTGCTGCCGTGGCCCATCGGGTCGTGATGCTGGGTGGGGGAGAAGTGATCGCGGATGGGCATCCGCGATCGGTACTCGGCTCGGCGCTGGGTTACAGCCCCCAGGTGAGCCGGGTCCTCGGGCCGGACGTCCTCAGCGTCGAGGACGTCGAACGAGGCTGAGGGGACCTGAGTCGTCGGGCAGGAACGTTCGACCGATGGGACCTAGGAGGGAGTCTCGTCGGTTTCGTCAACAGCCTGGTCGGCTCTTGCTCCGAGCGCTGGCAGGACGACTGCGTCGATATACCGGTACATGTACTCCGCATCCGGATCACACTGTTCGGCCATCGGGCGGGCCAGTGCGGCCCCAGCCATCATGTGCTGAAGGAACTCGGCGGCGTCCGATCGGTTCGGCATCTCGCCGCGCTCGATCGCCCGGCCGAGCATCTGGTTGAGCAGCTGGCGCCCCGGTCCCGCGACCTCGGCCTCGATCGCCCGGGCGAGCTCCGGGTGTCGCCGGCCGGCCTCCGAGAGGCTGCAGATCAGGTCCATCCGCGCGTTGCTGCCCGAGTACCGGCGGGCGATCTCCCGCAGGTCGCCACGCAGGCTGCCGGTATCGATGTTGGCCACGGTGGTGTATTTCAGGTGCCGCATCGCTGCGGCGACGAGCACTTCCTTGGATCCCCACTGCCGATAAAGGGTCGCCTTGCTGGACTTCGTCGCCGTGGCGATCTGGTCCATCGTCAGGTTGTCGTAGCCCTCGGCCGCGACCAGTTCCAGGATGCAGTCATGGATCTCCGCCTCGCGCTCTGGCGAGAGGCGGGACCGGCGGGCGAGAGGTTCGGTTGTCAGCCCACTGGTCATCATGTGAGTCCCTGACGCTTCGTCGCGTCGATGGTCGCGAGGGGCGAAAGAACGGGGAACCGATAATCCTTCGTTATTGTGCCATACCGCGGCGGTCGGAAGTGCCGCTCCGGGGCAGCGAAGCCGGGCCGCCACGCTACCGTGGCGGCCCGGCACTTCGCCGTCCGGATCAGGCCATGTGGACCGGCTGCGACCCCTCGACCGGCGGCTGGGGACGCCCGGAGCGGAGGATCAGGGCGGTGAGAATGGCCCCGACCAGGAACAGGCCGGCCGACCACCAGTAGGCCGCGGAGTAGCTCTCGATCGACGCCTGGGCGATGGCCTCGGGGGTCGCCGCCCGGGTCGCGAGGTAGTCGGTGGCGGCCGTCGCGGCGATGGTGCTGAGCAGGGCCGTTCCGATCGAGCCACCGACCTGCTGGACAGTGTTCAGGAAGGCCGAACCAGCTCCGGCGTCGTCCGGGTCGACTCCGAGCGTGCCGACGCTCGTCGCCGTCGCGAAGATCAGGCCCATACCAACGCCCATCACCAGCAGCGCCGGGAGGATGTCGACGGCGTAGGTACTACCCAGGTCCATCCGCGTCAGGTAGAGCAGCCCGAGGGCAGCCATCACCATGCCAGCCGGGATGAGCGGCCGGGCACCGACCCGGTAGACGAGGACGATCGAGGCCAGCGTGGCCGAGGTCATGATCGCGCCGACCATCGGCAGGAACGCGAGACCCGTCCGGATCGGCGAGTAGCCGAGGCTCATCTGGAGGTAGTAGGTCAGGAACAGGAAGACACCGAACATGCCCGCGCCGGAGACCAGCAGGGCCAGCATGGAGCCGCCGCGGTTGCGATCCAGGATGATTCGCAGCGGGAGCAGCGGGGTCGTCGCCCGCGTCTGCCACCAGGCGAAGGCTGCGACGAGGATCGTGCCGAGCGCCAGCGAGACGATGGTGATCGGGCTGGTCCATTCGCGGGTTTCGGCCGACGAAAAGCCGTAGACGATGCCGAACAGACCGAGGGTGACGAGCGCGGTGCCGACGAGGTCGAGCGGAATCCGGTGGCTGGGTCGGATGTTCCGCATCGTCAGCGAGATGCCGACGATGGCGGCGGTCGCGAAGATGACGTTGACGTAGAGCGTCCAGCGCCAGTCGAGGTACTCGGTCAGGATGCCGCCCAGCAGCAGGCCGACACCCGCGCCGGCGCCGGAGATCGCACCGAAGACCGCGAAGGCACGGCCGCGTTCCTGTGGGTCGGTGAAGGTCGTGGTGACGATCGAGAGCGCGGCCGGGGCGAGCAGGGCGCCGAACAGACCCTGGAGCGCGCGGGCGAAGACGAGGGTCTCGAAGTTGGGGGCGGCGCCACCGATGACTGACGCGCCGGCGAACCCGGCGAGACCAATGAGGAAGATGTTTTTCCGACCGAACATGTCGCCGAGCCGTCCACCGAGCAGCAGCAGCGAGCCGAAGGCCAGCGCGTAGGCGGTGATGATCCACTGGCGCTGATCGTTGGAGAAGCCCAGTGCGGCCTGAGCCGACGGGAGCGCGATGTTCACGATGGTGGCGTCGAGGACGACCATCAGCTGGGAGATACTCACCAGGGCCAGGATCAGCCAGCGACTCGAGGGCGACGCCTCGACCGCTGGCGGATCCAGCGCTATGGCTGCGGCAGGCAGCGCCGTGGTATTTGACATCGTTCTTCCTCCGGGTGCCGCGCATGGGTCGGCCGTGGTGGCGGGCGTGACGGGACGCTGGCCCGGGACGCAGGGCCATCGGACGATGCTTTGGCTCGAACCACTCATCACGCATTGACAAAACGAAACAGTATCGTTTCGATGAACAGGCTATCACCCGCTGTATCGAAACGCAAGTGTTTCGATAGGACGAAACCGGCAGGCGATTGAGAAGGGGCCAAGGCGTCATGACAGGTCCGGGACACCGTGTGATCGCCGCGACGCGGAACCGGGAGAAGCTCCGGCTCATGGGCTCGCTGCTGCCGCCCGGATACGTGCTGGAATCGCTGCCTGCCGGGATTGACGTCGATGAGCCTTATCCGGTTCAGGGAGCGGACGGTGAGGCGCTCACCCGGATCGCCGTGGCCAAGGCCGTCGCGGCGTCGCGCCTTGCCGGTGGAGAGATGTCCATCGCGACCGACGGAGGCCTGCTGTTCCCCGGTCTGGCCGGCTGGGAACCGGCCCTGACGCGCCGCTTCGCGGGTGCAGATGCCTCGAATACCGATCGGGCTGTCGCGCTACTGGAACGGGCTTCCGGGCTGGAGGGGAACGAGCGTCGCGTCGCATGGCGGGAAGCTGTCGCGGTGGCCGAACGCGGGCGTGTGGTGCTGTCCGTCACGGCGGAGTCCGAACCCGGCTGGCTTGCGACCACCCTGCCCGGGGAGGACATCGCCGGCGACGGGTTCTGGGTGCCGTGCCTCTGGCTCGATGCGCCGGGAGGGCTCATCCACCCTGGAGGTGGACAGGGACACTGGGCTCGCCTCGCGGCGATCGTCCAGCCCTTTGTCCACGGCCTGCTGTGCGGCGAGGGGCGTGACGCTAGGGGAGCCTGACGCGTACTGATGCCGTCTCCGGAACATCGCCGGATCGGTCGTCACCATTGCCGGACGCCGTATAGGTGGACGAAGCTTCGGCGACGGACCGCTCGATGACGGCCAGCCCGTCACGCGCCAGCCCGCCGACGACCGTCTCGATCCACGGGAGGTCGTCGGGCCCGAAGCCAGGCCGGACCGCCGCGCCGATCTCGGCGAGGGCCAGTCCGGTCGCCGGCGCCGCCCGGAGCAGGTCGATCACCCGTCCCCGGTAGAATCGGTTGGACCCCTCGAACGGCGCCTCCGCCTTCTTACGGGTGCCTCGCGGGACACTCGCCAGTGCGCCGAGGATTGCCGGGTACGAGGCACAGTGCGCCTGGAGCGGACAGATCAGGCAGGCGGGTTTCCGGGCGGTGCATTGCAGGGCGCCGAACTCGATCAGTGCCTGGTTCCACTCCCAGCCCCGTCCCTCGGGCACCATCTGCCGCGCCACCGGGATGACCTCACGGTCGTGCCGCAGCTGGTCCGGGACATCGGGCCCGAACGCCACCCGGTGCAGGACACGGCGCATGTTGGTGTCGATGAATGCGACGTCGCGCTCGAAGGCGAAGGCGGCGATCGCGCCGGAGGTGTACGGCCCGATGCCCGGCAGGGTCAGCAACTCGTCGACCGTATCGGGGAAGACACTGCCCCGCTCCTCGACGACGAACCGGGCCGTGCGCTGGAGGTTGACGGCCCGCCGGTTGTAGCCGAGGCCGGCCCAGGCGGTGATCACGTCAGCGGTCGGGGCGTAGGCCAGCGCCGTCACGTCCGGGAACTGCTCCAGCCAGCGCTCGAAGTAGGGGATGACACGATCGACCTGCGTCTGCTGGAGCATGACCTCGGAGACGAGGATCCGGTACGGGTCACGAGTCCTGCGCCAGGGAAGGTCGCGGGCGTTGGTCGCGAACCATCCGAGGAGCCCTGCCTGGACGGCTTCGGCGCGTTCATCGGAGAGCGGGGAGGCGAACTCGACGGGAACAGGTGTTCGTTTGGGCATGGCGGCAAGTATAGGTCCGGGTCCGTCGGGTGGGTATGGAGCGACCGACTCCGGAACTGTCCCGGAGGCGGTCGCTTCTTCACAGGTCAGTTGCCCGGTTCAGTCCTCGAGCGAGAACCAGACGGGATCGCTGTTGTACCCAGCGGTCAGATACATCACCAGCGAGTCAGCGTCCTCGCTTGCAATCGCCCAACACATGTTGAACTCGGCCGTCCCGCCCTCGAACAACTCGTTGACGGTGAAGAGAG
>DASZAY010000013.1:0-17477 GCA_035944555.1 Thermomicrobiales bacterium
ACGGGGCGCCCATCCCGGGCGCCCCTTCTCTCTGTCCGGCGTTGGGCACCGACCCCGGGTCGAGATCAGTCCCGGTCGTGCTGCGCGTCGTGGATGATCGCCTCAGCCTCGTCGACGGCCTCGTGCCGCTCCTCCTCGACCAGCGCCTGCACCTCACCGCTCTCCCTGACGGCGATGGACGCCATCAACGGGTCCGGCTCGGCTTCGGCCTGAAACAGCAGATGGAATCGGCCCCGCCCGGAGGCGGAAGGTTCCGGAACAACCTTGAACTGGTCGGCCGTCAGACCACGGGCATTGACTGCCTCGACCAGTTCCTCGATCGACGCGAACAGCTGCGTCTCCCAGATGGTATCCATGCCTCGTGGCTCCTCTCAGACGTCAGTGTCGTCCCCGGTGCCAGCCCGATCGCTCGCCCGGATCCGCTGCGCCAGCTCGTACATCTCCGAGCGGGGGCGACCCGTCAACGCCGCCGCTTCCTTCGCCGCCCGGCTGACCGGCAGCCCGGAGGCCAGCAACGACCGGATCACGCGCTCGTCGTCCGCCTGCTCGCCAGCCGCGTCCGTGGGACCACCGGCGGGCGCGGCCCCGACGACGATCACGATCTCACCGCGGGGCGGGTGGGACCGGTAGTGGTCGGCCACCTCCGACAGCGTACCGTGCCGGACCTCTTCATGGACCTTGGTCAGCTCGCGAGCAACGACGACCGGACGGTCACCGAGGGCAGCGGCGACGTCGACGAGCGTCTCGACCAGGCGAGTCGGCGCCTCGAACAGGACGATCGGCATTCCCGGCGCGGCCGCCCGGCCCAGCTCCGTCGCCCGGTCGCGACCCTCGCGGGACAGGAAACCGACGACCACGAACGGCCCCGGCACCAGGCCCGATGCCGAGACGGCCGCGACGAGCGACGACGCGCCCGGGACCGGCGACACCCGGAAGCCGGCGCCATGCGCGGCCGCGACCAGGTCGTTCCCGGGGTCACTGATTGCCGGGGTGCCGGCGTCCGTCACCAAGGCAACGTCGCCCTCGGCCAGGGCAGCAAGCAGACGCTCCCGGCGGGCCCGCTCGTTGTGCTGGTGATAGCTGATCATCGGGGTATCGACCCCGGCGTGACGCAGCAGTGACAGCGTGTGGCGCGTGTCCTCGGCGGCAATCAGCGACACCGCGCCGAGCACCTCGACCGCGCGGGGCGTGAGGTCACGCAGATTGCCGATCGGGGTCGCGACGACGAACAGCGTGCCCAAGCCTGCCTCCAGGATGATGGTCGTCCGGACATTGAGCCCGGTCCCGGAAACGGCATCCGGGTGGCCGCGGCCGGTATACTTCCAGGACGATGTACGAACACCCACGAGCCGGCGCGACCACCCCCGGCGGCCAGCGAAGGGAACCGCGACCGTGACCGGCCCCATGCTCTTCGGCCTCGACGACACCCCGGACGACCGCGACGATCAGGCCCCCGGCGCTCCTTCGGCGGGCGGACTGTCCCTGCCCGGGATGCCGCCCGCCGCGACTCCAGCGAATGCCGCCCCGGCTGTCGCTCCCACCCAGACGCAGTCACTCTACCGCCGCTACCGGCCGCAAAGTTTCGATGCCGATGACCTGGTCGGACAGGAGCATATCGTCCGGACGCTCCGGAACGCCGTCGAGCGCGGCCGGGTCGCCCACGCTTACCTGTTCTGCGGCCCGCGCGGTACGGGCAAGACGACGACGGCCCGGTTACTCGCCAAGGCGGCCAACTGTCTCGACCCGGACCCGCACGTCCGGCCGTGTAACCGTTGTGCCCACTGCGTGGCGATTACGACCGGTGCGACGACCGACGTCATCGAGATCGACGCCGCCAGCAACCGCGGTATCGATGACATCCGCGACCTCCGCGAGCGGGTGAAGTACGCGCCGACGCACCTCAAGACCAAGTTCTACATCATCGACGAGGCTCATCAGATCACAGGTGCGGCCGGCAACGCCTTCCTGAAGACGCTTGAGGAGCCGCCACCCCATACCAAGTTCGTCCTCGCGACGACCGATCCGGAAGACCTGCTCCCGACGATCGTGTCGCGCTGCCAGCGCTTCGACTTCCGCCGCATCTCCCTGTCCGCCGCCGTCAACCGGCTCCGGACCGTCGCGACCGCGGAGGGCCTGGAGGTCGACGACGAGGCGCTCGCGGCGATCGCCCGGGCCGGGACCGGGTCGCTCCGGGACTCGCTCGGTCTGCTCGACCAGCTGTCCGTCTACCAGGAGTCCGGTGAGCAGGCTGGATCCGGCGTCATCACGGCGGACTCGGTCCGGGCGCTGCTTGGCGTGAGCCGCAACGATCGCGTGGAGACGATCGCGCGGGCACTCGCTGACCGCGACGTGGCGTCCGGCCTGGACGCGATCAACGGCGCGGTCGAGGCCGGTGAGGATCCGCGCCAGCTCAACCGCCAGTTGGTCGCTTACCTGCGGATCCTGATGCACGAACTGGCCGGGGGCTCGCCGGACGCCGATGCGACGGCCCGGGAGCTGGCCCAGGCCTTTGATCTGCACGACCTGGCGAAGATCGCGCAGCGGTTCAGCGAGAACGACAGCCGTATCCGCCACGCCGCAATCCCGCAGTTGCCGTTCGAGATCGCGCTGGTCGAGAGCATCCTCCGGCCGGCCGGCGGCACCGTCACGAGCGCGGCACCGGCCACTCCGCGGACAACCACCGCTTCGCGTCCAGCGCCGTCCCTGGAACCGGCCCAGCAGGCGCCGCCTCGCCAGGCGCCGCCCGCTCCGCCCCGGGACGAACCCCCGGCTCCTCCCGTCGCCGCAGCGACTCCGGTTCGTCCCGCCCAGCCTTCTCCGGCCGAGCCCGAGTCGTACGTCCCCGACGAGCCGGACTGGATGCGGGAAGCCGACCCGGACCTCGGGACGATCGTGCGCCGACCGGCGGCCGAATCCGAGCCGCCGCCCGCGCCACGGACCGGGCCGTCGATCCGCGACCGTGTCCGCAACCCGTCGGCCCGGGTCGGCGCTCCCCCTCCCCAGCGGGAGCCTGCCCCTTCCGCTGCCCCTCAGCCACGCCAGGAGCCGCCACGCTCACCCGCCACCCCGGCGCGCCCGGCGGCGAATCCTGATCCGGCACAGGACGGGGGCGGCGAGGCGGTCTCGGTCCAGCGGCTGGTCGAGCTCTGGAGCCGGATCCGGGCGGACGTCAAGCTGCAGAATCGCCGGATCGAGGCGCTGCTCGCCGAGGTCGATCCCGTGGCGATCGAGGGCGGTACCGTCGTTCTGCGGGCGGCTTATCCGTTCCACCGGAAGCGGCTGGAAGAGGACGACGTCAAAGAGGTCGTCCAGGCGGCGGTGAGTCGCCGGGCCGGGACTTCCCTCAAGGTCCGGACGATTCTGAAAGGGGAGGACGACGGGTCGATCCGGCTCGTTCCCTCGCCCAACCCGCCGCCACCGGTGCCGCGAAGCAACACCCGCCCCGAGTTCCCGGGCGATGACATCCCGGAAGTAGCGGCCGATCCGGAACTACACCGCGCCGAGGAGCCCACTCCCGACCCTGTTCCGGCGGTGCCGTCCTACAATGCGGAAAGCGCGGACGCGCCAGAACCCGGAAGCGGCGGCGCGGCAGCGCGCCCAGCGGCCGAAGCGCGGGCATTCCGGCCGGAAGACGATGAGGCGATCGTCCAGGCCGCACGGACTATCTTCGACGGCGAAGAGATCCCCGACCCGTTCGCCGGTGAGGACGGGACCGTCTAACCCGTGCGGTCGGGCGTGGCTGTTACGGTCGCGCTGCGTCGGGGAGGGGTGGACGCGGATGCCGGATCCGCCTCATCAGGGGCCGGGGACACTGATGGCGCTGGCTCTACCGAAGGGTCGCTCGCGGCGACCGGCGAGGTCGTCGGCGTGGCGTCCGCCGGTGCCGCATCCAGCGGTTGCGGAACGCCATCGCCTCCGACCAGATACACCGTCGGACCGGTATCGTCGCTAGTCAGCACCATCAGACCGGCCGACGTCCAGCCGAGGCCGGCGACCGTCCCGGACGCGGGCAGCCGGACATCGACGACTGTGCTGGTCCCAATCCGTCCGACCCGGAGGGAACTAATCCTGACTTCGTCCCCCTCGGCACGGACGAGCAAATAGGCGATCAGGCCGTCCGGACCTGGCACGACTTGTCCTACGCCGGCAGACGGACCGATGACGCCGGCCGCGACGACGAGATTACGCCGGTCGGTCCGCAGGCGGGAAACGAACAGATCACGGCCCTGTCGCAGCGTGTCGGCGGAAACCGGTCCAGTCGCGTCGGTGAAGAGGATTCCCGACCCGTCCGGCAGCCAGGTGGCATTCCCGGCCGACCGGCCTCGTCCCGGAGCCAGTCGGACCAGGTCGATCCCGTCGACGCGGATCGGCGAGTAGTACAACCCGACCGGCTCGCCCGACTTGCCCGACGCCGTGATCGCGATGCCGCTGCCATCCGGCTCCCAAATGACCTGGCGGATATCGGCCAGATTGCCGCTGCCCGGGATCGGGGCCGGTTCGGCGGTCTCCGGCACGCGGATCAGCAGCCCGTCGGCCAGACCGACGATCAGGTCATCGGAACCGGGGCCGAGCGCGAGCGTCGAGACGCCGTCACCGGGCGCCTGTTCCGATGCGGCGATCCCGGCCAGCCCACTCAGGTCGTCAATCGTCCGGAGCGTCTCGCCGTCCGGCCCGAGGATGACGACCCGGGCTTCGTCGAACGCCACAGGATCAGGCAACCCGTCGCTGGCCGGAATGGCAGGGGTCGCCACGGGCGCTCCTGCCTCGGGCGTAGCTGCCGCCCCGGGACCGAGAAGGATCGCTGCCCGGTCGCCGGCCGGTGAGACCGATAGGGCGGAGACCGCCCCCGGAAGCTCCGGTGTCAGAAGCTCGCCTGCGGCGGTGGCGATCAGCAGTTGTCCGTCCGCGACGAAGAAGGCGGATTCCGGCCCGCCCTGTGGAAGGAGCAGGTCCGAGGAGTCAATGGGAAGCGGAGTGCCGATGGGCTGGCCCGGCATCGCGGTGATCGGGGTGCCGACACTGTCCTCGACGACCGTGGCAGTCACGGCCGGCGGGCGCGATTGCTCCGCGAACCGGCGGTTCCGTTCGTCTTCGCCGATCCGGGGACCGCAACCAGCCAGGACCAGCCCGGCCAGGAGACCAGACACGACCATGGACCAGGACCGGGAGCGACCGGTCCCCGCCGACTTCTCTTGTCGAATTGAGTGGAGGGCGAACACGGCGGGTCACCTAGAGGAAGGGCGGGACCACCCGTCACGGGACGGCCTGAGGAACAGCGGCTTGTTGTCCAGGGCAAAGTGCCGATTCGTGAACGGACAGTATCGGTCAATAGCCCCCCAGCGACAACATCCCGGCGGTTGCAACGGCCATCTCCTGACCATGCCAGGCCGAGATGGCGGCGGGCCATCTGCTAGACTCTGGCCGCGAGAACAGGTCATTTTCCCAAGCGGCCGGTCCATCCCGGCGCGCCTGACAAGGTTTCAACGGAGGTCCGGAATGGCGCTCACGATCGCCGAAGTCGAGCAGGTCGCGGCTCTGGCGCGACTGGAGCTGTCCGAAGACGAGAAGCGATCGTTGCGCGATCAGCTGTCGGACATCCTCGGTCACATCGCCGTCCTGGAGCGCGTCGACACGTCTGCCATCCCGCCGACGGCCCAGGTCATCCCGCTGACCAACGTCCTCCGGGAGGATGCCGTACGGCCGTCACTCCCGCGCGAAGCAGCACTCGCCAACGCGCCCCGCCAGAGCGACGGCTTCTTCGAGGTCTCGGCCGTCATGGGGACCGAGCCCGAATCCGCCTGAGCGCCCCCGTCCCGTCCCTGCCCGGTCACACCCTCACCCGGAGGCTCCGCCCGTCATGGCTTCGCCCGCTCACCCCGACGCAACTGATCCGACCTGGCTGTCCGCGGCCACTGCCCGCCAGCTGCTCGACGCGCGGCAGGTGTCGTCCCGCGAGCTGACGCAGGCTCACCTCGACCGGATCGCCGACCTGGACGGAGCTGTCCGCGCGTACATCGAGGTCACGGCTGAAAGCGCGCTGGCGCAAGCCGACGCGGCGGACGCACGGATCGCGGCCGGCGAGGTTGCCCCGCTGACCGGCATCCCGGTCGCCCTCAAGGACGTCCTGGTCACGACCGACGCCCCGACGACCGCCGCCTCCCGGATCCTGCGCGGCTACCGGTCGCCCTACGACGCGACGGTGGTGCGGAAGCTCCGCGAAGCCGGCGCTCCCTTTCTCGGCAAGACCAACACCGACGAGTTCGCGATGGGCTCCTCAACCGAGTTCAGCGCCTGGGGGACGACGCGCAACCCCTGGGACCTGACGACCGTGCCGGGTGGATCGTCCGGCGGACCGAGTGCTGCCGTCGCGGCCGGGATCGCAACGTTGTCGCTCGGCTCCGATACCGGTGGGTCGATCCGGCAGCCGGCCGGCTTCTGCGGCATCGTCGGGCTCAAGCCGACGTATGGTCGCGTCTCACGCTACGGCCTGATCGCCTTCGCCTCGTCGCTCGACCAGATCGGCCCGTTCACCAGGACAGTCGAGGACGCAGCGATCATGCTGGACGCGATCGCCGGCCAGGACCCGATGGACGCGACCAGCGCTCCCGTCGATCCACCCCGGGCGGCCGAGGCTGTAGCCGGCGCGACCGATCTGCGCGGCATCCGCGTCGGCGTCGCGAAGGAATACGCGATTGACGGCATGGACCCCGGCGTCAGTGCCGCCGTCGACGCAGCGATCGAGCAGCTCCGCGCGCTCGGTGCCGAGATCGTCGAGGTCAGTCTGCCGCACACCGAGTATGCGCTGGCGACCTACTACATCACCGCTCCCTCCGAGGCCAGCGCCAACCTCTCGCGCTTCGACGGCGTCCGGTTCGGCTACCGCGCCGAGGGCCGGACCCTGCGCGAGACCTACGACCGCACCCGCGGCGAGGGGTTCGGCCCGGAGGTCAAGCGGCGGATCATGCTCGGGACGTACGCGCTGAGCAGCGGTTACTACGATGCCTACTACGTCAAGGCGCAGAAGGTCCGGACGCTGGTCAAGGCCGATTTCGACGCGGCCTTCGAGCAGTGTGACGTCATTGCCTGCCCGACGTCTCCGACCGTGGCATTCGGCGTCGGGTCACGGACGGATGACCCGTTCCAGATGTACCTGGCCGACGTCTTCACGATCCCGGCGAACATGGCGGGTATCCCGGGTGTGTCGGTCCCGTGTGGGTTCAGCGCCGATCTTCCGGTGAGCCTGCAGCTGCTTGGCCGGGCATTCGACGAGGGGAACCTGCTCCGGATCGCGCGGACCTACGAGCAGGCGGCGGGCTGGGTCGATCAGCGCCCCGCCTTCCGCAACCTCCCCGACGCCGGAGAGGACGGTACCCGTCCGTCCCTGGACGGCCTCGGCGCCTGGCGGGAGCCCATCGGCGTCTGACGCCGGATCCGGAAACCTAGGTCCGAAACGGGAGGAAGGGCCGGTCCATTGAGGACTGGCCCTCTTCTCGTGATGAGGACGACGCGGCAGGTCCCCTGTCCGCCCATCGAGCACGTCCCGCCGGGCGAGCGCGTCGGTCACCGTCAGCATCCCGGCATCCGGGAGGGCCGTCACGGCGTTGGTCCGGCTGATCGCCCGGATCAACCGCTCCAGCTCCGTCGCCTCGCGCTCGCACTCCGCCAGCAGATCGGCGACGCGCTCGGAGGGATCCTCGCCCTCCTGGACCTGAGCGTTATGCTGCATCCGGTGGACGAGTCTCGCTATCGGCTTCTGGGTGTCGGACCTCGCCGCGAGCGCCTCGGCCAGCTTCATCGCCTCTCCCTGCTCCATCCATGATCGTCTCGCACGGCATCTCCGTTCGCACGCTTGACGCCACACGCCCGGCCCGGTATTCTTATGTACGCTCTTTCGGGAGCGCACAACTTACGGGCCTGTAGCTCAACGGCAGAGCATCTGACTCTTAATCAGCTGGTTGGAGGTTCGAATCCTCCCGGGCTCACCAGAGAAACCCTCGCTTCGGCGGGGGTTTCGTCGTTCCCGGTTCCTGCAACAGGATCAGGTTCGACCCAACTGCAACAGTCGATGCAGCAGCGGGATTGGACCGGCCATCGAATCGGCCCTACGGGGACTCGGCCTTGACCGGGACAGGCCGCCGAGCCTGTCGGCGGCTTCGCAGAGCTGCTCCGGCTCGACGTGCGTTGAGACCTGCGATGTCGTGCTGAGCCGGCTGTGTCCAGGGATCTCCATGACAACTCGCTGGGTCACGTCTCGGGCGGCCACGAACGACTCATGACTTCAGCGCAGGTCGTGATACCGCCAACCGACCAGACCGGCTTTGGGCAGGAGTCGCTTGTAGTCCTTGAAGACCTCCGTCGGGTTTATCAGTGTGCCGACAGTGGAGCCCGGTTCAGCCCAGCCATCCATTGTTTCGGAGGCCCCTCGGCGGTGGCAGGCTGCATCAGGCGCCCACGGAGACGGCTGGCGAGTACGCGGGACAAATCGAACCCGTGATCAGTGCAGGCATTCATGTAGCAGCGAACACCGAGAGCAGGCTCGGTCCAAGACCGCTGTGGTCAGATTGTTGGCTTGGGAAGTGCAGCAGGGCCAGAACTGAGTCGCTCCTTGCGCGTCACCCGATCCGCGCCCCTCGCCCCTACCGATCTCACATCCTTAATCTTCAGGTCGGGCCAGGCGGGGCGCTACTCTGCTGACCGAGCTCAACCAATCGAGAGGAGTCAGATTGAATCGCATGGATCTAGTCGTCCGCGGCGCCATTGCCGGCGTTGCTGGTGTCGCAGTCATGACCATCGGGGAGAAGGTCGAGCAACGCTTTACCCACCGACCCGACTCCTATATGCCCGCCAAGACACTTGCGGCCTTGCTCGGAAGAGAGCCGAAACCCTATGTCCATCACCGGGGATTCAATTGGGCTATGCATTACGGTCAGGGCATGGCGCTAGGGATCGTCAGGGGGCTCATGGCCGAGCGGGGCATTCGCGGTCCGGTGGGTTCGTACATCTTCACCAGCATCCGCCTGCTCAATGATCAAACGCTCGAGAACGCGACAGGAGTAGGTTCACTCCCCTGGACCTGGCCGGTCGACGAGCAGGTCATCGACATCGCCCACAAGAGTATCTACGCGTTCGCCACCGGATTCATCGCCGACCGGCTCATCCCCGGTCCCAGGGAAACGCCACGACCGATGCGCCCCTGGACAACGCGGCGTACCTGAGCCGAATTGAACGGCATACCGCTAGCTGGTTCGCGGAACGAGATGATACGGCGGGCTCGGGGGCCCTCGATATCCGCCCGGCCCGGGTTGGTCCGGCCGGCCAAAGGGTGAGTGTGCTCCTTTGAGAGGACGCTATACTCATGCTCCGCCACAATAGTTGACATCGACGTCCTGCCACTCACCCTCAGGAGCACGCCTTGGACGCCGGCAGCCCTTCCCCAAGCTTCCCGGCCCTGCGCAGGCAACCAACGCACATCCCCGGGCTGGACACGGTTCTCAACGGCGGGATGCTCACGGGTGACGTCTATCTCGTCGCCGGTGAACCTGGTACGGGCAAGACCACTCTGGGCAATCACCTCGCGTTTGCCCATGCGGCTGCCGGTGGAAACGTCCTCTTCGCGACACTCCTGAGCGAGTCGCATGACCGGATGCTCGCTCACCTCCAGGGCCTGCAGTTCGTCGACTCCGCACGAGTGGGAGAGCAGATTCATTATGTGAGCCTCCTCACCGGGCTCCAGGAGGGTGGTGTCGAGGCGATGCTCCGGACGCTGGTCGACACCATCCGGACCTACACGCCGACCCTTCTCGTCATCGATAGCGCAGGAGCCTCTCGCACGCTCACTACGACGGACTTCGACTTCGGCCACTTCATTCACGCGCTCCAGGCCCGGGCAATGCTGCACGGCTGCACCACGGTCCTGCTCGCGAGTGCCCGGGAGGCCGAACTCGCGGCGAGACATGTCGACGGACTCATCCGCCTCTCCAATGACTCCATTGGCACGACCGACGTTCGCTCCCTGCGGGTGGTCAAGTTGCGCGGTTCCGCCTACCTCCATGGACTGCACACCTTCGCCATCGATACGACCGGCATCGCGGTATTCCCCCGGCTGGAATCCGTCTATTCCCGGCTCCTCCCGCAATGGACCGGGATCGATCGCCTGTCCCTGGGCGTCGCCGGGCTCGACGCCATGACCGGAGACGGGGTGCTGTCCGGGAGTTCTGCGACCGTGCTCGGGACTCCCGGTTCAGGAAAGACCCTGCTCGGTCTGCACTTTCTGGCCGAGGGGGTGCGACAGGGCGAACCGTGTCTGCTTGCCGGGTTCCAGGAAACGCCATCAGGTATCGCGTCGACCGCTGATCGCGTCGGCCTCGAACTGGCACCGCATCTGGCGTCCGGTCTCCTACGCGTCATGTGGCGCCCACCGCTGGACTTCACCCCTGATGATTAGGCCTGGCAGTTGCTGGCCGCGATCGAGGAGCATCAGCCCCGCCGGCTGTTCGTGGATGCCCTGAGCGATCTCTTCCGGCTCTTTCCGGCGCCGGAGCGTCGAACCCACTTCGTCCAGGCCCTGGCGAACAGGCTCCGGGATCGGGGAGTGACCACCCTCTTCGTGCTGGAGATTGATGCCGTCACGGGTCCCGTGCTCACGATGCCGGTGCCGAACCTCTCGGCCGCCATGGATGCTTCGATCCTGCTGCGAAGCGTCGAGATCCGCTCCTCACTGCATCGAATGGTGTCCGTTATCAAGCAGCGCGAGTCCGCCATCGACCGGACCATGCGTGAGCTGATGATCGGCCCCGAGGGGATGAGCGTTGGGGCGCCGTTCAGCGCGAGCAACCTGTTGACCGGAACCGCCGCTCCTCTGGACGAGGAGTCCTAGGGACATAGCCGCTGCGTTCTGGCTGGCATGATGACGATCCTCATCGTCGATGACGAGCAGAGCATGCGGCAGCTACTCGCCGCGGTCCTCCACGATGAGGGGTAAGCGGCCAACGGCCGTCCGGTCGTCGCCCAACGCCACCGCGAGCTGGACCACGATGAAGGGGCCAGCGTCGACCAGCAGCAGGAACATGATTGGTCGGTACTTCGGTGGGGTAAGGCATTGCGTAATCGTGATCAAATCGTAGCCTCTGGCAGCGCGAGGCCGGGGCCCCTCCGCAAGGTCACGTACTTAGAACGGCGTTGATCGTGATCTACAGGGTGCGAGCCCAAACCCGGTTCACGGTCATCCTGTTGGCCGGACGGTCGGTCGAGCTTGCGCTGGTTGTCCCTGGGTGATCGTGAGCAGGATCCGGCGAGCGCGTGAACGCCGTACTCAGGCTTGCCGACGCTGCCGGCGTTGACGACATTACCAGAGCGCTCTGACAGCCAGTCGAGGCCACTGCCTCTCCGCGGTGGTCCCGTCGCCATGTGCTGGTATGACGGGTCCACCAAGGGTTGCCGGATTACGGTCGCCGGGGTCACCCGCGATTGACGAGTCCCCTATTTCTGATCTGCAGACGATCCATGCTTAGGTGGAGCGGCGTGGCTTTCCATGTTGATCACCCGGTCGTGTGGGCGAGGCGCTCAGCATGGAGGGTTTCCTTGTCCTGCTGGTACAACGCATACACGAGTGAGGCGGCCGCTGTGGCGCCTTCGTGAGCTGCGGTCTGTACCTGGTGCGAGTGCAACGAGGTGACATCACCGGCAGCGTAGACGCCGGCAACGCTGGTTTTGGCCTCGGCATCAACCTTTATATGCCCGTCCTCGGTCAGCTCAACGCCCAACGACCGGGCTAGTGCCGCGTTCGGCTCAGCTCCCTGGGAACTGAACAGGTGATCGAGCGGGATTTCCCGGCCCCCCGCGAGCAGCACTGCTTCGAAGCACCCTATGGTGCGGGACCGCGCCCTGACAATTCGGTCCACGACAATCTCTATGCCGTGGGACTGCAGTTCTTCAAGCTGGTCCAACGGTACTCCGACACGCTGACTATTCGTGAGGACGGTCACGGTCTTGGGGTTGAAGCGCAGCATTTCCAGGGCCAGCTCAACAGTCTCCGCGTCATTCCCCACCACGAGCACCCGCTGGTCCCGCATCTCATATCCATCACAGGTGATACACCAGTGCATGGTCTTGCCGATGTAGTCCTCATAACCCGGGAACTGGACCCATTTGTCCGTGACCCCGGTGGCCAGAATGAGTCCACGCCCTTGGTGCGTCGTCCCCGCCGACGTGACCGCGAACCCGTACTCGTCATGGGTGACCGTATCGACAACAGCTTCCTGGATGTGCACCCCGAACCGTTCCGCCTGGGCTCGACCACGCGCGCACAGGTCGACGATGGAAATGCCGTCAGGGAAGCCAAGATAGTTGTGATTGAGCTGGCTCCAACTGGATCGTCCCGGTCGTGGAGACTCGAAGAGGACGACCGACCGGCGCGCCCGGGCGAGGGCGATTGCTGCCGAAAGCCCAGCCGGTCCACCTCCGACGATCAATGCGTCGTGCCGGTCGCCAAGGGGAAGTTTCATCTTGCAGGGTCCCTTGCAGGCAGTCATCGGTGAGGTCGGCGCTTTCCGTGGTCACGTAACGGCGGGTTCCCGGACGGTTCAGGACCGGCATACGAACCTGGTCCGAGCTCCCACATCTCACCTTGGGTCATCGGGGTCGTGCGCACTTTTCAGAGTGAGCAGATGTTTGTTGTCGCCATTGGATCGGCCAGCTTCGAGCGGTTGCCAGCCCTGCTCCATGGCGTCGATCCCTTCGCCCATGCGGTGAGACATCATCGTTCCGCCAGGAAGAGCCCGGTATGCGCTTGCACCAGCCCATACCCAGCCGGACGGGTGAGTACAGGACCGCACATCACGCATCTCCAGACCCGAGCGATTCTCGAAGCGGTCGGATACTTCCAGAACTTCCTAGTCTGCGACAAGCACATCCCGTATTGCCGCTCCGAGTGAATGGGTGTAGTCGAGACGACGAGGAAACCGCCATACCCGCCTGGCGAAGACTTGGGATCAAGGCTACGTCGAAATCGAGGGCATGCCGGTCCACGACAGCTTGCCGATATGAACGTCGAATACGGCTGGCTCCTGGCCGATCCTGATTCTCACAGGACCGGCCAGGTCTGACACGACGGCTACAAGTGGTGAAGTCGTCGCTCACCTTGGTGAAGGAGCCCTGCCGTGTCACGAGCAGCGGCTCGTCCCCGCCGCTCGATGTGGCGACCTATGCAGCGGGAGTTCCCGCTTCCGGCGTGCCCGTGGTCGGTGTACCAGTGGTCGGGGTACCCGTAGTCGGGGTGCCAACCCCGACCGTCGGAGTGCCGGCAGTGGGCGTCCCGTCCGGGCCGCACTCGACCGCAACGCCGCCTGGCTCCGTCTCGATCACGTTCGTGAAGTCGAGCTCGACCGGACCCGGGTACGTGACCTCTGTCCCTTCACCCTCGATGATGCCCCGCGTGCGCAGGCTCTCGAGGAACTCGGAAACCGTCTCGTACGGCGCCTGGGCGAAAGCGCGGTCGTTGGCCGGGCGGCTCCCGGCTGCGTAGTTGGCAAGAACGCGGTGCTCGGCTTCCTCGGCGCCGTACTGGAACATGACCTTGACGAGATCAGTTCGGCCGAGGTCACTGAACTGCCGGATGGCCGCTGCCGCAGCGCCGGTCTCGGCGGTCTCCTGCTGCACGAGGGCCGTGAAGAAGTCGTTGAAAACGGTCAGGGCGGTCGGCGGGACGGTGAACGTCTCGAAGAGCGACGTCCCACCAGCGGCCTCGAAGGCTTCCTTGTGGGCCTGCTCCTGGGCCTGGGCAGCCGTGACGATCGCGACCAGGCGGTCGCTCCACGCGACGTCGAACTCGCCGTTGGCGTTGGCTTCAAGGCCCGCGCCGAGGAAGGCGACGCCGAAGGTCTCCGTCGTCACGATGATATCGAGGATGTCCTGGAGACTCTGGTCTTCCTGAGCGCGCGCCTTCAGGAACGACGTCTGGGCGGCGGAGAACCCAACGGCCGTGGCTCCCGCGGTGACGCCCGCGGCGACCAGCAGGCTTCGGCGGGACAGGTGAGGTGAGAACATGGTGCTCTGGACGGTCATCTTCTGGCTCCGTTCGTCATAGCGTCTGAGACGGGGGTCATGCGCCGTAGCTACGGCTCCAGCTGCGTCAGTCCGGTGGTGTCGATCTCACCGGGACCGGGGTACTCGATCACGGTGCCGGAGCCGCCGATGAAACCAAGCTCGGTCAACAGGTCGGCCGCCTCTGCGACCTGAGCGAACAGCGCCTTCTCGAAGGCGACATCGTTGGGCACACCTTCCAGGACGCCGGCCTCGATACCGAAGAACCGCACGCCGGCGCGGTGCTCGGCCTCGACGGCGCCAATCTGCAGCGCGACCTGCGCCAGGTCAGGCTCGCCCAGGATGCTGAACTGCTGCGCCGCGGCGAGGTAGGCGGCGATGAAGGCCTCCTCGAGCGCCACGAGCGTCGGGAAGAGAACAGCCGAATCGGTGACGATCGTCGGGTCCGGGATGGTGAAGCTCAGCGTCAGCGGCTCAGCACCGGCAGCGAGCAGGAACTCGTAGTGCAGCTGCTCGCTGGCCCGCGCGGCTACCAGACTCTGGATGGCCTCGTCAGTCAGCGGCAGCAATCCGTTGAGTGCGTTGTCGATCACACCACCGAGGGCGGTGACCGCGAAGGCTTCGGCTGTTGCCGCGATGTCGATGATCGATTGCACGGTCTCGCATCCAGTGTCACCGCTCTGGAGCCGTGACGAGAAGCGAGCGGTCGCGTGCGTCAGGGGGCCGGTCATGGTCATGATCCCTCTCTGCCAAGCCCCATGATCGGGGCAACCCAGGCCTGCCCATCGCAGGCCCGCTGTCTGCCAGGACGCCGCACGAAACCGTACGGTGGGCCCCGATCCGGCCAGCTTTGGGCGACTATGCACAACCAGTTCCACCATGAATCTAGTGAAGTAGTTCCTACTACCCGCTACTGCTACAGGAGCGACGGATTGCTTGTGGATCGCGATCGCCACTGGTCCTTACGCGGCACCTGCGGACGACGAGATCAGCATGGTGAGTTGATTCTGCACGTCGCCCCCTGCTCCGCCGGCCGAAACCGCCGCGCCTCTCAGATGGCTGACCGCCGATGGCCGGGAGACTGCGTACCAGCAGGAACGATTCGTTGCGTCGCGTTCAGCATCATCCATCGTCACCATCAGTCGCAGAGGGAGACAGACCCATGGCCGTCAACCTGAAACCCGTATCCGAACAGGTCATCGTCATCACCGGCGCATCGAGCGGGATCGGGCGAGCAACGGCACTGGCGGCCGCAAAACAGGGCGCCCGGGTCGTGCTGGCCGCCCGGAGCGAGCAGGACCTGTCCGCGACCGTCGACCAGATCACCGCCAGCGGCGGTCATGCCACCTACGTCGTCACGGACGTCGGGAACCCTGACGACGTCGAGCGTCTCGGCAACGAGGCCATCGCGCGCTACGGCGGCTTCGACACCTGGGTGAACAACGCCGGGGTCTCGATCCTGGGACGGATCCAGGACATCAGCGACGAGGATCACCGGAAGCTGTTCGACACCAACTTCTGGGGCGTCGTCTACGGCTCCAGGGTGGCGGCACAGCACCTCCGGGCCGAGGGCGGCGCGATCATCAACGTCGGCAGTGAGCTCTCCGACACGTCCGTCCCGCTGCAGGGGATGTATTCCGCCTCCAAGCACGCGGTCAAGGGATTCACCGACGCCTTCCGCATCGAGCTCGAGGCGGATGACGTGCCCATTTCGCTCACGCTGATCAAGCCCGCCGGGATCAACACGCTGTATCCGCAGCACGCGAAGAACTACACCGACCACCAGCCCAAACTTCCCCCACCCGTCTATGCGCCAGAGGAGGTCGCGGTCGCCATCCTCCACGCCGCAGCTCACCCGCGCCGTGATCTCTACGTCGGGGGCGGTGGAAAGATGATGAGCCTCTTCGGCACCTTCTTCCCACGCGCCTACGACGCAGCAGCCCGGACGATGTTCATTCCTATCCAGAAGCGGAAGAACCCGGACCCGAATCCGGAGGGCAGTCTCTGGCAGTCAAGTAACGACGGGGCTGTCCACGGGGACCACCCGGGCCCTGTCTTCCGCCCCAGTCTCTACACCCGCGCCTCACTTCATCCGAAACTGGCTCGCGTGGCGCTTGGCACAGGTAGCGGGGTCGCGGCCGGGTATCTGCTGCGCCGGGTCCGCCGCCGCGCCGACGGCTAGGCGCTGGCGGGCGACGTTTTCCGGCCAGATACGCCCCCCGGGGCGTACCTGGCTTCCGCGGATCAGACGCCAGCGGACACATCTGCTGACCATCGACGCTAAGGAACGACGCGTGCGTCAGGAGCGTCATGAAGATCGGATACCCCTGCTCCAACCTGCGCATTGGCTGCTCGGCGTCGCGGACATTCCGGCTGGCGTCGTTCTCGCCGGATCGCCTGACCGAGACGGTCAACAACAGCCTGGATTGCCTTGAGCAGATCCTCCAGTGGAATGCCAACAACGGCATCAACTACTTCCGGATCTCGTCCGACACCATCCCGTTCGCCTCCCACCCGGTGATGACGGTTGACTGGCGGGCGGAGTTCGAGCCCCGGTTCGCGAAGATCGGGCAGTTCATCCGCGACCACGACATGCGGATCAACTGTCATCCAGGCCAGTACATCCTGCTGAACGCCCCGAACGAGGAGATTGTCGAGCGCAGCGTGGCCGAATTGATGTACACCGCCACGCTGTTCGACATGATGGGCCTGGATCACACCCACAAGATGCAGATCCACACCGGCGGCGTCTATGGCGACAAGCCGGCGGCGATCGAGCGGTTCATCGCTCGCTACGCTGATCTCCCGGAGATCATCCGCCGCCGTCTCGTGATCGAGAATGACGAGCGCCAGTACAGCCTTGCCGACAATCTCGTCGTGCACCGGGCGACCGGCATCCCGCTCCTGTTCGACGTCTTCCACCACTCGATCCGCAACGAGGGCGAGACGGTCGAGGAGGCGTTGGACCTGTTCATGCCGACCTGGGATGGACACGGCCTGCCGGCGATGGACTACTCGTCGCAGAACCCGGACAAGCAGACAGGCGCCCATACCGTTTCGGTTGACCTGACCGATTGGGCCCGGTTCGCCGCGGCTCTGGGCGAGCGGGATGTCGACGTCATGCTGGAGATCAAGGACAAGGAGTTCAGCGCCCTGGCGGTCAACGGCTGGCTCGCGTCGCGCCCCGTCGATCCCCCGATGCCGGGTCCGTTCCTGCCGGCCGCGCCGGCGGTAGAACTCCCACCCCGGCGAAAGACGCCGAGCCGGGCCACCACACCAGCAACGACCTCGGAGAAGCCCCCTGCTCGCAAGCCGAGGGCGCGAAAGACGGCGACGGTCACGGCCGACTGAATCCGTAGCAGAAACGGAGAGGGGCGGCTCGGATCCGAGCCGCCCCACTCCGTTTCCAGGGACGGCGCGCTCGCCCCGCTAGCCAA
>DASZAY010000014.1:0-17482 GCA_035944555.1 Thermomicrobiales bacterium
GCGGGGGGGGCGGGGCGCCCCGCCCTTCTCTCTTCGCTGCCAGGTCGCGTCTCGGAATCTAATCCCGTGTTGCAACGGGATGGGATTCGACCAGCGTGTCCTCGCCACCAGGCAGAAAGTCGCGCTCCTCTTTCGGCGCCAGGAGCGAGTCGATGTCCTCCACCTGCCGCTTGAACCAGAGCGAGACGTCGTCGTTCTCGATCTTGCGGCGCAGGGCCTCTGCGCGCTGCCGGCGCTCGGCCTGCGGCATGGTGATCGCCTTATAGATCGCCTCAGCCGTCCCCTCGACATCGGCAGGCGAGACCATCAGGGCCTCGTCCTGGAGCTGGGTTGCGGCGCCGGCACCCTCACTGAGGATGATCACGCCGTTGCGCTCGTTGAGCAGCGCACCCTCCTTGGCGACCAGGTTCATGCCGTCGATGATCGAATTGACCATCAGCACGTCGTACCACTTCATCGCCGCCAGCGCCCGGGGATAGTTCTCGCCCATCAGGATCTGAATGGGCTGCCAGCCGGTCTCGACGTTGGCGTACTTGGCGTTAATCCGCCCGGCTACCGAGCTGACATCGTCCAGGTAGTTCTGATACTCGGAGACCTCCAGCCGACTCGGGACCGTGATCGCCACGAAGTTCACTCGCCCCTGGTACTCCTTGTTGGTCTCCAGGAACCGGTCGAAGGCGAGGAAGCCCCGGACGATGTTCTTGCTCGGCTCGGCCCGGTCCACCCTGAGGATGGTGAACTCGTTCCAGTGGTTTGGCAGGTAGCGGTCATGGCTCCGCGCTTCCTTGCCATACGCCTGTCGTCGGACCGATGCCGTGTCGATCGAGATCGGGTAAGCGCGGACCCGGACCGTCCGCCCTTCGATCTTGACGGCGCCGCCCTGGTAGTCAACGCTGACGTTTGGCAAGTAAGCCTCGCAGGTGTACATGAAGCTGCGGGCGTTGGACGGCGTCTGGAACCCGACGATGTCGTTGCCGAGCATCCCCTCGAGGATCGCCTGCCGCATCTTCAGCGGAAGCAGCCGCCAGTAATCCGGGTCCGGCCACGGAATATGGATGAAGTGCTGAAGGATGGCATCTGGTCGGCGCTCGCGGATCAGCTTGCCGACCAGGTACAGGTGGTAGTCCTGCAGCATGATGACCGGCGGCTCGTCCAGGGAGTCGGCGGCAGTCAGGATCTCCGTCGCGAACTGCTCGTTGACGACGACGTAGCCGTCATTCCAGGCCTGCCACGTCTCCGCAGTGATGTCCGGCGTCCGCGGCGTATCCCAGAGATAGTGCTGGAGGAACCAGAGCAGCGGGTTGCTGATCTCGTTGTAGTACCAGTGATAGGCGTCCCGCGATGGCTGGACGAACCGCAGGCGAAACTCCGACTTCTCGCCGTTCGGCAGGATCAGCGTCTGACCCTGCTGATCGGCGGCCTGGGCCCGTGCCCGGTCGTCGGCGCCCATCGCGGCGGCGATCCAGATCGGCTGGATGCCGCTCGCGATCCCGGAGACGGCGGTAACGAGACCGCCGCTTCCCTTCCGCGAGATGAACGACCCGTCTGGCTGCCGGTGAAACGTGATTGGACCGCGGTTGGACGCGATGATCAACGACCGGCCGCCGAAGAGGTCCGACCGGGTTCCGCTACTTGGCTGATTTCCGCGTGACGGCGTGGACTGACTCACCATCGAATGCCTCCCTCGTGATTTCGCCTATCACCACGACGTGACCAGACGATCTCCCGCGCTGTGGTGACCCACCACCGAATGCAGAGCTATGGCATTATCGCAAGGCAGGTTCCGCGACGTGTTCAACGGGTCCAGAGAGGGTTCGTCACCCAGCGTGCGGGGCCAGGGAGGCGAGCCAGCTCCGGGAACAGCCCGGGGTACCGTGGTGTACCATCCCGCCATGCTTCTGGCCGGTTCGGCAGGCGGAAACGTTGCACGGGAGTTTCCAGAGACGAGACGAGGTCTGACGGCGCATGGTCAGCAGACATGACCAACAGGCGGATTTCCCTCCCGGTGAGCGGCGTTGCCCGTGGTGCGGGAGCCTTGACGTCCGTCTGTTCACGCGCGGTTTCACGGGTCCGACCGACGAAACCGACCAGTATTTCGTCTGCAACTCCTGTGACCGCATGACCTTCGAGCTCGTCGCGAAGAACGCGCGCGAGATGCGGCTCGGTCGCTGGCGTGCCGGCGGAGTCTACCGGGAACCGACTACCCAGATCCGCTACCACATCAGCCGCATCCTCAAGGTCGGCGTCAATGAATTCCTGATCTACCTTCGTCCAATGGCGGACGAGATCGCCGGCAATTCGACTACGGGATAGTTAATCAGTACCGGAGGGACCTACCAGATCGCCATGGGTTGCATCCCATCGCCATGTGACGGTTCCGGTTATCTCGACCCCACCGACCCAGCGTGCCGGAATACCGAGGTCGAGAAAGTCCCGCTCACCGGCCATGACGGTCCGCCCCATCTCCGTCAGCCCAAGTTCCTGTGCATGGAAAGCGTCCATATCGGGTTCGACCAGACTGAGGAGATCGAGAACGGGCGACACCCACTGCCGGCCATCCTCGCGACCGATCAGCGGTGTCGAAGCGGTGGCGAACCGGTCAAGGCGATCCCATACCTGCAAATCGCCGAGGAATGGGCGCGGGTCAGCATCCACTGCCTCACGAAATATCTCGATGGGCGTCAGTGGGCCTTCGCTGAGCGTCCCGAGCACTCGGCGCTCCGACAGGCTCAGCCCGCTACCGACAGCCGGGTACTCGGCGAGGACCCGCTGGGCGGTGTCCGCGAGGATTGCGGTGCTCAACTTCCGATCACGCACCAGCGCCGCCAGGTCAGTTGGATCCGGTGCCGTGAAGGCGGTCCAGAAGGTCCTCGCGTCGGTGAATGCCTCGACCGGGACAGGCACCCGGTTATCGAAGGCTGCTCTGATGTCGATCTCGCCTCCAGGCCGGGACGGCAGTAGCACCCAGCTGAACGGGGTTTCCTCCGGACGTCGGACGGCGACGCGGTCCAGCGCCTGGGCAAGCTGGAGTCCGTCGTACAGGTCATCCTCGAACCAGAACACCACCTCGTCGTGCCGGCCGGTCCGTGCGATCGCCGCATCCCGCTTGCTGAACGCCTGGCGTACCTCGAGGAATGGAGCCCAGCCTCGGCCGGCGATGTAACGGGCGCGGTCGTTGGCCAGGTTGATGGGAGAACGCCCGGCCGGGACCGGTCCCTCATACAGGACATCACGCCACGGGATGACGATATCGGGGTCGCGCGTGTCCTTGAGCGCCGGATCGAATGGCCGCAGGAGCCCGGAAGCGGTGATCCGCCGGCTCAGTACATCGCCGTTAACGAGATGAAGCATGTGTATTCCCGGAGGTGCTGGCCGGATCGCCGAGCGGGCCGCGATGGCGACCAGAAGCCAACGGAAAGTATAGGCGGCTCGTCATCCGACAGCCGGAAAGAATGGGAAGTCGGCCCGTTGAGCGCTGCAATTCCGAGTGAGAGTTGTCGCCGATGAGGTTGTCAAGGGCTATACTGTCCCATGTTGTGAACTGCGGCGCCGAAAGCAGTCATCCCGGTCCGAGGCCGTGCCGGTGGATCGATCACGTCCTGCTCGGGAACGAGCGTGGCGCGATTACATCCGCCTTACGCGCCATCGGACCGATGGAAAACGAGTCTGGAGACGCCAACCTGTGCCCATGCGAGAGACCTTCGTCGACGACCAGATCGTTGCACCAGCGATTTCCGATCTTCATGACGCGACCGTCGACGAGCAGGCTGAACTGGCGACTCCCGCAGCAAGTCCGGCGGTTGATGAGCCTGCCCGTCCCGTCGATGGCGGAGCGGACGCTTCGCGGACCCTTACCGACGAGGTCGCCCGTCGTCGGACCTTCGCCATCATCTCTCACCCGGACGCCGGAAAGACGACGCTCACCGAGAAGCTGCTCCTGTATGGCGGCGCGGTCCAGATGGCCGGCTCGGTCACGGCCCGGCGCAACCAACGGCAGACACAGTCCGACTGGATGGAGATCGAGAAGGAGCGCGGCATCTCGATCAGTTCGACGATGCTCGCGTTCCCCTATGCCGGCCGGCAGTTGAACCTCCTTGATACGCCGGGACACCAGGACTTCTCCGAGGACACCTACCGGACGTTGACAGCGGTCGATTCAGCCGTCATGGTCCTCGACGCGGCCCGTGGTATCCAGGCGCAGACGCTCAAGCTGTTCGAGGTCTGCCGGGAGCGCGGTACTCCCATTTTCACTTTCATCAACAAGCTCGACCGGGCGTCGCGTCATCCGCTCGACCTCCTGGATGAGATCGAGCGCGTCCTCAAGCTCAAGACCTACCCGCTGAACTGGCCCATCGGCGATGGCCCGGACTTCCGCGGGGTCTATGACCGACTCACCAGCGAGATCCACCTGTACGAGCGAACCGACCGTGGGGCCCGCCGGGCACCCGTCCGGGTCGCCTCCCTGGATGATCCAGACCTCGACACGCTCATCGGCTCGCAGCGCGCCGCCGCTCTACGTGACGACCTGGAGCTGCTAGATGCCGTCGGCTCCCACTTCGACATGGACGCCGTCCTGCGCGGCGAGCTTACCCCGGTCTCGTTCGGCAGTGCGTTGACGAACTTCGGTGTCCAGGTCTTTCTCGACAACTTCGTCCGCCTCGCGCCATCCCCATCTCCCGTCGCGACAACCTTGATGACCGTCCGTCCGGACGACGAGACGTTCAGCGGCTTCGTCTTCAAGATCCAGGCGAACATGGACCCGAGGCACCGGGACCGGATCGCGTTCCTGCGCGTCGTCTCAGGCCGGTTCTCCCGGGACATGGAAGTCTGGAACCCACGGCTTGGCAAGAAGGTCCGGATGTCGCGGCCGATGCGCCTGTTCGGCAACGACCGTGAGGTCGTCGACGAGGCATGGCCGGGCGATGTCGTGGGACTGATCAACCCCGGACAGTTCCAGATCGGTGACACGATCAGCGAGCGCGAGGTCGGCCTGTTCCCGCCCGTTCCCCCGTTCCAGCCCGAGCATTTCGCCATGCTGCGAAGCACGCAGGCTGATCGCTACAAGCAGTTCCTCAAGGGGCTGTCACAGATCGAGGAAGAGGGCGCCATCCAGCTGCTCTACCCGGTTAGCAGTGGGCGTCGTGAGCCGATCCTGGCTGCGGTCGGACAGCTCCAGTTCGACGTCGTGCGCTTCCGGCTCGAAGCCGAGTACAACGTGCAGACCGAGCTCGAGCCGCTGTCGTACCAGCTTTCGCGGTGGGTCAGCGGAGACGAGCGCTCGATCGCGTCGGTGGGCGACGGACGCGGACGGCTCCGGACCGAAGACCGGGACGGCCGACCGGTCCTGCTGTTCTCGTCGGAATGGGATCTTCAGTACGCGCTCGAGAACAGCCCCGGCGTCACCTTCCAGACGTCGCCTGACAGCGCGGTTGCCGCGGGAGTTGGTGCCTGAGATGGTCGACGCTTCCGTTGAACGCGATTCAGCACGCGCCGAGATCGCGCTGGGCGGAATCCGCGCGAGCATCCCGGCCGCGGTCATCGGCGCGATGCTCGCCGGGTCCGCCGCCCGGAGCGAGCCGGTTTCGGTCGATGCCCGGGACCTGGCGATCACGATCCCACCCGCCGCCATCGCCGAGTTGATCCGGGCCGCCCGGCCGGACCTCGACCTGACTGTCACCTTCGAGGACTCGGCGCTCCTGGTAAGCCTGGGAAGTATGCCGCCCGTTCGGGTCGTCGTTCCGGACGATGGGCTACGGCTCCTGATCGGCCCTGACGGGATTCGGCTACGTGGCTGACGGCGTGGCCGGCCGGCTTGCGGGCGGGATCGCCATCGACGACGTGCGGCTCGAGATCCGACCTTCCCTGCCTCGTTCAACTTTGACCGTGCGGCACGCACAGGTCACCGTTCCAGCCAGCGCCGTCGACCTCATCGTCCGCTCGGCTCCCCTGCCGAATGGCCTGCAGGTGAGTGCCTCGTTGAAAGCGGAGCGGCTAGAGGTCGCGGTCCGCGCATCGCTGCTCCGGGTCCGCATCGCATTTCGTCCGGCCGTCGATCGCGGATACCTGGTTCTGACTCCTTCCGGCGGTGTGCCCGGCCTTCTCCTGGGGCTAGCCGCCAACATGGTCTCGGGTCGACCAGGGATCACTATGTCCAGCGACGGGCAGATCCGCGTCGATCCCCGGGCCGTCGTTCCTGAAGGCGTTACGCTTCCGACCGGTTTCACCACCGTCGACGTCAGCCAGGACCGCATCGTCCTCACCGTGGGCTGATTCCCAGACCTAGTACCTCAACGCGTGGTCCCGAAACTCGACATCGGCGGAGTGTGCCCGGTAGTAGGCGACTTCCGCCCGACGGACTGCCAGGTACGCGGTCATGAGTGCCGGGCCGAGCGCGTCAGTCAGGACCCGGTCGGCCTCGAGTGCGTCCAGTGCCTCACCGAGTGAGTTGGGCAACTGGATCACGCCGTGACGCTCACGCTCGACTGACGACAGGGTGGACGGGTCTACCGCGATTGGCGGGACCACCTCGAGCTCGTCCTCCAGTCCCTGCAAGCCGGCGGCGACGATGCCCGCCAACGCCAGGTACGGGTTGCAGGTGTTGTCGACTGACCGGACCTCGATGTTGGTCGTCCCCTGCTCCCGGCCCCAGAACGTTGAGGGAACGCGAACCGCCGTCTCCCGGTTATCGAATCCCCACCCGGCGATCGCGCCGGCCCAGGCTCCTGCCCGGAGCCGCCGGTAGGAATTGACGGTCGGGGCGAGCAGCGCCAGGAGTCCCGGCAGGTGGGCGAGGATTCCGGCGATGAAGCGCTGGCCGTCCTCGCTGAACCCGCGCTCACCACGCGGATCGTAGAACCGGTTCTCGCCCGAATGGGTGTCCCAGAGGGACAGGTGGATATGGGCACCGGACCCCGGCTGATCGGTGAACGGGACGGGAGCGAAGGTCGCCAGGCGGCCATGCTCACCGGCGACCGCCCGGATGGTCTCCTTGACGAGCAGGTAGGTATCTGCCGAGCGCATAGCTGGTCCATGGCGTACGGAGAGTTCGAATTGCCCCGGACCGACCTCCGGCTGGATCTGCTCGACGGAGACGTCCTGCTGCTCCAGGGCACCCAGCAGGTCGTCGTTGACTCTGGCCAGTGCCTGCATCGCCTGGACGCTGTACCCCGGCGCCTGTTCGGCCGGCACGACCGACGGCGCACCATCGTCCGTCCGGTAGTCGCCCAGGTAGTACTCCGTCTCGAACCCGGCCTCGACGCTCAGCCCGTGGTCCTCCGCAAGTTCCAGGACCCGCCGAAGGGTCGTCCGCGGGCAGAGATCCCAGGGCCGCCGGTCCAGCGTCAGCATGTCGCAGAACATGAGGGCGGTCCGAGGGGCGTACGGGAGGATCGTGAAGGTGCGTGGGTCGGGGACGAGACGAACTTCCCCGACCGGCTCGAGTCCGGCAGCGGGCTGGACCCGGTCGAGCCCGTCCAGCGAGAGATGCGCCCGGGACAGTCCGATACCCTCGATGAGCCGGTCGGTCAGCCCGGCGGCATGGGTGGCCTTCCCCCGGAGCAGCCCGGAAAGGTCGCAGTAGACCAGCCTCGCCAGCCGCAGGTCGGCCGATTCGGCGGCGTCGACGACCATGTCGTTGACCGTTGGGCGATCGTGCGCTTCGTCAGATGCCATCGTTACCCGCTCCACGTCCTACAATGGTCATCCGACCGCGTTCCGGTCCAGACAGTATCGGTCATCGATCAGTCCGCGGCGACGCCGACCCGATCGGTTGTCCGCATCAGCCGAACGAGGATCTTGCCGTCATGCATCACGTGCGCTCGCGCTTCCGTCGTCCCGCCATGGCCGCAACCGGGTCGCTCGCTGGCATGCTGCTGCTTTCCGGCGTCGTGCTCACACCCGCGGCGGCCCAGGACGCCATTCCGACGGTCCCCGCAGCCTCCTCATGCACCATCGCTCCGCGCGAGACCCCGATCTGGGACGGAATCGAGATCGCGGAACCGACCGCGCCCGTCTCCGTCGCCGGACCGTTCGTCCCGCCCAGCGGTGATCCGGTCGACGACGCTATCCGGTCCGCCGTGACGGCAACAATCTTCCAGTCGATCGCGTGCCAGAATGCGGGCGACCTCGGCCGGATGCTCGCCCTGTTCTCGGACGACGGCGTCCGGGCATTCTTCAGCGGACCACGCGGTTTCGACGCCGAGGCGGTCGGTGACGCCGTCGAGGCAGGAGCGACGCCGGTGTCAGGCGATCGAATGATCGAGCTTGTCGCGATCGATGACATTGTGGCGATCGAGGACGGTCGCGTCGCGGCGACCGTAACCACGCGGGCGTCGGACCTCGAATACGCGGACGTCGTCTTCCTTTCGCCCGCACCGGAGGGCACCGGGGTCCAGTGGCTGATCGACGACTCGATCGCCATCGATTCGCAGACGCAGGTTGAAGGCGGCGCGACCGAAATCCCCCAGTAACCGCGGTTACCGATGCGGCACACGACTCCAAGACGCCGACGCGCCGCTGGTGTTCCAGCGGCGCGTCGGCGTCTCGTTGTCCGGGAACCGGTTCAGATGGTGACCAGCGAGCCGTCCGATTCCGACTCGGCCGCAGTGCTGGCGCGGACTGACCGGCCCTGGTAGGCGTCGCGAATCAGCCGGCGAACCTCAATGACAGTGTCCGCATCATGGAAGCGGCCCGGGAGCCAGATTGACAGACCGCGAACACCGGAGATCGGCTTGCACCGGACCTGTCCGCGGCGGATGGTCACGCCACTGAACTCGGTCCAGCGACGGAACCCGAGCGCCCCGACCGCGATCCCGTCGGTGGTCAGGGTGTAGCGCGCCGGGATCAACGACGTTGCTACGAGCAGAACCAGTGGCACGAGCGGCACCCAGAAGGGCAGGCGTCCCAGGGCTTCGTTCAGGACAACGGCTCCGATAAGCAGGACCACGGGAACGACCTGGTTGACGAGGCGAGCGCGAATAGGCATGCGCAGGACATGGACGACCGGACCCTGGACGCGGGGACGCCATGGCGACCAGACACGGAAGATGGCGATGATCACCGCGATGGTGATGAGCGCGAGGACGATCACGGTGAAACCTCCTTCCCTTTCCAGACGACACGGGCTGGGACAGCCGACAGGTCTGAACCGGGGACATTTGATGGTTGATTTGATCTCGGGATGCTACTTACTCAATTCCCGAGCCACGGACTCGTGGTCACTACCACTCTATACGTTCGATGCGTCAGAACTGTTGCGACATCACCTAATCTCCGGCCTGGATCTGGATCTGATTCCACACCGTGCGGGCCCGTAATCGGGGCCGCCGAGGGCCAGTGGAATGATGGAATCGCCCTCCACCAAGAGCCTTCAACAGGTGCCGATGCGGCCGGGCAGCATACTCCCACGCACCCACCCGATACCAGCCGGGAGCACAGATGAGCCGGTCGAACCCGGGAGGGAATCGATCCGGCTCAGGCTTGGTCCCCGGGACGTGAGGAGCGATCGGCCGCGTGCTAGGCGGACTGCGTAGCGGAACGAGTGAGGACCGGGGAAGGCTTCGACTCCGCCCGGACCACAGGCCGTGACTGGGCAGGTGCGGCGATCATGGCGACGAGGACAAGGGCGAAGCAGATCAACGCGATGAACTCGATCATGTGTAGGTTCCTCTCCGGGTTCGAGGGCCAGCCATTGACGGCCCGAGCTTCAGTTCGTAGCGGTCGGCAGTTTCGGACCACCGGCGCTTGGCTCAGTCGGCCATCCGGTAACCGAACTCGCCGTGGACCGACTCGTCGAGTCCGACCGACTCTTCCGGCTCCGTGACGCGCAGCCCGATGGTGACGTCAATCAGCTTGAGCAGGATGAACGTCGCGACGGCTGAGTAAGCGGCAACGGCGGCCACCGCGACGATCTGGGTCCACACCTGGCCCGGGTTGCCGTCGATCAACCCCGTCGGCCCGTTGACGGAAGCGACGGCCAGGAAGCCAGTCGCGATCGCACCCCAGATCCCGCCGATCCCGTGGACCGCGAACACGTCCAGTGCGTCATCGACCTTCAGGACGTTCTTGATGATGCCCAGGCCCAGGTAACAGAGCACCCCGGCGCCGAAGCCGATGATGATCGCGCCAGCCGGGTTGACGAAGCCGGCGGCGGGCGTGATGCCGACCAGACCGGCGACGGCACCGGCCGCACCACCGAGGACGCTCGGCTTCCCTTCGCGAACCCACTGCGCAGCAACCCACGACAGCACGCCCATCGCGGCGGCGACGTTGGTGACGACGAAGGCGTTGGCGGCGATCTCGTTGGCGGCCCAGGCCGAGCCGGCGTTGAAGCCAAACCAGCCGAACCATAGGAACGCCGCGCCAAGCACGGTGTAGGTGAGGTTGTGCGGCTTGGGCTCTTCCTTGCCGAAGTTGACCCGGTGCCCAACCATCACCGCGGCGACCACCGCCGCGATCCCGGAGGAGATGTGCACAACCGTGCCGCCGGCGAAGTCCAGCGCGCCGAAGTCGAACAGCCAGCCGCCCGTCGCCCAGACCCAGTGGCAGACTGGGGAATAGACGAAGGTCGACCACAGCACGGTGAAGAGGATCAGCGCCTTGAACTTCAGCCGCTCGGCGAATGCACCGGTGATAAGCGCAGTGGTGATCGCCGCGAACAGACCTTGGTAGACCGCCCACAGCGAGTGCGGGACACCGGCCGCCGGGCCCGCCTCCATGTTGGAGACGCCGTTGAACGCGAAGTAGTCGAGGTTGCCGATGACGCCCCCTATGTCACCGCTGAAGGCGAGCGAATATCCCCAGAGGACCCACTGGACGGAAACGATGGCCAGCACCGTCAGGCTGTGCATGATCGTCGTCAGGACATTCTCCCGGCGGACGAGGCCAGCGTAGAAGAAGCCCAAGGCCGGGGTCATGATCATGACGAGCGCCGCCGAGACAAGAACCCATGCGGTATCGCCCGCGTTGATGAAGCTCTCTTGCATGCCATCCCTGTCCCGGCCGTCGCCAGCACGACGGCCCATCGAGTGGGCAACGCGGCCGGACTCCCGGTCGCGCGCCCACCAGCCAGCTCCGCGCTCGACGATGAGTGAAGGCAACACTAGCGACCGGGACGGGGAGCCAGTAGTGGCCGGATGGACAATTTCGTTGCGACGCTATGGGCAGAATGACCTGAAACGCCGGGAAGCCCGCTTCAGAGCGGTCTCCAGAGCGATCTGTTTGGACTCGCGCCCGGTATGCAACGACGAGCCTTGGGCCGCCTGCACAGCGCTCACCGATGCTATGAACGGCTCAACGGTCGATCAGCCCAATAGAGAGGAAAGAGGAATCGAGAACAGACGGGAGACGATTACGCGGTCCCCGGCACACGTAACGCATCCCCCGGAGGTCCCGTCTACTCCGGAAGATCCGTTCGTACACGGCAATTCCGGCGCGGGTCCGCGACAACCCGGTGGTAAGATACGCCGGTTTACGACCGGTTCCATCTCGCGCCTGACCACTGGCGCGGCGTGTCCACGGTCCCGGCTCGCCCGCAGCATCCGAGGAGTCCTGGTTGGTCCAGCAACAGCCGATGGCCGGCGACCATGTCCTGATCGCCCCCACCGCGACCGATCGCGTCGACCCGTCGGATGGTCCGGTGCGACGCGAGGGAAGGCGAACCCTGACGCTTGGTTCGCGCCTCACCAGGCTCTCCGTCGAACAGATCTGCTGGCTGGTCCTGATCGTGCTAGCAATCGTCTCCCGCTTCTGGGATCTCGGTTACCGGGCCCTGATGCACGATGAGGCGATCCACACCTACTACTCGTGGCTGCTCTACCGTGGCGAAGGGTATGCCCACGATCCACTCAGCCACGGGCCGTTTCTCTTCCATGTCAACGCGCTGATGTACTTCCTGTTCGGGGACACCGACGCGTCGTCCCGGTTTGCTCCTGCCTTCGCGGGGGTCCTGATCGTCGCGGCGCCGTGGTTGCTGCGCGGTCGCGCCCATCTCGGCCGCTACGGCGCGCTCGCCGCCGGCCTCTTGTTCCTCGTATCGCCGTCGATCCTCTACTACACCCGGTTCATCCGGCACGACCCGTACACGGTCCTCGGCTCGCTCCTGCTGCTGATCGCCATCTTCCGGTTCATCGAGACGCCCCAGCGTCGCTGGCTGATCCTCGCTGGCGGAATGCTCGGGTTCCTCTACACCAATCACGAGATCGTCTTCGCCATCGTCGCCATCTTCGTCGGCATCCTCGCCCTGGTGCTCCTGGTCGGGCCGCTCCGGGTCCTGCTCCCGGTCGTGGTCGCAGGTGCCGGTCTCGCCATCGGGCTGGTCGGCGTCTGGAGTGCCTCTCCCGAGCGGCTTGGCGGACACTTCCCGCCCATTCCTTGGGATCGCTCCGGACCACCGAATCTCCGGCCCACCCCGGAGAACCAGCGGCAGTACTACCTCGACCTGATCACGCATCCGCTCGTGCTCTGCCTGCTGCTCGTCGTGGTCGCAATGTTGGTTGCCGCCTGGCTGATCATCCGCCGCCTGACACTCCCGGACGCTCGTTACGCCGGCCCGGACGGCTACGCCCGGGGCTGGGTCGAAGTGCTGTTCGCCAACGCGCGTCCTGGCTCGGTCGCGGCCGGCTTCCGTAATGCCTGGCGGGACAAGGTCGGACTCCAGCTCGCGCTCGTCCTTGCCGTCGGGATCTGCGTCGTCCTCTATACGACGATGTTCACCAACCTGGGCGGACTGGCGACCGGCACGCTCGCAACGGACGGCTCGCTCCTCTACTGGCTGGGCCAACAGGGCGTCCAGCGCGGCGAGCAGCCATGGTTCTACTTCCTCGTGATGGCGCCGCAATATGAACTGCTCGCGCTGGCCTTTGGCATCCCCGCGGTCGCACTGGTCGCCTGGCGCGGCCTGCGCGTCGCCCTGCGCCGGACCGAGCACCCACCGCGGCTGACCTTCCAGCTGTTCCTCGTCATCTGGGCCGTCGGAATCACGGTCGCGCTGTCCTACGCGGGCGAGAAGATGCCGTGGCTGATCATCCACATCATGCTGCCGACCATCCTGCTCGCGGCCGGGCTGATCGGTGAGCTGGTCGAGCGCTGGGTGGCGGCGCGACGTATGGCCCCGGCCACGACTAACCGTGGCAGCCCCTTCCGCTACGCCGGGGTGGCCGGTCACTGGGTGACCCCGGCGATCGGCGGACTCCTGCTCGCCCTCGGTGGCGCTTGGCTGCTCATCGCAGCCCGCCTGAGCTCACCGCGGTTCGTCGACGTCCAGGACAGCGTCCAGCGCACCCTGGCTCAGGGCGTTCGTTCGGACTGGTGGCAGCTCGCGGTCCCGGTCATCGTCGCCGTCGGGCTGATCCTGCTTTCAGTCTGGCTGGCCGGTGCGACCCGGGCGGCTCGTGCGACGCTCGCTGCCCTGTTCGTCGGCCTGCTCCTGCTCCAGGTCCATGCCGGCTACCGGCTGGCCTTCGCGCAGGGAGACGTGGCCCGGGACACGCTGATCTACAACACCACCACACCCGACGTGCAGCGGATGATGGCGGACCTTCAATACCTGTCGTACGAGATCAACGGCGACATGAGCCTGCCTATCCAGTTCGGCGACGACGTGAACTGGCCGCTGTACTGGTACATGCGGGACTTCACCGGCAGCTATTACCAGGCCGAGGTCGACGCCAATCCCGACGTTCCCATCATCATCCTGCCATCGCCGAACCGGCAGGAGATCGATCGGCTGACGGCGGCCGGCTACACCCAGCAGAACTATGTCCTGCGCTGGCACGAGCCGGAGGATTCGGTCTATCGCCAGTTCGCGATTGCGCCCGAATTACCGCCGAACCGGTCGGCCTGGGGGAGTGAGACCAATCCTCACGACCTCCCAGCGGTCCTTGGCTCGATCCGCGACAGCATCATGACTCAGACGACTATTGAGGGTCAGCAGCGGCTCTGGCGGCTGATCTTCTACCGGGAAATGCCCACTCGGACCATCGATTTCGGCTACGCCATCTTTATCAGGAACGACATCCTGCCTGTCTACGACCAGATCCACTACGACGAGCCGGGCCGATGAGCGTCCCCGAATCACGGGACCGGCAGACGGACCGAATCGATCCAAAGACCCCAACAACGGCCCAGCCAGGAGTGACCTCCGTGCAGACCGCCCCCGTCCAGCCGGCCGAGCCGGTCCTCGCGCCTGTTGCCGAACGTGAGCCCGGGCCTCTTGACCGGTCGATCAGTCTCTCGGGCATCTCGCTCTACGCCGCCGCCTGGGTGGTCGTCTTCGCCGTGGCCGCGGCGGTCCGCCTGCTGCACCTGGACCGGTTCGCGCTGTCGCAGGGCGAGGCGATCCTGGCGTTCGACGGCTACAACCTCTACAGCGGAGCCCCGCTCGACCCCGGGCAGACGCTGCCCGTGACGCAGCCCCTCCTGATCCTCCTTGAAGCGATGTCCTTCTTCCTCTTTGGGGCATCGGATGTCGCGGCGCGCTTCGTCCCGGTCCTCGCCGGACTCGTCATGGTCGGATCCCTGGCCCTGCTCCGACCGGTCGTCGGGCGTGCCAGCGTCATTGGCATGGCGTTCTTCGTCGCGATCTCGCCGACGGTCGTGTACACGTCCCGGCTCGTCGACAGCAACATCCTGATCGTCGCGTCCGCCCTGCTGATCGTCGTCGCGACCTGCCGGGCCGGGCTGGCCGCCGTCAACGGGGAGCCGGTGCGGCGCTGGGCCGGACTCGGCGGGCTCGGCACCGGTCTCCTGCTCGCGAGCGGGCCAGCTTCCGTGTCCGTCCTGATCGCCTTGGGGATCGGCGTACTCGTCTCGATCGCTCTCGACCCCGACCGGGTGCGGGGTATCGAGCCGGATGGCATCCAGTCGCCGTCCCGCCCGACGACCAACGTCGTCGTGATTGGGCTGCAGGCGATCATGACGCGACAGACCAGTCTGATCGCGTTCGCCATCACCTTCGTCGTGACGGTCGTGACCCTTTTTACCCGCCTGTTCAGCGACCTCGGCGCGCTGCAGGGCGTGGTCGAACTGTTCGCGGACTGGGGCCGGCTGGTCGGCTCCGGCGCACCCGCGATCCCGACCCAGTTCTTCCTGCTCGCGGTGCTGCTCTATGAGCTGCTGGCGGTGATCTTCGCCATCGTCCGCATCTCGATTCGACCGGGCGTCGAGACCGGATCTGACCCGGTCGACCGGCGCCGGCAGGCTCATCTCTCCTGGCCCTTCTTCCTCGGCTGGTTCGGCGGAACCCTGATCCTGTTCGCGTTCTCCAGCGGCCGCGAGGCCAACGACACCGTCCAGGTGGTCCTGCCGCTGCTGCTCGTCGCCGGGCTTGGCCTGGGGTCGCTGGCGGAGTCGATCGACTGGCGCGCCGCGACCCACGGTGGCGGGCTCTTGATCACCCTGGCCGCTCTCGGTCTTGCCATGACCCTGTTCGCGGTCGCGATCCTGGCTGGCGACGGTCCGCAGGGCGGCACGTCGGCCGGAGCCAACGCGTTCCAGGTCGCGGTTGTCGCGGTCCTCGTCGGCGGCGGGATGCTGCTCCTGGCCTATACCACCATCCAGCGGCTCCGGCGTGTCAGACATCCCGTCCAGGTTGGTCGCATGGTCCTGCTGGCCGTGCTGCTGCTCGTCGGGGCCATCACCGTCCGGACGACCGCCGAGCTGAACTACTTCAATATCGCCGGGGGACGGGAGCTGATCGCGCAGGAGACGCCGACCGAGGCCGTGCCCGCGCTCGTCGACCGGCTCTCGATCCTGTCGCGCGACTTCAGCGTCAACCGGAGCAACGTGTCGGACCCCCTGGGGCAGCACAGCCTGCGGGTGGTCCTTGACCCAGCGGTAGAGTGGCCGTTCCGCTGGTACTTCCGGGACTACACCCAGTTGACGATCGAGCCCCCGACCGAGGCGGTCTCTGGTGAGACCGAGGTCGTGATCGCAGCGGAAGGCACCCCGATCGGCAGCGGCTTCACGCCACAGACCTACACGTACATCAACCGCGTTCCGGCGGTTTACTCGCAGCCCTCGATCGGGACGGTCCTGGCCGGGATCCTCAACCCGGCCAACTGGAGCTCGTCCAGCCAGTTCCTGTTCTTCCGGGACATCGACGAGCCGGCTCTGCCCAGCAGCCTGATCGTCGGCTACGGCGGCGACGTCAGCACGCGTCTGTTCCAGACCTCCGAGCCTACGAACCTGTTCGAGCAGAGCGGCTACGGCTCCGGGGACGGACAGCTCAACGAACCCCGCGGGATTGCCCTGTCCAACGACGGCGAGCTGATCTACGTCGTCGACTCGCTCAACGCGCGGGTCGAGGTGTTCGACACCCAGGGCAACTTCCTCAGTGCCTGGGGTGGCGCCAACACGACAAGCGACCTCCAGCTCGGGCTGTTCCAGCCATCCGAGACCGCCACCTTTGGCGCCAGCGACCTGGACATCGGCCCCAACGACCTGCTCTATGTCGCCGACACCTGGAACCACGTCATCAGCGTCGTTTCGCCGGAGGGCTCGGTCATCCGCCAGATCGGGGTACCGGGTGAGCCGGTCGATCTCGGTGATGATCCGGCCAATGTGAGCAATGAGCCCGGTGTCTTCTTCGGGCCACGCTCCGTCGTCGTGACGGGTACCGAGATCTACGTCACCGACACGGGCAACGAGCGGATCCAGGTCTTCGGGCTCGACGGCTCGTTTCTAAGGGCCTTCGGCGGCTTCGGGACGGGGCCGGGCCAGTTCATCGAGCCCGTTGGTGTGGCCACGGGCGCCGACGGCAACGTCTATGTCGCTGACTCGGGGAACGCCCGGATCAGCGTCTTCACGAGCGAGGGCGTGCCGGTCGCGCAGTGGCCCGTTCAGGAGTGGGAGTCGTACCGGTACGACCCCACGACCGGATTGCGACCCAACTTCGAGCCGTACCTCGCCGTTGCAGATGACGGCCTTGTCTACGCCACGTCTCGGATCACCGGGTCGGTCCTCGTGTTCGGTCCCGACGGCCAGCCGGTCGACACCCTCACGGAAGTCGGAGGCGTCGTCCTGGTCGCGCCGGTCGGGCTAACGCTCTCGTCCGATGGCGAGCTGTACGTCTCCGACATCGACCTCAACACCGTCCTGCGGGCTCCGGTCGAAGAACTGGCCGGCGATGGTGCCCTCGATGCGCCCAGCCTCGGTGGTACTCCCGAGGCCGATGCGACACCGATCGGAGACTTCAGTCCCGCCCCGATCGTCGTCGAGGAATTGCCGGCCGGTGCAACCCCGGCAGCCACTCCGGACGGCACCCCCGAGGCGACACCGATCGGCTGACAAGGGTCCGAGGGCCGATGGCCACAGCCCGGCTATGGCGTGATGCTTTGGCTGCAAGTGGACATCCCGGTGCCATCGCATCGGCACCATCGCTGGTCGATCGTCGGACAGGACTCCCGGCCACTCGGACAGATAACGAACACGCGAGTCCTGCAGGATCGAACGGATCAATACGAAGCGGGCGGCCCGGGGGGATACC
>DASZAY010000015.1:0-89691 GCA_035944555.1 Thermomicrobiales bacterium
GGGCGACCGGGTCTGGGTGCTGCCGGACCTGTACTCGATCAACCTGCTGGAGGTCGTGGGCAACCCGGTGCTGTTCGCGGCGACGGTCCAGACCCTGCCCGGCCAGGTCACCAAGATCGACGTCTATACCGCCGGCTGATCCCTCCCGTCATACGTGAATAGCGGTCCCGGTGGACGGGCAGGTGAGCGAGGCGACAGCCCCCTTCGCCTGCCCGTCCGCGGCATGTAGGATTCCCCCTGTCGATGGGCGCCGACTCCGGCGCCGACTCATGTCTACAGCCCGGGACCGGCTCGCGCCGCCGGGCAGGAGCACCACCGAGTGTCCGCCACCACCGCCCCGGCGAAGACGTCACCTGACGGCACCAGCGAGCGCCAGCTTCGAACCGCGGTCATTGGCTGCGGGGCCGGCGCCTTCCACGCCGAGGCCTACTCCGCCGACCCGCGCTCCGACCTGATCGCGCTGGCCGGGCTGGACACCGCCCGCTGCAATGAACTGGCAGCGAAGTACGGCATCCAGCGGATCTACCGCGACTACCAGGACCTGCTGGCGGATCCGGATGTGGAGGCGGTCAGCCTGGCGTTGCCGAACAACCTCCACAAGCCTGTCGCGATCGCGGCGCTGGAGGCGGGCAAGCACGTCCTCGTCGAGAAGCCGCTGGCGCTCAACGCCATCGAGGGCGAAGAGATGGTCGTGGCGGCCGAGCGGGCCGGCAAGATCCTGGCGATCGCTTTCAACCGTCGCTATCGCCAGGACGTCCAGCTCGTCGCCCGGCACATCGCCGATGGCAAGTTCGGCGACATCTACTATGCCAAGGCGTTCTGGATGCGCCGCTCCGGCATCCCCGGCTTCGGGACCTGGTTCAGCTCCAAGCAGCTGGCGGGCGGCGGGGCGCTGATCGACCTCGGCGTCCACGTCCTGGACATGGCCCTGTTCATGATGGGCAACCCGAAGGTGACCGGCGTCTCCGCCCAGACCTTCTCGGAGCTGGGCCGCCGGGGCAAGGGAGCCTGGCAGGGTGGGCGATTCCACACAGGCGAGGTGAAGTTCGAGGTCGACGACCTGGCCGTCGCCTTCATCCGCCTGGAGACCGGGGCGGTCATCCAGCTGGAGACCAGCTGGGCGACCTATACCAGCCAGAAGGATGACTTTGGCGTCTCTGTCATGGGCACCGAGGGTGGAGCCGAGATCTACGTCAAGGACTACGCCCTCGTCGACACCCTCAAGGTGATCAGCGACTTCGAGGGCGTCCCGACCGTCAGCGAGCCGCGCCTGCAGCCGGTCAGCGGCCACGGCGAGGTCGTCAAGGCGTTCGTTGCCCGGGCGCTCGATGGCACCGGCTACGTCCCGACGGGCGCCGAGGGGCTGGAGCGCACCCGGCTCGTCGACGCCATCTACCAGTCGGCCGCTGAGGGCCGCGAGATCACCTTCGGGTAGGGGACAGGGCGTTCCGCCAGCCCCAGAGCACCGTCCAACAGAGGAGAACGAGCATGACCCTGCGTGTCACCGTCTGGAACGAGTATCGCCACGAGAAGCGGAGCGAGCAGATCGCGGGAATCTATCCCGACGGTATCCATGGAGCGATCGCGTCCGGACTCCGTGAACTGGATTCCTCTCTCGAAGTCGGAACGGCGACCCTTGACGAGCCGGAGCACGGCCTGACCGACGAGGTTCTCGAGAACACTGACGTCCTGGTCTGGTGGGGTCATATGGCCCACGGTGACGTCTCGGACGAGACGGTCCTCAAGGTCCAGAAGCGGGTCCTGATGGGGATGGGGCTGATCGTGCTCCACTCCGGACACTTCTCGAAGATCTTCAAGACGCTGATGGGCACGACCTGCGACCTGCGCTGGCGCGAGGACGGGCAGAATGAGCGGATCTGGGTGGTTAACCCGGGTCACCCGATCGCCGAAGGCATCGGCGACTACATCGACATCCCCCAGGAAGAGATGTACGGCGAGTTCTTCGACATCCCGCAGCCGGACGAGCTGGTCTTCGTCTCCTGGTTCAAGGGCGGCGAGGTGTTCCGCAGCGGCGCGTGCTTCACCCGCGGCGCCGGCAAGATCTTCTACTTCCGCCCCGGCCACGAGACTTTCCCGACCTACTTCCAGCCGGAAGTTCGGAAGGTAATCTCCAACGCGGTCCGGTGGGCGGCGCCGGTCCAGCGCGACCACCCGACCAAGCATCGCAAGAACCCGGAGCAGCCGCTCGAGGCGATCCAGTAGTCGTCGGCAGGATTCCTCTCCACCGTGGCGGAGAGGGATCCTTCTTCATGAAGCCGTTCTGGAGGTTCCCGCCATGACGCAGAACCAGAACCCATCGACCCGGTTCGACGTGATCGTCCTCGGCGGAGGCACCATGGGTACCGGCGCCGCGCTCGCACTGTCGCGACGCGGACTCCGGGTCCTCGTGCTGGAGCAGTTCACGACGCCGTCGACCATGGCCTCGCACTCGGGCCGCACCCGGATCATCCGCCAGGCGTACTTCGAGTCACCGGCCTACGTCCCGATGGTTCGTGATGCCGACCGCATGTGGGTCGAGATCGGAGAGGAGACCGGGCGCCCGCTCCTGCACCGCTGCGGCGGGCTGGACATCTCGTCCCCCGGGATGACGCAGGCGGAGAACGCCGCTGCCAGCGCCGCTGCCTTCGACGTTCCCTTCGAGATGCTGAGCGGCGCCGAGGTCAACGGCCGCTGGCCACAGTTCCGCTTGCCGTCCGACTGGACCGCCTGCTACAGCCCGGTGACCGGCTTTCTCGATGTCGATCCGGGGCTGGTCGCGATGCGCAAGCTGGCCCACGACCATGGCGCCGAATGGCACGAGCACGAGGGCGCCACGGGCTGGGCGGTCGATGGTGATGGCGTCACCGTGACGACGGCGAAGGGCAGCTACCGGGCCGACCGCCTCGTGGTCTCGGCCGGGGCCTGGGCGGGCAAGGCACTGGCCGACCTGGGTTTGCCGCTCGTCGTCCGCCGGAAATTGCTCTGGTGGTACGAGATGGCCGACCGGGCGGCGTACTCGTCGCCGGACTTCCCGGTCGTGATCGCCGATGTCCCCGGATGCCAGGTCTACGTCATCCCGATCTCCGGCGATGACCCCGGCCTCAAGGCCGGACAGCACGACGGTGGTGAACCGACCGACCCGGACGAGCTCCGTCGCCAGATTGACGACGACGAGGCGACCAATGTCACCCGCGCGATGAACCTCCTGATGCATGGCGTCGGGCCGATTCGCGAGCGGGCCGTCTGCATGTACACGATGACGCCCGACGAGGACTTCATCGTCGACCGGCACCCGCAGCACGAGCAGGTGGTCTTCGCGGCCGGCTTCTCTGGCCATGGGTTCAAGTTCGCCCCGGCCATGGGCGAGCATCTCGCCGACCTCGTCGTCGATCCGTCCTCTCGGCCGCTGGATCACATCGCGCTCGCACGGTTGTCCGGGGTCGTCAGCCGGGTCTGACCAGACATGCGGGAGCTGGACCGGAATGAGGGCCGAGATCCGGTTGCCCGGTTCGTCTTTTGGAAACGACGAGGGGCGCTCCGCGGAACGGAGCGCCCCTCGTCGTTTCCAGGCGGTGAGAGACCTCCCATCTGCGACCAACGCACCGGGAACGCCGGCGGTCTCATCCGGCTCGGGCGTGGCAACTGCACGGCCGGGTCGGAACTGCTGGCGCGGAGACTTGGGGTGCTGGGGGTTGAGGCATGTCGCGTTTGCTTGCACCGACCCCTGCCGGGCCATCAGACGGAGGTTGCACTGCTGCCAACCCGCGAAGACGTCCACGCGGCGGTGGCATTCCGGATCGAAGCACACTGCATCCTTGTTGTCACGACCCAAGACCCGGCGATCCGGAGCGGCGGCTGTATGGTGACCGACCGGGACGTGACATACCCGACGCGATCGAGCTCAGACTCAGTGAACCGGTATGGCGCGAGGAACTGGACGACGCGGCAATTTCGGCCGCAGTCCACAGCATCACCATCGCCTACGCCGCCGAACCCCATGGAGATCCCACCGCGAAGGCGTACCGCGGAGCATCCAACGCCTGGCCGACTCGGCCGCAGATGTCCGGGCGGCCCGTGTGACAGAGCATCACGACCGTCGGTTCCAATCCAGCAGCTGACGGCCTCATCTGACGTCCGCCGACTTCCTCGCACCCGCCTCGTTATGGGGCGCTTCGGCATCGCTTCACCGGACGTTAACCGGCAGACCGGGTACATTTGCGGGCTGTCGGCCCGGCTGGTCGAGTACCATTGCGACATAACGTATGAGCCATGGCACCCGGTCCGGCAGAGGCCGCGTCGTGGCGTGCCAGATTCACCGGAGGTTGCCCCAGCATGTCCCTGCTCGCCCCGCGCCGCAAGACGCGCGTCCTCGATGTGGGTGGCGTCAAGATCGGGGGCAATCACCCGATCGTCGTCCAGTCGATGGCGACCGCCGACACCCGCAACCCGGCCGAGACCCTGGCCCAGCTGCACGAGCTGCACGAGGCCGGCGCCGAGATCGTCCGCGTCGCCGTCCCGGACCGCAAGGCCGCGGCGGCGCTGCCCGATATCGTCCCGCACTCGCCGGTCCCCCTGATCGCCGACATCCACTTCGAGCATACGCTCGCGCTCAAGGCGATGGAGGCGGGTATCCACGGCCTGCGGCTCAACCCGGGCAACATCCGCAAGCCGGAGGACGTCCGCGAGGTCGTCCGCATGGCGAAGGAGCGGCAGACCCCGATCCGGATCGGCGTGAACTTCGGTTCCTGCCCGCCGATGCCGGAAGAGTTCGTTGACGAGATGGCCCAGAAGGGCGCCAGCCAGATGGAACTCCGGGCCGAATGGCTGGTCCGGACGGCGCTGGGGCACATCCAGATCCTCGAGGATCTCGACTTCGGGCTGATCAAGGTCAGCCTCAAGGCATTCGAGGTTCCGGTCCTGTTCGAGGCCTACCGGCGCTTCGCCGCCCTCGACAACGACTATCCGCTCCACCTCGGCGTGACCGAGGCCGGAACGCCGCGTGCCGGTTCCGTCCGCTCCGCCGTCGGCATCGGCACGCTGATCGCGCTGGGGATCGGGGACACCATCCGGGTTTCGCTGACGACCAATCCGACCGAGGAGGTTTTCGTCGGCTTCGAGATCCTCAAGACGCTGGAGCTGCGGACCAAGGGCGCGACGATGATCGCCTGCCCGACCTGTGGCCGTGTCGAAGTGGACCTGTTCACCCTCGCCAACCAGGTCGACGAGTTCCTCGCCACCGTCAAGGAGCCGATCCGCGTCGCCGTCATGGGCTGCGTGGTGAACGGCCCGGGTGAGTCCAAGGACGCCGATGTCGGGCTCGCCGCCGGCAACCAGAAGGGTGTGATCTTCCGCAAGGGGCGCATCGTCCGCACGGTCGCCGAGGCCGACATGCTGGAGGCGCTCAAGGACGAGATCCGGCTGGTGCTGGCGGACCGCGAGGCAGGCATTATCGACGAGTCGGACGACTTCACTGCCGGCCGCTACAAGCCCATGCTGACCCTGACACCGGTTTAGTCGAAACGCAGATAGCGAAAGGGCAATGGCCGGGCAAGAACTGCCCGGCCATTGCCTTTTGGGTTGAGGTGCTGCGACATTCCTGGACGGGCACGAAATACGTCTGTCAATCGCATCGGTGCGGTGACGGACCAAGGGCTATCCACCGCCGGATCTACCGTGGTGAAATGAGTTTCGGTCGAAGGAATGGGCGACCTCACCGGAAGCCTGACCGTGGGTATATCAACCGGTCACATCGACCACCACTGCACTTCGCTCCGCAAGTCGCACGCTGATCCTGCCGTCATCGGTGACGATGACCGGGTCGTTGCCGAGGACGAAAAGCTCGCGGCCTCGGGCAGCGCCCGAGAGTGGCCCGACCAGAGGGATCGATACGGTGTCCTCGTGGTCGCCCGAGTTGATCACGATGAGGAGCGATCGCCCTTCGGCGCGGCGAACGAACGCGTACGACCCGTCAGTCGCCGCGACGGCATCATAGGCACCCGAGCGAAGCGCCCGGTGCTCCTTGCGCAGGGCGATCAGATCCCGAGTCGTGACGTACAGGTCGCGATTCCAGCGCTCCTCGTGGTCCCACGGGAATGACTTCCGGGCCCACCTGTCAGACGGTACCGCTCCATTGACCCCGATCTCGGAACCGGCGTAGATCGAGGGTGCTCCCGGGAAGGTCATCAGCAGGAGCGTCGCAATCTCCAGCGAACGCACGTCGTCCCCCAGAACGCTGAGCGCGCGCGAGGTGTCGTGCGAGTCCAGCAGATTAAGCTGAGCCAACTGGATAGGCCAGGGATACATCCGAATCAGCCGGTCGATCCGGTCACGGTATTGGTGCCCGGTGGTACCAGGGTAGGGGGCGTAGTCGCGACCTGCTACCGTGGCTTCCACCACCCGGTGCCGGCCGGCGAACGATAACGCCGCTTCCGCGAACAGGTAGTTCATCGTCGCGTCGAACTGGTCACCCTTCAGCCACGTCCGGGCGTCGCCCCAGATCTCGCCGACGAGATACGCCTCCGGATTGATAGCCCGGACCCGCCGGCGGAACTCCTCCCAGAACCCAGGGGTGTGGATTTCGAAGGGGACATCCAGCCGCCAGCCGTCGACCCCCTTTCGGATCCAGTATTCGCCGATTCGCATGAGGAACTCGCGGACCTGATGGTTGTCGGTGTTGAACTCAGGGAGCGCATGCAAACCAATCCAGCCACGGTAGCCCGGCGGACGGTCGTGATCGTAGGCATTGGGCGGGAACTCGTGAACCTCGAACCAGTCCAGCCAGGGTGATGATTGGCCATTCTCCAGGATGTCGTTGAACTGGAAGAATCCGCGGCTGGAATGATTGAACACCCCATCGAGCACGACCTTGAGACCCCGCTCATGGCAGGACTCCAGCATCCGGTCGAAGGCCTCGTTGCCGCCCAGCAGCGGGTCGACCTGGTAGTAGTCGTGAGTGTGGTAGCGGTGATTGGAGGCAGACTGGAAGATCGGGTTGAAATAGAGCGCTGTCACCCCGAGATCGACGAGATAGTCGAGCCGCTCGATTACGCCGATCAGGTCACCGCCCTTGTAGCCGTGGTCGGTCGGGTCGCTATCCCAGTCCTCAATGCCTGAAGGCTTGTCGAGCGTCGCGCTCTTCGCGAACCGATCGGGGAAGATCTGGTAGAAGACGGCGTCATGAACCCACGCAGGGGTATGGATTTCGGCGTCCGGCAACCTCATGTCGATGACTCCTCCCGCGAACTGGTCGATGAGCGGCCCGAGCGGGACCTGCCCGTCGGTGGGGCGGTAATTAGGACGATGCGAATCCACGTCCGAACGTTCGCCGTCGCAGTCACCGCGCAGTTCGTGGTCCACTATCCATCAACCTCGACGATCAATACCTCAAGCTGTTCGATCCCACGATGATCGTCGGAGGAGCAAGGGCAGACGCAGGAACGTATCGACAGGCATAGCAGCGAAATTAGTGAGGAGGGGGGAGCAGAGTTCCCGCTCCCCCCTCCTCACTGGTTGCAACACCTTCTTCGAGGGAAACCTTACCGTTCCCTGACGACTAGTCGGGGATGGTCAGCAGGGCCGTTCCGTCGGCGGTGATGTCGAAAGCGGAACCGTCGCTTACGTCGACGCCAAGCTCACCGACCGTGTTCAGGACACCGTCGTTGGGCGGATCCTGCAGCGCGAGGACGTCGTTCTCGGCATCGATCACGTAGAGCTGGGTTTCCTCGGCGTCGGCGACGCTGTTGGTATACCCGGCCGCGACGACCTCGGCCTCGCCGGAGTTGGCGTCACCGTCGGCCCAGCTGATCGTGCCGTCGATGGTCGGCTCGTCGGTGTCCGGGTTGGAACCGATCAGGCCGGTGTCCGGATTGAGGCGGTAGTTGGCGCCGTCCTCGGTAATCAGGCGGATGCGGTCGACCGTCGGATTGAAGTCGAAGGCGACGTCTTCGGCATCGTAATTGGCTTCGATCGCCTCGCCACCGGACGGGGAGGTGGCCTCACCGCTGGTCACGTCCAGCACGTAAACGATACCGTCATCGGAGATGGCGAACAGCTCACCAGTAGCCGGGCGTACGTCAATCCCGACGATGTCCTCATCGTCGCCGAGTCCGGAGATGGTGGCGTCTGCGTCCGGAGAGATCGTCTCGGTTGCGGGGGTGCCCGAAGCCGGGGTGGCATCGGATGCTGCGAGGCCGGTGAACGTGAACAGCTGCTCGTCGTTGACCAGGTAGACGGTGCCATCCTCGGCCACCGCCATGGCGTTGCTGTCGACGTCCGCCGTGCCGACCAGGGTGGTCGATCCGGTCTCCAGATCGACGGCGTAGATGTCCGTCCGGTCATCGTCGTTGCCGGCGCTGGCCATGGTCGGCCCAGCGAATGCGAGTGCCAATGCGGCGACTCCAAGCCGAAGCTTCACGGTTCGTTCTCCTTGTCCTGACATCCGTTCCGAATCGCCATCCGTCGCGTCTGACCTCAACTCCAGTCGAAGGAATGGCAGAGGTGCGGTCTGACCTAATGATGGGCCCCGGGATGCCCGTCGGGGTCAGGGATGGATAAGCAAGCCGCATTCCCATTAGGTCGGAAAACCGATTGAACAGGTAGCAGGAACTACCGCGGTCGGGTCGACATGACGTATCGGAGGGTCCATGAACGCCACATTTCCCATCGTCCCGGTACTGGATGCGATCGAACACGCGGTCTCGGATCTGCCCAAGGCGTCGATGCACGAGCTTGCCGACGACGGGTTCCAATCACTGTTCCAGCAGGTCGTTGCCTGCCTGATCTCCATCCGGACCTACGAAGAAGTGACGATGCCCATCTGCCAGGCGCTGTTCGCCGTGGCACCGGATCCGGCCGCCATGTTGGCGCTCGGTGAGGACGGCGTGCTGGACATCATCCGGCGGTCTACGTTCGCCGACCGCAAGGCGGGGCAGATCATCGCCATCGCCCGCGAGACGATCGAAACCCACGGCGGCGAGATCCCCTGCGACCGGGACATCGTCCTCGGCTTCAACGGGATCGGACCGAAGTGCGCCAACCTGGCCCTCGGCATTGCCTGCATGCAGTACGGCACGGCCATCGCGACTGGTGGTGCTGGTGGTGGCTCGGGAGACGGGGTCCCCGGTGAAGGGCCGACCTACCGGCCGATCTCGGTCGACATCCATGTCCATCGAGTAACCAACCGCTGGGGAGTAGTGAATACGAAGACGCCGGAGAAGACGACCATCGCTCTGGAGGCGGTTCTGCCACCTTCGGAGGACGTGCGTATCAACCGGCTCCTCGTGCCGTTCGGGAAGTTCATTTGCACCGGGAACAGGCCGAAGTGCTCGACGTGTCCGGTTCGTGACGCATGCGCACAGGTGGGGGTGACGAATCCGCGCTGACACAGCGTGTTCTGGCACGAGCCGCGTTCAGATCCCGGTAAAGATCAGCGCCGGTGGTCGGGTAGAACCGCCAAGGTGATCATGGGGCTGCGACAGCAGCAAGCAGACACCGTCAGCAATAAGAGAACCGCGTCGCCTCCTTTGGTCCAGACCGGAGGACTTCAGATGGTCTTGACGTAAGGGCGTTGTGCAGACTTTGGCAACCAGCTTTTGCACGCCGGTGCCGTACGGTGCCAAGCGGCACCGGCCATCAGTGTGGGAGATCTGCGAACCAGTGGTCAGAGCCTCTGGCGAGCGACCGGCGCATTTCTGTGGTGGCGACGGCGCACTCCACAAATCTGGGTTCTCCAGTCAGGGCCCCAAGCTCCCCGAACCCCTCGGCAAGCGTGCCTAGAGTTGACGGCAACAAATCATCTATGTTTGCCCGGCTCGGAACGGTGGTACCGAGGTAATCGCTCCAACCGGAATTGGTCCACCAGGACGCCAGGAGAATGTCGGCGAGCTGCCGAGCCATCATGGCCCAGCGTTCTCCACAACCTGCCTTGTTCGCCTCAACAAATGCCGCCAGGAGCGCAGCCTGGTCCTCCAGCCAATAGGCCGGCGCAGATGTGTAGTTCGTTCCGCGCGCGTATCCCGTGGCTGTATCGAGGCGGTCTCCAACGAGCCGCTCCAGAATTGCAGCGGTCGCGGTGACGTCCACGCCATCGGACCAGGTGCCGGCCTTTAGCAACCAGCGCACCGTCTCCGCTCGCCAGCTCAGAGCCGACACGGTGATGGCTCGGGGAGCGGGGCGACGCAAGCGTGCCATTCGCAGTTCGGCGCGACCCCGCGCCAGCCGTGTCCTCAGTACGTCGAGGCTTTCATGGCTGAACCGGGTCATATCCTCCATCTCGACGACCCGTCTCAGGGCTTGTCGATGATGAACTGGCTTGAGGTCGTGATGTAGTGTGACGACCTGTACGAGCGTTGGGTCAAGCGTGTCAAGGATCTCCTTCGACGTCCAGGTGTAGTAACCGGTGTCGGAGCTGATGACATCCACATCCTCGCGCAACGCCGCCGTGCAGAACGAAATCAGCTGTGACGCGATCTCTCCGTAGGTGTCGACTTCAAGTTGGGCCGCCGCGCGAGCATAGACGGAAGCAAGCTGCGCGTTCAGCGGGATCGGCTTTTCGAAATGCGGGACGGCCCAGAGCTCGTCCCGCGTGCACCGGTGGAAGCCGCGATCAATCTGGTCCCAAATGCCGCCGCGGATCATTGCATCGAGCGTGGTCCGGAGCCAGGCAGCGAGATCCTGCGGAAGGTCGCCGGCGGCCTGAATGTCGAGCAGCGACCAAAGCAGCATGGGATGGGTATGCTTCGGAGTTTCTTGGATCCCACCCCGCCGGAAATCGAGGCGTTCGCGGAGCGGTCCCCACCCGGGTGTCAGATGGTTTTCATTGGAGGACGTCGCATTGTCTGCCGAGAGTTCGCGGGATTCGGCGACGATGTCGGCCGCGTTGCTCTCATAGGACTCGGCGAGTGACGAAATGAGGGAAGCGAGTGAGGGGAAGGTGTCGTCGGCCTCGACGTTCATCGTCGAGTAAGACAGGATCGGCAGTCCCTCGTGAGTCAGAAACATTATCAGCGGTGGTCCCGCCGTGCCGGTCTGAGCTATGGCGACCGATCGCCACGTGGCTACAAGGTCCGGTCGCTCGTCCCGATTCACAAGCACCGGCACGACCCGGTTGGTCACCAGGTCACGCAGCTCAACGTCCTGCTGGACGCGAAGAGCGACCCGCTGGGCGCTGTTTGCCCACCTCGGCTCGGCGAACGCGAGGATAGGGAGCTTCCGGCGCCGTGCTTCCTCCCGTGCTGCATCCCATGTTCGCCAGGGAACAGCGTCAGCGATATCAGGGAGGTTGGTGCTCGTTCCGGGCTGCACACCGGGCAATGTCAGCTCGAGTGACGTGCGGCGATTGGGTTGCATAAGCCTCTCGTCGAACGACGCTGACACGACATATGGGGATGGAGTACTCCATCCCCATATGCGTGGACGCCGCCCCGTACCGCTAGCTGAATGCTTGCGAGTCGGTCAGGTCGATCTTGCCCTGGAGCACCGCCTCGGCGGTCCAGTAGGAAAGGGTCCAGATCGTCTCAGTCGGGTTATGACCGGACATCGTTGGCAGTAGCGCTCCACCTCCGACCAGAATGTTCGGGATCTCCCACATCTGGCCATAGCGGTTCGTCGCCGAACGAGACGGGTCACTGCCCATGCGCAGCCCCCCGGTGTCGTGGGTCATCGAGGCAGTTGGACGTGGCGTCGGACTTCCCCAGATTCGAGCGGCGCCGGCTGCCTGCAGGATCCCGCTCGCCTTCTCGAAGAGGAACCTGGACATGCGGATTTCGTTCTGCTTGGCCTGGCGATGCACTCTGGCGGCAGGGACGCCGTACTGATCCACATAGTTCGGGTCCAGGTCGATGTAGCTGGACTCGTACGGCATAGGCTCCGGCAGGATCTGCAAGGAGATGATCCGGTTGAAGTTCTCGAGCCAGTAATCCTTGAAGCCGCGGCCCCAGTTCGGCACGTCCGGCGGATGGATCCGATATGCCTCCAACGGGTGACGCTGGCTCGGGGACCCAATGAAGGCGCCGCGGACGAAGAAGTCATCGTCGGAAAGCTGCATCTTCTCTTCCGCGTTGTTCTCGCCGTTGTAGTCGTCGAGCCCCTGACGTTGCACTGCCGGTCCTGCCCAGCCGTTCAGGTACCGGTCGTCGAAGTAGGCGCTTACGCTCGGCCCGGAGCGGTTCATGAAGAACTTGCCGACCTGGCCGTTGCCGGTGATCCCGGAATAGAGCAAGGTGCGGACGTTCTGAAAGGTGTAGGCGCCCATATAGAAGATGTCGCCCGGCTGGGTGTGCAACTCCCCGGTCAGCAGGTCGAGGTAGTCGACACTGACTGCCCGGCCGTTTTCGTGGTTGATCCGCAGGACATGGCTGTTAGCCCGGACCTCCATGTTGCCCGTCGCGAGGGCCGTCGGCAGCAATGCCACCAGTGAACTCGCCTTGGAGTCATTCCAGCAGCCGTAGGAAGTGCAGAAGGCACAATAGGTGCAAGCCGGTCGCTGGAGACCGTCCGGGTTGGTGTAGGCCTCGGTGTTGATGGCCGTAGGAACATGGAATGGCTTGAGACCCAGCTTGAGCGCGCCCTCGCGAAAAGTGATGTCGGTGGCGTTGTCGCGAAGCGGGCGCATCGGAAAGTCGCGTTGGCGCGGCGCTTCGTACGGGTTGCCTTCTTCCGGGTTCACCGGGCGGATCTGGCCCTGAATGTTGCCGGCCCAGCCTCCGACGCCGACGTGATGCTCCATCTTGTCGTAGTAGGGTTCCAGCTCGTCGTAGGTGATAGGCCAGTCCGTGATGTCGGCGCCATCCTCCTCCAGATAGGCAAGGCGCTCCTTGCCATACGTCTCTTCAAGCGTGGTGCGGAGCTTGAAATCGTCGACGTAATAGCGCCACGACTGGCCAGACCAGTGTACGGACGCGCCGCCCACCATGTTCGCCATCACGTTGCTCGCGGGGCGGGCCACCTGATCCGTGCTGGTCCGAAAGGTCATCGCGACCTCTGACTGTTTTGGAATCAGCTCGTCGCGCTGGACGAAGCGAAGGGTGTCAAACGTCCGGCCAGAGAAGTCGTCGGTCGTCCTGTGCTCACCGCGCTCCAGGGCCACGACCGAATACCCCGCCTTGGTCAGCTCGGTTGAAAAGGGACCCGCCGCCGCGCCATATCCGATGATGACGACGTCCTTCTTCGGCTGCAGTGCCATGGAATGTCTCCTTCGACCCGGTCATCGGATGCTAAAGGTCGGCGATGCTCTGGATTGGGATATCCAGCGGGGCATCGAAAGACAGCTGGTGCTCCTCAGTGTGCACGTAGTACGGGCCACCGTACTTGAGGTCGGCCCAGACCCGCTTGTCACGGTTGCCGCCATATGCCGGATCGGCGAACAACCCTTCGATGGTGTGGGTGAGGAAGATTTCGAGGAAGCCGGAAAGGTCACCGACCTCAGGTGGGGAGCCACCGGCGAGGATCGGAGCGCCGGTGATGGTCTCGACGGCGTTCTGAGCGCCTTCGGTTTCCTGGCCACTGGCTGCGGGCGTCCCCTGATCGCCGGGGAGCGGCATGCCCTCGACCCCGAGGTTTGCGGGGCCGCCTTCCGGTGTGGCGGCGATCGGGGTAGCCACGGGGTTTGCAACGATCGGGGTCGCCGCGAGAGTTGCCGCGATCGGGGTGGCGCCGGCCGCGACCTCCGGTACGCCGAGATGCGTTTCCAGGAACGCCAACTGCTGTTCGATATCTAGGTCAGCGAACCTGGCGCCGTATTCCGCATTGGCCGCCTGATCAACCCAGTCGAGCCCAATGCGATAGATCGGCTGCAGATCGATGTATGCACCACTCAGTGCTCGATCGATATAGAAGGCTACCCCGGCATCCCGACCACCTACCGTGGCGTCATCACCGGGCCAGATCTGTTCCGCAAGTGCTTCCACCGTCGGTACTTCGCCGGGACTCAGGAACGTGTAGGCCGAGAGAAGGGGGTCGGCTTCCTGGGCGAGGATGTCCCGGCTATACGCAGCCGACACAATCAACGCAGCCGTTGACCCTGCAGCCCCTTTCAGGAACGTTCGTCGATCCAGCTCATTCAGTGGTCTAGGCATGTGTTCTCTCCGGCAAGAATCGGGAAGACCTGTCACCGAGATCATCCGGTCCAGTTGTCGAGATGGTGTCTGAGAATGCACCTCCTCAGAGCGGGACTGGAGCGCCTCATTCCACGACACGCCCGCGGATCGGGATGAGGGAATCGTCCAGTCATGAACACTTTTCCAGCATAGCACAGGCTACATCCACTGTAGTTGTGTCCGAAATATTTGCGAACGCCGGGGAGGGACGTGCCGCAAATGGCTTCATGGCTACGTGTCCGGTGCGGCCACTGTCCATCGGTCAGGTTTCCCTATCGGTGGAGCCGAGCCGTCGGGTCAGCATGGGAAGGCCGAACTCTGCATCCCAGCACCCCCAGTGGTTGCAAGGGATAGCGGCCGTGATTTGAACCAGCAGGCTGCGCCGCGATCCAGACTGACCTGCTCCTCTCCATCTGCGGCATTCAGAACCGGAAACCGATAGAACATCGTCCCTCGCCGGTTGCAAGTGGAAGAGGGCGCAGTGTCAGCCGCGGTAGCCAAATAGGATGCCAGTGATCGGTCTGTCACCACTTCCCAGTGCGGCATGTCGAGAAGTGGATCGCTCGGGACATCCTTGTTTACGATCGACCGGTCATGTCGCGATTTCTTACCCACCACTCACCGCGGCCAAAATCAAGGCCGGGAGCCGAGCCGCACGCGTGCTGGTCGAAGACGACACACACGATTTGCGCTCGTGGCGGAAATGAGCAGCCGTACCAGGTGAAGGCATCGGCATCGCTCGCGAACTGCCGCTGGTCAGCGTCGACATCCACGTCCACCGCATCGCCAACCGCTAGGTCTACATCGAAACCCGTACCCCGGAACAGCGCACCATCGCGCTCGACGTAGTGGTGCCCGACGACCAGAAGGTCCGGATCAATTGGCTGCTCGTCCCGCTCGGCTCGCGAGTGATGCGCGCGGATCGGGGTCACATCCTCGCGCTGACTCGTGGTCCTTCCAGCCCCTTGATCTCCGGCAAGCGCGATTCCGACCGTTGGAGTTGGATATCCGACGTTTGTCGTCGGAGATGCCCCGGCGGCGCGAACGACCCAGGCAGGAGGAGGCGATCACCATGAATCGGCGTCAACTCGATCGGCGACACGTACTCGGGATTGTGGGAGCGACGGCACTGGCGGGCGTGGTGGCGCCGCGCCTCGCGTTGGCCGGCACGGCCGCCGGCGACGTGACATCCGCAGCTGGCTCGACGCCCGCTACCACCCTTGGTGCCGGGACTGACCCGCTGATCCCGCCTTCTCCTGGAGCGCTTGGCGCGCCGCCGACGCCGCCTCCTACGATATCGACCGCCGAGGGTGCCGCGCCAATGGCGACCGTCCTTGACCAGTACGATGCCTATGGGACCGATGCCGGTCCCGGCGAGTTCCCTCGCGTCGTCCGCCACGCAATGGGGGAGACGACAATCGAATTGGCCCCGCAGCGCGTCGTAGTGCTGGACACCGGCGAGCTGGACGCAATGGTCCAGGTGGGGCTGACCCCGGTGGGGACCGCGGAGTACACGGATGCCGGACTGGCGACCTACATCACGGACGCGGTAGCGGACGTGCCGATCGTCGGGCTGACCGCCGAGCCGGACCTTGAGATGATCGCCTCGCTGGAGCCGGACCTCATCCTGTCCAGCAACCTCCGCAATGAGGAGATCTACCCGCAGCTGTCGCAGATCGCGCCGACGGTGTTCGCCCTGCAGCCTGGCGTCTCGTTCCGGCCCAACTTCCGGCTCTACTGTCAGGCGACAGGTCGCGAGACCGAAGGCCTCGCTGTGGTGAACCGCTACGCCGAGCGCGCCCGGGTCCTCAACGCCGCCCTCCCGGCTGAGCGCCCGTCAGTCACGGTAGTCAACGTCCGGGCCGACCACGTTCGCATTTACCAGCGGGCCAACTTCTCCGGCATGGTCCTCGACGATCACGGCTTTCCCCGTGACGAAGCGTCCAACGTCGACGACTTCGCCTTGTACCCCAGCATCGAGGAACTGGGCTCGGTCGTGACCGGTGACCTGATCGTCCTCGCGGTCCAGGCACCTGAGAGTAATCCGTTCGCGGCGGAACTTGTCGCCGGGGACATCTGGAACCTGCTGCCCGCCGCCCAGGCTGGCAACGTGCTGACCGTGGACGCGACCGCCTGGATCGGCGGGATCATGTACGGCGCGGCCTTCCGGATCCAGGATGACCTGGCCAGCTGGTTCGGCGTGTCCCTGTCCTGACCGGCAGGCTGGTCCGCTATCCTGTGCGCATGACGAGACCAGCGCAGCCGCCCGTGCCCCATCGACCGATCGTGCTCGCCAGCAGCTCTCCCCGTCGCCGGGTGTTGCTCGGCGAGCTGGGGGTCCGCTTCACCGTCCGGATCAGCGATCTCGACGAGGGCATGACCGCTCCAGCGGAGCCCGCAGCCTACGTCGCGTCACTGGCCCGGCAGAAGGCTCAGATCGTCGCCTGGGAAGCGCTGCCCGATACGGTCGAGGTCCCCGCCGACCTGGCCCCGCTGGTCATCGGTGCTGACACGGTCGTCGTCCTGGACGACGAGATCCTCGGCAAGCCCACTGATGCCGGGGATGCGGACCGGATGCTACGACGGCTCCGGGGCCGCTCACACCAGGTAATGACTGCGGTCGCGCTCATCGACACCATCGACCGGTCGATCGAGGTCCGGACCGTCTCATCCGATGTCCACATGGCGGACTTCCGGGACGACGATCTCGCGGCGTACATCGCGACCGGCGAGCCCCTGGACAAGGCCGGCGGCTACGGCATCCAGCGGGGGACGGCCCACCTGATCACCGGTTTCTCGGGCTGCTACACGACCATCGTCGGCTTCCCGGTCTGCGAGGTCGCGTCACTGCTGCTCGGCGCCGGCATCACGCTGCGCGGGGAGGCCCCATACTGCCGCCTGCCCGACGGACGACCGTGTCCGCACGAACTGGCCATGTCCAGCACTCGGGACTGACATTACCACGGCCGCCGCCGGGCGGCCGACCGGAACCGGGAGGGCATTGATGGCCGACGCGATCGCGATCCTGTTCAACAACGATGAGGACGGGGTCCTCGCGCTCCGCGACCTGCGTACGCTGGAGACGGCTGGCCGACTGAGCCTCGCCGACACCGCCGTCGTCGCCCGCAACCCGGAAGGGCAGCTCTACGTCCGCAACGAGCTCGACAGCGGCACGGAGACCGGGATGACGGTCGGCGCACTCGTCGGGGCGCTGTTCGGGCCGCTGGGCCTGGTTGCCGGCGTGGTCGGCGGCGGCGCGATCGGGGGCCAGACCGAGAACAAGGTCGACGACGACTTCGTGAACGAGGTCGAGCAAAGCATCGGGCCGGACCGATCGGCGCTGTTCCTTGCTATCAAGGAAGCCGAGGCCGACGCCCTGATCAGCACCTTCTCCGCCTACCAGGGACGGATCCTCCGATCGACCCTGAGTACCGATGCCGAGGAAGTCCTCAACCTGGCGCTGAGCGAGCAGGTCACCGAGGACCCGCTCGCGGATACCCAGCCCGAGGGCTGATCAGCTTCGCTGCAGGACCGGTGGAACGCGGCGATGCCAGTCGGTCGCCGCTTCGTAGGCGGCGCCGATCTGGCAGGCGAGCAGCTCCTGGCCTGGCGCCGTCGCGATCTGCAGTCCGATCGGGAGACCGGACTGGTCGGAACCGCACGGGAGCCCAAGGACCGGCTGGCCCGTCGCGTTGAAGGGTTGGCAGAGGCGAAGGTATCCATTACCAACCGGCTCGGCAACCCCGTCGGCGTACCGGATCATGAGATCGTCCTTGCGGGCAGCCGTCCCCGCGGTCGTCGGGGCGATAAGCGCGGTCAGCCCGTGATCCTCGAACGTCGCGGCCATGCTGCGGCGGCTCTGGATCCGTCCTTGGAGCGCTCGCAGGTAGGCCGCGGACGAGATCGAGCGGGACGCAATGAGGCGGTCCCGGAGTTCGGCACCATATCCGTCCGGGTTTGCCTCGACGGCATCGGCATGAATGGCGGCGGACTCAACCCGGTTGATTACCGTCGCGCAGGCCCTGGCAAGATCGGCGTCCTGCCACGCGACCTCGACGACCTCTGCGCCGAGATCGCGGAGTGTCCCGGCGGCCGCATCGAACGCCGCCCGGACGTCGTCATGCACCCGATCAAGGAAGAATGGCGGCGAGATCCCGATCCGCTGTCCGACCAAAGTCCGCTCCGTGTCAGTGCCCGACAGCAACTGGATCCAGCCTTTGCGGTCGTCGTCACGGGATACCCGGTCGGGGTCGCGCATCAGGACGTACATCAGCGCGACGTCGCGGACGGTTCGGGCAATCGGACCGACCGTGTCCAGCGACCACGACAGCGGGAAGACCCCGGTCGTCGAGACGGACCTGAAAGTCGGCTTCAGACCAGTCACGCCACACACCGACGACGGGATCCGCACACTGCCACCGGTATCGGACCCAAAGGCGAGCGCCGCGGCGCCGACCGCGACCGCCGCCGCGGAGCCACCGCTGCTTCCTCCCGGGATCCGGTCCGGGTCCCAGGGGTTGCCGGCCGGGTAACTGACGACCCCGGCGGCGAACTCCTGCGTCACGGTCTTGCTGATCAGCGTCGCGCCGGCGTTGCGCAGGCGGGCGACGGCGACGGCGTCCCGGTCCGCCGGACCGACGTCCCGCCGGGAGGCCGAATTGCAGCGCGTCGGCGTGCCCCGAACATCGAAGATGTCCTTGACTCCGACGGCCAGTCCCACCAGCGGCAGGTCATCGGCCCCGGTGCGCAGCGGCTCCTCGGGCAACTCCATCACGGTCGAGTGCAGCGTCTCGTCCATCTCGCGCAGCCGGGTCCGCGTCGCGGCCAGGTAGTCCGCCTTCGCCCAGGCCTCCGAGCGGAGGGCCGCCGAGATGTTCAGTGCCGGTGCGAGCAGCGCGTCGGGCCAGGGCGACAGGTCGTCACTGACGATGTCGATGGCGGTTTCGACGATCTCGGCCCCGTCCAGATCGCCGCGCGGACCGGGAGCAGGGGACCAGCCCGGATCCATCGCCGCCCCGGGATCGCCGGTCCGCTCGACCCGTGACGCGATCAGTTCGCTCATCTCACTGACATCGGTAACCAGTGCGCTGCTCGTCATCTTTGATCCTATCCTGTTGCCGTTCGTCGGGGACGTCAGCTGTGTCAGGCGCCGTGGGCTGGCTCGACGCGGGGTGTCGTCGCGAACGCGACGATCATCCGGACCGTCGCGACCAGGTCCCGGATGTCGACCGTCTCGATTGGCGAGTGCGTGTAGCGGGTCGGGTAGGCAACCAGTGCCGTCTCGACCCCTCGACGGATCAGTGGATCGCCATCGCTGCGGTAATTCTGGAAGATTGCGTGCTGGACCGCGACGTCAACGGACTCCGCTGCCGCCGCGAGATCACGGATCAGCGTACGGGTGTAATGGACCGAAGCGTCCGAGTGCACCAGGATCGGCCCGGCCCCGAGCCGCGAGGGGAAGTCGCGGGCGTCCGGTCCCGGGATATCGGCGGTCAGCCCAACGTCAAGGTTGATCGCCACGTCGAACCGGGCGGTTTCGAAGACGCTGCCCGCACCGACGAGCCCGTTCTCCTCCTGAACCGTTGACGCCAGCCAGACCTCGTACGCGAGATCGTCACGCCCGGCGAGCAGTTCGCCGGCGATGGTCGCGATGGCCAATGCTGCCCGGTCGTCCATCGCCTTGCCGACCAGCAGGTGCTCACCGAGCCGGCGAACGGGCGGGTTCCAGACGATGCGACAGCCGGGATGAATGCCCATCTCGCGCAGTTCTTCGGCGGAAGACGCGCCGACCTCGACGAAGAGGTCGTTCCACTCCAGGCTGTCCTTCTGGCTGTTCCGCCCACCGATGACATGGCCGGACGCCGTCGCGATGAACCCGGGGATCGTGCCATGGTCTGTCAGGACGAGACACGGCTGGTTGGCGGGATTGAACCAGCGGGGCGGCTTGCCGATCTGATCGCCGTAGAACGGCCAGACATGGATATGCCCGGTGTCGCTGAGGCTCTTGACCATCAGGCAGATCTCGTCGGCATGCCCCATGATCACGAGCTTCCTGCCCTGGCCACCGATCCGCGCCAGCACATTGTTGACCCGGGTCGTCTCGACGTGCTCCGTGAAGCCGCGCCAGTGCGCACCGATCCACGACTGGACGGCCTCCTCATGGCCGACCGGGCCGGGTAGCTCGCAGAGTGTCGTGGTCAGGTCGACGAGACGGTTGGCGTCGACGGGAGGCAGGTTCTCCAGATCGGGGGACAATGACACCGACCGCTCCTTGTCGCTTGAATCGTCCGCACTTCCAAAGCGACATGGTAGAGCACCGTGGCATGGGCCGGGGTGCTCCCTCGCGGTCGTTTCCGACTCGGGATTCAAAGATGTCCTCCAGCCGCTCTCACGGCTGAAGGCGCTGCTACACCGTGACCTAACGGAGCACGACGTGCCCGCCGCGGTCCCCTGGACCGGAACTAGGCCGAGATTTACGTGTTGAAGAAGCGCCACTGACCCTCAGAGACAACCTCAACCGTCTCGTCCACAACCTTCAGTGCCGTCTCGTCATCGATCGCGTAGGCAGGGTTTCCGAGTCCGGCGGCCCACCGTTCGGCCGCATCCATGGTGTTCGTTGGCAGATCCGGATGGCCAACATGTGGAAATATCGAGAAGTCGACGAATCCGAGCGTCGCATCGTCGCCGCCCTCGGGCGGCGTCCAGATGACGAAGTCCGAGCCGATGCGCGGCGTCATCACCATGCTGCTGGCGCTCAGTCCGACCCAGACGATGTCGAGCGTCGGGAGGAGATCTGCAAGGCCCGATTGCTTCATCCAGTAGTTCAGATAAAGGGAGTCGCCACCGTTCACGAGGAGGACATCGGCCTCGGTGACCCAGCGCACCCACAGGTCACGGTCCAGACTCGGGAGCGCACTCAGCTCCAGAACACCCATCGACTTCCAGCCCAGATCGGTCATCGGCGTCGTCGACCCGACGCCGGAGATGAAACTCCAGGCTTTCACGGGACCGGCCATCGGGTGGCCGTATGACGCGGTGGTAATGCAGAGCGCGTCGCACTCCGGCACCGGCTTGCCGAGCAGCTCGTCCAGCACGCCGCGGATGGTTGGGTTCTTGATTCCAGCCGAGGTAAGCAGGAGTTTCATCGCATGCCTCCGGGGAAGTAACCAGTTATCGTCGATCGTGTTCCTCCCGATGCTCCCGGCTCGACGCTGGCCGCGCATCTCCGATATTGCCGTTTCGCATAAGTCAGGTTATCCGCATTTATCCGAGGCAGGCACTAGTCATCCGTTGCTCCCTGGTCCACGGCACTTCCCCAGTGCAATCTGACCAATGATGGCGGCTTCAGGACGCCACCGGATCTCTTGTTGCCGGTAGAGTCAGCTACGTGGTGATAGCTCTTCGTGGGAGTCACGTCATATGTCGATCGAACCGGAGCGTGCGACATGGCGAATCGGTCTCGCCTCGGTCCCGAATGAGCCGACCGTCGCCGGACGTCTCGTCACCGCCGAACGGACACTGAGCGACGCCGCCACGCGTGACGCGGATATCGTCTGTTTCCCTGAGACGTACTTCCCGGGCCTGCGTGGGATGGACTTCGACGTCCCGCCCTACGACCACGCCGTGCAGGAGCAGGTCCTGCGCCGGATTGCTGCTCTCGCCGGGCAGCTCGATGTGGCCGTCATCCTCCCGATGGAATGGGCGTCGGACGCGGGACAACTCAACCTTGCATGGGTGATCGACCGGACCGGAACCGTCGTTGGCCACCAGGCCAAGAACCAGATCGCGCCCAGCGAGGATCCCTTCTACGTCGCTGATCCCAGCGGTGCAAGACGAGTCTTCACACTGGATGGCGTCCCCTTCGGGATCACGATCTGCCATGAGGGATGGCGCTACCCTGAAGCGACGCGATGGCTGGCCCGCCGCGGAGCGCAGATCGTCTTCCATCCCCAGATGACCGGCAGCGACGACCACGGCATCGTCCCGGCCCGGTGGGCGGACCCGGATGCTCCCTACTACGAGAAGGCGATGATCGCGCGGACGGTCGAGAACTCGATCTACTTCGCCAGCGTGAATTACGCCGTGGCTCATCAGGAGAGCGCGACTTGCATCGTCGGGCCCGACGGCGACCTCGTCAGGGCCGCGCCCTACCGGGAGGCCGCGTTGCTCATCCATGACGTCGATCTTGCGCGGGCGACCGGCGACATGGCGGCCCGGTTCGACGAGACGATGTACCCCGCAGAGCCGGCAGCGCCACCACGCCGCCCGTAGTCACAGGTCCGGGTTGGTCTCGGTTGGTGTCGTGGCTCGCGCCCTCAGGCGGATGATGGGGCGACTCCCGAAGCGACGACCTTGGCTTGTCGGGTCCGTCCGATTTCGACGCGAGTCTGAGCTGCCTTTTCGTCCGTGGATTCCGCGTCATTCATCCGCTCCGTTACACGATCAATCCTTGCACCGCTTCCTGAAGATACGCTCACCTCATCTAGCGCGACTCCAGTACTTCGCGGCGTACGGAAAATGACCCTGTCCAGGCCTCGGCATACGCCACGAGACTGCGCGGTCCTGTTGACCGGGGCCTTCTCGTTTTCGGTGACCGCGATGGCGAACTGGATACCTACTCTTCGATCGCCTCGTGATGGTCGAAGTTTTCCGTACCCCGCTTCCAGTGCCCGTTGACGTCGAGCCGGGAATGGTCGAAGCCACCGTCCGCCAGGAGGTAGCGCCGGACATCGCGCAGCATGGTCGCCTCGCCCGAAACCCAGGCGTAACCCTCCCCATTCGGCACCTGGATACCACGGAGCGCATCGAGAATCGCAGTTGCCGGGTCTTCGCCAGCCCGTACCCAGTGGAGATCCATATTGGTTGGCGTCGTGAAGTCCTGCCGGTCCGCGTCGTCGGCCAGGACGACGACCACGACCGTCCTGGTCCCTGCCGGCAGTTCCTCCAGCCGGCGACCGATCGTAGGCAATGCCGTCTCATCGCCGATCAGCAGGTACCAGTCGAATGCGTCCTCGAGGACCACGGAACCACGCGGCCCGCCGATTCCGAGAACGTCTCCCGGACGAGCATTGTCGGCCCAGGTGGAACCGGGCCCGCGACCGTGAACGAAAAAGTCGATCGTCAGGGTGTTGGTTGCCGGATCGAAATGGCGTGGCGTGTAATCCCGGGCGGCCGGGCGTCCCCCCTCCTCCAGCCAGGCGGGGCCTTTGGGGCCCGCTACGGGCATCGATATCGAGGTCGCGCCAGGCGGCGGGAAGAAGACCTTGACGTGATCGGCCGCGTCAGCCGAGGCGAATCCTTCAAGCTCCTCGCCCGTGAAGCGCACGCGCACCATGTTGGGCGTAAGGCGCTCGACGTCATGGGCCGTGAGCTGGCGGAACCTGAGCTCATGACGGACGACGCGTGACCTGGCAGCGGTAGTCATGAACCCGGTCTCCCCGCATAGTGTAATCCCGACCTACGTGGTCGACATTACCATATCGCCCTCTGTCGATGACCGTCAAGGAGGTCCCGAACCAGAAGATCCGAGTGGCACGATGGTGAACGCATTCGATGGTCATCACGCTGACAATCAGGAATCGATTGCAATAGCCTGATTCAGGACGGAACGAACTAATGATGATACACTCACTGATAATACGTATGGGCAATGACTTACCGCGTTGTTCTCCTCCTCGTGGTGCGGTCCCTGACGTGCTTACCTTAGAGGTTTCCTGGCTTCCCAGACGCGTTAGTATTCCGCTATGCTGTTGCCGACGACTTTTCGTTAGCGGCAACGCTATTCAGAGATCTGGAACCTGATCATGAAATACCGCTTCATTGATGCCTCAGAGGCCCCGGGCGCAAGTAAACCCGTAAACAAACTACGCCAGGCCGTGACGGAGCTGATCCTCTCCCTCGAGGAGGGCAAAGCTGCGGTCATCACTCCCGACCGGGAGGAGAGCGTCCGTGGGCTGAAGTCCACCATCACCCGCGCAGGAAACCGCGAGGGGAAGAAGGTCCGCGTCTGGGATGTCGATGGGAAGGTCTACGTCCGGCTCTTCGATAATTCCCGTCGCTTCCAGGCGGTCGAAGAGTAGCCAGCTGTCTCACGCGTCACTCGATAACGCATCGGTCCAACAGGTGATCCCGGAATCAATGATCGCCTGAGCCGATGCGTGATCATCGCAGCAAGAGAACAGGCCCGGCATCATTTGATGCCGGGCCTGTTCTCTTGCTGCGATCGAGGAAATTTGCCGCGGGCTAATCGTATGCCGCGCTGACCACGCGAGCGGCGGACACGCTGACCGGTTCGGGCGTCACGATGCGGAGATCAGGCCGTCCAGCCCGGATCGGATCGTGCCGGGGGTTGTCCCGTTTATCATCGTACATCCGCCGGTCGGCCCGGATCAGGAGCATCTCCAGCGGCTCACCGTCCATCTGCTCGGCCGTACCGATACTCAACGTGACGGCCCCTGTTCCGCCGGACTCGGCGAACGTGAACCGGATGCGTCTCGCCAGCGACTCTCCGTCTACGATGCCGCCGCCGGGCACCAGCACCACGAACTCGTCGCCACCGAGGCGTCCGGCAATGGTCGTGGAGGCGGCCGTCGACCGGAGCGTCTCGCCGAGGGTGACCAGGATCCGGTCTCCGGCGTCGTGGCCCAGGCGGTCGTTGACCTGCTTGAAACCATCGACGTCGATGACGAGAAGCGTCGAAGGGCGACCGGCGTCGTAGGCCGAGTTGAGCTGTCGTCGCGCGAGATCGGTCCACTGCGCGCGGTTGAGCACCCCGGTCAGTCCGTCATGCGAGGCCCGGTATGCGACCTCGAAGGCCAGCCGCACTGACCGCACCTCGGACCGCTGCGACATCACGTAAAGAAACACGGCGAGCGCCGTCGTATTAACGACGAAGAGGATCGCCCCGGAGCGCATCCCGGTCGCGTCGTCGGTCGCGAGCACCAGCAACAGCGGCGGACAGAGCGCAGCGAAGGTGCCGGCCACGAAATGCCACGTCCGCGGCCAGAAGAACACCGCCCCGATGACGATCATCGCGCAATAGCCGAGAGAGAACCGGATCTCCCCGCCGATCGCGTTCGCGACGATAGTGCAGGAGGTCGCGAACAGTCCGAGGTAGACGATACCAACCAGGCCGGTGAAGTCGCGCTTGGCGGCCCGGGCTCCTTGCCACATCAGTCCGGCGAGGATGACGAAGGCAATCCCGCATATGACGAGATACGACCCGATCTCCGACACGGCCGGCGACTGCCGGGCCATCATCGTCCAGTTGCTGACGGCGGACAGGGCGGTCCCGAGGATGACGTACGGCGCGATTCCGGCGATGGTTCCGCGCAGCCGCGCCGTGTCCGGGTCGAAGATGCCGGAAGGGAGCTGGGGAACCGCCTGGGCAGCGAACGTACCGTGCTTCATCGATCCTCGCATCCAGAGCCCGGCTCTGCCCGGACGACCCCGCGCCGCCAGTCATCACTGTGGCCGGCGCGCCTCTCTGTTTTGTTACTAAAGTTGGTACATGAATCCTCCGCGAAGCAGGAGGACGAAGGAACCCCCCGAAAGTCCCGCCACCCTCCTACGGGTGTCCCACGCGCTGCCACGACGGGATCACGCAACGGGAAACCGCCGATCCAGATGCTTCACCCAGCCTGGCGGTTAAGGGAAACGAACGCGAACAACGAGCAGCCCCCGGGCTCCTAAAGCTTCGGGGGCTGGATCGATCGTGACTGGTCGCCGGCGGGACGCAGGGCAGATGGGCTACCCGTTCTCTAGTCGCCGGTCGGATCCAGATCGTCCCGCGTCTCGCCCAGCAGCATGCGGTACTGGGCGTCGTGGAGGCGGCGGTAGATCCCGCCCGTCTTGACCAGCTCGTGATGCGGGCCTTCCTCGGCCACCCCGCTCTCATCGACGACGACGATGCGGTCGGCATTCTGGATCGTCGCCAGCCGGTGAGCGATCACGAGGGTGGTACGGCCGACCGACAGCTCGTTGAGCGACTGCTGAATGGCCTGCTCGGTCTCCGTATCCAGTGCGGAGGTCGCCTCGTCCAGGATCAGGATCGGCGGGTTCTTGAGGAACATCCGCGCGATTGCCAGGCGCTGCTTCTGCCCACCGGACAGCTTGACGCCTCGCTCGCCGATGATCGTATCCAGTCCGTCGGGCAGGTTGGCGATCACCTGCTCCAGCCGCGCCCGGCGCGCCGCCTCGCGGATATCCTCATCGCTGGCACCCAGGCGCCCGTAGGCGATGTTGTCGCGGATCGTCCCGGCGAAGAGGAAGACGTCCTGCTGGACGATGCCGATCTCGCGCCGGAGCGACGCCATCGTCATGTCCCGGATGTCGATACCATCTACGGTGATCCGGCCCGCACTGATCTCGTAGAAACGCGGCAGCAGCGACGAGATGGTCGTCTTGCCGGCACCGGACGGACCGACGAACGCGATGGTCTCTCCGGCGGTGATCGACAGGTTCAAATCGCGAAGGATTGGCCGGTCCGGCGTATAGCCGAACGTGACGCCCTCGTAGCGGATATCACCACGTAGTCGGCCCACGTCACGGGCGCCGGGCCGGTCGACGATATCCGGCTCGGTCGCGAGCAGATCGAGGTATGACCGGAAGCCGGCGATCCCCTTGGGATACTGCTCGAGGATGCCGTTGATCTTCTCGATCGGCCGGAAGAAGACGTTCACCAGCAGGATGTACGTGACGAACTCGCCCTCGCTCAGGCTGCCTTCGAGGATGAAATACGTGCCGGCAAGCAGGACGATCAGCTGGGTCAGACGCATGCTGAGGTAGCTGAGCGTCATGGACATCGTCATCAACGCGTAGGCGCGGAGCTTGGTCTTCCGGTAGAGGATGTTGTCCTTTTCGAACAGCTCACGCTCGTGCGGCTCGTTGGCGAACGCCTGGACGACGCGCATCCCGCCGACGTTCTCCTCGATCCGGGCATTAAATGCGCCGACGCGGGCGAACAGCTGGCGAAAGTTCTGGGTCATCTGGCGCCCGAAGCGCGTCAGGACGAAGATCACGACCGGGACGACGATGCCCGTGACCAGGGCCAGCTGGGGATGGATGAAGAACATGATTACGAACGCACCGATCAGCGTCATGATCGCGACGAACGAGTCCTCCGGCCCGTGGTGGGCGACCTCCCCCACTTCCTCCAGGTCCTTGGTCACCCGGCCGACGAGGTGCCCGGTCTTCTGGTTGTCGTAGAAGCCGAACGACAGCTTCTGGAGGTGGTCGAAGGCGCGCCGCCGGAGTTCGGTCTCGATACTGATGCCGAGAACATGTCCCCAGTAGGTCACGATCACCATCAGGCTGGTATTGATCAGGTAGACGGCGGCCAGCGCGGCAGCGGCGGCGAGGATGACCGCCCAGTTGCCCTCGGGGAGCAGCTGATCGACGAACAGACCGACGGCCAGGGGGAAGCCCAGCTCGAGGACGCCGGAGATGACGGCGCAGGTGAAGTCCAGGGCGAACAGCTTGCGGTGTGGACGGTAGTACGCCGCGAACTTGCGGACGACTTCGCTGACCGACATCCTGCTCGGGTCGGCGCTGGTCCGGGTCTGGTCGTCGGCCGGGGCGGTCGATGCGGTCATGGCGCGGCGAGGCTCCTCTTGGGGCGAGCGGGTCCGTGGCGGTACGGCGGCCTAGGGGCGGGATCGGCGGAGGCGGGAGGGGCGGCCCGGGCAGCTCGGCGCGGGCGGGGCCGACCATTCCGGTCGGAAGACTGACAGTTTACCCCGTGAAACACCGGCGTGTTGACGCACAGGTGCGATACCATCCTGGCGCTTGACCCGAGTGGAGGAATCCCCCATGACTACGACCGACCGGTCCAACGCCAGTGCCGGCAACATGATGATCCCCGACCGCGAGGGCGACCACGGCGCCCGGATCGCCATGCTGCGCGACATCGAGCGGCGGGTCCTGTGGCTGTCGACGCTGATGATCCACCACGCCAATAACGTCCGGCACAATCCCGACAAGCCGACCAAGGTCGGCGGACACCAGGCGTCATCGTCGTCCGTCGTCACGATCCTGACGGCGTTGTACTTCCATCATCTCATCGCGGGCGACCGCGTCTCGATCAAGCCGCATGCGTCTCCCGCCTTCCATAGCATCCAGTACCTGCTTGGCCGGCTCGACAAGCGCTACCTCACGACGCTACGTGAATTCGGCGGTCTCCAGTCCTACCCGTCACGAACCAAGGACCCGGACGCCGTCGACTTCTCGACCGGCTCGGTCGGTCTCGGCGCGGTCGCACCGATCTTCGCGTCGATGGCCGCCCAGTACGCCGAGCGCCGCTTCGGCCATGTCACGTCGGGCCGGTTCATCAGCCTGATCGGCGACGCCGAACTCGATGAGGGCAACATCTGGGAGACGGTCATCGACGAGTCGGTCCAGCGACTCGGCAACGTGATGCTTATCGTCGATCTCAACCGGCAGAGTCTGGATCGCGTGATCCCCGGGATCAAGGCCGAGCGGCTCAAGGGGCTGTTTGCCGCAGCCGGATGGCACGTCCTGGAAGCCAAATACGGCACGCGCCTGGGCACGCTGATGCAGGGCGAGCACGGCGAGGCGCTCCGCCGCCGCATCGACGAGATGCCCAACGAGGAGTACCAGGCGCTGGTCCGCACCCCGGACCCGGCCTCGACCCGGGCCCGGCTGGCCGGCGACCCGGCGTCCGCCGATCACAACGCATTGCTCGCCTCCGTTGCCGACGTGCCGGATGACGAGCTCCAGAGCGTGCTCGCCAATCTCGGTGGCCACGACGTCCGGCTGCTGCTCGACCTGTTCGAGCGGGCCGACGGGCTGAACGACGCGCCGGTCGTCCTGTTCGCCTACACCGTCAAGGGCTACGGGCTGCCGCTGGCTGCTGACCCGCTCAATCACTCGCAGTTGCTCTCGGCGGCGCAGGTCGACGCGCTCGGCCCTGTCCTCGGCGCCGATCCGGACGACCCCTGGGCCAGCTTCGACCCCGACACGCCGGAAGGGCGCCACTGTGCCACCCGGGCCGCCCAGCTGACGGCGCCGCCGGCCGCAAACCCCGTCACGCTCCCGCCGATCCCGACCGACATCGAGAGCCGGCACCCCAAGGCGACGTCGACGCAGGAGGCGTTCGGCAGGGCGCTGCTCCGGGCCGGAGATATCGAGGGGATCGGCGAGCGAATCGTGACGATGTCGCCGGACGTCGCGACGTCGACTCACCTGGCAGGCTGGATCAACAAGGCGGGGGTATTCGCGGCCGAGGAGACGACCAATTACGAGGACGACCAGCAGCGGATGCTGCGCTGGCGTCCGTCCCCGACCGGCCAGCACATCGAATTCGGCATCGCCGAGATGAATCTGTTCATGGCCCTCAGCCAGTTCGGTCTGGCCGAGGAACTGATGGGCCAGCCGCTGATCCCGGTCGGGACGGTCTACGACCCGTTTGTCTGCCGCGGACTCGACGCGCTGATCTACGGTCTCTACATCAAGAGCCGGATGATCTTCGCCGGAACCCCAGCCGGCGTCTCCCTGTCGCCGGAGGGCGGCGCCCACCAGAGCTCGGTCACGGCGTCGCTGGGGATCGAACTGCCCAACGTCCGGTTCTACGAGCCCGCCTTCGGTCGCGAGGTGGACTGGGTGCTACTCGACGGGATGCGCCACTGCCTGGACCGCGAGCACGGCCTGTCCACCTATCTGCGCCTCTCGACCAAGACCATCGACCAGTCGCTGTTCGCCGAGCCACTAGCCCGCTTCGGCGAGGACGAACTGCGCCGGCAGGTGCTGGCCGGGGGCTATCGACTGATCGACCGTACGGTGGCCACCCCGGACCTGCCAGCCGCCGACACCGTGACGATCGCCGCCGGCGGGATCATGGTGCCGGAGGCGGTCGAGGCAGCCCGGCTGCTCCAGGCCGAGGGGGTCGCCGTCAACGTGATCAATGTCACGTCGGCCGACCAGCTCTACCGGGCCGCCAGGGATGGCCGGTCGGCGCTGCTTCGTGACGCCCGTGGCCGCCCGGATCACGGGCACCTGGAGACGCTGTTCCCCCCGACCGACCGGCGCGCTCCGATCGTGACCGTCCAGGACGCCGCGTCCCACTCGCTGGCGTTCCTCGGCTCCGTCTGGGGTGCGCCAGTCGTCCCGCTCGGCGTCGACGAGTTCGGCCAGTCCGGCTCCCGCGGCGAGCTCTATGGCCAGATGGGCATCGATGTCGCGACCATCGTCGAGGCGGGGCTCCTGGCGCTGGACCTCAACCGGTAGCGACCAGCCGGGCGGAACGGTCGCCCAGCGTGGCGACCGGCTCCTGTATGACGATCAGGGACCGGAGCCGGTCCCATTCGGCGGCCAGACCGCAGGCGGTGCCACATGGGCGCTTCCACGCCGACCATGCCTGGTGTCGGTAGACAGCACCCGCGTTGGCCACGACGCCTCGCTCATAGTCGGCGAACCAACCGAGCAGGATCGGCAATGCCCGCTCGACCAGTTCCCGGTCCTCTCCCGTCCGGACCATCCGAAGGTCCGGCATCGGCGGGGCCGCGCCGTTTCCCACCTCCGGCTCGCGTGCCGCTGCCTTGACCGATCCCACCGTGGTGATCCGGGCGGTGTAGCGGCTGCGCGGGACGAAGATCGCGCGCTCCCCCACCGACAGCGCCGCTCCGAACCCCCACAGCCGTAACCCGGCCCCGCACGACAGCGTTCCCGCGTAGGAGGAGGCGGTGGGTCGACCGTCGTCCCGCCGTGTCCGCTCAAGCCCGGACGCGATCAGCAGGTTTCCGTCCGGCCGGCGAACGTCATGCCCGAACAGCCAGAACTGCTGGTTGAGCAGTCGTGTGGCGTGGCGCCGGTCCATACGGGTCAGGCAGTGATCGATCACCTCCATGCCGAACGGCACGTCGTCGCCCTCCTCCTCGTAGTCCATGTCGTCCCCCTGATCCCCATACATTGCCTACCCCACGCCAATTTGATACACGGTATCATATGGGCCGAAAGTCGCGGATTCGTTTGGCGAAGGCACAGGGCCGGACCGTGGCGGTATCCTTCACTGGTCAGACATCAAGGCCGGGCGTAAGGCGCGCGGCACCACGCAGGAGGTCACCGACCCGTCATGTCCATGCGCGCACCCTTTTCCAGCGAACCCTCTCTCGACTTCTCCGTGCCCGAAAACCGCCAGGCGATGCTCGCCGCGCTCGAAAGCGTCAAGGGGCAGCTCGGCCAGCGCTACCCCGTCGTGATCAACGGTGAGCGACGCGAGACCGGACGGTGGATCACGTCCGTCAACCCCGGCCAGCCCGACCAGGTCGTCGGTGAGGTCGCCAAGGCCTCGGCCAAGGACGTTGAGGACGCCATCGCGGCAGGCAACGCCGCCTTCGCGACCTGGCGCCGGATGCCGGTCGAAGGCCGGGCCAGCGTCCTGTTCCGCATGGCGGGCCTGCTCCGCCAGCGCAAGGTCGAGCTGTCGGCCTGGCTGTGCTACGAGCTGGACAAGGCCTGGGACGAGGCCGAGGGCGAGATCGCCGAGGCGGTCGACTTCCTCGAGTGGTACGGACGCAAGGCGCTGGAGCTGGATCAGCCGGTCCCCCTGGCGCACCTGCCCAACGAGATCACCGACTACAAGTACCTGCCGCTCGGCGTCGGTTCGGTCATCCCGCCCTGGAACTTCCCGCTGGCGATCCTGGTCGGCATGACCATGGCCCCGGTCTCCGTCGGCAACACGGCGCTCCTCAAGCCCGCCTCCAACACGCCGGTCATCGGCTACAAGATGTTCGAGCTCATGGAGGAAGCCGGCGTTCCGGCCGGCGTCGTGAACTTCGTGCCGGGCGACGGCAGCGAGATCGGCGACCTGATGGTCGAGCACCCGGACGTCCGCTACATCGCCTTCACCGGTTCCAAGCCGGTTGGCGTCCGGATCTTCGAGAAGGCGGCGAAGGTTCAGCCCGGCCAGCGCTGGCTGAAGCGCGTCACCGCCGAGCTGGGCGGCAAGGACGCGATCATCGTCGACTCCTCCGCCGACGTTGCCGCTGCCGTTGAGGGCATCGTCACCTCGGCCTGGGGCTTCCAGGGCCAGAAGTGCTCGGCCTGCTCCCGGGCGCTGGTCCACGCCGATGTCTACGATGAGGTCGTGGCAGGCGTCATCGAGCGGACGAGGTCCCTGGTGACCGTCGGCTCCGGTGTCTCCGGCGACCACATCGTCGGTGCGGTCGTGGACAGGAACCAGTACGACTCGATCCGCGGGTACATCGAGACGGGTAAGTCCGAGGGTCGCCTCGCCTACGCCGGCGAGGTCCCGGCCGAACTCGAGGGCGGCTACTACATCGCGCCGCACATCTTCGTCGATGTCCCCCGAACCGCGAAGATCGCCCGCGAGGAGATCTTCGGCCCGGTGCTGGCGATCGTGAAGGTCCAGTCCTTCGACGAGGCGATGGATATCGCCAACGACACCGAGTACGGTCTGACCGGCTCGGTCTACGCCAGGGATCGCGCCCTGCTCGAGCGCGCCCGCGACGAGTTCGAGGTCGGCAACCTGTACTTCAACCGCAAGTGCACGGGGGCGATGGTCGGCATCCACCCATTCGCCGGCATCAAGCTGAGCGGCACCAACTCCAAGGCCGGCGGCCCGGACTACCTCCACAACTACGTCTACGCCAGGGCCATCGGCGAGCGCGTCCAGTAACCGCGGTGACCGGGCGGCGAGCAAAGTGCTCGCCGCCCGGTCGCATTCCCCGTGAGGTCAGCCATGTCGACCGGCGACGCGTCTCCATCGGCCCCTGCCCGGACTTCCGCCCTGACGGCCAACACGACGCCGGGCCGCGACCGCGGGTCGCTGGGCGACCGGATCGGGCGAAAGGTGAACCCAGTCGCCCGGAAGGGCATCCTGCTCGCCACCCACAACCGCCCGATCTCGGCCTTCGTCCGCCGCCACGGTCTCCGGCTGGGTGCGCGACAGTTCGTCGCCGGGACGAATCTCGATGAGGTCGTCGTCAACCTGCGGCGCCTCAACGGGATGGGGATGCGCACCAACACGACGATCCTTGGTGAGGCGCTCCGGGACCGGGCCGCGGTCGAGCGCGTCGTCGACCAGTACATCGTCGTGCTGGACCGGATCGCGGCCGAGAGCCTCCAGACCAACCTCGCCGTCAAGCTCACCCAGCTTGGGCTGGACGTCGACGAAGACTTCGCCTACGCCAACGTCGAGCGGATCGTCCGCCACGCCGCGACGCATGGCAACACGGTGCGGATCGACATGGAAGAGTCGGCCCGGGTCGACGCCACGCTCCGGATCTACGAGCGCCTTCGGGACGCCGGGCTGGATAACACCGGGACCGTTTTTCAGTCTTACCTGTATCGCGCCGCCGACGACCTGGAGCGGCTGGCTCCACGCCGGCCGAGCCTGCGCCTGGTAAAGGGGGCATACCTTGAGCCGCCGCAGATCGCCTACCCGCGCAAGACGGACATCGACGACAACTACCTGCGGTTGGCGAAGCGGATGTTCGAGACCAACTCCTTCACGGCGATCGCCACGCACGACGATCGCCTGATCGAGGAGCTGATCCGGCACGCCGAGGCACACGACATCCCGAAGGACCGGTACGAGTTCCAGATGCTCTACGGCATCCGGCCGCAGCTCCAGCAGGACCTCGTCCGGCGCGGCTACCGCGTGCTGATCGCCACGCCGTTCGGCCCGGAGTGGTACTTCTTCTACATGCGCCGCCTGGCGGAGCGCCCGGCGAACGTCCTGAACCTCGTCCGTAGCGTCGTCCGCCCGAGCTGACCTCCATCACGCCCTAGCCCGGAGAAATTGACTACCATGCCCAGCTTCGCCCCGCTCACCGGCGTCTACAACATCATGGCGACACCGGTCTCCCCGGATGGCGCGCTCGACGAGGGGTCATTCCGGCGCCTGGTTGACGGGATCATTGCGGCCGGCGTCACCGGAATCACGATCCTTGGCGTCGTTGGCGAGGCTCAGAAGCAGACCGACGCCCAGCGGAGCGAGGTCCTCCGGATCGCGATGGAGGTCAACGCGGGTCGCGTCCCGATCATCGTCGGAACCAGCCGCGACAGCACGCCGGCCTGCATCGCCGCCTCGCTGGAAGCCAGGGCGGCAGGCGCAGCCGGGCTGATGATCGCTCCGCCGACGTTCCTCCAGCCCGGCCCGGGACTGACCGAGCACTACCGGACCATCGGCCAGGAAGTCAGCCTGCCGATCACGCTGCAGGATTACCCGGTGGTCAACGGCGTGACCATGTCACCCCGCGCGATGGCCGACCTGGTCAATGCCGTGCCGGAGATCAACTGCGTCAAGCTGGAGGACACCCCGACCCCGCAGCGCACCGCCCAGACGCTGGCGATGGTCGACCGCGAGGTATCCGTCCTCGGCGGACTCGGTGGTGTCTACCTGCTGGACGAGCTCCGGCGTGGCTCGTCCGGCACGATGACGGGTTTCGCCTTTCCGGAGATTCTGGTGGAGATCGTCTCCGCATGGCTCTCCGGCGACCGGGCAACGGCGACCGAGGTCTACAACCGCTACCTGCCGCTGCTGGTCTTCGAGGGGCAGCCCAAGCTCGGGCTCGCGATTCGCAAGGAGATCCTCCGTCGTCGCGGCCTGATCGACCACGCAACCGTGATCAAGCCGGGCCCGGTCCTCGACGATGGAACGTCCTCGGACCTGACCGAGACGATGGCCGCGCTCGACCTGACGAAGTACGACGCGGGTCAGACCAGACAGGCTTAGCACCTCCCCTGTCCCTCACGACGCGCACGACGCTCACGACGAAAGTCCTGCTCCGCCTCTGTGGAGCAGGGCTTTCGTCTTGACCGCTGGTCAATGTTCCAGAAGCCTATCCGCATTAAACCACGTTCAGCCCTATTATCCGCACAACATGTCGTATGCCGGTCTCCGTACGCCACTATATGTTGACGCCACCTACCGCCACTGGTATGGTCATCATCAGTATCGGTTCGGTGCCCGGGTTCCCCGGAGCACCGGCGCAAGAGGGAATCCGGTTCGAATCCGGAGCTGCCCCGCAGCGGTACGCAGGAACGAACACCGTCATCGAGCACTGGCCTTCCGGGGTCGGGAAGCGACGGTCAGTAGGAATCGGGTACCCGTCCCGGCCGCCTGCAAGCCCGAAGACCTGCCGATGCCGCGCACCCAACCGGGTGCGCTGTCGCCTGACCCTCGTGGGAGGGATCGGCGGTGCTGCATTCGACCTGCGTGTCCTGGTTCCCGGGACATGGCCGCGGTGACGCACCTCCTCCTCCCCGTGATCTCGCGACACCGATGCAGGTGTTGCCGTCATGGCCCCTCGCGAGCCCGCAACTGGATATGCACGCAAGGTCACCTACCCCGCGCGGGACCTGTCGGATGGAGCGCCTCCATGGTCCTCGAACGCGATCACCTTCGCCCTTCCAGCCGCTCCGGTGACGGCGTCCCGTCGGCCGGTCGCTCCGCCGTCATCAGCATCACCAAGCGTGACGGCCGAACCGTCCCGTTCGACGGCAGCCGGATCGCCCACGCCATCGAGATGGCCTTCCGGGCCGAGAACGGCATCCCCTTCCCCGATCCGATCCCCTCCTCCGTCGCCGATCGCGTCGAGCGGATCACGAACGGCGTGATCGGTGCCCTCGATTCCGACTCCGCCGTGACGGTCGAGTCCGTCCAGGACCTGGTCGAGCGCCAGCTCATGGCCGATGGCGCCTTTGACGTGGCCCGTCGGTACATCCTCTACCGCGAGGCCCGCGCCCGCCGCCGCTACGACGAGCACATGACGCTCCGGAACGAGCTGGGCGAGTCGCTCCAGGTTAACCGGGCACTGCTCCGGACCTGGATTAGCGAGGCGGCGGGCACCTCGGCGATCGTCGACCTCAAGGGCATCGAGGACGACGTCGTCGCCACGCTGCACGACGGCATGACGCTGCTGGAGCTGGACCGGTCGATCGTGTTGGCCGCACGCAGCAGGATCGAGCGCCACCCCGCCTACGCCTTCGTCGCTTCCAAGGCGCTGCTCCGGACGATCTACAGCGAAGTCGTCGGGCGCAGGGTTGGCGTCCGCGAAGTCGGCTTCTACGCCAGCACCTTCGCCGCGAACATCCGGCTTGGGATCCAGCACGGTCTGTACACACCGGAGCTGGCCCATTTCGACCTGGACCGGCTGGGCGCCGCACTGGCGCCGGAGCGCGACCTGCTGTTCCGTTATCTCGGTCTGCAGACCCTCTACGACCGCTACCTGGTTCACCACCGCAAGCGCAGGATCGAGCTGCCGCAGACGTTCTGGATGCGCGTTGCCATGGGCCTGGCGCTCGGCGAGCGGCCGGAGGAGCGCAATGAGCGGGCGATCAGCTTCTACGAGGCGCTGTCCTCCTTTCGGCTCTGCTCGTCCTCGCCGACCCTGTTCAACGCCGGTACGCTCCACCCGCAGCTGTCGTCGTGCTACCTGACCACGGTCTCGGACGACCTCGATCACATCTTCAAGAGCGTCCGCGACAACGCCCTGCTGTCCAAGTGGAGTGGCGGGCTGGGCAACGACTGGACCAACGTCCGCGCGCTGGGCTCGCACATCACCGGCACCAACGGCCAGAGCCAGGGCGTCATCCCCTTCCTCAAGGTGGTCAACGATGCCGCGGTCGCGGTCAACCAGGGCGGCAAGCGCAAGGGTGCCGTCTGCGCCTACCTCGAGAACTGGCACCTCGACGTCGAGGAGTTCCTCGATCTGCGCAAGAACACCGGCGATGATCGCCGCCGCACCCATGACATGAATACCGCCCTCTGGGTGCCGGACCTGTTCATGCAGCGTGTCGCCCAGAACGGCACCTGGACGCTGTTCAGCCCGGACGACGTCCCGGATCTGCATGACCTGTACGGGGCAAAGTTCGCCAAGCGGTACGCCGAGTACGAGGCGAAGGCGGCTGCGGGTGAGATCCCGCTTCACCGGACGCTCAAGGCCGTCGACCTGTGGCGTCGGATGTTGACCGCGCTCTACGAGACCGGTCATCCCTGGATCACCTTCAAGGACCCGTCCAACGTCCGGTCGCCGCAGGATCACGTCGGCGTCGTCCACAACTCCAACCTCTGCACGGAAATCCTGCTCAACACCAGCGAGGGCGAGATCGCCGTCTGCAACCTCGCCTCGGTCAACCTCGTCCGTCATATCGTCGACGGTCAGCTGGACCGGGAGGCCCTCGGCACGACGGTCGAGCTGGCGATCCGGATGCTCGACAACGTCATCGACATCAACTACTACCCGGTGCCCGAGGCACGCGACTCCAACCTGCGCCACCGCCCGATCGGCCTCGGCCTGATGGGCTTCCAGGACGCGCTGTCCGAGATCGGAGTCTCCTACGCCTCCCCCGCTGCGGTGGAGTTCGCCGACCGGTCGACCGAGATGGTCGCCTGGCATGCCTACAAGGCGTCAGCCGACCTGGCTGCCGAGCGGGGGGCGTACCCGTCGTTCGCCGGCTCCAAGTGGGACCGCGGGCTGATGCCGCAGGACACGCTCGACCTGCTGGCGGCCGAGCGCGGCGAGAACGTCGAGGTCGTCCGGGGAGGCTACCTGGACTGGGCGCCGGTCCGGGCCGCCATCGCCGAGCATGGCATCCGCAACAGCAACTGCATGGCGATCGCGCCGACCGCGACGATCTCGAATATCCAGGGCGTGTCGCAGTCGATCGAGCCGCTGTTCAGCAACCTGTTCGTCAAGAGCAACCTCTCCGGCGAGTTCACCGTCGTCAATGAGTACCTGCACCGCGACCTCGACGCTGCCGGGCTCTGGGACGACGACATGCTGCAGGAGCTCAAGTACTGGGACGGCTCGATCCAGCACATCGAGCGGATCCCGCTGGAGATCCAGGAGCGTTACCCGACCGCGTTCGAGGTCGACTCCTCCTGGACGATCGAGTGCGCCGCCCGCCGTCAGAAGTGGATCGACATGGGCCAGTCGCTCAACCTCTACGTCGCGGAACCCAACGGCCGGATGCTCAACGACATGTACACCCTGGCCTGGCGGAAAGGGCTCAAGACGACCTACTACCTCCGCTCCCGCGGGGCGACGCAGGCCGAGAAGTCCACGCTCGACGTCAACCGCTTCGGGATCCAGCCCCGCTGGATGAAGAGCTACAGCGCCTCCGGCAACGTCTCGATCAACCGCGAAGCGGCCGGGACTCACTCCGCACCGGCGGCTCCGGCGGCCCAGGCTCTGACGACCAACCCGGTCACCCAGGCGATCGCTCCCGCACCGATGACCACACCGGTCGACGCGCCAGCTCGCCCCATGGCGGCCCGCGCCACTGACACCAGCCCGACCATTGAGCCGGAGCTGGACTGCGAGGCCTGCCAGTAGGGCCGGTTATCCCCGGGGCTGAAGCACCCGGGCTCATCACAGGGTAGCCGCCACGGCCCGCGATGGCTCCGCGAAACGGGCCGCGGTTTGATCAACTGCCCACTCGCGACAGCCGTTCAGCCCGGGGGTTTCAGCCCCGGACCCCCTGCTTCGAATGACACCACTCTTTCGAAAGGATGATCCTCATGGTCCTCGATTTCGATCTCGGCCCCGCGACCGCGACCCTCACACCGGCTGCTCCGGTGATTCCGGACCTGCCGAAGCGCGCCGACGACCGAACGGCCAATGACCGCAAGCGCCTGATCAACTGTGAGACGGTCGACGTCAACCAGTTGATGCCGCTCAAGTACGAGTGGGCTTGGGAGCACTACCTCAACGGCTGCGCCAACCACTGGATGCCGACCGAGGTCCCGATGGGCGCCGACATCGCCACCTGGAAGGGCAACCGTCTGTCGGAGGACGAGCGGCTGGTCATCATGCGCAATCTCGGCTTCTTCTCGACCGCCGAGAGTCTCGTCGCCAACAACCTGACGCTGGCGATCTTCAAGCAGGTCACCAACGCCGAGTGCCGCCAGTACCTGCTCCGGCAGGCGTTCGAGGAGGCCATCCACACCCACACCTTTCACTACATCGTGGAAAGCCTGGGCCTGGACGAGAAGGAAATCTTCGGGATGTACCGGGACATCCCGGCGATCGCGGCCAAGGACGAGCTCGAGATGGAGCTCACCGCGGCGCTGCTCGACCCGGAGTTCAGCACCGCCACGGACGAGGGCACACGCAAGTTCCTCGAGAACCTCGTCGGGTTCTACGTGATCATGGAAGGCATCTTCTTCTACGCCGGCTTCGCTATGATCCTGTCGTTCCACCGCCAGAACCGGATGACCGGCATCGGAGAGCAGTTCCAGTACATCCTTCGCGACGAGACGGTCCACCTCAACTTCGGCATCGACCTGATCAACGGCATCGTCGCCGAGAACCCGCAGGTCTGGACGCAGGATTTCCGCGACCACCTGGTCAGCCGGATCCGGCACGCCGTCGAGCTCGAGGCCGACTACGCCCGGAGCTGCCTGCCCAACGGCGTGATGGGCCTCAATAGCAATCTGTTCGAGGAGTACGTCCGCTTCGTCGCCGATCGCCGCCTGGAGCGCATCGGGCTGCCGAGGCAGTACATGGCCCGCAACCCGTTCCCGTGGATGAGCGAGACGATCGACCTGGGCAAGGAGAAGAACTTCTTCGAGAGCCGGGTGACCGACTACCGGCGTGGCGCCTCACTGGACTGGGGCGACTGACGTCGAGACGGATTGGGGACAGACCCAGGAGCCCGGTGCGACGCTCGCACCGGGCTCCTTCACGTCTCTCGGAGTCCAGGATCAGTCGAGATACTGCTCGTACAGCTGGCCGACCCAGTTGCCCCGGTGGAACGTCTCCGTTGGCGTGAAGCCCTGGCCAACATAGTAATTGACCAGGCGACGATCGCCGCCACCGAACGAGTCAACGCGCAATAACCGGATGCCGGCCGCACGAGTATCGGCCCGGATCCGTTCGAGAAGGACGCTCCCGACCCCATTTCCTCGCTCCGATGGGGCGGCGATCAGCAGGTGGATGTAACGCTGCGGCACGACCACGTCAGGGACGTAGGGTGGGTTGGATTGCCCGACGACGGCGACACCAACGATACGTCCAGCACGTTCGGCGACGATACCGTCGTTGTCCTGCAGCATCCCGTAGATTCGCGACATCCTGGTCTCGTTGCCAGTCCAGGGCTCACTGCCCCATTGGTTCGAGCGTCCGCGACTGACCAGCCACATTACCGATTCGTCGAGAAGGCGAATGACCTCGCCGTGGTCATCGCTGGTCGCGGCGCGCAGGTGAAGAGCTTGCTGGGCATATGAGTGCGGCACATCGGAGGGAGTGAGCTCTGGTCCGGTCACGCACATGAATACCTGTTCCCTTACCGATGAAGTGCCAGCACCGGGAAGAAGATGAAGACGCACTGGGACGAATGCAAACCAGGTGGTAACCGCAGCGATGAACAGTACGTCCGGTACACCTCCCCTGGATCACCCCGATCCCTCCGACGACTGGATGCGCGGTGACTTGTTGATGAGGTTCGGTGGAGCGGCCAACCTGCCGCTGCCGGGCGCGGAACTGTGAAACCGATCCCGCTTGCCACCAGCAGGGCAGTTGCGCACAGAGAAAGGGCCGGCAAGCTTTTGCCGGCCCTTCCAATCATTCAACGAGGGGGTAGAGGGGGTTACAGGATGCCCTGGATGATCTGGACCAGCAGCCAGATGACGATGATGACGCCGATGATCGTGCCGATGATGATGCCTGCTCCGAAGCGCATGGCGGTCTCTCCTTGCATTGTCCCGGCCAGCGGCTGCTGGACCACTGCTCTGCCGCAGCGCAGAAAGGGCGCCACTGACCGGTCGCCGACGCTCAGCCGACCCGCTTCCGCTTGTTGGCGACGTAGTCGATCAGGACATACTCGCCGAGCTCGCCGGGGGTAGCGGCGAAGACCCGCCCGCGGTTGATCTTCATCAGGTCGTCGATGAACTGCACCATGTACAGCGACCGCTCCATCATGAAGGTGTTGATCGTGATGCCGTCCTTCGTCGCCCGGCCGACCTCGCGGAGGGTCTCCCGGAAGGTAGCGGGCTTGGGCGGGTAGTTGAAGCGAACCTTGCCACTCTCGTCGAAGTGCGCGGTCGGCTCGCCGTCGGTCACGACGATGATCTGCTTGTTGGCGCCCTTGTGCCGGGCCAGGAACTGGCGTGACAGCTGGAAGCCGTGCTGCATGTTCGTGCCGTAGTTGTGCTCGTTCCAGTGCAGGGTCGGCAGGTCGGTGGTCTTGAGCTCCTCGGCGGTCGAGGAGAAGCCGATGATCGCCATCGCGTCCCTCGGGTACTGGGAGCGGATCAGCGAGTCCAGGGCAAGCGCGACCTTCCGAGCGGCGTTGAAGCACCCGTTGTAGAGCATCGACCGGCTCATGTCGATCATCAGCACGGTCGCGGTCCGGGTCAGGTATTCGTTGCGGTAGACCGCGAAATCCTCCGGCTGCAGCCGGACCGGAGACCCGACGCCGTCACGCTGCACGGCGTTCATCACGGTCTGTGGCAGGTCGAGCTGGAACGGGTCGCCGAATTCGTAGGGCTTGTTCTGATCCACCCGCTCGCCAGAGGCGCCGTTCGAGCGGAGCTCGTGCTGCCCGACGCGGTCCTTCTTCAGATTGAGAAAGATGTCGGCCAGTGCCTTCTCGCCGATCTTGCGCACGCCCTGCGGCGTCAGCTCGTAGCCGCGCTGCCCCGCCTTGATGTAACCCGCATCCTCGAGCACTTTCGCAAGCTGGCGAAGGTGGCTGACTTCCTCGCCACCTTCCTCGCCCAGCAGGTCGCGCAGCAGGTCGTCATCGAGGTTGGCGAGATCTTGCCAGGAGGAAACGTCCTGCAACTCGCGCTCGAGGTCGTCGTACTGGCGCATCCGGTTCATCAGCCGGCTCGCCTCGTCGAGCGTCAGCGACTCATCGCCGGAAAAGTCCAGCGGCTGGCGGCGACCATCCGACGGCATCGACTGCCCGAGGTTCTGGGCCAGCCGCTGCATCTGGGCCTGGGTCTCCGGGTCGTTCATGGCCGCCGACATCAATCCTTCGAGTTCGGACCGCTGCTCGGCAGACATGTTGTCCATCAGCTGCCGCATGGCCTGCATCTGCTCACCCATGCGCTGCTTCAACCCGTCGAGGTCCTGGACATCACTCCCGAAGTAGTGCCCCCACTTGTGCTGGAACTGCTCGAAGTCGGTCGGTTCGCCCCGGGCGTCGGCCTCCATCATCTCGTTCAGGTCGCCAAGCATGCGGTTGAGGTTGTCAACGTCGTCGGACGACATCCCCTGCAATGACTGGGAAAGGCCCTGGTAGGTCGAGTCCATGACCTGCTGCCGCAGCATGTCGAGCAGTTCCCGGAACTGGCCGTACGCCTCGGGCACCATGAATTCGTAGTCCCGGAGCGCCGAGATGGCGCCGCCCATGTCGTCCGGCACGCGATCGAGCTGCTGGCGCTTGCGGTCGGCCATCTGCTCGAGCAGGGACTGGAGGTCGTCATCATGATCGGAGGAGGCATCGGATTGCTCGGGCCGATCGCCTGCTCCGCCGCCCGCGCCGGCTTCGTCAGTGCCCATCGGACTGGCACTCGCCGTCGCGTCGGGACCCGGGGCTACCGCTCCTGACCCGTCCGAATCCGGTCGATCCCCGTTGCCATCAGGCTGCGTTTCGTTCGCGGCCTGCCGGCGCTGGTCCAGCTGGCGCCGTCCGTCCTCCACGCGGGCATTGATGCCGTCGCGCTCGGTCTGGAGGACCTGGTCGAGCTTCTCGCGGACCTGGTCGATGATGGACCCGAGGTCGTACTTGTCCAGCTGCTGCTGGCGCTGCTCCCGGACGCGGCTCATCAGGTCGCGGAGACCGGGCATATGCGAGCCATCCGGTCGCTCGAAGCCCCAGCGGAACATCCGCTGCATGGCGAGGTCGAGGTCCCCGCTGTTCATCAGGTCGTCCGAGATGGCGCTCATCAGGTCGTTGGCGTCCATCGCATCGACGGCCTGGGCGCCGTCCCAGCGGGAATAGCGGGACCCGGTGCGGTGAAAGGGCATTGACGGTTCTCCCTGGCGTCCCGGGATGGGGACACCGATGACCGCTGCGGGTGTGCGCGGTCATCCGGTGCGTGCGTTGGCGATCAAGGTCAGCGGCCGACCGGGTCTGGCTTGGCGGCCCGGCCGGTCGGGATCGGGGCGGCGTTCCGACCGGTCAGCGGCGGGCCGGATTCGTCAATCTCTTCGAGCTCGAAGGCGAGCATCTCGGAGGCGACTTCAAGATCGATCAGGTCGCCCTGGTGAATCTGCGCGCGGAGATCGTTCATGCGGCGGTTCAGGAGCGGGAGGTCATGCTCCTCGACGCGGCGAAGGGCAGGAGCGGCCGCGTCGATGTTTCGGACGGCCAGGCGCTGGTACCGGTCAAGGATCGTCGCGGTCGGCCCAAGGTAGCGGTCAAGGAAGGTCCTGGCCGTGGACTCGTCTCCCGTCCCGTCGCCGAGCGCGGCGACGATCTGATCAGCCGATGCCAGGACTTCGAGTGCCTGCCGTCGAGCGTCCGGCGTGGGGATCCGGCGGGAGACGGCCCGCAGCCGGTCGATCTCGGCGCCGGCCCGCTCGGTCAGCTGCGAAAGCGTAGCTCCGGCTGCCTGCCCGGGGGACGCCGTCGTGGTCGACGAGCCGGACGACCGGAATCGCCCCTGGCTGTAGGCTGGCTGGGGTGCGGCGCCGGCTGGCGCCACCTGGCCGGACCATTCCCGCGCCTTCCGCTCCTTCCACTCGTCGCCCATGGTAGGGCCGAAGGTATTCCAGGTATGGAATGCGAGGCCGATGCCCCAGCCCATGGCCGGCCAGATTGCCCAGAAGTAGCCACCCCACGTGATCAGGTTGATGATGATCAGCGCGCCGATGACGATCAGATAGGCGCCGAGATGGCTCCAGTAGCCCGCTACCTCTTCCGCCCGCTTCCGGGCTCGTCGGTAGGAATCGTCGCTGTCAGCCATCGCCATCGCCTCCATCCCGTAATCACCGCGCCGGATTGCCGCCTTCTGCTCACGGCGCTCGGCCCTGCGGGCAACCTTGTCGGCCCTCCGCAGCGCCTTGTCGGAGCGGCTCATCGCTCCCGGACCTTCGGGTCCGCGATCGGATCGACCGGGTCCCACCGCACCGGCCTGCGGATGTCGTCGTCATCTTGCCCGTCGTCGAGCGGCGGGGCTCCGTTGACCGGCGAGCCCAGTTCGAACGCGAGCATCTCCGAGGCGACTTCCAGGTCAATCAGATCTCCGCGGTGAATCTGCTCGTAGAACTCGTCGAACTTCGTCTGAAGGAGCGGCAGGTCGTGCTGCTCCACTCGCTGGATCGCATCCCGGGCGGTGGTCAGGTCCCGTGCGGCGATCCGGGAATAGCGGCTGAGAATGGTGGTCGCCGGTGCCAGGTAGCGGTCATTGAAGACCTCCGCCATGTGCGCGTCTCCGCGCTCCCGCACCGAGGACACGATGCGGTCGGCATCGTCGACCAGATTGGTGGCCCGGGTACGGATCGCCTGGTCCCGTATACCGGGAAGCGTCGCCCGCATCCGGGCGGCCAGCTCCCGGCCCCGGAAGAGGGCGGCTCGCAGCGCCGGGTCGGCAACGGAATCATCCGCCCGGACTCGCTGCGAGCCAGGTTCGCCCCACTGCACGGTCGGCTTGCGGGGGGCACCACCGGCCCGGTGCGGGATGTGTCCTGTGCCGTGTCGCTGGCCGTCATCCCCGTGCATCCACCCTTTCACCCGGTCGAACTTGTTCGCTCCGAAGATGAACAGGAAGAACAGCAGGAAGAACGGGATCCCGCGGAGGGCGATCGCGAACGCGATGAAGAGCACGACGGCGAACGCGATCCAGACCCAGCGCGGCACCGCCCGCAGACCGGTGCGAACGGTACCGGGAGTAAACGATTCCGGCTGCGTCGGTCGCAGGTAGCGGTCGTCGCGATCCTCTCCCCACATGGACACGGGTCGTCTTCTCCTGGCGGCCTACCTTCGTCGAAGATGGCTCATCGGTGGTAACGGACGGGTCCGCCACTGGTTTCGCGGGCGGCCTTGTTCAGCCGCCGGTTGAGATGCAGTCCTTCGAGGATGAACTCGACGCCGGACGCGACGACCGCCGGGTTGCCCCCGACCGCGAGACGATCCAGCCCTTCCCGCACCCCGTCGAGGTGACTGAGCTGGTGAACGTAGTCCATCGCCGGCATCAGTTCACTGGACTCGATGGCCAGGCCGTTCTCGAACGCCTGAACCAGTGCCTCGAATTGTCGCACCGAGAAGTAACGATTGAATGTCGAGACGATGGCGTTCTGGATAAGACGGTCGACGATCTGCTCCTCGCGAACCTCACCCATCGTCTCGAACTCGATCTTGCCGGTGGTGCTGGCGAGCACGGCGGCGAGGTCGGAAATGCGGGGCGCGGCCTGGCGCTCGTCCAGCCGGATCGCCCGGCGCGTGGCGTTGGCGATCACGCTCTCGTAGTTCGCGATGCTCATTCGGACCGACACGCCGGAGCGCTGGGAGACGTCGCTGGACTGGCGTGCCTGGTGCGTGATGCTGGCGACGAGTTCCTTCATGAACAGCGGGACGTCGACCGTGATCCCGTCATCCGGGAACCGCGCTACCTCCTGATCCATGATCTCGACTTCGAGTTCGACCGACTCGGGGTAGTGGGTCCGGATCTGGCTGCCGTACCGGTCCTTGAGCGGCGTGATGATCCGCCCGCGGTTGGTGTAGTCCTCGGGATTGGCCGACGCGACGACCAGCACGTCTAGGGGCAACTGGATCTTGTAGCCCCGGATCTGGACGTCGCGCTCCTCCATGATGTTGAGGAGGCCGACCTGGATCCGCTCGGCGAGATCGGGCAGCTCGTTGAGGATGAACACGCCCCGGTTGGTCCGCGGGATCAGCCCGTACGAGATCGTCAGCTCGTCCGAGAGATAGCGGCCCTCGGCCACCTTGATCGGATCGACCTCTCCGATCAGGTCAGCGATGGTCGTGTCCGGGGTGGCCAGCTTCTCGCCGTAACGCCGCTCCCGGGGAAGCCATTCGATCGGGGTATCGTCGCCCTGCTCCGCGATCAGGTCACGGGCGTAGCGGGAAATCGGCTCGAACGGGTCGTCATTTACCTCGGACCCGGCGACGACCGGAACCACCTCGTCGAGCAGGCTGGTCAGGCTGCGCGCGATCCGCGTCTTGGCCTGGCCCCGCTCGCCGAGGAGGATGATGTCCTGGCCGGAGAGGATGGCATTCTCGATCTGTGGGATGACGGTCTGGTCATAGCCCACCACGCCCGGAAACAGACGATCCCCGCGCCGGATCTTCGCGATCAGGTTGGCGCGGAGCTCCTGGCGCAGCGTCTTCGGCTGGTATCCGCTGGCGCGAAGGGTTCCGAGCGTCGTCGGGCGGTCAGTGGCGGGGGCCGGCTGGTTGGTCGTCGTCATCGCTGCCTCTTGGCCCGACCCGGTCGTCGCCGTCGTGATGGGTCACCTGGGGCGGCCGGGGCAGTGCTGATGGGCGGGGACCGGGTGGTATGGTCGGCCCTCGCGGGGTCCCTGGTTCGAATGCAATGGTACAACCCGGACCCCGGCGCGGGACCGCCGCCGACCTGCGCGCATGGGCAGGACACCCCTATCCCGGGTTCACGGTACGACCAGGAACTGCCCGTCATCGGGCTGCCCATCCAGCCGACACCGGAGGCGCTCCGGCATCACTAACGGGCTGCCCCCCAGGTCGACCGGCTCGAAGACCACGCCGCCACCCGGAACCTCTCGCGGCACCCAGGCTTCCCCGATGCGGGAACGAATCTCCCCCTCATCAGTAACGAGGCCGATGATCACATCAAACGTGGCGACGCGGCTGATGGACAAACGAAGGGGGTACCCACAGAGCAGCCTCACGACTCCGGCCGGATCCTCGGCGTGTGCGGTCGCGATAAGCGCCGCACCACGATTACCCAGTCCCAGGAAGGTGTCGACGGCCGGGCCCCAGAGGTAGGACGGCAGGTGCCCGCTGATCTCTTCCGCGACGACGACGGTCGCGCCGGGATTGAAGCCCGGCTGGCGGCTCCAAACGAACGACTCGCCCGCGCCCCGAAGCCGGATCCGCCGGTCGGCCGGGGGGTACCACGGCAATAGCGCTTCGAGGAGCGTCGTCTTGCCGCAGCCACTCGGCCCACCGATCACGAGCAGACTCGCCCGTGACCGCGCGAGCCGCGCCAGGGTCGAAGCCACTCCGGGTGCGACTGATCCGCCAGCCACCAGTTCGGCGAGGCTGCGCCGTCCCCCGAGGGCGCCATCGACCCCGAGCCAGGGCAATAGCCGCTCCTCGACGCGCAGTCGATCCGCGGATGGTTCGGGATAGAGCGGGTCGCGCCATCCGGGCCGTAGGTAGGGGATCGTGGTCATCGGGGCGGTCAGGAGGGGCGTCCGACCGGATCAGAGGGATCGTCTGGCGATGGGTCAGGGTCACCATCCGGCTGACCCCTGTCTGTGTAGTCCTCATCGACATCGACGGCCGCGACACCGAGCGTGGCGAAGTCGGCCGCCGGCGGGATGGTTCCCAGCAGCGAGCCCATGCCAGCGGTGACGGGGTCGCCCTCGCGGCGCTCGCGCTCGTCGGCAGGGGCGACCAGGTCCGTCGGCCCCGCCAGAGCAATCCCCGACGACCCCGCGTCATTACCACTATTCGCACCGGACTGCTCGCCCGGGCGCCGGTCCCAGCCCTGCACCAGCGCCTCGTCACGGCTGACGCTCAGGAGCACGCGCTCAGGCTCGGCAGTGGACACGGCGGTCATCGGCACGAAGTAGTCCGTCGGGAAGAACAGCCCCTTCTCGACGACGAGATAGTCCTGGCTCACCTCGATGATGGTTCCGAGCTTCTCGCCGTCGGTGCCGTAGACGTCGGTGCCTGGCTGCATGGCGGTCATCAGATCGTTCCGGTGTTCGTCCATTGCTGTTCCCTCTCGATGGAGTCTGTTCTCATGCCCGGCCCATCTGCGGTCGGGTACGACCACGTTGTGGTGCTTGGCATCCGGCTGTCGCCGGGGCGTCGCCCGCTGTCGGAATTGCACCGTCAATGCCACTTGAGCTTCAGGGCGGGGCGAGGAGCGGGATCGCGGGGCAGACGTTTGCCTTGGCCCCGCTGCTGAAGCTGGAGAATGGTCCGCCGCGACGATCGTTACGATGGTCCATGGAAGCGGTCCGGATCGTGCGTCAGCGGAAAACGTTGGTCCCTCCGGGCAGTGCGGCCGAGCGGATGGACCCCTTCCCGACCTCGGTTGCCCGTCGGCGCAAGGACGAAGGGCATTGAAAGGCAAACACCATGTCCGTTAGCTCCCGCGCATTCCGGCTCGAGTTCCACAGTGAGGGTCAGTCAATCCTGCTGGAGAAGACGGCCGATCCTACCCTCGCCCGCGACATCCTTGCCCGGCACACCGAGAGTCTCAAGGCGAGCGCCTCGATCGGTCGGCTCGTCCTGCTCGACGAGAGCAGTGGCCAGGTGCTGGCTCGGAAGACACTCAAGGGCCGATCCAAGTCGGCCAGCCGATCGGCCTACGCCAGCTGATCCGCCTCGGCGCCCTCTGCCAAAGGCGGGTGGCACGCGATGTGCTTCCTCTCGTAGTACGTCAGTCGCGGAGTCCGATCGGGAACCGAAGCCGGGGAACGAGCCGTTGGCACCAGACTTGCGTAGCTATCAAACAACGAAGGCCGATGGTCTTCGAAGCCAACGGCAACGACAACTGCTCGGGGACCTCCTCTCTCATGACCGGCCAACCCGGACATGCACGCCGCGAAGCCATCCTGCTCCACCAGGTGAGCGGCTAACCTTCAGGAGCACCTTCACTCCCCTTCACTCCCCCTTCGGAGAACCGAGCAGCACTTCTCAGGCGGGCGGCGACAAGCCGCCCGCCTACTTTTTCCCTCTTTGTATCCGTTCCGCCAACGGCCTCATGTTCCGACACGCCCGTAACGACGATGGCCGCCTCCTGCAAGGGAGGCGGCCATCGTCGGTTTCGAAGGGACCGGTCGGTCAGGCGCGGAGGTGCTGGTCTAGGAAGTCGACCATCGCTCCGTACGCCTTCACGCGGTTCGGCCGCCGGACCAGACCATGCCCCTCGTCGTCGAAGATCATCAGCTCGGCGATGCCGCCGTGCCCGCGGACTGCCTCGACGATCTGCTCCGTCTCATCGAGCGGGACCCGGGGGTCGTTCCGCCCGTGGACGACCATCAGCGGTGCCCGGATGTTTGCGACCCGGTGGATCGGCGACAGCTCGCGGAGCAGGTCCGCCTGGGTATCCGGGTCTCCGTACTCGGCGGCCCGCAACCGCCGACGCCATGGTCCCGTGTTCTGGAAGAACGAGACGAAGTTGGCGATGCCCACGACGTCGACGCCGGCTGCCCATCGCTCCGGCTGCGTGGTCAGGGCCGCGAGGACCATGAACCCGCCGTACGACACACCGTAGATGGCAATCCGGTCGTCGATTACCTCTGGCTGAGCCCGGAGCCAGTCATGAGCCGCTGCCAGGTCGGCGACCGAGTCGTAACGCTTCTCGCGGTCGTCGAGATGGCAATACGTCCGGCCATAACCCGAGCTCCCCCGGACATTGGTGGAGAGAACCGCGAAGCTCCGACCGAGCAGGAACTGCAGGACCGGCTGCCAGCCTGCGCGCCGCTGCCCCTCCGGCCCACCATGGACATCAACAACTACCGGGAACGGGCCGTCGCCCTCCGGGACGAACCAGAAGGCCGGGATCTCTCGCCCGTCGAATGAGGTGAAGCGGACGATTTCCGGGTCGACCAGAGTGGCAGGGTCGAGATCGCCGTAGGCCGGCGGCACCACCGCGCGCGCCTGCCCATCCGGGGCGACCAGCCAGACGGCGCCCGGCTCGGTCGGCGAGGTGATCGAAACGGCCAGTGACTCCCCGGAGGGGGACCAGGTGAGCCGGTCGACGGTCCCGGCTGGTAGCTCCGATACGACCGTCGTGGTGCCGTCCGGCGAGCGGAGGGTCACGCGGGAGATGCCATCCTCGTTGACGGACCAGGCGATCCGGCCCGTCTTGTGAGCGACGGCGACGGCCTCGACGTCCCACTCCGGCTCGGCCAGCACCTCCATGATTTCACCGGTCAGCGACACCCGGACCAAGCGGCAGAACTCGCGATCGCGATTGGTCGCGATCAGGACGCCCTCGCCACCCGGGGCGAACGTCGCGTCGGCGATCGACGCCTCGCCCTCATGCTCGGTCAGCAGGACGGGCTCGCGGCTCTCGGGGTCGTGGAGATAGAGATTGGCATCGAGGTTCGACGTGTTCTCCCGGATCAGGAGCCGGCTGCCATCCTCGGAGTACTCCAGCGGATAGAGTGCCGAATCGCGGGCCAGCTGAAGGATCGGGACCGAGGCCGGGTCAGCCAGCCCGATCACACGGACATCGAAATAGCGGCGGTCGCGCTCGTTGTCGGCGAATGCGAGCCTGGAGCCGTCCGGGGAGACCGCGCCGAACGAATGGATCACGCCCGTCTCGCTGGTCAGCGTGACGGGACGGGACGCCCGCGCCGGGTCGCCTCCCGGCAGATCGATCCGCCACAGCTGCTGATGTTCGTCACCACCGGTGTCCATGCCGAAGAGCAACGCGTCCCCGGCATGGGTCGCCATCAGCGCTGAGATCCGGTCGGGGGTATCCGTGATCTGGTGGACCGCCAGGCCATGGACCGGGTCGACTGGCTCGGTGACCGGGTCGGACACCCAGAGCTGCGGGATCCCGCTGCGGTCGCTGATGAAGGCGATCCGGTCGCCGGCCAGCCACGCGGGAGCGGTCACGGTCGGCGCGGCGAAGTACGGCAGCAGGCTCGCGACAGCCCCATCAGACGGCTCGGGCATCGGCGAAGAAACGGATCCAGTCATGGAGGCTCCCCTGGCGTGGCGACGTGCGTCATCCGTCTGACTATACGGCAGCCAAAGGAGGGTCGCCCGTTACCCGCTTCCGACGGGCCGGATCATCTCGATCATCCCCGGCTCGACCCGGTCCGGCGTCGGCACCTCGACGAAGCCGTTCCGGGCGTAGAGGCGGACGGCCGGGGCATTGCCTGGCGTGACCGAGAGCCTGATCGTGCCGATACCACTCTCCGTCACGTCAGCGACGATCGCCCGGACGAGCGCATCACCCACCCCGGCCCCCCGGGCCGCTGGGGCCACCCACATCTCGAGCAGCAGCGCCTCTCCGTCCGGGTACGGGGGACGGGCGTGCGCCCAGCCAGCGGTGCCCAAGGGTGTCCCATCGAGGAAGGCCGCAAACCGAATCTGCCCAGCCATGCGCGCCCGCCACCCGGTCTCGTCGAGCAGGCGGGCATCGGCCAGGGTCGAGCCGAAAGCGGACGGCGCCTCGGTGAGCGCCGCCAGACGGAGGTGTCGCTCCACGCGCCATTTGTCCGGGGTCAGGCGACGCACGTCGATCTCACGCATACCGGCAGGATAGGCTCCTAGACGCCGCTCAACCGGCCGGCAGGATCAGCGATGCGCCAGGTCGCTCATCGAGCGTGGCGACAAACGGGAGATCGGCGAACTGCCGGTGCAAATTCAGCCCGTAACCGACGAGGATATCGGCGGCGACCTCGAAGCCGACATGCCCCGGCGTCTGGACCGAGACCCGGGATGCCCGCCGGTCGAGCAGCGCGAGGCTATCGACCACGTCGGCCCGCCGGCGGCGAAGCCAGCCGTTCATATAGTCGAGTGACAGGCCGGTGCTGATCATCCCGGTCACGAGGATCACGGGCCGATTGCCCACTGGTACTCGCCCCGACCGGGACACCCGAGCGCGGCCATCGATCAGGTCAAGCGACAGGACATCCAGCTCCGTCGCGGCACCGATCTCCGCCAGCCGGGCCGCGATGTCGGTCGCGACCCGCGTGCCCCCCGCCCCGATCGCGACCAGGGCCGGCATCCGGTCGCCACAGGCGTGGCGGGAAGCCAGTCCATCCGCCAGCTCGATCACACGGGACTGAAGCGCCGGCGAGTCGATCACGACGCGTCCCGCCCTGGCCCCTTCCAGGACGTCGCCCTTCTCCGGTGATAGGTCGCAGGCAGACCACGCGGCGAGCATCCGATGATAGTCGCGGCGATAGAGCAGCACGACACGCGAGCCAGGGCAGCACGACCGGAAGCGCCGGACCTTGCGGTGCTTCCGGGTCACCAGGCTCTGGCGCATAGACGTCAGCTCGACGTAGGTGCGGGCGTCCGGCAGGTAGAAATCCGGCGTAAAGCATTCCGCCGGCGATCCGTCCGGCCGACGCCGTAGCAGGAACGTCGTCGGCTCGTAGCACCAGCGGATGCCATAGGCGGTGAGCAGGTCGGCGAAGTGGCGCTCGAACGGGTGGGCGAACGACGGGGCGGACCGCAGGACCGGACGGAGCGCTGGGAACGCCAACTGGGCTGCCTCGCTCCGTCCCGATACCGGCAGTGGTCCCCGTCCCGTCACCAGCCCTGCTCCCCGGCCCGAAACCGTCATCGTCCTGTCCGGGATGGCCGGAAGCAGGTCCCACGACCACCCCCGGAGGGCAGCCATGGCGTCGAGCGGGTGAGTCAGGCGGGTGCCGGGAGTCTGTCATACGGGTACGGGAGCGACAACGGCCTGTCTGTCACCGTTATCGAACGATTATTCCGCCGGCATGGGACCATTGCCCGCAAGCGCCTTCCCCACGTGGCGAACCTACGCACCTCGCCGCCCCATGCCTGCCTGTCAGCGCTTGCCACGCGTCACCCACCTTCGGGAGCCAAGGACCATGCCGAACCGACGACCCTCGACGTGCCTCCGGCTGACCCCAGAGGAGGAAAGCATCCCCGACGCCGACGAGGACGAGATCGACGACACCCTTCCGTCCGACCTCTGGTTCCGGGCTTCCACCCGGCGGCGACCCGGAGCGCGAGGGGGCACCGGACACCGCTCCGGGGCAGCCCGATGGGGTACACGGGTATACTTGTCAACGTTTTAGCGACGCCGGCGGGCCGGGTTCGGCCACCCCGGACCGGTCGCCTGGCGCGAAGAGGGAGACCAATGGCGGAAGCGGTCAACGAATCCGGGAATTCCTACGACATCGTCCTCCTCGGCGGCGGGACCGGCGGGTATGTCGCCGCAATCCGCGCCAAGCAGCTTGGCTTCAACGTTGCTGTCATCGAGGAAAGCAAGCTCGGCGGCACCTGCCTTCACCGTGGATGCATCCCGACCAAGGCAATGCTGAAGTCGGCCGACGTCTTTGATACCGTCAAGCGGGCCAAGGAATTCGGCGTCAACATCGGTGGTGACGCGAGCTTCGACTACGACACGGCCCTCGGCCGCTCGCTCAAGGTCGTCGAGGGGCAGTACAAGGGGCTGCAGTACCTCTTCGACAAGAAGCACAAGATTCCGGTGTTCCACGCTCGGGGTCGCCTGCTCGGGCCGAACACCGTCGGCGTGGAGCCGGTCGACGGCTCCCAGCCGTTCCAGCTCCAGGCGACGAACATCATCATCAACACCGGTTCGCGGCCCCGCCCCATCAAGGGCGTCCCGTACGACGGCGAGAAGGTGATCAACTCCGATCACGCCGTCGTCCTTCCGAAGCTCCCCAAGAGCTTCATCATCCGCGGCGGCGGCGCGACCGGCGTCGAGTGGGCCTCCATCTACCACCGCTACGGGTCCAAGGTCACGCTCGTCGGCCGGGTCGTCCCGCAGGAGGACCAGGAGATCAGCGAGGCGCTCGCCAAGTCCTACCAGCGCGCCAAGCTGGAAGTGATCAACGACGCCCGACCGTCCGCCGATGACTTCGACATCACGAATGACGGCGTCACGATGCGGACGAAGGACAGCAAGGGCAAGGAGAAGGTCACCCAGGCGGAGGTCCTGCTGGTCGCCATCGGTCGCCAGGGCAACGTCGAGGACATCGGCCTCGATGCCGCTGGTGTCAAGGTCGGGACGTCCGGCGAGTACATCGACGTCGACTCGATGATGCGGACCAACGTCCCCAACATCTACGCCATCGGTGACATCACCGGTCAGCAGCTGCTGGCGCACACGGCGATGCACATGGGCATCCTCGCGGTCGAGCACATCAAGGGGCTGAACCCGCACGCGATCGACCTGCTCAACTCCCCGTCCTGCACCTACTGTGAGCCGGAGATCGGCTCGGTCGGTCTGACGGAGAAGCAGGCCCGCGATCTCGGGCACGAGATCAAGGTCGGCCGCTTCCCGATGCGACCCAATGCCAAGGCGACGATCGAGGGACACACCGACGGCTTCACCAAGATCGTGGCCGACGCCGACACCGATGACGTGCTGGGCATCCACATCATTGGCCCGCATGCGACCGAGCTGATCGCCGAGGCGGCGCTGGGGCGGTTGCTCCAGGTCAGCGGGCAGGAGCTTGGCATGACGATCCACCCGCACCCGACGGTGTCCGAGGTGATCGGCGAGGCCGCCCACGACCTGCTCGGCCACCCGATCCACATCTAGGTCCCTCCCGGCTGGATCACCGATGAAACGGCCCCGCTCTGTCGCGACGGAGCGGGGCCGTTTCGCGCCCCTGGCAGCCTGTTACGGGACGCCAAGTGATTGTCGCTCCGCTCGCCCACGGCCCTGGCTGTACCCATCTCGCGGAGCTACGCCGCCCGGCGCCGGCTAACGGCTGCGCCGACGATCGTGACGAGGGCAATCGCGATCAGGGTGATCAACGGGCCGGTCTCCGGAGAATCGAGGGCCAGGGCGAGCACGGTGAACAGCGTCGTCAGCGACCAGAGCGCGATGTCACCCACGATGCGAAGTGGACGCGCTGTGGCGGGATCGCCGCCGAGTCGGAGGGCGACTAGCCCCCAGATCAGCGGCACTGCCCCGAACGGGAGCGCCAGCAGCCACCGGCCATACGTGCCCAGCCCCAGCCGGATATCAAGCAGGGCCAGCCCGATGCAGACGGTGCCAACGACGATGTTGACGAGTGCATAGCCACGCCCCATCGTCCGGACGCTCTCCCACCAGTCGCGCAACGGTGCAGGCATAACGCTCTCCCGATCGTCGGATCCTACGGGCACCACGGCGCATCACCGGGGCGAGGGTACTTGTTCCGCCTCCGGGCTGGCACGCCGGACGCGAACGGGAACACGAGGCCCAGGCTGCGATCGGATGGCCCGGCAAAATCTGGGGTAGCGGATGTTGAGCAAGATTAGACGAAGCGTCCGGCAGACCGATCTCCGCGCCGCGGCCATCTCCGGGATCGTCTCGGTCGTGGCATACACCGCCACCATGGAGATGGACCGGCGGTTGACCGGCAGCCGGATCGACGACCTGGTCCTGCTCGGACGCCCGCTCGTTCCCGACCGACCGCACCTCGCCCGCCGGGTTGGCGCCATCGTCCATCTGGCCAATGGCGCCGCCATCGGGATCGCCTACGCGGCGCTGGCTCATGACCGTCTGCCCGGACCGCCGTGGCTGCGTGGCGCGACGGCGGTCATGGTCGAGAACAGTGCCCTGTACCCGCTTATGCGGATCGGCCGGAACGTACACCCCGCCATGCGTGACGGGCAGCTGGACGATTACTGGACCTGGCCGGCCTTCGTGGAATCCATCCCGCCGCATGTCGTCTACGGGCTGCTCGTCGGTCCGCTGTACGAGCGCCTTCGCCACCGCAGTTAGTTCCAGCGATCAATTCTCCTTAACTCACCTCAATCACAGGAGTAACAGCACGATGACTCTCGAGATCCGCCTCGACGGTAAGGTCGCCCTCGTGACCGGGGGGAATACCGGGATCGGCGCCGGCTGCGTCCGGAAGCTGGCCGAGTCCGGCGCCGACGTCGCCATCAACTATCGCTCGGACCGGAGCCGGGAATCGGCCGAGGATCTGGCCGAAGAGGTCCGGGGAATGGGGCGACGAGCCTTGCCCATTCAGGCCGACCTGACCGACCGGGACGCGATCGGGACGATGTTCGCCGCGGTCGACACTGGATTCAGTCGGCTGGACATCCTTGTCAACAACGCCGGCATCGGCGGCGAGGGGACCGGGGTGGATCAGCCGCTGGACGAATGGGACAAGGTCCTTGCCGTCAATCTGACCGCGCCGTTCATCTGCACGAAGTACGCGGTCGACCTCATGCGGCGTGGGGGGCGGGGCGGCCGGATCCTGAACATCACCTCGGTTCACGAGGAAGCGCCGGGCGGTGGCTCCGTCGCCTACCCGGTCTCCAAGGCCGGCTTGCGGAACCTGACGCGCGCCTCCGCGCTCCAGCTCGCGCCGGAGGGGATCTTTGTCACGGCCGTAGCGCCGGGGATGATCCTGACGAAGATGAACCAGGAGGCATCGAACGACCCCGAGGTGCTCGCGAACGCGGAGCGGCAGATCCCTGCCCGCCGCGCCGGTCAGCCCGAGGACATCGGCCACATGGTCGCGTTCCTCGCCAGCGACCTCGGCTCCTACGTCACGGGGTCGTCGATCTTCGTCGACGGTGGCTGGATGCTCGACTGGCCAGCTGTCTGACGGCCAGTCTCCGTCCTATCCGCCGTGCCCACCGTGGGTCGGTGTGCCCACCGGCTCGACCGCGGGCGTGGCTCCGCCAAGCGACTGGGGCCACGCCGGAACGGTCATGTCGTCGACGGGCGGCTGGCCGCGGGCCTCGAGCATCGCGTTCATGTTGAGGATCTCGACATCCTGCGATCGCAGGATGCTCTCGGCCAGCCGGCGAGCCTCCGGGTTGTCGGACCGCTCGAGCAACGCTTCGGCCATCATCACGCCGCCCCGGTGATGGACGATCATCAGCTGGAGCAAGAGGACATCCGCCTCGGCCGGTGGCAGCGTTTGGAGCAACGCAAGCTGCTCCTGCGTCGCCATCCCCGGCATCAGGCCGTTGGTAGGATGGCCCATCCAGGTCATCGGCGGCTCGCTCGAGGTCTGCGGGGCATCCCGGCTATCGAGCTGCTGGATCATCATGCCGATCTGCGCCTGCTGCGTCGTACCCATGTCATAGGTCATGAAGCGGATATCGTCAGATTCCGTCCGTGGGTAGACGGCAAACGACATCGCGACGGCCTGCCCGTGGTGCGTGACCATGTCGCGCAGGAATCCCTGCGCCGCCTCGTCCAGGCCGGAACCTGGGTCCCAAGTGCGGCCGCTGAAGACGCCGGCGACGAACGCGATGGGTACCAGGGCGATGAGGGCCAGGCGCATGAGCGTGTCGCGCGTTGGCATCGTGATCCTCCTGAGGAAACACGTGCGGCCGGGCGGGATGATCCCTGACCCGGCCGCGCGTCATTGGGTACCGGATCCTGGCTAGAACGAAAGCGTGCCCGTGTTTCCGCCGGTGCAGCTGGCGCCTGGCTCCGGGGTCAGTTCGGTGTTCAGCCGGTACTCCTCGATGAAGGCATCTAGACCCGGGTCATCGGCGGAGTCGAGCGCCAGCTGGTGGTTCCAGAACGACGCGACGACGGGCGACGACAGGCCGGGATACGGGGAGACGAGGATATAACTCTGCTCCTCGGCCCGCTCCCGGAGCTCGTCGATCTGGTCCTGCGGCAGGTCCGGGTTGTAGGTGATCCAGACAGCGCCATGCTCCAGCGAGTGGACGGCGTGCCAGTTGGGAACCGGCGCGGCGTAGTACCCGCAGGTCTGCCAGGCGGCGTTGTGCGGTCCGCCGACCGGAGGCTGCTCGGTGTAGGTCAGCTCACCGTTCTGGTGCTGGGCTGCCGTGTACTCGTACATGGTCACCTGCTCGAGCGCCGCCGCGCCCTCGCGCCCCATCCACCAATTCCGGCCGAGCAGGCCGACGATCAGGAGGACGACGACGACAGTCCCGCCGATCGCGGCCAGGTTGACCAGGCGCTGTCGCTGCTTGCGCTCCTTGATCGTCACGCGATCACGGCGACGTTCCTGGACGAGTTGCTCGCGCCGGGCACGGCGATCGGTTGGCGTGGATGCCGGATCGGCAAGGACTGGTTCGCGCTTCTCTGGCTGCGGCATCGGGCTATGCTCGTCCTCAGGTCGTCGGGCTGCGGCGGTGTCTCAGCACCGGGCCGACTGGCGCCCTGCTATCGTCATGTACGGTGGGCGGATTCTACCACCCACTTACCCGCTACCTCTCCACCCTCCCGGGGCCACGCCGCGAACGCGTGCCCGTCGTCACGGCTACGCGGGCAAACGATGCAGATCCCGCACCGAACCCTTCGGGTCGAATCGAGGGACCTCCCCATGACGATGCACCCGAACGGCCCAGGACCGCGACGCCATCGGCGGCCGCACGGCGCTCCTGGTCTCGTTCACTGCCTCCTGCTGCTCGTCGCGCTGCTGCTCGGACCTGCCGCCACGGCCGCGGGACGAGGTGTCGGAGGGACGCCGGTCGCGGTGCCCGGTCTCGAAGGCATCGAAATCGTCCGCGGCCTCCCCGGCTCCGACATCGGGCTCGGTGGTGACGCTCCTCCCCTCGGGGTACTTGCGGACCTCACCGCCTGGTTCGATGGAGACATGTTCGCCCCGCTGCCGGTTGCCACCCAGGTCCTCGCGCCCGTCGTCAGGGAGGAGGGGCGGCCGGTCTTCGACCTGGTGCTCCCCAGCCGGCCGCTCGGGACGCCACATACCTTCGTCGCCGGTCAGCAACCCGGCATCCAGGTGTTCTCAATCAATGTCCACGCCGACCTAGGCGGGAGTCCCTTCATCGACCCGTGGGAGTTCTCTGGCTGGCCGACCGGCTACTCATCGGTCGAACTCCAGGTCGGCACGATGGCGATTACCGGAGGTTCCGTTCTCGCCTGGGCCGAACAGGACGGCCTGGCCTTCCCCATCGCACCCGGTCCGGACGGGATGCCGCTGACGGCAGATGATCCGGTCGCCCCGCTGGAACGTGGCTGGACCCGAGTGATGCTGGATGACGACACCTACTCGCGTGAGCGGGCGACGACGGTCGAGGTCGAGGTCCTCTCCGGCCAGAACGGCACGCGGGACCTGGCAGGTCTGTCCTGGCTGGACGCGTTCGAAGTCCTCATCGCCGAGCTCCGTCTTCGCTACCCGTTCACCGACCATAAGGCCATCGACTGGGAGGCGCTCGTCGCCATCTGGCGCCCGGAGATTGAGGCCGCGACGGCCACGAGTGATCCCGCTCGCTACAACCGGGCGATGATGCGGCTCGCGGTCGAGATCGGCGACGGGCACCTGGCGGCCACACCGGACCTAGGCGTCCTCCGCGCGGAGATCGGCCACTCGACCGGATTCACCATCGATCGGACGACCAGCGGGATCATCGTCATCGACGCCGTCGCTCCGGGGTCACCGGCCGCCGCCGCGGGGTTGGTCCCCGGAACGGTAATCACCGCCTGGGAAGGCCAGTTGGCCGCCGAGGCCCTGGCAGCGGTCCAGCTCTGGCGCCCCGTCTCCATCGAGGCCGCGTCTGATCGGCAGCGACTCACCCTGCTCCCGCTGGGCCGCGACGCGCGGGCCGTGACGCTCGGTGTCCGGGGACCAGGCGACGATCGGCCCCGCGTCGTCAGGATCGCCCGGGCGCCGGACGACAACGCCGTGCTGGCGTTCATTGGCCAGTCAGCGGAGACGATTGCCGCCCGGGCCGATCAACCGGTCGAGTCACGCATGCTCGACGACCGGACAGGCTACGTCCGGGTCAGCACCTTCGCCGCGGCACCGGCGCTGGTCGTCGCGGGGTGGGACTACGCCGTCAACCGACTGCAGCAGGCTGGCGCTCGTGAACTCGTCGTCGACCTGCGCGGAAACCCCGGTGGCGTCCTGAATGTCGCGACCTACCTTGCCGGCTCGTTTGTCACGCAGACGGTCAACCTCGCCGACCTGCGGATGGCGACCGACACCGGCGAGTTCGTCAGCTCCGGGCGTCTTCCCCTTCGACCCAACAATGCGCTCTGGACGGGCGGGGTGACGGTCCTGGTCGACTCCGGCTGCATGTCGGCCTGCGAGGCCCTGGCGGGCGCGCTCGCCGTCGACCCGGACATCCGGATTCTCGGGCACGAGGGGACGGCCGGCGTCGTCGCAACCGTCGCCTTCTGGCAGATGCCGGGCGGCACGGCGGTCCAGGCGCCACTGGGCCGGTTCGAGCAGGGCGGGGCGATCTGGCTGGAAGGGACGGGTGTCCAGCCTACCGAGACGATCCCGCGCACCCGGGAGGCGATCATCTCAGGCGACGACCCGGTCCTCGCGGCCGCGCTCGAGTCGTCCCGGTGACCGGTCCTTCCCACTGGGTTCCGGCGGAATGGGCGGAGCGCGACCTGCCGGTGAATGGGCGGTTTGCCCTAAACGAGACCTGCGGACCCGTCGCCTGGGCCGGCGGACGCTGGCCCGACCAGGACTGGATCGATGGCTGCCTCGTCTGGGTCCGGGAGGACGCGAACGGAGCCTGGCCGATCGTGAGCTGGCAACCCGAGGCGGGTCAGCCGGTCACCGTTGCCTCCCCTGCCCCGCTCGCCGACCATCGGCTGAACGCACTGGCACGGTCGCTGGGCATCGGCCGGAAGATGCCCAGCTGGGATGACCCGGTCATCGCGGACCTGGGAAGCAACCTGCCAGGTCTGCGCCCGTTCAGCCACGGCTCGCTGTACCTCGGCCTGGTGACAAGCATCATCGGTCAAAGCATCTCGGTCGCCTCCGCCGCGACCACGCAGCGCCGTCTCGCCAGCGCCCTGTCCAATCCGACGGTGATTGGCGGTCGGACGTTCTGGCCGCTGCCCTCGGTGGAGCGGCTCTCGGGGGCAACGCCGGCGGACGTCCGCGCCTCTGGCGTGACCTGGCGACGGGCCGAGGCACTGGTCGCCATCGCACGCATCGCCGCTGACGGTGACCTACCGGACCGGCGTCCCGGTTGGGACCAACTCGACACAGCTGGGCGGATCGTGGCGCTCCGCGAGCTGCCCCTCGTCGGACCGTGGACCGCACGGTCGGCGCTGCTGTGGGGCACCGCCGAATCGGGTGTCTGGCCCGCCGGCGACGTCGCACTCCTCCGTGCCGCCCGGCTGGCGTACGCCAACCCAGACCTAAGCATGCGCGATCTTGACGCGATGGCGGCGAGCTGGGAACCGGACGCCGGGTGGGCGTCACGCCTGCTCTGGGGTGGCCTGTTCGGGAGTGCCTCTGCGACCATGGGATGAGACCATACGGCCGTGAACCAGTTGCCGGGCAGCGTTGCGGCAGCCGCAATCAGCGAGGGAGAACGGATGCACGTCTATATCGGGACCTACACGGGCGAGAACCACGGTGACGGGATATACCTCTGTGACTTCGACCCGGAGAGCGGGACGCTGATCCAGCGCGACGCGACGACCGGCGTCGTCAACCCGTCTTTCCTGGCCATCGACCCGAGCGGCCGCTTCGTCCTTTCGGCCAACGAGACCGAGCCAGGCGAGGTCGCCGCGTTCGAGCGGGACCTCGAAACCGGCAACCTGACCGAGCTCAACCGTGAGGAAAGCCAGGGATCGGGGCCGTGTTACATCAGCACCGACGTCCCGGGCCGCTACGCGTTCGTCGCCAACTACGGCGATGGGGCGCTCGCGGTCCTGCCACTGGGCGAGGACGGTCACCTTCAGCCGGCTAGCGATATCGTCCGTGCCGAAGGTGCCGGCCACGACCCAGCCCGCCAGGAGGGCCCGCACGGACACATGATCGCGGCGTCGCCCGACGGCCGTTGGGTGCTCGCGACCGATCTCGGCCTGGACACGACGACGGTCTACGATTTCGACACCGCCGCCGGCACCCTCACCTTGAGCCAGTCGCCCAACGCCGTTGGCCGCGCCGAGCCTGGCGCGGGACCGCGACATTTCGCGTTCTCCCCTGACGGTGCGACGGTTTACACGATCAACGAGCTGAGCAACACCATCACCGCCTGGGACTTTGCGGATGGCGGGTTGACCGAGCGGCAGACCATCGGGACCCTGCCCGATGGCTACTCCGGCGAAAGCTTCACGGCCCAGATCGTCGCCTCGGCCGATGGTCGCCACGTCTACGGGTCCAATCGAGGGCATGACAGCATTGCCATCTTCGCGGTTGGCGACGATGGAACGCTGACGGCGAGCGGTCACCAGTCATCCGGTGGGGTCTCGCCGCGCAACTTCGTCCTCGACCCGACGGGCGCCTGGCTGCTGGTCGCCAATCAGCAGAGCGACAACATCGTCGTCTACCGGCGCAACCCGGAAGACGGCTCCCTGATCCCGTTCGGTGAGCCAGTGAGCGTCCCCTCGCCGGTCTGCATCCTGTTCGCCAATACGTAGGCGACCCGGCCCCCGCTCAGGTGATTTGCCCTGCTCCAAGGGCGGCCCGCGGGAGGTGTCGGGGTATACTTGAGGCGTGAATACGAACGCCCGTTCCGGCCGCCCCGACTTCTCCAGCCGCCTCGCGGCCCTTGCCCTCGCCCCCGGTGTCTACCTGATGAAGGACGACACTGGGACGATCATCTATGTCGGCAAGGCCGCGGCTCTCCGTAACCGCGTTCGCTCCTACTTCCAGTCCGAGCGCGGCAAGGATCCCAAGACCCGCGAGTTGGTCCGGCACATCGTCGATTTCGACGTCATTCGGACCGACACCGCGGCCGAGGCACTGATTCTCGAGAACGAGCTGATCAAGAAGTATCAGCCGAAGTACAACGTCCTGCTCAAGGACAGCAAGACCTACCCCTATCTCAAGATCACCAACGAGGAATGGCCCCGGGTCATCATCACCCGCCGCGTCACCGACGACGGCGGGCGCTACTTCGGGCCCTACACCTCGGCCGGGCAGATGCACAAGACGCTGCACCTGATCAACCGGCTGTTCACCTATCGCAAGTGTGACAAGAAGATCACCGGCAACGACGAGGTCTGCCTCTACTACCACATGCACCAGTGCACCGCGCCGTGCATCTCGGCCGTTGATCGCCCCACGTACATGCAGAGCGTCGAGAGCGCTGCGCTGTTCCTGTCCGGCCGCGGCGACAAGATCGTCGCGCCGCTCCAGGACGAGATGCACCAGGCCGCCGACGCGTGGAACTTCGAGCGCGCCGCCGAGTTGCGCGACCGGATCGACGCGGTCAACCACGTGCTCGAGCGGCAGAAGATCGTCTCGACCAACGGTCTGAACGCCGACGTCCTCGCGGTGGCGCAGGGGCCGGGTGGCGACGCCGGGGTCCAGGCCGGCTTCCTCCGCAATGGCAAGATCCTCGGCAGCGAGTTCTTCCCGGTCCGCGCCACCCTTGAGGACCAGCCCGACGGTATCCTGGCGTCCTTTGTCACCCAGTTCTACATCGACGCGGCGGTCGTTCCGCCCCTGCTGCTCCTGGAGCATCCGCTGCCGGACAACGAGGCGGACGTGATCATCCCGTGGTTGCGGGACAGGCGTGGCGGCAAGGTCGAGGTCATCCACCCGCAGCGGGGTGAGCGCCGCAAGCTGGTCGAGATGATCGCCCGGTCTGCCAGTGAGAACCTCGAGCAGAGCCGGCTGAAGTTCCTCTCGGACGAGATGAAGACGACCGCCGCACTGACCGAGCTGTCCGACGCCCTCGACCTGCCGCGGATGCCGCGTCGGATCGAGTGCTACGACATCTCGAACCTCCAGGGGACCAACTCCGTCGCCTCGATGGTCGTCTTTGAGGACGGCAAGCCGGCCAAGCGTGAGTACCGACGCTTCACGATCAAGACGGTCGAAGGGGCCAACGACTTCGCCAGCATGAACGAGGTCCTGCAGCGCCGGTTCCGACGCGCCGGAGCGACCGGTGGCGATGACACCGTCACGGTCGACGCCGAAGCGGAAGCTGGAGATACGCCGTCGCCCGACGGGAAGACGAAGGACGACGGCAAGTGGACCAAGCTGCCTGATCTGGTCATCGTCGATGGCGGCAAGGGGCAGCTGTCGTCGGCGGTCGAGGCGCTGGAAGCAGTCGGCTGGACCGGTCAGGCCATCGCCGGGCTGGCCAAGGAAAACGAGGAGCTGTTCCTGCCGGGTCGGCCGGACCCGATTCTGCTGCCGCGTGACAGCCAGGCGCTCTACCTGATCCAGCGGATCCGGGACGAAGCTCACCGGTTCGCCATCACGTTCCACCGCCAGAAGCGGAGCAAGACGACGATCGGCTCGTCGCTGGACAACGTGCCGGGCATCGGCCCGAAGCGGAAGAAGGCGCTGATCAAGCGATTCGGCTCGGTCCGGGGCATTCGCGAAGCCAGCGAGGACGAGATTGCGACCGTGGAGGGCATCACGACAGCCCTCGCGGCCCAGATCAAGTCGAGCCTGTAGCTGGTGGTCGATCTCCTCGAGAACGGCTCGCCAATCGCGAGCGGTGCGGACGCGGTCCAGGAGGCCGCGGTGCGTCTTCAGGGCGGTGCCGTCGTCGCCATCCCGACGGACACCGTCTACGGCCTCGCTGCCCGGATCGACCGGCCTGATGCGCTCGCCGACATCTTCAGGATCAAGGGGCGACCGGATGACAGACCACTGCCCATCCTCGTCGATGGCCATGACACGATCGGACGGCTCCTGGATCCGGAGGCAGCGGCTTCTCCGCTCACGGCGCGTCTGCTGGCTCTGGCCGGTCAGTTCTGGCCCGGCGGTCTCACTGTTGCCCTTCTGGCCCGGGCAGACCTGCCCGGCGCCGTCCTGGCGCCCGATGGCACCGCCGGCTTCCGCATCCCTGCGGACCCGACCGCCCTCCATTTGCTCGGGGCAGCCGGAGGGGCGCTGGCTGTGACCAGCGCCAACCGCAGTGGTGAGCCGACGCCGGCTGATCCCCAGGAGATCGCCGACGCACTCCGGCAGCAGCCGCATCCACTTCGCTGGGTCCTGGCGGACGGATTCCGTCCGGGCAACGCCCCGTCGACCGTCATCGGTGTGGGACCCGGGGACGTCATCATCATTCACCGGCAGGGAGCGATTGCGGTCGATGCGATTCTTGCGGCCTGGGAGGCCGGTCGATAGCCTCCCGCCCGTGCTGATTAGGCGCATTGGCGCCGGTTCGGTAGGATGTCCGCGACACCAATGACCAAAAGCGGATTCGAAGGCTCCGGGGGACGACTACGTGCAGGACCATGGGCGGCGGCTGCAACCGGAGGATCGGCGCGACGAAGCGACCGACGATGAGTTCGTCGCGCCCGATCCGGTGCCTGTGGGCGAGATCGACCGGGACTCGGACGCCGAACGCGGATCCGAGCCGGAACTGGTCCGGCTGCCGTCGACCGTCGCGCACCAGCCGATCTCGGGGGTCGTGGCGGCCGCCGTCGCGGGCATCCTCGTCCTGGCGGTCGGTCTCTACGCCACGACCCGCACCCCCACGGACGACACGATTCCCATGTTCCGCGCAACCGACCTGATCTTCTGGGTCCTCGGCGCGGTCGCCATCGCCGTGGCAACGATCGGCACGCAGTTCGCCGAACTCTCGGCCCGGAGCGGCGCGGTCGCGTTGGGACAGGCGACCCAGGGCCGCGGCACCCCGCTGGCCTGGGTGCTGCCCGGCTGCGCCACGCTCGCGTCGGTCCTTCTGATCGCGACCTGGCACAACGTACCAGTTGCCCTGATCGGCGCGATCCTGACCGTGGTGAGCGTCGTCGTTGCCCTGCTCGTCCGGGACCTGTTCGACGATCTCACGGACAGCGCTGTCCGCGTGGCGGTCCTCGTCCACGGGGTGACAATCCACCTGGTTGCGTTCATCGGGCTGGCGACGCTCTATCACAACAAGCTGCCCGCGTGGCTGACCGCCCTGCTGGTTGCCGTCTTCGCCGGCCTGTTGATCGTCGAGGCCCTGGGCCGCGCCCCACTGCGGGACGTGCACCGCATCGGGATGGCGGCACTTGGCGGTCTCGTCGTCGCGCAGGCGGCCGTCGTGATCGAGCGCTGGCCGACCTGGGGATGGACGGGCGGTATCGCCCTGCTCGTCACGTTCTTCGTGGCCAACGGCCTGCTCGTCACCTGGGCAGTAACGCGCAACGTCGCCCGCCGGGACGTCGGCTACTACGCCGGACTGGGAGCGATCGGCCTGGCGATGATCGCCCTGTTCGCCCTCTGATCGATCTTCACGCCAGGTACCCCCACTTTAGCCAAACTCAAAGGAACGACATGAGCGACAACGGACGCCACGACCCCGTCACCCACCTGTTCATCGTCAGCAAGGAGCCCGAGGCGAATCCGGTCGATGACGCCTACGAGGCTCTGCTCGAGCTGGACCGGCTGGAAGAGCTGCTGGAAGCGATGAACGAGCTCGGCGTCAGCACGCGGGTCGAAGCCGAGGCCCTGCCGCCCGGTCCCGGCAGCGTCGAGGTGATCGCCGAGATGGACGCGCTCGGCGTCAGCGACGCGGCCCAGATCGAGCGGCGCCTGGCGGAGCTGGAGGGCTCGCTGGACGATGAGTAGCGGTCGCGGCGGGTCCGGCGGCGACGCGCCCAGCCTGTTCGATGCCGCCCGGACGAGTACCCTCTCGCGCTCCGCTCCACTCGCGACTCGGATGCGCCCACGCACGCTGGACGAGGTTGTCGGGCAGCAAGCCGTACTGGGACCAGACGCGCTTCTCCGCAAGGCGATCGAGTCCGACCGGCTGGCCTCGTTGATCCTCTGGGGGCCGCCGGGCACGGGCAAGACCACGATCGCCCGGATCATCGCGACGACGACCAAGGCCCACTTCGTCGCGCAGAGCGCCGTGACCGCCGGCGTGGCCGACCTGCGCAAGTCGGTGCAGGAAGCCCGCGACCGGCTGGGGATGCACGGCCAGCGGACCGTCCTGTTCATCGACGAGATCCACCGGTTCAACAAGGGCCAGCAGGACGCGATCCTCCCGCACGTCGAGGACGGCACGGTCATCTTGATCGGCGCGACGACCGAGAACCCGTCCTTCGAGGTCAACAGTGCGCTCCTGTCCCGTTCCCGCGTCATGGTCCTCAAGGCGCTGGACGACGACGACATCCTGGCGATCCTCCGCCGTGCCCTTGCCGACGAGGAACGCGGACTCGGACGGGACGGCATCACGGTCACGGATGAAGCCCTCGAGGCACTGGCGAACCTTGCCAACGGTGATGCCCGGTTCGCGCTGAATACGTTGGAGTTCGCCTCATCCGGCGTGTTGCGCCTGCCGAAGGAAGAACGCGTCGTCGGGATCGGCCTGATCGGCGAGGCAGCCCAGCGCCGGAACGCGACCTACGACAAGTCGGGCGACGACCATTTCGACGCGATCTCCGCGCTGCACAAGACGCTGCGCGGCAGCGATCCGAACGCCGCCCTCTACTGGCTGGCCCGCATGCTGGAGCGCGGCGACGATCCACTCTATGTCGTGCGTCGGCTGGTCCGCTTTGCCTCCGAAGACGTGGGCCTCGCCGACCCACAGGCGCTGCAGCTCGCCATCTCGGCGCAGCAGGCTGTCCACTTCATCGGCATGCCGGAGGGCGCGCTGGCCCTCGCCGAGCTGACCGTCTACCTGGCGCTCTCTCCCAAGAGCAACGCGGTCTACAAGGGTTACAAGGCAGCGGTGGCCGATGTCGAGGCCACCCGCAACGACCCCGTCCCGCTGCACCTGCGCAACGCCCCGACGAAGCTGATGGCCGGCCTCGGGTACGGCGCGGGCTACCGATACGCCCACGACTATGAGGGCGGCATCGTGGGCCAGCAGAACCTCCCGGACAACATCGCCGGGCACATCTACTACCAGCCGAAGGAGCGGGGCTACGAGATCGAGCTCGCCCAGCGGATCCGGCGAATCGAGGAAATCTACGCCCGGACGATGACGGCGCCCGAGCTCAAAGCAGACGAGCCCTATGCCGGTCCGTGGGCTGGCCCGGACGCGACGGCGGAGACCGACACTCCCGGCAACGACCAGACCTGAACCGCCCTGCGTACCGAACGGAGCCTCCATGCGTGACGCGTTCCTCAAGGCCGACCCGGATCTGCAGCTCCCGTTCGCCCGCAACGACGGGCGGGCCGAGGCCGAGTTGCGTCCGCTGAAGATCACGCCGAGCACCTTCGGGTACGCCGAGGGGTCCTGCCTGGTTGAACAGGGCAACACGCGGGTCCTCGTCTCGGCGTCGATCGAGGAGCGGGTGCCCCGCTGGATGCTGGGCAAGGGACGGGGCTGGGTGACAGCCGAGTACTCGATGCTGCCCCGGGCAACCAAGGAGCGGACCCGTCGTGAGGTGACGGAGGGGCGGCAGGGCGGTCGCACGGTTGAGATCCAGCGGCTGATCGGTCGCTCGTTGCGTTCGGTGACCGACCTCGAGGCGCTCGGGGAGCGGATGGTCACGATCGACTGCGACGTCCTCCAGGCCGACGCCGGAACCCGGTGCGCGTCGATCACCGGAGGGTACGTGGCTCTGTCCCTCGCCTGCCGCGGCCTGCTCGCCCGGCGCGCGATCAAACGGAACCCCCTGCGGGCCGGGGTCGCCGCGATAAGCGTCGGGGTGGTGAAGGGACGCGCCCTGCTGGACCTGGACTACAGCGAGGACGGCGGCGCGGACGTCGACTTCAACCTCGTGATGACGGACCAGGACGAGTACGTCGAGATTCAGGGGACCGCCGAGAAAACCCCGTTCTCCCCCGCGCAGCTTGCTCAACTGCTGGAGCTGGCCCAGCTCGGGCTGATCGATGTGTTCGCGGAGCAGCGACGCGTCCTGGGCGGGTAGCAACGAGCTACTTCAATCGAGCTGGTCGCTGATCGGCTGCGAAGCACCTGCTGCGGCGGTCGGGTTGCAAGCGTTCGCATCATAGGCGGTCAAGCTTCTGGCTCGGACTTCTGGCGCCCAAATAATCGCGTCAGTATTTTGCCGATCTACGTAGCGGTACGTATTTCTTGCATCGCGTCAAACCCTGGATACGGGGGCGCATGGTGGCTATTGTCGCCGTCAGGCCATCAGAAGGACACTGTAATCGATTGTAATACGTAGCAAGTAGCCCATCAGTCACCTCACCCCGAAGCTGATTACGTAGGACGATCTTGCCGGACGATTTCATCACCGGAAATCTCGCTACGCGACCGAACCTCGTGCTGGTATAGTCCGACCAAGTCCGAAAATCTGAATGCGCGATAGACCCGCCTACTTTCCGGGTTGGTTTATGGCGTTTCGCGGCGCGATTTCTGGTGGGCGAGATGCCCGACCGGTGGCGAAGCGTGTGCTACCGGGACGAAGGAGAAACACGATGACCGTACCGAACTATGGGACGTCGGGTAAGCCACAGGGAACGACCATGAACTCCGTTGCGGCCGGGATGCCGATCGGTGCTGACCTGCCGGGCGGCTACGGTCACCCGGCTGCGCCCAAGGCCGATCATCTTGCCCCGGCAAGTCTCACCTTCGCTGCTCCCGCCGCCCAGCCGTACCCGACTAATGCGCCGGCCTGGGGCCCTCCTCCCCAGCCTTATTTCTCCCAGCAAACGCACGTGAACGTCAACGTTTCCGCGCCGGCTGTGGTCATCACGCCGCCCGACGATGGCCCTGCCCTCATCGTCCGCGCACTCTGGTTCATCTGCATCGGCTGGTGGGCAAGTCTGCTGGCGATCACTGCCGGGTATATCCTCGTCTACACCATCATCGGCTTGCCGCTCGCGTTCGCCCTCTTCAACAAGCTGCCGCAGCTGACGACGATGAAGACGCGCAAGCGCAACTGGACCACTGTCCACAGCAATGGGGTGACCCACCTGACTGCCGCCCACTCGGAGCAGCGTCCCCTGTGGATGCGGTTCCTGTATTTCGTCGTCGTGGGCTGGTGGCTCGGCGCCTTCTGGCTCTATGGCGCATGGATTCTGCAGGTCCTGATCCTGACGCTGCCGGTTGCGCTCTGGATGTACGATCGCGCTCCGGCGGTGCTGACACTTCACCGGCACTGATCCTTTTCGACAGGCGATAACAGGAACGGTCTCGTGGGTTGTTCACGAAACCGTTCCTGTTATCAGCACGTCTCTCTCCACCTCGAAAGTCGGATCAGGGAATGGTGAGTCCGATCTCGATCAGGGCCGAGCGGAGCGCGTCGGTGTGCTCGGACCGGCCGGCACTGACCCGGAAGACGCGCTCGGCCAGCGCCTCGTCGGCGACCGGGGCGACGCGGATGTCACGCCGGGCCAGGCCGTCCACGATGTACGGGGCCGTCGTCCGCTCGGCCCGAACGAGCAGGAAGTTCGACCAGGTCGGATACGGGACGCTGACCATGTTCAACTTGCGGAGCATCCGGTACAGCCGGGCGCGTTCTGTCCTGACATCCCGGACAGAAGCGAGCACCGCCTTGAGGTCGTCCATCGTCGCGTGCCCGGCGATGGCGGCGCCGCGATTGATCGCGCTTACCGGACGGGACGCCTGAAACGCGTCGACCAGCCGCATCGGGACGATCGCATAGGCCAGCGGCATCCCGGCCAGCCCCGCCCATGTCTCGAACGTCCGGACAACCACCACGTTGTCGAACTCGCGGGCCAGAGGCAACAGCGTGCGGGGACTGTAGGCGGCGTGACGCTCGTCCAGGATCAGCACCCGGGCGCGTCGGGCCAGCGTGACGGCTTCCTCGGCGGTCAGCGTCGTCCCGGAGGGGTCGTTCGGCGTCTGGACCAGCGCGGACCAGCGCTGCGGCAACTCGGCAAGGATGTCCGCGTCGACCGCGAGATCGAACCGGGGCGAGCGGAACAGGTCGATGGTTGGCAGGCCCATCCACGTCGCCAGCCGTCCTGGAATCGGGTCCGTCGGCGGGAACAGGACCATTGGTCCGTCATCGCGCAGCCAGCCAAACAGGTCCATCAGCAGCCGATCGATCCCGGCTGCGATCACGACGGAGCGGACCGGTACACCGAGCCAACCCGCCAGACGTTCCCGCAGCGTCGTCTCCAGCTCCCCAGCCGGGAACTGCAGGCCGTCTGCCCCCGCCAGCGCTTCGAGTACGCCGAAGGTCGGACCGAGTGCGTTCGCTGTCAGATCCAGCCGGATCGGGCCGGTCGTCATGGCCTGTCGTCGTTGCGGCGGCGTCCCGCGCCCACCAGTCATTTGGCCCCGCCTTCAACCGCCGGGACCGGACCAGGCACGAGGTCGTAGACCACCGGCTTCCCGATCACCTGCGTGGCGACGTTGCGGACTCGGGTGCCGCCGATCGTCTTGCCGGACGGGTTGCCGAGATGGGCGTGCCCGTGGATGACGAGGTCGACGTGATGCCGGTCGATCGCGCGGGCGAGCTCGACATTCCCGAGCATCCAGTACTTGACGATCGGCTCCCGACCGAGCGTCGTCGCCGTCGGCGAGTAGTGCATCAGCACCAGCCGCGCATCGACATCGTCCGGGGCGGCCGCGAGGGTCGCATCCAGCCGGGCGGCCTCCCTGCGGGCCCGGATCGCGAACGCCTGGGTCGCGCGATGCAGCGGCAGGCGCGGGCCAGCCTCGTCCGGCCAGAACCCACCGCCGTACCCCCCGATCCCGACGATGCCGAGGCGAACCGGGCGGTCGGTCCCGTCCGTCGCAGGGAGGGTCACGATCGTCGACCCACCGTCCAGCAGGATCACGCCGGCATCTGCCAGTGTCTCGCGCATCGCGACCCGGCGCAGGCAGCGGCGGTCGTGGTTACCGGGTACGACGACGACAGGCACACCGGCATCGTGCAGAGCCCAGGCGACCAGGGCGAACTCCTCGATGCGCCCGTTGTCAGTCAGATCGCCGGCGACGAGCAGCAGGTCGGCCTGGTCACGAACCGTGGCGAGCAGCGAAGGGAACGGGAAGGGCCGGTCGATCCGGGCGTGGAAATCCGCGATGGCCGCGACCCGGACCGGCGCGGGGAGGCCCTGGACGAGCAGGCGCTCGCGAGCGAAGGGCTGGCCGTCCAGGAGATCGGCCGGGAACCACCGCCCACGATCGACCGGCGCCTTCCGGACCGGGGTCCGGCGGCGGGGCAATCGATCGCGCAGCGGGTTCGGCATCGGGCAGTAATCCTCGTAGGTGGCAAGCGGGACGGCGGTCGAGGGACGGGGTCACTGAAGGACCGGTCCATCTCATTGTCCGGGGTGAGCGGTCTCCGGGGCAAGCAAAACCGGGAGTGATGGTACCCTCCCTTCATCAGCCCGTGTCGCCGCCAGCGAGGAATACATGATCGATCCGACGTCCGGACGGACCATCCGAGCCGGTATCTTGAATGCCCGCGTCCTGATCGTCCTGCTGGTGCTCCTGCTGACCACCGGACCGTCGCTCTCCCTTCCCGCCCCCGCCGCTGCCATGTCACTCCGGCAGGACACGGCGGAGGAGCAGGCACCTCCCCTGCTCGCGGAGCGCTGGGCGGTCCCGGAAGGGCTGCCGGAGCTGCCGGACGTCTCAGCCGAAGCCGTCTTCGTCGGCGACATCGAGACCGGGCAGGTCCTCTTCGCCCGTGACGCCGACGCCCAGCGCGCGCCGGCAAGCACCGCCAAGGTGGCGGTCGCGGTAACGCTGGTCGACATCCTCACTGATCTAGACCAGGTCGTGACCATCCAGGACAGCGATACGGTCGATATCACCGTCTTCTCCAATGCCCAGCTCGCCGTCGACGACGAGGTGACAGTCGAGGGGCTCCTTTACGGGTTGATGCTCCCGTCCGGGAATGACGCCGCCCGCGCGCTCGCCCGGGTTGCCGGTCAGACGCTCGATCCGGAATCCGACGACCCGACCGCTACATTCCTCGACGCGGTCAACGCCCGGGTTGCGGAGCTGGGCGCCACCAATACGGTGATCCTCAATCCCGCGGGCGAGGACACGGAGGGACAGCACTCCAGCGCCCGCGACCTGGCGATCCTCACCGCGGCGCTTCTGGACAACGAGACGCTGGCGACGATTGTCGATACCGAGGTGTACGGCATGGTCGTCGGTGGGCCGAGCGCGCGGACCGTCAACCTGTCCAACACCAATCCCCTGCTGGCCGAGGCCGGGATCATCGGCGTCAAGACGGGTTCGACCGAGGCGGCCGGCGCCTGCCTGATCACCGGCGCGGTCTTCAGCGGCAGCAGCCGGGTCGTGATCGTCGTCCTTGGGAGTGAACTCGTCTACAACGACGCCGGGCAGGTCGCCCAGGACGAGCGGACCCAGGACACGCTCGACGTCATCCGGGCCATCCCGGAGTCGTACCAGTGGATCGACCTGACCGCCCCGGGCGTTGTTGAGGGGCTGACGGAGGAACTGGCGGCCTGGCAGGTCACGCTGGGCAGCGGGTCCGAGATCGTCATCCCGGCCGGGGACACGGCTGACCTCACCTACCGGCTCGTCCTCGGACCCAGTGGCGAACCGCAGGAAGTCGTCGGGAGCGTGCTATTCTTCCTTGGAGACGAGCAGATCGCCGAGCAGCCGGTCTACCAGCTCTGACGGCGAGAGCCGCCAGCAGGCATGGGACCGGCTTTGGTGTGCGTCACACCAGCATCGAACAGCGACCTGCCAACGTACTAACCCCGGGGGAATCGTGGAACGTCTCCAGCGTGTGATCGCCGCGCGCGGCGTATCGTCGCGCCGGTCGGCCGAAGATCTCATTACCGGCGGGCACGTCAGCGTCAACGGGCAGGTCATCACGGAACTCGGGACGCGGGTCGATCCGGTCTCGGCCGAGATCCGGATCGACGGGAAGCTGCTCAAGCCGCAGATCCTGCGAACCGTCCTGCTCAACAAGCCGTCCGGCTACATCACCACGATGTCGGACGAGCGCGACCGGCGAACGGTCATGGAGCTCGTCCAGACTAGGGAGCGCCTGTTCCCGGTCGGACGGCTGGATCGTGATACGGAAGGGCTCCTGCTGCTCACCAACGACGGTGACCTGGCCAACCGGATCATGCACCCACGGTACAAGCTGGCCAAGGAGTACCACGTCGTGACGCCGACCCGGCCAAGCGACCGGATTCTCCAGCGCATCCGCGACGGCGTCACGATCGACGGGCGGATGGTCGTCCCCGACGAGATCCGGCTGCTGCGCGAGACCCCCGACGGCATCGTGATCAAGCTGGTCATCCATGAGGGCTTCTATCACGCCGTTCGTCGGCTGATGGACGCCGCCAACATCCCGGTCAAGCGCCTGCGCCGGCACCGCATTGGCCCGATCTCGATCCAGGGCGTCGCCCAGGGCGAGTGGCGTGAGCTCACACCTGGCGAGCTGACCCAGCTGGCCGAGGCCGTCCATCTGGACCGCGAGGATGACCGGCCGTCGGTGGTGCCCGCCACCGAGAAGCGAGCGGAGCGATCGCGCCCCGCCGCCGTGGAGGCCCGCCGAGATCGCCCTCGCGACCAGCCGGGCACCGGTCGGCCCCGGGACCAGCGACCCGGTGACAGAGATCAGGCTCAGCGCCCGGGTCAACGCGATCAGCGCCCGGGTGATCGGCCGCGAGACGCTGGCGGGCGCGACTCGCAGCCTCAGCGCCCGGCCGCTGCCGGTCCTCGCCGGGATGACACCGCCCGGCGCCCGGCCGCTCCCCCGCGGACCCGACCTGAACGCCCCGCCTCGGGAGGCGACGAGAATCGACCGACCAGCACCACCGGGCCAGCTCCGCGCCGTGTCCGTCCCCTGCAGCGCGAGCGACAGGATGCACCGAGCCGGACGGTGACCCGACCAGCAACGGCAGGCCCGACGGCAGCACCGTCCGGCTCGCCACGGGTCGAAGTTGGCTCCGGCCGGTTCGAGATGGTCGGTGGACGCCGGACAGACGGCGTGACCCGCGAGTACCGCCCCTTCCGCCCGGCGGCAGGCGAGGACGAGGAGCGGCCCGTGCAACCGATGCAGCTCCGTCCGGGTGGACCGGGAGAGCGGCAACGTCCGGGCAGCCCGCCCCGGGATGGCCAGCGCGGGGATGCCGGTCGCCGTGACACCACCGGTCAGACGCGAGCCGTGGACCTGGATACGGTTGGCCGGCGATCGCGGCATCGCGTGACTGACGACCCGGATGCGACACCCAAGCGCATCAAGCGCCGGTCTCCGCACCCGCACAGCCACCGTGGTCGCAAGCCGAAGCCTGCCGCCGCGCCGATCAACACGACGATGAAGAAGACGCGGGACATCAAGAAGTCCAGGGGAGGCAGTCGTGGTCGACGGCGCTGATCGCGCACAGCAAGGCGGGCAAGCGGGAGATCACCGTCTCGTCATCGCCATCGATGGTCCGGCGGCGGCCGGCAAGTCGACCGTCGCCAACGCGGTCGCTTCCGGACTCGGTGCCATCCTCTTCGACACGGGCGTCCTGTATCGCGCCGTAACGTGTCGTGCCCTGGCGACCGGGACCGGGCTGGACGACGAGGCCGCGCTCGCCCGTCTGGCAGCGGAGCACCACATCGACATCCGGCCGGCCTCGGTCGCGGACGGACGCCCCTACGACGTCCTGATCGACGACGAGGACGTGACCTGGGCCATCCGGGACGCGGCCGTCGATCGCTCCGTGTCAGCCGTCGCGGCACACGGTGCCGTTCGTTCCGCGTTACTGCCGGTCCAGCGCCGAATCGCCTCTGATCGCGGGCCGATCGTCATGGTCGGGCGCGATATCGGGACGACGGTAGTGCCGGACGCCGGCACGAAGATCTTCCTTAACGCCTCCGCCGCCGAGCGCGCTCGCCGCCGCCACCAGGAACTGCTCGATCGCGGGGTCGAAGCGGACCTCGACCAGCTGACCGCCGACCTGATCCGGCGCGACGAGCTGGATCGCAGCCGCGAGGCGTCCCCACTCCGGGCAGCTGAGGACGCGATCGCGATCGACACGGATGGCCACTCGATCGAAACGGTCGTCGCCTTGGTCGATGACGTCGTCCGGCGCCAGTGGGAGCAGCTCGGCGTCAGTCTTCCCGCCACCCGGGCCGGCCGATGATTGGCACGTCCACGGGTCCGTCCGAGTTCGGCGACCTGCGGCAGAACACGCTGCGGAGCTGGTACTTCCACCTCACCCGCTGGATCCTGTTCGGGTTACTCCGCCTGCTGACGGGCTACCGGGTGGAGGGAATCCGGAACGTCCCCAGGAACGGTCCCCTGATCGTCGTCGCCAATCACCTCCACAACCTCGACCCGCTGGTCGTGGCCGTCGCCATCCCGCGGCCGGTCCACTACATGGCCAAGGCCGAGCTGTTCAAGGTCCCGGTCCTGGGCCGGATCATCCGCTTCGGTGGCACGTTCCCGGTCGAGCGGGGCCGGGCCGACCGCAAGTCCATCCGGCGGGCCGAGGAGACCTTGCGCCAGGGGATCGCCTTCGGCATCTTCCCGGAAGGTACGCGGTCGACGACCGCGGCGATGACTCGGCCGCTGGCCGGAGCCGCCCTGATCGCCCTGCGCTCCGGCGCGCCGGTCCTCCCCGTCGCCGTGACCGGTACCGAGCACCTGCCGTTCAACGGTAGCAAGGCCCCGAAGCGACGCTTCCGCCGAGCGTCCCGGGTCACGATCGGTGAGCCCTTCACTATTCCCCGCGTCATCGACGGCGAACGCCTGACCAGTGAGGGTGCTACCGACCTGATGATGCGCAAGGTCGCCGAGCTGCTCCCTGCCGGGTATCGCGGTGTCTACGCCGGGAAGGTTATTGGCGACTAGCTGAAGTTCCTGGTCAGCATCCATACATCAGGGACGAGACGGGGCGGGGGTTCCTGCCCCGTCTCGTCGCCTATCTGCTCACCGCCTTTACGGTCCAGCAATCGGACCCCGCCGACGGAACCGTGACGAGAAGCTAGACAAAAAGCGGGCAAGCGGGTCCTTCGCCCTTCAGCGCGATTGCGTAGCGATCGCTATCGGCATAAATGATCCGTCCAGGCCCAGCAGGATCAGGACGGCGACCACTGCACCTCGACGTCGAGGACCCACGTGACACCGAACCGGTCGATGAGCATGCCGTACAGCGGCGCCCACTGCGATGGGGCCAGCGTCACGATCACGTTCGCCCCGTCGGCAAGCCTGGACCAGAGCGCCGCGATCTCGTCGGCGTCCGTGCCGCGCAGGGAGACGAAGAAGGACTGGGTGCCCCGCTCGAAGGGCTGGCTCCCGGGAACGTCATAGGCCATGACCCGGTAGCCGTTGGCGCCGGTCACCTGTCCCCAGACGACCTGGTTGGCCTCGTCCGCATCCTGGACCGTGCCCATCTGCTCGTAGGTGATGATGGCGATCTCGCCACCGACAACCGACTGGTAGAACTCGAGCGCCGCCCGGGCGTCGCCACGGAAGTTCAGGTGAGGAGTGACGGTCACGCTCATGGGATCTGTCTCTTTTCGGGCATGGCCACCCCACCGGGAGTACGCGACGCCCGCTGGCTCGACCGCGAATTGTCAGGGAAGTGGGAGCTGAGAGCCGATAGGCGGCTCCGGTGTCGGTCAGGATCCTCCTGACCGTGACCGAAACCGGAGCCGCCTATCGGTCGGCATGCAGTGCCGGCAGGATCACGTCGTCGATCAGTCCTTCCAGAAAGGGTCGATCGACGACCCGCCGCTGGATCATTACCCGGTATGCGGCCATCGATGCCATGACCTGCGAGACCGTCTCCACCCTGGCGGATGGCGGGATCTCGCCGCGATCCCTCGCCCGGCGCATCACCGCCTCCTGAACGGCGGCCCACGGACAATGGACGATGTCATGGACCGTGTCGGCGATCCCGGGGTGCCGTGCAACGACCTCTGTCATCGCGGCCATGACACCAAGCGTTCGGTCGCCATCGATCAGGTTCTCGTCGCGGATCAGGCCGACCAGGTCTCCGCGCAATGTCCCGGTGTCCGGCAACCTGTCCGGGAGCGTGAAGTCCCGCTTCATCTTGCGAACGGCGTCGAGGATGAGATCGTCCTTCGTGTGCCAGCGACGGTACATCGTCGCCTTGCCCGCCTGCGCCCGCGCCGCGACGAGATCTGTCGTCAGTCCGGCATAGCCAACCTCCGCCAGCACATCAAGCGTGGCGTCGAGGATGTCGTCGTCACGCGTCGGATCGCGCTTGCGGCCCCCACGTGACCTGACCGGCGTCGCGTCCCTCGCATCCTGTCCCTCTTCGTTCAAGAGATATTCCTCCTGCGCGATATGGTACTTATCAGTTTCGGAACCGTCAAGTACCTATTGAAGGAGGGTTCCAGAAACGCAAGACCCCCTGCCGGCTACGGCAGGGGGTCTCGAAGCTTCTCGTTTGGTGAATGGCGTCTCGCCCTACTCGTCCGGGCCGAAGTCGTCCTCCAGCTCCGGTGCGATGTCATCTTCGGAGCGGTCGCCGCCAGTCCGCGCCAGCATCCGCTGCCGGCGGGTCATGCGGACGCTGCTCGGCAATTCGGGGTCGGGCTCGCCCCACGTGAGCTGGACGTTGGCGATGTGCACCGTGTCCCCATCGGAGATCCCAAGGCGGTGCAGCTCGGCGGTGATGCCGCTGCTCTTGAGCACTCGCTGGAATCGCTCGATCGAGTCGGCAACACCGAAGTTGGTCATCTTGGTGAAGCGCTCGATGCCAATGCCGACCACTTCGAAGTGATGCGCGGACCGCCGGGTCGCCTGCCATGCGCGCTCGGAGACGTTGCCGATGGTGTAGACCCGGGCTTCGGCCGGCGGAGCCTTGGCCGCTTCCTCCCGCTCGCGCTCCTGAACTTCCTGGAGGCGGCGATTGGCGGCAATAACCAGGTCGTTGATGCCCTCACCGGTCGCCGCGGAAATCTCGAAGAGGTCCGGGTAGCGGCCCTCGAGTGCCTTGCGGAGGCGCGGCAGGTTCTCCCGCGCCTCGACGAGATCGATCTTGTTCAGCGCGACGAGCATCGGCTTGGCGCGCATCTTCTCGTCGTAGAGCTCCAGCTCGGCGTTGATCGTCTCGAAGTCCTCGAGGGGGTCACGCCCCTCAAGCCCTCCGGCGGCATCAAGGACGTGAATCAGCACCTTCGTCCGCTGGACGTGGCGGAGGAATTCATGGCCCAGCCCGGCCCCGTCCGCCGCACCCTCGATGAGGCCTGGGATATCGGCCATCAGGAAGGTCGTGCCGTACTTGCCACCGATCTCGACCACGCCGAGGTTCGGCTCCAGCGTCGTGAACGGATAGTCGGCGACCTTGGGACGGGCAGCTGTCGCGGCCGTCAGCGTGGTCGACTTGCCGGCATTCGGCAGGCCGACCAGGCCGACATCGGCGATCAGGCGCAGCTCTAGCCGGATCCACTTCTCCTCGGCCGGCTCGCCCAGCTCCGCGATCCGCGGCGAGCGACGGACAGAAGACTTGAAGTGGGTATTACCGAGCCCGCCCTTGCCGCCACGGGCAACCACGAACTCCTGCCCGTCCTCGGTCAGGTCGGCGATCTGCTCACCGGTCTCGTCGTCCCAGACGACGGTACCAGCCGGGACGTCGACGTAGAGCGTCTTGCCCGACTTCCCGGTCATGTTGCGCTTGGCGCCGTGCCCACCCGGCTCGGCCTTGAAATGGACGGCGTACTGGAACGGGAGCAACGACGTGACGTTGGACTTCACCCGCAGGCGGACGTCGCCGCCGCGCCCGCCGTCGCCTCCGTCCGGACCACCCTTGGTGACGTACTTCTCCCGGAGGAACGAGGCGCTGCCGTTTCCGCCGTCGCCACCCTTGACGTAGATCTTTGCTCTGTCGACGAGAACCATTGATGACCCCACACGTGCGCCCGCCCGGCCTGGCCCCGTCCGGGGCGCGCGGCGGGGGCGCGAGAACGGAATATTCTACCGCATTTCGGGGTCCAGCGACGATTTATGACACGTCAATCCGTCCCCGTCCCCGTCAGCAGGTGCCTGCTGTCCGTCCTGAAGCGGAACTCCCAGTCGGTACGACCGGACACGGAGCGCCGGCATGGCCAACCTCAGACTGACCGAGGATCCGCTCGCCGACCCGGATCAGCATCAGGCCGGCACTCATTCGCGGGCCGCGAGCAGGACGACCGTTCCTCTGCCGGGGATCCCGGCGGCGCCGCGCTTCCTCGATCGCGCGCTCATGGATAACTCTGCTCATTTCCGATGTGAATGGTGGCTGGAACATCTGCGGGTCCATCTCCAATGGGGACAACACGACGTCGCCGTCGGTCGAGGGTGACCGGGGCTCCGAGCCGATACGCCGCGGTTTCGAGGTGCCGGGGAGGGGCGTGCGGCCCTCGCTCCGGTTTCACCTGTCGTCTATGCTGGAGGCGATGCGGACTCATGAGAAGGGCCAATACGAAGGACAGCGATAGTGCCAATCGAGGAGGGAGTGACCGGGGGCCGTGGGCGAGCCGACCTGCCGATCAGCCTGCCGCCGATTGACCGCGCCAGTGCCCGGTCGTTGCAGGAGCAGCTCTACGACGGCCTGCGATCGGCCATCCTCACCGGGCAACTGCGCGGTGGAGTGCGTATCCCGGCCTCCCGCCGCCTGGCAACCGATCTGGGCATCTCACGGAACACCGTCACCCTGGCGGTGGAGCAGCTCGTCGCCGAGGGCTTTCTCGAAGCGCGCGTCGGGGCGGGGACGTTCGTCGCGTCGACAGTACCGGACCACCTCGTCACGTCGGGTACAGGGCGTTCGGCTGGTCCTGGCACCCACGCACTCACGCTTTCCCGACGCGGTCGGCTCATGACCGGGCCGGCTCTCTCCCGTCGCCGATCGGACTTCCCACGCGCGTTCTGGCCCGGCATCGCCGCTCCCGAGTCATTCCCCGCGGCGAGCTGGAGCCGGTTGATCCGGCGGCATACCCAGCGGGCAGACCGCGAACTGCTGGGCTATGGCGATCCCGCCGGCTACCGTCCCCTGCAGGAAGCGATCGCCGGATACCTCGCGACGACCCGCGGCGTCCGCTGCGACGCCGACCGAGTAATCGTGGTCGGTGGGTCGCAGGCGGCCCTAAATCTCTGCGCCCGCCTGCTTCTCGATCCGGACGATATCGCCGCCATCGAAGATCCGGGCTATCCACCAGCCCGCGAGGCGTTCGCCGGGGCCGGGGCGTCGGTGCTACCAGTTCCCGTCGATGCGGGCGGTCTGGTGGTAACCCGGCTCCACGAAGCGTCCGGGGTCCGCCTCGTCTACACGACACCGTCTCACCAGTTCCCGACCGGCGCAACGATGGGTATCGAGCGGCGACTGGCGCTGCTCGACTGGGCACGGATGGCTGGTGCCTGGATCCTCGAGGATGACTACGACGGAGAGTTCCGCTACGCCGGTCGGCCGCTCCCCGCACTCCAGGGACTGGATAGCGATGACCGCGTCATCTACGTCGGGACGTTCAGCAAGGTCCTTGCACCGGGTTTACAGATCGGATACCTCGTCGTTCCACCGCAATTCTCCGACTCGTTCGCCGCCGCCCGCGCGCAGGAGGATCGTGGCGCACCGGCACTGGAGCAGGCGGCGCTCGCCGATCTGATCATGGAAGGTGGGTTCGAGCGTCATGTCCGCCGGACCCGGATGCTCTACGCCGAACGACAGGCCGCCTTCATCAGCGAGGTGAACCGCCAGTTGCCCGGATTGATCGACGTCCGGCCGGCGGCGGCGGGGATGCATCTTCTCGGGCTGCTTCCGTCAGGGACAAACGCCGAAGAGGTCAGCCGGCTCGCCGCCCCTCCCCTGCGCGTCGCCGCCCCAGCCCTCTCCACCTACGCGGTGGCGACGCCCGTCCCGCCAGCCCTGCTCCTGGGATACGCCGCCGCCGGGACGGATGAGATGCGCGCCGGAGTTCACGACCTCGGGGTCGTGCTCAGGACGCTGGCGCGGCGGACCCGGACCTAGTCGAGATAGTCCTCGAGGCGCTGGCGACGCTGCGGCTGGCGAAGTTTCCGGAGCGCCTTGGCCTCGATCTGCCGGATGCGTTCCCGCGTGACGCTGAACTCCCGACCGACCTCCTCCAGCGTCTTGGAACGGCCGTCATCCAGCCCGAAGCGCATCACGATGACCTGGCGCTCCCGCTCGGACAACTCCTCCAGGACATGGGCCATCTGCTCAGACAGTAGCGCGTTCGCGGCAGCATCAGGCGGCGCGATGGCGCTGTGGTCCTCGATGAAGTCACCGAGCGACGAATCGTCCTCATCACCGACGGGCATCCCGAGCGAGACCGGCTCCTGGCTGATCTTCAGGACCTCGCGGACCCGCTCCGGCGTCATCTCCATCGCGGCGCCGATTTCCTCGGAAGTTGGCTCACGGCCTAGTTCCTGGTGCAGACGGCGCGAGGTCCGAACAACCCGGTTAATGGTCTCGACCATATGGACGGGGATCCGGATTGTTCGGGCTTGGTCGGCGATGGCCCGGCTGATCGCCTGACGGATCCACCACGTCGCATAGGTACTGAACCGGAAGCCTTTGTGATGCTGGAACTTCTCGACCGCGCGGATCAGGCCCAGGTTGCCCTCCTGGACCAGGTCGAGCATCGTCATGCCGCGCCCGACGTACTTCTTCGCCACGGAGACAACCAGCCGCAGGTTGGCCTCGGTAAGTGCCACTTTGGCCTGCGTCCCGTCGACGATGCGCTGGTCGAAGCCGCGCTGGATCTGGCGGCTGCTGCGCTCGCACAGACGGCGGACCGTGTCCTCATCCAGCCAGCCATCCGAGACGACTTCCAGCCGGTCCTGGATGGCTGCTGGCAGGAGATCCCATTCGACCTGCCGTAGCCGGAGCGATTCCTCGAACTGCTCCCGGCTCAGTCCCAGCCCGGCCGCGACCGATGCTGGCAGCCCCTCGGCGAACCGGGTCAGCGGCAGGACGGAGCGGAGCACCTCGGAGCGCGGAGCGCCCGCGACGGCGTCACCTGACGCCGCCGACATGGCATCGACGTGGGGCCAGCCGTCCCGGAACGCCCGGTAGATCTCCAGCGTGACCGTGACTCCATCGCCGTCGGCCCCGTCCCGCTGCCGCACGACCTGTCGTACCTGGCTGATGTAGAGCCCGCGCTCCATCGCCATCGACAGTTCGACTTCCTGCTTCGCGGTGAGCAGGGGGACCCGACCGATCTCCCGGAGATACATCCGGACCGGATCTTCGATCGACTGCTGGATCGCGTCGTCGGTTGCCCGGAACGTCTCGAGCGCGTCCTCATCGCGCGTCGGACGGGTGTCACTCGGCGGGATGACCAGGAGATCGACCGTCTCGATCCCTTCGACCGCCGAGTCGAGATCGTCACGCGGCGTCGCGATGACGAGACTCTCGTTCAGCACGTCGGACGGCAGGTCGCCGTTGTCCCGATCGATCGGGGTATCGACCAGCTCGTCGAGCTCGACGTCCGTGAACTCCTCCGGGGACGTCTCATCGGACGCATCGCCGGCAACGGCATCAGCGTCGGCGGGCGTCCGGGTCTGGTCCGGGCGGGGCTGTCTGCGTTCTCGCGGCATCTGGTCCCTGGGGTGGTCTTCCGGGCCGCGGCTGCGGCGGACGGTCGCCCGGTCGTCGGGAAGGGTCGGGTCTTGGATCGAGATCCGGAAAGCGACTGATCGACCGGATACGGCGGGGACGGGTGAAAGGCGGATGGCAGATCGGTTTGAGGGTCTGTGTACGCTACTACGGGCGCCCGAACGCTGCAACGTGCGTGCGGTCTGCCCCACCCGTCGCCTAGCTGATCGACGAGGGTACCCGCGCCGGCGGCAGGATCTCGGCCGAGAGCAGGTCGGCGTAGGTCTCGCGGCGACGGACCAGCCGCGCCAAGCCGCCATTGACCAGGACGATCGCCGGGCGTGTCGCCATGTTGTAGTTGCTGGCCATCGCCATGCAGTAGGCGCCGGCCGCCGGGACCGCCAGCAACTCGCCCCGCTCGACTGGCGGGAGCATCGCCCCCTCGATCAGGATGTCGCCGGACTCGCAGTACTTGCCGGCGACCGTCACCGGCGACAGTCCGTCCCCGGGCATCGGCCGACCGGCCAGCTCGATGTGGTACCGGGCGCCATAGAGGGTCGGCCGGATATTGTCGGCCATCCCCCCATCGACGGAGAGGAAGGTACGGACTCCGGGGATGACCTTTGTCTCGCCGGCGGAGTAGACGGCGACGCCCGCCCGTCCGACCATCGAACGGCCCGGTTCCACCACGAGCGCCGGCTCAGCCAGCCCGTGCCGCGCGCACGCCTCCCTGATGGTCCTCGCCACTTCCGCTGCCCAATCCTCGACGGTTGCGGCAACCTGGTCCGGCTCGTAGGCGATCCCGAAGCCGCCCCCGGGGCTGACGATTTCCAGCTCGACCCCGTACTTCCCACGCATCGCGGCCCCGAAGCCAAGCAGCGCGTCGACCGCCATCGCGTAGGCGTCCGGCTCGAACAACTGTGAACCGATATGGGCGTGGTAGCCGCGCAGCCGCAGCCCCGGTGCGGCCTGCATGGCGGCGACTGCGCGCTCGGCGTCACCGGTTGAGATGGGCAGGCCGAACTTGGAATCCAGGTGGCCGGTCCGGATCTTGTCATGAGTATGCGTGTCGATACCCGGGTTCAGGCGGAGCAGGCAATCGACGTTTTTCCCGGCATTCGTCGCGACGGAAGACAGCAGGTCGATCTCCCCCAGGTTGTCGACGATGACCAGTCCGACCCCGGCCTCGACTGCCTCCTGCAACTCAGCGACGCTCTTGTTGTTGCCGTGGAAGGTGATCTCACTGGCCGGCACCCCGGCGGCAAGCCCGGCGTAGAGCTCGCCACCGGAAACGACGTCGAGCCCGAGCCTCTCGTCATGCAGGACGGCAACGATGCCAGGCGACAGGAGCGCCTTGCCGGCATAGACGACCCGGCTGTCAGGGTAGACGGCCGCGAACGCCTCCCGTACCCGCCTGGCCTGCGACCGCAGGGTCGCTTCGTCATAGACGTAGAGCGGTGTGCCGAAGTCGGCCGCAAGGTCGGGCAGCGAGACGCCACCAAGCTGCATCACGCCCTGATCATCGCGGTGGAACGTGTCGGGCCAGAGCATCGACGACCTCCTCGGGCACGGATCTGCTTCCCGGGCGAGCCGGGCGGGAACGGAGGGAGCGTGAAGGGGTCAGTATACTGTCCGCTGATCCGGGCCGAATCCGGGCGTCATCCGGATCAGCACGTGTGCGCCCCATCAGCCGGGCGCACCGGAACGACGATCGTACGAGGCACGAGGACCATGTAGCGCCACGCCGGTACCGATCTGATCATCGTTCCCGCCCGGTCGTCCGCCCGACGGCCACGGGAACACCGACGCGACGCGACGTGGAGAACCCGCACATGGCCAACATCCCCATCCTGACGGTCGACAAGCTCGCCAAGAGCTATGGCGCCTTCGACGTCTTCAAGGACATCACGTTCCAGGTCGCCGAGAAGCAGCACGTCGCGCTCGTCGGCGTGAACGGCGCCGGGAAGAGCACGATCCTCCGCATCATCGCCGGAGTCGAGGAGTCGTCCGGCGGCACGATCACGCCCCTGCCGGGACTGCGCATCACCTATCTCGCCCAGGAGGCCCGGTTCGACAGCGACCGCACGGTTCGCGAGGAGGCACGTGAGGCCTTCGCGGATGTTCTGCGGGCGGGTGACCGAATGCGGGAGATCGAGGCCGAGATGGGCTCGGCCGGCGACGACGCGCTGGACACCCTCATGGCCGAGTACGACCGGCTCCAGGAGCGGTTCGAGTCCGGCAACGGGTATGACGTCGAGTTCCGCACCGACGAGGTCCTGCTCGGCCTCGGCTTCCGTCCCGACCAGTTCGACGAGCGCGTCAGCCTCCTGTCCGGCGGGCAAAAGACCCGCGTCGCGCTCGCCAAGGCGCTGCTGGCGTCGCCGGATCTCCTGCTGCTCGACGAGCCGACCAACCATCTCGACCTGGAGATGCTGGCCTGGCTGGAAGGCTTTCTCGCCCGCTGGGGCGGCGCCTGCCTGATCGTCTCCCACGACCGCTACTTCCTCGACCGCGTCACCACCCGGACGCTCGACCTGTCGTTTGGTGTGCTCGAGGACTACCCGGCTCCCTATCAGCGGTACGTCGAACTGAAGAAGGAGCGGATGGCCCGGCGGCTCATCGAGTTCGAGGAGCAGCAGGAGTTCATCGCCCGGACCGAGGAATTCATCCGGAAGTACAAGGCCGGCCAGCGCAGTCGCGAGGCCCGCGGGCGCCAGACGCGGCTGGACCGGCTGGAGCGGATCGCCCGGCCACGCGAGAACGACACGATCACCCTCAAGATCCCGGTCGGGATCCGGAGCGGCCAGAACGTCATGACCATCGACCGGGTCACGGCCGGGTATGCCGGGACCGACCTGGAGGAGGGCGTCATCGATCCCGGCGTCAGCTCCGGTGACGCACCGACTGCTCTCGACCGGATGCTGGGCACGACGCGCGACCCGGGCGACCGGCCGCAGGTGGCAGTGGCCAACGGACAAGCGGCGACCATCGACGAGGACGCGCCGCAGAAGGTGCTCGTCCGGACCGGCGAGCTCCTCGTCGAGCGTGGTGACCGGATCGGACTGATTGGCCCGAACGGGTCCGGCAAGACCACCCTCCTCCGCACGCTGGTCGGGATCCTTCCCGCGCTCAAGGGCCGGATCCAGATCGGGGCCAACGTCCGGATCGGCTACTACGCCCAGACCCACGAGCAGCTGCACCACGATGGCACCCCGCTGTCGGTCATCCTCAACGCGCAACCGATGAGCGAGGAGGCGGCCCGGACCTACCTGGGCCGGTTCCTGTTCTCCAACGACGATGTCTACAAGCGGGTCGGGTCGCTGTCCGGCGGCGAGCGATCGCGGCTGGCCCTGGCTGTCCTGCTGCTCCAGCAGGCGAACCTGCTCGTCCTCGACGAGCCGACCAACCACCTGGACATCCACGCCCGCGAGACGCTCGAGGAGATGCTGCGCGACTTCGACGGCACGCTGCTGTTCGTCTCCCATGACCGGTATTTCATCGACCGGGTGGCGACGCGGATCTGGGATATCCAGGACGGCCGGGTCAAGGCCTACCTGGGCAATTACACCGATCACCAGCGCGCCATCGGCACGCTGACCGACGCGCCGAACACGGGGCAGACCAACGCGCCGCCTGCCGCCCCGAGCGCGCAGCTTACGGCCGCAGGGTCCAACGGGTCTGGCAACGGCAAGGCGACGGCGTCCGACACTCCGGTGGTGTCCGGGACGTCGCCACAGGCGCAGGCCCGCAAGCTGGACAACCGGTCCGCCCGCGACGCGCAGCGCAAGCTGACGGCAGCCGAGAAGGACATCTCGCGGCTGGAAGCGCGGCTCAACGAGCTGAGCGAGGCGATGGCTATCGCGGGGGTTGACGGCGACGGCGAGGCGATCCAGCGCCTGTCCCAGGAGTACGCACGGAGTCAGTCCGACCTCGAGGACGCCTACGCGAGGTGGGAAGACGCCACCGCCGCGATGGAGCCGGTCGCCTGACCCGGATCGCACACCACCACGGAGGGATGACACGATGACGACCAGGCGACCCTTCAGGCTCGGTGTCACCGGCGGCATCGCCTCCGGCAAGTCGACGGTCATGCGGCGCCTCGCGGAGCTGGGCGCCGAAACCGTCGATTCCGATGTCACCTACCACGGCCTGATCCAGCCGGGTGCCCCCCTGTTCCAGGCCGTCGTCGGCCGCTGGGGCGACCGCGTCGTCGCTCCGGACGGAACCCTGGATCGCAAGGCGCTTGGTGCGATCGTCTTCGCCAATCCGGACGAACTCGCCGCGCTCGACGCCCTCACCCACCCGACGATCCGGCGAGCCACCGACGCGATGTACGAGGTAAGTACCGCGGAGGTCTTCGCGGTGGACGCCGTCAAACTGATCGAGAGCGGCCACGCCGACGCCTGCGATGCCGTCTGGCTGGTCGTCGCCGATCCGGAAACGCAGATCCGGCGGCTCGTCGACCGACGTCGGATCGCACCGGACGATGCCGCCCGCCGCGTCGCCGCCCAGCCACCGGTTGAAGAGAAGATCGACCGGGCCGACACGGTCCTGCGCAACGACGGAACGGTCCGGGAGCTGATGGCCGCCGTCGATTCCGCCTGGGCGGCGCTGCCGCTCGATGGACCACGCAAAGCCGAGATGGTAGCGGCCGCTCCGGTCTAGCGTTCCCTTGTGTTAGTCACTTCCCGTCGGTAAGCTTTGCCCATCATTGGGCTTGCACGATAGCGACAGGAGCACCACCGGATGTCCGAGCGACCCGATTACCGCGACCTCACGTTCGACGTCTTCTTCGATTTCCAGTGCCCCTTCGTCAACGCCGCCGCGACGTGGCTGCGGGAGGTCGAGGAGCAGCTCGGCCACCCGCTCAAGGTCACGTGGAGGGCATTCCCGCTGGAGCAGGTCAACAGCAAGGCGGGGGACGACTGGAAGCTCTGGGAGCAGCCGGAGGACTACCAGAGCCGGGGGCTGCCGGCGTTCCGCGCCGCGCTCGCTGCCAAGGCCCAGGGCGAGCAGGCCTATCACGGCTTCGTCTGGGCGCTGCTGAATCTGCGCCACATCGACGGGCACGAGCTGGCCGACCCGGCCACGCTGACCGAGGCCGCCACCCGCGCTGGCCTCGACCTGGACCGCTTCGAGACCGACCGCGCCAACCGGGATGCGCTCACCCAGATCGGGACGGACTACACCGACGCGATCGAGCAATATGGCGTCTTCGGCACGCCGACGTTTGTCTTCCCCAATGGGCAGGGCGCGTATCTGAAGCTCAAGCTGCGCGATGTCCCGACCGGCCCTGAGGCGCTCGCATTCTTCGACCACTTCGTCTCGGTCGTCCGCGACACGCCCAAGGTGATGGAAATCAAGCGCCCCAACGGCCCCGTAGTATAAAGCGGACATTCACGCAGGACATTCGTTCACTGATTGAGTTACTGCGGCCATCAACTTCGTCGTCACCCCGAGTAGGTGACGGCCAAGTTGATGGCCGTTGTGCTGGACCGAATCATCTTCGTGCTCGCGAGCGCCGATGGCTAGTCACTGCCCCCTATTCCGTTGATGGACTATGTCGGATAGAATCACCTAGCGCGGAACGACGTGGTGATCTCATAAACGGAGGAGATCGCAAGAATGTTCCACAATTGGAGATAGGTGCCATGATCTCGTTACGGCTCTTCCTTGCTTTGGTTGTCGCCATTGCAGGTCTGTTCCCACTAACCGTGGGCCGAACCCTCGCTGGTCAGGAAGACGGCGGCCAAACAGTCAATCTGCAGATTATCGTTGACTCGTCAGGCTCTATGGCCGCGCCCACGGACACAGGGATCGCGCGCATCGACTCTGCAAGGACGGTTCTGAATCAGGTCATTAGCTCGATTCCAGATACAGAAGGAGTTAACGTCGGGTTTCGGGTCTATGGCAACGGTGGCGATAACACTGAAGCTGGTCGTGCCGAAAGCTGTCTCTCTTCCGACTTGATTGTTCCAATGCAGGGGGTAGATGCTGAAGCACTGCAAGGCGCGGTTGATGCAGTTCAGCCGGTCGGCTGGACTCCACTTGGATATGCGCTGGAACAGGCTGAAGGTGACTTTGAGGATGATGCTTCGGACGATGTTGTAAACGCCATCCTGATGGTAACTGATGGCCTCGAGACGTGTGATGGCGATCCGGTCGGGACGGCAGGCAGACTCCGAACTTCTGACGCAGGTATCGTTACGAACGTCATTGGATTCGGGACGACCCCCGAAGAGCAGGCAATCCTAAGCGGTATCGCTGAGGAGGGTGGAGGCGAACTCTATAGCTCTGCCAATGCCGGTCAGCTTATCTCCGCAATCTTCGAGGTACTTGAGGAACTTGAAGTCGTCGAGGAGACGGGCAGTGGTGAGACGCGCGATTCACCTCTCGGTGTCGGTCGCACAGGTGAGGTCGGCGACTATGAGGTGACGGTCCTGTCTGTCACGCCCAACGCCAACGACCTTGTCGCGGCCGAGAATCAGTTCAACGAACCGCCGTCTGCTGACGAACAGTTCTTCATTGCTCGCCTCTCCGTCACCTACACCGGC
>DASZAY010000016.1:0-75286 GCA_035944555.1 Thermomicrobiales bacterium
GGTTGATTACCCGGCCGCTTCTCGTGTCGTGGGTGATCCGGGACGGGATTATCCGGCCAGCGTCACCCGGTAGATCATGCCGTTCTCGTCGTCCGAGACGATCAGGCTGCCGTCCGGCGCGACGACGATCCCGGCGGAGCGACCCCAGCGCTCGCCGCTCTCGTCCTGCCAGCCGGTGACGAGGTCCATCGCGGCGACGGGCTGCCCGTCCTCCAGGACGATGTGGAGCAGCTTGGGCTCGGCCGGGTCGCTCCGGTTCCACGAGCCGTGCTGGACGACGACGAGGTCGCCGGACAGGTCGGCCGGGATGCCCTCACCGTCCAGGAAGGTCAGGCCGAGCGGGGCCGAGTGGGCCTGGATGCCGACGGTCGGCGGGATGACGTTGGAGCAGTCCGCCCCCTCGGTCTGCGGCACGGCGGCGGGTGGCAGGCACTCCGGCCACCCGTAGTAGCCGCCCTCGTGGACCATGGTGACGAAGTCCGGCGGGATCTCGTCGCCCAGCGTGTCGCGCTCGTTGACCGTCGCCCAGAGCTGCCCGCTGGTCGGGTCGAAGGCGAGACCGACCGCGTTGCGGAGCCCGGTGGCGATGATCTGCAGGTCACTGCCGTCCGGGTTGGCTCGGGCGACGGTCGCGCGGATCTCGTCCTCCTCCTCGCAGATGTTGCAGGAGGACCCGACGGCCAGGTACATCATGCCGTCCGGACCGAAGGCAACGGTCCGGGTGTTGTGGCCCCCGGTCGGCAGCTCAGGGACGACGACCTCCTGCTCACCGACCGGTCCGGCGGCGTCGTAGGTAAAGCGGCTGACCTGGTAGTTCTCCCCGACGTAGAGGTACTCCGTGCCGTCGACGGTGTGGAGCGCGACACTGGCCGGCTGGTCGAGCCCATCGACCAGCGTCTCCTGCTCACCGAGCATCCCGTCGGCGTAGCTGTAGCGGTAGACCGCACCGGCCCCGGCGCCACCGACCAGCAGGTTGCCCGCGTCGTCAAACGTCATGAAGCGCGGGCGGTCGATTCCGGCGGCGACGACCGAGACGGTCGTGCCTTCCGGGGCCATGAGCATCTGCTCCGGGGCGCCGAGTCCGGCAGGATCATCGATTACGACCTCGACGAGGTCGGGGTTGGCCGTAGCGGCGTCGTCCACGAGCAGGGCTGGCTCGTCAGCAGCTGGCGTCGCGTCCTGGGCAAGGGCTGGGACGGCAGCGCCACCTAGCAGCACGAGGGCCAGTGCGGCGCGCAACAGCCAGGGGAAGGACCGGGATGGGTGGGACATCGTGCGTGTTCCTCTCGGGTCAGGTCGTCGGCGTGGTCGCGCCGTATTCGTCGTCGGTCACGTGGTCACCCCACGTCGCCGCATTGCCCGCGTCGTCGACCACGGCGATCGCGACATGCGTCATCGGATGGTCCGGGGCTGCTCCGTGCCAGTGATCTTCACCGGGAGCGAAGAAGACCCGGTCGCCGGGCCGGATCTCCTCGGGTGGCACTCCCCGCCGGCCACAGCGCCCGACTCCCTCGGTGACGAAGATCGTCTGCCCGTTGGGATGCGTGTGCCAGGCTGTCCGGGCACCGGGCGCGAAGTGGACGAGACTGCCGGTAACGCCTGATTCGTCCCCCGGGTCCGCGAGCGTGTCGATATGGACGTCGCCAGTGAACCAGCCAGGCGGGCCCTTACGAGTGGCGGTCGAGCTCCGGGTGATCTTCATCGGCTCCCTTTCCGGGTAGGCGATCAGGCCGGGACAACCGGCCGGTCAAGCAGCCCCCGGCTGTCCAGCCAGTCCCGCAATCCGCCGGCCCACTCATCGGAGGGCAGCCCCTGGCGGAGCAGCCCATAGCCGTGGCCGCCGCGCTCGTAGAGGTGCAGCTCGACCGGGTGCCCGGCTTGTCGCCAGGCCGCCGCCATCTCCAGCGACTGGCCGGGATCGATCACCGTGTCATCACTGGAGACGGCCAGGAACAGCGGTGGGCCATCGGGCGGAACGGGCATCTCGGCCCAACCGCCATAGATCGGAACGGCGAAGTCCGGGCGAGCGGCCGGATCGTAGAGCGACGCGGCGCCCGTGGCGACGAACCCGCCGGCCGAGAACCCCATGATCCCGATCCGGTCCGGCGCGACGCCGAACTCCGCCGCCCGCTCCCGGACGGTCCGGACCGATTGGAGGCCATCGGCGATCGCGACCGGGATTACCTCCCGCATCGTCTCCCGGCGGTCGAGCATGCTCGCCAGCACGGCTTCGTATGCGGCCACATCCGGCGGCGTCGGGACCATCCGGTAGCGCAGCAGGAACACCGTCACGCCGAGGGCGTTCAGCCAGTGGGCGACCGTCTCCCCTTCCTTGTCCATCATCAGGACGTGGAACGCCCCGCCCGGCGCGACGATGATCGCCGTGCCGTTGGCAAAGGCCGGGTCAGCGGGGAACACCTCCAGCGACGGGCGGGAAACGTTCCGGACCCGCCGCCGACCATCGACGTCGATCGCGTCGATCTCCGGCCCGATGTCGACCCAGCGGTCGTTGTCCGGGATCTCGCCGGGCCAGACGTCGATCCGCTCACGGGTCATTGCCATCTCCTCGTCATCGCCCCGGGACTGCCCGGTCCCTCGCCCGTGTGCATGTTGAGCGCCAGCGAGCGGTTGGACCGGGCGGGGGCTCCCGAGCGGACACGGACCAGTGGAGCGGGCGGGCCAGGCAGGGTGCCCATTCCCCGGCGATCAGCCCATCGACCAGTCTCCTGGCAGCCCGCTCAGCCCCGCTCCCCACCCTGCGAGTCCGCTGCTTCAGGGCGACCATGGAAGACCGCCTCGATGTTGTTGCCGTCCGGGTCCCAGACGAAGGCCCCGTAGTAGCCCTCGTGGTACTCCGGGTGCTCGGCCGGCGCGATCTTCTCCCGGCCCCCTGCCCCGAGCGCCGCCGCGAAGAACGCGTCGACCTGCTCGCGGGAGGTCGCGACGAACGCGACGTGGGCGCCACTGGTCGGGGCGTCCCCCGGGCCGACGAGGTCGATGGCGAAGTCCGCCGAACCACGCTCGCCTGACGGCCCATACACTGAGAACGTCTCGCCCCGGTCGTGCTCCTCCATCCCGAGGGGCGCGAGCGCCGCCCGGTAAAAATCGCGGCTGCGCTCGAGGTCGGCGACCAGCAGGTCGACGTGGTCGATCATCACACGGCGGATGATGTCGGTTGGCATGGCCACTCCGATCAGTTTCGGCAGGGTTTGTAGGAAAGTCCTGAAAGACACGACCCATTGTCGCCCGGCAGGCGACCGTGCGCCGACTCACCCCGCCCCAGAACCTTGCCGACGTCCGCTGGTCGCGTTACATCCCCTAGGCCGGTATCATGGCAGCGATCATCGGATCGTCGCAGTCGATCGGTTCCGGTCTGAACACGGGATGACAGGAATGGGCGACAGCATTCGTCCCCAGGGCGACAGGCACACACGCTGCGAGAACGGGGTGGCCGGCACGGCTGGCACCACGCTCGTTCTGCCCGTGCTGCCTGGCCGCGCCGCTCCGCCATCCCGCCCACCGATGCCCCGGCCACTCCGGTGGCTCCCGTCACCCGGTGCGAGCGCCGCCGGGGACCGGGCAGGGAATCGGCCAGCGTCCTGAACCCGGACGCGACGGCTCTCCCCGCACCACCGGCGGCGCTTGCACCGCCCCACCGCTGACCACCTGACCGCCCGGGACGTTCCGGGACGCCCAGGCATGTCCGCTTCATCCCGGCTCCCCACCCGCCGCCGTCCCTTCCTGCGCCGGGCGTGTCCTCTCTCATCCAAGCGATGAGCCCGCTCCCGGCGCCCCCTGCGGGAGCCGAACCCCTATGCGCGCCCTCTGGTCCGATCGTCGCTTTGCCCGGTTCTGGTCGGCCGGGCTCGTCTTCATGCTGGCGACGTGGTCGCTGCACACCACGATGCTCATCCATGTCTTCGAGCTGACCGGCTCACCGTTCGCGACCGGGCTGATCCCGGTCTGTGCCGCGCTACCGGGCATCCTGTTCGGTCCGCTCGCCGGTGTTGTCGTCGACCGCGTCGACCGCCGCCGGGTGATGGCGATCTGTGCGCTGGCGCTGGCTGGTCTGCTCGTCATCGTGACCCCCGTCGCGATGACGGTCGGTGCGGGTCACGTCGCGCTGCTCTTCGCGATCATCGCCCTGGAGGCGGTCGCGGTGACGTTCTTCCGGCCAGCCGAGAACGCCGTATTGCCGCGCCTGGCCGGGCCCGATCGCCTGGCGCCGGCCAACGCCCTGAATGCGCTCAATGACAGTATCGGCCGGATCGCCGGCCCCGCCGTCGGCTCGGTGCTGCTGCTCCAGGTCGGGTTCGCCGCCACGCTGGTCGTCTGCGCGGTCCTCTTCCTCGTCCCGTGGGCATTGCTCCGCGGGCTGGAGATTCCACCGGCGATCGATGAACCTCCGGTACCCGATGTCATCACGGATGAGTCGTGGCTTCGGGGGGCCGGGCGGGATGTCGCGGCCGGGTGGCGGCTGGTCCGGGCGACGCCCGTTCTGGCGATGGCCGTTGCGGCGTGGGGATTGTTCCACGTCGCCGACGTCCCGCTCTCGGCCGTGCTGCCTGCTTTCATCATCGGGTCGCTCGGCGCCGGGGCCGGCGGGATGGGCTCGTCGATGCCGATCCGCGGATTGACCGGATTGCTGGGCGGTCTGCTTGTCGCGGCGATCGCGGGGCGGGTCGCGCCGGTCCGGCTGCTGGCGGTGGGGCTGCTGGTCTACGGGCTCTCAATCGTGACGATGGGGCTGGCGGGGTCCTTCCTCGTCGCGCTGCTTGTCCTGATCCCGATCGGCCCGGCCTCGGCGGCAATTGAGACCGGACTGCTGACGCTGCTCCAGCGGCACTCGCCGGACGCCGTGCGGGGGCGGGTATTCGCGCTGGCCGGGATGATCAACGGCGCGATCACTGTCACGGCCTCGCTGGTTGGTGGCACACTGGCCGAGGGAATCGGCGTCCCGGCGGTCGTCGTGATATCCGGGGCACTCCACGTGCTTCCTCTGATACTCGTAGCCGTGTGGCTACGCCCTGCCCTGCGCTCCCGACCAGTCGCTGACGCCACCTGACGCCACCCAAAGCCATGAGGCAATGATTATTACGTCAAGTCAAATGGTTAGGTGAGCAGGACAATCCATGCCCGGGCATGGTACGGTTAATGGCCCACCTGACAAATGGGACCAATTACCCGGACCAAAGTTGCTCCCTGGGCCGCCCGGCGAACCTTTGAGGTTCGCCCCGCCGCGGGATGGCTTCGTACAGAGGTCGACCCGCCCAAACGAGGTTTCATGTCGTCAGATCCCCGCCCGGCTGAAGCCGGTCCCTCCCTGACTATCGTCCCGAATGCCCACAAGGTGGACGCAGCGTCCTCCGCACCGACCAGCCCGGCGTTCCGTGCGGCTCGCCGACTCCGGAACTGGGTGCGTCCCCCCGGCGACGTCGAGACGGGCGAGCGCGGCTGGCGACTGCCCAGCAAGGGCGCCGTGAAGCGTGGTGCCATCGCCGTCTGGATGGTCGGCCCGATGATCACGCTGCCGATCGCCGTCGGCTACGCCGTCCGCCATCGCCGGATCGATCCGAAGGCCGCCGCCCTGTTCGGGACCGGCTATGTCGTGACCGGACTAGGCATCACGGCGGGCTATCACCGCCTGCTGACCCACAAGTCGTACCGGACGACATCGTCGAAGCTGGAAGCCGTCGTGCTGATGGCCGGCGCGATCGCCGGGCAGGGCCCGCCCTCCCACTGGGCCGCCACCCACACGACTCACCACAGCCACACCGACAAGCCGGGTGACCCGCACTCGCCGCACGTCGACTTCGACGAGACGTGGACCGGCACCCTCAAGGGTTTCGTCCATGCCCAGGTCGGCTGGCTGTACGAGGACCCGTCCGACATCACGATCAAGCACACCGAGCGGATCCGGGCCAACAGCGCGACGGTTCGCTGGATCGACGATCACTACTTCCCGATCCTGGGTGCTGGGCTGCTCGCGCCGGGGCTGGTCGCCGGATGGCAGGGTATCGTCTGGGGCGGCGTTGTCCGGATGCTGCTGGTCAACCACGCGACGTTCGCGGTGAACTCGATCTGCCACATGTACGGCGACCGCCGGTTCGAGACCGACGACGAGAGCCGTAACAACACCTTCATCGCGCTGATCACCAACGGTGAGGGCAACCACAACAACCACCACGCCTTCCCGCGGATGGCCTACCACGGCATCGGCTGGAAGGAATACGACCTCACCGCGATCGTCCTGCGGCTCGCCGAGCGCGCCGGCCTGATCACCGACGTGGTCAAGCCGACCCCGGAGCAGATCGCCGAGCGGGTCGATCGCCTCAAGCGCTCCGCCGAGCGCCGCGCCGAGCGTGAAGCCGAAGAGCATGGTACCGCCGTCGCGACCCGGTCCGAGGCCGCCGACTAGCTTCCATCGCCGCCTCCCGGAACACGACGCCCCACCGGCTTATGCCGGTGGGGCGTCGTCGTTGCCGTCGCACACCGACGATCGCCACGGTCGGGCAGGTACGCCAGTGCCGTAATCCCGCCAGGACAACCGTCCGCGGGACGCCACCCAAAACACCCCCACCGACGGCATGCTGCACGGCCCAACCGGTCTGCTAGCATGCGCGCATCACCACAATCCGGAGATCGCCACAGGGGCGTGGTCGATCAGATCGTTCTTGGGAGGAACGCATGCGATCGACGATCCGCTCGGTGTTTGCGCTGTGCCTGGGGATCAGTGTCCTCAGTGCGCTGTCGATGACGGTTCCGGTGCTGCCGGGGAGTGACCCGCGATCGGTCGCCGCCCAGTCGTCCGGCTGTGAGCTTGTCCGAAACGGCGATTTCGAGGACCCGAAGCTTGGTCCACGGCAGATCGCATGGATCCAGCTCTACGGCTGGGGAAACTCCGGGATGGCCAACTCAAGCGGGGTCGTCTACGGCAGCTTCGACGATATCGCCCCGGTCAGCGGCATGCAGCACGTCGTGACCTTGCTCGACCGGATCACCCAGTCCCTTGACGTGCGCGGCCTCGGTGGCCAGACGCTCAACGTCTCTCTGCTGCTCCATAGCCGACCGAATTTCTCCGGAGGGAGCCTGCAGGTTGGGATTGGCTCCACTGTCTATACGATTCCCGCCTCCTCGGCCCTCGGCAGCTATGAGCGGATCTCCTTCCCGACGGTGGTACCCACCGGAAGTACCGATGTCTTACTCGCCCTGGACGCGAACGGCGTCATGTTCGACGCAGTCTCCGTCATCGCGCCCTACTGCCCCTTCGACGCCCAGCCCGACCGCTACGCAGCCACCGGCGGCCGGGATCTCGTCGTCCCGGCCGGCACGGGTCTGCTCGCCAACGACGGCATTCCGTCCGGGACCGGCGCGACGGCCGCCGCCGTGTCGGGCACGACGGACCAGGGTGGTACGTTCGAGGTCGCGGCCGACGGCAGCTTCACCTATCACCCGCCGGACGGGTTCAGTGGCGAAGACACCGCCGCCTACGCCGTCCACGCGCCGCGGGGCTCCGGGACGATCCAGGTGGCCGGGCCGGTGACCGTGACCTTCGATGTCACCCGGACGAATCGCCCGCCTTCGTTCGCGGCGAGCCCGAGCGCGCTGACCGTCGAGGCGACCCAGCCCTCCGGCGCGCCCGTCCCCTATCCCATCCCGTCGGCGATCGATCCGGACCCATCCGATCAGCCGACGGTGACGTGCGTACCACCGCCCGGCGACGTCTTTCCTCTCGGCGAAACCCGGGTTGTCTGCACCGCGACCGACAGCGGCGACCTAACCGCGCAGACGACCTTCGACGTGACGGTGCGGGACACGACCGCCCCAGCCATCGCCGCCCCATCCGACATCATTGACGAGGCGACGTCCAGCGCCGGTGCGACGGTCGCCTTCCCGCTCCCGTCCGCGAGTGACGCGGTCGACCCCTCTCCCGATGTGACCTGTACAACCGGCGGCGTCCCGGTCGAGCCTGGCGCCACCTTCCCCATCGGCCAGTCGGCCATCTCCTGCAGCGCGACCGACGGTACCAACGTCAGCCCATCGACCAGCTTCACGGTCACGATCCGGGACACGACCGGCCCCGTCATTACCCGGCCCGACGACATCACGCAGCAAGCCACCGCGGCCAACGGAGCCGAAGTGACTTTCCCGGTGCCCACCGCGACCGACGCCGTCGACGGTGCGCGGGACGTCTCCTGTACGGTCGATGGCGTGCCGGTCTCCCCCGGAGCTATGTTCGAACTCGGCTCCACGACCGTGGCCTGCTCGGCCACCGATGCCCGCCTCAACCGCAGCGAGATCACCTTTACCATCACCGTCCAGGACACCGTGGCTCCGGAAGTGACCGTCCCCGGTCCGCTCGTCGCCGAGGCCACCTCAGGGAATGGTGCCGAGGTGGATTTCATGGCCTCCGCCCGGGATGCGGTCGATGGGACGATCGAGCCGATCTGCAGCCCGTCCAGTGGCAGCGCGTTCGCGATCGGCCAGACGACCGTGACCTGCACGGCGACCGACTCCCGGGACAACCGCGGATCGGCGACTTTCACCGTGACGGTCCGCGACACCCTGCCACCGGTCTTCGATGCAACGACGCTGCCCGGCGAGCAGATCGAGATCGACGGCGAGACGGTTCACCGCCTGGTGGTGGAAGCGACCGGTGCGCAGACGATGGTCACCTACCTCGTGCCGGAGGCGACTGACGCGGTCGATGGCGACCGGCCGGTCACCTGCGTGCCCGCCTCCGGCACACGCTTCGAGCTGGGCGAGACCTCGGTCAGTTGCTCGGCAGCCGATACCGGTGGGCGCACGGCAACGGCCGAGTTCCTCGTGGTCATCACCGATACCACCGCGCCGGTCGTGAGCGTACCCCCGGACATCACGGCGGAGGCAACGGCCCGGACCGGCGCCCGCGTCACGTTCGCCGTCAGCGCCACCGACGGGACGGAGGGTCCCGTCGAGGTGGCGTGCGCGGTCGCTGGCAAACCTGTCGCCTCACCATGGACATTCCCGATCGGCGCCACCACGGTCGCCTGCACCGCGACCGACACACAGGGTAACGAGGGCAGGGCGGAGTTCACCGTCCGGGTCGTGGATTCCACCGGCCCGGCAATCACCTGGGTCGGTGGGCCCGTCCGGGGAGCGACCTACGCCGTTGGCCAGGTTCCCGCCCCTCCCACCTGCATCGGGGTCGACCTGGCGAGCCTGGTTCTCCAGTGCCAGGTGACCGGGTACTCCAGTCAGCCGGGGCGCCACGTCCTGACGGCGCGAGCGCGGGACACGGCGGGCAACGTGACGGTCGAGACCCGAACCTATACCGTCGCGGCAGCCGCCCCGCCGACCGTTACCCCGGTTCCGCCGCGCCCGACCACCCCGGTTGTCACGCCGGTCCCAACCCGCACCCCAACAGTGGCCCCGACCCGGCCGGTTCGGACACCAGCGACGGAGCCGGGACCGACTCCGCCGGGCCAGCCCGCGCCGGCTCCGACCCGGCCGCCGCGCCGGTAGTCGGGTCGTCGAGACAGACAGACGACGGCCACCGGAATCGTCCTGGTGGCCGTCGTCGTGTCATTCGCTGGAGGACCTGTCTGCCGGCGTGATCTTAGGGGTCGCCGAGCGCGCCGGCCTGATCACCGATGTGGTCAAACCGACCCCCGAGCAGATCGCCGAGCGCGTTGAGTGCTTCAGGTGCTCCGCCGAGCGCTACGCCGCCCGCGAGGCTGAGGAGCATGGCGGGGTCCGGGCCGAAGCCGCCGACCAGGATCCTGCTTGATCCATCGCACCACGACGACGGCCCGCCTGATGATCCAGGTGGGCCGTCGTCGTACATGCAGACTGAGACTTGCGCCGACGATATCCGGTGGGCGGCATCGGTCGCCCCGGGCATGCCACGACCAAGGGACGGCCCTGCGCACACGGTAGCGGACAGATGCCACAGCGGGAGCTTGTCCCGTCCTCGCCGGGCGACCTCAACGCCAATCAGCCACGATGACCTGGTGGCAGATCGTCGGCCCTATCCCTGCCCGCCGGAGAGGCCACGCCGGGCGGCGGCGAAGATCGCGGCCGGGTCGACCTTCAGTCCCGACAGCACCGCTGATGTCAGCCGCCCGTCCGCGTCCGGCTCGACTGGCACATAGGAATCGCCTTCGACCCGCATCACAATGAATGTCTCCGCTCTGGGATCGACCAGCCAGTACTCGGGCACTGCTGACCTGAGATATCGCAGCAGCTTGGTCACGGAGTCGTATCCCTGGCTGGTTGGCGAAATGACTTCGACAACCAGATCCGGGATACCGTGGAAGCGGTCGTTCTCATCGACCCCGACCAGCTTCGCCGTAGACACGAAGACCACATCCGGCTGCACGACGGTTGTCCGCTCGGGATGCTGATCCACGACGATGTCGAACGGTGCCGGGACGACAATCCCAAGTTCATGCTGTCTGACCCATGTACGCAGCTCGTAGGCGATCTCCATGACCGTCGACTGATGCCTGAGCGAAGGCGAGGCACTCACGATCAGCTCTCCGTCAATGATCTCGTAGCGCCGTCCGTCGTCGGGTGTCCGATCCAGATCAGCGAGCGTTGCGCGATGCAGGGGTGCGGCGACCATGGGTGTTCCTTCCTCCGCCGGGTAACGTGATCGCAGCGTAGCAGACGGCCCCGACGCGGGAAGCGCCGGGGCCATCTGCTACCCAGTTGATGGGCTGGCCCGGCGGCCCTACGCCTGGCCGCCGACCAGGTCCAGCCGGCCGGCGCGGCGGAGCGGCTCGTCCAGCCCGAGGTCGGTGATCATCGTCATGATGTTCTCGCGGCTGCGGCGGTAGCCGGGGAAGCTGTCGTCGTTCGCGATCCGGAGCAGCAGCCGGGCGACGACCGCCGCCGACATCTGCAGGCCGCGCGGGTGCCCCTTGTCGACCGTGTCCGCCTCGGTGTGGCCCCAGCCGCGCCCGACCAGCGCCGGGTTGGTGTCCTTGGATCCCAGCGTTGCCGTCGGCACGCCACGGATCGCCCACGGGTAGTGGTCGCTGTGCGGCGACACCTTGTGCTGGACCGGCATGTCGTAGTGCATGTCCTCGACCTGCCCCTGGAAGTACTCGACCAGGTCCGGCGCGAGCGTCAGCGTCAGTTGCTCGGAGCCACCCCGGCCCTGCCCGGCGCCGTCGAGGTTGAGCATGAACCGCGTCTTCGCGATCTCGTCCTCGTGGTCGGCGGTGTAGCCCCACGAGCCGAACAGCCCGACCTCCTCGCCGCAGAAGCAGACGAACCGGATCGTCCGCTTGACCGAGCCCGCTGGCAGCGCCGCCAGCACCCGGGCCGCCTCCAGCGTGACCATCGTCCCGGCGCCGTCGTCCATCGCCGCCTGCGAGATGTCGTGGCCGTCGTAGTGGCCGCCGGTGACGATCACCTCGTCAGGGTGCTCGGAGCCGACAATATCGGCGACGACGTTGTACGACGTGTTGTCGTGGAACGTCCCGCCGGTGTGGATCTTCAGCCGCACCGGTCCGGAGCCCCCGTGGCGCTTCGCCAGCCGGAGCAGCGTCGAGCCGTGCTCCCAAGACGTACCCAGCCCGGCGATTCGCGCCGGCTTGCCGCCCGGCTCGGCGATGGCGCCGGAGATATGGAGCATTCCGGGGTTCTGGTTGATGTAGACCAGCGCGATCGCGCCGGCGTCCTCGGCGAAGCGCAGCTTGTCGGTCCGGTGGCTGAGCTTCTCGCTCCGGGCGTTGAGCGGATTGGTCTCGGCGGCAGTGATGGCGATCTTCCCCCGGACGGCCTCACCCAGCCGCTCGAAGTCTTCCTGCTCGCCGTTGCCGACGTCGATCATCTCGGCCTCGAGGTCGACCGCCGGGCAGTACGGCAGCGCGATCACCGAGAACGACTGCTGGATCGGCGAAGTCATCTCCAGCGTCGCCGCGCCGCGCGTCCAGCCGCCGAACTCGACGGGCTCCAGCCGGACGTTCTGCAGGCCGTAGCTCTCCAGCCGCGCCTTGAGCCACTCGCCGCCCTGGTGCTCGCTGTCGGAGGCGGCCCAGCGGTTGCCGATCACGTCGCAGAACTCGACGAGGTTGTCCCAGCCGGCGTTGCTGGTCCAGGCATCACCCAGTAGCTGGCGCTCCAGCGTCGTCAGGTCGGAGGGGGTACTCGAACCGGTAGTCATCACGGGGCCTTTCGCGATCGCAACCCGGACTGGCATCGCCCGGGTCGCCCGTTTCCGCAGGTAGGGCAGCATCCTACCCAACCCCGGGCCATCGCGGACCACGCGTGCTCCGGTCGGATGGTGCGGATGGCACGACGCCGGGATGGACCTACCCAGCTCATAAAGCCGGACAGCTTACCCACACTCGATTACCGGAATGGGATCGGGGCGTTACCGTGCACACGGACGCCACTGACGTACAGCCGATCTTCGTGCTGCGCCCACAAGTACACAGACGCCCGACGAGATCCCACTCATACCGCCCAGCATTTCGTGTAACATCTGTTCCATAAAATCTTTCCGGTGACCAGCCCGCCCGCCACTCGGGACCGTGCGTGCTTGGGCCGGCACAGACAGGTCACGGTCCAGACACACATCCGGAGTCGTTTGCCCGGTACCCTGCAAGCGATGTCGCCTGACCCGGCCCCGATCTCTCACGCCTGGAGCACTCCCGTGCGATCACTGACTCGCTTCGTGCTCGATCACCGCCTGCTCGTCGTTCTCACCTGGGTGGTGATCGCCGTCGCCGGCGGCGCGCTGGCCGGGCGGACGACCGACTCACTGTCCTACGACTTCGGGCTGCCGGGGCAGGACGCCTACGAGGCCAACCAGGCGATCCTCTCCACCTTCGGAGCCGGCGGCGTCAACGACCCGGTCGTGCTGACCATCCCCGCACCGGCGGGGACCGATCTGCGCGATCCCGCGGCCCTGGGCGAGTTCGCCGTTGGCGCCAACGCCATCGCTGCGGTCTTCCCCGGCACACTCGTCATCACGCCGGACCAACCCGGCGCCGGGTCGCTCATCGCGCCGGACGGGTCACGGGCGGCGGCGCTGCTGTACCCGCCGGTCATCCCCGGTCCGGAGCCCTATGGCGCGGCGCTCCCGGCGATCGAGGGGGCAGCCCATGGAACGACGATCCTCGGGCAGGCGCCGGAGCTGACCGGGACCGCGCTCCTGATCGAGGGCGGCGGTGGCGGCGAGCGCAGCATCCTCGTCGAGCTGGCGCTGGGCGGCGGCGGCGCGCTGATCGTCCTGGTGGCGGTGTTCGGATCACTGCTGGCCGTGGTGCCGCTGCTGGTCGCGACGGTCAGCATCCTCGCGACCTATCTCGCCCTGCTCGGCCTGGCCCAGCTGACCGACGTCGTCTTCGTCATCCAGTACCTCGTCGCGCTGATCGGCCTCGGCGTCGCCATCGACTACTCGCTGCTGATCGTCATGCGCTGGCGGGAGGAGCGGGCGCGCGGGCTGGACAACGACGCGGCCGTCCGGGTCGCGATGGCGACGGCCGGCCGCGCGGTCATCTTCAGCGGCATCACGGTCGCCGTCTCACTGGCGGCCCTGCTCGCGGTGCCGATCCCGTTCCTGCGCAGCATCGGACTCGGCGGCCTGCTGATCCCGCTGCTGAGCGTGCTGACGGCGCTGACGCTCGTCCCCGTCATCCTGCGAGCGGTTGGTCCAAGGTTGGAATGGCCCCGGAAGCAGCCACGCGATCCCGCCTCGGCCGGCTGGCGGCGCGTGGCGACCGCAGTGGTTCGGCGTCCGTGGCCGGTGATCGCCGGGACGCTGGTCCTGCTGCTGCTGATGGCGGCCCCGGTCGTCACCCTCCGGCTCGGCACACCCGACGCGACGACCTATGGCGCCGGGTCGGCCCCCGGGGCGGCCGCGGCGGCGATACGTGACAGCGGGTTGCCCAGCGGGCTCCTCCGCCCCACCCAGTTGCTGGTGCCCGGGACCGGCGCTGACGCGACCGCCGGGACACTGGCCGGGGTAGAGGGTGTCGCGGGCGCCACGACCGCCGGCTGGTCATCCGCTGGGAGCGAGGTCGTCCTGGTCTGGCCCGTGGCCGACGCCGCGACGCAGGACGGTCGCGACACGCTCAACCGGGTGACCGACACGGCGCCGGATGACGCCCGGGTCGGCGGGTCGCCCGCCGAGGACGTGGCCTTCGTCGACGCGGCCTACGGCAGCGCGCCGGTCGTCCTGCTCCTGATCATCCTGATCACGTTCATCCTGCTGGCCTGGGCGCTGCGCTCGTTCTGGCTGCCGGTCAAGGCGCTGGCCCTCAACGCCGTCTCGCTGGCCGCCGCCTACGGGCTGACGGTGCTGATCTGGCAGGACGGGATCGGGACCGATCTCGTCTACGGCATCGGCGCCACCGGGACGATCGTCACCTGGATCCCGATCGCCGTCTTCGCCTTCCTCTTCGGCCTGTCGATGGACTACGAGGTGTTCATCCTGAGCCGGATGCGGGAAGCCTTCGACCAGCACGGCGACACCCCCCGCGCGGTCGTCGACGGCATCGCCTACACCGGGCGGCTGGTGACGAGCGCGGCGTTGATCCTGTTCCTCGCCTTCGTGGCGCTGTCGACCGTACCGGTGGTCGACGTCAAGATCCTGGCGACGGCACTGGCGCTCGGGATCCTGATCGACGCGGTGATCGTCCGGGCGCTGCTCGCGCCGGCACTGGTGGTGGTGCTGGGCCGGGCCAACTGGACCCTGCCCGGCTGGCTGGCTCGGCTGCTCCGGATCGACCCCGACGTGCCGGCCCCGCGGCACTGACCCGCCGCGAGGCCGGGATCGCTCCCTACAGTTGCGCCAGGCGCGGCACCACCGTCTCGCCGACCTGGGCGACAAAGGCCGCCGGGTCCGGTCCGGCATGTCCGGTCCAGACTTGGGAGATGCCGATCTTCGCGTACGCCTCCGCCTTGCGCAGGAAGCCATCGGGATCGGTTGCCGGATCGTCACTGCCGATGATGACCGTCTTGGCGATCCGGTCGTAGTCCGTGCCCTCGGTCTCGCAGTGCCGCTTCAGGACATCCAGCTTGGCCTGGACCCCCTCGACGCCGAGGTCGAACAGGTTGCAGGCGTCGGCGTAGCGGGCGACCAGCCGGAGCGTCTTCTGCTCGCCACCGCCGCCGATCAGGATGGTCGGGTGCGGCCGCTGGATGGACTGCGGGTGGTTGATCGTCTCGGCCAGCTGGTAATGCTTGCCCTCGAACGGGCCGTTGTTGTCCTCGTCCCACATCTGGAGGCAGATCCGCAGCGTCTCCTCCAGCCGCTGGAACCGCTCGGCCAGCGGCGGGTACGGGACGCCAAGCGCCCGGTGCTCCTGCTCGAACCAGGCGGCGCCGATCCCCAGCTCGGCCCGGCCGCCGGACAGCACGTCCAGCGTGGTGACGATCTTGGCGAGGATGCCCGGGTGGCGGTATGTCACACCGGTGACGAGCAGGCCGAGCCGGAGGGTGCGGGTCTGGCCGGCGATGAAGCCGAGCGCCGTGTACCCCTCCAGCATCGGGTCTTCGGGCGGACCCATGTGCTCGATCTGGAAGAAGTGGTCCATCAGCGTCATCTGGGCGAAGCCGGCCTCGTCGGCGGCCCGCGCCGTCGCGGCCAGCGTCGGGCCGATCGCCTCGGGGCCGCCCGGACGGGTGAAGTGGCTGTAATGGTAGGCGAGCTTCATGCGATACCTGCTCCCGGACCGACTGCTCGGTCGACATACGCCGCGGCGCTATGTAACCAACTGGTTGGTTACAGTATGCTGATCGTAGGTCCGGTCCGGTACGTGGTCAACCTGCCCGGTCGGGTGGGCGCCCCGAACTCTCTGTCGACTCGTGGATCGCGATGGGCCTGGAAACCGAGGTGACGACCATCATGCAGCCCCGGACACGCGACGCGGCGGCAACCCGGCAACGCATCCTCGATGTGGCGACCGCCGAGTTCGCCCGGTACGGGTTCGCCGGTGGTCGGGTGGACCGCATCGCCGCGGCCGCCGGGGCGAACAAGACCCTGATCTACCGCTACTTCGGGTCGAAGGACGGGTTGTTCGACGCCGCTGTCGACGCCGCCATCGCTCGCAACGTCGAAGCCGTCCCGATCGACTCAGGCGACCTCCCCGGCTGGGCCGTCCGGCTGGCCGATCTGTACCGTCGCGACCCGACGGCCGACCGCCTGTCGCGCTGGGATGCCCTGGAGCGGGCCGGCCGGGCGCATCGGGTACCTGCCATCGCTGCCAACCGCGCGCGCAAGATCGAGGCGATCCGCACCGCCCAGGCCGCCGGAGTGGTCGCCGCTGACCTTCCCCCCGAGATCCTGCTCCAGACGATCTACGCGCTTGCCCTGGCCCGGATGGCCCCCGGGGTGGACGACCTCGATGATCCGGACCCCGACCAGCACCTGCACGCCGTCGTAAGCCGCCTGATCCGTCCAGTCCAGCCCTAGGCTCGGGTCCCGGCCGGGACCGCCTCGGAGTCGCCCGCCAGTCGGGGGCACCTGGGGTCAGACGAGAGCGCTCCGTCGCCCATGCGCAACGGCTGGGTGATGCAGCCAGATCGGCGAACGAGGCGGTACGACGCAGCACCCTGTGCCCGGTCGAGCCGGTCATCGGCCCGGACTACCTCCCGGACGTTTTTCTCAGGTCAGGTTCCCGGCGGTGGCGTCCGGAGCGTGCTCGCCGTGCCAGCCAGCGAGCGCGCTCCGGACCGCCGGGCAGCCTAGCTACGACGATGCGCCAGCGCCCGTCGATCGCAGCCGGGAACGCATCGCGTCGATCGCCGCGTCGATCGTATCGCCGTGGCTCATCGGCAGCGGCTCTGCGCCCGCCCATCCCGCCGCCTCGCGGACCGAGACGCTGTAGCGACCGGAGCCAGACGAGTCGTCCTGGTTGGCCGGCACGTCGGCGTCGGTCCAGGAGAACTCATAGCCGGGGAATTCCTCGCCGAGCGCCGCCACCTTCGCGTCGATCTCATTACCCTGATTGTCGGACACCGGGGCCTGCCTTCCATACACGGAGGATTCCGTCGGTCGGCAGGTCGCACGATCCGGTCCGACGGGCTGGTCCGCACGTTCATCGGGCCGGATCCGGGGAACGGCGATGCTCGATCACCGTGCATGGCAGCGCCCCGGCGGTGATCGCCGGGGCGCTGCAGACGGATGGAAGGCCGGGTCCGTCAGCCGGGTTCATGCTGACTGGTCAGGTCCACTGCTCGGGCGAGAAGTCGACCTGGTTCTGCTCGATCGCGCTGGTATCCGGTCGCCGGGTGGGATCGATCAGGAAGTCCACGATGAGTTGGACCCCCGCCGGACCCGCCAGCGTGGCCGGATCGTGCGAGGCGCCCGGGATCTCGATTGCGTAGCCGTTCTCCAGCGTCTCGACCGCCAGCTCGCCGTAGCTCGGCGGGGTGATCGGATCGAACTCCCCCGTCAGGATCAGCGTGGGCACAACGCTGACGACCGGCTCGGTCTCGACCGGGTCTGCGGCCGGCAAGTCCCAGATCGCGCAGCTCTGCTCGAACCCCGCAGCGAGATTGAACTGCGGGTTGTTGGCGAGGGAGTCGCGCACGCCAGCCTCCGCGATCAGCGCCCGCTCCTCCTCGAGGTCGACGAACGCCTGCTCCTCCGTGCAGATGATCGTGTTCGACAGCCCCGTCGCGATCGTGCTCTGCACGCCGGTCAGGGAGACGCTGAGGACCAGGCTGAAGGCATCGGCGTTCCCGTTGACCGCGGCCGTGATCAGCGACGGCATGGCCGGGACAAGCGGCGCGAACAGCAGGCTCGAGTAGATCGCGAAGGTAAAGTTCCCGCCATCCAGCGGCACACTCCCGAGCGACTAGCCCGTCACCGGATCGACGAGTGCCACCTCGAGCGGATCGGCGTTCAGTCGCTCGATCGCCCGGTCGAAGTTCGCGCTCAGATCCGGGTTGGCCGCCGCGCAGGCCGGATCGGCTTCACACTGGGCGATCGCGCTCGCGAGCGACTGGTCGAACGCGATGACCTGACCGGCGAACCGGTTGGCCGCGGGCGGGAGCGGCGAGCCGAGGATGGCCGCCCGGACGATGCTCGGGAAGTCGCGCTCGACGACCAGGCCGAGCTGCGAGCCATAGGACACGCTATAGAGATCGACCTGGTCGTACCCGAGCGCGACGCGCAGGTCATTGACGTCGGCCGCGCTCTCCGCCGAAGAGAACGCGGTCAGATCGATGCCGCGCTCGGCGAACGACGCCCGGCAGTCCACGAGCCGCTGCAGCGGGTCTGCCGGGGCAGCGAGGCCGGACCCGCTCTCCGGGGTCGCTCCGGCCTGCGGAGTCGCCGCCAGCGTGGCAGTCGCTGGTGGAGTCAGGCCGGGAATCGACGGACCAGCCTCGTCCGGGCAGAACAGGGACGGCTCCGAGAAGCCCGTACCGCGCTGATCGAGCAGGATCACGTCCTGTAGTTCGAGCAGCGGCTGGAGCGGCGCGCCCGGCAGGTACGCGGGCAGCTGGGTGGACCCACCCTGGCCCGGTCCGCCCGCCAGGTAGACGAGCGGCGTGTCCATCGGGTCGGTCGCCGTGCTGACCAGGCGGGTCACGAACAGACGGATCTGCTCGCCGTCCGGGTTGACGTGGACCAGCGGCGTGGTCAGGAACCCGCACTCGAGGCTCTCGCCCTCGACGAACGACTCCGGGACCGGGAACGGGCAGGCTGCCGTCGCGTACGTGGCGCTGCTCTCCAGGTTCGCCGGGGTCGCCTCCGGGGTGCCCTGGGCGCGGGCGAACGAGGGGACCAGGCCGCTGAGGACGAGTGCGAACGCGAGGACGAGGACGCCGACGGGGCGGCCATCTGGCTGACGCATTGCTACTCCCATATGGGACCAACGGGATTGACCAGGGCCGCGGCCGGCCGTTGGCTCCGGGCCGAAGCGGTCTCGAAGGTAGTGGGCGAATGCGTCGGAAATACGTCGGAAACCCGTAGAGAATCCCGCCGATGTCTCGTCCTGGGTATCGCCGGCTGAGCCGCTCGCGTTGGTCCTCGGGGAGACCTAGAGGCCGAGTTGTCGCTTGACCCAGTCCCACGGCTGGGCCTCGGCGATGTGGAGCAGGTACTCCTGGCCCAGCTTCGGGCCGAGCAGCACGAGGATCCAGATCAGCACGGCGCGCCACGTCTTCGGCTCCAGCCGGGGGACGAAGCGAGCCGCGATCAGCACCCCGAGAAAGAAGTATTCGAACAGGTTCGGGAAGACGAACAGGAGTGGCCGAGCGCCGGTCAACTCGAACAGTGCCACACCCACGACCCGCCAGCCGAACAGCGCCAGTGCCGCCAGCCGCGCCGGACGGTTGTCCCACCACCGCCAGACGACCCAGGCCTCAAGCGCCAGGTAGTAGAGGTCCAGCCCCTTGTCGATCGCGGGGTAGTGGTCGCCCATCCCGCCAGGCCCGAACCACTCCACGATCACCACGTCCAGCGCGTCGATCACCAGCGCCAGCAGACCACCGACCAGCGGCAGCCGGAGGATCAGGAGCGGCAGCACCAGCCGCAACCCGATCACGATGAGCTGTCCCTCCGTCACTCCACCCTCCCCCCACGCCACACGATCGCCCGCGTCACGTTCGTTACGCGATCCTCGGAGACCGGCTTCAGCCACCGCAGCCTGGCAGGACACCTCGCGGAGATGCTAGCCGGACCGGGCCCTTCCACGCCGACCCTGCCGACCCTGCGGGTCCCCAGGCATCAGACCTTGACAGGCGAGACGCTGTCACCAGCGGGCGAACGATCGACCGCATTGTCCCATCGCTCGTGTCGGGATCGTCGGGGACAAGGGACAGTGTCCGTGCGGGCTGGCCGGAAACCACGCGCACCCGTCCGCATTGATCGCCGGATGGCGACCTGTCACACATCGCCCGATGCTGGATCGCCCCGTCGGGAGCGGCTTGCACCCCTCCGCCTGCGGAGGTCAGTGGGCACAGGGATACCGCCACATGAAGCAAGCCGTGATGGGAACGATGTACGCGGCAGAGCGTCCGGTAACCACCGCGCACGAGCGTGCCCGGATGCGCCACAAGCACATCTTCGTCATCAGCGGCTCTCAGTCGTTCCTCGATCTCCTGCGGGATCTGCTCGCCGATGGGCGCTACAACGTCACCACGCCGAACTTCGTCGACCGGACCCTTAACATGATCCCGGTGCTGCAGCCGGACCTCTGCTGCTCATCGACCTCGTCGTCCAGCAGTAGACCGGCTGGGACCTGCTGAAACGCCTCCAGCGGAAAGCCCTGACCTTGGGCATCCCCGTGCTGCTGATCTCAACGGATTCGCGGCTGCTCTCGTCCATCAGCCAGGAACCCGATCGCTACGGGAGCCACTCCGCCATGGCCCTCCCGCTCGACATCGAATCCATCCTCAGGCATGTCGATGAGCTGATCGGCCGGGCCTAGGAGGGGTGGGGATCGTCGTCCCCGGGGTGCTCCTCCGACTCGAACGCCACGACAGTCCGGTCGGCCGCACCGGAGATCGCTTCCAGACGCCGGGTCAGGTCCGCGGGATCGACGGGCAGGCCTTGCGCCTGCCGGCGCAGGAGAATCCCGCAGTGCCCCTTGATCAGGGTCAACTCGGTCCGGACATGATGCCGCCGCAGTCTGTGTCGGTGGTGATCGTGTCTGGAAGCCATGGGAACCTCTTCGCTGCCGGGTCGTGGTCGCTGCCACGACCAGCTCCTGTCGCGTGGATTCCGCTCAGGCAGGAACCGGTCCATGCACGTGGTCATGTGACCACGTCCGAGCAGGCACGAGCAGGCACAATCAGGACATACAGTGAGTCTGAGCACGGCGGGAGACGTGATCGTCGATCATGATGGCGAACGGCTGTCCCTTCCTTACGACCGATTTGTCCGCGCCTCCGTCCGCGGTCATGATCAACGCGCTGACGACCCCCCTGGCGCCCCCCTGGAGCGGCACATGTCTGGCAGTTCTCCAACCGATCAGTCTCCCGACATCCCGGGCCGTCGCGCCGCGGACGAGCGGTCGCGAGCGGTTCGCCACGCCGAGGAGCGGGAGGAGTGGCTCCGGCTCATCCTGTCGAACATGCGTGGGCACGCCGTCTTCATCTCGGACATCGACGACCGGATCGTCGAGTGGTTTCCCGGTGCGGAGGAGGTCTTCGGCTGGTCGGCCGAGGAGGTGATCGGTGAGCCCGCCGCCATCATCTTCACGCCCGAGGACCGGCGCGCGGGCATGCCCGCACGAGAGGTGGCCACCGCCACCCGGGACGGGCGCGCGCCGGATGTCCGGTGGCACCAGCGCAAGGACGGATCGCGCGTCTTCATCGACGGGGTCCTGACGCCGCTCCACGATGGCGACGCCGAGATCAAGGGGTACCTGAAGGTCGGCCAGGACATCACCGAGCGTCACCAGGCCGAGGAGGCGCTGCGGGAGAGCGAGGAGCGTTACCGCACGCTGTTCGAATCCATGGACCAGGGGTTCTGCACCATCGAGTTGATCCTCGACGACGACGGCAATGCGGTCGACTGGATCTACCTGGAGACCAACCCCGCCTTCGAGCGCAACAGCGGACTGGCCGGGGCAGTGGGACGGCGGATCCGCGACATCGCTCCCGATCAGGAGCAGTACTGGTACGACATCTACGGCAAGGTGGCACGCACGGGAGAGCCGGTCCGCTTCGAGCAGAAGGCGGAGGCCTTCGACCGCTGGTTCAGCCTCTACGCCTACCGGGTGGGCCAGCCCGAGCAACACCGGGTGGCCGTCCTGTTCGAGGACATCACCTCCTGCAAGCACATGGAACATGAGCGCGAGCAGGCCAGGCAGGTCGCCGAGCGGGCGGTCCTGGCTCGTGACCGGTTTCTCTCGATCGGCGCCCATGAGTTGCGCACGCCCATCACCGGGATTAAGGGCACGGCGAATCTGATGGAACGTGCCCTGAAACGCGGCACGCTCACGCCGGAGCGCCAGGAGCGCTACGTCGTGGCCCTGGTGGAAGGGAGTGACCGCCTGGAGGCGATGATCGCCGACTTGTTCGATGTCGCGCGTCTCCGGGCAAGGGACACCGGTCAGGTCGAGCGGCACGCGGAACCGGTCGACCTGGCCGCACTCGTCGACGAGACCCTGCGACAGACCTGGCCTGGGCCATCGGGACGGCGTCTCCAGGTAGACCTGCAATCCGGACCGGCGCTGCTGGTCGAGCGTGACAAGATCCGCCAGATCGTGATCAACCTGATCGAGAACGGCCTCAAGTACTCTCCGGACGGAGGCAGCGTCGACGTCCATCTGTCGTTTGACGCGACCGGAGCGACCTTGCGCGTCCGCGATCAGGGCATCGGTCTGCCGGCCAACGCGCTCGAGAGCATCTTCCAGCCATTCAACCGCGCGTCGAATGCATCGGCGTCGAACATCCCCGGGATGGGACTGGGGCTGTACATCTGCCGGGAGATCGCCCATGCCCATGGCGGTCGCTTGTGGGCTGAAAGCGCCGGCGAACTCCAGGGGACGACGTTGAACCTCTGGCTACCGGCTCCCTCCAACGACTGATCACCCTTTCCGGCAGGATCACCGTCATGCCGGGGACCGGGCGTCGCCCCGGGGACGCGACGCAACTCAGACGGTCGGCGATTGCTGAACCCCATCCGTGAGCCTGGTGAGCCGTGGCACCAGCCATGCCTCCCCACACCGATGGTTCCCGTTCCCCCGGCCGCGTGGGAGCCACTCCCCGGAAACCCCGTCACTCCTGCTCCCTGGCAGGATTCTCGCTGCCGCCGCCAGCCGCCGAGCCACCTGGCCACCGGATCGCCCTGGTCCGGTCGGGCAGCTCACGCGCAGGCGACGACACCATGTCCGGGCTGCCCCGGAACCAGCCACGCGACGCCAGCGTCCCTAACACTCCCACCACGTCTGGCGTTCTTCACCGTCACCCCTCCCGGATCCAGCGCGTCGGGCCCCTCACATCCGGGCCAGGCGCGGCACCCCGGGATCCCCCACCTCGATCCGGCTCCTTCCCATGATCGTCAGCGGGCGCCCGACAACGCAGGCTGGTTGTCGCTGCAGCGGACCCGGGCCGTGCTGGCAATCGCCAGGTCCCGGTCACTCCTCGCCCGTTGTGCGTTCCCGTGTCTGCGGCATCCACAGGACCCGAGGTCATCCAGGTCGAGGTCTTCATCAGACCCTTCGACCATGACCCACCGGTCGTCCTCGAGGTCCGGACTCCCCTCCACCAGGCAGGACAGGTCATGACAGATGATGCAGCACGCACCGCGGCGGCCCATGAGCGCGACCTCAAGACCATCAACGACCTGAGTGTCATCCTCGGCACGGCACGGCTGGTCGAGCGCCGGGTGGAACTCGGGCGCCCAGTGTCTGACGAGCAGCTCAGGCGAGACATGCGCACGATCCAGGACGCGGTCTACCGCATATCAGCCCGCTCATAAGGCAGAACCCGGCGACGCGGAAGCGAACATGTCACCCATGATCGTGGACCCGTCATGGCGCCGGATCCAGCGTCCGCCTGCAGGATGCACGCGATTGCTCGACGCCGAGCAACGTCAGATCAACCAATCGTTAATGCGTGAGATCGTCCGATAGTGTATGCATTGCTGGTTGCCGCCTCGATCTGACGATCGAGCGCACTGTGCTGCCCATCCAGTCCCCTGGTCGCGAACGGGCCGAGCGGCCAATCCGGCCCCGCGCCTACCTCCCCGGACCGCGCCCGGAACGCTGGCACCCATATCCCGGGTCCTCGCTCCGCCCCAGATTTCCCCGATCGCTGCATCTCCCTGAGGATCCCTGATGGTCATCGTGCCTGTCGTCGCGTTCGTGACCTGCTGGGTCGCCCTGGTGTCCCGGCGGAGCCGGCTCGGTCTCCGTGAGGCATTCCTGGTTTCGGCGCTGATCTGGGGTGTCATCGCCACACTGATCATCGAAGGGTCGAGCCTGGTTAATGCGCTGGCGGCCCCGGCCGTCGCGGGCGCGTGGCTGATCGTCATCGTCGTCGCCCTGGCGGCGACGTCCTGGTCGGGCGCCGCCCGGCGCTGGCGAGATCGCTCAAGGATCACCGTTCCGTGGGTCCGGGAAAGCCCCGTTCTCATCGGGCTCTGCGTCGTCGGGGGCGTCCTTGCCCTCGTGGCCATCACCGGGGGGATCAGCACGAACGACGTGCTGGATTACCACCTGCCTCGCGTCATGCACTGGATCCAGAACCGCGACGTGTCGTTCTACCCGACGGCGGTCTCGCGACAGCTCAACTCGGGGCCGTGGTCGAGCTACGCGATCACGCAGTTCTTCGTGCTTGGTGGCGCCGACGCCTGGGCCAACCTGGTCCAGTGGTTCGCCTTCGTCGGTTGCGCGATCGGGTCGAGCGTGGTCGCCCGGCAGTTCGGCGCTGGCCCGAGCGGGCAGATCTGCGCGGCGGTGTTTGCGGCGACGATCCCGATGGCCGTGCTACAGGGGGCGACGGCGCAGAACGACCTCTGCGTCGCGTTCTGGGTCGTCACGCTGGCGTGGGCACTGCTCCGTCTGGCCGCGCCGGACCGGCGCATGACGACCGGACAGGTCCTGCGAGGCGGAGTGCTGGCCGGGGCCGCCCTCGGTCTGGCCCTGCTGACCAAGTCAACGGGATTCCTCTTCGCCGGCACGGTCGTGGCGGCGCTCGGGCTGCTCGTGCTGGGACGCCACCGGTGGCGGATCGTACTGATGGGAATCGCTGGCGGACTCACCGTCATCGTGCTGAACGCGCCTTTCTGGTTGCGCAACCACGCGCTGTATGGCAGCCCGCTCGGCCCCGGACAGGAGAGTCCACCCGGCCAGACCTGGGGGCGCTACACCAACGACGACCTGTCGCTGGACACGCTCATCTCGAATGTGGTGCGGTTCCTGGCCCTGAACGTCAATCCTCCGTCCCATGAAGGAGCGGCCCGGGTAACGGCTTGGGTCGTCTCGTTCCTGGAGGGGCTCGGCATCGACCCCAACGACCCGGGGACGACCTGGGCAGGGCAGACCTTCAGCGTGGCGCCGCTCCACACCAATGAGGACGGCGCGGGCAACCTCATCCACCTCGTGCTGATCGGCCTCGTCCTGATTGCCCTGCCCCTCGTCCCGGCCCTGCGCCGATGGGCGGTCGTGCTGTACGCCGGCGCGGCGCTGGCCGGGTTCCTGACGTTCTGCCTGATGCTGAAGTGGTCGCCCTGGAGCACGCGGCTCTACCTGACGAGCCTGATCCTGTTCGCGCCGGTGATCGGCCTGGCGGTCAGCCAGATCCGGTACGCATGGATCCCGCGGGTAGCCATGGTCGCCCTGCTGCTGACGACCGCTCCCTACCTGCTCTTCGCCCAGCATCGCCCGGTCCTCGGCGGTGACATCTATCAGCCGGCGGTCTGGGAGGTGTCGACGGTCGGCGATGGCCAGAACGCTGACCTGTTCGTGACCCGCCCCCAGCTGGCGGACGACTTCGCGACGGCGATCACACTCATGGAAGAATCGCGGTGCGGACAGATCGGGCTCTGGCGCTTCGACGCGTCGGAGTACCCGGCTCGGGCACTGCTCGGGGCATCCCTGCCCGAGGAGCCCCGGCTGCAGCACATCGGCGTCATCAACGACACCCGTCCGCTCTCGTTGCGGCCACCCTACTACGAGTTCGCCCCGTGCCTGGTGATCGGCCTGCGCCAGTACGTTGGTGATCCGCCGACCACCGTCATCGACAGGCGGGCGTACACTCGGGTCTGGTCATCGGACGCGATCGTGATCTACCGGCCCTCCTGGTACCTGGAGTGACGTGGTCCTGGCCGGACCCGAATGGCGCACCGACCTGAGGTGGGTGATTATGGACAATACAGGACCCTTTTTCCCTCGTTGACTGGGGTTGAGGTGCGAAGATGATCACAGCACCTCAGACCCGGAACGTGGCAGCTGGACGCACCAGCGACGTGGCGCGAGCTGCCGGAGATCCCTCATGAGTACCTACTCCCTGTATCGCGGCGCGAACCGCACCGACACCCTGGCCGATACCATCACGACGGCGCGCGACAAGTACCTCGCCCGGCACGGGCGCTCCGCGACGACCGCCCGGGTCAGCACCCTGGTCGCCGAGGCACTCGGCCCCATCGCGGGGCTCGTCATCGTTCCCGATGTGCGGGTCCAGGTCGGTGAGGTGTGGCTGACGGACGAGGAGCGCCACCTATAGGTACCCGGATCGCCTTCGACCAGCTCCCCACGATCATCTGCGTAGCCGGTTCCCGGGATTTCCCACGCCGCGCGTGGGTAACGGCCTTCGTCGACCGGCTGCAACCGGGCACGACCATCGCCCACGGCTGCGGACCCGCCTCGCCCGAAGAGTGGGCGGGGGGCGCCGCGGTTGCCCAGGGGCTCGAGGTCATGACCTTTCCGGCCAACTGGGGGCGCTACGGGCGCTCGGCCGGGCCGCGGCGCAACCGGGAAATGCTCTCATGCGTCGGCGCGTGGGGTGGAGTCCTGGTCGCGTTCGCCACGCGCTCGGCCTCCGGCGAGCTGCTCCACGGCCCCGCTGACGCGATCCGGCAGGCCGCCGAGATCGGTGTTCCCTACCACCTGATCGCCGTTGACGCTGACGGTGCCGTCACGACGGGGAGCCACGCGTTCGAGCCGTACCTGCTGAGCACAGCCGACGGACACCAGCCCGCCGCACCAGTTCCCCGAGCGAGCGCGGATCCCTTCCCGGTGGCAGACAGCGCCCGCCCGATCCCGGAATAACCGCGGTGACTGTTCCACTTCCGGGGAGTCCGGAGCGCCTGCTCGCGCCGATCTGTCCTGACAGACGCGACGAGCCCCGGAGCGGTGATCCGCTCCGGGGCTCGTGTCATGCCCTGCCTCAGGTCCGCCGCAGGCTAGAAGCCGACGCAGACCGGGTAGGTGTCGGTCCGGAGGACGGACTCCTGGTCGAACTGGACCTCGTAGGCGTCGCGGATCTCCTCGAGCAGGTCGCTGGTCGCGCCGCTCGGATCCATCGGGTAGAGGATGATCAGGACGGTGCTGTCCTCGGAGTTGACTTCCCCGGCGCTGTTCTGCCACTGGCCGTACGACTCCAGCACCGTCAGCCCGGCCGGGAAGCGCGGGGTGACTTCCGAATCGAGGAAGTCCTGCCACTCCTCGTCGGTGATCTCGCTCTCGGTGTCGTCCGTGCCGCGGCCGAAGTACAGCTCCGACTGAACCCACGCTTCCGCGCCCGTAGCCGGCGCGAGCATCGCGCACTGGTCGGCGACGGGCGTCCCCGCGCTGGCGACCGGCGTGCCGGTGTCCTGCGACGACGGCCGGGCCTCCGCGCCGAACAGCCCGGTCCCACCGGCGCCGAACATCGCCACGGCCAGCAGCAGCACGACCAGCCGTGCCTGCCCGAGCGCTGCGCCTGTCCGACCCCGGAACCCTGCCGTCTCACGTCCCGCATCCTGACCGTGGTCCATGTCCGCTCCTCCTGCTCTCGCCGACCGCGCGCCGGGCCAATCGCCGGACCACGCCACCCGCTGATCCCGGGCCGGACCACGCGACGATCCCGCAGGGCCCAACGACCCGGCACGGTACCAGCCCCGGACGGCACCGGCAATCCGGCGATTCGGGCACCTGGCACGATCCCTGGCGCGTTTCTCCGGGTTCGCGCCGTGCCGCAAGGCAATAGGCTTTCCGGTCAATGGATCGCCAGGCCATCGCTCCGTCGGCTGCGCTACCGGTCCGGGTCGGTGTCCGGTTGCGATAGGATTGGGCGCGGCTGACGACGCTGGCGGGTCGGCTTGCGGGTCTGCCCCAGCTTGCGGACCAGGTCGTCGCCGACCGCCTCCAGCACATCCAGCGCCCGGGCCAGCTCATCCCAGCGGATACTCTCGACGCGGGAGAGGCTGTCCATCATGTCGGCGATGAACAGGTCCTCGACGTACCGGCTGACCTCGATCCCGGGTTCGGTGATGGCGATCAGCGAGCGACGGGAATCCGCCGGGTCGACGGTCCGGGTGATCAGCCCGCTGGTCTCGAGCCTGGTCAGCGCCTTGGTGATGACACTGGGCTGGACCTGGAAGTGGACCGCGAGACTCGTGGCCGAGAGCGGCTCCGGTCCGAAGGTGTCGTACCGGATCAGCCAGAGGATGGCCAGCTGGCGCAGGCCGACCTTGCCGTGGGGCGTCTCGAAGTCCCGGATGGCGCTGGCCCAGGAACCGAAGCGGGGCAGCTCCGTCACCATCCGCCGCGCGATCGCCTCCGGGCTGGCCAGATCAGGGTCATGGGACGCCCCGGCACGGTGATGGTCGTCATGGGATGGAGGCATGCGCATCGTGGGTGATCCGGCAGCGCCGGCGCGACGGTCGGCGCCGGGGCGGCCCCCGGGCGACAGGTCCCGCGAGTGACCCACGGTGATGATCGTCGGTACGACACCGCCGGCGCCATGACCCTGTCCGGGGAGGTCAGCGCTCAGGCCACCGCACCAATCACCCGCGCAGGCAGGCGAGAACTACGCCGTATCAGCCCGGCGAAGCCTGCCCGGCGGGAGCGGGAAGCGCCCGCCGCTCCCGCGCGGCCAGCCAGGCGGCGATGCCTGGCAGGGTCGCGGAGCCGGCATCGTCCAGCGACGTGACGGTTGCACCCCAGCCGGTGAGCGCCGAGACCAGCTCGTCGCCACGGAGGACCGCCGGGGCACCGACGCCCGCCGGGACCGGTGCCGGATCGGACGTGTCCGGTACCGACCCGACCAGCAGGATGGGGAGACCGGTCATCGGAGCCAGCGGCGGGTCCCAGCCGGGGACGACCGGCAGCGACGGGCCGACCGCGATGGCGCCGGACAGGAGGTCCGGCACGGCCAGGGCCGTGGCGATGGCCATGATTGCCCCCTGCCCGACGCCGAGCAGGAACGGCAGTTCGGCGTCCGGCCGGCCGGCAGCCCGCTGCCGGTCGACCTCGTCCCAGAGGAACCGCTCGATCTCGGACAGGGCATCGCCGAAGAAGACGGGACCGGGCCGGTCGTCCGGCCCGACGAACCAGGTGTAGCCGGTGATCGTCCGGGCCCGGAACACACCCTTGTACGACTCCAGCCCGATCACCCGCCCGGTCGCGGTCGCACCGAGTCCCCAGGTGGCCACGTCCCTCGCGTGCTGGTTGCGGTCGTGGAGCGTGATCATGCGCGGACCGTCGGTGCCGTCGCGGAGGGGGACGTGGATCAGCTGGCTGAGCGGGCGATTCATGGGGAGCCTCGGAGCGATTGAATCCCGACGCCCGGTCCGGCAGGGAATGCGCGGACCGGGCGTCGGGAACGACATGGCCGTGAAACGGACGGGACCGCGGCCGGACGAGCCGGACCGCCGTTACGCCGTCTTCTCGCTGGACGCGTGGGCGTGCTGGGCCGCCCGGTAGCCCCAGACGTGGGCATGTCCGAGAGTGGTCCCACCACCCCAGTAGGCGTTGACGCTCGGGTTGGCCGTGCAGGCGCCGGCGGCGTACAGGCCCTCGACCGGCCGGTCGTCCCAGGTCACCACCTGGCCGTCGGTGTTGATCACCGGCCCGCCGTTGGTATCAACGGCCGACGCCGCGATGATGATCGCGTAGTACGGGCCCTCGTCGCTCAGGGGATACATCGCGACGTTGGGCTGGTCGGCCGACGGGTACTCGATCGTCGGCTCCTCGGCGATCGGGCCGCTCGGGACATCCCGGTCGTAGCCGAAGGCGCCGCGCTGGAAATCGAGATCCTCGCCGGTCCGGGCGAACTCGTTGAACCGGGAGATCTCGTCGGCCAGGGTCGACGCGAAGTCGTCGGCGAGCGTCACGCCGCCGCTGGCCGCCTTCAGGCCCTCGACCCGCTCGTCGATCGCCGCCGCCAGCTCCTCGAGCGTGTTGCCCGTGATCACGTACGGCGTGGTCTCGCCGTCAGCGGCGAAGGGGTACCGCGGCCAGTTGGTGACCTGGCGGGAGTCGTAGATCAGGAAGCCGAGCCGGTTGGTCCAGTCGGCGTTGTTGGCGTCCCAGTGGTGGTGGGCCATCGGGCGATCCTGGTAGTTGCGCTTCTCGTTGACGAAGCGGCGCCCGGTTTTGTTGACCATCAGGAAGGAGTCGCCGTTGTAGTACCAGATGCAGTTGTAGGAGTCGCTGCTCGCGACGGCCTGCTCGAAGATGCCCTCGTTGCGCCATACGTTGTGGAGATTGCCCAGCTTGGCGCTGACCGCGGACGACATCCGGAGCAGGTCGCCCTCGTTGGTCGGCGCCGCGCAGCCGCCGTAGTACGGGGCCGGCATCAGGTGATGCATCATGTCGGCGTTGCGCGAGAACCCGCCCGACCCGAAGATCACGCCCTTGCGGGCCCGGACGGCGATGACCGTCGCGGTCGGCGGGGCCGGGGTCGCTTCGAGCTCTGGAGTGCCGACGACGGGGATGGCGCCACCGACGGGGGTTCCGTCGGCCTCGGCGCCGACGTTCGGCTCCGGCGTCGCGGTCTGCTGAGCCGGGTCATTCACGGAAACCTCGACGCCGATGACCTGCCCGGCGTCGTTGAGGATCAGGCGCTCGACCCGGTGGTTGAGCAGGATCGGGATGCCGTTGCTCTGAGACCAGGCCTGGTAGGCGCCGATCAGGTCGCCACCACCGCCTCCAGCCCCGCCCGCGGTCGCCGCCGGCATCAGGGTCCGGCCCTTGGGGGCGACGTCCTCGGGGAAGTGGTCCATGTAGTCAGTCTGGAGCTGGTCGCTATCCGGACCGTAGCCGCCCGAGACCTGGTACTCGATGGCGCCGGTGTCCTGGATGAAGTCCATCGCCTCGGCAGCCGTGTCGTAGTAGGTGGCGATCATGTCGTAGTCGTGCTGCGGCAGACCGAGTGTCTCGCCCTCGGGGTCGTAGAGGTGCGGCCACGAGTAGCGCGCCATGTACTTCAGCGCCTCGGGTCGCGGGTCCTCCAGCCCCATCTCCCGCATCTGCGAGCTGTTGGGGATCCACATGCCGCCGCCGGAGACGATCGTCGTCCCGCCGGCATAGGCGCCCTTCTCGAACAGCACGACGTCGCTACCGAGCGCCCGGGCGGTGATGGCCGCGGCGAACCCGGCCGCACCGGACCCGACCACGACGACGTCGTGCTCGGCGTCCCAGCCACCGTTCTGGGCGGACGCGCGGGAGGCGGCGAGCGGAACGGCACCGAGCGCACCGGCGCCCACCGCGGCGGCACCGACGCCACCCGCCTTGAGGAAGCCGCGCCGGGAGACGCGGAGCCGGGAATCGGACAGGTACGACGTCACGGACATGAACGCTCAACTCCATGGCGACGGTGGCGTGCCCCGACCCGGACCGACCGGGACCAGCCGCCCTGCTTCGGGCCGCCACGAGGACCATCACACCACCTGCGATGCCTGAATGCTATACCCGGTATCGCATTTTGCCTAGCCTGGTATCCCGAACCCATGCCGCCCGGATACCTTTCCGAACCCGTTCGCCTGGCCCGCAGAATCACGGTCCCGGAAACGTCGATGGCCACCGGGTAACCCCGGTGGCCATCGGTTTCGCTCCGCTTCCGTTCGATCCGGGGCGCTCAGCCGGCCCGCTGGAAGCCGTATGACGCCAGGACGTCCTGCGCCTCGGGGCTCAGGAGGTAGGAGATGAACGCTTCGGCCAGCGCCGCGTCGCCGCCCGCGACCGCCGCAACCGGGTAGGACGCGACCACGTTGACCGCGTCCGGGACCTCGATCAGCTCGACGCCACCGCCCTCGGTCGCCGCGAAGTCGGAGACGTAGACGATGCCGGCGTCGGCCTCGCCAAGCTGGACCCGGGTCAGGACGGCGCGGACATCCTCCTCCTCGGAGACGATGTTGCCCGCCACCGCGCCGACGAAGCCCTCGCCGTACGTCGTCGTATCCTGCCCGGCCAGGCAGAGCGACTGGCGGGCGTACTGCCCGACCGGGACGTCTGGCCGGGCCAGCACGACGGTGACGTCGTCATTGGCGAGGTCGGCCAGCCCGGTGATCCCGGCCGGGTTGTCGGCCGGGACGACCAGTCCGAGCCGGTTGCCGAGGAACGGGCGGGGCTCGCCGCTGATCAGCCCCGCGTCAATGGCGTTGTCCATCTGGGTAAGGTTGGCGGAGGCGAAGACGTCGGCCCTCGCCCCTTCGGTCAGCTGGGTGACGAGCGCCTGCGAGCCGGCGTAGTTGAACGTGATCGTCAACCCGGCGTTCTCGCGCTCCAGCGTCTCGCCGATCTCGTCGAACGCATTGGCGAGCGAGGCCGCCGCGAAGACGGTCAGTTCCCCACCGCCGGCCGGGAAGGCGACCGACTCTCCCTCGGGGATCGAGACGACGAGGTCTTCCGGCGGGATCGTTGGCGTCGAGGCCGTCGTCCCGGCGGACGGGACGGCGGAGCAGTCGATCGTCGCCTGTGCCGTCGCGGCCCGCAGTCCCGGCCCGGCGCCGACCGCCACCCCGGCGAGGACGAGCAGCAGCGCCAGCAGCGTTGCCGGCACCCGGGTCCGGGGTCGTCTGCCCGGCTTCTCGCCGGCCGGTCTGCCCATCGTTGGCATCGTCATCACCTGTTCCTCTCCTGCCCGTGGCCAGCGGTCTCTCCCGCCATGGCCTCAGGACATCCTCGCCCCACCGGCCCGGCTCCGTGCTCAGCGCCCCGGTAGTTGACCATTGAATATGATCGCCGCCGGGCTGTCCATCCCGGTCGACCCTCCCCTCCACGCTGGCCCCTTGGCAGACGCGCCGGTGCCCCTCGCTGATCAACCGCTCGGCCGATCGATCTGCCTGGGGCGGTCCTGATTCCGGCCACAGAAGCGCGCCGCATCGCGCCTTCCCTCCCGCGGTCAGTGACCGGTCCCGGACGGTGATCGCCGCCCAGACACCGTCTTGCGTCAATGCTTGCCCATGGGTACTATCCCGCGACTGACCAATTCGTCTCCCGACCGAACGGGACTCGCAGGGTGTGGACGGAGACGTCCCACGTTGAGGGAATAGCAGATGTCGAAGGCGACACACGTCCAGGATGCACGGCTCCGTGTCTCCCGCCGCGGCTTTCTGAAGGCGAGCGGCGCCGGCGCCGCTCTCGCGACCGGAGGGGTGATCGGGGCGGTCCCGTTCCAGGCGTCGCGCGCGGCGGCCCAGTCCGGCTGGGACGCCGAGCATGACGTCGTCGTCGTCGGGTCCGGCGGGGCCGGGTTCGCGGCGGCGATCAGCGCCCAGCACCTCGGGGCCGACGTGGTCATGCTGGAGAAGGGCGCCTATGTCGGCGGCACGACCCTCGTCTCCGGCGGCACGATGTGGATCCCGAACAACACGCCGATGCGGGAAGCCGGCATGACGGACGACCGCGAGGACGCGCTCCGCTACATGGCCCGCTACTCGTTCCCGGCCGACTACGACCCGGACAGCGAGACACTGGGTCTGACCGAGCACGACTTCGCCATGCTCTCCGCCTTCTATGACGTCGGGTCGGAAGCGATGGATGTGCTCCAGGAGGCCGGGGCCAACACCTGGCGGTTGGCAATCAACGGCTTCACCGGCGACGTCCAGGCCGACTACATGGATCACCTGCCGGAGAACAAGGCCCCGCAGGGCCGGTCGATCGTCCCGCAGGACGAGGAGGGCAACCCGGGCGGCGGTGGTCTGCTCATCGAGAACTACCAGGCGCACGCCGAGCGCGTCGGTATTCCCATCATGCTCAACCACCGCGTCGAGCGGGTGATCCTCAACGACGCCGGCGAGGTCATCGGCGTCGAAGTCGCGGCCAACGACCCGGCCCAGCAGACCTCGACCCCGGAAGCCAACATCGAGGAGCAGGGTCCGCAGGTCGTCGCCACGCCCGAGCTGGACGCCACGCCCGAGCCGCCGACGGCCCAGGTCATCTCGATCCGGGCGCGCAAGGGCGTCATCTTCGCGAGCGGCGGGTTCGTCCGCAACGAGGACCTCATGCGCCACCTCGTCACCACGCCGTACTACGGCGGGTGCTCGGCGGCGACCAACGAGGGCGACTTCATGCGGATCGCCAACACCCTTGGCGCGAAGCTGGGCAACCTCCATAACACCTGGCGCAACGAGGGCCTGTTCGAGCAGGTCGTCGCCTCGCCGACCGCCTACAACTGCGTCTGGTTTTACAACGGCGACTCGTTCCTCATGGTCAACCGGGACGGCCGCCGCTTCGTCAACGAGAAGCGCAACTACCAGGACCGCGCCATGGCGCACTTCGACTGGGACGCCAACAACGCCCAGTGGAAGAACCTCCTCAGCTTCCTCGTCTACGACGGCCGCATCCAGGAGAACTGGGCCACCGGCTTCCCGTTCCCGGAGGATCCGGAGACGGCGCCGGTCGTGATCCAGGGCAACACGCTGGAGGAGCTCGCGGCCGCCATCGGCGAGCGGGTAGAGGTGTTGCAATCCGAGACCGGCGGGTTCGCGCTCACCGAGAACTTCGCCGCCAACCTGGTCGACGAAGTCGCCACGTTCAACGAGTACGCCCGGACCGGCGAGGACCCGGACTTCCAGCGTGGCGAGTTCCTCTACGACCAGGAGACCCCGTTCCCGCCGATGGTCGCCGAGCCGACCGTCACGGAATGGCCGTCGCCTGACCAGCCGTCCAAGGCCATGTACCCGCTGCGGGATTCGGGTCCGTACTACGCCGTCATCGTCGCCGCCTCGGCGGTCGATACCAACGGCGGCCCGATCATCAACCCGGATGGCCAGGTCGTTCGCTTCGACGGGACGCCGATCGTCGGGCTGTACGGCGCCGGCAACTGCGTCGCCTCGCCGGGCGTGAACGCCTACTACGGTGCGGGCATGACCCTCGGCGTCGCTCACGCCTGGGGGTACGCGGCGGCCCGCCATGCCGTCTCCTCCGAGGAGAAGTCGGCCTAGCTTCCTGACAGCCAGCGCCCCGGTCGGCTCAGTCGACCGGGGCGCTGGCTCTGTCGTGACAGGTTCATCCCATGCGCCGCCCGCTCAGCCAGCTCTTCTACACCCGGATCCAGGACACCGGCGGATCCCCGACCGTCATCACCCTGCACCCCCGCGGCGGCCGGGGCGGCGACCTGGCCGACATGGCCCGCCAGGTCGCGCCGGAGGGTCGACTCCTCGGCCTGGAGTCCTACAAGGGCGTGTTCATCGGTCGCGAGATCGTTGGCTACGCATGGTTCATCGGTCCGGATGACCGCCCGTCACCCGTCTTCTTCGGGGACGGGATGGCCGAGATCGAACGGTTCCTCTGGGACGAGGTCGATCGCCAGCACCGTGACGATGCCGCGCTGCCGTTCCTGCTCGGGGTCGAGCAGGGCGGAATCATGGCGCTCGCCATGGCTGCCGCGACCCCGGATCTCCTGTCCGGCGTGATCGCGCTCGACGCCTCACTCCCCCTGGTACCTGGATGGGACCCACCACTGGCTCCCCTCGACGGCCTGCCGATCCTGCTGTCGTCATCTTCGGACCCGGTGCCAGGCGGCACCCCGACGGTTCTCACCGGCGAACGACTGGTCGAGACATTGACCCGATGGGGCGGCACCGTCACCCAGATGACGGACGATGGGCCGTCAGCTGCCGCCGCGGCCCAGTGGCTTGTGGCCCAGCCTGTCCGCACCCTCCGGCGATCGACCGGCGACGACGTCACGCCGGAGATTGCCTCCGCTTCCACGTAGGCGCCGGCGCACTGCCGCAAGGAAGACCGTTGTCGAGGAGCACTGCGTCCCATTCGACCTCGTGGGGGTTCCCGTTATCCGTATCCAGCCCATGAGTTGACCAAGACACCCGCTCACTACCCAGCCCGCGATGCAAACATATGTTCTTCATCCCGTAGACTTCCGGCATGGCAACCGAGCCGCCGCTTGACCACCGCCACATCGAAGTGACCCCCGAGGCGCTGCACCGCGCCCTCGAGCGGGCGGCAGACCACCGGCGCCGGATCAGCCGGCAACCGGGCAGCACCCACTGGAACCGGACCGGGACCGAGCACCTCACCGAACGCATCACCTGGCAGTGCCGGGCCGAGCCGATCGCCCTGGCGGATGGCTGGTTCGTCGTCGGCGTTGTCCTGGATGAGCTCGTCGAGCCGCCGAGCGCGCTCGCCGTCTGGTGGCACCCGGCGACGGACCGGGTCCGGATCCAGCGACCGCGTCCGTTCATCCCGGTCGCGGAGACGCCACCCCCCGACCGGCGAGACGAACCCAACCCGTTCATCCGCTGACGCATACTGGCCCGACGACGGATCCGCCGCATCCAGACGAGAGGCTACCCGCATGCCGATGCCGCCACCCGGCACCGTGATCGAAACACTCCCGGGTGACGGCCACGCCGGTCTGGTGATCCGGACCCTCACGCCCGGCGACGCCCCGGCCCTGCTCACCTACATCAACACGCTCTCCACCGAGCGGACATTCATCCTCCTGCAGGGCGTCCAGTTGACCCTTGAGCAGGAGCAGGCGTGGCTGGGCGACCGCCTCGCCGAGCAGGCCTCCGGCGACGGGCTCACCCTCGCCATCGTGGCCGATCAGCCTAGCGGCCAGCGGGTCGTCGGGGTCGCCGGGGTGGCCCGGGGCGGGCTGCTCCAGCGACACGTCGGCGTCCTCGGCATCTCGCTGGCTGCAGATATCCGCGGCCGGGGGTTCGGGAGCCGGCTGTTCGGCGCGATCCTCCGGGAAGCCGGGCGCCACATCGATGGGCTCCGCCTGTTCCAGTTGGACGTGATCGGGACCAACGACGTCGCCCGTAGCCTCTACCGTCGTCACGGCTTCATCGACTACGCCCTCCTGCCCGGCGGCATCCACCACGGCGACGACTGGGCCGATCTCGTCTCGATGTACCGGCCGGTGGGCTCGCCGGGGTCCAGGGAAGCCTGAATCTGACGGGCAGGCAGTGACGGCAAAGTAACCGTCGTCATTGACCCGTTCCGTATCGCACCCCCGGCACACGGCCCTGGCGGCGGTGGGCGGAACAGGCGGTCTCGCGGTAGGGGCACCAGGCGCAGTGTCCCCCGTGGGTGGGCTCGGGACCGGTGGGACTGGTTGGGGTGGTGAGCATTCGCCGGGTCAGGTCCCGGAGATCCGACCGGAGAGACCGGAAGGAATCGGGCGTGTGGCAGATCGATTCCACCTGGCGATGACCGGTGTAGAGCATCGTCGTCCGCGTCGGAGGGCCGCCGGACACGACCGGGTGCCTGTCCCCGACGACCAGCCGCTCGACCCCGTGCTGGATCCAGTGGGTCGCCCGTTGCCCGCCCGTCTTGAAGTCGATGTGCTCGATTCCGCCGTCGGGGTGCTCGACGAGCAGGTCGAGTCGCGCCCGGAACCGCACCGGACTCCGGTCGTCCATCCCGGCCCGGCCCAGCCGCAGCGGACCGGTCTGGAACTCCCGCTCCGCCGCTCGGACATGGACGTCGTCCGGGATCTGCGCCAGGCACCACCCGGCCTGGCCGGACAGCCGGTGCAGCGCCCGGTCGCGGGCATCCGGGTCCTCGGCCCGAATGGCGCGGTAGGGCTCGTCGGTGAGCGCCTCGTCCAGCCAGCCGTCGACGATCGCAGGGTCGGTCGCAGCGCGGCGATCCCGGTCACGCCGGAACCAGCGCCGCATCACCTGGTGGAGCGCGTTGCCCTCGGCCAGCGGGGGCGTGTTCGGTGGGATCGCGCCGCGCACCTTCCGCCGGAACCGGAGGTGATGCTGGAGCGGGCAGAGATGGAAGGTGGTCAGCTGCTTCGGCGTCACGACGGTGGCGTAGACCCGGACATCGAGCGCCGCCCGGCCTGTCCTCACCCGGTCAGGGTCTGCAGGCCTGGTTGCGCCCGTCCCGTCGGAGCCAATCGCGGAAGTCGTCTCCAGTCGTGTCAGCTGGGCCAGCCCGCTACCGCCCATGACTCCTCCCCTCCCGACCGTCAGCCGTTCGGGTCAGCGGCCAGCGGTCTGCATCCTTACGGATATGTCGCGGCCCGCCCGGCCCTGACTGCCCGTCATTCCCCGACCGTTCCGGCCGTGGTCTGGCTGTCCGACAGGGGCCGTCGTGAACCATCGCCGACCCGCGCTTGGACACATGGTCATCTCACCGTGCACGACGACGCGCCGCCCGGTGCATGGACCCGGCGGCGCGCTACAGGGACGGTCTCCTTGGAAGAGACAAAATGGGTCGTGGTCAGGCCGGGCCGACGGGCAGGAACAGCGTCGTGGGATCGACGACCAGGCCGGGAATGACGACCGACGCGACCCGGCCGGCTTCATCGATCTCCTGGGGCACGTACTGGCCGTCGTCCAGCCGCAGGATATCCACGGTCCGTGCGATCGGGTCGACCTGCCAGTACTCGGCGATCCCGGCCCGGGCGTAGTGGTACAGCTTGGTCACCGTGTCATGCGTGCGGTTGGTTGGCGACAGCACCTCGACGACCAGCAACGGCACGCCGTCGTACCGCCCGTCCGCGCGAAGATGCGCATCGACGTCGGATGGCAGCACGAACACGTCCGGCTCGACGACGCGCGTCGGGCTCAGGACAATGTCGAACGGCGCGACCATCGCCTCCCCCAGACTCAGCCGTTGCGTCCACTCATCGACCAGACGAAACGTCGACCGAAGGGCGTACTGGTGTGCCCAGGTTGGCGCGGCGGACACGACGATCTCCCCGTCGATCAGTTCGTACCGGCGACCGTCGTCCGGCGTCCGGTCCAGGTCCGCGATCGTGGCGGGCTGCTTCGGCTGAGTGACGGCGACCATGCGAAACCCTCCCCGTGTGCGGGAACGTACTGCTGGCAGCGTAGCAGGAATTGCCCGTCTCCCGATCCGTCCGCACCATGCAGTCTGCCAGCGGGTCCGGACGGACGCGATCCGGTGCCCGACCAGCTGTAACATTTCGCCGCCCCATGCATCTCAATCCATAGCGTCGACGTACACCCGGCATACGCAGTGTCGGGAGCACTGGAGTGGACGGACCCCTCCGCCTGCCCCGGACTCCCTGACACCCCTGTAGCGCTGGCCACACGACCGGTTCCGACCGGGCGTCCCGATCCCCACCGGCCGCGCCCAGGACGGGCCGTCCGGGCCAGAGGGACCAGGGGACGGCCAGCCCTCCCGCCAGGACCGCGCATGCCCCGCCATCACTCCACCCCACGCGGCGACGCCACCGCTGATCGAGACGCCCGGTTCGCCGAGGTCGTCCGCACCTTCGAGGCGCCCTTGTCCCGCTACCTCGTCCGGATGGTCGGAGACGCCGAGCTGGCACGCGACCTTGCCCAGGACACCTTTCTCTCGGCCTTCGCCAACTGGCCCGACCCGGAGCCGGAGCACCTCCGTGCCTGGCTGTACCGGATCGCGACCAACCATGCGCTGACCCACCTCCGGCGCCGCAAGGTGATCCGCTGGGTGCCCCTGTCCCAGCTGGCCCGCCGCGGCCGGGACGACGACGGGGGCCAGGACGGAGCCGCCCCGGCTATCGACTACCTGTTCCCCAGCACCCCCGCCCCCGGCGACGGGATCGACGAGGCTGATGCGATCGAGAGCATCCTCGACGCGATGGACCCACGGGACCGCGCCACACTCCTGCTCCACGCCGCCGGATTCTCCGGAGCCGAGATCGGCGCCCAGCTCAATGGCACCCCAGCTTCCGCCCGGACCCGACTCAGCCGCGCCCGGGCCCACTTCCGCGAGCAGTACGCTCGTCTTGCGGCACTGACCCGCCCAAGCGACCTCCCCGCCTACACCACGCCGCGGTCAACGGAATCACGCTCCGGCGCTCGCCGCGGGACGACCCGAACCGCTCCTTCCCATCTGACGCTCCTGCCGCCACCTGCCCGGGCGTCGCCCAGCGAGACGACGCCACGGGATCGGCGCCCGGCTACCGGCAGCGACGGGGTCGGGCAATGACCCGTCAGGCTCCCCTTACCTGTCGCGAGGTCGAGACCGCGCTATTCGGCGGCGCGACCCGCGATCGGTCGACCCCGGCGAGCAATTCGCGTCAGGGCCGCCCGGGCGCAGCAAATGATGCCGGCACCACGCGCCGCGCCGCGATCGAAGCGCACCTCGCCGGATGCCCAGCCTGCGCCGGTCTGCAACGGGCGCTGGCCGGGGACGCCGCCGCGATCCGGCAGCACATGGACACCGCCGACTGGCTGCCCGTCGCGGATCGCGTCTTCGCCGCCCTTCCGCAGGTCGCCACGGATTCAGGGAGGCATCGGCCCGAACCCGTCCCGGGGACGGGTCACGTTGCGACCCGCCCGGCGCCCACGTTGTGGAGCTTGCCGTCCTCCCGGACACCCCGCCCGACCGATGCGGCTGCAGCGGTCACCGAGCCCGGGGGGCCTGTGAGTTCCCCCGGGCGCCGCCAGCCCACCCGGCCGCAGCCCGTGATGGGTGCTCGCCAACGAAGCTGGCACCCGACTGGTCGGATCGCGGCGGCGCTGCGGGCGACCTGCCTGATCCTGCTCGGTCTAGGGATCGGGATCGGCCTGCAGCAGGCCTGGCCGCACCTGTTCAGCGCTCGGCCAGGCGAGGAACCGGGCCTGACGACCAGCGACGGGACGGGCGGGGACGGCGACTACGCGGCCCTCCCGGCCTCCGGAACCGGCGCCGTCATCGACAGCACCGCCGGCGACAATGCCTACGTGCCGGCACCGGGCAATAACCCGCCACTGGCTGTTCCCGGCAACGGGACCGCCAACCGAATCTCGGCGATCCAGAACCGCGATACCTGGCAGGCCGTCCGCGAGCAGGCGGGAGAGCTCGCCCCCCTGCTCTACCCACCCATCCCGCCGGGCGCCTTCGAATCGGTTGCTGTCGGCCGCGTCGGTCCGGCAGAAGTCCTCGTTCGCTACAACGGCTCCGGGATGCGGTTGATGGTCGGAGCGGGCACTGCTGTGCTGGATGTTGCCGCGGTCATGACTATCCCCAGCGCCCAGCAGTTCCAGGCGACCGTCCGGGGACGCCCGGCGACCGTCTCGATGGCCCAGTCCAGCACGGCTGACGCCGACCCGAACGCCCTGGCGCCGGGCATGGTCCTCTCGGTCACATGGACGGAACCCGGCGCCACGCTCGACGCGGCCGGGAACGTCCAGGCGACCTCCGTTCCCTACGCCGTGGCCGCGACCGGCGTCCCGGTCGATGTCGTGATGGCGTTCGCGGGCAGCCTCGTCCCGATCGAAACGGGATGGGACACCCTGCTCGACGGCCTGCCGAATGGCGAAGCGCCGCCCGTCCCGGCCACCATGCCGGCCGGCTTCGGGCCGGCGACCCTGCTCGCTCCGCCAGTCGGCGCCGGAACTGCCGTGACCGATGTCGCGCCGGGGTGGACCATCGCCAGCAGCAGGGCCGGGACAGGCGCTACCAGTGACCTGATCGTCTTCACGGCCGCCGCTGCGCCGGCCGCCGATCCAGCCACCGGCCCCACGACGGCGATTCGTGTCGCCGGACAGGACGGGACCCTGTCGACGAGCGGGACGCTTGGGACCGCCAGCGCGCGATGGGAGATCCGCTGGCAGGCGGACAGTACCGAGTACGGGATTACCCTGACCGGCCCCGGGATCACGGCTTCTGAGGTCGATTCGCTGATCGACGGCATGACCACGCGCCTGGAAAGGCTCCCGGTAGCTGACCGGGCCGCATGACCGGCTCACTGGCCCGGAACCGGGTCACCCGACGCCGATTTGAGCCGGTCGCGGCGCCGGCCACCGATGGCGTATCCTTCCGCGCCGCACGCGGTGAAGCCAGCCGCACCCCCTCCGGACACACGGTCGACGCCCCGATGACCGTCCTTGCTCCCTACCCGTTACCTGCCGAGCCGACCGGAGTTGCCATCGTGCCGTTCGCTCTCCTGGCCGTTGCGCCGTCCCGCAGCCGGATCACCGATCGCGCCACGAGCGGGGGCAGCGTCCGGGCAGTGCTGGTCGCCATCTGCCTCGCCCTGATCGTTTCCATCCTGTCGCTGGCTGGACCGGTCAATGTCAGCCTCGCCGCCACCGGTGCGGCGCAGGCCAGCGCCACGAGCGAGGGCGTCGCTCCGCCCCGGCTCCAGGCCGTCGGCGAGGGCAACGCGATCGTCTCCGGGCAGGTGGATCAGACGGATGCCAGCGACGACGGAGATGGCACCGGCGGGTATCGGATCGCGGTCGGGATCGCCGTCGCGGCGTTGATCCTGTTCGGCCTGTTCCAGCGTCGACAGGGCGATACCCCGGGCGGCCCGGATCGACCAGACCGCCCGGCCGGTGGCCGCCGTCCTCCGATCGGCCGCGCCGTCGGTCACTGATCCGCCCGGCACTCCCGGGCAGGCACTATGCCGGTGAAGCGACGAGGCCAGCCTTGGTGACATAGCGCGTCAGGCCCATCGCCGCCATGAACGCCGGCGTCGCCCACTCCAGCTCCGCCAGCACCGTCGGGTCCGGCTCGACGCCCGGGGTGCCGCCGGCCACCCCGGCCGCCATCGCCGCCGAGATCCGCGCCGTCAGTTCCGGTCCGTCAGCCCCCGCCGCCAGCGCCGCTACGGCGAGGTCGCGGAAACAATTGAGGTTGCGGCCGAGGGCGCCGAGGTGTGCCGCCACGTCGGTGACCATCCCGAAATGCGCCAGGCAGAGGCGCCGGGCATCCAGCGCGGCCAGCCGGGCGATGGTGGCGTGCCAAAGATCGGGGTCGAGATCGGGTGGCGGGGTTGGTGGACAGACGTACCCAGTCCCCGGCACCCGGACCCCCGCCGTATCTCCCGCGAAGATCATCCGCCGGGCCGGGTCGTGAAGCGCAATATGGTGGCTGGCGTGCCCAGGCGTGTGCAGCACGGCCAGTGACCGCCCGGCGAGGTCGAGCGTGTCGCCGTCCGCCGGCGTCCGGATCCGCTCGGCTGGAACCGGCTCCATCGCCCCCCAGAGCATCTCCATGCGGTCGCCGTAAATCCGGGCCGCCGACGCCCAGAGCCGGGACGGATCGACGAGGTGACGAGCGCCGGCCGGGTGGACATGGACCGTCGCACCGGCCGCCTCCGCGACCAGGTGTCCGGTCGCGCCGCCGTGGTCGAGGTGGATGTGCGAGAGGACGATATCGGTCAGGTCCTCCAGCCGGTGGCCGGTCGCGGCGATCCCCGCCCGGAGCGCTGGCAGGGTGCTGGCCGGGCCGGTGTCGAACAGAGCCAACCGGCCGTCGCCGGCCAGCAACCACGCCGCGATCACCCGGGGGACACCCTGGAAGCGGAGATCGATGGCCCAGAGCTCCTCGTCGACCAGTTCAATGATGGGCGGATCCATCTCCCGGCTCGCCCACTCATCCTGCATGTCACGCATCGTCCGCTCCCCTGCCCCTTAGTGCGCGCCGGGCGCAGCGCATCCACCGATCAGATCCGAACACCTCCTGCTAGCCCGCGAGGTCCATGCCAGCTCGACCGGCCCCGGACTTTCCCGCCCACCCCGACGATATCCGCTCGAAAGGCCCCGGTGGATTGCCGCGACAACAGGTGGGCGATATGCTGAGGACACGTTGTCGCATGCGACGAAGCCCGGATCACCCGGATCACTCGTCCAGGGCGGCGGGACTGGCGGCACGCGGCGACCGGGGGCAGGCATGAGCGAGGGCATGGCGGGGAGCGAACTGATCACGGTCGCCGAAACGGCGCAGCGGCTGAGCCGCTCGACCGAGCAGGTCCGGCGCTACCTGCGCGAGGGACGACTGACCGGCCGGCGGATCGGCGGGCAGTGGTTCATCGAAGCCAGTGCCCTCGCCACCTTCCAGGAGCAGCGCCGCGAGCCGACGTCCTTCCTCGATACCGTCCGTCCGGCCATCCCCGGCGAGGTCGACCCGCTGGCCAGCGTGATCGGGATCGGCCGCGGCGGCGGGAGCAGCATCAACGAGGGCAAGGAGGCCTACCGGCGCACCTTCCTCTGGCGCCGCTGAACCGTCGCTCCGGGCAACCGGATGGCGCGGCCCATGATACCCGGACGACCAGCCGACACCTGTGAATATGAGGCGAAAACACCGATGACGGGTTGGGATGGCCGGCCGGCCGATGATGACTTCACGCCCTGGGACCCGGACGCCGCTGCCGATCCGGTCGACGGAAACCGCGCCAGCACGAATGACCGATCCGGGGACATCTCCGGCGAGACGGCCGTGAGTGATCTGACGGTCACCGTTGACCCGGCGACCGCCGCCAGCGAACCTGCCTCACCAGCCGGCACGGCGGCGACCGAGCCGGATACGAGCGGCAGCGACGCGCCGGCGGTCTTCATCGATTCGTCGGCCATCGTCGCGCTGGTCGACCAGGACGACTCGTCTCACGAGGCGGCCGTCGCCGCCTACCGGGAACTGGTCGGCACCGGCTACCGCCTGTTCACCAGCAACTACGTGATCGCCGAGACCTACGACCTCCTCCGGACCGGGGTTGGCCACGCCGTCGCACGGCAGTGGCTGCGCGACAGTACCCTCGCCGTCTACCACGCCGACGAGCAGGACGAGCGCCGCGCCCGCCGGATCATGCTCCGGGGCCGGGGCGCCTCCGGGATGACGTTCACCGACGCGATCAGCCTGGTCGTCATGGAGCGTTTCGGCGTCGCCGATGCCTTCGCCGTCGACCCGAACTTCCTCTCCGGCAACGATTGACGCCACCGCCAGACACGCCTGCCGTGCCCGCCACGGGGACCGTCCCGGACCGGGCCGATGCCCGCCGGACGCGTGGTACCTTTCGCCGGATCTTGCCCTGAACCCAGGCCGCGCAGGCCACACCCGGAGGGATGTCGCCGGTGAGCCAGGACGCCACCCAGCCCAAGTACTGCCCGAACTGCGGCCAGCCCAACCCGATCGATGCCCCGATCTGCTCCAACTGCGGACACGACCTCCCGACATCCGATGAGGTCCGGCAGGCGTGGGCCACCCGGGACGCCACGGGAGAAGCCGGCGCCGCCGGGTTCGAGCCCGCCACCAGCCCGGGCAATCAGCCGACCAGCTCGTGGGAATCCTGGACCAGCCCCGACCGAGGACCCACACCGGCCCCTGGCCACGGTGACGGTGATCGGTCGGACTCCGGTGACAGCGCGGGCTTACGGGTGGACGGAGAGCCCGCGACGGGTGGCAATGCCCCCGGTCGCCGCGACTGGGCTGGCTGGGGAACCCCGATCGCCTCGACACCGGGGGCGAGCGAGTCCGGCTCCCGGCCGGTCGCCCCGGCCTGGCGCACACCGACCGGGCCCGAACCGGCCGCCGCCCAGGGGTACGGCGAGCCCGTCCATGGACAGCCGGTCTACGACCAGCCGGGCTACGCTCAGCCCCCCTACGCCCAGCCCGGGAGCTATAGCCAACCGGGCGCGGACCCCGGCTATGGCCAGTCGCCGTACGGCCAGCAGCCCTATGGGCAGCCGGGGTATGGGCAGCCTGGGTATGAGCAGTCGGTCTACGGGCAGGACCAGTGGAACCAGGGCGCCGGGACGACCGGCTACGGTCCTGGCGGCCCCGGCACACCAGGCGCTCCCCCGCCGGTCGCCCCGCCGGCGGGCATGGCGAAGCGGGGACCATCCGGCTGTCTGCTCGGTGCGCTCGGCGTGATGATCGTCGGGCTCGTCGCGGCGGCACTGATCGCCCTCCTCATCATCAACGCCGCGACGGGGGACCAGCTGCGTGACGAGCTCCGCGACGTGGCCGCGACCGAGGCCAGCGAAGTCGGCCCGGTCGACATCCCGCCCGATGGCCGGCTGGTCGTGACGGAAGCCGACCTCAACCGCAGCATCCGGCAGTACGCCGATTTCGGCGCGATCGACGACCCGACGGTCAACATCGCACCGGACGGACTGGAACTGAACTTCAGCACGCTGGGCGTCGCGTCGACGTGGCGCGCCGGACTGGCCGCCGAGGACGGCCGCGTCGTCCTGACTGATCCGTCGGCGGAGGGGCTGGCGTCCCGCGTCCTCGACGCCGACGACCTCGTCACCGTCGTCGAGCCGGCCCTGAACGACATCCTCCGGCAGTCCGGCGTGATCGCCACCAATGTCGAACTCGCGGACGGCGAGCTGACGGTCGTCACCGCGCCGACCGCCGGTGCGACGCCGACCGCCGGGACCCCGGTCGCCGGTGGAACCGTCGAGCCGCAGTCGTCCCCATCCGCAGCCCCTCCCGCATCAGCGCCCGTCGTCGCGTCGCCATCGGTGGCGCCGTCCGGTCCGGCCGGCATCGATGGCGGCTTCATCGGGTTGTTCGGTCCGTCGGCCCAGCCGTCCACCACCGGGGATCCCGCCCTGTCTGCCAGCCCAACTCCGGCGCCGTCGAGCGCCGGCAGCGACATCGACTGAGCCTTCCACCGAACGCGCAGGAACGGGACGGGGCGCCGGATAGATCCGGCGCCCCGTCCCGTTCTCCCGACCCGACCTGGCTACCACCGATCGGACAGTGGGGTACAGTCCATAGCATATGCTCCGGCCAATGCGGACCGTGAGCGCGGACGATCGAGCAATCGACAAGAACGAACGGGCCACCAGGCGGCCCGCGGGAGCAGGGGGCGGATCGTGGACCGGGACAACGTGGTCGGATTCATGCTGCTGGGCGTCTGCGCGATCGTCGCGCTGGTCGGCGGCTACAGCATCGTCACCGGGACCCGGCTGACCTACAACGGTCCGGGGTGGGTCGTGACGGTCCTGAGCCTGTTCCTGATCGGCGCCTTCATCTACATGCTGGTCGGCGCGTTCCGTGCCCGGCGCCGGTCCGGTGGCGGCCAGCAGTGGCCCAACCCGACCACCGGCAACCGCCCTTGGTGGCGCAGCATCTGGCCGTTCAACCGCGACCAGCGCTGAGCCGGGGTCACGAACGAGACAGACCAGAACGCCCCGTCCCGGATTCCCGAGGACGGGGCGTTGCCGTCCCTGACGCATGACAGGGATCGCCGACCGCGCGAGCCGTAGCCCATGCGACAGGATCGACCACCTCCCGCCGGGCGACGGACCCCGATATGATGCATCGGTGACATCGGCGCCCGACCCCGCCGGCCAGGCCGGGACCGGGACACCCGGCGCGTCGTCGCATCCTATCGCCCCGGAGCAGGGTCACGCGCCGACGTCCGGTCGTCGCGTCGCCCGCCTGCGTCCGGGCCAGACCACCCCACAGGGAGGGAGTCCCATGTTCGGCCCCAGCAACGTCTCCGGCCTCATTCGCGGCCGGAGCCATCGGCCCACTGGCGACCAACCCGCCGCGGCCACTCACCCACTGGCTCGCCCCGCGCTCGCCCTGGCGCTCGCCCTCGGCACGGCCACCGGCGTCGCCGGCGTGTCGGCCCAGGACGCGACGCCCGGTTCTGGCACCCCGGTCCCCGACGGGGCGGGTCTCCCCGCCAACTGCACCGTGGTCGCCGAGGGTCTGCTCAATCCGCGCCACCTCGTCCTCGGAGAGGACGGGACCCTCTATATCAGCGAGGCCGGCATCGGCGGGACTGAAGAGGGCGGATCCGATAGCATCGGAACCAGCGAGATCGGTACGCCGGCCGCCGATAACGCCCGCGTCGATAACAGCATCGCCGGCGGGACGCCCGAACCCGATACGGGAGACGTTTCGTTCGCCGATTCCACCCGCGGTTACACCGGCCAGGTCAGCATCGTGACCGCGGACGGTACCCAGTCGGTGCTCAGCGACGGCTTCGTCTCCTACAGCGATGGCGTCGGCCCGACCGGCCTCGCCCTGTCCGGCACCACCCTCTACGTCGCCGTCGGCGGCACGGGCGTGATTGGCGGGCTGGGATCGGTTGAGGGAGAGAATGCCGTCTTCGCCGTCGACGTCACGACCGGCGCCCAGACGATCCTGGCCGACCCGGGAGCGTACGAGGTCGAGAACAACCCGGACGGGACCGACGTCAACCCCAACCTCAACAGCCTCGGACTGGGTCCGGACGGGTTGCTCTACACCGTCGACGCCGGTGGCAATGTGATCTACACCATCGACCCGGCGACTGGTGCGCTCGACCCGACGATCGTCTTCCCGACCCTCGAGGTCCTGCTCGGTGACCTCGGCGCGACACCGGTTGCCGGCGACGAGGAGACCACGACCGATCGGCAGTTGGTCCCGACCGACATCGCCTTCACGGTCGACGGCGACCCGATCGTCTCATTCCTGAGCGAGACGTGGCCGGCCGGTGCCCCGTCCGTCGTTTCGATCGTCGACGGCGAGATCGTCTCGCTGGCCGAGGGCCTCTCGGCCGTCGTCGCCATCCAGCCCGGCCCCGACGCGGCGCTCTACGCCACCCAACTCTCGTCCGACCTCGAGACGTTCGCCCCCGGCAGCGTCGTCCGGATCGACGTCGAGACCGGCGAGCAGGAAGTCGTCCTCGACGGGCTGACCGCGCCGTACGGCTCCGTCTTCGATGCCGCCGGCGGGATGTACCTGATCACCGACGCCGTGTCGTTCGGCCCGGAGCCGAACGGCCAGGTCATCTACTGCGAGGGCGTGGCCGAGGTCGACGCGACCGCGGCGACCGGCACGACGGCGGGGAGTGACATCCTCGGGGTGACCCGCCCGTAAGCGACGACCGTCCCATCTCATTCGATCGACAGAAGGGGCCCCGGAACATTCCGGGGCCCCTTCTGTGTCCGCGCCAGCCGCGTCCCACGAGGGACCGGATCAAACCGCCCTGCCGGGGGAGCTGCCGCCCGATCCTGATCGGATTGCATGGGACCGGCCTGCCGAGCCCGCGCGACGGTAGCACGGAGGACCTGTCAGCCCCGCGGCCGCGTTCCAGCGATGCAGAGGTCCGACGCACCTGACGCACCCCGGCTAGCCCTCTCACACCAGGCGAGCAGGACCCCCGGCCTCAATGACACCATAGTGGACACTACCCAGCTCCGCAATCCGCCCCGAAGGCACTCGTGACAGCACGACACGACCGAACATCGAGAGCAGTCACACTCGCCCACCGTCGCCCAGAAACACCCTGAAGTCCCCATCCGTGACACACCGGCACGATTCGCTGTCACAGGCCCCGGAGTCAACCCCTCCCCTTACGCGGATGCGCCGATCGTTGTCCGCTAGATCCACCGCTAGGCACGTTGTACGCAAAGGACCGTGCGGACAATTGTCTGCTCAAAACTGGCGGGCGCGGCCGGCTGGGTGTCCGTTCGCCTACCGGGGGCACGGTCTGTTGCCGGGCCGGGCAGTGAGGCGTGGGTCTGACCCGCCTGCAGGAAGGGCCACTTGTGCGGGAAATCGCGGTGCCCCGATCGGGCCTTGAGGCGTCGTTGTCCCTCGGGAGGACCATGGCCGCTGCCTGACAACAGGACAAGCGTTTACAGCCCCGGACGGGCTCCCTAGACTTTCACTATGCACTTGCAGAGCGCCCGTCGCTCCGGGGTGCTGATCCCGGACCGTCTTTCGTCGGTCATCGCCACCATCGGCGACACCGGGCATCAGATGACACGCCAGGATCGGGCAGCCAGATGACCGACCACCAGGAGGCAGGACCCGCGATGACCGACACCCACGAGCAGGACATCCCCATCTCGGTGCAGGTCACCAGCGCCGCCCCGGCCGAGCCGTTCCCCGTCGCGCCGGCCCCGCGTCCGCAGGTCACCCGCCTCTATATGACGAGCGACCTGCGCGCCGCCACCGGCCTGGCCCGGACTCACATGGACTTCTATCTAAGGGAGGGGCTGATCCAGCCGACGGCCCGGACCGAGAGCGGCTACCTGCTGTTCGACGACGCCGAGCTCGCCACACTCCGCCAGGTCATCGGGCTGCGGCAGGAGGGCCTCGGGATCCGGGACATCCGGGATCGCATCGGACGGTAGGCCCATTCGGCCGGCGACGCCACGGCAGCAGACGATGACGAGGGACGAACTATGAGCGGCGTGACGGCACAGCGGGAGATGACGATGGCGGCGGGCCCGGCCGGGCCGGTCGTCGTCGGCTGCCCGCTGGCTGCTGCGGAGGGAGGACGATGACCTCCCCCGCCACGCTAGCCCACTTCGGGCTCGCCCGCGACCCGTTCGCCACCTCCGGTCCGGAGCGCACCAGCCCGGACCTGTTCCACGCCGCCCTCGGTCACGAGGACTGCCTGGAGCGGCTCCGGCTGACCGTCGCACTCGGGCTGGGACTCGGGATCGTCACCGGCGAGCAGGGCTACGGCAAGTCCGCCGTCCTGGCCGCCCTGCTCGATGAGATCGCCCATCACCCGGGGCTGACGATCGGCGTGATCGACGACCCGACCGCGGTCCGGACCGACGTCAGCTTTCTTCGGGCGATCGCTGGGCGGTTGCTGCCGGAGGTCGCCATCGCCGGGCGGACGGGGCTGGACCTGACCACGGCGCTGCTCCGCGAGCTGGCCAACGCCGAGGCGACCAGCGGGGCGGATGAAACAGCGAGCGGACGCGGCGTGGTGCTGGCGATCGATGCGGCGCACGGGCTGGCCAGCAACCAGCTGGACGCGCTCCGGGCGCTGCTGGTCCCGTCGACGGCCGCCGCAGAGTCGCCGCTGGCACCAGCCCGGCTGACGGTGCTGCTGTTCGGCGCGCCGGAGCTGGTCGACAAGGTCGCCCGCAAGCGCAACCTGGCCGGCCGGGCGGCGATGACCCACGCGCTCAACCCGCTCAACCGGCGCGACACCGCGGCGATGATCCGGCACCGGCTCGGCGTCGCGATGGGTGCAGGCGATCGGTCTGCGGGAATCTTCGACGAGGCGGCGCTCGACGCGATCCACGTCCTGACCGGCGGAGTACCGGCGGAGATCGTCGGGCTTGCGGGGGCGGCGCTGGGACTGGCCGCCGCGGCCGGGCGGACGGCGATCGAGGAGTCGATCGTCCGAGCCGCGGCCGGTGGGATGGCCGGCGAGGAGATGCCGCAGCTGGCTGGCAACGGGAACGCCGGGGCCAACGGGTCAGCCCCGGCGCCAGTCCAGGCGCGGCTGGCCGGGCTAGGTCCGGCTGGCGCCAACAGCACGCCCGGCAACGGCGTGCGTGAGACGGGCACAGGACGGCTCACACGGACGGGTGGCGGGCGATGACGGCGATGACGGCGATGATGACGGGATGGGCAGCGGACCAGGACGGGCTCGGGTGCGGGGGCCACGGCGCGATCAGCGCCGGGACCTTCACACCGGCGCCGGTCCGGGCGGCCGACCTCAGAACGACCGGGACCAGCGAGGGAGCGCGCGCCAACGCGCTGCCCGTTGCCTTCGGGACTGAGGTCGACGGCCGGCAGGCAACGGGCGAGGCAGGTCGATCGGCCACCTCGCGACACGACGACCGGTCCCGGGCGAAGGCCCTGGCCGGAGGAGGACGCGGGATCACGACGGGCGAGGCAATGAGGAACAACCGTCCGGAGATCAGTGTGGCGGGCGCCAACCCGCCGGGGACGGATCACCGGACGGCACAGGCCCCGAAAACGATCGAAGGCCGGCGCGCCAACGCCGACCTCGATACCTGCCTCGCCAAGCGAGACGACTGGATTGTCACTGGACGGTTCCCGGTTCACATGGGCTGACGGCTGCCACACCAGCGCCCACCACGACCGGAAACCCGATCTGCCGCCGTTGATCCCCGCCAAGGGAGGGCACCGTGTACCCTGACGACACCCACATTCTAGAGACCCCACTGACGGGGTGTCAATACGGCATGGCCGGGCAGAACCCGCGTCCGGGCGCCCCGTGCGGCACGATCCGCGACGGCGCGACGGAGCGCACGCGATGACCGACGGGCAGCGGCGCGGTCCCGGCACCACCCGGACCAGGGTCACGGCTACCCGGCGCACCACGCCGGCCGCCGCGGCTCGCGCCACCGCGCACCCGTCGAGCGCTCAGCAGACCACCGACGCCCCGGCCACGCCGGACGTCGTCCCCGCCCCCGTTCCCGTTCCCGCCGGGAAGGCGAAGACCAGCACGGCGGCCGCGAAGGCCACCAGCAAGACCACCCGGAGTGGCAGGACCTCCTCGAAGGCGTCGGCAGCGAAGGCCGACGCGACGGGTGAGGTCGCCGGCGTGGACGCCACCGCGACCACCCAGAGCGGCACGGACACGCGCCGCCGGGGCTGGTTCTGGCACTGGAACAGCATCGTCACCCAGTTCTCCCCGCTGATCGGGCTCAAGGGCGTCGGACTGCTCAACTCCTACACCGTCTGGACCGATCGCCGCGAGGACAGCCCCAACCGGGGCTACGCCTTCCCCTCCCAGCAGAGCGAGGCGGACTTCTACGGCGAGGAGCGGGCCGAGCTGATCGCGATCAACAAGATCCTGGTCACGCTGGACCTGATCGAGATCCGCAAGGAGATGATCGTCAAGCCGGATGCCTCGGGCCGGAAGTGGAAGGTGCCCCACAACTTCTACCGGGTGAAGGACCACGACGACGGCTACGTCCTCGATGCTGACGCGGTGCTCCGGGTGGTCCGGCTGGCCGACGGCGACCGGCAGGTCTTCCGTCACCTGCGCCGGCTGTTCTCCCCGCGGTTCCGCCCGATCGACGGCGACAGCGTCTGGCACGGGATCATGCCGGTCGTCCGCCGCGACCCGACCTGGCAGCGACTGGCGGCCAAGGTAGAGGCCGATGAGCGCCGCGCCAGCGACCGGACCCGCGCCGGTCATGCCGCCCGCAACCCAGGCGCCAGTGGCTCCGACGGCCGCGCCACGACCGACACCGGCGCAGTCCTCTTCACCGTGCCCGGGGCGGTTGACAGCGAGTCAGCCACCCTGACCGGTAATGACACCAAGCCGTCAGTAGTCGAGGTAGCGAACCCGGCCGAGCAGACCTCTGTTGCACAGATCAACACTGATACGAAGCGGTCCCGGAAGACCAGTGTTGCAAGCGCCAACGATGGTTCAGGGATGGGTGTTGCGACCGGCAACAGTGGTTCACGCCGAAAGCGGTCGAGCTCGGTTGCCGGCAGCAACGACGGTCGGCCGACCACTGTTGCCGCGACCAACACGACGTATGACCAACTCATCTCAACAACCAGAACGACGACCAGCGCGGGAGCAGAGACTGACGGGAACGACGAGAACGAGACCAAGACCGGGGTCGAGTCCGGGGCCAGCGCCAGCACCGGTGGTTCCGGGTCGTCGTCGGCCGGCCGCCTTGCCCGTCGGGTCCGGGCTCGCCGCGGCGCGGTCGCTCCGGTCACTCCCGCTGTTCCGGCCGCCGCCGCCCAGGCCGAGCCGACGGTTTCGGCCGCGCCGGTCTCGATTCCGGCCAGCGCGCCGGTTCATCGCCCGCCGGTCGACGGCGCTGGTCCGGATGCCGGGTCGGTCGCGATCCGGGCATTCGAGGACGCCAACGACCGGGCGACCACCCCGGCCCAGCGCCAGCTGCTCGCCGGGCTGGCCAACGAGTTCGAGGCCGCCGCCCGCCGTGCCGGGACCGCCGGCAGCCCGAACGGCTCCACCGGCTGGGGCTGGGTCGCCGCCGCGATCTACGAGGCCGTCGAATCCGGCAGCGCCTACGTGGCTCCCCGCCGGATCCGCGAGATCCTCACCCGCTGGGCCCGCGAGGGTCGGCCGGGCGAGAACCGCAATGGCGGTCCGGATGACGACGGTTCCACCCCGGGCCGGGGCAAGCGGACGACTGGACGTGGTCGCACCGCCAGCCGAACCGAGACGCCGGCTCGCCCCACGCCGGTCCGGCCGGCCACCCCTGATCCGGCAGTTCCCGCGACCGCTTCCGCCACCCGACCGGTTGCCCGCCGTGGCGCCGCCCGGAGTGGTTCGGCCGCTGCCAGGACCGCCGCGTCTCCGGTGATCGCGCCGGTCCCGGCCCGGGACACTGTCCCGGCGGCTGGTCCCTTCATCGTTACCGAGTGCGGACTGCCGAGCACCCAGGTTTGGGCGGCGATCCTGACCGAGCTGTCGTTCGGGACCGAGATCCCCCGCGCCGATCTCGACGGCGCGATCCGGACCGCCGAGCTGGTCGGCCGCGACGGGAACACGCTGATCATCGGCGCCCACTCCGCCGTCACCCAGCGTCGGGCCAGCCGCTACCTGCCCGTCCTTGCCCGCGCCGCCACCGTGATCATCGGCCGGACCGTCCGGGTCGAGATCGTCGATGGTCCGGCCTGGCTCGCCCGCAACCCGGAGCGGGGTCTCGGGGCTGATACCTCTGAGGCCAGGGCAGCTCGCGGATAGGCGAAATGTCCCGACCGATGCCTTCCTCATAAGGAGGGGCTGATGTCATCAAGCGGCAAGCGCCGGTGGGGCCCGTTCCCACCGGCGCTTTCATGTGCCTGTTTGTGGCAGGGCTGTGCCAGGATGGCAGTGTCGTTGACTTCTGGGCCGGGCGCTTGTCAATCCGGTCACCGGTGCCGGGCGTGGATCGGGTTGCTACGACTGAATGGGTTCGGCCGGACGAGGGCCACGGCTCATATCTACGAGTCACGGATTGACGGTCGATCGCGCTGCGGGAGGGAGGATGGGGCGACGTGACGCAGTTCCCTGACATCGCTCCTTCGACGCAGCGATGCCTGGCTGGTGTCCCGCTCGACCAAGCACCGGGCGCGGTTCGCCTTGGCCCTCGTGATCGTGAAGGGAGTGATGCTGCTCGTCGAGGGCATCCTCTCGACGCTGTCCCGGACCGGGTTGCCATGGACCCGGCCGGGGAGCAACCGGGTGGTTCACAGTTGGGTGGTTCTCCCCTATGTCCTGCTCTGCTCGGCGAGATCTGCTGGCGCCTGCGATACCAGGAGGCGTGGGAGCGGTAGGCGAGTCAGCGACGGGGCCACTGGATGGATCGGTGGTGAGTCCGCATCGCGCTCGGCCGGTACGCGGTTACGGTGGCCCTCACGACCATCGCGCTGTTCTTGTCGGTGACCGCGGACGATGAACCGAGCGGTGGAAAGACCAGCAGGTCGGGGACCGGCTTCCTGTTCCTGCCCTTCATCAACGACGTGCCGTCCTTCGCAATGCTGATCGTCGCCCGATTAGGGCGGTTCGTCAGCAACCAGTTGACCGTCACTGCCCAACGTCGCGACGATCTGCGGAGCCAGTCGCCTGTCTGACCGAATCACCCTCCCACGTACCCCAATCAGGGGGCTGTGCACTGATCACCCGATTCGGGCGATCACCCCCACTAGATCGGGTCGGGGGAGTCTCCTCTGCCGGCATCCTGATCCGTGCTGCCCCTCCTCATGGTTGCCTGCCGACCAGGACAGGCACCGGGCGCACACTCGTCCACTTGCTGCGACACCTGATTCCGCCTAATGCGATACCTGATTCCGCCGGGCGCGATACCTGTTCTCGCTGCTTCTATTGACATGGTTTGGCGACCCCGTATGATCGGGATTGTCGTAGATCGAAGACATCGCTCCGCACGGCTGGCCGGCTCCACATTTGTCGTGGGCGGGCCGTGCCGTGGTGACGGTCGTGACCTGCCTAGTCCGCTCGCGCGGCGCTCGCGCGCTAGTTCGTTCCAATTGCGCACTCGGTGCGCGATCGACCCCCGACGTAGAGGAGGTCCCATGCTGTCCGAACGCCTGTTGGCGCCATTCGCCCGTATGACCCCGCCCGCGCGCACGACCGCACTGCGGCTCGGCGCCGTGATTGCCGCCGCCATGATCGCCATGCCCGCCGCCGGGTTGGCCCAGGAGGGCGACACTCCCGCTGCTGGTACTCCCGGGGCCGGCACCCCGGCCGCCGGCGGTATCCCGCCGCTCCCCGCCAGCTGCGCCGTCGTCGCCGAGGAGCTGATCAACCCGCGGGCGATCACCGTCGGTGAGGACGGGACCGTCTACATCGCCGAGGCTGGCGATGGCGGCGACATGCCTGACCCCGCGATCGTCGGCGAGGGCACCCCTGCCCCGGCCGAGCCGGTCACCTTCCACGGCGACACCGGCCGCGTCACCGCGATCTCCCCGGATGGTGAGCGCTCGGTCGTCGTCGATGGCCTGACGTCGTACGTCTTCGGCCAGGAGCTGGTCGGTCCGTCCGGTCTCGCGGTCGATGGCGACACGCTCTATGTCGCGGTCGGCGGACCCGGCCCGTTCACCGCCCAGATCGACGCGCAGGGCGACGCCAACACCGTCATCGCCGTCGACCTGCTAACCGGCGAGGTCACGACGCTGGCCGACATCGGTGCCTACGAGCTGGAGACCAACCCCGATCCCTACCAGATCGACAGCAACCTCGGTGGGTTGGATCTCGGTGCCGACGGGCTGCTCTACGTCGCGGACTCCGGCGGCAACACCCTGTACTCCGTCGACCCGGAGAGCGGGGATCTCCAGGTCGTGGCGGTCCTCGACGGGCTAGACAGCGGCGGCATCCCGAACGAGGCACGCCGGGGCGCGACGCAGTCCGACCCGGTGCCGGTCGGCGTCGTCGCGGACCCGGATGGCGGCGTCTACGTCGGTCTGCTGACCGGCGCGGTCACCTGGGGCACGCCGGGCTCGGCCGAGGTCTGGCACGTCACGCCAGAAGGTGAAGTCACGGTCGCGGCGAGCGGGCTGAACATGGTCGTCGGGGTTGCGGTAGACGGCGAGGGATCGCTCCACGCGACCGAGCTGTCGACCAACTTCTTCGCTGGCCCGCCGCCGGCCCCCGGCCAGGTCTCGATGATCGGCGAGGACGGCACCCCGTCTCCCATCGTCAGCGATCTGTTCCTGCCCTACGGTCTGGCCTTCGGTCCTGATGGCGAGGTGTACGTGACCGTCTTCGCCAGCGTGATGCCGGGCGACCCGCCGGCCGGCATGCTCCTGAGCTGCACGGCGGAGTAACCGCTACCGCGGGGCTGGTCACCGGACGGTGGCCGGCACCGGACTGGACCTGAAACGACAAGGCCCGGCGAGTGATTCGCCGGGCCTTGTCGTTTTCCATGATGTGGTGATCATGCCGCCTACCCGATTCCGGCCCCGGTAGCCGGTGCGACGCCGATCCGTTGGCTCTGCCCGTCAAGCAGCCAGATCCCGTCCAGTCCCCGGACGAACAGCAGGTACTGCACCGAATCGATCCCCGCGAGGAAGAGCCCGACCCGCCCATCCGGGAACTGCTCGAATCCCCACACCTGGATCGATGTGTCGGCGTTCGGGTCGGGCGTGCTGACCCGGAAGCCTGAGTCCGGCGTGCCCGCGGCAGCTGGCGTCCCGGCCAGCTCAGCCAGTGCTTCAGGTGGGAAGGTGGCAACGAACGCGGCTGCGAACGCATCGGTGCTCAGCGCCAGGAAGGTCAGGACGTCACCGGTGGCGCCACAGGCCTGCACCAGGGCCAGCGATCGCAGCACTTCGTCGTGGGTCGCGTCATCGAGCGGCTCGCCGGTGCCGGCCAGATCGAAGCCGCCCTGCCAGATCCGGTCGATCTCCTCGTAGATCGCCGGCGTCGCGAGGATCAGGTTTGGCAGCTCCTCCAGTTCCTCGAGCGTCCGCGGTTCGACGTCGCAGGCGGCGGAGTCACTGGCGATCGTCACCACATCGGCCGGGATGGCGATCGGGACCGGCGTTGCCTGCATCGATGGCGTTCGCTGGGCGTCGTTTGGGACGAGCTCAACGACGTTCGCCATGACTGCCACATAGTGCACTGGTAGGTCGCGGTAATCGTCCAGTGGGCCGGTGACGGTCCAGCCGGTGGCGTCCGGAACGCCGAGCTGCTCGCTGCTGGCTAATTCGACGGCGGTGCCATCCGGAGCATTCACCGAGATCCCGTCACCCAGGGCCACGACCAGCGCAACCGGGGAGGATCCCGCTGCTGGTTCGATCGAGCGGTTCGACCGTTCCGCGACCAGCGATTGTGCGATCGGAGAGGCCCCAGTCAGTTCAAGTGACACGGTGACCAGGTTCTCTGCTGTTAGCTCCGGTACGGGCACGACCCCGGCTACGGTCACCGTCGCACCCCCGTCGGCCGTGAGTTCGGCCGACCCGATTGGAACGAGGGTGATCATCCAGACGAGTGCTGGGTCGCCCGCGACGTGGCTGAGCGTCCGAGTCGGCGCTGGTCCGGGAACGCCTCCACCGTGACCTGATGCGGAACTGGTCATCCCGGCTTCGATTCGCCTGGGCTGCATCCCGACTGGCAAGCTGTCGTCGGTCAGGTCGACCGCCCCGGCTTCGGCCGTGATCCCCCAGTTGGTAGACCCGTCGAGCGTCTGCGTGGCGCTGGCTGGGAACGAGACCCGGTACAGCCGGAGTTCGTGGCCGGTGTCCGAAGGTCCGGCGGTAACGGTGTAGGTCGGGTGGAACCCCGTGGCAAACGCCGATGTCGGCGGCAGGATCGCTCCAGGAGTGCCCTGCGCGTTCGGGGTCCCGGCGGGGTAGAGCTCGATAGATGTCTCGGTCCTGAGGCCGCCCGCCGTGGGAGTCCCGGTAATCGGGGTGCCTTCGAGCGACACCTGCCGGGCTAGTGTGCCGCTGGCAACCGGGATGATCAGCATGATCAGCAGCGCCACGGCGACGAGGACGGTCGCGCGGCGGGTCGAACGGGCGGCGGACATGGCGGGGACCTCCAGGGCAAAGCGTCCGGGCAAAAAGTACGCGCGGTGTACTGATCCGGTCCGTAGCAGGAAGCACGCCAGTTCTTGCAGGTTTCCCGGATTTCGACGGCGACAGGTAACCGGACGGCTCTTGCCCCCATCCGCAGGCAGGCTGGGGAGGTCGGACCGACCGCGACGAGGAGGACCATCGGATGACGGCGACCATGTTTCCCTGGATCTGCTATCCCGACACGGACCGCATGATTGACTGGCTGCAGGAGGCGTTCGGGTTCGAGCTGATCCGCTCGTTCCCGGACGAGACCGGCGCCTCCCAGCACGCCGAGCTGCGGCTGGGCGATGGCGTCGTCCTCATCCAGCAGGACCGGGCGGGCTACGACGTCCCGGCGGTCAGGGGCACATCGACCGGGCGCGGGGTGAATGTCGTTCTGGAGTCGGAGGACGCGATCCAGGCGATACGGGACCGGGCGGCGGCGGCCGGCGGGACGATCCTGATCGAGCCAGAGGTGACCGGGTGGGGCAACTACCGCTGTGAAGTCATCGACCCGGAGGGAACGCAGTGGTCGTTCGGCGTCTATCGTCCCGGCGAGCCCGACGACCCGGACGCCGGGTGGTAGCCAGCCCGGGCTGCCCCCGCCATTCCGGTAAGTGAACGCCCCCGGTGGAGCCATTCCGCCGGGGGCGTATGGTTTCCGGCAGCCGTCGCGTCTCCCCGTGTGGACCCGGCGCACGTGACCCGGGTCCGGCCAGCGGAGGGCTGGCCACTCAGCGTCTCGTTCGCCGAGGACCGCCGCGTGACTCCAGCCCGGATCCACCCGGACGACAAGCCCCCGACCGTCCCCGGCGACGCCCGTCCGGTCGGACCGCCAGGACTCCCCGTACCCGACGACGAGGAGCTCATCGTCGCCCGGGCACGGCGCGACCTGCGCGAGTTCGGACCGCTCTATGACCGCTACGCCGATGCCGTCTTCGGCTTCTGCCTGCGCCGGCTGCTGGACCGCGAGGCCGCGGCCGACGCCACCCACCAGACCTTTGCCCAGGCGATGACCCGACTGGACTCCTTCCGGGGGCAGTCGTTCCGGGCCTGGCTGTTCGCCATCGCCCGGAACGTCGTGATCGACACGGTTCGTCGGCGCCGCCCGATCGACCCGTTCGGCGATGACACCGTCGCGGCGCTGGTCGACCCGGACCGGCCGCCGGACGAGCAGGCGATCGCGGCCGAGCGCCAGGCCCGGCTGCTGGCCGCGTTCGACGACCTGACGCCGGACCAGCGGGTGGTGGTCGAGCTTCGGCTGGCCGGGCTGACCGCCCCGGAGATCGGGCAGGCGCTGGGCAAGACGGCCAACGCCGTCCAGACGCTGCAGTTCCGGGCCTACCGCACGCTGCGCCGTCTGCTCGCCGCCGACCCCGCGTTCGACCTGCCCTTCCCCGTTGCCAATCCCGACGATCCGTCGCCCGGAGAGCCCCGATGACCCGACCACCTGACCATCCTCACCGGGGCACCGCCGGCGACGACCGACCCGGCGACGTGTTCCATCCCGCTGAGAGCGACCAGGCCCGGCTGCTCGACGCCGCCCTCGACGACCTCCACCGGTCCGCCGGTGTGTCCGGTTCCGCCGCTGCCGACGCTGGGCTGGACCCGGCGCTGGCCGAGACGGCCCGGCAGGTTCACGCCACGGTCAATGCCGCACAACCCCGCCTCCGACCCATGGACAAGCACCACATCTGGGAGGACCTCATGCGATCCCACGCATCACTCGGCGCCGGGACACCCCGGCCCGCGGCAACGACCACCCTGTCCCCGCCATCCATGACCGCCACCCGGCCACCGTCGGCAGCTGCCCGTGCCCTGGGAGCCGGATCGGCCGGATCGGCCGGATCGGCTCCGACCGGCCTCGGATCATCCCGTCCCGTCGTCCCGCACCGGACCACGCCCGCGTCCCGTTGGCTGCGGCGCGGCTGGCCTGCCATCGAGTTGCTGGGTGCGGCCGCGCTCATCATCGGGATCGTCGCCGTGATCATCGGCGCGACCGGCGGAAACCGTCCGGCTCCGACGCAATTCGCCGGCGTCGGTGTCGGCACCGCCGAAGCGACCCCGGCGGCCGAGACGACGACCGTCGCCACGCTCCCCGACCCCGGCAACACCGGCGTCATGCCGGGGCCCGGCCCGGTAGGGCAGCCGGAGCTGATCTGGCGTGTGCCGATTGCGCAAGGGGGGCCAGTCCTCGCAGTTGGTGAGGACATGGTCATCCATTCGCTTTTCCCGGAAGAGCCCCTGGCTGAGGACCGTGGTCCATGGACGATCGAGGCCCGGACCGCGCGAGCCGGGACGGTCGCCTGGGATGTGGAGCTGACCGCCGATACCATCGCCATCACGGGGATCTGGGAGGAAACCGTCCTTGTTTCGACATCGACCGCGCTTGAACCGCTCCGGTTCGGGTCAGAGACGATAGGAGAAGCCGGAGAGGCTCATGTCCTGGGGCTCGATGCCGCCAACGGAGACCTGCGCTGGTCGGTCGCTCTGGCCGACGCAAGCATCCTGGGGACGTGGATCAACGGCCCGGTTGTGACCGCCGCCGGAACCGGGTATGCCACGACCAGCCGCGGTTCGATCGTGGCCCTCGATCTTCACTCGGGCAGCATCCAGTGGTCCGCTGATGTGCGGACAGATGGCGCGGTCACCTCGTCCGACCAGCAGATCGGCATCCCGGCGGTGGCCGATGGGATCGTCACGACGTTTTCGCTGACGACCGGGCACCTGTACGCGCTGGACGCCGGGTCCGGTGATCGGCTCTGGGATCGGCAGGTGATCGACTTCATCGATCCGCCCGAGGGCCTACCGGCTGATATCCAGCCCGCCCCTGCCGCAACGCTCGGCGGGCCGGCGATGGTAGCGGATCGGCTGTATTACACGACCTCTGCCTATGGTGATCCGGATGGAGAGGGTGAGCAGTCGCTCGTCGCGCTGGACGCCACGACGGGTGAGCCAACCTGGGAGATCGAGCTCGATCCCATTGACCTCACTAACTGGGAGCGCCCGTACGGTGTCAGCCAACCGTACGTCTCTGGTAATGTCGTCGCCGTGATGACTGGCAGCCAGGGAACGGTCACCGGCTATTCCGCCTTGGATGGGGCACTGCTCTGGGAAGCTCCGCTGGATGGGGTTTTCGGTGCTCAGATCTCCATCGTCGGGGAGACGATGTACCTGGCTCGATCCGATGGGCACTTGACCGCAATTGTCTCGACGGACGGCACTGAGTTGTGGAGCGTCGGACTAGGTGGGAGCCTGGGTGGGGCGCCGTTCGTCGTCAACGAGGTTATTTATCAGGTGGGCGGCACAGGATTGCTCTTCGCGATCGGTGGCGACGGCACGACGAGCGCCGTAAACGCCACACTAAGCGCCGGGACCAACATCTCCGGTCAGGCGACCTGCGATGTCGAGCCGCGTCCAGCTCCGTCCGTTCCCGGCGTCGGGTCGGAGTCGAGCATCTCGTCCATCGATGAGGTCGGCACGCCAGGCGCGACGCTGGCCGAATCGGACCTCCTCGGTCCGAACGAGCCGTTGAACCTGATGCAACCGACCTTGGCCTGGCCCGAGATTCCGGTGGGAACGCCGGCCGACGCCGAGACGATCGCCGCTATCGAGCAGACGGTCGACGGGATGACAGTCTGCGGTCGGTCGGGCGACCTCAATCTGGTCGCTGCGCACTTCACCGACGATTACTTCCGTCGCCCATTCGTTGTCCGGACGACGACATTCGGAAATGCACTCCCGTCCAGCGAGATCCCGGTGATGAGCGGCGATGTTCGGATGCTTGATGATGGCCGGGCGGCGATGGTCGTGACCGAGGGCTTGATCCAGCGTGAGATCGGCCAGAACGAGGCCCGGCTCTGGGTGTTCGCCGAGCAGCCAGACGGTCAGTGGCTGGTCGATGAGGTCATCATCCTCAACGACAGCGGCGAGGCGCCGCAGGGGTAGGACCCCCGGCTCAGGACCAAGGCCATGCCAAGAACGGCACCGTCCCGGGATCATCCGGGGCGGCGCCGTCGCGTCTGGCGTAAGCCCATTCCGGTCTGTGGGCCGTATGGTTTTTGGGCAGCGGAACGTTCTACCTCCCGAGCCGGACCGACTCGGCCGCCGTGAAGAACCCGACGACCAGGGCGTTGTCCGGCTCGCCGATGCCGTCCCGGCCAGCGGCTACACCGCCCGCTACCGCCACGAGGCCGGGCTGCCAGGGCTGCTGGATCGGTCGGCGTTCTTCCGGGCCGACTCCGCCACCGTCTACCCGGACACGCCGCGTAGTCCAACCATCGATGTCCGGATCGCGACGCCCAGTAACGCGCGCTACGACGTCGCTTGGGTGGAAGTCCGGGAGTGTCCGATCGCAAGCTCGGCCTTCCGGCCCGGCGAGACCACGCCTCGCGACCAGTGCGACCTCGTCGCCTCCCTGAGCGAGCGGTTCGACGAACCACCCGTGAGCGTCGCCTGTGTCCCCATTCCCACCCAACCGCAGGCTGGACTGCCCGGAGGGTAGTAGCCGCCGGGGGATGGTCGCTGCCGGGCACTGGACCGCGGCACCGGTCTGGCGCACCATGCCGCAGCCCGTGGTCTGGCCGGAATGTCCGAGCCGGGCCGCACGCGCGGCCACTCCCCAGGATGGGAACGGCCTCTACCGGAGGAGCATCGATGTTCACGACCGACCAGATCGCCCTGCAGCTCTACACCCTGCGCGACGTCATGGCGCAGGACTTCCTCGGCACGCTCGGCACCGTCGCCGACGCCGGTTACCCCGCCGTCGAGTTCGCCCGCTACGGCGACCAGACCCCGGCGGCCGTCCGGGCCCGGCTGGACGAGGTCGGCATGCGGACGATGGGCGCCCACACCCAGTTCCAGGCGCTGCTGGACGACTTCGAGAAGGCCGCCGGCGACGTCGTCACGGTCGGCGGGCAGTACCTGATCGTCCCGGGCGTGCCCAAGGACGAGTACCTGGAGACGCCCGACCAGGTCCGGCGGCTGGCCGGGATCTTCAATGGCTTCGGTGAGGCCGCGAAGGAGATGGGCCTGACCTTCCTCTATCACAACCACGACTTCGAGCTGCGCCACCGCGAGGGCTGGAGCGAGTCCGACCTGACGGCGCTGGAGTTGCTGCTCCACGAGACCGATCCGGCGCTCGTCAACTTCGAATTGGACGTGTTCTGGGCGATGGTCGCCGGGCGCAACAGTGAGGAGCTGATCCGGGCCTGGCCGGGCCGCTTCGCCTCGCTCCACGTCAAGGACATGGGTCCGGACGGCGAGGACGCCCCGGCCGGCACCGGCAATCCTGACTGGGCGCCGATTTTCGCCGCGGCCGAAGAGGTCGGCGGGACGAAGTGGCTGGTCGTCGAGCAGGACAACCCGCGCGACCCGCTGGTCGACATCCGGACGAGCTACGACAACCTCGCGGCGATGCTCAACGGCTGATCCTGGAGGAAGGTCGGTCCTGTCTGGGTCGGCCTTCTGCCTCCTGTCTGAAGGTATGCCTGCATGCGTAGGGGCGACCCTTGTGGTCGCCCCTACGGCTCTCATTGTGGAAGGGCTTGTGCCAAATCGGCGGCTCGTCCCCTACCCGACCGGTTCGATGCCGCCTGCGTGCGTCTCCGCCGCCGTCCGCTCGCCGTCAGCCGTGTCGCTCGCTCGTTCGGTGGCACGGGCCAACAGCGTGCAGCCGATCGCCAGCGCCACGATGATCGCCATGACTACCCGGAGCGACGTCGGCTCGGCGATGAAGCCGAGCAGCGGGGGGCCGGCGAGGAAACCGGAGTAGCCCATCGTCGCGACGCCCGCCGCCGCCCGGCCCGGGGCGATCGTCGGGTGGTTGCCGGCCGCACTGAAGACCAGCGGGTAGACCGTCGCCAGCCCTAGCCCGACTGCGCCAAACCCGACCAGCATCGCCCACGGCGTGTTGATCGCGACCGCCAGCCCTAGCCCGGCGGCTGCCAGCAGCCCACCCCAGCGGATCATCCCGACCGACCCGAACCGGCCGACCAGCGCGTCGCCGGTGAAGCGGCCCACCAGCATCAGTGCCGAGAAGGCCGCGAAGCCGAACGCCGCGAACCCCTCGGTCGTCCCGAGATAGTCACTCAGGTACAGCCCGGACCAGTCGGCCATCGCGCCCTCACTGATCGCGGCGCACATCGCCAGGGCGCCGAGCAGCCACAGCGCCCGCGGCGGTAGCGTGAACACCGGGGCGGGCGCTTCCGCCACGGCGCCGGGGGCACGCTCGTCCGGGATCAGGTGGCGGCGGGACCAGAGCAGCACGCCCAGCGCGATGACGCTGATCACGAGGAAGTGCGGCAGCGGGTCGACGCCGAGAAAGGCCACTCCGGAACCGATCCCGGCGGCGGCGAAGGTGCCGAGGCTGAAGAAGCCGTGCAGCCCGTTCATGATGCTGCCGCCGTGGAATCGCTCGACCTGGACGCCCTGCGAGTTCATCGCGACATCGACGCCGCCGTTGCCCGCGCCGAGGATCAGCAGCGCCGGGACCAGCAGGAACAGTTGCGGTGCAGCGCCGACGAGCGGCAGCGCCACGAGCATCAGCCCGAGAAAGCCGGTGGTCGCCGTCGCGGAGGACCGGGTGTCGATGATCCGGCCGGAGACGGGGAAGGCGGCGATCGCGCCGGCGGCCAGCGCCATCAGCGCCAGACCGACCAGCCCCGAGGAGAGGTCCAGCGACCCCGCGATTGCCGGGATGCGCGACACCCACGACCCGAGCAGCAGCCCGTTGGCGAGGAACACGGCCGAGATCGCCCACCGCGCCAGCCGGCGGCGTTGCTGCAGCGCGACCGTGTCGGCATCCATGGGCGGGACGAAGGTTCCGACAGGGGGCACGGATAGCTCCTCGGCAGGGGCGGGTCGGCGTTGGGCACCGGACGGGACACGACCGGAAGATCATGCCAGCCGGGACGTCACCGCGCCCAGAGGTCCTTCGCGCTACGGGTACTGGGGGTACTGGTCGGTCGCGGGTGGCCAGGCTGGCAGGGCGCCGAGGCGGGCAACGATGCGCCGGTCGAGGTCGTCCAGGAGCGCATCGAGGGCGGACAGCGCGTCCCCGTGGCCGGCCGGGGCGGCGGCGGAGAGCAGGCGGCGGACCATCCCGTCGAGGTCAGCCGGGCGGTCCGGGCAGCGGCGGGTGGCGTGGGCGACGAGGCGCTTCTCGCCGGGGTGGAAGGCACCGTTCAGGGCGAACAGGATGTCCCAGTACGAGTCGAGCGCCGCCGCGACGCGGTTGGTGACGCTGTTGGTGACGCTGTTGGCGTCGCCACGGCGGATTGCGGAGCCGATCTGGTAGCGGTAGCCTCCCGACGCGATGCGGAGGATCGGCCAGTTCTTCGCCACGATCGCGCGGGTCAACCCGTCGGGGTACGGGACAGACGCCGCCGCCTGTTGCTGCCGGAACCAGCCATCGGGATTGGCCAGGGGGATGCCGTCGCGGACGCTGTCGAGGACGGACGTGGTGTAGCCGATGCTGGCTTCGTGCCGCTCCAGGCGCTTCGGGACCTCGTCCACGATCCAGCTGGTGTCACGGTACATGACCTCGACGAGCGTGCCGGTCTCGCCGTCGTACCAGATGTCGTCCGTCTCCCAGAAGTGACGATCGCCCTCGATGCGTTGCCCGCCAAGCGCCTCGATCGCGGCGCGTCGGATGGCGGCGTCCGGGGTCCGGTCGACGTAGACGTGGAGGTCGATGTCGCCCGGTGAGTCGGCCGGGTCTCCTTCACCGGACAAGGCCCGCCCCAGCGACCCGCCGAGCACGACGGCGACGACACCGTCCAGCGCGATGAGGGCGTCGGCGGTCACCTGGGCACGTTGCCGGAGCCGCCCGTTATCGATCGTTTCGGTCGCCATCTGGTCTCCCGTTTCCCGTCTCCCGAGTTCGTCGCGGGATACCGGCACGTTCCCGGCCATCGCCGTTTCAAGGCAGACGACGACCCCGGCACGTACTCGTGCCGGGGTCGTCGGGTGGTTCGTGTTGGGGTAGTGGCTAGCGGGCGAGCAGATCCGCCGTGATCCACTGGTCACCGCCGTCCGGGATCATGACCCACTCGCGACCGGTGCTGTCGATCCGGGTGGTGTAGGCGAAGGCGCGCTGGCCGAAGGTCGCGGCTCCAATGATCGAGGCGTTTGTCCCGGGCGCGGACCGGATGTTGGCGATGTTGACGATGACGGTCGTGTCGCCGAGGCCAACCGCGGCCTGGGTCAGGTACTGGCCCGCAACCCCCCTGAAGCCGTTGACGGGCAGCCAGTCGATCCCGTCGGCCTGGACCGCTCCTCCGGTCACGTTGGCGGTGTCACCGGCGCGATAGACGGCAACGATGATCCCGGAGAGCGATGGTGCCGAGCGGACACTCAGCACATCGGTGTTCACGATCGCCACGTAGATCTCGCCGGTTAGCGGGGTCGTCGTCGGCGGGGTCGTCCCTCCGCCGGTGGCCGCGGTGAGGTACTCACCGGACACCCAGGCCGTGTTGTTGACGCCGTACCAGGTGATCCCGTCAGCCTGGCGCGGCTCGCCCGTGATCGTCAGCGTCTGCCCATCGGTGAAGACGCTGATGATCCCGCCGGACAGCGATGGCGTCGAGCGGCCGTTGAGTAGATCGGCCGTGACCGTGACCGTCGTCCCGTAGGCGAAGCCGCCTATAGCGGGGGGCGTGGTCGGATTGGTGGGATTGGTCGGCGGGGTAACGGTCGCGGCCGTCAGGCACGCCCCGGCGACCCAGCCGCCCGCGATCGGGTACCAGACGTCGCTGCCGACCAGCTGGCCCATGCCGGTCAACGTGACACGCTCGCCGTAGGCGAGTGTGCCGATCACGGTCGCCGTGGTCGATGGCGACTGCCGGACGTTCAGCGCGTTGGCGTTCACGGTGACGGTATCACCGGCCTTGAACTGGTCGATCGGCGCCGGAATACCACCGGTGTCTGGAGGCGCTCCGGCCGCGAGCCCGTTGACCGACCATCCCAGGGTCTGGCCGTCGCGGGCGAGCTGGTACCAGGTGTAGCCGTCGGCCGCGACCGGGCCGCCGACGACCGTGACGATCGCGCCGTAGGCGAGTGTGCCTATGATCACGCCGGAGATCGTCGGCTCGGCCCGGACGTTGAGCGCCTCAACGGTGACATAGGACGTGGCGGCCGGTGTTTCCTGCGCCGCGGCTGGCGCGACCAGGATGTTCCTGCCCCGCCGATCGGCAGCGACGCGCTCAGCGCGCCGATCGCCAGCCGCCGATCGCCAGCCGCCGGCCGAGGCCGCTCCGGAACCCGTCATTCATCCGCTTGTGCGTCGTGATCGTCGTTCCCGTATAGGCATCCGTCCCCATGATCCACGTCCCTCTGTCCCGTTTCCGAGACCGGCTCGGGAGACCGCCATGGTCTCCGTCGTGCCCGGCTCCGGTCCGCCCCCTGACGTCGCTGCCGGGCGAGCTGGCCGACGGGGTTCGCGTCCTGAAGGTGCCGGCAACCGGACCGCAGACCACGGTCCGCTGGGATTCCATCGCCGCGACCGACATGTCGTGGTCCGACCCGCGGGCACTGGACTGCCGCGTCGGGACAGTGTCGACGGGCGGCGAGCTACCGTCCTCGCCGGTGATCGGCGCCAGCGGTACGGCGTTCCCGGTGGGCACGACCACCGTCACCTGCGTCGTGGCGGACGAGGCCGGCAACCAGCTGGTCGTCGCGCTGAGCGTGGTCGTCACCGACGAGGATGCGCCGGTCCTGACCGTGCCCGCCGCGATGAGCGTCGAGATGACGGGGACTACCGGCGTGATCGTCACCTGGGCGGTCACGGCCGAGGACGCCGTCGACGGTGACCTGACGGATGACGTCACCTGCGACCCTGCCTCCGGGACCCGCTTCGCTAGGGGCACCCACACCGTGACCTGCACGGTCGAGGACGCGGCCGGGCTGAGGACAACGGAGACCTTCACCGTCCGCGTCGTCGACTCCACCGGCCCGACCATCACGCTGAGCGGTGGTCCCCAGAGCGGCCGGACCTACACCCTGGCCACCCTGCCCGCCGCGCCGACCTGCGTGGCGACGGACACGGCTGGTCCGGTGCTCCAGTGCACTGTGACGGGATATGGCACGACGGCGGGGCGACACATCATCACCATCCGGGCGCGGGACATGGCAGGCAACGTCACCGTCCGGACCGTAACCTACACCGTCACGGGAACGACCCAGCCGACCGCGACGCCGGTCCCGCCGCAGCCAACAGTGCCGCCCATCACGCCCGTGACACCGGTGCCGACCACGCCGCCGACCGTGGTGCCGCCGAGGCCGGAGCGGACTCCGGTGGCCACCCCACCCCCGACGCCAGCCCCGACCCAGCCACCCGCCGCCCCGACGCGGCCACCGCGGCGCTAGTGGGCTGATCACGACCCCGGAACGAAGACGGCCACCGGATCGGATTCCGGTGGCCGTCTTCGTTCTGCCGATCGGTCCCGCCGCGGGGAGGAGCATGCTGCCCTGTCTGGTCCCGGCGGCTGTGTGTCTTTGCCGTGCCAACCCGGGCCGGGACACGGCGCAGTGACCAGGGTGCAACGGACGGGTCGTATCGGCCACGGGATCCGGGCGACGGATGGCGGGACAGGAGCCGTGCGTCCCGGGGAACACTCGGGGATCACAGATGGATGGGACGCGACCAGGCGCATCGAGTGTCCGGATCGCCGTGCCCGTTGGCCTCGGGAACCAGCATCGTCCGGATGGTCGAGGTCGTCGTGGTCAACCGAGGAACCGGGAGATCGGCGAGCGAAAATGGGGACGGCCCCGGCGAACTGTTCGCCGGGGCCGTCGTCCGTTCGCGATACCCGAAGTGTTCCGGGTCAGGTCCGGGTCGGGGCTAAACGCTCGGCGCTACGTCCGTGCAGCTCAGCGCGCCGCCGGTCATGCCGGGGCCGAGGGCCAGGGCGACCGTGCCGACGAAGGCGGTGCCGTTCTCCTGGAAGGCAAGCCCGTGGGGGATGAACAGCCCCTCAAGCGCCGGGGTGGCGGTGCCGTCCTCGTCGATCCGGAGCACGACGCCCGGGGCGAGGGTCATGAAGTCGGTCGTCAGCTGGACGACATAGAGCGCGCCGTCCGGGCCGTAGGCCATGGAGACGACCGCCTGCAGGCCGTTGGCAACCGGGGTAACGGAGCCATCGGACTCGACGCGGAGGATGGACGGCGCGTCGGTCGGCCAGCCCTCGCTGAGGAGCGCGACGACGAGGTTGCCGTCCGGGTCGAAGGCCAGCGCCGTCGGGACGGCCTGGCGCGGCGGGGCGCCATCGGTCACCGGGGTGCCGGTCAGCTCCCCACCCATCAACTCGTCGAGCGTCGGAAGGACGACGTGGATCTGGGCGTCACCGGTCTCCGGGTCGACGGTGTAGATCGTGTTGCCACCGGCGTCGGCGACGTAGAGCATGCCATCCGGGCCGGCGACCATCGCGTACAGGTTGGGGTTGACGTCCTGGCCATCCGGGTTCTCGTCGATTTCGATCTGGCCGAGGTCGGCGAGCGGCGTGGCCTCGCCCGTGGCCGGGTCGATGGCGAAGACGACGTTCTCACCCTCGATCTGGCCGGCGCCGGCGATATGCCCGGAGCCACCGACGGCGAGGTAGAGCATGCCGTCGATCTCGGCGAGGGCAGACGGGCCGACGCCATCACTATAGGAAGCGAAGCCGCTGGCCAGCACCGACTGGGTGCCGTCCGGGGCGATCGCGGTGACCTGACCGGTGTAGCCGCGGGTGCTGGGCGGCATCGCGCCTTCCTCACCACCGGCGCCTTCGCCTTCACCTTCGGCGGCGGGCGTGCCCTCGGCGGCCGGGGTGCCTTCAGCGGCTGGCGTGCCTTCAGCGGCCGGGGTGCCGACCTCGGCCTCGCCGACCGGGGGCTGGCTGACGACCTCATCGCCGCCGGTGCCGGCCTCAGCAATGTAGAGCGTGCCGTCGGAGCCGAGCAGGAACTGCCGTGGGGAGTTCAGCCCCATGGCGATCTCGGAGCAGTTGGCCGGGGGGGGCGGCGGGGCGGGCGGGCCGTCCTGTGCCGCCGCGATGCTCCCGGCGATCCCGCCGGCGAGCCCCAGAGCCATCGTCGCGGCCAGAGCCGGCCGGGCGAGATGCCGCATCACTGTCCAGTCCGTCATTCCCATGTATCCCTCGTCCTCTCGATCGGTCGATCGGGCAGACGCTGCCGGCCCGCGCCGGCGGCGATATCGGTCAGACGTCGGCCCCTCACCATTGGTTCCCGAGCCGGAGATCGTCCGGACCATCGCCGGCCCCGAACTCCACGGCGGCATCCGGCGCACCGGGATCGCCCGGACCGCAGCCCGGAAACGCCCGTCTGACCGTCTGACCGTCCGACGTACCCCCGTGTCGGTTGGTCGGTCAGACGGTCAGACGGTGACGCCGGACGACAACGAGCCGGGCGGTGCTGGAGGTAGGGGCTGCTCAGAACGGACTCCTTTGGGAATGGAGCGTCCGCTTCCAAGGAGCTTGTCCTGCGAGACCGACCTCTCCCCAACCCCTCTCCCGCAGACCCCGCGAATCTCCTCGCAGCCCCCGTCTGACCGGCCGACGAGGTGCCCGCCGGCGTCCCCGAGGAGACCATTCTCGCCTGCCTGCTCGCGCTCAACACCGAGCGGGCCAGGGCCGGGGTGGGATAGCGCACCCCGTTATCGGGGCCAGGGGCCACTACGTCCTGTTTCAGCGGCATGGCCCGGAAAAGACACGCCGCGTCGCGATCCCTAGATATACTGCGAGAGCTTTCACTTATGGAGAAGCGTCTGGTCTTGTTCGTAGGTTCGCGTGCCTGCGGAGGATGTCCCCGTGCGTTCATCGTGGTTCGCGCGTCTCGCGCTTTGTCTCGCGCTTTGTCTCGCCCTGCTGGCCGGACTGTTGCCTGCCCTCGTCCTGTCCGCTCCGACAACCGTGCGGGCCGGACTTGACGGTCCGGGCTCCGGTGGCCCGGCGCCCGGTTGCGTCGCCGGGTCGACCAATCTGGTCAGCAATGGCTCATTCGAGGATCCGCCCTTCTTCGCGATCGACGCTCCGCCGCAGCAGCAGGAGCCATATTCCCCAGCTGGATGGGGATCGGCAGCCATCCTCTGGAGTAATGCCCAGGCGACAGGCGACAGCAGTCGACCATCTGGTGCCCATTACATCCTGATACGGGCGGGTACGATCCTGTCGCAGACCATCTCGACAACGGGACTCCAGGGTGCCACCCTCTCGCTCTCGTATACGACCTATGACGGATCACTAGCCAACCGGAATCCGGCCTTCACGCTTGGGGGAGTCACGATCCCGACGACCGTGACCGGGACATTCGACGGCGCGGGTTCGACAACCCTGCCCGACGATGCTCCGGATTCACTGACGTTTGCCATCTCGTCGCCCAGCCGCATTTCCGAGGTCGATGCGGTCGTCCTGACCGTCACCGATTGTGGCATCCCGGATAACACCGCTCCGGTCTTCGCGCCGGTTCCGGCGGATCGCACCGTCACCATCCCTTCGACCGCCACGACCGCCACGACCGGCACCACCGAATGGACGGTCGCCGCCACCGATGAGGACAGCACCGCGACCGGCCAGGCCGTCACGGTGGACTGCACTGCCACCATTGATGATGTCCCTGATACCGTCGTAACGTCCGGCGTCACGGCCTTCCCCATCGGCGAGACGGAGGTCACCTGCACCGCCGAGGACGCGCTCCCCGCTGGCGTCATCGATCCCGCCCCCGCCGCCGGGCGCCAGACACGCTTCACCATCACGGTCGAGCAGAACGAACCGGTCACCGCCAACCCCTCCGACCTCGATCTGGAGACGTCGGTCGGCCAGCCCGTCGCGGGCACCGTCACCCTCTCCGAGCCGGTCGAGCTGGACGACACGTCCCTGCAGGTCGAGCCGGATGATGGCGGCGCCATCATCGCTCTGGACGCCGCCGGCACCGGACTGACCATCACTTATACGCCCGCCGCCGGGTTTGCCGGCGAGGACACCTTCACGGTCCGCGTCGATGACGGGCTGGACACGACGGACCTTGTCGTCACCGTGGCCGTCTCGGACGACACCGCGCCGATCCTGACTGTCCCGGCCACCCCGATCGGCGTCGAGGCGACCAGCAGCGCCGGCGCCAGCGTCCCCTTCTCCGTCACGGCCACCGATGACGTCGATGATGCGGACGACCTCACCATCGCCTGCACCACCGATGGCCAGCCTGCCGTCTCTGGCGACGTCTTTCCGATCGGGACGACGACGGTGAGCTGCACCGCGACCGACACCGCCGGCAACAGCAGCGCCGCGAAGACGTTCACCATCACGGTCCGGGACACCACCGGTCCGTCTGGCATCACCTGGATCGGTGGTCCCCAGCGCAACGCGACCTATGCCGTCGGCAACGTCCCGGCCGCACCGACCTGTACGGCGACGGATCTGGCCTCGCCGCTGCTGCAGTGCCGGGTCACGGGGTACTCGGATCAGCCGGGCCGCCACATCATGACCGCCCGCGCCCGGGACACCGCCGGCAACGTCACGGTCGAGACGCGGACCTACAGCGTCGTGGTGGATCCGGCCGCGACCAGCACGCCGCGTCCGACGACACCGGCTCCGACCGCGACGCCGGTGACCCCGCAGCCGACGGTGCCGACCGTCACTCCCGTCCCGACGCAGCCGCCGACGGCGGTGCCGACGCGACCGGTCCGGACGCCGGTGCCGACGACCGCGCCGGCGCCAACCAGGCCGCCACGCGGGTAGGGGATACCAGCAGCATGGCCTAACCCGACGGCCCCCGACATGTATGCCGGGGGCCGTTCTCAACTGGTTCCAGGGACTGGCTAGGATGGGGAGGGTGTTGCGATCGTCAGGTCCATGCAGCTAGGCCCACCGAACACCATCGCTGTCGGGGTGCTGGCTGGCATCTTCGCCAGCGTTGAAGTGGGCAGGGTGCATGACCAGGCCAGGTCATTGTCATAGCCTGCGCGGGTAAGCCATCACGTTCGGGTCGCGTGGAGTTCATCTGTCAGGGCCGCAATCAGTTGGCTTGCAGGTAGTGACCGGTGCAGAGCGGCACCCTGCCCAGCCCAGTGGGCGCCGTAACCGTCCTCGCCACGTTGGGTGGCCGCCGCGTGAAGTGCCTTGCCGGCGTCATAGGCGATGGGATAGTCGGGGCGTGGTAGGTCGGCCAGGGAGTCGCCGAGCACGGTGAAGCGATTGGCCAGACAGCGAGCCGGCCGGCCGGAAATCGCCGTTGTCATGACCGTCCCCGACGCCGTCGCGCCGGCCAAGGATGCGCGGTGACTCTGGGACGCGCTCGATTCCGGACAGGCGATAAAGGCGGTCCCCATCTGGGCAGCAACCGCACCAAGATCGAGGGCTGCAGCGATGCCGGCGCCGTCCATGATGCCACCCGCCGCAACCACCGGGATGGCCAGCGTGCGTACAAGCAAGCGGGTAAGCACGTGGGTCGTCAGCCCTTCGTCAGGGGCTGATGGATCGAAGACGCCGCGGTGACCGCCGGCCTCGATCCCCTGACTCACGACGGCATCGACGCCAACCCGCTGGGCAGCGAGCCCTTCAGCCTCGCTGGTCACACTCGCCAGCACAACGCATCCCGCTCGTTGCAGTGCGGCAACATCGGACTGCTCCGGGAGGCCAAAATGAAAGCTGACGACCGGCGGAGCGGTTTCGACCACGATATCAAGGAGCGCAGAGCTCTCGGTGAGACTCGGATAGATCGAACGCAGCCGGGTAGGTGGGGTGCTTCCGAATGACGCGAAGTGTGGAGCCAGAGCGCGGAGCCATGCCGCTTCCCGTTCAGGGTCCGATCTGGCCGGGGCATGGGCGAACAGATTGACATTGAAGGGACAGGATGTCGCCGATCGGATGGAGGAGATCATGGTGCGCGCAGTCGCTGCGTCCGTCGCACCGATCGAGATGGACCCCAGTGCGCCTGCGGCGGAAACGGCAGCAGCCAGGGCAGGGGTCGAAACCCCTGCCATCGGCGCCTGGATGATGGGAGTCTTGATCCCGATCCGGTCGATGAATGTCTCTGCCACAGCCATTTCCTGGATGAACGGTATCGGTACGGCCTCCGAGACTCGATCGAATCCGCTTCAAGGTGATTCTCGCCGGTATCATGCGGGAGCGCCGCAAGACGCGCTGCGACGTCCGACACATCGGACTCCCGGAGGTTTCTGCCGGGAGTACGTGCCGGCGTTTTTAGCAGCGAGTTCGCCAACGTCGAGGCGTGCCGGGTTCATGATCAGATGGCGTTACCGAGCTGACCATCGGACGTTGAGTACCGGAGACACTTCTCTCCGGCCCTAACAGATCCCGCATCGTCAGCCGAACGAGTGGAAAAGGGCATTCTGGACCGAGAGGTAGAGGCGAACCGACTGAGCATCCATGGTGGGCGCCACCGTGGGCTGTTTGGCGGCGTTTCGGGACCTATAGGTCCCGCCTTCGGCCCCCTGGATGGTCCGACGCAAGACGCCTCCCGGTATCATGGCCTACCGGCTGCCGGACGCGACGGTCACGTTCGGCGACACCGTCGAGGACACGACCAAGCCGGTGGTTACCGTGCCAGGCAATGTCACCGTCGACGGGGACACCACCGACCGGGCCCGCGTCACCTTCGCCGCGCCGACCGCGACCGATACCGTCGACGGACCGATCACGCCGGTGACCTGCGTCGATCAGAACGGCACCACGATCACCAGCGGGATGACGCTGGCCGTCGGCACCTACCCCGTCACCTGCTCGGCGACGGACACCGCCGGACAGACCGGGACGTCCACCTTCACCATCACCGTGCGGGACACGAGTGGTCCGAGCGGCATCACCTGGATCGGTGGACCACAGCGCAACGTCACCTACACCGTCGGCAACGTGCCGGCCGCGCCGACCTGTACCGCCACGGGGACGGGCTCGCCGCTGCTGCAGTGCCGGGTGACCGGCTACAGCGACCAACCCGGGACGCACATCATGACGGCCCGGGCCCGGGACTACGCGGGCAACGTCACGGTCGAGACCCGGACCTACACGGTGGTGGCGGCTCCGGTCGCGACCAGCACGCCGCGC
>DASZAY010000017.1:0-34352 GCA_035944555.1 Thermomicrobiales bacterium
GCCCCCCCCCCCCCCCCCTTCTCTCTTAGCCCGTCGTGATTGATCCGCGTCGTTACCGTGCGCCGCCGGTCGTCAGGCGGAGCGTCACGATCTCGAACGGCCGAATTGCGTGCTGGACCTCACCATCGGGCCCGATCGTCGGCTCAAGGGCCTCTGTGTCCGCTTCCTCGAGCAGGTTCACCCGGCGGACCGACTCCACGGGGACCGTGAAGAGCAGGTTCACCCGGCCCCGGGCACCGTTCGGCTCGTGGATCCGGACGATGAGGTCGTCGCCGTCCTCCGAGCGCTTGAGCGCGCCGAGGGTGACCGGGATGCCCGAGGCAACGAGCAGCGTCCAGTCCGTGGGGACGTCGCCGGCGTGTGCAGCCGCCGGGCCCGTAATCAGCGGGCTGTTGAACGCGATCGCCGCGTTCGCCACGCCGCCGGTCGCGCAGGTGCCCGCGTGCGGCAGGATCGCGTAGCGGAAGGCATGGTGGCCGGCGTCGGCCCGCATGTCGGGGTCCATCGAGCTGCGGAGCAGGCTCAGGCTCAGGACGCTGCCAGTCACGCTGTGCCCGTACCTGCCGTCGTTGAGGAGCGCCACGCCGTAGTCCGCTTCGGAGAGATCGGCGTAGCGGTGACCCGCAACCTCGAAGGCCGACCGGTCCCAGGTCGTGTTCTTGGTCGTCGGCCGCCGCTGGACGCCGTAGATTGTCTCGAACGACGCCTCGTGGGTGTGAACGTTGAGCGGGTGGCGGGCGCGGAGGAGGACCTGCCGCTCCTGCCAGTCGATTTCCGTGTCGACCTCGAGCTCCCGGGATCGGGACAGCAATCGGTACGTCTGAACAATCACCGAGCTGCGCCATCGCCGCGTGATCCGGACGGCCACCCGGAGGGGGCCGGCTTCGACGATCTCGGGCGCTTCGGTCGCGACGACCTCCTCGCCCTGAGCCTCGATGTTCTCGTCGATGTCCCAGGCGTCCCAGCCCCGCGGCTTGTCGACGTAGGCCCAGAGCTGGTTGCCTCGGTCGGTGTAGACCGGGCGGTCGTGCTCGAGGTCCATCAGTTCGTGGATCGTCCCGTCAGCTCCAATGATGACTCGGAGCAAGCCGTTCTCGATCCGGACCGTGTCACCTTCCGGGTGGGCATGAACACCGCCACCGACGTCCGTCGCATTGCTGCCGTCGGTTCCGGTTCGGATCGTTGTCCATCCGACGCCCGGGACGCGTACGTCCGGCTGGTGGACGAGCAGGCCACCGTCGACTGGCTGGCTGTCGAGCAGCTCACCATCGCTGTCGGTTGCGCTTGTCGCGCCGGGCACGACCACCGTCAGGGGACGGACCGCTAGGGTCGGGTTAACCACCCGGACGGCGTCAGCGTGTCCGCCCGCGAGCGCGGACAGCGCGCCCTGTGTGATGCCGGTCGCGGTCTCAACGACGCCTCGGAGTTCCGGCTCGGTGACCGCGTAAACCTCCCGGATCGACGAGCCGGGCAGGATGTCGTGGAACTGGTTGAGCAGCAGCACCTTCCATGTCGCCGTCAGCTGCTCCGTCGGATCGTCACCCAGCCCGAACAGCCGCGCCATCGAGGTAACGACCTCGGCCTCGGCCAGGCGGTGCTCCGACTCCCGATTGAGTTTCTTGGTGCGCGCCTGCGACGTCAGAGTCCCGCGGTGAAGCTGGAGGTACATCTCGCCAGTCCACGTCGGCAGGGGAGCGGGGTCGATCCGCTCGTAGAACTCTTCAACCAGCGTCATGTGGAGACGGGGCAGGATCGGGTACTCCTGCAGCCGCGCGTAGTTCTCCAGCATCTGCCGGTTGGGACCGCCGCCGCCGTCGCCGAGGCCGAACGCGAAGATCGTCTCGTCGTGGTGGTGCTTGCCGGTGAAGCGGGTCCAGGTGTTGTGAAGATCGCTCGGGATGATCTCGCCGTTGTACCCGCCCGAGTCGGCGTTGCGGTAGCCGTGGGCGAGGACGGTGCTGCCGTCCAGTCCCTGCCAGTGCCAGAGGTCGTACGGGAAGAGGTCTTCCTCGTTCCAGGTCATCTTGTGCGTGAAGAACCGGGTCATCCCGGCGCCACGCAGGACCTGCGGCAGACCGCCGGAGAAGCCGAAGGAGTCCGGTAGCCACGCGACGGTGCTCGTGCGACCGAACAGCCTCTGGAACTCACGCTGACCGTAGAGCGCCTGGCGGACCATGGCCTCGGAGCCAGTCAGCTGGTTGTCGGGCTCGACCCACATCCCGCCGATGGCGTCCCAGCGACCCTCGGCCACGCGCTCCTGGATCCGCCGCAGCAACTCCGGGTCGTCCTGCTCGATCCAGGCGTAGACCTGCGCCGAGGACTGGTTGTGGCGGAAGTCCGGGAACTGGTCCATGAGGTTGATCTGCGACCAGCCGGTGCGGACGATCTTGCGCCGCGTCTCCTCTACCGGCCACAGCCAGGCCAGGTCGATATGGGCGTGTCCGGTCATGGCGACGCGACCGGTCGGCGGGTAGTCAGCCTTCAGAGCGGCAAGCCCCTCTGACAGCGTCCTGCGGGTGCGAGCGATGGCGTCCATCGCGGCATCCGGGAGCGGTCCCAGCTCACCCGTCGACGGCTCCTTCGACCAGCGGCCGCCGAAGATGTACTGGCCGAATAGCTGCGACTGGATCCCGCCACCTGCCCGCGTACCGGAGCCCAGCGGCTCGTAGCTGGCCTGTACGAACCGGTCAACTGTCGTGTCGCTGTCCGTTGGCCAGCCGCGGCTCAGCTCGGCCAGCGACGCTTCGATGATATCGAGCAGGCGCGGAACGGCCTCGTGCTCGTGCCGGTCAAGCTGTTGAACCGCCATCAGCGCGATGCTGAGGTCGCGATCCATCTCGCGTGCTTCCCGGATGGGGACAACCAGGTGTGCGCGATCAATCGTCGGATGATCGAACCGGGAACCGAACATCCCCTTGGGGACGACGGTCGCTTCGATGCTGATCCGCTCGCCACCTGTCGCCGTGTCCAGCAGGTGGTACTGAAAGTGGTAGGGGTCAATCGCGCCCCGGATCGTCCGTTGGCCGTTGACGTCGATCGTCGCGAAGCCCTCGCCGCCCAGCCAGAGCTCGAGTTCGACCGGTTGCCCCACGAAGCCGTCCGGGACCGTTCCCTCGATGGTCATCCGGACAGGCGTCTCGACCACTGGCCAGCCCGAGCCGATTGGCAGGTCGTGCGTGTCACCTTCGGACGCCGTGAAATTCACCGTGCCGAGCGGCGCATCAGTGGCGTACCGCCAGAGTCGCAGTTCTTCGACGCGACGCTGGATACGCTCCATGCGGCGCTGAGGATAGCGGGTGAGCATCGTGAATCTCCTCTGGCATGACGATGCCGCGAGAGGGCGCATCCTGGCCCCATCGCGGCATCGTAGCCCGGTCTACTTGAAGCTGCCGATCTGGACGCCTTCGATGAAGAAGCGCTGGAAGCAGAGGAACAGGACCACAACAGGCGCCACGACGAGCGCCGAGGCGGCCATCAGGAGATTGAACTGGACGTCGTACTGCGAGGCAGATCGGAAGAACGTCAGGCCGATCGCCAGCGTGTAGTTGTCGGCTTCCTGGAGATAGAGGTACGGGCCAAGAAAGTCGTTCCAGGCATGGAGCGCCGCGAACAGACAGACGACGCTCACGGCGGCGTAGCTCTGCGGCAGGATGATCTGCCAGAGGATCCGCATCTCGCTGGCGCCATCGAGCCGCGCCGCCTCGCCAAGCTCCCGCGGGATCCGCATGAAGAACTGCCGCATCAGGAAGATCCAGAAGGCGTTGCCGAAGAACAGCGGCACCACCAGCGGAAGGATCGTATTGATCCAGCCGAGGCGTGAGTAGATGTCGTAGAGCGAGACGATCAGGACCGGGTAGGGGATGAAGACCGTCGCGAGGACGAGGCCGAAGATCTTGTCGCGGCCCGGCCAGTCAACCCGGCTGAACCCGTAGGCGATGATTGGGTTGGAGATCGCCGCACCGATGACGGACAGAATCGTGATGACGAGCGTGTTCCGGAGGTACTGCCAGAACGGGAAGACGGTCGTCGCGTCGACGAAGTTCTGGATACGAAACGTCTCCGGGAAGAACGTCGGAGGATAGACGCTGAGTTCCGGAATCGTCTTCACGGCGGTCGCAAGCATCCAGTACAGCGGCAGGAGGAAGAAGGCGGCGAAGGGAATCAGGATCAGGCGCGGCAGGACGTGCTTGCGGAACTGCTTGCGCCACCGGAGCGATGCCGCGCCGGGGGTCGGACCGGTATCGGGTTGCCGGTTGTCGATCGTCGTTGTGGCCATGTCGGGGTCTCCACGCATATTCGAGCAGGATAGTCTGGAGCAGGGACGTCGGAGATCAGGTGACGTCGTACTGGACCCACGAACGCGACCAGCGGAAGACCAGCGCGGCGAGCAGCATGGTCAGGACGAACAGCACGATCGAGAGGGCGGAGGCATAGCCGGCGTTGAAGTTCCGGAACGCCTCGTCATAGACGTAGTTCACGTACATCTTGTTCGAATTCACCGGGCCGCCGTTGTTGGTCAGGATCACGACCTGGGTGAAGATCTGGATGCCAGCACTGATCCCGATGATGAGGTCATAGAGGATGATCGGCGTCATCATCGGCAGGGTGACATTCCAGAACTTGCGGAGGCTCCCGGCGCCGTCGATCGACGCAGCCTCGTAGAGGTGTTGCGGGATGCCCTTCAAGCCAGCCAGGAAGATCAGCGCGGCTTGCCCGGCGCCGAACTGCGCCAGGATCACGAAGGCGAGCTTGCCCCAGTCCGGGTCACCGAACCAGTTGATGTTCGGCAGGCCGACCGACGTCATCACCCGGTTGAACAGACCACGCCCCGGGTCCATCAGGTTGAGAAAAATGAAGGAAAGCGCGAACAGCGGAATAATCGAGGGAAGATAGAGAACTGCCCGGTAGAGCGGTTGCTCGGCGACGTTCTGGTTCATGCAGAGCGCCATGACCATCGCGGCAACGACGCCGATGGGGACGGCCAGTCCGGTGTAATAGAACGTGTTCCCGAGGACCTTCCAGAACAGGTCGTCCTGGATCATCATCCGGTAGTTCTCGAGCCCGATCCACTCCGGGTCACGCAACCCGTTGTAGTCCATGAAACTGAGCCGGATGGTCTCCCACATCGGGTAGGCAAGGAATCCGAGGAATCCCACGATCCAGGGAGAGATGAAAAGCAGGCCAACCAGCAGGTTGCGCCGTTCGCGGCGGGTCATGCCGCGACGTGCTGGAGCGGGTGGACGTTCGGCAGTCGTCTGGTCAACGAGCAGGTCAGGCTTGTTGTCCAGGGGCGAAAGCGCGGCCGGAGGGGTCGCCATGGCGTGTATCTCCCGGGCCACGGCCGGGACCGCGGCGGGCATGGGGCGACGACCGGGCCGGCGGAAGGTTCCGCCGGCCCGGTCGCATTCGCCTGGAGACTGTCTAGCAGTACTGGCTGAGCGCGTCCTGGACGCGCTCGCGGACCCCGGCCAGAGCCTCGGCCGGCTGCGCGGTGTTGAGGTAGATCGCCTCGTAGGCGCTGGTCAGCTCGTCCCAGTACTGCGACCCGACCGGGAGCGGCGGGCGGCTGTTCGAGGTCGGCAGCAGTTGCGACGCGAAGAACAGGGACCGCTCGGTGTAGAGCGACTCGTCCGTCGTCAGTGCCGTCAGGGTCGGCAGGTGCCGAGACTCGGTCGTGTAGATGCGCTGGCCCGGTTCGCCGCAGATGTAGCGGAGGAAGTCGGCGCTGCCCTCGACGTTCCGCGCGCCTTCCGGTACGACCAGCGACCATCCGCCGGACCACGTGGCGGACTGGCCACCCGCCTCCGGGACCGGCAGGTAGGTGATGCCGTACTCGGCATCCGGGGCGTACTGCGCGTACTGGTTGATCTGCCAGTCACCGGTCACCTCGAAGGCAACCTGCTGGGTGACCAGTGAGCCCTGTTGCGGCGGGAAGCCGGGGACAGCGCGCGGCGTCTGGAAGGCGGAGATGGCGTTGGCGTCGAGCGTCGCGCAGGCGTCGTAGACCCACTGCATCGCCGCAACCATTCGCTCATGGTCCGGCGTGACCGTGCACTCCTCGGCGTTGTAGAAGCTGGCGCCCCACGAGAAGCCGTAGGTGTAGTGCCAGGCCTGGTTGGCCCAGGGCACGAACCCGACGCGCTGGTAGAGGCCCTGGGCATCGCGAATGGCTGCCTGCTGGGAAACCTCGAGCAGGCGGTCCCAGGTGACAGGTCCGTTTGCGGGATCGAACTCGGTCGGGTCGATCCCGGCCTCGTTCAGGACGCCGATGTTGTAGTAGAGCGCCCGGGCATCGGTGTCGAGCGGCATGCCCCAGACGTCATCGTCGAAGGTGATCTCGGCCCGCGCGAACGGCAGGTACTGCTCGAGCCACGTCTCGTCGAAGTGCTCGCCGATCGGCTGAACCAGTCCGTTGGCGGCATTTGACGCGATCGTGAACCGGTCCATGTGGTAGAGGTCCGGCGCCTCGCCACCGCGGACGGCGGTGATCAGGCGGGCGTTGTCCGTCTCATCGGCCGGCGGCAGCTGGGTGAGGATGACCTCGAACGAGGTGCTCTGGGCGTTGTACTGCTCGACGATCTTGCGAAGGACGCTGAGGTCCGGGTCGGTGAAGCCCGTCCAGAACTGAAGCTGCGTCTTGTTCTGGCCGAGAACGATCGGCGCCTTCCGCGTCGTGACGGCAGCCGCGCCAGCCACCGCGCCCGCCGCCGCCGCACCCTTGAGGATGCGCCGCCGGCTGAGCCTCGTGTTCTTCAGGATCGTGAGTCCGCGGGACGTGCCATTGTCCATCCGTGAGCTCTCCGCTTCGCCCGGCGTCCGTGCCGGCGTGGGCGCGACCCATGTCGCGTCGAAGCGCGTTCTCCCGGCGTCCCGGTCGGCCCGCTTCCCGCACGAGCGTCGTGCGGCAACCGCGCCGAAGGTGCGTGGAGATCGCGATGGTGGAAGCGTGCATAGGGACGGACTGCACGTCAAGGGGACGGTGAACAGGACCGGGGGATAGTACCGGTCACCGCTGAGTTCGCCGACCACTTTCGCCCGTGGCCGTACGAGAACGGCCAGAAGCCCCGATCTGGAGTGAAACCGGAGCTTCCGCGTGTCGAATCTAGGTTCGCCTAGTCGGCGGCGTGGGTGGTCGGGCCGGGCGAAGTGGCCCTGTTCATGGCGGCGAGCGCGTGGTCGTCCCGACCTGGCCCGTACAGGTGGCATCGGACCCAGTGACCAGGGCTGACCCGCTCGAAGCCCGGCATCTGCTCCCGACAGATCGGCATCACGTTCGGGCAGCGATCGGCGAAGGGGCAGCCGGGTTTGGGATTGACCAGCGAGGGGATCTCACCCCGGGTCTCGGTCCGCGCGACCTTGAGGCCGGCCTTGGGATTGGGCACCGCCGAGAGCAGGAGCTTCGTGTAGGGATGAGCCGGCTTGTCGATCAGCTCGACACTCTCTGCCCCTTCGACCATGCGGCCGGCGTACATGACGACGGTGTTGTCGGCGATGTAGCGAGCGGACGCGATGTCGTGGGTGATGTAGAGCGAGGCGATCCGGCGCTCGTCCTTGAGGCGATCCATCAGGTTGAGGATGCCCATCCGGATCGAGACGTCCAGCATGGAAATCGGCTCGTCCGCGAGCAGGACCATGGGATCGACCGCAAGCGCCCGGGCGAAGGCCACGCGCTGGCGCTGGCCGCCGGAAAGCTGGTGAGGGTACTTGGCGGCGACTTCGGCTGGCGGATTGAGTCCGACCTGGTCCAGCAGCGCGTGGATTCGCTCCCGGACTTCCTTTGGACCCCTCGCCTTCCGGTGGATCTGCAGCGGGCGCTCCAGATGGTGGCCGATGGTATGAGTCGGGTTAAGCGAGCCGAACGGGTCCTGGAAGATCATCTGAACCCGACGGCGATAGTCCATGTTCGGCCGGCGCTGCGACTTCAGGACGTCCTCGCCGTCGAGCAACAGCTCGCCGGACGTCGGCTCCGTGAGCCGTGCGATCAGGCGGGCCGTCGTGCTCTTGCCGGAACCCGATTCTCCGACGAGCGCGACGATCTGGCCGGCATCGATCGCGAACGAAACGTCCTGCAGGGCGTGGACGCCGGCCTTCGAGAAGAGCCCGCCGATCGGGAATACCTTCGACAGGTGACGGACATCGAGGACCGGGGCGGGTGCGGTCCTGCCGTCCGGCGTGGGAGAGATGTTCTGGCGGACGGAGGTCACGGTCTCGGCCATCAGGAGTCCTCGTCGTCTGCGACGGCGGCAGGCAAGGGTGGGCGCGACTTCGTGCCGGGACTCTTGACCAGCCGTTCGGGCGTGCTGCCTCGGTAGGAACCGGATCGTAACATGGGCATAGGGTTGATCGACGTTGTCTATGCCGAGTGTATAGTGAAACTGCTTGCCTACGCATTTGACAATCGAAAAGTCGTCAATTAGCATCCCGGAATCCGAACCCCCGGGCGAAAGCTGATGGTGCCTGTCCGTAGCCCCGCGTGACAGTGCGTCATCCGGCTTGCATAGGGAACCGGATCGCTCTTCGAGGGTCGCCAACGTAGGCGGCTCGTGCGACAGGATCGCAGGAGGATTGGGGGGAGGCGCGACCGGCTTCGTCGTCCGGCCAGTGACTGCCCCCCAGTGTTCATCGTCGAACGGGTTTTGCTCCAGCGTCGGAGGAGACATCGATGGGTTCACAGGTTCGCAGGGACGCGTCCGGGATCATCGCATCACTACGCGCGGCCGAGTTCGACAGGCGCAAGCTTCTGCTTGGTGCCGCCGCGACCGGGGTCGGCGCATCGGCGCTTGCCACATCGCTCGGCCACAGCGGGCTGAAGGCGTCCGCCCAGGTCGAGACCGCAGGGATGGTCACCATCTCCCAGGATCAGCGGCAGACCTGGATTCGCAACTTCAACTTCCTCGTCCCCGGCGCCACGTTCCTGTGGCCGAGCGACAACGGCATCCATGAGCCGCTGATGATCGCTTCCCGGATCCGGACGGAAGACCAGATCATCCCGTGGCTGGCGACCGGATACGAGTACAGCGAGGACAACCTGACACTGACCATCACGACCCGCGAAGGGGTGCTGTGGTCGGATGGGGAGCCGTTCTCGGCCAACGATGTGGCCTTCACCTTCAATCTTGTCAAGGACAACGCCGCGCTTGGCGGTGCCGGCGCCATCCGGAACATTCTCGACAACACGGCCTCGATTGAGGCGACCGACGACACCACCGTCGTCTTCACCTTCACCGAGGTCTACTCGCCCGGTCTCTACGACATCATCGCCCAGAACATCGTGCCGCAGCACATCTGGGCGGAAGTCGAAGACCCGGTCACCTTCACCAATGAGAACCCGGTCGGGACAGGACCGTTTACCGAGATCCCGATCTTTGACGACAACTACTTCGAACTCCGGAAGAACCCGAACTACTGGCAGGCCGACAAGGTGCGGATCGAGGGCCTGCGCTTCCCGATCCTGGGCAACAACGACACCGCCCAGCGGATGCTCGTCAGCGGTGAGATCGACTGGGCCGGGAACTTCGTCCCGGACATCGAGACTGTCTACGTCTCCCAGGACCCGGAAAACCACGGGTACTGGTTCCCGTCGACCGGAGACACCGTCCACCTCTACATGAACACGACGGTGGCGCCGTTCGACAATGCGGACGTGCGCAAGGCCGTCAGCATGGCGATCAACCGCGAGGACATCTGCTCCTTCGCGATGTACGACTACACCACCCCGGCCGATAGCACCGGGCTTTCCGGTGGGTACCCGTCGTGGAAGAACGACCAGTACACCGGCGCGGACTGGGTGAAGTTCGACGTCGATGCTGCCAACGCGATGCTCGACGCCGCCGGACTGACGATGGACGGCGACGTCCGCATGCACAACGGCGAGCCAATGGAGTACCAGCTGCTCGTCGTCAACGGCTGGACCGACTGGGTCCAGAGCTGCGACATCATCTCCGACAACCTCGCCGAGATCGGGATCACCGCGACAGTGACTCCGCTCGAGGTGACCGGCTGGCAGGCCCGCGTCCAGGAGGGCGACTTCTCCCTCAGCATCGGGTGGTCGTCGGGCGGCGTGACGCCCTTCAACTTCTACCGCGGCATCATGTCCAGCCAGACCCGTAACGACGTGGGCACGAATAGCGGCGAGAACTGGCACCGTTACGCCAACGATGAGGCCGACGCGCTCCTCGACGAGTTCGCGGCCACCAATGATCCCGCGGAGCAGCAGCGGATCTCCGGCGAGCTGCAGCGGGTGTACTCGGAGAACGCCCCGGCGGCCCCGCTGTTCCCTGGCCCCCAGTGGTACGAGTACAACGCCACCCGGTTCGAGGGTTGGCCGACCGAGGAGAACCCGTACGCCGTCCCGTCGACCTATTCGCCCGAGCGGCTGGTCGTGATGACCACTATCGCGGCGCGCGAGACGACTGAGGAATAGACAAGCCGTACCCGGGCCGACCGCGCAGGCGGCCGGCCCGGTCTCGCGGAGGTCCCGCGGACCGCTCGACCGGAAACGGGCGGGCGGTCCGGGCGGCCGTCGTGACCGGATCATCCGGATGGAGATTCGACAAGATGGACTGTCTTGGGTGATGGGGACACCTCATCCCCGGCCTTGGAAACCGGCTCCGGTTTCTCCTATGGAAATACGTTCGAGGGTGAGAAACCTGATGATGGCAATGGACCGACGACAACTCCTCAAGGGGGCGGCTGGCGCGACTGGCGCGGCCGCTCTGATCGCTTCCGGCGTCCTCCATCCCGAGGCGGCCCGGGTCATGGCCCAGCGCGACATGACCGGCATGGTCGTCGTTGCCGAGCAGCAGCGGCAGACCTGGATCCGCAACTTCAACTTCCTCATCCCTGGCGCCACCTTCCTGTGGCCGGCGGACAACGGCGTTTACGAGCCGATGATGATCGCCTCCCGAATTCGCACGGAGGACCAGATCATCCCGTGGCTGGCCGAGTCCTACGAGTACAGCGAGGACAGCCTCCAGCTGACGTTCGCGATTCGCCAGGGCGTGCTCTGGTCGGACGGCACGCCGTTCACCGCCCGTGATGTCGCCTACACCTTCAACCTGATCAAGGGCAACGATGCACTCAGCGGCGCCGGTGCCATCCGCAACGTGCTCGAGATCACCTCGACCATCGAGGCCGTCGATGATGCGACGGTCCGCTTCACCTTCACCGAGGTCTACTCCCCGGGCCTGTACGACATCATCGCGACCAACATCGTGCCCGAGCACGTCTGGTCGGCGGTTGCGGATCCGGTGACCTTCACGAACGAGACTCCGGTCGGCACCGGTCCGTTCACCGAGGTCGGGATCTTCGAGAGCAACTACTACGAGCTGCGCCGCAACCCGAACTACTGGCAGGCGGACAAGGTCGGGATCGAGGGGCTGGCGTTCCCGATCTTCGGCGACAACGACACCGCCCAGCGCGCCATGATCGCCGGCGAGGTGGACTGGGCCGGCAAGTTCGTCCCGGACATCGAGTCGGTCTATGTCTCGCAGGATCCAGAGAACTTCGGGTACTGGTTCCCGCCGACCGGTGACACGACGATGCTCTACCTGAACACGGCAAACGAGTCGACGCCGTTCGCCAACGCCGACGTCCGTAAGGCGATCAGCCGGGCAATCGACCGGGAGGACATCGTCTCGTTCGCGATGTACGACTACACCACTCCGGCCGACAGCACGGGCCTCTCCGGCGGCTACGCCGCGTGGAAGGACGAGCAGTACACCACCGCCGAATGGGTAACCTTCGACGTCGACGCCGCAAACGACGCGCTGGATGCAGCCGGCCTGACGATGGACGGCGATATCCGCACCTTTAACGGTGCGCCGATGCAGTACGAACTGCTGGTCGTCAACGGCTGGACCGACTGGGTCCAGGCCTGCCAGATCATGGTCGAGAACCTGGCGGCGATCGGCATCCAGGCGACCCTGACGCCGCTGGACCAGGCTGTCTGGCAGGAGCGGGTCCAGAACGGCGACTTCACGCTCAGCATTGGTTGGTCGTCGGGCGGCGTGACGCCGTTCAACTTCTACCGCGGGGTGATGTCCAGCCAGACGCAGAACCCGATCGGGACCAATTCCGGCGAGAACTGGCACCGGTTCGCGTCCCCGGAGGCCGATGCGCTCCTCGACGAGTTTGCCGCCACCAACGACCCGGCCGAGCAGCAGCGGATCTCGTCCGAGCTGCAGCGAACGTTCTCGGAGCTGGCGCCGGCGCTGCCGCTGTTCCCCGGGCCGCAGTGGTACGAGTACAACGCCACCCGGTTCGAGGGCTGGCCGACGGAGGAGAATCCGTACGCCGTCCCGTCGACCTTCTCCGCTGAGCGCCTGCTGGTCATGACGACCATCCGTACCCGCACCGCCGCGCAGTAGGTCGATCATCGCGTCGGCCCGTCATGTCGATATGATGGGCCGACGCGACTGGTCGCCGCTGGAGTCACAGGCAGCGGCAGTCCATCCCGCGCCCGGGTCGCCTGTGCTTTCCGTCAACTCCGGCTCCATCGTGATGGAGCCGGAGTTGACGGCCTATCGATCAAGGATTCGTTCACCGTTCGATTTCTACAGGCGAGGCGAGGTATGAACTACATCCTCCGACGGCTCGGCTTCTACCTCGTTGCGGCTTGGGCGTCGGTCACGCTCAACTTCCTGTTGCCACGGCTGATGCCCGGAGACCCGGCGTCGGCCGTTTTCGCGTCGGCCCAGGGGCGTCTCGACCCGGAGACGATCGCGGCGATGCGCGAGGCCTATGGGCTCTCCGACGACCCGCTCCTCGCCCAGTACTGGCAGTATCTCCAGGGGATCGCACGGCTGGACTTCGGCATCTCCACGGCGTTCTTCCCGACTCCGGTCATGGAGGTCGTCCAGACCGGACTGAGCTGGACCCTGCTGCTCGGACTGACCGCGACGATCATCGCGTTCGCGCTTGGGACGCTGATCGGGGTGATCTCGGCCTGGCGTCGCGGAGGCATCGTCGATTCCGCCATCCCGCCCCTGGCCCTCTTCATCGGCTCTTTTCCTTATTTCTGGCTCGCCACGTTCATCGTGTTCTACCTCGGGTTCCGCTGGTCGATCCTGCCCGAGGCCTATGCATACGAGCTGGGGCTCTCACCCGCGTTCAGCTGGGCCTTCATCTCGAGCGTCTTCGTGCATCTGATCCTGCCGGCATCCACCGTCGTGCTCGTCTCCCTCGGCGGATGGATCCTTGGCATGCGGAACACCATGGTCTCGACGCTGTCCGAGGACTACGTCTCCCTGGCCGAGGCCAAGGGCCTTTCGCAGCGCCGGGTCATGCTGCGATACGCCGCGCGGAATGCCCTGCTGCCGAACATGACGTCTTTCGGCATGTCGCTCGGGTTCGTCCTGTCCGGCTCGCTGATCACCGAGAGCGTCTTCAACTACCCCGGGCTCGGCAATCAGCTCGTCCGGGCAGTCCGGCTGCTGGATTTCCCCCTGATGCAGACGTTGTTCCTGTTCATCACCCTGTCGGTTCTCGCTGCGAACCTCCTGGTTGACATTCTCTATCTGCGGCTTGATCCGCGCGTCCGGACCTGATTGTCGACGGCTGTCCGCTCCGCACTGACCGCTACGAGACGAAGGGACGACGCGATGGTCAGTACCCGGATTGATCGACGACGACTCCCCCAGACCGCGCGCGCGACCGCGCTGGGTGCCGGCTTGATTGGCGGTACGCCTGCCGCGGGCGCCCTGTCCCGCAGACTTCGCCAGGCGGTGTCTATGAGGTGCTCCGGCTGTCGGTCGAGCAGGTGGTATCCGACGCTGGCGTCGTCGCGGAGTTGACGCGTGTTCTGGAATCGGCTGGTCATTGACGCGATGTATCGACGAGACCACACCCCCGCTCTCGGGCGGTCAACGGAAGGCGGACGGCGATGACCCTCGGACGATCCGGCTCGACACAGACTTCTACGGGCGATCTCGGCCGACCGATGGTCGCGCGTACCGGGATGCCCTCGATCGGTGAGACGGCCGCCCAGGCTCCGGTCGCCGGCGCAACCGGGGACAAGTCACCGGAACGACCCGGTAGGCGATGGATCAACGCGCGGCTGGGTCAGTTCGCGCCGATTTTGCAGAACCCGAAGGCCGCTACCGGCCTGGCCATCCTCGTCATCTTCGTCCTGGCCGCGCTCCTGGCGCCGGTCATCGCTCCGTACGATCCCAACGAGCGGGTCGGTCGGCGCTTCGTTGAGCCGGGCGGCGAGTTCTGGTGGGGGACGAACGGCTCCGGCAAGGACGTGTTCTCGCAGACGGTCTGGGGTGCCCGTCCATCGCTGGCAATCGGGCTGATGGTCGGCCTCGTGACGACCCTGGTCGCGATCGCGGTCGGTCTGAGCTCCGCCTATTTCCGCGGGAAGCTGGATGACCTGCTGCAGCTCGTGACCAACGTGTTCCTGATCGTGCCCGGGATCCCGCTGCTGGTCGTCCTGTCCGGCTTCATCGGCAGCGCGGGGAGCGGCTGGTTCACCGACATCTTCGCGATTGGCTCGATGCCGTTCTTCGTCCTCGTCCTCTCAATCACCGGCTGGTCCTGGGGAGCCCGGGTCATGCGGGCGCAGGCGCTCTCACTGCGGGAGAAGGACTTCATTGCCGCCTCCGAGATCAGCGGCGAGCGCTCGTGGCGAATCATCTTCCGGGAGATCCTGCCGAACATGGCGTCGATCGTGGCCGGCAACTTCATCGGCGCGACCGTCTACGCCCTCGGAGCGCAGGCGACGCTCGAGTACCTGGCGCTCGGCAACCCGGGCGTCGTCACCTGGGGTACGAACCTTTACTGGGCGAGCAACGATGGCGCGCTGATCCAGGGGGCCTGGTGGACGGTGCTGCCGTCCGGCCTCGGGATCGCGCTGGTCGCCTTCGCGCTCGTCCTGATCAATTCGGCGGTGGATGAGGTCAGCAATCCGCGCCTGCGAGCGTCGCGTGACATCAAGCGTGGCCTCAAGCGACTCAAGGGTGTGCGTGCGACTGGTCGGGCGACCCCGGTCCTCCGTGAGCAGGCCAGCCGGGGCGCCTCTGCGCCTGCCTCTGCCGGCGACTGATTGACCCGAGAATCCAGCTTGTCCCTTCCATGCTCGTTGTTTCGATCAGTTCATCCAGGAGTCCGACCGGTAGATGACTATGCCCATCCGTGAACCCAATCCTGCGAAGTCTGCCGCGCCGCTCCTGTCGGTCCGTGATCTCAAGGTTCAGTACATGACACCCCGGGCTGCCGTCCGGGCCGTTGATGGGGTGTCGTTCGACATCGCCCCCGGCGAAGTCCTCGGACTGGCCGGTGAATCCGGTTCCGGCAAGAGCACCATCGCCCAGGCGTTGCTGCGGATCCTTAATCCGCCGGCCATCATTGCTGGCGGGTCCATCAGCTTTCAGGGCAAGGACATCCTCGGGATGTCCGACAAGGAGCTGGAGCAGTTCCGCTGGCAGGAACTCTCGATGGTGTTCCAGAGCGCGATGAATGCGCTCAACCCGGTAATGACCGTTGGCGACCAGATCGTCGACACGATCGTCAGCCACCGGGCGATGAGCGAGTCGGGGGCCCGCAAGCGGGCCGAGGAGCTGTTCCGGATCGTTGGCATCGACCCCGAGCGGCTGCGGTCCTATCCGCACGAGCTTTCCGGTGGGATGCGGCAGCGTGCCGTGATCGCGATCGCTTTGGCGTTACAACCACCAATGATGATCATGGACGAGCCGACGACCGCGCTGGATGTCGTCGTCCAGAAGGAGATCATGCAGCAGATCCAGGACCTCAAGGAGGAGATGGGGTTCTCGATCCTGTTCATTACCCACGATCTCTCGCTGCTGGTCGAGGTCTCGGACCGGATCGCGATCATGTACGCGGGCCAGATCGTCGAGCTGGCGTCGGCTCGCGAGATCTACGAGAACCCGCTCCATCCCTACACGCGGGGACTGTTGAACTCCTTCCCGGCACTCACCGGACCGAAGGAGCGGGTCCAGGGCATTCCCGGCTCACCGCCGGATATGGCTGCCCCGCCGTCGGGTTGCCGGTTCCACCCGCGCTGCAGCCAGGTCAGGGAGTTCCACAAGCGACTGGTGCCCCAGTTGTTCGAAGCAGAGCCGGGCCACTGGGTAGCCTGTCATCTCTACAGCGCGCCGGATGATCCCGCTTAGGAATGACCACGAGCGCAGCACCGGTATCTCCTCGTGTGTCGGTACCGCGTGATGGTGCCCGATGATCCGAACTTCAGTGCCGAAGCTCAATCCGAACCCGAATTGCCCGGCCCCGGCAGGTCCTGTACCCTGCGTCGAAAGGGGTGTCCGGGCGAACGCCTCCGGAACGGTTGGTCACAAGCGGGAGATCGGTGATGGACAGGCGGACCCAATGCCCGAACTGCGGTTCCTCCGTCGAGGAACTGACGTACTGCGGGGTCTGCGGACATGAGCTTCCCGCCGCTCGTCCCGAGCAGGACCTGAGTCTCCGTGGGCGAGCTGAGCAGGCGCTGAAGGTCGTCAGGGAGCGCCCGCAACGGACCGTCCTGATTGCGGCCGCCGTCATCATCTTCCTCGTCCTGCTGACCGGGAACGCGGCGGTCGCGGCGATCGTCGGCCTGCTCGTCGTCCCGTTTCTCCTCGTCCACTATCTGACGCGCCAGGACCTGTTCGAGCGCGAGCCATGGACTCTCCTGATCGGGGTGATCGGAGCAGGGGCGGCCATCGGGTTGATCGGTGGCTGGGTGTCGAGCCTGGTCTTCGATCGCCTCTGGTTCGGCGACACGCGTTTGAACATCGGCGCCGCTGGGTTCCCGGGAGTTACGGCGACCGGCGAGGGCTCTGTACCGGTGAGCGTCCTGCTCATCAACGGGATTCTGTTGCCCGTCCTGCTGGGTGCGGCCGTCCTGGGCGGGCCGATCTTCCTTCGCCGCTGGTCCGTCTTCCGCAACGAGGTGCTCGACGGCTTCACGCTGGGCGGACTCGCCGCGGCCGGCTTCGCCACTCTCAGTTCCATCGTCTACTTCTGGCCAGCCGTCCTGAATAACATGCCGGATCGTCCGGTATCCGACTGGACGGCGATCATCGCCGGGATCGGCGTCGTCCGGCCCATCGTCCTGATCCTCAGCGGGGCCATGCTCGGTGCCGCAATCTGGCAGTACGCCACCAATCGCAGGCTCGCCGAGGTCGCTCTTCCGGCCGCTGGCGGTGTTGTCGGATGGCTCGGCCTTGCGATTGGCTCGCTCCTCGTCATACCGTCCGGCGCGGTGAGCGAGTTCATCTGGTATCTGATCGTCCTGGTCATCGTCGGGTTCGTATTCCGGGAAGCGCTGGCCCGGGGGCTGGCACACGACCGCGAGCAACTGGCTGGTGACTGGGAGGACGACCGGGTCGTCTGTCCTAACTGTCGTCGGATCACGCCCGAGGGACTCTACTGTTCGTACTGTGGGGCCGCACTTGAGACCGAAGAGACCTCTCCGGGCGGAGACAACCGGGTCATCAGCTCCGGAACTGGAACGCCACGGATGGCGTCGGAACCACTGAATCGTCCGGATCCCCAGTCAGGCGTGCCGGGCGAAACCATCGCCGCGACCAGCCGCGTGGCCGTCGCGACGCCTGTGATGGCGGCAGTTGATCCGGCTGGCGCTCCCGAGCACCAGCCGGAGAGCAACGGCTCGGATGACCCGAGAGAGGACGCTTCCGACCTTGTGGGCGAGCCCGCGCCTATCAGCCTGGGCGGGCCGACGGGGCAGCCATCCGTGCCGGATGACGATGACGACGAGCCGGCATGGCTGACGGAAGCTCTCGCGCGTGAGGACACCGACGGAGATGGAGCAGGTAATAGTCCCGCCGCGCCGATACGGCAAGGCGATGCCCCGGTAGATTTCCGGACTGATTCGGGCCAGGGTGACGACAACCCCGGCGCTCCGGTTGAGTCAGATGCTCGTCCGACGGGGACGGTTCCGACCGCGTTTTCGTGGCGGATGAGCCGGGAGGACGAGGACGACCCGCGAACGCCCTTCAATCCGTCGTCCCGAGACTCCGTTCCCGAAAGCACGAGCAGGTGGCAATGGGTGGACCGGGACGCCCCGTCGTCCAATCCGGACCTCGACGATTCGTCAATCGAGCCTGTTGACCCGGATCGGGAAGCCGATGACGCGCCATGGGGGTTCGATGCGCTGACCGAGGATGTCCAGCCTACACAGGTCTCGTCCTCTTCAGGTAGATGGTTCAGCGCTCAGTCTGGGACGCATCACGGGGAAGAGCGAAACCGAGGAGGCTCGGATGCCGTCGACGGTTCGGAGTACGGGTCCTCGCCGGTCGAGGAGGCGAACAGGGCCGGCTACGAGAACGGTCCGGCGGCGGGCGGGATATCTCCGGCTACCATCGGGAGCGAAACGACCGTCGGGGCTGACCAGACCGTGAGCGGAAGTTCTGGACCGGATCCCACTGGGCAGGACGACGAAGCAGGCGACACTGAGGAAACCGTCGAACGATCCCGTCCGGGCCACTGATCGCCTCGTGCCAGTGTTGGGCATCGTCCAGGCATAGCGAAGGGGCCGGTCATGATCGACCGGCCCCTTCGCTATGCCTGGCGTTCTCGTTCATGTCAGACAAGAAGATCAGTTCCTGGTGTTACCCCGGTACTGCGGCGGATCACTTCCGGGGAAACTCTCCTCGGATGCTTCTTCCACTTCCTCGTCGTCGGTATCGCCACGCGCCTGCGCTGGCTTGCCGTCGACTACATGTCCCGCCCCGACCCGGTCAGCAGCATCTTCGGGGGCAGGATCGGGGGAGGTAAAGGCTTCCGGGAGGTCCTGTTTCGCTGTTTCATCGGTCATTGGGAAACACTCCTGTAGGTGGAGTTCGTCAGTTTGCGTCACCGGCAGACACGATCGAACGAAGCTGGTCAATCGTGTCACCGCGTTGGCGGTAGGCGGTCACGAGGGAGAGGATGAGGGATCGCTGAGCGCCGAGCGCCTGGAGATACCGGTAGTCGAACTCGTTGGCATCCACGTCGGCGACCGCCTGCTCCAGCCGGTCCAGCTCATCAGCCCCGATCGCGTCCGGTACCCCTGACAGAATCTGCCCGGCTTCCGCGAGCTGACCCGTAGCCGGGGATGCAACGGCGGACTGGCGAGCCAACACGTCGCTGACAGCTGTCCGCAATTCATCGACCATGCGCAGGAGATCGGCGTCGGCGGCGGCCGGTGTCGCTGCCGCCCGCGGCGACTCCGCGTACGGGGCGTCCTCAGTTGCGACAGGGAAGTCGGTCTGCTGTGGCTCGCCAGAAATCGGGGTATCTGCAGAGTAGTCGGTCGTCGTGCTGGTCATCGCGGACGAATCCGAGGATGACGGGGCTGCATCCTCAGGCATCGCCCCGGAAGAGTCCCTGGTGCTCCAAGGTTCCCAGTCGCTGCTGCTGTTGCCTGGCTGGCTGTCGGGATCCTCGGCTGCACCAGCCGGGGCAAACGTCGACTCGTCGGCAGTGGATGCCGATTCTGAGGCGACCGTCGACGTCCCGTCCCGGTAGACGTCCACATCGGAGCCAGAGTCCGGAGCATCGCCGGCCGGGCGCCATGAACCAATCCCGGGAACCTCGGCGGTCCCGGAAGTCTGACCGGCTGAGTCCGGTGAGTCACCGGCAGACGTGGATTGCTCGGCCTGCCGGATCGAGCTGTCCGACCAGGAGAACACACGCGACGTCGAATCCGATTCGCTTTCCGATGCGGTTCCCACGGTCGAGCCGGTCGAGCTCTCCAGCGCGATCACGTCACCCTGATCGGCACCAGACTCCACCGGAACGGGATCGCCTGCATATCCCTGCCCGCGCTCGTCGTCCTGGCCCGGATTGCCATCCCGGTTCGTCGCGGACGACGAGTTTCGGGAGTCGTCGACCGTGGCAGCCAGTTCGGTCTCGGCGTCGTGGTCATGACTGGCGCTCGCAACGGGCTGGTCCTCACGTGACGAAACGACAGGTGAACCGAGCCACTCCGAGTGACCGCTGACTCCCGGGTCGCTCTCGGTGGCTTCGGTGTTGTCAAGGGTGGTCCCGGCGTCGTCGGAGACCACCGCCGTTCCGCTGCCCTGGTCCTGATCAGGGTGATCCTGCTGGTTTGAATCGCTCGCGATCGAAAGGCCGGTACCAGCCATGATCGGAGTGCCGACACCTGACCCGGCCATCTGATGGTCCTGGTTGCCCTCAGACTGTGCAACCGCCGCAGTCGAAGGGGTCGCAGCCATCGGAGGCGTCGATTCAGACGGAGTCAGGCGATGACCGCAGGCCGTGCAGAATCGGGCGTTGGGCCTGACTGATGCGCCACAGTTGGGACACCTCTCCATCTTGTGCTCCTTGGTGGCAGGGTGGTGATCTCGGGAATCGGGATGGGCGTGGCATCCACCCATACTGGGTCCGGCCCTTTTTACGCTCGGTGGTAGGGCTGAACTTCCGTGCTGATATGAGCGGGATTATCGCATAGCGTCCGATTCGGGCCGGACTCCGGCGTCACGCGGAGTCGGCAGGTCGCAGACTATCGGGCCCGGATGGGCTTTCCGTGATGAAGGCGGTTGGACGACACCGAAGGGTACTGCGACAATTCGCCGGCGATGGGTGGGAGTCCGGTTGTTGACTCCGTGGGATACGAGTACAGGACGGAGCGCACGGGCATGGGGCAGTCGATGGTCGGGCGAGTGGCAATCAAGGCCAGGCAGATCCACCCGGGAGAAGCGTTCGCGGCCCATGTTCCTGCCGGCGGCCTCGTAGAAGTCGTCGACCTCGAGGGGCAGCAGGTAGCCGAGCTGGTTGCGTTCAACGCCTCTGATCCCGGCGAGCGGACGTCGCTCGGGGTCACTCGCCAGAACAGTCGATCGATCGCCTTCCAACTCGGGATGTCTCTCTATTCCAGCCGTGGCAACGCGATGCTCGAGCTGGTCGAGGACACGGTTGGACGCCACGACCTGCTCTGGTCGGCCGCCACGAACCCGCCAGCCAGTGCGCCGACGACCGCTGACGATGCTTCGTCGAGCGATGCTGCCCCCGGAGACGCCGTTGAGGACGAAACCGTCGCTGAACCCGCGAAGGTGCCCGGCGCCGAGGCGGTCCCCGCTGGCTTCGCCGTGGCGTTGGCAGAGCATGACCTGGGACAGGCCGACGCTCCGGATCCCGTCAATCTCTTCATGAACCTCGGCGTCATGCAGAAGGGTGATCTCGAGGTACGGGAGCCGACGTCTGAGCGCGGGGACCGGGTCGTTCTCCGCGCCGCCATGGATCTGCTGATCGCGGTCCGGTGCTCATCGGCCACCGATGCGACCAACGCCGGGAAGCCGACCGACATCCTCGTTCGTGTTTACCGCTAGACCGCCTGTCTTACGGACGGAAGAGCAACACGACGAGGACCAGTACCACCGCCGCGGTGGCTACCGTGATCAGGCTATAAACCTGTTGATCTGACATCGGACGTTACCCCCGGATTTCCAGTGGAGGGTGATCAATGGTGATCACCCGTCACCCTACTGAGCGCTAGACCTCTGCAAAACGCCAGAACCGCTCGACTCTCGGCCCCGTGCTGTCTCCGCGGTGGTAGCGGGACAGGCCGCGATCGATCCCGCTGCGGTCCGGCTCAATCCCGGCATAGTTCCGGAACACGGTGACCAACTGGGATGGGTATGCCATGATCGCGTCCATCTTGCGTTCCCATGTGGTGTCGATCCCGACGGCGAAGGCGGGGCTGACAGGGAGTCCGGCATCGTTCAGGAGCGAGATCATATCCGGCAGGTTGGTGCCAATCAGGGAGTAGGGGAGATCCTCATACAGCCATACCTCGTGCCCGGCCCCGGCGAGGCGTCGAGCGGCCAGCAGCGTCGTCTGATGATCGACGTGTCGGCCCACTCCGAGAGGCGCATAGAAGCGCACCGAGCCGGGGTCAGCGTCCGCGACTGACGCACTCCGGAGCGTCTCGGCCGCCACATCGGCTGGTAAATCGGACTCCTCTGCGGCCGGCTTGTTGAACAGGAGGTCGTGCGAGGTGTACCAGGATCCCCGGTAGATCGCATCGTGAAACCGGAGATTGGCCATCGTCGCCCCGAGATGGGCGAGCGCCACCGCCTCCTCGGCTCGTCGGCGCGCGATGACCTCGTCAGCCGCGAGCCCCCAGGCCGCGTGCAGGCTCTGGGCGAACGCGTGAAGCTGGATACCGGTCGGCTCGGATCCGAACACGATCAGGGATACGACATCACTATTGGAATTGGCTGCCAGCGCCATCGAGCCGCCGATGGACAGCGGCATGTCGTCGTAATGCGGCGACAGGACGACGTGGCGACGCACCGACCGCAGTGCTTCGAGGGCCGCTTCGCCGCTGACCGGCGCTGTACGATCCGTCATCGGTTCTCCATTCGTATCCGCACACTGTCGTCGTTCACGGGCAAGGGCCGCCGCGGCAACCAGAACCGCTCCACCGAGATGCCGCCACCAACTGCCCGATGATACCCGTTGAGCGCCTCGGCGATGTCGCCCGGATCGGAGGACGTCCCCAGCCGTGCTGCCAGCGCTTCCCGTGTCGTAGCGTCGAGGTCGGTCACGCGCGACGCCTGCATCACGGTCGGCTGCCGCATACGGGGTCCGTATCGTGGCGAGACGTCGATACCACTCAGGCCAAGTTGCCCGAGGGCCCGCTGTCGTGCCGCTCCGTCGATCGTGTGTGGCATGTCCTCGTACCAGAGGAATCCAGGATCCTGTTCTCCGTTCGCCAGATCCCGGAAACAGTCGTCATCGGCCATGTCAGCTTCGACCCATGAGATCGGCAGGAGGAGTGTTTCATCGACTCGAGTTCGTTCAACTGTGCCGGACGGATGGTCCAGCGGTACCTCGGCGAGCAATCGGTAGGACACGCTGAAGCCCTTTCTTCGCCAGAGAGCGAGCGACCAGCCGATCGATCGGTCCGCTTCGGCTCTGCTCGTCGCCAGGACGACGATGTGCCGGCCGGCAGGCGTCCACCCTCGTTGGTCGGGGCTGTTCGGAAGGCACGCGAAGAGATCGAGTACCGCGCCGAGGTGCAATGCCTTCCAACTCACTCGTTCGCGGGACCAGTTATCGAACTCCGGGCCAACGACTCGACCGTCGGCTGTGCGCCTGGTTAATCCGAGCGCATCGCTGTGCTCCAAGAGAGCAGTCGTCGCGTCGCGACTGATGCCTAGCACGTCGCGGATGGTCCCGGTCCTTGCCTGTCCGGTTGCCTCGATCGTCTCAATCGTCTTGTCTACAGCCCGATCCAACCAGCTCGCGTCGACGACCCAGTCGCCGAACCGGCTGATGAGTCGCGAGCGTTCGAGCACGGTGAGAATGGGCGAACCCGGGACCCGGTCGTTCAGGCGTAGCGGGCCGTCTAACTCCCGTAACCGCGACAGGAACGCCTGCGCGGCCCGGGCGTCCGCGTCGCTGGCGAACAAGCCGAATCGGGCCGGTTGCTGTCCCGCCGCGTCGGCCGCTTCTGTTGAACGACGTGTGTCCAGCCATTCGCGTGAGACGACGACTACGGATCCTGTTGCCGACGAGCGGGTCTCCAGGACCCCACCGTGCTGCTTCCAGCGTTCCAGGGTCGCTCGTACGTTCCCGGGGAGGGCGTCCAGCGCGGCCTCTGTCGGGGCCGGACCACCATGTAGGCGACGAGCGAGCCCCAGACTCCCGTCACCTTCAGCCAGGGCGACGAGCTCGGCAACGCGTCTCGCGTCGACGAGTCCCGGTCGCGCGGGATGGATGTCGAGGAACCGGCCTCCCGCTACGGTGTTTTGCAGGGACGGATCGCGGACGACGAAGCGGCCGCCCGGGAGTACCGGGACCGGAGTCATAAACCGGACCTGAGCCAGGTAACCCCGGGACAGTGGCGCCCGACGATCCAGCTTCAGCGGTCGAATCGTCGCTGGATCCGACCGTGTACCGTGGTGAATATGGACGCCGGTACGCGGCGATCGGCCGTCTGTCCACCAGCCATCCGACTCGAGCCAGGCATCGACGTAGCGGGACCCGGATATGGGACGATCGGAGATGACCGTTCCCCGCGAGACCGTTTCAATAGGAACGCGCGCCAGGTTGAGCGCCACCCGCTGGCCGGCGTGCGCTTCATCGACTCCCCGGCCAGCTACTTCGATACGCCGAATCTTCGCGGGCCGTTCGAGGTCCCCCAGGCAGATCGCATCACCGTCTGCGAGCACACCCTTGTGCAGGGTCCCGGTCACGACCGTGCCGACGCCGGGGATCGAGAAGGCGCGGTCCAGAGGTAGCCAGGCTCTGGAGGACCAGGGTTGTTCGCGATGGGCCTGAACCGATTGGAGGGCGGCCCGCAACTGGTCAATCCCAGCGCCTGTGCGGGCGGATACCTGTATCGGCCGATCAGACTCGAGGCCCGCTGACTCGACCAGCGTGACCGCTGTTTCCGCCGCAAGCTCTATGAGGATCTTGTCTGCCACGTCGATCCGCGTGATCGCGACGATGATGCGGCCTATCCCGAGATGCCCCAGGATCCGGACGTGCTCACGAGTCTGGGGCATCGGTCCGTCGTCAGCGGCGACGACGAGGAGCGCTGCGTCCATTCCGCTCGCCCCGGCGATCATGGTCTCGACGAGCCGTTCATGCCCAGGAACGTCGATGAGGTGAATACGCCGACCGTCAGGCGCGGTAAGGCTGTCGAACCCGAGCGCGATCGTCATCCCGCGCTGGCGTTCTTCGACAAGGCGATCGGGATGACGACCGGTAAGGGCCTCGATTAACGAGGACTTGCCATGCGAGACGTGGCCGGCCGTCGCAACCGTCACATCGCCGTGGTACATGGCCGGGCCGGGCGCCTCGCTAGGGAGCCGAATTAGAGGCGCTGGTAGTCCTCGAGATCCAAAACGAAGACCGTCGCGGCCGCCGATTGGACATCGCTGCCCTCAGCGGGTGTGGCGCCAGATCGCGCGTTGGCGCGCACCAGGTCAAGGACGCGGTCGATCTGCTCCTCGTCCGCACCGACCATGAGCGTCGTGTTGCCGCGGCGCAGGAACCCGCCGGTACTGGCGAGCCGGGTCGCCCGGAACTCATCCTCGAGCAGCGCATCAACGACGTTGTCAGCGTCTTCGTTCTGGACGACGGCGATGATGAGCTTCTTCATCAGGCAGGCTCCCCGGTTGTTAACGATTGACAGGCCGGACCGGATGTCTGGCCCTTGTGGGCCGTCAGCCGGTCTCGAGGCCCGACGCCGGCCTCGTGCGTGAATGCGCCGCAGTATACCGCCCACCCCATCGCAATGGGCAAACTGCCTGGTGGGACCGGGGACCACCGGACACTGCGGCCGCTTCCTGGGTGCCTGCTTCGCTCAGCCTAGCGCCCGGTCGAGGTTGAACGCGGCGCTGATCAGGGCGAAGTGGGTGAAGCCCTGTGGGGTGTTTCCAAGGGCTTCGCCATGCAGGCCAATCTCCTCGGAGTACAGTCCGAGGTGATTGGCGAAGCCGAGCATTCGCTCGAAGATCAGCCGGGCCTCGTCGACCCGGCCAGCCCGGGTCAGAGCTTCGACCAGCCAGAAGGTACACATGCTGAAGGTGCCTTCCTCACCCTCCAGGCCGTCTTCCTCCCCCGGCCGGTAGCGGTACACCAGACCCGCCGCCGACAGACCACCCTTCACGGGAGACTGCATGATGGCGTCAATGGTCTTGAGCATCTTCGGTTCGTTCGGCGCGACAAAGAAGACCAGTGGCATGAGGAGGACCGACGCGTCCAGCTCGTCGGAGCCGTAGTACTGGGTAAACGCCTGGCGCTTCTCGCTCCACGCCTTCTCCATCACCTCGTTGTAGATGTCGTCACGGGTGGAGATCCAGCGGGCAAGAGGGGCGGGGAACGAGCGCTTGGTCGCGATCCGGATCGCGCGGTCGATCGCGACCCAGCACATCACCTTGGCCATCGTGTAGTGCTGCAATCCGCCGCGTGATTCCCAGAGACCGCTGTCCTTCTCCCGCCAGTTGTCGACCACCCAGTCCACCATCCCCGACAGGTGCTGCCAGAGCTCCCAGGAGATTGGCTCGTCGTACTTGTTCGACAGATACACGGCGTCCATCAGCTCGCCGTAGATATCCAGCTGGAGCTGGTGTACAGCGGCGTTGCCTACGCGGACCGGTCGACTGCCGCGGTAGCCCTCCAGGTGATCGAGCTCAATCTCGGGAAATTCTTCAGCACCATCGACCCTGTACATCAACTGGATTGGACCGGAAGCGTCGGTGTGATTGCAGCGGGAACTCAACCAGCTGATGAACTGGCGAGCCTCGTCCTTGAACCCGATCCGGATGAGGGCGTAGACCACGAACGCCGAGTCGCGCACCCACGCGTACCGATAGTCCCAGTTACGCTCGCCACCCATCACCTCCGGCAGGGACGTCGTCGCCGCGGCGGCGATCGAGCCATTGTTCTCGTGCGATAGCAGCTTCAGAGTGAGGGCGGAGCGCACGACCTCCTCCCGCCACCGGCCACGGTATGTGTTGGATTTCAGCCAGGTGCGCCACCAGGTGATGGTGCGCTCGAAGGCGACATGAGCATCAGCAGGCGACATCCACATCGGCGTGGTCCCGTCGGCCTCGTACCCCTGGAACGAGAACCCGGCGCTCTCGCCCTCCGACAATCTGAACCGGCCGGTTGCCCGTCGGCCATCGGCCTCCAGCGGGACCGTGCTGGCGAGCCGCAACACCTGCCCCTCGGCAGAGCCGGTGCCGTGGAAGATGGCGCCCTGCTCGACGATCTCTACTTCGTGTCCCGCACGCGCGTAGTCCATCGCCGGTTCGCAGACGACGTCGAGGGTGATCGCGCCACGTAGCACCTGGACCAGCCGGACGATGCTGTGCTCGTCCGAAATCGTGTCCTCGACGTCGGTCCCGAGCGGCATGAAGTCGATGATTTCGACCATGCCGTCGTCCGAGAAGAACCTCGTTACGAGAACATTGGTCTCGGGCCAGTACTGCTGCCGCCAGTGCATGCCGTCGGTCGCCGGGTGAATCTGGAAGAACCCACCCTTGTCGGCGTCGAGGAGCCGACCGAAAACGCTTGGTGAGTCGATCCGTGGGTAACAGAACCAGTCAATCGACCCGTTGACGCCGATCAGGGCGGTCGTCCGGAGGTCGCCGATGACCCCGTAATTCTCGATCGGGAGGTAACGCCCGTCCTCGCTCGTGACGATGTCGGCTCGGGCTTGTCGCTCGCTGACCATCTCCATCCTGTCTCGTGTTGCACCGGGCTGCCATACATCCGGGACTCACGCAGGTTCGTCGCCAGCCGTGCTTTCTCTGCCCGTGTCGCGGTGGCACTTGAGCATCGCCGCCGATCAGACGCCTTCGATGGTTGACCACGGGAGTGTGGCGAGCTCCTCCCAGAAGCTGTCCGGGATCACTTCGGTGGCATGGGCGACGATCTCGGCGACCCGCTCCGGCCGGCTGGTGCCGACGACCGTCGAGCTGATCCGTGGGTCACGCAGGGAGAACTGCAGGGCCGCCGCCGCGATCGGGATGCCATTGCGCTGACAGAGCTCCTCGTAGCTCCGGGCGTGCGACAGCGTCTGCTCGGTCGCTTCCTTGTACATGAAGGTTGGTCGGTCGCCCGGACCCCTGGCGAGGAGCCCGCCACCGTAGATCGCCGCATTCATCACCGCGACACCCCGACCGACGGCGTCGTCGATGAGCGCCTCGCCGGAACGGTTGATCAGGTTGTACCGGTTGTGGGTGAGCATCACCTGGAAGACACCCAGGGCAAGGAAGCGGCGCATTACGGAGATCGTTCCGCCGCCTACCCCGACCGCGCCGATGATGCCGGCCTTCTGATACTCCAGCAGCACATCGATCGCGCCACCCGGCTGCGTCAGTGTCGCCTCATCGTGATACTCGGGATCATGGAGGTGGACGAGGGGGAGATGGTCGAGTCCGAGCAGCTGGCGGCTTCGCTCGATCGATCGACGGCACTGGTCACCGGAGAAGTCGCCCGTCTTCGCGTCCGGGTCGGCTTTGGTCCCGATCACGACCCCTTCCGGCAGACCGCCCGCTTCACGCAGCGCGACCCCGATCCGCTCCTCGCTCTTTCCATCACCGTAGCCCGCCGCGGTGTCGAGAAAGCGGATGGGCGAAGCCAGTGCGGCGTGGACGGTCGCGACGGCCCGAGCCTCACCCGGCACCTCGAAGGTACCCGCCATGTCGCCCAGCGGCGCGGTTCCCAGGCAGACACCGGTCACCTTCAAGCCGGTTCCACCGAGAGGTCGGAGATCGAACGGCGCCATCAACGCGAGCCTTTCGGTAGAAAAGGGAGGTAGATCAGGACATGATGGGAGTCGGCGATGAAATGGTGCCGACCGTCCTGGCTGCTCGGTCAGAGCGACTCGGCTAGCGCGTCAGTCTTGGTCGCCATCAGGATATCGTTCCGATGCAGACCACGAATGATGTGGGTCCACCACGACACCGTCACCTTGTTCCAGTCCAAAAGGATGACCGGATGGTGATCCTCTTCCTCGGCCAGCTCACCCAGCTGCTGCGTAAAGCGCAGCCCAGCTCGCCAACTCGGCTGCGGGAACGTCCGGACCAGACGCGGGACGTCATCGACACGCTGAAGCTCCCAGTCGGGCACCAGCAGGAGCATCTCATCGAGCTCCTCGCCGAGCAGCAGCGGAGCGTCCTTGCGACAGGCTTTGCACCGCTCGCGGCGGAGTTCGTTGATCCGGGTCATTACTCACCCTCGACGTATACATTCTCCCGACCCAGCCGGTCGGCGGCATCACGAACCTGCCCGTGTCATCCGAGCGGCGGTTCTGCGAGCTTGAGGTAGCGAGAGACACTTGACCGGTTGCGCGGGTCGTCGACGAGTCCTAGCAGGTCGAGGAGGCGCTCGGTGTCGGCGCCGGCACGCGCCTGCTCGACCGCATACGTGTGTCGCAGCGTTTGTGGGGTGACGGTCCTGCCGATGCCCGCGCGCTTCCGGACGCGGTCAACCATGGCATTGACGGCGGGTGGTCCGAACGGAAACAGTCGATCGGTCGGCTCGACCTCGGCCTGGTACCGCGACAGCCGGCTGGCCAGCTCAGCATCACCAGCCATGCGCCGCTCCCGGCCCCGCTTCGCGGTGGATTCGAACCCGACGAAGACGACGGGTTGCGCCGGGACCGAGTGATCGATGTGGTCGATACTGAGCCCGAGGAGCTCCCCGCGCGTGAGCCCGAGGCGCATCATCAGATGGATCGCCGGTCCGGACCAGGGCTCATCGAGGTCCGCTGCCTCCATGAGCTGGGCTTGCTCCGTCGCGAAGAGCGGCATCGGCAGCCGCAGCGTGATCTGATGAGGGAAGAACCCCTCAGTCGGGTCGATCGACACCACTCGTGCATCGTCAATGAGGTAGCGGAAGAACCGCCTCGCGGTGGTCAGTCGTCGCTTCCGGGTCGAGCGCGTCTCGGCCTCGCCAAGGAAGCGGGCGATATCGGTGCGATCGATCCGGTGGAGCGGCTTCGGACCGATCATCGTCTCGAGCGTCTGAAGGTCGTAGCTGTACGACTCGACCGTATTGCGCGGGCGGCCAGCCTGCTCGAGCTCCCGGCGGTACCAGGTCCGCGCCAGCGCCAGTGACGAGGTGCGATCTAGCGGGACCAGTCCGGTCAGCAGCGGCCGCTCCCGTCCGGCCGGGAACGGGTCCACCAGGGCCAACTGCTCGGGCTGAAGCCGTTGCTCTGCCGTTTCGATCGCAGCGAGTCTGGGGCTGCTCGTCGGAGCCGATTCGCGCTCGGCGGCAGTTACGGCGTCACGTCCCCTGGTGGAGGCGCGTGGCGGCCGGGCCGATTCCGCGGTTGTCCGTTTCGTTCGGCGAGGGCGAGTCGGCGGAGCCGGTAGCTCATCGATCGGCAGGCCGACTTGGCTCAGATCGTCCATCACGCGTCTCCCCTGATCGCGTCAGGCACCGGATCCGTCCCCGGATGGTGCCTGGTCGAGCCGGTCTGTCAGAGAGGTGAGCGATTCAGCGAATGTTCCCACGGCGCGCCGAACGGCGGAGATCGTCGGGGTGTCGGCACGAATGACCGGCACGGCCAGCGCCCGGGCGGCCGATGCGACCTGATCCGACGTGCTGTGCGCTATCTGACGGCGAATGATGACGGCAAGATCGGCCCCGACGAGTGTGTCGCGTGCGTGCCGGCCGACGCGGCTGCCTTCCCAGGCAGAGGGAAAGTCCCGGGTGTCAGCGAGATCCAATCGCTCCAGGTCCTGCCGGATTCTCGCTCTCAGCGTAGGGTGGCCGCCGGCGATCACGACCGAGAGGCGAGGGCCGACGTAGGAGATCTCGGGATCGCGGGCTCGACGGAGCAGGCGAACCGGTCCGAGTCGCTTTCGCTCATCCTCCAGGACGTAGGCGAGGGCCGGTTCACCGATCCCATGGAGGATCCGCTCGACCTCCCGCGCTGCATCTGGTCGCCGGGCACGGATCATCTCCCGACCCAGGATCAACGCTCGGCCGACGGCCCGCTCCGGCAATCCGGTCTCGGCAGGAGCAAGGGTCTCCTGCTCCAGCGCGTCGATCTGGTCGTCGGGGTCGGACAGCGCGACGGCGATCGCAGCCTGGCGGGACGGCGATTGAACGAGAAGCCAACCGTCGGCCCCGGCCATGGTCGCGGCCGCGAGAAGATCCAGGGCGGCATCGCGTGCCTGGCCATCGCCGGCCTCGGCCAGTGCATCGAACCGCCGGGCCTGCCAGCGAGCCCGCTCCAGTGGCGTCATCGACTCGCCGTTGTGGGCCAGGACGGCGGCCGTGAGGGCGGAGTCGGTTGCTGAGGGCAGCACAAGATCCAGGATATCGCGAACGTCGTGGGGTAATGGCCCGGCCATGGCGAGCGGCCGAAGGACCTCGAGTGCCAGGTCCACCTCTTCCCGTTCGAAGGCGGTTCGGGCATCCTCGAGACGAGCATCGGTTGGGGAATGTCTGTTCATGGTGTGAGCACTCCGACAACCGCTCGCTACATATCCCTTTACAATTGTAATCGCTTTAGACTCCCACCTCTCATTTCAAATTCGCCCATCCCATCCATGATCGACCAAAACCAGGAAGATGGTCTCCAGCGTTCCTCCAGTGAGCCGATATGGCACACCTGCATCGATGCAGACAGTAGCGTCAAGCGGGATTGCCGCAGACTGGAACGCCGCCTCGACCCGGAGCGGTCCACGGAGTAACCGGAGCCCGATGGGTGATCGCGCGACGCGGTAGGTGCTCTCCGGCGTTTTCCCAGGACCGGGACGCACCTCGATCAGGCGGACTGGTGCGTCATCCACCTCCGCCAGAAGTCGCCAGCTTCCGCCGCAGGCTAGGTCCATGATCGCCGGCTCGATGACATGGACTCCTGGCAACAGCGGGAACGCCTGATCGCTCGGTCCTGGTTGGGATCCGGTGTCATCCGGGGCACGAGTCGGCTCGAGTGACGGTTTGACCGATCGCTCCTCGTTCATGACCGGCTGACGTTCCGCGGCTCTCGCATGAGCTACAGGTTCGCGCAGGACCTGACGCCGGTAGGTGGTCGAACGCCGCCTTCTGATCCTGGAGTTGACTGCCCGCACCGGCACAGACGGCGAGGGTTCAGTAGGAACGGCCTGAGGTCCAGGTTCCGGGGGCTGGCCTGCCGTGGACTCGTCGTGGCCCTGGCCAGCAACCGCACCTTGTTCGGCGGGCTCCAGGGTCGGCGCAGGTCCACGAGACGAAACGGGGAGGTGTCGCCGAGGCAGGAAGACGCCCGCCGGAATCTCGAGCGCGTCGCTTATCGCGAACAGGCTACCAACGGTCGGAACGATCCGCGCGTTCTCGACCGCACTGATCAGGCTGGCACTGACCCCAGCCCGGTCAGCGAGGTACCGCAGGCTCCATCCCCGATCGGCACGGGCTGCTTTCACGGCCTGACCAATGGCCGCGATCTCCTCGTCGCGCTGTTCCGCCATTGAACACCTCCGGGTGCCAGGTCAACGCCACGTCATGGCCTGCGCTTAAGCGTTCACTATAGCGCCCACATGCGCGCTCGAACCCAGAAGACCCGAGTTCATGATGCCGCACGCGGCAATGAGTTGCTCCCGTTTGTGCATAGCTCGTGCAGGATTAATGTCGATTCCCCATTGGACGTCTGATGCGACCTTGAGCTCAATGCCGGTATGGTGATTGTGTTATGGTCCGAGTAGTTCCGGTCGTCGTTCTCCCTGTTCAACGTCGAACACGGCGCATCCCGCACGACCTTCATCAGCACGGACGGAGTCCTCGATGGGTGAGCTCGTCGCCGCACAGCCAGTCCTGAGACTCTCGACCGCGGTGTCCCTCCCACTGGACATGGTCTCGATCCTCGCCTTGCTCTACCGGGCTGGGCCCGGGTCAGGCCTCGATCCCTGGCTGATCGAGATGCGCCGCTCGCTCCCGGATAGCACCAGGTATGACCTCGACGTCCTCGAAGGCTTCTCGGGCCGGCTGCTCTATTACCTGGAGGAACCGGTCAACCGGTTTGGTCCCCTTGATCCGGAGAACCGGGACGCACCTTTCGCCGACCTGCTGGACTTCCTGACCGACTTGTCATCGGAGGACTACCGGGAGATCGCGATCGGGTCGGTCTGCCGGGTCCGGGCGGAACAGGGGATGGACACGACCGTCCCCCTCCCTGGTCCCGGAGACGACCCGGCTACGCGCGACCTGATGTGGCGCCGGTTCCTTGAACCGGCGCTGACGACAGCGACCGCGGACGATGTCATCCCACTCCTGGACCAACCGGAGCTGCTCCGCCTCCGGACGATCAATCTGTTCCGTGTCGTCTGGACCAGTAGCTACCGGGACCTGTACCTCGCAAACGTCGACCTGTTGCAGGAAGCCGCCGACCGGGCGACCTCGATCCTGCACGAGGGATTCGGTCGCTCGTTCAGTGAGCTGACGGGCTCTCGCGTCCCCGCGACGCTCGCCAGCCGGCTGCACGACATCACCGAGGTCGTCTTCCACCCGTCCATCCACCTCGGGGATTTCATCAGCTTCATCCTGAGCCCACCGAGGGCGATCGTCTTCTTCGACGCTCGACGCTTCCTCGGCCGCTCCCGCTCGCTCCCACGTCTGGCTACCGACCCCGGTCCAAGAGCCACCTCGCCGGGTCCGCATCTCGTCCCGGACCAGGGGATCAGCCTTCCGCATTCCGCCGGAGTTTCGACCGTCACCGCTCCGCCGGAGGCCGGCCCAGGCATCGGACCATTCGACGATGAGACCGAGCTGCTGCGTGATGCTGACCTGATTGACGTGACGAAGGCGCTCGGGGATCTCACCCGTCTGCGTATCCTTGAACTGCTCGTCGAACGGGAACGGTACGCCCAGGAACTCGTCACCGAACTGGGCGTGGCGCAGTCCGCCGTGTCCCGCCATCTCAGCCAACTGGAGCGGGCCGGGCTGGTCAGCGTCAGGCCGCAGCGCGGCATGAAGTACTACTCCGTCAGTCGAACGGCTGTCGCCCGGCTGCTGGCCAGTCTCCAGCGTCGACTGATGGCGGACCAGTGACTGGAAGCGAGGCGAAGATGGATACGGGAGCGTCCAGCCCAACCGACAGGCTCGCCCGGCTAATCGGCGACAGCCGTCGTCTCGTGGTGCTCACCGGGGCCGGGATCAGTACCGAATCCGGGATCCCGGACTATCGCGGGCCGCAGGGCGTCTGGACGACTGGCAAGATCCCGCATATCCGCGACCTCGCGAGCGACCCTGATTCACGCCGCGCCTATTGGGCGAGCTGGCTTGAGCGGTACCCGTCCGCGATGGAGGTTAAGCCTAACCAAGGGCACCTGGCACTCGTCGCCCTTGAGCGGGCCGGGATCCTCGACGTGATCGTCACCCAGAATATCGACGGACTTCATGTCGCGGCGGGCAACGATCCCGATCGTGTGCTCGAGCTCCATGGGTCGCGTCGCTTTGTGAAGTGCCAGCGCTGCGGGACCCGGTTCCCCTCGGAAGAGATCTTCGCCAGGCTCCGTGATGGCGAGATCGACCCGCCCTGTACCGTCTGCGAGGGACCACTCCGAAGCTCGACCGTGCTGTTCGGTGAATCGCTGCCGATCGACACCCTGCGCAGCGCGACGCAGGCAGCTCGCTCGGCTGATCTGCTGCTCGTGGTTGGCAGCTCGCTGGTCGTCAACCCGGCCGCGCGGCTGCCGTCTCTGGCCCGGCAGGCCGGCGCTCCCACCGTGATTATCAACCGTGAAGCTACGGCGGCCGACGACGACTTCGATCTCGTTATCCATGCCGACGCGGGCCCGACGCTGAATGGAGTCGTCCAAGCCCTCGGGCTGCCTGACCCCACCGTGCGCCCGGACCCGACGATTGCCTGATAGATGAAGGTCACAGATAGACACAGTGGTGGCCCGGATGTATCCGGG
>DASZAY010000018.1:0-4673 GCA_035944555.1 Thermomicrobiales bacterium
GCTCGGGCTGGCGGACTCGCTGGCGCTCGGGCTGGCGGACTCGCTGGCGCTCGGGCTGGCGGACTCGCTGGCGCTCGGGCTGGCGGACTCGCTGGCGCTCGGGCTGGCGGACTCGCTGGCGCTCGGGCTGGCGGATGCTGACGGGCTGGTGCTGGGCCGGGTCGGGTTGATGAAGAGGACCTTGGTGTTCTTGCCCGCCTCGACGCGGCCCTCCCCGTACAGCTCGTTCGGGCTGACCTCGTAGATCTTGTAGACGCCTTCCGGCAAGTAGATGACCGCGATCCCGGTCACCGGGTCGGTCGGACCCTCCCAGACCGTCTCGCCGGTGGTTGCATCCTTTATGACGAAGTCAGCCGGACCGTAGACACAGCCGTCGTCCCGCGGTCCGGTCACGGTGCCGTTCGGGTCACCCGGCTTGGCGTCATTTGGCTCATCGACCGAGGTCGGTGGGTCGAAAGCGGCCGGGCAGTAGAGCTTGATGATCTCGATCGTGCCGGTCGGGACCGACGGACTCGGGCTCGGCGCCACATAGACGTAATTCGTCACGGTGACGACGGTCGAGAACTGCTCGCTGGTGATCTGGATGATCGTCGAGGAGCCGTTTCCGGTCTCGGTCAGCGTGTAGCTGCCGAGCGGCACACCCCTGATGGTAAGTACACCATCCGCGCCGGTCATGTCCGTCACGGAGAAGCTGTTGCCGGGGTCGTTGGCCGTCAGCGAGAACTCGACGCCCGCACCCCGCTCACACGTTTCCTCTATGGACGCAGTGCGCGTCTGTGGCGTGTTGACCTGGAACGTCGTCTTGGCATCGGGGTCGTCAGTCTCGCATCGGATCTTGATGATCTGGATCGAGCCCATCCTGGACGGCTCAGCCGACGTGGAGGCCGACGCAGAAGCCGACGGGCTCGGCGATTCACTGGCGCTCGGGCTGGCGGACTCGCTGGCCGAGGGGCTGGGACTAACCGACGGACTGGTGCTCGCCGATGGGCTGATGCTCGCCGACGGGGAAGCACTGGCCGGCGGGGAAGCACTGGCCGGCGGGGAAGCACTGGCCGAAGCCTCCACTGACGGGCTGGTGGAAGCGATCACCGACGGCGAGGCGCTGCCATGGCAATTGAATGACTCGGACTTCTCGGTCGGATTCTGGATCGTGGCCGAGCTGTTCGCCGAATCGATCTCGATCCGGAGCGAATTGGCCTCGCTCCGCTCGTCGTAGGCGGGCGGAATGGCGATGCAGAAGGTGTAGGTCGTGACTCCGGCCTGCATGGTGATGATGGTCGACGCGCCGGTCGGCTGGAATCTGTTCTCGTCTCCCTGGAACTTCGCGGTCAGGACCAGCGTGATGGTCTCGCCAGCCTGCGGGTTGGCGACCGTGAGGGTGCCGCAGACGCGACCGGTCCCTTCGCAGGTGGTGGTGATCGAGACGATCGAGGTCTGGCCAGTACGGCTTGTCTCGCCCGTCGTACGGTCAGCAACGGACGAGCGGGACATGGCACGTGCGGACGACGACTGCTGGGCCGTGCCGGTGGCGTCAGACGATGGTTCGTTCTGGGTCAAGTCCGGTTGACGTGGGCGCGCCGCGCTCGACGCCTCCGTCTCCGGGGCAGACGTTTCCGGGGCCGGAATTACCGGTGCAGGTGGGGGTGATGCTGCGGGCACCTCGACCGGCGGCACCACCACCGGCGGCACCTCGACCGGCGGGATCGACGGGACTGGATCGGTCGTCGGGAGCGCGCCGCTCTCGGTACCCAGTCCCGGCTGGGGCTGGGGGTCGGGAGGCGTCTGCGCGGCCCCGTCGCCGCCGACGCCATCTCCGGCGCCCGTATCACCCGGCGGGTCTGCCGGGACGGACGACGGCGCCGCGTCGTCCTGTTGCGCGAGGATACCGGTGGTCTCGCTCACCAGACCGGGACCTGCCGCCCGTGCCAGCGACGAGACGACGATATTGCCGGTAAATCCGAAGGCGAGGATCAGGACCGAGAGGATGCTCCAGATCCGAAGTTGCCGGGAGCCCAACATAGCCGCCTCCTTTGACCGTGCGCCAACCACGCCCTGTCTGGTCAAGCGCTCCGTCGTCGAACGTCCCTGTTCGGATCGGAGGGCATGTATGTGAGAGGGCACGTCGGCAGGGCCCAGATGGGCCAGTACATCGCACAGTACATGGGACTTTATGGCTATTCATCACTCATTTGCGTTATTCAATTTGTGAATATCAACCTGAATTAAGGTTATCGCGATACAAACTGTACGTATACGCTGTTTAATGCCGAACGTACTGGCACAGATGCGGTAGTACGGATAGGGCGGTATCGGGTGTCGTAATGCTGAGATCCAGGGCGAGCGTACTGGTGCTGAACAGGGTGACCGTTTTGTCCGTCGGGAGAGCGCCGGGTTCCGCCATCAGGCTGGGCTGATCCGACAGCGGGTCGACCTGCCTACCTGAAGGTAGCGGTTGACTGCCGGGCAATCCGATGAGCAGGTCGCTGTGATGGTTGACGTCATGACAACATCATGGTCCAATAGGTGTACGTACACCCTTGGATGGCGGGTGGCGAGTCGTGGTTCTCCTCTTGGGTGCTGGCAAGGGCTGTGACAAGCAGTCCATATCTGGTTGTCCCGAATCGATCGGCATACTACCCATTGTGGTATCCCGATCGCCTTGGTACAATTCATGCCCTGACCCCTGTCAGGTCGGCGCCTTCCCGACGCTGGCAGGCAGGCAGGGTGGCACCTGATAGATGACCTTCTGATGTGTCGCTCGTACGTCTGTGGTGGCCCTTCCCGTGGGTCGCACGAGTCGCTTTCGCAGAACTGCCGCGGTGTTCCCGCCCGTGGTGGTGCCAATGCCGGAGAGGACCTATGTCCGAGTCCCAGCAGATCGACCCACGGCAGGCATGCGCGTCCCAGCCCGGACCAGGCCTGAGCGTGGAGCGGCACTTCACGACCGCCGGTACCGATGTCGCCGACGGCATCGCGTGGAACACCCGCACCTCCCGGATCACCAACCCGGATGGCAGCGTCGTCTTTGAGATGAAGGATGCGGAGGTGCCGGCGGCCTGGTCGCAGGTCGCCGCCGACATCATGGTCTCCAAGTACTTCCGCAAGGCTGGCGTGCCCCTGGTGGCCGCCGATGGCACGCCGATCACCGATGAGGACGGCAAGCCGGTCCTCGGGCCGGAGCGGTCCGCCCGGCAGGTGATCGGTCGGCTGACCGGCGCCTGGCGGTGGTGGGGCGAGCAGTACGGCTACTTCGCCACGACCGAGGACGCCGAGGCGTTCGAGGCCGAGCTGGCCCACATGCTGCTCACCCAGATGGCCGCGCCGAACTCGCCGCAGTGGTTCAATACCGGCCTGGCGTGGGCCTACGGCATCACCGGCCCGGCCCAGGGGCACTACTACGTCGACCCGGCCGACGGGCAGGTCAAGACGTCTACCGACGCCTACACCCGGCCCCAGCCTCACGCCTGCTTCATCCAGAGCGTCTCCGACGACCTCGTCAACGAGGGCGGCATCATGGATCTCTGGATCCGCGAGGCGCGGATCTTCAAGTACGGCTCCGGTACGGGGACGAACTTCTCCAGCATCCGTGGCGAGGGCGAGCCCCTATCCGGCGGCGGCACGTCGTCCGGCCTGATGAGCTTCCTCAAGGTCGGCGACCGCGCGGCCGGCGCGATCAAGAGCGGGGGTACCACCCGCCGCGCCGCCAAGATGGTCACGCTCGACGTCGACCACCCGGACATCGAGAACTTCATCTCGTGGAAGGCCAACGAGGAGAAGAAGGTCGCCGCGCTGATGGCGGCCGGGTACTCCAGCGACTTCAACGGTGAGGCTTACGCCACCGTCTCCGGCCAGAACTCCAACAACTCGGTCCGCGTCTCCAACGACTTCCTGGAGGCGGTCCGCAACGACGCCGACTGGGATCTCGTCCGCCGGACCGATGGCAAGCCGTCGAAGACGGTCAAGGCCCGCGACCTGTGGCGGAAGATGGCGGAGGCCTCGTGGGCCTGCGCCGACCCCGGCCTGCAGTACGACACGACGATCAACGAGTGGCACACCGCGCCGGAGTCGGGCCGCATCAATGGCTCCAACCCCTGCTCGGAGTACATGTTCCTCGACAACTCCGCCTGCAACCTTGCCTCGCTGAACCTCCTGAAGTTCGTCGACCAGGAGACGGGCGCGATCGACATCGCGGCGATGCGGCACGCCGTCCGGCTCTGGACGATCGTCCTCGAGATCAGCGTCCTGATGGCGCAGTTCCCCTCGAAGGAGATCGCCCGGATCTCGTACGAGTTCCGCACGCTGGGTCTCGGCTACGCCAACCTCGGCACCGTGCTGATGCGCTCCGGGATCCCGTACGACTCCGACGAGGCGCGCGCCTTCGCCGGCGCGATCACGGCGATCATGACCGGCGAGTCCTATGCCGCCTCGGCCGAGCTGGCCAAGCACCTCGGCCCGTTCCCCGGCTACCGGCAGAACGAGCGGCACATGCTGCGGGTGATCCGCAACCACCGCCGCGCCGCCTGGAACGCCGACCCCGACGACTACGAGGGCCTCGAGGTCCGGCCGATGGCCATCGACCCCGAGTTGGCCCCGGCCGACCTGCTCCAGGCGGCCCGCGACAGCTGGGACCGGGCGCTGGCCGGCGGCGAGCTCCACGGCTATCGCAACGCCCA
>DASZAY010000019.1:0-49373 GCA_035944555.1 Thermomicrobiales bacterium
TTTGGGCCCCCCCTTCTCTCTGTCCGGCAAGTTGTAAGGGCGACCTGTTGGCTACAGGCCCCGCTGGAATGCGAACTTACGATGGCCGAGGAGGATGCTCTGGAGGATGCCGATCCCGATCAGGTAGGTCCACAGGGACGACGACCCCTGCGAGATGAACGGCAGCGTCACACCGGTGACTGGCATTAGGCCGATGTTGTAGCCGATGTTCAAAAAGGTCTGGAAGAACAGCATCCCGAAGATGCCCATCGCTAGGCACTGCCCGAGCTGGTCGCGGGCGAGGTCGACGACCCGCAGGACCCGCCACAGCATGAGGACGAAGGCGATCATCAGTGCCAGCATCCCGACGAAGCCGAACATCGACGAGACGTGGGCGAAGATGAAGTCGGACTCGCGGACCGACAGCAGGTCGTACTGACTTTGGGTGCCGCCGGCGAGTCCGCGTCCCCACAGGCCGCCGTCACCGATCGCGATACGGGCCTGGATGATGTTGAACCCGGCTCCCTGCGGATCGCTCCCCGGGTCGTAAGAAACCAGGAGGCGGGTCCGCTGGTACGGTTCCATGACGTAGTTCCACGCGACGAAGATCACCGCGGGCAGCGCGAGGAAGCCGAGGACAAAGTAGATCGGGCGGGTGCGGGCGGTGATCATCACCGCGAACCACATCACCATGTAGATGATCGAGGACCCAAGGTCGGGCTCGATCAGGACCAGTCCGGCCGGTAGCGCGACGATCAGCGACGCGACGAGCATGTTGAGGGGATCACGCATCGCGGCGCCGCGCGATGAGACGAAGGTGGCCAGCGCGATCAGCGTCGTGACCTTCGCGAACTCCGACGGCTGGATCGTGATCGGGCCGATGTAGATCCACGACTGGGCACCGCTGATGGTGTCACCGACGACCTTGACGGCGAGGATGCCGGCGATACCCGCCGCATAGATCGGGATGGCGAGCGACGCGAGAAAGCGGTAGTCAATACTTGCGACCACGATCATCAGGATCAGGCCGATGAGGGCGAGACCACCCTGCTGCACGGCCTGGCTCTCGCCCACCGACCCGAGGCCGTAGGCGCTGAAGATCGCGACGAGGCCGAAGCCCATCAGCACGAACATGGTCGCGATGAGATAGAAGTCGAAATCGCGCCAGCTCGAAGCGGTCCGGGACCGGGCCGAACGATTGCCGAGAGCAATGGCCATGAGGCGATGTCCTGACTGTGAAGAGGGATGCGCGGCCCGCAGGGGAAGGGGAGCTGGGGCGCAGGGAGCGTGGTCTGGTGTGACTCCCAGTCTACCCCGGCCGGCGTCCCGTCAGCCGCCCTAGAGGACGACGACGTCGTTGATCGAGATGTGGAAGTGGCAGTCGAGCAACGTCGCGGCGTGGCGGCTCATCAGCATCCGGGGCAGGAAGATCTCGAAGTACTCCATCACTGGAGCCATCTGCGTATCGATCGCCAATTCCAGCGTGATCGTCCGGGCGGCACGGTCGACCCGGAGGAACGACGACGTGGCGGCGTAGTTCACCCGGTCATGCTGGTCAAAGGTCGACTCGTCGGTGTTGCGGACCCGGGAGCGGTGGACGTCGGACTTGTCAGCCAGGATCAGCGCCGCGGAGACCGGGTGAACCGGCTCACCCAGCCGCCCCCCGTCGTCGCCATGGGAGCCGATCGCGCCCAGGACGACGGCTGTGTCCTCGGGGTCGGATTTCAGCCGGGTCAGGATGGGGTAGGCCAGCATCGCGCCCGTGCCGGCGTGCCCGTGCCGGGAAACGACGTTGCCGATGTCGTGCAGGTACCCGGCGATGGCGGCCAGTTCCTGCTGGCGCTCGTCGTAGCCGAGACGGGCCAGGACGTTCCGGGCGATGTTGGAGACCAGCCCGACGTGGCGGAACCCGTGCTCGGTGAAGCCGAGCACACCGAGGTTGATGTTCGCCTGGGTGATGAAGGCGCGGACCTCCGGGTCATTGCGGACTGTCTCGGCATCGAGCGACGACACCTTGCGGTCGTCCGTCGACGCCTCGGTGGGCTCGACATCGGCAACGCCGATCCGGGGCTCCTCCCCGAGGGGAACGATGACATCAGCACCGGCGTCGATCTGGCCAATGGCGACATCCGGGGTGAGGTCGCGGCCGTGCGACGATCTGCGATTCGGGGTGTCGGTCAAGCTGGGACTCCCTTTATGGTATCTCGTACCCTTGAGTATAGGCGCGGGCGATAACGTTCCTCCCACGGATCATGCCGAAGTACACCGAGGTTCCGACGATGTTCCCGATCAATGACCTGCTCGACGCGATCCTGCTCGGAGGTTTCTTCTTCGGCCTGATCTTCGTCGTGTTCAGCGTGTTGCTCGGCTCAATCGGGATCGGCGGGGACGGCCATGGGCATGGCGACGCCGGAGGCGCCGATCACGGTAGCGGCGGCCATGGGGTGCTGGGTCTCCTAAATGTGAACAGCATTCTGGCCTTCGTCGCGTTCTTCGGCGGCGTTGGCTACCTGGTCCGGAACGGCCTCGGCTGGATCGCGCCGGTGGCGATCGTCCTCGGCCTGCTGGCCGGGCTCGCCGGAGCGGCTGCGGTCATCTGGTTTCTGCGCAAGGTGATCGCGCCGGCGGACAAGGCCATGGACCCGAAGGACTATGAGTTGCCGGGAACCTTGGCCCGGGTGTCGTCGTCAATCCGGGAGAACGGCACCGGCGAGATCGTCTACGAGCAGCAGGGCTACCGGCAGGTGTCGGCTGCTCGCGGAGTCGCCGGTGCGGCGGTCGGGCGGGGCGTCGAGGTCGTCATCATGGAGACGCGGGCCGGGATCGCCTACGTTCAGCCGTGGGCTGAACTGGTACCGGATGGCGACGAGCGATCCGCGCTCGCGGCCATGGAAGCCGAACTCCGGGCGCTGGACGCCGTCGCTCCGGACGTCCCGAGTACGGGTGAGGCGGCGCGGTCCGGGCAGTCGGGTGATGGTTCGCGGCCCATGTGACAGATTCGCGACAACGACGCGGTTTTCCCGACGAGCGGGTACCGTAGGCTGCGATTACCGTCCGGCGAGGACGCCGGCGCCAGGCAAGGGAGAGGGGCGAGCATTGGACCTGGTAGCACTCCTGGTTATCGTTGGTGGGTTGGTCATTCTTCTCGTCGCGATCTTCGCGGTCAGCGCGATGCTGTATCGCAAGGTCGGTCCGAACGAGGCGCTGATCGTCTACGGTTTCGGCGGGACCAAGGTCATCAAGGGCAGCGGCAAGGTCGTCTGGCCGATGATCCAGCAATCGCGCAGCCTGTCGCTGGAGCTGATGAGCTTCGACGTGGCCCCGACGCAGGACCTCTACACCAACCAGGGTGTGGCGGTGAATGTCGAGGCCGTCGCCCAGATCAAGGTCAAGAGTGACCCGGTCAATATCCTGACGGCGGCCGAGCAGTTCCTGAACAAGCCCCGCCAGGAGCAACAGGACCTGATCCGGCTGGTCATGGAAGGTCATCTGCGCGGCATCGTCGGCCAGCTGACGGTCGAGTCGATCGTCAAGGAGCCGGAGATGGTCGCGGACCGGATGCGCTCCAACGTCGCCGAGGACATGGCGAAGATGGGGCTCGAGGTCATCTCGTTCACCATCCGCGAGGTCAGGGACAAGAACGAGTACATCCTCAACATGGGTCGGCCAGACATCGCGCTCGTCCGGCGCGGTGCCGACATCGCGACGGCCGAGGCCGACCGAGACACCGCGATCAAGCGGGCCAATGCGGCCCGCGAGGCCCGGATCGCCGAGGCCGTCGCCCAGCAGGACGAGGTCATCGCCCAGACCGCGAGCCAGACCCGCCAGGCGGAGGCCGTCCGGGACCTGAATCTCAAGCAGGCGGAGTACAACGCGACCGTCCAGACCCAGCAGGCGGCGTCGGACAAGGCCTACGAGATCCAGGCCAACGTCCAGCAGCAGCGGGTCGTCGAGGAGGAGGTCCGGATCGAGGAGGTCCGCAAGCTCCGCCAGGTCGCCGTGCAGGAGGCCGAGATCCAGCGCCGTGAGAAGGAACTGATCGCGACCGTCCTGAAGACGGCCGAGGTCGAACGCCGGCGAATCGAGACCCTGGCTGAGGCGGACCGCCAGCGCCAGATCTTCGAGGCGACCGGTAAAGCGGAGGCGACCAGGCTGGACGGCGAGGCGCGGGCCGACATCACGCGGCGCCAGGGTCTCGCCGAGGCCGAGGTCATTCGGGCCAAGGGCGACGCCGAGGCGCAGGCCATGAACGTCCGGGCGCTGGCCTATCAGGAGTACAACCAGGCCGCCGTCCTGGACAAGCTGCTCACCAATCTGCCCGAAGTCGTTCGCGCGGTGTCCGAGCCGCTGTCCAAGGTCGACCGAATCACGGTCGTCGGCACCGGCGGCGATACGACTGGCGTGAACAAGCTGACGGGCGACATGTCGCAGATCGTTGCCCAGGTCCCGGCGCTGCTGGAGTCGCTGACTGGGTTCAACCTGGAAGACATGATCCGGCGCGTGCCCGAGATGCAGGGCGGCAATGGCAACGGTACGGCAAACGGGCAGCACCGTGACGTGGTTGAAGCGACCGGCCGGGCCGACGCGGATGGCGCCGCGGCGACTGCGGCAGGGGCGAATGGAGCTGACCGGGCTGGCGCGCCGGCGAACGGGCGAGTCGCGGAGCCGGCCACGTCATCGGCCGGGTAAACCGGAGACCGACCCACTGGCCAACCGGGCAGGAAACCCACCCGGTTGGCCGGTCTCCGGGCCTGGTTCGGCGATCCGACCGCGCTGGCGCGTGATATGCTCTTCTCTTCCTGTTGAAGCACGAAGATGGCCCCGTTGCCAGGCCCCCGGCGCGATCGCTGAGCGGGCGGACCGGGGCAAGGAAGAATCCTCCAATGCCAGCCGACCCCTTCGGAGAGCGTTCCGTGGTCGACGCCCAGCGAGTCCGCGTCGAGGCGATCGGCGAACCCGGTCAGCGTCGTTTCCGGTTCATGGTCATCGCTGACGGCCAGACCGCGATCATGTGGATGGAGAAGCAGCAGATCCAGGCGCTGGGACTCGCGCTCGGGCAGATGCTCGAGCAGTTCGAGACCGGCGGGCTGAACCTCGACCGAAGTGAGATGCCGGTCGAGTTTGATACGGAGACGCGGCGCCAGTTCCGGGTGGGCCGGATCGAGCTGGGATACGACGAAGGCGCTTCCCGCGTCGTCGTGATCGCCCACGACATCAACTCGCCGGATGAGGACGATGACGATGAGGCCGCGGGCTCTCCGTTCGCCTGCAGACTGACCCGCGCCCAGGCCGAGGACATCAGCGGGACGGCGGCGACGGTTGTCGCCGCCGGTCGGCCGCGCTGCACGATGTGTGGCGCTCCCATGGGACCGGGTGTCCACGTCTGCGCCCAGCAGAATGGCCACCTCCCGATCCCGTTCGCCGACCTCGAGGACGAGGAATCGTTCTAGGCGTAGCGCCGCTGGATCACCGATCCCCGGACATGAAAGCGGCTACGGTAGACGGACCATGGCGAGAGCCGTGGTCCGTCTCGCCATTTCCAAGGGAGCCTGCCGATGCCCAGACGTTCCCACTCTCCGGTGTTGCTCGTGTTGCTCGTCGTGGTCCTGCTCGTTGGAGTCGTGGTGCAGGGCGCCTCGGCGCGACAGCCGAACAGGTCCATCGACTTCGCCGCCGTGCTGCCCCGTCCGTCCGACCTTGATGCGACCGGTTTGACCGGGTTCGTTTCAGGGGTCGGAGCGACCGGGGGCGCCGCGACGCTGGACCGGTTCGACGCGCTCTACCGGGGCGGAGGGTCGGTTCCAGTGCCCACGCGGGACGGGATGGGCCGGGGCAGCGTCCTGGTGCTCGTCCGGGAATCGGACCTGGTCAGCCCGTCACCCGATCGGGTGACCGGAGCGGTCGGCCAGTACCGATCCGCCGGGGAAGCGGGGGCGGCGGCACAAGATCTGATCGACGCCCGCGCCGCGCTCGATGGGGCGGAGGTCGCTCCCGTATCGGGGAGCCGGACAGGCGATGGTGACGCACCGACGATCATCATGGGTAGCGGCAACGATCCCCTTGGGGCGCAGGACTACCGCCAGGTCACCGCGGTTGGAGTCGTGGGCTCGGTCCTCGTCGAGGTGGCAGTCGAATTCACGAGCTCCTTCGAGCCCTCGATCGAGCTCGCGGAGAATCTCTTCTCCGTGGTTGCCACGCGCCTGACTGCCGACCCCGCGGGCGGGACAACACCGGGTAACGCCATCCCGGATATCGTCGGTGACCGACTCGATCCTGACGTGAGTAGGTATGTGGTCGCCGATGGCGAAACCGTGCCGGTCGCCGGGCGTGATGGGACCGCCGCGGAGGCACGGACCGCACGGTTCGCCTCGTACGGCGCCGGAGAGGTCGTCGAGTTCGCCTACCGGTCCGTCGACGACCCGGTGAGCATCGGCGGATACGTGTCACGCCACGCCACCGCCAACGACGCCGATAACTACCGCGCTGACATTCCCGGCATCCTTGGGACGGATGAAACGCTCGCCGACGTCCGGACCAGCAATGAGATCGTCCGGACCGGTGACGGCGGAACCCTCCTGACCTATACCGTGGCCGGCGAAGAGGAGGTCCTCGTGACGGAACTGGTCGTTCAGTTCGACACTTACGTGGTCGAGCTGATCGTCTCCGGCGCTGACGCTGTCCCCGCCTCGGCCATGACGGTGCTGGCCGGGTCGATTCAGTCCTGCCTGGAGGACGGGGTCTGTGCGCCGGTCGTCATTCTCGACAGCCTCGCCACGCCAGGCGTCTGAACGGGGAGGGAGGAACGGGAATCTCGCGGTGCCACCTGCTTGACAGGGTCGCGCGTCGACCATAGGGTGTCAGTCAGGACCCTTGACCCAGCGTGACCAGTGCCGGTCGCGATCACCCAGTCCCAGGAAGGATGACCCATGCGCCAGCCCTCGAATCATCTTCACGCCGTGATGGGATTCGACAGGGGCCTTCTGACGCATGGCGATCATCAATCTGGGAGTGCTGGCGCATGTTAACGCCGGCAAGACGAGTCTGACCGAGCGCATCCTGTTCGAGACCGGCGTCATCGATGCGCCGGGCAGCGTCGACGGGGGCAGCACGCAGACAGACACACTCGATCTCGAACGACAGCGCGGCATCACGATCCAGTCCGCGGTCGTTTCCTTCACCCTCGATGGCACGACGGTCAACCTCATCGACACGCCCGGCCACGCGGATTTCATCGCGGAGGTCGAGCGGTCGCTGCTCGCGCTGGACGGGGTGATCCTCGTCGTCTCCGCTGTGGAGGGCATCCAGCCGCAGACGCGACGCCTGGTCCGGGTGGTCCGGTCGTCCGGGCTGCCGATGCTGGTCTTCATCAACAAGATCGATCGTATCGGGGCGCGGCCGGCGGACGTGTTGTCCGACCTCCGCGAGCAGCTCGGCCTGCGCGTCGTCCCCATGGCGACCGCGACGGACTGCGGGAGCCGTGGCGCGACAGCGATCGTTCATGACCCGCTTGCTCCGGGTGAGGTCGAGAGGATCATCGACACGCTGGCCGCGGGGAATGACCGCTTTCTCGGGGAGTATGTCCGCCGGGATGGTCACCTGCCGCGAAAACAGGTGGCGCGGGAGCTGGTGCTACAGGCCAGGCGTGGGGCTGTCACGCCGGTATGGTGCGGCTCGGCGATCACGGGAGCCGGTGTCGAGTTGCTCCTCGCTGGTGTGCCCAGGTACCTGCCATTCGCCGACCGGACGGGACTCGCCGGGCAGCCCCTGTCAGCAAGGGTGTTCAAGATCCACCGGCTGCCCTCGGGCGAGAAGCTCGCCTCGGTCCGCATCCATGCCGGCCAGATCACGCGCCGGGAGCGGGTCACGCTGACCCGCTCCAGTCCCAGCGGTGGGACGGACACGGACGAGGAGCGGGTGACCGGGATCGACCGCTTCATCGATGGCGCGATAGAGGCCGCAGGATCCGCGACAGCGGGAGAGATCGTCCGGCTGCATGGGCTTCGAAGCTGTCGGGTAGGGGACGTCATCGGGGAACCACCGCCGCGAGTCAGTGGATCCTTCAACCGGCCGACGCTGGAGAGCATCGTCTCGCCCGAGGACCCGACACGCCGGGGAGAACTGGCGATGGCCCTGCAGCGACTCGCTGAGCAGGACCCGCTGATCGATGTCCACCGCGACGATCTGCGGGGTGAGTTGTCGGTGCGACTGTATGGTGAAGTGCAGAAGGAAGTGATCACCGCGACCCTGGCCGACCAGTACGGATTGCCGGTCCGGTTCTCCCCGAGTACCGTCGTCTGCATCGAGCAAGTTAGCGGCACCGGCAGCGCGGTGGAGTGGATCACCGACGGGGACAATCCGTTTCTCGCGACGGTCGGGATCCGGATTGAACCAGCTGAGCCGGGGAGTGGCATTCGATTCCAGCGACCGTCCGGAGCGCTGGATCTCTCGTTCTACCGGGCGATCGAGGAGACGGTCTTTGCCACATTGTCCGAGGGGCTGCGCGGCTGGGCGGTCACGGACAGCATCGTGACCGTCACCGAGACCGCCATGGCTCCGACATCGGTCGCGATGGATTACCGGCGCCTGACCCCGCTGGTTGTCATGGCGGCGTTGCGGGAAGCGGGGACGCGCGTGCTGGAGCCGGTCGATCGATTCGAACTGGAGGCACCGGAAGGGGCCATCGGGGACTTGTTGCAGGCACTGGTCGTCGCCCGAGCGCAACCGGATGGGACGGTCCTGGCAGGCGACATCGCGACGGTCACCGGAACCATCCCGACGACCGAGATTCACCGGCTGGAACAGCGACTACCCGCTATGGCCAACGGCCGGGCGACCTTCGTCTCGGAACGGGCTGGGTACCAGCCGGTCGTCGGTGAACCGCCGTCCCGGCCACGTAGCGTCCCGGACTCCCTCGACCGGCCCGCGTACCTGGCCCTGGTCAGCCAGCGGATCCTCACCTGACGAGGCAGGCGGCAATGCACCTCATCCCGGGCCGGTTGGCTGATACGGTTCTCACGCGGCATAGCGGGCGGACCGGAGGAGACACGCGCATGCAACGGCGGGGCATTCATCAACGGGTCGCGGCGTGGATGTTCGCCAACGCGACCGACCCGCCGGAATACCGCGAGCCGATGACCCGGCTTCTCGGTGGCCTGACCGGTGATGTCCTGGAGCTCGGGCCGGGCACAGGGCGGAATCTCCGGGACTACCGCCCAGACGTTCACTGGACCGGGCTGGAGCCCAACGAGTTCCTGCACGACCACATCGAGCGGACGGCCCGGGAACACACGCGAGAGATTACCGTCGTGGCCGGAGTCGGCGAGGCGATCCCGCTCCCGGACGCCAGTGTCGATGCCGTCGTCGCGACGCTCGTGCTGTGTTCCGTGACGGACCAGGTGACCGTGCTGCGAGAAGTCCGGCGGGTGTTACGGCCCGGCGGACGGTTCGTCTTCCTAGAGCATGTCGCCGCGGCCACGGGCACTTCCCGCCGCTGTCGGCAGCGCTGGTTCCGGCCGGTCTGCCGGCACGTCGCGGATGGGTGCCAGCCCGATCGCGAAACATTGAGCGCGATCCAGGCGGCCGGGTTCGCGTCTGTAACCCACGACGAGTTCGAGGTCGCGACCCCGTTTGGCGTGCTGGATCCGCATATCGTTGGCTTCGCCGTCCGATGACCAAATCAGCGGGCAATGGTGGTGGAACGGGCCAGGCCATCGGACCGGGTTGACAGATCTGAACAGGATCGGTAGGATGCCCGTGTCTTCGCAATCGCAGGACGTAGCGCCCATGGGCCCGGGTGGAGGGACAGACTGATGAACAACGCCAGCAGCACCCTCTCCATCCTGGACATTCTCGTACTTATCGAGCTCCCGGTAGGGAGCCTCGACGGCGTGTGGGAGAGCCCGGCGACACAGGCGTGAGACGCGCCAGCACGAGATAAGACTGAGGGCCTCCCAATCACGGGAGGCTTTTTTGTTGTCTGCTCGGGCAGTTCCTCCCATCATCCGACTCTGTCCCCGCTCCGGGTATCCGGCCCCGGAGCACGCGATCGCTGAAAGGACCGCGACGATGGTCTCTGCCCCTCCGTCCGCCGCAACGCCCGCCACACTTCCGTGGTCCGAGCGTGAGTGGCCGCTCGACCGTCACGGGTTCCCGGTCATGACCGGCGCCCAGATCGTGACGTCGTCCCTCGAGGCCGAGGGGGTAGACACCATCTTCGGGTACCCCGGTGGCGCGGTCATCCCGCTCTACGATGCCCTTCCCGCCGCCAACCTGCACCACGTCTTGGTCCGGTTCGAGCAGTGGGCCGCGCTAGCCGCCGATGGGTACGCCCGGGCCACCGGCCGGGTCGGGGTCTGCATGGCGACGTCGGGACCCGGCGCGACCAATCTGGTCACCGGCCTCGCCAACGCCCAGCTCGACTCCGTTCCCGTTGTCGCGATCACCGGGCAGGTCAACCAGAGCCTGATCGGCAAGGACGGCTTCCAGGAAGTCGATATCCAGGGCATCACCCTCCCGGTGACCAAGCACAACTACCTGGTCAACCGCGTCGAGGACATCGCGCCGACGATCAAGGAAGCGTTCTGGCTGGCCCGGAGCGGGCGGCCGGGCCCGGTGCTGGTCGACATCCCCAAGAACGTCTTCACGACCAAGGGGTCCTTCCACTACCCGGAGACGGTCAGCCGCCGTGGCTACCAGCCGACCATCACCCCCAACATCCGGCAGATCCGGGCGGCGGCCGAGCTGATCGGGCAGGCCGAGCGTCCGCTGATCATGGCCGGCCACGGCATCATGCTCGCCAACGGGACCGAGGAGTTCGCGGCGTTCGTCCGGAAGAGCGGCATCCCGATCGCCTTCACGCTGCTCGGGCTTGGCTGCTTCCCCGAGGATGATCCGCTGGCCCTCGGCATGATGGGCATGCACGGCCACCGCGAGGTGAATGCCGCACTCAACGCCTGCGATCTGCTGATCAACATCGGCGCCCGCTTCGATGACCGGGCAACCGGCCGGCTGGACGACTTCGCCCGCAACGCGAAGATCATCCACGTCGACATCGACCCGGCCGAGATCGGCAAGAACGTCCACTGCGATGTGCCCGTCGTCGGCGACGCCCGCGAGGCGCTGGAGCTGCTGCTGCCCCTGATCCAGGAGACCGACCGCAGCGAGTGGACCAGCTGGATCGCGTCGCAGCGCAACACCGTCCTGCAGGACGCGCTGGAGACGACGCCGGCGGGACCCGAGCCCTACACGATCATCCGGGGTATCGCCGAGGCGACCAACGGTGAGGCGATCGTCTGCACGGACGTCGGGCAGCACCAGATGTGGACGGCCCAGTACTTCGGGTTCAACTACCCGGACCGCTGGCTGTCGTCAGGCGGCCTCGGCACGATGGGCTACGGCCTGCCGGCCGCGATCGGCGCCAAGATGGGCCGACCAGAGCTCGAGGTCTGGACTGTCGTCGGCGACGGCGGGTTCCAGATGTCGCTCAACGAGCTGGCGACCTGCATGCAGGAGAAGCTGGATCTCAACATCGCCGTGATCAACAACGGCTACCTCGGCATGGTCCGGCAGTGGCAGGACCTCTTCCACGCCAAGAACTACTCCGAGGTCGACATCCTGGCGCCGGACTTCGTGAAGCTGGCCGAGGCCTACGGCGCGACCGGCATCCGGGTGACGACGCACGAGGAGATCGCCCCGGCGATCGAGCGGGCGCGGAGCATCCCCGGCACGGTCGTGATCGACTTCGTGATCGAGCCGGAGATGAACGTCTGGCCGATGGTGCCGCCGGGCGGCTCCAACAACGAGATGATGTTCAGCGGCCCCGCGGGAGAACTGGACTGATGGCAACGCCGAATCCCCGGCAGCAGCAGAGCACACTCGTCGTGCTCGTCGAGGACCAGCCGGGCGTCCTCACCCGCGTCGTGTCGATGATGCGCCGCCGGTCGTTCAACATCGACTCGATCACGGTCGGTCACAGTGAGCAGCCGGGCGTCTCTCGGATCACGATGGTCGTCTCCGCCCCGGAGGACCAGGTCGAGCAGATCGCCAAGCAGCTTTACAAGGTGATCGAGGTCCTCAAGGTCACGGACGTGACTCATGTCCCGACCGTCTCCCGCGAGCTGGCGCTGATCAAGGTCGCCGCGAAGCCGCAGTACCGCTCGGAGATCATGCAGATCGCCGAGATCTACGAGGCCCGGATCGTCGACGCGACGCCGACGTCCCTCCTCGTCGAGGCGACCGGCGCGGAGAGCAAGATCGACGCGCTGATCGCGATGCTGCGGGGTTACGGGATCCGTGAGATGGTCCGCAGCGGCCAGCTCGCGATGGCGCGCGGGTCGGCGGTCGCGTCGGTGCCGGAAACGGCCGGCTCGAACGGGCGGAGCCGCGACCAGCGGATCCTCGCCGCGGCGGCCAACGGCGCCAGCAACTAGGCCCTGATCAGCAGGTTCCGCCGGGATAGTCCGGCGGATGGCATACTCCGGCGTCTTTCCAGATGAAGACGACGGCACTCGAGACCAGAGAAGGAGATCACGTGGCGGCGACGATCTATTACGAGCAGGATGCCAACCCGGGCGCGATCGAGAGCAAGACCGTCGCGATCATCGGCTTCGGTAGCCAGGGACACGCCCACGCGCTGAACCTGCGCGACAGTGGCGTCAAGGTGATCGTCGGCCTGCACGAGGGCAGCCGGAGCCGGGCCAAGGCGGAGGCCGAGGGTCTGACCGTCATGACGGTCGCGGAGGCCACCAAGGCGGCGGACACGATCATGCTTCTCGTCCCGGACCACCTTCAGAAGAAGATCTACGAGAGCGAGATCGCCCCGAACCTGACGGCGGGCAAGACGCTGATGTTCGCCCACGGTTTCGCGATCCACTTTGGCGCGATCGTCCCGCCGGCCGACATCGACGTCTCGATGATTGCCCCGAAGAGCCCGGGCCATCGCGTCCGTGAGCTGTTCGAGGAGGGCATCGGTGTGCCGGCGCTCGTCGCCGTCGCGCAGGATGCCACGGGCAACGCCAAGGAGAACGCGCTGGCGTACGCCTACGCGATGGCATCGCTCAAGGCCGGTGTCCTCGAGACGACCTTCAAGGAAGAAACCGAGACCGACCTGTTCGGTGAGCAGGCCGTCCTCTGCGGCGGTGCGTCGGCACTGGTCATGGCCGGCTATGAGGTCCTCACCGAGGCCGGCTATGAGCCAGAGAGCGCCTACTTCGAGGTGCTCCATGAGCTCAAGCTGATCGTCGACCTGATGTACCAGGGCGGCATCGAGTACATGCGCTACTCGATCAGCGATACCGCCGAGTGGGGCGACTACAACGCCGGCCCGCGCGTGATCAACGAGACCAGCAAGCAGGCGATGCGCGAGCTGCTGGCCGAGATCCAGGACGGCTCCTTCGCCGCAAAGTGGATCGCCGAGAACGAGACCGGCGGCCGGGAGCAGTTCATGAAGCTCCGCCGTGAGGGCAACGACCACCCGATCGAGAAGGTCGGCAAGGAACTGCGCGACATGATGCCGTTCCTCCAGCAGGGCAAGAAGGTCAATCGCCCGTCCGTGGCTGCCCAGGAGACCGCTGGCGTAGCCAGCTGACCCAAGCCGCGACCGGCGGCGACCCCGTGACGCCACCGTTCGCCCCAGGAGACCCGACATGGCCGAGGACACCGTACCTACGCATCCGTCGACCGCCGAGCGCGACCCGGCGCAGCGCGTCCTGATCTTCGATACGACCCTTCGCGACGGCGAGCAGTCCCCCGGGGCCACGCTCAACGCCGACGAGAAGCTCGAAGTGGCGGACGTGCTCGTCGCCCTTGGTGTCGACGTGATCGAAGCGGGGTTCCCGGCCGCGTCGCCCGGCGACTTCGAGGCGGTTCGCTCGATCGCCGCCCGCGCCAGGGGCGTCACGATCGCCGGACTGGCCCGGGCCCACCCTGGAGATATCGAGCGGGCCGCCCAGGCGATCCGCGGCGCCGAGCAGGGCCGGATCCACACCTTCATCGCGACGTCCGATGTCCATCTCAAGCACAAGCTGCGGATGACGCGCGAGCAGGTGTTGGACCGCGTAGCGACGAGTGTCGCGGCGGCCAAGGGGTATACCAGCGACGTGGAGTTCTCCTGTGAGGATGCCACCCGCAGCGACTGGGACTTCATGGCCCAGGTGTTCTCGACGGCCATCCGGCACGGCGCGACGACGCTGAACATCCCGGACACCGTCGGTTACACAATGCCGAACGAGTACATCCGGCTGATCTCCTACCTGCGCGAGCGCGTCGAGGGGATCGACGATATCGTCATTTCCACCCACTGCCACGACGACCTCGGGATGGCGACGGCCAACACGCTGGCCGCGATCTCCGCGGGCGCGCGGCAGGTCGAGGTGACGATCAACGGGATCGGCGAGCGGGCCGGCAACACCTCCCTCGAAGAGGTGGTCATGGCACTCCAGACCCGCGGGTCCGAATGGGGCGGGACCTGGACCGGCATCCGGACCGAACGCCTCGCACCGGCCAGCCGCATCGTCGCGTCGCTGACCGGGATGCCGGTCGCGCCGAACAAGGCAATCGTCGGCGCCAACGCGTTCGCCCATGAGGCCGGCATCCACCAGGACGGCGTGCTCAAGGAGCGGACGACCTACGAGATCATGGATCCGGCAACGGTCGGCTGGCAGGGGACCAAGCTGGTTCTCGGCAAGCACTCCGGCCGCGCCGGCTTCCGCAACGCGCTGAACGAGATCGGCCTGCGGCTGGACGAGGACGGCATCCAGGAGGCCTATGAGCGCTTCCTGATGCTGGCCGACCGCAAGAAGACGATCGTCGCCGCCGACCTGATCGCGCTCGTCAGCGACCAGTTGGAGGGCGATGCACTGCCGGAGGGAGACGGGTACCGCCTGGTTCGGTGGAACGCGTCCCTCGGGAACGCCGGGCCCGCGACGGCGTCGGTGGTCGTCACCCGGCATGGCCATGAGGTCGCCGGAGATGGAGAGGGCAACGGCCCCGTCGATGCCTTCTTCGCCGCCATCGACGCGGCGACGGGGCTGAACCCGGAGCTGGAAGCTTTCCACGTCGACGCCGTGACGGAGGGCGAGGACGCGCAGGGCCGCGTCCGGATCCGCGTCCGCGACGAGGGCATTACCTACATCGGCGACGGCCTCGCGACCGACATCGTCGAGGCGAGTGCCCGGGCGTACCTGGCGGCGGTCAGCAAGGTCGCCATCGCCCGTGAGGTGACCATCGCTCCGGTCGAGGGCGACTGATTGCCGACATGGTGTTCCCGGGGCTGAAGTCCCCGGGTTGACCGAGAATGTGCGCGGCGCCGGTACAGACTGGAACGGGTCCCAGTTGAGGGTCCATCCCGTCGAATGCGCTCCGGTCGCCGAAGCGACCAGCTGAGGCGCACGATTCGCCGGCGCGGCGCTCTGCGAGACCGGATCGCTGGCGAATTTGTCCTGAACCCGGGGGCTTCAGTCCCGGGACCACACCCGACGACGACCCAATCACCCAGCCCAGGAGGCAACGGCACGTGGTAGCGGCGACGACATTGAGCGACAAGCTATGGGAACGGCACCTGGTCCACTCTGCGCCTGGCGAGCCCGACCTTCTCTACATCGATCTTCACCTTGTCCACGAGGTCACGTCGCCGCAGGCTTTCGACGGACTCCGGATGCAGGGGCGGCGGGTGCGCCGGCCTAATCTGACCGTCGCGACCGCCGATCACAACGTGCCGACCCAGGGGATCCACCTCCCGATCGCCGACCAGGTCTCGGCGACGCAGGTGTCGGCGCTGACCCGGAATGCGAGGGAGTTCGGGATCCGACTCTACCCGATGGGCGACCCGGGTCAGGGTATCGTCCACATCATCGGCCCGGAGCAGGGACTGACCCAGCCCGGGATGACGATCGTCTGCGGCGACAGTCACACCAGTACCCACGGCGCGTTCGGCTCGCTGGCGTTCGGGATCGGGACCAGCGAGGTCGAGCATGTCCTCGCCACGCAGACCGTGCCCCAGAGCCGGCCGAAGACCATGGCGATCACGGTCGACGGCGAGCTGCCTGCCGGTTCGTCGGCCAAGGACATCATCCTCGCGATCATCGGTGAGATCGGCACTGGCGGCGGGATCGGCTACATGGTCGAGTACCGCGGCTCGGCGATCCGCGCCCTCTCGATGGAGGGCCGGATGACGATCTGCAACATGTCGATCGAGGCCGGAGCGCGGGCTGGGATGGTCGCGCCGGATGACACGACATTTGCCTACGTCGAGGGCCGCCCGCACGCGCCCAAGGGTGCGGACTGGGAAGCCGCCCTGGCCGATTGGCAGACGCTGCCAACGGATGAGGGCGCCGTGTTCGACCGCGAGGTCGTGCTCGATGCCGCGAAAATCTCGCCGCATGTCTCCTGGGGGACCAACCCGGGGCAGGTCACCGGGATCGACGGGCGGGTCCCGGATCCGCGTGACGTCAGCGAGCCGCAGCAGCGGGACGCCATCGAGCGGGCGCTGACCTACATGGGGCTGCAGCCGGGGACGGCGATTCGCGACATCCCGGTCGACACCATCTTCCTGGGGTCCTGCACCAACGGTCGGATCGAGGACCTCCGGACGGCGGCGCAGATCCTGGAGGGCCGCAAGGTCCGGGACGGCATGCGGGCGATGGTCGTACCCGGCTCGATGCGGGTCCGCGCCCAGGCTGAGGCCGAGGGACTGGACCAGATCTTCCTGGATGCCGGCTTCGAGTGGCGGGCGGCCGGATGCTCCATGTGCTTGGGCATGAATCCGGACCAGCTGTCGCCGGGCGAGCGCTGCGCCAGCACGAGCAACCGCAATTTCGAGGGGCGGCAGGGCAAGGGTGGGCGGACCCACCTCGTCTCTCCCGCCATCGCCGCCGCCACGGCCGTGATGGGGCACTTCGCCACGCCGGACGACCTGAACTAGCCCGGAGGACGAATGGAACCGATCAGGACCATCACCGGTACGGCGGTGCCGCTGGACCGGGCCGACGTCGATACCGACCAGATCATCCCGGCTGTCTGGCTGAAGCGCGTTGAGCGGACGGGCTTCGGAGCCGGGCTGTTCTCGGCCTGGCGCGAGAATGACCCGGACTTCGTGCTCAACCGGCCGGAGTATCAGCAGGCGACGATCATGGTCGCCGGTCCCAACTTCGGCGTCGGGTCGTCGCGCGAACATGCCGTCTGGGCGCTGCAGGACTACGGGTTCCGGGCGGTGATCTCGTCGCGCTTCGGCGACATCTTCCGGAACAACGCCACCAAGGGCGGGATTATCCCGGTCGTCGTCGAGCAGGGTTTCGCCGAGGAGATCATGTCCGCGATCGAGGTCGACCCGACGACCGAAGTCGTCATTGACCTCGAGACGCGCACAGTCACCGTCCCGGCACTGCGGTTGAGCGCCTCGTTCCCGATGGACGACTTCACCCGCTACCGGCTGATGGAGGGACTCGACGACATCGGTCTCACGCTCCGGAGCGAGGACGCCATCTCGGCGTACGAGCGCCGCCGTGAGCCCTGGAAGCCGACGGTCAATCATCCCGAGCCTTTCGTCGCCACAGCCGACTGAGGAAACGCCTCCTCAGCCCCTCCCCGTCGCGACGGGGAGGGGCTTTCGCTTGTGGTCAGGTGTGGCGAACGCGAGTCGGTGCTGGCCGCGATGAGCCGTCTTGTCATGAACACGACCGGAAGGGAACCCGACCGCACGCGGTAGGATGCGGCGTGGTTTCTGGACGGAATGATCAGGGAGCAAACCAGATGACGTTCAACATCGTCGTGCTGTCCGGCGACGGGGTCGGACCTGAGGTCACGGCCGAGGCGATCAAGGTGCTTGGCGCGGTCAGCGCCCGGTATGGCCACGCCTTCCATTTCGAGGACGTCCTGATCGGCGGCATCGCTATCGACACCCACGGGACGGCCCTGCGCGAGGAGGACATCGACCGTGCCAGGTCCAGCGATGCGGTCCTGCTCGGGGCCGTTGGAGGGCCGAAGTGGGATAACCCGGCGGCGAAGGTCCGGCCAGAGCAGGGGCTTCTTCGTCTGCGCAAGGCGCTCGGACTCTTCGCCAACCTGCGACCGGTCCGGGTCATGCCCGCCCTGCGCGACGTGTCTCCGCTCAAGCCGGAACTGGTCGACGGGGTCGATCTGCTGGTCGTCCGCGAATTGACCGGCGGCATCTACTTCGGTCGTCCATCAAAGCAGTGGCGCGAGCGACGCGGCCGTGTCGCGGTCGATACGCTGATCTACCGGGAGCACGAGGTCCGACGGATCATCGAACTGGCGTTCGAGATGGCCGCTGAGCGGGCTGGTCGGGTCGCGAGCGTGGACAAGGCCAACGTCCTGGAATCGTCACGCCTGTGGCGTTCCATCGCGACCGAGGTCGCCACGGCGCACGCGGACGTCACGATGGAGAACGTCCTCGTCGACGCGATGGCGATGCACCTGGTCCGGCAGCCGAGCCGCTACGACGTCGTCGTGACCGAGAACATGTTCGGCGACATCCTGACCGATGAAGCGTCGATGATGGCAGGATCGATCGGGCTGCTCCCGTCCGCATCGCTTGGCGCCTCCCGGAACGGGCACGGCGGCCGGTTCGGCGTCTACGAGCCGATCCATGGCAGCGCGCCGGACATTGCCGGGCAGGGTCGGGCCAACCCGGTCGGGACGATCCTGTCGGCCGCGATGATGCTCCGGACCTCGCTCGGTCTGGAGGACGAGGCGGCGACAGTGGAAGCGGCGGTCGAATCCGTCCTCGGCGCGGGCACGACGACGGCCGACGTGATGGGCGGAACGGCCTCGACGGCGGAGGTCGGTGACGCGGTGGCGGCTGCTATCCGGGCTGCCTGACGACGAGACGGACAGACATGAAACGGAAGAGGGGCCAGCTCGACGACGAGCTGGCCCCTCTTGCTTTGTCGAGATTGGTGACTGCGTCGCTACGGGAGACTGAACGACTGGACCGGCATGTAGAACGTTGTGCCCTCGTCCAGGTTGTTGATCAGCGTGTTGACCGAGTCGGAGGTATAAATGTCATAGCTGTAGGCGTTGTACGGGCCAAGCTCCGTACCGGCCTCGACTTGCCCATCGTAGAGCAGCACCCCGTCGCCATAAACCGTCAGGTAGACCGTGGCAGTGGGCGTGAAGCTGATGGTCAGCATGGCCTCGTCGGCCGCTGCCTGAGTCGCGTCTGCAGATTCCTGCTCGGCGTCCGCGGCCTCCTCGGCGGCTTCCGTCGCCTCGCGATCCTCGCGGCTCTGCCGGGGCGCCTGGGCGGTGGCGGTCGGCTCCTCGTCGGCACCCGCGGCCGTCACGTCCTCGGTCGCTTCCGTGGGTTCAGCCGTAGGCTCGGCGGCCTGGGCGGCCTGGGTCGCGGCGACCTCGGTCCGGCGGGCGTTGGCCTCACTCATGGGACGCGTGGTGCCAGCCGTCGACTCCTCGGCCTCAGGCGTGCTTGCCCCGTCAACCTCGTCCTCGTCGTCGCCCCGGTCCGGCGTGGCGGTTGCCGTCGGCAGCACCGGGGCGGCCGCGGCGCCCGACGTCATCGGAGTCACGGTCGTCTGCATGGTCGGCGTCGGCAACACGTCCGACGGCCCACGGTAGACGCTGTAGACCCATGCGAACACGATCGCGCTGAGCACGACCATGAAAGCGATGATGGCGAAGTTGGGTGTGAAGTGGTTCGGCATCTCGAGTGGCTTGACTGCCATCGGGATGGAACCGGTGGTCGACGCCGAGCCATGCGCGTCCTCGAACATCGTCAGGACCTTGTTCGGGTCCAGGTCGAGGAAGACGGCGTAGTTGCGGACGATGCCTCGCTGGTAGATCAGCGGAGGGAGTGCGGCGAAGTTCTCATCCTCGAGCGCCGCGAGGTGATGGCGATTGATGCGGGTTGCCTGCTCGGCTTCCTTGAGCGTAACGCCCTTGTAAGCACGTGCCTGGCGTAGTGTCTCGCCGAATACAGCCATAGGTGTGGTTGGCTCCCCCGTCAGGCGCACGGCGCCTGATCCAACCCGTAGGACGTGACAACGGAAACCGACGGGTCACCACCAGCCAGGCTGGCGACCGGTCCGTGTGCCACGAGAGTCATCGGATACGAGTCGGCGACCCCTCAGGATCGACCTCCGTGTGACCCAATCGTACCAGTCGGACCGGCTCCTGCACAGACGGAAATCCTCATCAGGACGGAATCGAGGACCATTGGAGCCCGGTACAGGTCCAATCCTCGCGGACACGCACAGGCAAACCGTGTCTGCCTGTCATCGTCAACCTGGTCAAGAACCTCGCCGTCGGTCCTCGCGGGTCCAGTCGTTGAGCTCCGGCATGAGCTGGTCAAGCAGCGGCGTCGGGTTGCGATGCTCCCGGACGCTGGCCTCGGACAGCCAGATGTCGTCGTAGGGCACCCACCAGCAGCCAAAGCTGTTCATGCAGGGCAGCTCATCGGCATAGACCACCTTGCGGACCGTGAAGGCGTCCTTGTTGGCGCACCAGCCTCGCTCCCCATCCGCGGCCGGCCGGAAATCACGGCAGGTCTCGCATCGGCGAGCGAGATCCGGGGCAAGCCGCGGCATGACCGGGTCGAGCTTCATCCAGTCGCCATAGTCGCCGTAGTCAGCGAGTTCCGGTCGGAGCTGGACGGGCGGAAGCAGCTGATCCACCGAAGGCCGATCGGCGAACGTCGCAGTGGGCTCGTCGTCCCAGGGCGCGCGGTCCTCGCGAACTGACTCGTCGGACATCGGGCGTCCGTTCCGTCGACGATCCGGGATCGGAGCACGTGCCTGGCGTTCAGGGGCGGTGCGTTCGGGTGCCCGCTGCCCATGATCCCCCGGCCGCGAGCCATCCCGGCTCGCACGCACCTCGCCGACCGTCGGGATCGTCCGTGCGGCAGGAGGGGTTGGCCTCCGCTGTCCTCCGGGCAAGGGTGGTCGGCCAGCGGAACGCCGGGGAGTTGCCCGTTCCGGCTCGTCCATCGGCGCTGGTCGCTCCGACCGGTGCTGTGGTGACGACGCGGTTCGGTCCTGGCGGGTACCGGCAGAGCGATCCAGCCGTGGTGCCATCACTGGGTGAGCGGCATCGCTATCGCTCAACGGCGTGCTGTCCCCCAACCGTGCGTCGAAGCGCTCCTGTGGCAACTCAGGCAAGGTAGCCGGGCGCCGGTATGGGGGGCGCTCGGTCAGGTGGTTCGGGTGATCCGGCAGCGCGGTCGCCATGACCGGGCGAGCGGATGATGATGCCGCCGGTCGCTCCGGCTGGGGGCTGGTCGGCCGGGGGATGACTGGACGGGCATTGCCCGAAGTCGATCGCGTGTCGCGTCGCGTCATCTCCCGCGCCGGGACAGGTTCCGGGACCGGTGCGGGCGTCACCCCCGCCGGCAAGTGCGGAGCGATGGGATTGGCTCGGGTCGTAGCCCGGGTGGGTCGCTCCTCCGACGAGGTGCCAGCATCGCCCGACGTGGGATCCGTCGTGGCTGGTCGACCCGTGGGGCCACTACGTCGCAGCGCGTCGGCTGGGCGAGGGCTGCTGTTATCGGGCGCAGGAGCAGGTCCGTCACTGGAGGACCGGTCCATCATGTTTCGTGTCCGAAGCCCCTCAATGACCGGAGCGTGAACGTCCAGGTCAGCAGCGCCGTCAAACACGTCATTTCGCGTCGTGGACAGTGTCGGGACCGGTCGGATCGCGCGGATCGGTCGCGGCTCCGGCAGGGACGCGTCGGCAACGGACGGCACAACCGGCTCCGCGGGACCACGTCGGGGCTGGATGTCAGCCGGGATCTGGTCGACGAGCGGTCGACGGCCGGTGTCTCCCATGTCACGAACCCGGATGTCGCCGACGACGAGGTCCTCACCGTCCATCGAATCGCGGGACTGCTGAGGTCTGGTTGCCGTGGGCGCCGACGGGTACGTTCCGTTGGAGGGACCAGTGCCGAACCACTCGTCTCCGGGCCGCGCGGGCCGTGCGGCGGCAGAGGCGACCCTGTCCTCGCTGGACGGGACGGTGATGCGATCCTCCTGAATGTTACGGGGGGCCGGTTCACGAATGCCGACGACCGAGCTGATCTCGCTGGCCGTGGCAGGGCGCTCGGCTTCGAGGTCGATCCGCTTGAGGACGGCGCCCGTCTCGGCGGCCGTCTTCGGATCTGCCCAGAGACTCGCGCCCCAGTCGTTGCGGCAGGCGAGCTCGTTGCGACGGACCAGGCTGCGCACGTCCGAAGACTGTGCCCGGTCGGCGTTCAGGCACCAGCCGCTACCGGCGAACCCGGCTTCCTGGAAGAAGAAGCAGTTTCCACACTTGTGGCTGGTCAAGGTCGTTCCGGTCCTCGCTGCAGCGGCTGTCAGAGGGGGCGATCCGGGGCCAGGGACGACGAGAGACGGCCCATCGCGTCGGTGATGGGAACTCTGGTCAGGTCATTCCGTGGCGGGGCGGATCGGGTTTGGACGCGAGTGTAGCAGCGTGGTTTGGGGTTGTCTATCGGTCATCGAGGGGGTGTCCGGGGCGGATTGCGACACCGGTTTCTTCTGAGTATGAACCGAGAATACGGCTTCCGGAAGACGTAAACCTAGGGATCGGGTTGAGCACGGCCCGCGGCCCCGGTGTCGTTGCGGTCATTGGGCTATACCGGTGCCGCGTTGCCCTCTTGGGAGGGCCGCCGGAGCGAATTACCTGCACCGTTCAGCCAGGAAAAGCGGTCGATAGGGCATGTTTGTTCGCAAAGCACGACCGTGCGAGATCCTGACACCGACGCAAGTCGCTGCGATTAGCGTCCTGTCCCTACCGGGGTGAAAGCAGGGGTGCGTACAGGGCCGGGCCTCGGCTCGCGAACCGGTTCAGGTCGTTCACGCGCTTGCGTCCGTCCGACGTGGGCTCGATCGTGGGCTCGATGCGCGAACCGCCTGCGATACCCGTTGAGGAGGCATGGCTCGTCGGTAGGGGCGCTCCGTCCCGACCACCGTCTTGACATAGGTGGGATTCGCCGGGCGGAACCGGCTATACTTCGGGGCTGAGTTGTCTTCATCCCGGCTCGCCCCTGGACCGGGGAAGGGGCTCGTCCTGTCCCGAGCAGCACCGAGGAGTCCATGGTTTCGTCGCGAACGATCATCCCGATCCGGACAGTCGACGGGGGCCCGGCGCCATCCAACCCGGCGCTCGATCCATTAACTGGTGCGCCTCACGCCGAACAGGCTCCGCACGTCGCACACGGCCCGGCGCCGCTTCCCGCTAACGGCAAGCAGTTCCATATCTGGACGATCGGCTGCCAGATGAACGAGGCCGATAGCGCCAAGGTCGCTTCACTGCTGCAGGAGGTCGGCTATCGCCAGACCGCCAACGAGCAGGATGCCGATATCGTCGTGCTGAATTCCTGCGTTGTCCGGCAGGCGGCTGAGGACAAGGTCGCCGGCAAGCTCGGCTCCCTGGCACGGCTCAAGCGCGATCGTCCCGAGGCCAAGGTCGTGCTGACCGGGTGCATGGTCACCAATCAGCAGGAGCAGCTCCGGAAGCGCTTCCCGCACGTCGATCTGTTCTTCGACCCGTCCGACTTCGACCGGCTGGGGCTCGTCGTGCCGGAGCTGGCTCGCCTCGAGGACGACCTCGCCGAGCTGCCGCACTACTACGCGCCATCGGCCGAGGACACGGCTGCGGCCGAGGGGTATCGCAAGGGCGTCACGGCGTTCGTGCCGATCATTTACGGCTGCAACTTCCTCTGCTCGTACTGCATCGTCCCATATCGTCGTGGTCGCGAGACGTCCCGCCCGATGGGGTCCATCGTCCGCGAAGTCGAGCGGCTGGTCGCCGACGGCGTACGCGAGGTGACGCTCCTCGGTCAGACGGTCAACGCCTGGGGGCACGACCTCGCGGAGAAGGACTCGCTCGCGAACCTGCTCCGGGCCGTTGACGCCATCCCGGGTCTGGAGCGGCTCCGGTACCTGACATCCCATCCGATGTACATGACTGACGAGCTGTTCGACACGATGGCCGAACTGCCGTCCCTCTGCGAGCACCTCAACCTGCCGGTCCAGGCCGGCGACAACGAGGTCCTCCGCCGAATGCGCCGGCGCTACTCGCGGGATCTCTGGCTGGAGCGGCTTGGATACGCTCGCGGCCGCATGCCGGACCTGACCGTCGCGACCGACATCATTGTCGGCTTCCCGGGCGAGACCGAGGAGCAGTTCCTCCAGACGTACGCCATGCTGGAGGAAGCGCGCTGCGAGAAGGTTCATCTGGCGATGTACTCGCCCCGCCCGGGAACGCTTTCGGCTCGATGGGAGGACGATATCCCTCACGCCGAGAAGCACCGCCGGCACCAGGCGCTGGAGAAGCTGCAGGAGCGGATCGGGACCGAGATCAACGCCGGTCGCCTTGGCACCACGACCGAGGTCCTGGTCGAGGGGCGGAACAAGGGCCGGTGGTCAGGACGGAGCCGGGGCAATACCCTCGTCCATATCGATGCCCCGGAGGACGCCGACCTGCTCGGCAAGCTGGTCGATGTCCGGATCACGACGACTGGCCCCTGGTACGTCATAGGCGAGCCAATCGGCGCACCGGTCCGCTGACGCGTACCAGACGAGTGGTCAACCACACCTGATGCTGACCCCACGATGACGACCGGCCGGGCAACCCGGCAACGCCCAGGAAAAGAGGACGCGCATGACTGACACGCGGGACCGAACGGACAAGACCAAGCGCCAGCTGATCAGCGACGCGCGCGCGGCGGCGATGGACGGTCGCTGGACCGACGCCATCGCGATCAATGAAGACCTGATCAGTCGCTTCCCCCGGGATGCCGAACCCCACAACCGGCGTGGCCGGGCGCTCCTGGAGATGAACCGCTATACCGAGGCGCTCGACGCATACGAGCAGGCACTCGGGATCGACCCGGCCAACCTGATCGCTCGGCGGAACCTGGGCCGGTTGGACCTCCTGATGCAGCAGCCGGAGGACAAGCGCCAGCACCGGAATGTCGAGGAGTCGCTGCCGCTGCCGCGGCCGGCGGTCTTCATCGAAGAGGTCGGCAAGACCTGGCATGGCGAGCTGGTCAACCCGGCTGAGCTGGTCCGGCTGGCCGAGGTCGACCCGGGCGAGCAACTGTCGCTGGTCGTCGAGGGGCCGCGAATCTACGTCGAGGACCGCACGGGCCAGCGGCTGGGAGAGATCGAGGTCGGGATCGCCCAGCGCATCACCGAGATGATTGGCGAAGGCAACCGGTACGAGATCTTCTCGCTGGGGTTGAGCTCGCAGAGCCTGCGGGTCATCCTCCGCGAGGTCTACCGGGCGCCGCAGCTTGGAACGCGACCGTCCTTCCCGGGCAAGCTCAAGGCTGTGCGCCAGGCTGACCGCGAGGGCAACCTGCTGCGTCGCGATGATGATGTCCTCTACGCGGACGAGGAAGAAGAGGCGGAGGAGGAGGACGACTCGGCCGGCGACGTCGCCGACGAGATCGAGCCGTCCGACAGCGACGAGCCGCCCATCGCAATTACGTCCTACGACGTCGACGACGACGACATGAACAACTAGCCGGGGACCGGTCGGTCATCTGGCAGACAGGGAGAAGGGGCCACCGGTTCATCCGGTGGCCCCTTCTCTCTATCCGGGGCGAGGGGTGGGCTCAACGCAGGGGCAGCGCTGCCGCCATCGGATACGGTGTCGGCCCTAGAACACGGTCTCGAGTGCGATGAGGACCACGACCATCGCGACGATGAGGACGGCGCTGAGGATCAGCAGGCGGCGAAGGTCGGACCGGACGAAGGTGTACTCCTGCTCGCGGGTCAGCGAGACGGCCCGGACCCCGAGGCGAGGCTCCTGCCGACGCCGGGCCCGAGCTGCACCAGGAGCAGAGGTCGGCGGGGCCAGCGGCGTCTCCACCCGTTCGGCGGCGCGGCTAGTCTGGGTCCGGGCCTGCCGGATCTCCATGGCCCGCTGCTCGGAGCGGTTGAGTCGGCGTCCCTGCCGGACGGCGCGGACGCTGCTGGTCCGGCTGCTGGATGTCGAAGAGCCCTGTGCCACGGTCGTTCCTCGCGGTGCCGCACGCGCCTGGCGTGCGTCGGTGGGCCGATACGCGATCGGCCGCTGGTGTGCCGGTTGGCGCGTCCCGGGCAGCGGGGCTCCGGGATCCTGCGCGGATCATCATCGAGGCGGGATCGCCTCCTGGTTCAGCGGTAGCGGGCAGTATAGCGGATGGAACGAGACGAACCCGGTCCGAGCTGACCTTCCCAGGCCCACTGGCCCACCTGTCGGGTGGCTGATAGACTCGGGCACGCGTCCGATATGATCGGTTCCAGGTGGGGCCGGTTCAGCGGGAGCAGCCGATGCCCTTGCCGGTGACAATCGAAGAGGAGAAGACCTGGCGCCGGACGAGCTTCGTCCGGCGTGTGCCGTTTTCCGGGCCAGTCGCACGCGGTTGGTCACGATGTGGGGCGTGAAGCGAACGTCTCGCCTCCCACACGGACAGGAGTCCTGAACGATGCACAGCAGTCTCATCAGCCGGATCGAGAAGGCGAATCGTTACGCACAGGAACCCGATAGGGTGGAGCTGGGCCGCATTACGGCTACGTTCCATGGCGGACACGACGACTACGAAGTTGCCCTGGACGGCGGCGAGTGGACATGTACCTGCCACACCGCCGCGGCGCACACCATCGGAGGGTCGTGCAGCCACATCATGGCCATGCAACGGATGCTCGATCCGATGCTGCAGGAGCCTGCCAGGACCTGGCACGAGCAGCCCATGGCGCCGATGCCCTGACCGCCTGACGACGGGAGCGTGGAAGACGGACGCCGAAACGGGCTCATCGGCCCGCTTCGGCGTCGGCGGCTGTTAATTCAGGTCGAAGCGTCCGGCGCTGCCTGGCCTGACACGCGCTCCGGGACTTGCCTGGGTTTCCAGCGGGATCGTGAGGACCGTCGCGGGGTCAATGCGCTCCAGGGGGTGGAACTCGCCCGGACCGTGCTCGGACTCCACATCCCGGACGATAGGCGGGCGTGGGCGTACCGCACCGGGGATGAACGGACCGACCTGCCCAAGAGCGAAGCCCAGGACCATCCCGTAGGCGCGGATCAGACTGACACGGCGGGGTTGGCGTGCTGGGATCGTCATCGGCGCGGGTGGACGGGAGTGGCAGGCGCCATCATCCGCTCATAGCGCTCGACCTTGAGCACGAAGACACTCATCCCGCCGAGTGAGACGGCGGCGATCCCATGGCCGCCGATGTCCTCATAGTCCAGGGTCGGATCCTGAGGTGAGGCGACGACCCGTCGTGCACCCGCGTGCGCGAGCAGGTCGAGGCATTGATCGAGTTCCGCGTCTTCCACCCCCACCATGATGGTGACGTTGCCGGTCCGAAGAAAGCCACCAGCGGACGCGATGCGTGTCACGCTCAACCCGGCCGAGGTCAGGGAGCGGAGGACGCGGTCGACATCGTAGTCATTGATGATCGCGAGTACGAGTTTCACCGAAAATCTGCCCATCGTCTCGGCGGCCGGAAACTGGTCGCCTGCTTGCTGACGTGCGGACAAGCATACGAAAGTCTGGGCAATTGGGGGAACCATCCACTTCGTTGACGGATGGCAGAACATGGATTCAGTCCCGACAAACCTCGAATCGTCGGCGGCCACCTGCTTCGGCCCTTTCCCGCGCGACGCCCCGCAACGCGCACGGTTCCGGACTGGAGCCCTCTCACTGACCGGTCCCGCCGGAGGTCCCGCAACTCCCGGCGCCGTTTCAGTGTTCGGTGGTGGTCCACGTCGGATCTCTCGGCCCGTCGGGACTGTACGTACATAGTATACGTACGGTCCATAGACGTCAAGGGTTCAGCTGGATCGTGTTCGGATCCTTGCCGAAACCGGTCGGGCAGGTCATGAGCAGAAGAATCCTCTGGCAATCACCCGCGTGTTCGACTCACGCGAGCCGCGTACACTGGAGCCCAACAGGTTCCCGGAGACCAGCCACGGGAGCGGGCCGAGAAGGTCGCGCTTCCGGAGGCTGGTCACGTCGTTTCGGGAATCGCTCGTTCGCTATGACGATGCCAGGAGGCACACGATGGGCCGTATCGACGACCGACTTGCTGAACTCGGGATCACGCTGCCGGAGACCGTGAATCCAGTTGCCACCTATACCCGCTACATCCTTGACGAGGACACCGGTCGGCTGCTGATCTCCGGTACCGGCCCGGTCAAGGGCGGACCCGTCGGGCAGGTCGATGCCGACGTAACCGTCGAGCAGGCCGTCGACGCGGCACGGGAGTGCGGGCTCCAGATCATCGCGACGGTCCGCGAGGCACTGGGTGGTGATCTCGACCGCGTGGTCCGCGTCATGAAGGTTCTGGGGATGGTGAACTCGTCCACCGGATTCGGCCGACAGCCGCTGGTAATCAACGGCTGTACCGACCTGTTCGTCGAGGTTTTCGGGCCCGAGGCGGGACTGCCGACCCGATCCGCAGTCGGAATGGGAGAACTCCCGGACCGTATCCCGGTCGAGATCGAAGCCGAGTTCAAGGTCCGCTAGCGAGCCAGGAAACTGTCGCGGACCGGGTTGCCTCCTGGAGAGGTCCCGGAACGCGATATGCGAGATATGAATGCAAGGCGATGGGCCGGGGACCAGTGGGTCCCGGTGCCATCGCTTTTCCGCACACATGAAGAAGGGTCAGGAAGGCGACGATGGATAGTCGGAAGGCGACGCAGGTCACGCGTGAGGGGATGGAGCGGCTCAGCGCCGAACTGAAGGAACTGATCGAGGTCCGTCGGCCGGAACTGGTCGCGGCGGTGGCTGAGGCCCGATCGCACGGCGACCTGCGGGAGAACGCTGCCTACGATGCGGCCCGGCAGGATCAGGGCATGAATGAGCGGCGGATCGCGGAGCTGGAGTCGATGCTCCAGAACGTCGTCGTCGTCGAGCCTACCGAGGGGAACACGTCCGGGATCGTGCGGATCGGGTCCAAGGTGACGGTCGATTTCGGCGACGGCGAACTCGAGGAGTACACCCTGGTCGGTGCGATCGAGGCCAAGCCGTCGGCAAACATGATCTCCAATGAGTCTCCGCTGGGGAAGGCGCTGACCGGCAAGCGGATCGGCGATACGACCTACTTCTTCAGCCCCGGTGGACAGCAGCAGGTCAAGATCAAGGACGTTCGCTAGATCCGGCGGATATCGCATTGAGTCCCGCACGACGCGGCCACCGGAGGTCCGGTGGCCGCGTTCGTGTTGGTCGGGATAACGGTTTCGCTTCGGCCTGGGCGGAGACGAACCATGTCCGGCGTAACAGGAGCAGGTCAGGATCAGCGAGCGAGCCGCCATGAAGCCGGAGTATCGCCTGTCTCGGTCGGGTCACGCGAAGGACGTTGATAGTCCCCGATTTCGCCATGTTCCCCGCTCTTGCCCGGCCGGACTCAGTACAGGAGTCAACCGGTACACCGGACGAATCTTCGCTTGTAGCGGCGATCGCTGGTCTCCAGAACGGGCAGCTTGCTGGGCGGACGGAGCCGCGGGGAAATGATCTGGTTGAGTGGTCCGGGACGGCGGACTACCTCGTCCAGACGATGGCGTCGCCTCGCCAGCTGGACGAGGCGATGTGCAGGGACCCGGTTGCCGGGGCGTTGTCGATCAGTCCCGGCGTTCCGTTCGATCAGGCGTTGGTCGATGGTCTCTAGCCCAAGGGTGGCTCGGAGCCAGGACTGCTGACATTGGCCTTCCTGGTCCATCGCCGCGACGGGCGCAATCTCGTCATGGCCGTGGGGCCAACGACACCGGAACCGAGGTGAATGGTGCGGTCGTCACGCAGGCGAGTGGACGAAAGGTCGCCACCATCGCCCGCCAGCCCTGGCCTCACCGTGGCGGGACGATGACCCTCAGGACCTGCGCCGACAGGCTGATGTCGAGGGGAAGCTGGCCGGCCACGTCGCCGTCGACCTGGTAGGGCAGGGGATCGTTGCTCTCGATGTGGACCGATGTGACGCGCCGATAGATGACCTCTGGCGCGTCGCCAAGGCCGCCGAGGAGTGCGTGGAGCATGGTTTCGATGGTCGGGAGGGGGTTGGTGGCCGAGACGATGTACAGATCCAGTAACCCGTCATCGATGGTCGGGTGTGTATCGATCCGCAGGTTCCGGTGAATGATCGAGGCGCCGTTGGCAACCAGGACCAGCGGAGACTCGACCTCAAAACTCTCCGCTTCGGTCATAATCTGGAGGCGGACGGGACGAGCCAGCGAGGCGCGGATACCAGCCGGGAAGTAGGCCCCCCAGCCGAAGCGGCGCTTGAGCTTCGGATCCGTCATGGCGAAGAGCCGGCTGTCGAAGCCGGCTCCAGCCATATGCAGCATCGCGCGATCGTTGGCGATCGCGAGGTCCATCGTCATGATGTCGTGTTGACCGGCGATCAGACGCAAGGCGTCTTCCGGGCGGGCCGGGATGCCAAGTTCCTTGGCGACGATGTTGGTCGAGCCGGCCGGGATGATCCCCAGCGGGATGCCGGTCCCAACCAGCCCGGTCGCGACTTCACCTACCGTTCCATCGCCGCCGGCTGCCACGACAACGTCAGCAGCGCCGGACTCGACGGCCTGCCGGGCCAGCCGCTCAGCGGCACCGGGGCCGTCGGTGAACCGCAATGTGACGTGCTCAAGCCCGACCCGCCATTCCGACAGGGCTACTGCCAGGTCTCGCCCGCTCATGCGTGTAGCCGGATTGGCAATGACCTCGATCCGGTGGGCACGATGGTTCCGCGGGATGGCGCCCGGACCGGGTTCCATCGTCGCGATCGGGATGACGTGCAGGACGGGTTCGGGGTCGGTGGCCGCGGAGCGCTGTCGCAAGGAGGGCTACTTGGCGTCTTCGTCCGGGCCAAAGACCCGGTCGACCACGATGTCGGTCACCTTGCGAGCAGCGGCGACGAGGAGGATGCCGAGGATGGCGCGGGTAACGGCTCGGGACATGGGAGCTCCTTGAGCAAGCGTTCAGGGCGGTCAGGAAGCGGGAACCGGGTTCCGGCTTCGCCCATGATAGCCGCTGGCGCGCACGACGTTTGCCTGCCCCTAACTTCGGCTGGCTGTCCCCGACAGGCGTTCCGGGAGCAGCCCCGTCGACCGGTCAGGTCGGACTCAGTCTTCGGCAGGGGCGGGCTGGACGCGCTGCTTGAACGTGGCTGAAGACGTGAAGCCCGGTGTTCGCGTCGCCGGCACGGTGATATCCGTTCCGGTCCGGGGATCAACCCCGCGCCGAGCGCTTCGCTCCCGGAGCTCAAAGGTGCCGAATCCGGTCAGGACGACGCGCCGGCCGTGCCCGACCTCATCGGTGATCGTCCGCAGCATCTCGTTCACGACCCGGGCAACCGTCCGGTGAGGGACGTCCGTCTGCAGTGCCACCTGGCGGATCAGCTCGTTCTTGTGCATGAAGTGTGGACCTCCGCCCACATCTCGGGTCACTCGTTGGCGACCAGGCGGACGGACTGGTCCGCCGGGCATGATCTCCTGATCGCCCGAATGCAAGAACCCGTCCAGCATTTCATCATGGCAATGATCCGGGAAACCCGGACGATAGCGGAGGCTTCGTGCAGATTTTCGGGGCGGGGCCAGTGATCAGAAGCCGGTCGGGCGGTCGGAGGTACCGCGCCGGAGGGCGATGCCAAGCGGGATCAGGACGACAATCGCAAGGATCGTGAAGTCGGCCAGGCTGAGCGAGCCGATGAGGTACCGGCTGGCGCCGGGTACGAGTCCGAGGGGCGCGACCACTGGATCGGTAAACCGGTAGACGGTCCGGCCGATCCAGACCCGCTCGTCAACCTGGGCGACCAGGAGCACGGCCCGCGTCAGGAAGAGGACGACAAAGGCGGCGTAGAGGTTGACGACCACCTCGAAAGCGATCTGGGACGACGCACCGGAGCCGGTGTCACGCTGGGGAAGGGGCAACATCAGGTCAGGCCCGCCCGGCGCGGTCGGCGACCATGCGCGCGATCCGGTCGATGATGACCTCGGCGACCGCCTCCTTGGGCATGGCGGGCAGCACGTCCGGCTCGCGGTCGGGGGCGAGCAGGGTGGCGGACGATGTCGTCGAGCCGATCGTCGCCACGGCTCCGTTGGCGATGATCAGATCCAGCCGCTTGCGTCGCAGCTTCTCCCCGGCGTTGATGAGCAAGTCATGGGTTTCCGCGGCGAATCCGACCTTGATCATCCCTGGCCGGTCGGTAGACGCCAGAATGTCGCGGGTCGCCGTCAACCGGAGGTCGAGGACCGGGTCGCTTCCCTTCTTGATCTTGGTGTCGGATGCCGCGGCCGGCGTGAAGTCGGCGACCGCAGCTGCCATGACCAGGACGTCGGTCGTCGGGACGGCGTCATCGACGGCGGCGGCCATCTCGGCGGCGGTGGTGACGCGGATGACCTCCACGCCCCATGGGATCGGCTGGTCACCCGGAGCGGTGATGAGGGTCAGCGTTGCCCCGTGATCGATCGCCGCCTGTGCCAGCGCGTACCCCATCCGCCCGCTGGAGCGGTTGGTGATGCTCCGGACCGGGTCGATGGGCTCCTGCGTTCCCCCGGCCGTGACCGTCATCCGGGTACCGACCAGTGACCCGTGTCGGCCAAGGACCGCGCGCAGGGCCGAGACGATTGTCGCCGGGTCGGCCAGCCGCCCGTCGCCCATCGCTCCCGACGCGAGCCGGCCGGGCTCCGGGCCGACGAATGTCACCCCCCGGGTGCGCAGGGTGTCGAGATGCCCCTGCGTCGCCGGGTGGTGATACATGTGATGCTCCATCGCCGGAGCGATCAGGAGCGGTGCGACGGTGGAGAGATGGACCGCCCCGAGCAGGTCGTCCGAGAGACCGAGTGCCAGCCGGGCAATCGTATTGGCGGTGGCCGGTGCGACGATCACGCATTCGGCTTGGTCCGCGATGGTGACATGGCCGGCGAGGTCGGTCGTCCATGGGCTCCAGAGGTCGGTATGGACCCGGCCTCGGGTGAGCGCCTCGAAGGACAGTGGCTGGATGAACCGCTGCGCCCCCTCCGTCATCACGACGTCGAGCCGGACCCCGGCCTGGACGAGCTTGCTGGCGAGGTCGACCGCCTTGTAGGCAGCGATCCCACCCGAAACGGCCAGGACGACGTGACGATCGCGCAGGGCGGTCATTGGCACGCCTAGTCCGCCGCGACGGGCGACGTGGACCGACCGGCGAGGACCTGGTTGGCCACAGCGAGGGTCCGGTCGATCGCCGCGTCGTCGATTTGGTAATGGGTGACCATCCGCAGTCCGAGCGCGCCGAACCCCGAGCAAAGGATGCCTTCTGCCCGGAAGGCGGCCGAGACGGCGTCGAAGTCGGCGTGAGGCGGGCGGAAGACGATGATGTTGCTCTGGACGGACGCGAGATCGATCGTGACGCCGGGGACGGCGGCCAGTCCTTCGGCCAGCCGACGGGCGCGGGCATGGTCGTCGGCCAGCCGGTCGCACATCTCTTCCAGGGCGACGAGCCCGGCCGCGGCGATCACGCCGGCCTGGCGCATGGCCCCGCCGACGAGGCGCCGGCGCTGCCGTGCGACCTCGATGAAGTCGCGCGGGCCGGCGATCATCGAGCCGACCGGTGCGGCGAGTCCCTTGGACAGGCAGAACTGGATGGTGTCGACTGTGCCGGCAATCTCCGCCAGCGAGTGGCCGGAGGCGACGGCGGCATTGAAGACGCGGGCCCCGTCCATGTGGATCCGGACACCCGCGTCGTTGGCCAGTTGGCGCAGGCCCCGTAGATAGTCCATCGAGAGGACCGTACCGCCTCGCCGGTTATGGGTGTTCTCGATCGCGATCAGGCGGGTCGGGGCGTTGAACTCGCTGCGGGTACGGATCATCCCCGCAAGGAGGTCCAGCTCCAGCTCACCGGACGCGGCAGTCAGGACCTGCTGGTAGACGATCCCGCCGAGGACCGCGGCGCCGCTGTTCTCGTACCAGACGATGTGGCTCTGGTCGCCAAGGATCACTTCCTCGCCGCGGCCGCAGTGCGTCAGCAGCGCGACCAGGTTACCCATGGTCCCGGACGCGACGAACAACGCCGCTTCCATCCCGAACAGCTCGGCAGCGCGCTCCTCGAGCCGGGCAACGGTCGGGTCCTCGCGGTACTGGTCGTCTCCGACCTCGGCGGCCGCCATCGCGCGGCGCATCGCGTCGGTCGGGTGGGTCACGGTATCGGAGCGCAGGTCGATATAACCGGTAGTGGACACGGGATGCGTTCTCCGGGAGGACGGTCGCACGAGGGTCGACCGCGCGGCATGACGAATCTGCGGGGCCCGGAGCCTTCGGCAGCAACAGCCGGGGGACGAAGGACGGGCCGGAGGCGGATGGTGTGGTCGGCAGTCTACCAATGCAGCGCGCGGTGAGGTGGCGGAGGGAGGCGATGCCGGCCACGGACGACGGTGTCCGGGCGCTGGTGGGGATCTGGTGGTGCCAGCTTGACATCATGCAGAGGAAAGCGTATGATGTTCTTTCGCGGAATCCGGGTGCTTTAGGTCCGGGTTGCGGGAGGATACCATCAAGGCACGGCCGGCGGGCGGCGACCACTGAGAACAAGCGAGTGAGACGGGAGGTGTCTTGTACCCCTCCCGTATTGGCGTCTGAATCGCGCGTCGGGTACCGCTTGTGCCTCGCGCGGACCCTGCCGGCCGGGATTTCTCTCCCGGGGCGGGCGTCGGACCCGGAACTCGCAGGTCGCCTGTACGTCGAGCGGCACCATACCACGGGTGAATGTCCGCCCGTTGTTCCCCACCACAACGCGTTTCCCACGGCAGGACCGGTCAACAGCAACCGGCCCGGTCCCAACTCGGATGAGACGGAGGTAGCGTCTGCATGGCCGTTGATCAGAAGGATTTGCGTCTCAACGAGGTCCTGAACCCCAGCACTCTGGGGCTCCCGGCGACCATCACCGGCGACCGGCAGGTGGTCTCCAACACCGGCATCGATCGCCGGACATTCTCCCGCATCCCGACTGTCCTGGAAATGCCGAACCTCGTTCAGGTGCAGGTCCAGTCGTTCGACTGGTTCGTCGAGACCGGCCTGCGTGAGCTGCTCGAAGAGATCAGCCCGATCGGTGACAACCATCGCAAGATGGAACTCGAGATCTTCGACCCTCGGTTCGACCCGGCCTGGACCCGCATGCCCAAGGGGCCCGAGCAGGAGCGCGCCAAGAGCGACATCCGGGTCTGTGAGAACTATTGCCGTGAGCGCGACCTGACCTTTGCCGCTCCACTCCGGATCAGCGCTCGCCTGCTGCTCAAGGAGACGGGTGAGATCAAGGAGACGGGCACCGACGGCATCTTCCTCGGCGACTTCCCGATGATGACGACCGACGGGACGTTCATCATCAACGGAGCCGAGCGCGTCGTCGTGTCCCAGCTGGTCCGGTCGCCGGGCGTCTACTTCGAGCGCAGCATCGACCCGACCTCAGGCAAGCAGCTGGCGACTGCCAAGCTGATCCCGAGCCGTGGTGCTTGGCTGGAGTTCGAGACCAGCAACCGTGATGTCCTCTCCGTCAAGGTCGACCGCAAGCGGAAGATGCCGGTCAGCATCCTGCTGCGCGCCATCGGCTACGAGAGCAACGAGGACCTGCTCGACCTCTTCAGCGATGTCGATACCAACCCGGATCGCCGCTTCATCGCGACGACCGTTGACAAGGAATCGACCACCACCCGTGAAGAGGCGCTGATCGAGCTCTATCGCCGACTCCGCCCGGGCGACCCGCCGACCCGCGAGAACGCGACGACGACGCTGGAGAACCTGTTCTTCAACGAGCGCCGCTACGACCTCGCCCGCGTCGGCCGGTACAAGCTCAACGAGCGCCTGCACAAGCGCAACCGGGGCACTGACGCTGAGAGCGAGATGACGTTCTCGCGCATCCTCACCCGGGAGGACCTGGTCGAGATCATTCGGGAGATGATCCGCCTGAACAACGGCGGGTCGCAGCCGGACGACATCGATCACCTCGGCAACCGGCGCATCCGTGCGGTCGGCGAGCTGATCCAGATGCACGTCCGGACCGGGTTCCAGCGCCTGGAGCGCGGTATCCGGGAGCGGATGACGATCCAGGACATCGAGACGGTGACCCCGCAGGGGCTGATTTCCACGACCCGCCCCGTCATGGCGGCGGTCCGGGAGTTCTTCGGCGGGTCGCAGCTGTCCCAGTTCATGGATCAGACCAACCCGCTGGCCGAGCTCAGCCACAAGCGCCGCCTGTCGGCTCTTGGTCCCGGTGGTCTGTCCCGCGACCGGGCCGGCATGGACGTCCGTGACGTTCACCCGTCCCACTACGGCCGCATCTGCCCGATCGAGACGCCGGAAGGTCCGAACATCGGCCTGATCGGCCAGCTCGCCACGTACGCCAAGATCAATCAGTACGGCTTCATCGAGACGCCATACCGGCGGGTCGTGTCGTCGCTGATGGTTGACGATCCGATCATCCCGCTGGAAGGCCAGATCCTCAAGGGTCCGGCTATCAACGCGGAAACCGGTGAAGTGGTCCTCGACTCCGGCATCGAGCTGACGGCCGAGCATGTTGAGCAGCTCAAGGCCAACAACGTCCAGTCGGTCCGGATCCAGTCCGTCGCGACCACGATCATCGACTACCTCTCCGCCGATCGGGAGGAGCAGGTAATGATCGCCCAGGCGACCACCGCGGTCGACGAGAAGAACCGGATCATCGAGGACACGGTCACGGTCCGGGTCGGCGGTGGTCACCGCTTCCCGCAGATCGCGCCCGAGCAGTGCAATTACATGGACGTCTCGCCGAAGCAGGTAATCTCGGTCGGTACGGCCCTGATCCCCTTCCTCGAGCACGACGACGCCAACCGGGCGCTGATGGGCGCCAACATGCAGAAGCAGGCGGTCCCGCTGCTCAAGGCGTCGTCGCCGATCATCGGCACGGGCGTCGAGCACCTGGCTGCCCGCGACTCCGGCCAGGTCGTAGTCTCGCGACACGAGGGCGAGGTGCTCTCCGCCGATGGCGCGCGGATCATCGTCCGCGACACCGATGGCGACGAGCACATCTACAACCTGCGGAAGTTCGTCCGCTCCAACCAGGACACGTGCATCAACCAGCGCCCGATCGTTCGGCGCGGGCAGCACGTCCAGGTCGACGAAGTGCTGGCCGACTCCTCCTCCACGGAGAACGGTGAGCTCGCCCTTGGCCAGAACGTGCTCGTCGCGTTCATGCCCTTCGAGGGCGGTAACTTCGAGGACGCCATCCTCCTCTCCGAGCGGCTCGTCAAGGAGGACGTTTACACGTCCATCCACGTTGAGAAGCACGAGGTCGAGGCCCGCGATACCAAGCTGGGTCCGGAGGAGATCACCCGCGACATCCCGAACGTCGGTGAGGACAGCCTCGCCAACCTGGATGAGAACGGGATCATCCGGATCGGTGCAGAAGTCCGGCCGAACGACATCCTCGTCGGCAAGGTCACCCCGCGGGGCGAGACCGAGCTGAGCGCCGAGGAGCGACTGCTCCGGGCGATCTTCGGCGAGAAGGCCCGCGAGGTGAAGGACACCTCCCTGCGCGTGCCGCACGGTGTCTACGGCAAGGTCGTGGACATCCGCCGGTTCCGCCGCGACGAGAGCTCCGATCACGAGCTCCCGGCCGGCGTCAACGAGATGGTCCGCGTCAGCATCGCGCAGAAGCGGAAGATCTCGGTCGGCGACAAGATGGCCGGTCGCCACGGCAACAAGGGCGTCATCTCCCGGATCATCCCGACCGAGGACATGCCGTTCCTGCCGGACGGCCAGCCAGTCGACATCATCCTGAACCCGATCGGCGTCCCGTCGCGGATGAACATCGGCCAGGTGCTGGAGACGCACCTCGGCTGGGCGGCCCAGCGGCTGGGATTCAAGGTCGCCACGCCGGTCTTCGACGGCGCCCATGAGGAGGAAATCCGTCAGGCGCTCAAGGAGGCCGGGTTGCCGGAGGACGGCAAGGTCGATCTCTACGACGGCCGCTCCGGCGAGAAGTTCGATCGCCCAGTGACGGTCGGCGTGATCTACATGCTGAAGCTGCACCACCTGGTCGAGGACAAGATCCACGCCCGGTCCACCGGCCCGTACTCCCTCGTTACCCAGCAACCGCTGGGCGGCAAGGCGCAGTTCGGCGGGCAGCGGTTCGGCGAGATGGAGGTCTGGGCGCTGGAGGCCTACGGCGCCGCGCACATCCTCCAGGAAATGCTGACCGTCAAGTCCGACGACATCGTCGGCCGGGTCAAGACCTACGAAGCCATCGTCAAGGGCGAGGAGATCAACGAGGCCGGCGTGCCCGAGAGCTTCAAGGTTCTCGTCAAGGAGCTCCGCTCGCTGGGTCTCTCGATCGACGTGATCAACGAGAACGACGAGACGATCGAGTTCTCCGAGGACACCCGGGACCTGATGACCAAGATCGAGCGCATCAACCTGTCCGGGTTCGAGCGCGGCGTCGACGAGTAGTCAGTCCCTTTCCTTCGTCCCACTCCCATTCGTCCCGCGCGGGGCGGCTCCGGTCGTCCCCGCGCCATCATCCCGAAGGACGTGCAGCTTGAGCACCTCGTCTGCCGATTCCACCAACCAGGTCGTCTACGACTCCGCCAATACGGACGACCGTTTCTCCGCCGCCATGGCTGCGTCCCGCTCGTCGCTGGAAGGCGTGGGGCTGGATCGTGATGGCGACCGCATGCCGCGGGCCGATCGCCAGGATCGTGGCCGGGTTCTCGACGTCAACAACTTCAACGCCATCCGGATCAGCCTTGCGTCGCCGGAAGCCATCCGCGACTGGTCGCACGGTGAGGTCACCAAGCCGGAGACGATCAACTACCGGACCCTGAAGCCGGAGCATGGCGGTCTGTTCTGCGAGCGGATCTTCGGTCCGACCCGTGACTGGGAGTGCTACTGCGGCAAGTACAAGCGGATCCGGCATGCCGGGACCGTCTGCGACAAGTGCGGCGTCGAGGTCACGCGGTCCAAGGTCCGCCGTGAGCGGATGGGCCACATCGAGCTCGCCGCGCCGGTCGCCCATATCTGGTTTGTCAAGGGCACGCCGACCCGCCTGGGCCTGCTGCTCGACATCACCCCGCGCAACCTCGAGCGCATCCTGTACTTCGCCAGCTACCTCGTCACCAACGTCGACGACGATGCTCGCCAGTCCGCGATCGAGGAGATCAACGAGGAGCATGAGGCGATCGTCGCCGAGCTCCGCGCCGACGCTGAGGCCCAGCTGTCGGAGATTAGCGAGAACGTCACCCGCGAGGTCGGCAACCTGACCGACAGCGCGAAGAAAGTCACCGCAGCCGCGCAGCAGCGCAGCAAGCAGGAGCTGGAAGTCCTCCGGACCGACTACGAGGCCCTCTCGGCCCGTCTCGGCGAGCTGGACGGCCAGAGTGCCCCGGAGACTATCTCGTTCGGTGGTCGTCTCGTGGTCGAGGAGGGCGAGGCCGTCAACGCCGATCGCATCTCCCGGCTGGAGGACGCCTACCGCGCCGAGCGCGACCGCGTCGAGAAGCAGTACGACACGGAGGCTGGTGGCGCTGACGCGCTGTCCGGTGCCGAGTCGGACCAGCTGACCTACGAGGCCGACGAGCGACGCAAGAAGATCGAGGACAAGCTCGCCGAGGAGATCAAGGCTGAGGAGACTCAGCGCAACGAGGTCCTCAAGCAGCTCAACGATCTCAAGGAACTCCAGATCCTCTCGGAGTCCCAGTACCGTGAGCTCCAGGAGGCAATCCCCTCCGGTGTGTTCAAGGCAGGCATGGGCGCCGAGGCGGTCTTCGAGTTCGTCAAGAAGGTCGATCTCGATCAGCTGGCTCTCGACCTGCGGACCGAGATGCAGTCCGCCTCTGACGTCAAGCGGAAGAAGGCCACCAAGCGCCTCCGCGTCGTCGAGGCCCTGCGCAAGAGCGGCAACCAGCCGGCGTGGATGATCTTCACGGCGCTGCCGGTGATCCCGCCCGAACTCCGCCCGATGGTCCAGCTCGACGGTGGCCGTTTCGCGACCTCCGACCTCAACGACCTCTACCGCCGCGTCATCAACCGGAACAACCGCCTCAAGCGGCTCCTGGAGCTTGGCGCGCCGGACATCATCGTCCGGAACGAGAAGCGGATGCTGCAGGAGGCCGTCGACGCCCTGATCGACAACGGTCGCCGTGGCCGCGTCGTCTCGGGTTCCGGCAAGCACAAGCTCAAGAGCCTCTCCGACCTGCTCAAGGGCAAGCAGGGCCGGTTCCGCCAGAACCTGCTCGGCAAGCGCGTCGACTACTCCGGCCGGTCCGTGATTGTCGTCGGCCCGCGGCTTGAGCTGGATGAGTGCGGCCTGCCCAAGCGGATGGCACTCGAGCTGTTCAAGCCGTTCGTCATGCGCAAGCTGGTCGACAAGGGCTTTGCCCACAACATCAAGGCCGCCAAGCGCCTCGTGGAGCGGGTTGACAGCCGGGTCTGGGACGTCCTCGAAGAGGTTGTTCAGGACTACGTCGTGCTGCTGAACCGCGCCCCGACGCTGCACCGCCTCGGCATCCAGGCGTTCCGCGTTCAGCTGATTGACGGGTCGGCTATCCAGCTGCACCCGCTCGTCTGCCAGGCGTTCAATGCGGACTTCGACGGCGACCAGATGGCGGTCCACGTTCCGCTGTCCCGCGCGGCCCAAGCCGAGGCCCGGGAGCGCATGCTCTCTGTCCGCAACCTGCTCTCGCCGAGCAACGGTGACCCAATCGTGTCGCCGACGCAGGACATCGTTCTTGGCTGCTACTACATGACCAGCAAGGTCAACTTCGACGAGGAGTACGCCAGGGGCACGCTGCCGCGTGGCTGGGGCAAGGTCTTCTCGTCGATGGAAGAGGTCAAGACCGCTTACGACTGTGGCGTGGTCGACCTTCAGGCCGATATCACGGTCCATACGGACCGCTACGCCCAGCAGCCGGGTGAAGTCCAGAAGATCGATACGACCGTCGGTCGGGTCATCTTCAACATGACCCTGCCGCCCGACATCCGCACCTTCTACAACGACACGATGGGGCGCAAGCAGCTTCGTGCCGTGGTCGCCGATGCCTACCGCCTGTTCCGCGATCCGGTCCGGGTGGCGGGAGTCGTCAACGACATCAAGCAGACCGGGTTCATCTACAGCACCCGGGGCGGCATGACCGTCTCCGTGTCTGACGTGACGATGTCGGAGACCAAGCCCGCCATCCTCGCTGCGGCTGACGTTCGTGCCGACACGCTCGATCGCCAGTTCCGCCGCGGTCTCGTGACCGAGGAGGAGCGCCTCCGCGAGCTGGAAGTCATCTGGAACGGTGCCCGCGACGACCTCACCAAGGACGTCGAGGACCGGCTCCATCCCCAGAACAACGTCTGGATGATGGCGGACTCCGGCGCGAAGGGAAACATGAACCAGATCACGCAGATGGCTGGTATGCGTGGACTGGTGCTCGACCCCGAGGGGAAGATCATCGAGATTCCGATCCGCTCCAACTTCCGTGAGGGGCTAACGGTTCTCGAATACTTCATCTCCACGCACGGTGCCCGCAAGGGTCTGGCCGATACCGCGATCCGGACGGCCGACTCCGGCTACCTGACCCGCCGCCTCTGCGACGTGGCCCAGGACGTCATGGTCACCATCGAGGACTGTGGGACGGAGCAGGGAATTACCCAGAGCCGGATCCTGTCCGATGGCAAGCGGATGCCGGACGACGACTTCCGCGCCAAGATCATCGGCCGTGTGCTTGCGGCGGACCTGGTTCACCCGGAGACGGGCGAGATCCTGTTCGAAAAGGGCACGGAGCTGACCGACCGGTTCGATATGCCGGACGGCTCCCAGCGCGACTTCGTTCGCGAGGTACTGGATGCCGGCGTCATGCAGGTGATCAGCCGCTCGGTCCTGATGTGCGAGGCGTCCCATGGCGTCTGCCAGCAGTGCTACGGGCGAGACCTCGCCTCCGGCAAGCTGGTCGAGCGTGGTGAGGCCGTCGGTATCATCGCCGCTCAGTCCATCGGTGAGCCGGGTACCCAGCTCACGATGCGCACCTTCCACACCGGTGGTGTGGCGCGGGCCGACATCACGTCCGGCCTGCCGCGCGTCGAGGAGCTGTTCGAGGCGCGCTCTCCCAAGGGCCGCGCCGTGCTCGCCGAGAAGGAGGGAATGGTCAAGATCGAGCAGACGGACGAGGGGCGGAAGCTCTTCATCGTCAGTGAGGAGGAGACCGTTCGCACCTACCGGTTGGGTGAGGGATGGCAGCCGCAGCTGCAGCCGGGTGATCCGGTCGTCAAGGACCGCACGGTCATCGCCCTTGGTCCCGACGAGCAGAAGCTGACCGCCGACATCAACGGCTCGTTCATCCTCGACGACCGGACCATCTATGTCCGCAACGTCGAGCAGGTCGAGGAGGAGCGGGCTGTCCCCGTCACCTACCAGATCCTGGTCGAGAGTGGGTCGACGGTCCTCCCCGGTCAGCAGCTGACCGAGGGCGCCAAGGACCCGCAGGACATCCTCCTGACGCAGGGCCGGGACGATGTCCAGTCCTACATCATCGAAGAGGTCCAGAAGGTCTACAAGGCCCAGGGCGTCAACACGAACGACAAGCACATCGAGGTGATGTGCCGCCAGATGATGCGGAAGGTGAGCATCGTTCACCCGGGCGACACCGACTACCTGCCGGAGGAGCGCATCGACCGGTTCGAGTTCCAGCAGATCAACGAGGAGATCCTCGCCCAGGGCGGTGAGCCGGCGACGGCCATGCCGGTCCTGCTCGGGATCACCAAGGCCTCGCTGGAGACCGACTCGTTCCTCTCGGCTGCGTCCTTCCAGCAGACCACGAGCGTGCTCACCGAAGCCGCGATCAACGGCAAGGTCGACCAGCTCCGCGGTCTCAAGGAGAACGTCATCATCGGCAAGCTGATCCCGGCTGGAACCGGTTTCGGCGCCAGCCTCGGTCTGCCGACCGCTGCCGAGTCGCTGAACGCCGCTACTCTCGCCCGGCTCGAGAAGGAGCGGGGCGAGGGCGCGGACGCAGAAATCGGCGAGCTGATGGTGCCGACCGGCGTCGCGATGCTGGACCGACCCGACGAGGACAGCATGTTCTCGATCACGGGCCCGCAGGACTCGCCGCTCAACGACGACACCAACTAGGTCGTCGACACGCGTCACTAGCACGAAGGGCCAGCCGGTTACCCGGCTGGCCCTTTGTCATGTCATCACCGGTTTCGAGCTGCGGTCCGCGAGACGACGTTCCGGTCACGTCACGCGGTAATCGAACCGCTTCAGGATAGCCAGCCGCGTGACCGGAAGACCAGATAGAGCACGAACCCGGTAACGACCATCATCAGCAGCGAGAGCGGGTAGCCCCAGGTCCAGTGCAGCTCGGGCATGTGATCGAAGTTCATCCCGTAAACCGTGCCGATCAGGGTTGGGGCAAACAGCACTGCGGCCCAGGCAGAGATCTTCTTGACCTCGTCGCCTTGGTGGATCGACGCTTCCGTCAGCGCCTTGACCTCCTCGTTCTGCCGCAGCCCGACGATGGCAAGGTTGACGTTAAGGATGTTCTGCAGCAACTCGCGGAACCCCGCGACCTGGTCCTGGACCTGGATGGCGTGATCCTGGACGTCTCGCAGGTACCGCTGGAGCTCGATGTCCATGCCGTACTTCTCCGCGCCGGCGATGAGGGCCGCGACGATCCCGCTGATCGGCTTGATCGCGCGCTGGAACTCGATCACCTCGCGGGCCAGCTCGTAAGTTCGCCGGGTTACGTCCTGCTCACCTCCGAAGACCTGGACCTCGATCTGCTCGATGTCCTTCTCGAGCCCGGCGACCACGGGCGCATAGTCGTCGACGACGCGGTCCAGGATCGCGTACAGGATGGCCTGCGGCCCCATCCGGAGGATGTCCGGGTCAGATTCCATTCGACGCCGGACACGGCCAAGATCGGGCGCCATGCCGTGACGTACGGTAATGACGAAGCGCTGGCCGATGAAGACGTGCAGCTCGGAGAACGAGACCGTCTCCGAGGCATCCAGGTACCTGGCGGCACGCAGCACGACGAACAGGGTGTTGCCGTAGCGCTCGATCTTGGGGCGCTGGTGGGCTCGCACCGCGTCCTCGATGGCCAGCTCGTGCAGGCCGAACTCCTCGGTCACCGTCCCGAACTCATAAGCCGATGGCTGGTACATGCCGATCCAGGCAATCCCGTCGGTGGCTTCGCAGACCGACAGGCTGTCGCGAATGCTCGATGGGGCATCCTGCCGGCTACCGTTCACATAGATCGCGCTGTCGATAATCATGGCCGGGCACTCCCTGCGACTTCGGAATCGCTCCGGTCGTCCATAGCTTGGTGGGAATCAGAAGGGTAGGGGCGAGCGGTTCCCGCGCCTCATTCGACGTCAGGTCGCTCGCGGACGGGAGTAGACGACATCGTGGAGGTCAGCCAGCCACGTGAGCGGAAAAGGACGAAGAGGAGCAGGCCGGTCAGCAGCATCAGCCCGATCGCCAGCGGATAGCCCCAGGTCCAGTGCAGTTCCGGCATGTGGTCGAAGTTCATTCCATACACCGTCCCGATCAGAGTCGGAGCGAAGAGGATTGCCGCCCAGGCAGAGATCTTCTTCACTTCCTCGCTCTGGCGGAGGGTCGTCTCACCCAGGACGCGGATCTCGTCGTTCTGTCGGAGAGACGCTTCGGTCAACGCCCGGACTTCGTCGTTCTGCCGCTGGCCGACGATGCTGAGATTGATGGCGACCAAGCTCTCCAGCAAGGCCCGGAATCCGGTCACCTGCTCGCTGATTCGCGTAGCGTGGTCATGGACGTCTCGGAACTGGCGCTGCAACTCGATGTCGTCGCCAGCCCGCTCCATCGCCCGCTGGATGGATGCGACGATCCCCGGGACCGCCATCACGGCCCGCTGGAACTCGATGATCTCGCGCGTGAGGTCGTAGGTCCGGCGTGTTACATCGGCATTCGGTGCGAACACCAGCGTCTCGATGGCATCGATGTCCTGGCTGATCCGCCGCACCGCTTCGGCGTAGTCGTCCACGACCTGGTCGAGGATGGCGTACAGGATGTCCTCCGGACCGTCATGGACCATCCCGGTGTCACGCTCCACCCGTTGCCGAACCTCATCCAGCAGGGGGCGCGGGCCATGCCGGACCGAGATGACGAAGCGCTGGCCGACGAACAGGTGAAGCTCGTCCAGCTCGATCAGCTCACGGTCGTCGACGTATCGAGCGGCCTTGACGACCACAAAGGTCTGATCGTCGTACCGCTCGATCTTGGGACGCTGATGTGCCGCGAGCGCATCCTGCACGGCAAGGGCAGGCAGGCTGAACTCCGCCGCCAGAGCATCGAGCTCGTCGGCCGTCGGCATGGAAAGGTCAATCCACGCCATGCCGCCAAGGGTGCGACAGGCGTCGAGCATCTCATCCAGCGCGACGGGCGTGGGGTTGCGGCGGTTACCGAAGTAGATGGCTGCGTCTGCGATCATGGGATCCTCGCGAATCGAGCGTCAACCGTGGCATTGTGCTCGCTGAGGACCCGACCGACGAGGCATTGCCGGTCCCGAGGATCGCCAGCTAGCGAGGCGAGGGCGACGGGTCATGTCGACCGCCACTGCGACCCGTCCGCCATGAATCGTCAGTTGAAAAACGGCCCTGTCAGGGCGTACACTAGTGCCTCACGCCCGCATTGTCGGGTGTTTTGGTGAGGCCGGCATTCCGTCGTACTCGTCATCATCAAGCAATGCGCAGGGTGGCTCGGCGTGTCGTCGCCGGTCGCGTGCCGGAGATGAGCACCGACGCTATCCCACCTCGCCAGGAGAAGTTCGTGCCGACGATCAACCAGCTGGTCCGCAAGGGCCGCAAGACGCCCGGGAAGAAGACCAAGGCGCCGGCTCTCGGTTTCACCAACAACGCGCTTGGCCGCTACGCCGGGCGCCTTCGCCAAGGCAGCTACTCGCCGCAGAAGCGCGGTGTCTGCACCCAGGTCAAGACCATGACCCCGAAGAAGCCGAACTCGGCGCTGCGCAAGATCGCGCGTGTCAAGCTGAGCAACGGCATCGAGGTCACGGCCTACATTCCCGGCGAGGGTCACAACCTCCAGGAGCACTCGGTCGTGCTGATCCGCGGCGGCAAGGTCAAGGACCTTCCCGGCGTCCGGTATCACATCGTCCGGGGCACGCTCGACGCCCGTGGTGTCGAGAACCGCAAGCAGGGCCGCTCGAAGTACGGGACCAAGCTTGCCAAGGCTGGCGCCGCCGCACCGGCGAAGGGTCGCCGCTAGTCACCTCCAGTCGCGCGGTCAGTGACCGCCGCGACTGGAGCCCGCCGCCACGGCGGTGGGCAGTGAGTAGACCCGCACGATGAGCGGAACGATGCCATAGGCATTGGCCGCTCGTTCGTGTGTCCGGGGTGAATGCGTCGCCCCGAACAATCAAGTATTCAGGTCAGATGCGCCGGAGCCCGCCGAAACCGGGCGGATCGCCCGGCCAGCAGGGAAGAGAGAAACGCGAATGCCTCGTCGAGGAAAGGTCGAGCGCCGGCCGGTCGCCCCGGATCCGCGCTTCAACAGCGAACTGGTCACCCGGTTCACGAACAAGGTCATGCAGCGCGGCAAGAAGGGCGTCGCCGAGAAGATCATGTACGGCGCCATGGACATCATCCAGGCCCGGACTGGTCGCTCGCCGATCGAGGTGTTCGAGCAGGCCCTTTACAACGCCACCCCGGTCCTCGAGGTCAAGCCCCGCCGCGTCGGTGGTGCCACCTACCAGGTCCCGGTCCAGATCGAGGGCTCGCGCCGCCAGTCTCTCGCCATCCGCTGGCTGATCGGCTCCGCGCAGAACCGCCCGGGCAAGTCGATGCAGGAGAAGCTCGCCAACGAGCTGCTCGACGCCTTCAACGGCACCGGCGCCACCATCAAGCGGCGTGAGGACACCCACCGGATGGCCGAGGCCAACCGCGCGTTCTCGCACTACCGCTTCTAGGACACCCGGCCCCTGGCCGAGTTCGATCCCGACGGGCGACGCCGGGCATGCCCGCGTCGCCCGTTGTGCTTGAACGCGTCCAGTCCCGTCCCGTCGTCACCATCCCCGGATCGATGCGGCTCGCCCGCAGTAAGGAACAGCGACCATGACCGCGACCGCCACCAAGCCTGACCTGCGAGACCCGCAGACGATTCTCCGGCGGACTCGCAACATCGGCATCATCGCGCACATCGATGCCGGCAAGACCACCACCACCGAGCGAATCCTCCTGTACACGGGCCGCGTCCGGAAGCCGGGCGAGGTCCATGACGGGGCCGCGACGATGGACTGGATGGAGCAGGAGCGCGAGCGGGGTATCACCATCACCTCCGCCGCCACGACCTGCCAGTGGCGCGAGCACCGCATCAACATCATCGACACCCCGGGCCACGTTGACTTCACCGTCGAGGTCGAACGGTCCCTGCGCGTTCTCGACGGGGGCGTCGTGGTCTTCGATGCCGTCGCCGGCGTCGAGCCGCAGTCCGAGACCGTCTGGCGCCAGGCCGACAAGTACCGGGTCCCCCGGTTCTGCTTCGTCAACAAGATGGACCGCACCGGTGCCTCCTTCGAGCGCACGGTTGAGATGATCGTCGACCGCCTGAAGGCCAAGCCGGTTCCGGTTCAGCTCCCGATCGGCGCCGAGTCCAACTTCCAGGGCGTCGTCGACCTGATCGAGCAGAAGGCCCACATCTTCACCAACGACCTTGGTACGGACATCAATGTCACCGATATCCCGGCTGACATGGCTGAGCGTGCCGCTGCCGCCCGGCAGTTCATGGTCGAGGCCGTCGCCGAGAGCGACGAAGAGATGATGATGTCCTACCTGGACGGCGTTGAGCCGACGCCGGAGCAGATCCGCGAGGGGCTGCGCAAGGCCGTCCTCCGCTCCGAGCTCGTCCCGGTGCTGTGTGGGTCCGCCCTGAAGAACAAGGGTGTCCAGCTGATGCTGGACGCGATCACCTACTACCTGCCGTCGCCGCTGGATGTCCCGGCGATCGTCGGTACGGACCCGCGAACGGGTGAGGACGCCACCCGCGCGATCGACCCGACCGCTCCGTTCTCCGCGCTGGCCTTCAAGATCGCGACCGACCCGCACGTCGGCAAGCTCACCTACATCCGGGTCTATTCCGGCCGGATGGAGTCGGGCTCCTACGTCCAGAACTCCTCCAAGGGCGAGCGCGAGCGCATCGGGCGCCTACTGCAGATGCACTCCAACAGCCGCGAGGAGATCCCGCAGATCACCGCCGGCGACATCTGCGCCGTCATCGGTCTCAAGAACACCACGACCGGTGACACGCTGACCGACCCGGCCAATCCGATCATCCTCGAGTCGATCGAGTTCCCGGACCCGGTCATTTCCGTCTCGGTCGAGCCGAAGACGCGCGCTGACCAGGACAAGATGACGGCCGCCCTGCTCCGCCTCGCGGAGGAGGATCCGACCTTCCGGATGCACACCGACGAGGACACGGGCCAGATGGTCATCGACGGGATGGGTGAGCTTCACCTCTCCATCATCGTTGACCGCATGCTCCGCGAGTTCAAGGTCGAGGCCAACGTCGGTCGGCCGCAGGTGGCATACAAGGAGACCATCACCCTCCCGGTCAAGGCCGAGGGGCGCCACGTCCGCCAGTCCGGCGGTAAGGGCCAGTATGGCCACGCCATCGTCCAGTTCGAGCCGCAGGAGCGCGGTGTCGGCTACGAGTTCGAGGACAAGACCCAGGGCGGCACCATTCCCAAGGAGTACATTCCGGCCATCAATGCCGGGATCCAGGAGGCGATGGCCACAGGCGGCGTGACCGGCAACCCGGTCGTTGACGTCAAGGCCAGCCTGCTCGACGGGTCGTACCACGACGTCGACTCCTCGGAAATGGCGTTCAAGATCGCCGGTTCGCTGGCGCTCAAGGATGCGCTCCGCAAGGGCAAGCCGACCGTGCTTGAGCCGATCATGCGGGTCGAGGTCACCACGCCGGACGAGTTCATGGGCGACGTTATCGGCGACCTGAACTCCCGCCGTGGTCAGATCCAGGGCATGGAGGAGCGCGCTGGCGCTCAGGTGGTCCGGGCCAACGTGCCGCTCGCGGCGATGTTCGGCTACGTGACTGACCTTCGGTCCATGTCGCAGGGTCGCGCGGTCTCCTCGATGGAGTTCGACCACTACGCGCCGGTTACCGCCGCGATCATGGAAGAGTTCCTGGCCAAGGCGAACCGCACCTAGTCGATTCACGGTAGAGAACGACGGACCGGGGCCACCGGACAGTCTGGTGGCCCACGATCCGCTGTAGACAGCGGGCATGACCCGCCCGGCCATCGAGCGCCGGAATCAAGGAGCAAGCAGCCACCATGGCGAAGCAGAAGTTCGAGCGGACCAAGCCGCACGTCAACATCGGGACCATCGGGCACGTCGACCACGGCAAGACCACGCTGACCGCCGCCATCACCAAGACGATGGCGCTGGCCGGCCGGGC
>DASZAY010000020.1:0-26065 GCA_035944555.1 Thermomicrobiales bacterium
ACTACGACGACGATGACGTCGCCCACATGCGCAAGGTGACCGGCTACATCAAGCGGCACCTCGCCCAGAAGCCCGATGGCGACGTCGAGCACACCCCATGGCGTCGAAGCCTCATGAACTGGGGTCACGATCCGCTCAAGAGGTAGTCTTCGGTCGAGCCACAACCCACACCCAGCCCTTCCACAATCAAGGCACGACGAGCAAGCAACGTGACGATTCACGTTGCCTTCGTCGTGCTATCCCTGACAAACTTGTGCTCAAGGATCTCAGGCTGCAATAACACTTACGTGAGAAGTGGATTGTTCATGTCAGCTCGTCCGTGCTCCGTCCGCATCCGAATTGATGGAAGCGAGGCCACTTCGTGAGACAACGGATCCAACAACGGGTGCCCGGGTCGCGCCCCTGCTCAGCGATGGCCGGCTGGGTACCCCGGAGGAGATCCGCTGGCTCAGCGACGTGTTCGGGGGCGAAGCCGCCGACATCCTTGCAGAGGGAAGACGGATCCTGAGGCTCTGTGACCGGATAGGGGCGACTACGCCTCGCGTGCAGGAATGCGTACTACAGAGTGAGTGGCGGTTGCGCAGTTCCCGCACGCTTGAGGAAGTCGACGAATGGGTTGCCCAGCACCCGGACCCACGCAATGACCGCTACTGGACCTGTCGACAGATGTTCATCGATGGCTCAATCGGTCTCGGCTGAGGATGCTCTCTGGGCGCCTTCACCTACGTCACCGCCGTCGTTGTTTGCGCTGAAGAACATCCGACCCAAATTGGCCTTCTAAGCATCCCGATCCCGTCCCCGCGTGGCCAGCATCCTGCTGGCGCGCTGCTGTCCCACCTCAGCGTCCCAGCGGGTCGAAAACGCGACGAGGCCGGACCGGTTGCCCGAAACAGGAGCGGGGACAGGTCCGGCCTCGTCGCGTTCTCGCTGGGATCAGTGATCAGATCCAGCGTTGCTCTCGTTGGTGCTCCTGCCAGGGAAGCGTCCATGACACAGCAACGCAGCGAAGCTCGGCTCAGTAGTCCCTGACGAGCATCGCCAACCGCTGGCGCAACAGGTCCTCGGCCTCGCGGACGATCTCCTCGACGATCTGCCCTGCCGGTCGCACCGAGGTGACCAGCCCGGCTGATACCCCTGCGCTCACCCCCGCCACCGTCAGGTCAGCCCGCTCGTGCCCCGCTGCGACCTCGCGCTTCAGCACGTCCCGCTGGCCTGGCACCTCGGCCTCCCGCCCGGCCCAGCGGTCGATGAAGGCGTTGCGGATCATGCGGTCCGGGTTCTCCGCCGGGAACGGGCGTTCCCCGATCACGTCGTAGATTCGCGTCTGGACGGTGTCGTCGGAGGTCGCCGCCACGACCGCATCCTGCTCCCATCTTGGTCCGCCCCACTCCTGGCTCGCCACGAAGCGGGTTCCCATCCACACCCCCTGCGCTCCCAGCAGGAGGGCCGCGGCCAGCCCGCGGCCATCGGCGATACCCCCCGCCGCGATGACCGGGATCGGACTGACCGCGTCGACGATGGCCGGGAGCAATGCGAAGGTCCCGGTGGCGCCGGCGTGGCCGCCGGCCTCCCCACCCTGGGCGATGATCACGTCTGCGCCCGCATCGGCAGCCCTGACGGCCTGGCGGAGCGACTGGACCTGGACCATCAGCAGGGCCCCGGCAGCGTGGGTCGATGCGACGAACGGGGCCGGGTCGGCGAACGAGTGGTTGATCGCCGCCACGCCCTCGTCGAGCGCCACCGCTGCCAGTTCGGCGGTATCGGGGAACGCGGAGATGAACCCCACGCCGAACGGACGACTGGTCAGGGTGCGGGCAATCCGGACTTGCTCCCGCAGCCACGGCGCACCGTCGGAGTTGGTTCCGCCGATCATCCCGAAGCCACCCGCCTCGGAGACCGCCGCCGCCAGCGCACCGGTCGCGGTCCCCGCCATCGACGCGTTGAGGATCGGTCGCTGGACGCCCAGCAGGTCGCAGAGCGGAGTCGTGATCATGGGAAACCTCGCGAGGGACGTGCTGCCTGCAGATTGATCGGCCCGACGCGCGCACCGGCACCGGTGGCGACGATGCACACCGAGTCAGGATACTGCCCCTATCATCACTCCACGAGGGCATGGGATCCGCGGAACAGGTCAGCCGCCTTCGCTCGCTGACGTTGGTCACGGCGACGCGGCATCGACATCGGCAACCGTAATGGCAACGGCCCCGGCGTTGATGCCAGGGCCGTCCGCATCGTCACGCCGCCGGCTACCCGCGCCGCTCCACCGGCCGGCGGAGCGTCCACGCCCCTAGCCCGACCGCCGCCAGCGCCAGCAGCGCCGCCAGCAGCCAGCTCGTCGTCACCGGGCCGCTGCTGCCCGCGCTGGTGTCGGGCAACCCGACCGCGCCACTTGCGCTCGCCACCGCGGATACGCCCGGTGAACAGATGATGGATGCGCCAGCTGCTCCAGTCTCGGCCACGACGCTGCGGTCGATCCGGGCTCGGGCCAAACGGGTCGATGTCGCCGCGCGGGTGTTCTGACGCGCACACGCACGGCCCACGCGATCGGCTCCACCACATCGCGTGTGAAGGCCCTCATCCGGGCGGCTGGTCGCATCCGCTATCGCTCGTGGTGCCGGGCATTCGACACCGGCCACGATCCGGCTGCGGAGAGCTGAGAAACGACGAGACGACCCCGGCAATGTTGCTAGGGCCGTTGTTCGTTCCTACAGCTGGGCCTGTTCACTACCCGCGCGGCGGCCGGGTCGGCCCGACAGGCGGCTGCGTCGGGGCCGGCGTCGGCGTCGCGACCGGCGTCCGGACCGGGCGCGTCGGCACCGCCGTCGGCGGCTGAGTCGGTGCCGGCGTCACCACCGGCGTCGTCGGGCGCGGCGTGATCGGCGTGGCCGTCGGCTGCGTCGTCTCCGTCACCCTATAGGTCCACGTCTCGACCGTGACGTTTCCGGCCGCGTCCCGCACTCGGGCGATCATGATGTGGCGGCCTGGCTGATTGCTGTACCCCTAGGACGAGCCCGCCGACACCCTGGACCCTCGACGATCACAACGGCAGACCCGTCACTTCCCATTCAGGTCAAGATGCAAGGAGGGATTGACAGACCCGGTCCGCGTCGGGATACTGACTTCGTTTGCTGAACGAAGTATGTCCAGCCGTTCGAGACAGGGTCGCGGTGCCGCGATTCGAGGGCCGACGCATGGCGCTCCCCAATGGGGTGGCAAACCGCCACCTGATCCGCCGTATCAACCAGGCGGTCATCCTGCGCCTGGTCCGGGAACTCGCCCCCGTCTCTCGCACCGACCTCGTTGATGCCGCCTCGCTCAGCCCCGCCACCGTTTCGGATATCACTGCCGAACTGCTCCGTGACGGCATGATTCGCGAGCGCGAGACTGGTCGCAGCACTGGTGGCCGCCGACCGATCCTGCTCACCATCGACCCGGACGCCGGCCTCGCCATTGGCGCCAAGTTGACCGAGCACCGCCTCGTCACCGTCGTCACCGACTTTGAGGGCACCGTCGTCGAACAGGACGACCTCCCCCTCGGCGGCCGGACCCCGGATGCCGTCGTCGCCGCCATCGGCAACTATGCCGACGCGGTCGCGGCACGCCACCCTAGCCGCCACCTCTTCGGGCTTGGCCTCGGCCTCGCCGGCGCGATCGATCGCGAAGACGGCCTCTGCCGCTTCTCCCCATTCCTGCGCTGGCGCGATGTACCCCTTCGCGATCTGCTCGAAACCCGCATCAGGCGCCCCGTCGTGATCGAGAATGATGTCGGTACCCTCACGATCGCCGAGCGCTGGTTCGGCGCTGGCGTCGGCGAGCGCGACTTTCTCGTCGTCACCCTCGGCCGTGGCGTCGGCCTCGGCATGATCCTCCATGGCCGCCCCTATCGCGGCGCCGGCGGCCAGGGCGGCGAGTTCGGCCACATCACGGTTGCCCGCGACGGCCCCCCCTGCGAGTGCGGCAAGCGCGGTTGCCTGGAAGCGATCGCCGGCGACGGCGCCATCGTCCGGGCGGCCTCGGCCGCGCTCGGCCGGGACGTCACCCTGGCCGCCGCGGCCGACGCCGCCCGAGGTGGGCACCCCGGCGTCCGCGCCGTCTTCGACGAGGCGGGCGATGCCCTCGGCACTGCACTGGCCACCTTGGTCAATCTGCTCAACCCGACCCTGCTCATCGTCTCCGGTGAGGGCGCTGAGGTCCTCGACCTCCTCGACGCGCCGATGCGCGCGGCGCTTGCCCGGGACGGCTTCGACCGCCTCACCACCGACCTGCGCCTGACCGTCGACCCGTGGGGCGACGAGGCCTGGGCGCGTGGCGCCGCCGGGCTGCTGCTGGAGGACCTGCTTACGCCGCGGGCCGCCAGCCGGTCCCCGGGGCTACGCGGGCGCCTGGAACGCGATCTCGTCGCCGGCGGGTCGACCGGCTCCGATACGAGCGTCTGGTAGGACGTCATCGCTCTGGTTGCCCCGCGCCGGCTCGAGCGGGCAGACCGGTAGGAAGGAGGGTCATCATGGTTGGAGACACCGGCTGGCGCCGCGCAGCGTGGGTATCCCTGTTCGTGTTGCCGGGACTGATCGGCCTCTCGCTCTTCACCATCGGGCCGATCCTCGCCTCCTTGGTCCTGACGCTGTTCGATTGGGACCTGCTGACGGACCCCTCGTTCATCGGCTTCGCCAACTTCGAGCGGCTCTGGCACGACGACGACTTCTGGGCGGCCCTGCGCCACACGCTGATCTTCATCGTCGGCTACGTACCGCTGGTGATGATCCTGTCCCTGGGGCTCGCGCTGGCGCTCAACACCAGGATGCGCGGACTGGCCGCGCTGCGGACGGCATTCTTCCTGCCCGTCGTCTCCTCGTGGGTGGCGGTGGCGCTACTCTGGACCTGGCTGTTCAATCCCCGCTACGGGCTGATCAACTACGGGCTCGATCTGGTCGGTATCGACGGCCCGCGCTGGCTATATGACCCGCTCTGGGCGATGCCCGCCATCATCCTCACCAGCGTCTGGAAGGACCTTGGCTTCGTCATGGTCCTGTTCCTGGCCGGGCTCCAGGCCATCCCCCGGGACTACCACGAGGCGGCCGAGCTGGACGGCGCCTCCGCCGCCCGCCGCCTCTGGACCATTACCATCCCGCTCCTCGCCCCGACCACCTTCTTCGTTACCGTCATCTCGCTGATCAACTCCTTCCAGGTCTTCACGCAGGTCTGGGTGATGACCGAGGGTGGCCCGGCCGGGTCGACCACGGTCCTCGTCGAGCGCGTGGTTCGGCACGCCTTCTCCTACGGTGAGATGGGTTACGCCGCCACGATCTCCTGGGTCCTCTGCCTGATCGTCTTCGCCATCACCATCGTCCAGCTGCGACTGCAGCGCCGGGGAGCCTTCGATGCGTGACGCGATTGCCCCGACCCCGGCGACGCCCCTCTCCATTCAGCACCCGCGCGGCGGTACCCTGGCCCGCGCCATCGTCGTCGCCGGCCGGCTCGGGCGGGTCGCCGGGCTCCTCCTCGCCGCCGCGATGATGATTGTGCCGTTCCTCTGGATGCTCACCACCTCGCTCAAGGCCCCGGGCACCGTCCTGGAAATCCCGCCGCGCATCATCCCGAGCCACCCAACGCTGGAGAGCTACCGCGAAGTCTTCGACCTCGTCCCGCTAGGCCGTATGTTCGCCAACAGCCTGTTCGTCACCGCCACCACGGTCGTGCTCCAGCTGCTCACCTGCGCCCTGTCGGGCTACGCCTTCGCCCGAATGCGGTGGCGCGGCCGCGACATGCTGTTCATCGTCTACCTCGCGACCCTGATGGTCCCCTCGCAGGTCACCATCACCCCTCTCTTCATCCTCATGCGACAACTGGACTGGATCAACACCTACCAGGCGCTGATCCTCCCCGGCATCGTCAGCGCGTTCGGCACCTTTCTCATTCGCCAGGCCATGCTCGGCATCCCTCGGGAATACGAGGAGGCCGCCTTCCTCGATGGTGCCAACCACTGGCAGGTCTTTCGTTCGGTCGTGTTACCCATGGTTCGTCCCGCCCTCGCGACCCTGGCCGTCTTCGCCGCCATGGGTTCCTGGAATGACTACCTCTGGCCCCTGTTCGTGATCAACGATCAAGAGCTGATGACCCTGCCGGTTGGGCTCTCGCTCCTCCAAGGGCGCTACGACACCGACTGGAATCTCCTCATGGCCGGATCGGTGATCTCGGTCGTACCGATCATCCTCGTCTTCCTCGCCGCCCAGCGCGCCTTCGTTAACGGCGTCGTGACGAGTGGACTGAAATGAGACGCCACCCCTCCGGGCAGTACCCGGCCACCGCGCGGCCACCACCCCGCCCCGGGTCGCCACCAGGACCTCGTCCCGGCGCCTCCTCTCCAGCAGGACGCGCCGCCGCGCACCACCCCGCGACACCGGCGGTCCACCTGCGGACCGCGCCCGTCCCGCCCCACCGGCGGTCACACTCCCAGGGAGATGGACGACGATGACTATGCGCCCGACGACTGCCACCCACCACCGCACCGACCGCCGCATGCTCCTCGGCACCACGCTCGGCGTGGCCGGCGCCTCTGCCCTGGCTGGCGGCCTCCCCCTGTCCCGTCGCGCCGCCCGCGCCCAGGACGCTACCGAGATCACCTACTTCACCTTCTCCGCCGCGCCGGACCACCTGGAGGACCTTGACGCGATGATCGTCGCCTTCCAGGAGGCCAATCCCGGCGTTACGGTCAAGGTCGAGACCGCGCCCTACGCCGACTACTTCACCGAACTCCAGACCCGGATCGCCGGCGGCGACGCCCCTGACGTCTTCGAGCTCAACTACGAGAACTTCGTCACCTACGCGAGCCGCGACGTGCTGCTGGATGTCACCGACCGCGCCGCTTCAGACCCAGAGTTCGCCGCCCGCTACTACCCGAAGGCCTACGAGGCGTTCGCCCTCGACGGCAAGCAGTACGGCCTGCCCGCGAGCTTCTCTAACGTGGTGCTCTTCTATAACAAGGATGTCTTCGACGCCGCCGGGGTCGCCTACCCTACCGCCGACTGGAATTGGGAAGACGAGCGCGCCGCCGCCACGCAGCTCAACGACCCCGACAATGGCGTCTGGGGACAGTTCAGCCCGGTTACCTATAACGAGTTCTACAAGACCGCCGCCCAGAACGGCGGCACGGTCCTTAGTGAGGACGGTTCGGTCACCATCGACTCCCCCGCGTGCGCCGAGGCGCTGGACTACATGGTCAGTGCGGTTACCGACGGCGTCCAGCCGTCCGAGGCCGACATGGCCGGCGTCTCCGACGGCGACATGTTCGCCAGCGGCGAGCTGGCGATGATCACGACCGGCATCTGGATGTTCTCCGCTTTCGCCGAGGCCCCGTTCGCCTGGGACATCGCGCTGGAGCCGGGCAACACCCAGAAGGCGCACCACTTCTTCGCCAACGCGACGGTGATCGCGGCCGACACCGATCAGGCCGACGCGGCCTGGGCGTGGGCGCAATTCCTCACCAGCAGCGCCGATGTCGCCGCGATCCGGGTCGCGTCGTCCTGGGAGCTGCCCGCGCTGAGCGACGACTCGCTGGTCGCCGGCTACCTCGAGCAGACCCCGCCAGATTCCCGCGAGGTCGTTTTCGAGGCGCTGGAGTCCCTCGTCACACCGCCGGTCGTCACGGAGCAGGCCCAGATGCAGGACGCCGTCGACCAGCTCATCCAGCAGGTCCTGGCCGGCGATCTGACCAGCGAAGAGGCCCTTGCCAAGGCGAAGACCGAGGTCGAAGGCTTCCTGTAGGTCGACACTCGCGGGCGTCGGGGCGGGCCGCCTGGTCTGCCCTGGCGCCCTTCCACAAACCGATCAACCGCGGAGTACTCACCGGACGACTGCCGACAAGATGGAGCCTGCTGCCCGACCGGTCCGTTCATGGGCCGGTCCGAATGAGCACGCCCCGTTGCATTCGGCGTCGCTCCCGTGTCCTGGGTCCTTCCGCCGCCCAATCGGCCCCTGCCCTTCCGTGCCGGCCCGGCCCGGCCCGGCCCGGCCCGGCCCGGCCCGGACGACGACTCCCCGATCTCGCCGCCCCTCTCAAGCACAAGGAGCATCCGTGACCTCCGGACAGCCTTCCCGGCCGCTGACGATCGTCCATGCGCCGACCGGGATCGACCACCCGTACGAGACCCGCTATGAGGAGCGTCGCCCTCGCGACCCTATCGGCGGGGACATGGTCTCGGTCGGCTTCCTGACAACACCCGGCGGCGCCGCGGCTGGCGTCCGGGTTGATTGGGAGCGAGCCGGTCAGCCCCAGGCACCAATCCATGCCCGCGCCACGGCCAACGCCACCGACGAGGATCGCTGGCTGGCCGAATTGGGCGTCATCGAGGCCGGGGAATCCGTCACGTACCGGATCTCGGCCACCGGCCACGACGGTGCGACGGTCCGGACGGCGGACTATGGCTTCGTCACTGCTACCTGGCACCGGCTGGCCGGTGCGGAGATCCTGGCGTCCACCCCTGACAGGTTCCATGTCCGGGCTCGTGATGCGTCGGGTGCCCCGGGTCCGGCGATCCTGGTCACCTCCGGAGCCGAGCCGGGCACCCTCCAGCTGACCGTCCAGCCTGGCAGCGAGGACCAGCGCGGTGCGGGTACCCCGTCAGGCCCGCTCGCTTCGGCGGGTCCTGTCTCGGTCACCAGCGGTGCCGCCGCCCTGGGACTCGACCCGGCGACGGGCCGGATCACGATGACGGCGGGGGGTCGAGAGACCGGCGTCGCTCGCTTGCGCTGGCTGTCCGGTCAGGACGACGCCCTCCTCCGTGTCGAGCTCACCGGCTCCCTCGCGGAGGACGAGCGCCTCGTCGGTTTCGGCGAGCGTTTCGACGCCCTGGATCAGCGCGGGCGCACGCCCGGCGTCGCCGTCTATGAGCAGTACAAGAACCAGGGCGACCGCACCTACTTCCCCGTGCCGTTCTTCCTCAGCAGCACCGGATACGGGGTCCTCGTCGCCGGCACCGCCCCGGTCGCGTTCGACCTCGGCCGGACCATCGACGATCGCTGGCGTTGCTTGGCCGACGTGCCAGCCACTGCCGGGACGCTCGGCGTGACCCTGTTCGCCGGCCCTCCGCGTGAGATGGTCGCCGCCATGACGGCCCTGACCGGGCGCCCGGCGCCGCCTCCGGCCTGGGTGTTCGGCCCCTGGATGAGCTCCAACGAGTGGAACACGCAGGCCCGCGTCGAGCGCGAGGTCGCCGCCACGCAGGAGCTTGGCATCCCCGCCACGGTGATGGTCATCGAGGCGTGGAGCGACGAGACCACCTTCTACGTCTGGAACGGAGCCGAGTACACCGCGACTGGCGGCGACGGCGCTCTGTCACTAGCGGATTTCCACTTCCCGTCCGACGGCCCATGGCCTGACCCCCAGGGCATGACTGACGAGCTCCATGCCTCTGGTATCCGCCTGGTCCTCTGGCAGATCCCCGTCCTCAAGGCGATCGAGATTCCCCACCCCCAGCACGATGCTGACATCGCCCACGCTGTTGACCGGGGTTACGTCTTCCGGGACAGCACCGGCGCGCCCTACCGCAACCCGGCGTTCTGGTTCCGCGACGCGCTGGTGCCGGACCTTGCCGACGATGAGGTGGCCGACTGGTGGATGAGCAGGCGCAGATATTTGCTCGATGAGATGGGCATCGACGGTTTCAAGACCGACGGCGGCGAGCACCTTTCCGGTCGCGGCGTCACTGGTCGGGACGGACGCCGCGGCGACGAGGCGATCAACGGCTTTCCGGCCGCCTACATCGGCGCCTATCACCGCTACGCCCAGGCGCACCGTGCTGGCGACGCGGTGACGTTCAGCCGGGCCGGCCACACCGGCGCCGGCGCCTTCCCGGCCCATTGGGCGGGCGACGAGAACTCGACCTGGGAAGCGTATCGCCGCTCGATCGTCGCCGGGCTGACCGCCGGGCTGAGCGGCGTACCGTTCTGGAGCTGGGACATCGCCGGCTTCAGCGACGACCTGCCGGGCGCCGAGTTGTACCTGCGGGCGACGGCAATGGCCACCTTCTGCCCGATCATGCAGTATCACAGCGAGTACAACCCCGCCGGGCCATCCCGGGACCGCACACCCTGGAACATTGCCACCACCAGCGGCGACGACCGTGTCCTCCCCCTAGCGCGCCACTTCCACCGCCTGCGGATGAGCCTCATTCCCTACCTCATCGAGGAGGCCGCCCACGCCGCCCGGACCGGCGAACCCATGATGCGCCCCCTCCTCCTTGATTACCCGGACGACCCGGTCTCGTGGGCGATCCAGGATCAGTACTGCCTGGGCCGTGACCTCCTCGTGGCCCCGGTCGTCACCGAGGGCGCCACCGAACGCCGGCTCTACCTGCCGGCCGGTGACTGGTACGGCTTGTGGGACGGCACCTGCCACGAGGGCGGTCAATGGTTGGTCGTCCCGGCACCGATCGATTCCATCCCCGTCTTCGTTCGGGCCGGTGCGGCGATCCCCCTGCACCTGCCGCCGGGCGGCCACCTCGGCGACGACGTCGGCAACGGCCTCACCCCGGAGCACGGAGTCTCGTGGCGCCTGTTCCCCTGCGCTTCTGGCCTGGACGTCTCGTTCGCCGCTGCCTTCGATACGTCGGCCCGTGTCCGGGCGGCTCTGGACGTCGGCAACCTAACGGTCGCCATCACCGGATCGCCTGTGCCGACCGAGATCGTCCTGCCCGACGGCCGCCGACAATCACCGGGTTCGGACGGTACGACGATCTTCCGGCCCGCGTGACCGCCGCCCTCCCGTCCTGGCACGCCGCTCCTGTCATCCGCACGGCCAGCCTGCGCGCTGGTCGTCAACTGCGCAACGCTCCCTCATGACGGACATCGACCTCGACCCCGTCGCGGCGAAGCGATCGCTCGATCGCGCGCACGAAAGCGATGGGCAGGACGAGCTGGTCATCGGTTAGTGGACGGACGCCGGTCTCAGCCATGTCGACCGCGCGGCCTAGCGCCGCCGCGTAAGCCTCGTCCCCCCCGAGGACTTCCCGGGCTGCCATCCCGCCCTCGCCGAACAGAGACACGTGGAAGTGGTATGCGGCGCCGGTCAGATAGGCAAACGTCACCAGGCGGGCACCACCCCAGGTCGCCCGGACCGACACCACGCCGCCGACGCGGTGAGCCGACACGGACTGGAGGTCCTCTCCCAGCAGGCGCAGGGCGATTTCCACCAGGTGGGTGGCGTAAAAGTACGGTCCCCCGTACTCACTGGCGAAATCGCATGGCCCCGTGAGGTTTGCCGCCCGGACCGTGCCGAGCCGCCCGAGGTCGGCCGCCAGCGCGTCGGTCGCGGGGGCGTACTGCAGCGCTGAGAATGAGGCCAGCGGCGCCCCGGACGCCTGGGCGGCCACCAGCATGCGATCACAGTCCGCCGGATCAATGGCGAAAGGTTTGTCGACGAACGTCGGTACCCCGGCAGTGAGGAACGGCAACGCGTGGCCGGCGTGCAGGTCCCCGTGGCGATCGACCACCATCGCCAGGTCCACCTGGCCGACCATGTCCTCCGGCCGCGCGACGACCTCAGGGATGGCCCCCTCCCGGGCGACCTGCTCTGTCCGTCCCGGCTCGGCGCCCCAGAGGCCGACCACTCGGCACCGTTCACCGAGGGCTCGATCGCAGTTGACCAGCCGCGCGAAGGCCAGGGCGTGCGAGTTGTCGGACCCGACAATGCCGATCCGGATCATTGGGTAATCACCTTCCCCGCAAGCGGGACCGTGGCGCTGACGGCCTCCCATCGCTGCCACTCCCCACCATTCGCCGTGACCTGGGCAATTAGCGCCACCCGGGTCGCCGTCAGGGCCTCCTCGGCCCGGACGCCTGGCTCTCGGCCGGCGATCACGGCGTCGAGGAAGTCGGCTGCGATCGAGCCCGCCGGTGGCAGTGGCACCGACTCAGGGGCCCGCTGGTGGCTGGCGACGATCAGCTCGTCGTGGGCCCAGCGCAGCTCGGCCGTCCCCTCGGTCCCAGTCAGGACCATCCGGTAATCGCCGTGGTAAGGCGCGGCTTCAGGGCTGAACCAGTGGGCTTCGACCGTCGCCAGCAGCCCGTCGTCGGTGCGGAGCAGCACCTGGCCGTGGTCCTGAAACTCGGTCAGATCGCGGTGGGCCCGGTTGCCGGCGAGCCCCTGTACCGTCCCCGCGCGGGCACCGGTGAGCAGGAGGATCAGGTCAATGTCATGGATGCAGAGGTCGTTCAGGATCCCGCCGTAGTCCGTCCGACGGAACATCCAGGCCGGCCGGGTCTCCCGGCGCAGCCGGTGCGGCCCCGAGGCCCACGCCATGGCTAAGTCGCCCAGTTCCCCGCTCGCGAGGATCTCCCGCACGGCTAGCGTGGGAGCGTAGTGGCGCTTGTCCAGGAGCAGGGACAGGTGGCGCCCACTCGCTCGCCATGCCACCTCGACCGCGTCCAGGTCTTCAAGCGTAGTGCACAGCGGCTTGTCGGCGACGACGTGGACTCCGGCGGCCAGACAATCGGCCACGACCCGACCACGGGCACCGTTGATCGCGACGACGCCGACCGCATCGAGGCGCTCCCGGGCCAGCATCTCCCGGTAGTCGGCATAGGCGGTTGCTCCCAACCGCCGCGCGAACTGCTCGCGCAGCTCCGGGTCTTCCTCGGCGATCGCGACCATCCGGACATCGCCGGGCCGCGATTCGACCTCTCGGAGCAGGATCTCCAGGTGGGGGTGCCGGAGGCCGGCCATTCCAAACCGCAGCGTCACGAGTGTGTCTCCGTCCTCAGTTCCGGGATGTCCGGGCGCACGGTTCGCCCGGTCCTGCTGGCTTTCTCGACGGCGAGGATCGTCGCGAGCGTCGCCAGGCCGGCTTCGCCGGTCACGAGCGGGTCACCCCCCTCCTGGAACGCCACGATGATGTCCTCCCACTGGCGCCGGTGCCCGAGGCTGCCTATCGCCGCCGGGTCGGCTCCGCCCCCGCCCGGCTGTTCGGCTGTGGGCGGGGGCGGCAGGCCGGCGCCCTCCCAACGCACGACCCTCGCGTCATGGAGGGAGACCACGCCCCGCTCAGCAAAGACGTTGAGCTCGGCCGGGGACCCTGGCGTGACGGCGGTCGTGGCGGCGATCACGCCAATCGCCCCCCCGACGAAGCGTAGCGTCGCCGCGGCCGTGTCCTCGGCCTCGATGCGCCGGACCAGCGTCGCGGTCGCGCCAGACACCTCGGCGACGGGACCCAGCAACCAGACGATCAGATCGATCGCGTGGATGGCCTGGTTGAGCAGGACGCCACCATCCATGCTCCGCGTGCCTCGCCATGGCGCGGCGTCGTAGTAGCGCTGGTCGCGTGACCAGCGGACCAGCGCCTCAGCGAGGACGGGCCGACCGAGATGGCCCCCGACCAGCGCGTCGCGCAGCGCTCGGCAGGCCGGCTCGGTCCGTCGCTGGGAGACCACCGAGAGGAACAGGTTCCGCTCACGCGCCGCCCGGACCACGGCGGCCCCGTCCTGGACCGAGAGGGCGAGGGGTTTCTCGACCACCACTCCCTTGCCGGCCTCCAGCGCTGCCAGCGCTTGGGCCGCGTGGTCGCCGCTGGGGGTACAGACGGCGACGAGGTCGATGTCGGGGCGCTGGAGAAGTTCGCGGTAGTCCGCGTGCCAGCTGACGCCCGGCTCCGGGGGCGGCTCCCGGCGCGACGAGACGGCGATGAGGCGGGCGCCTCGGCAAGCGGCCAGGGCGTCGCGGTGCGTCCGCCCGATCTGCCCGTAGCCGATGATCCCGACCCGGATAAGGTGTCCGTCCTCCGGTCGACGAGTGGGAAGGACCATCTAGCTGCTCCTATCTATGCCACGAGCCGTGCGGAGAGGACTACTTGGCCCGACTTGACGACCTGCTCGAGGTCGAGGCGACCACCCCGTTCGCGGAAGAGGACGAGGTCCGCCGGCGCGCCCGCCGTCAGCCCGGCGCGGGACGGCAGGCCGGCCACCGTCGCCGGGCCGGTGGACGCCATCGCCCACGCCCTTCCCAGTGGTGCCAACCCGGCCCTGACGAGATGAGTGACGCCGTCGAGCAGCGGACGGACCGACCCGGCGAGCAGGCGCGGGTCGGAAGCGAGGTGCAGGCGCCCCTCGCCGGTCAGTACGACCTGCCCACCGATCGTGCGGGGGTACATGCCCGGCGCCATCCCCGCCAGGTCAACCGTATCGCTGACGAGGATCGCGCGGTCGCCTTTGACTCGCAGCACGACCTTGAGCACGGATTCGGGGAGATGGGCTCCGTCGGCGATCATCGATGCCCATAGCTCGTCGGCGGCCAGTTGCTCCCACAGATAATTGGGGTGGCGGGCAAGCACCGGGTGTGCCCCATTGCCGAAGTGGGTGGTGAGCTTCGCTCCCGCGGCCACGGCCTCGCGAATCTGCTCGGGAGTCGCCGCGGTATGCCCGATCGCGGGGATCACTCCCGTGGCTCGGCAACGGGCGATGAACGTTGCGGCCTCCGGCCACTCGGGCGACAGCGTCACGATGCGGATCAGTCCTCCCGCCGCGAGCTGCCAGCGCTGGAACAGGCCCCAGTCCGGCGGGCGGACCTGGCCGGCGGGGTGGGCGCCCCGTGGCCCGTCCTCCGGCGAGATGAACGGCCCCTCCAAGTGGATGCCAGCGACGGCCCCCGCGACGTGGGGACTTTCCGTGACGGCGGCGGCGATGGCCCGCAGCCGGTCCTCAATCGCCCCGGGATCCGCCGTCGTCACGGTGGGCAGGAACGTCGTCGTGCCGACGGCCATCACCGCCCTGACCAGGTCGCCCAGCCGGTCGACCGACAGGGCGTCGCCGTTGAAATCGATGCCGGCGAAGCCGTTGACCTGCAAGTCGACCAGCCCGGGCGCCAGCCACGGCAGCGCGTCCGCGTCACCATCTAGTACGTCTACCGGCGAGACGGACGCGATGCGGGCGCCGTCGAGCCGGACCTCGACCGGGTGCCCACCGTCGACTCTCCGCCCAATCATGCTGGTGACGTGGGAATCAACCGCCATGGCTGGCGCGGTCCAGGTAGAGCGTGGCGGCAGGGTGTGTCCGGAGGGCCGAGGCCGGGCAGTCGGTGACGATTGGACCGTCCAGGGTCTGTCGCACGGCCTCCCGCTTGCCCACACCCGGCACCACGCAGACCAGGTGGCGGCCGCCCAGCAGGGTTGGGATGGTCAGGGTCATGGCATGCGTCGGCACGTCGGCCGGCGACGGGAAGCAGCCGTCGTTGACCTGCTGCTGGCGGCACGGCTCGTCCAGCTCGACGACCTTGACGGCGGCCGGGTCCTGGAAGTCGGCGACCGGCGGGTCGTTGAAGGCGAGGTGCCCATTCTCGCCGATCCCGAGGCAGACGACGTCGAGCGGCCCTTCGGCGAGCAGCGCCGCGTAGCGCCGGCACTCGGCCTCTGCCGCGGCGACATCGCCGGCCGGGGCCAGGCGGTGGATCCGGCCGAACGGCACGCGACCGAACAGCCGGTCGTCCAGGAAGCGGGAGAAGCGCTGGGGGGAGTCGGCGGGCAGCTCGACGTAGTCGTCGAGTTGGAAGGCCGTGATCCGGTTCCAGTCCAGCCCCTCGCTCGCGACAAGCGCCGCCAGGAACTCGTTTTGGGACGGCGCGGCGGCGAACGCGACACGAACCGCCCCCCGCTCGTCGATCACCGTCCGGATCGTCCGAGCAGCGTCGGCTGCTGCCGCGGCGCCCATCGCCCGGCGGTCATCGAACACCCGCACCGCCAGCCGATCGACGGTCCGGATCTCGATCGACTCCTCGGCCCCCGGCGATCCGCCCGCCCCCGTCTCTCCGGTCATGCGCTCCCTCCCATCCCTACCCTGCTCCTACCTGACCCTGCCGACGCATCGTCCCTGGTGACATCAGCGACCTCGGCGACCAGCGCGATCGCCGCCTCGACGATGGCTTCCCCCGCTTCCGGCGCCAGGCATGTGGGGTCACCGTAGTAGCGAAAGGCCTCATCGACTTCGTAGCCACCCGCCGGGTAGGCCGACCGGTGGGGCACGTAGCCGGGGCGCCCATTGGCATAAGCGATCGGGATGACGCGACGGCCGGGGTGAGCTTCGCGCACCGCCAGACCGAACTCCGCGAATGCCTCACCGGGCAGCAGCACGAGGATGACGTCGCCGACGGCGACTACCATCACCTCGGCCTCGTCCTCCACCGGGGCCGGCCCCCGTCGAACCTTGTCGGCCCAGGCGAGAAAGACCTCGAGGCGCTCTCGGTGTCCGGGCGGGGTCTGTTGGTCACCCAGAGCGGCCAGCTCGCCACGCCACCCAATTTCGAGCCGGGCCAATTCGTCCTCATCCGGCAGCGGCAGAAACGGCAGTCGGACCGTTCGGCTCGCAACCCTGACCGTCGCCGGCGCTACCACCTCCCAGGTGCCGGCCAAGGAGACAGCGTCTCGCGCCGCCCCCTCAATCGCCTGGAGTGCCGCACCGGCGACCACGCGACCGATGCGCTCCGCCTCAGCGTAGGTGCGGTACGCCGAAGCTCGACCAGTCACGCCGTCTCGGGCGGTGTGCCCAGTGTTCACCTGCCCGCAGGGACAGGTGACGAACTGGACCGCAGCGCCCGGGTAGACTGAGGACAGGACACGCCGGACCACGCCCGGGTAGTCGGCCGTCGCGAGGAGATTGTCGGGACCGAGCGTCACCGGGTGGCATCCGTAGCCGACCAGCAGCGCCGCCACCGTGCCGTCAGCCCGCTGGGCCCGCAGCGTCGGCACCGCTGGGTCGGTCACACCGCCCGGGACCCGCCGGTTGCGCCCGACGGTATCCTCGTGGCCCTCGGCCCAGCCGAGCACGACCAGCTCGGCACGACGCGCCGCGGCGGCTACGGTCTCGGCGGCGACTCGGCAGAGGCGGTCCAGGTAAGCCGGGTCACACCGGCCAAGCCGCCCATCCGGCATGGTCGCCGGGCCGCCATGCGTGTGGGTGCACGAGATCCCGACGCGCTCGCCGGGGATACCGGTCATCGTCGTCACCCCGGCACGGATCCCAGCGACCTGGGGAGCTTGGAGGTCGATCACGTCCAGCGTCAGCAGCGCAGCCGCGCCTTCGAGCTCACCATCCCCGGCGAACACCATCGCCCGGGCCTCCAGTGGGTCGTGGACGCCGGTCATCGGCGCGGTCCTGGCGATGAAGCCGGACAGGTCGGTGCCGGGTGGAGGGGTGATGTCTCCGACCGCCGTCCCGAGCCAGACCCTCCGAAGGTCGTCCGTCGGATCCGTCACCGACACGGTGGTGGTCATGCCCAAGCCGCCTGGACTTTCCGGATAGCCGCCACAATGTCATCCAGGGCGGGCTCGTCGCCCAGAAGCGCCATCTGGGTCAGCCAGAACACCCTTTCCGACACCTCCTCCGCGACTGGGCACGGCGCGATCCTGACCGGGCCGTCCTGCCCGAACAGGTCGTGCAGCCCACGGCGGATGGCCGGAGAGGTGGTCAGCGGGACGTAACCGGCACTGACGCAGGAGATACCCTCGGCCTGCATCGCCGCCAGGAACTCGTCGCGGCCATGGCCGCCGAAGGCCGCCGGGTCGTAATGGACCGGGTAGAGGTGACGACCGTGGCGGGTGACGCGCGGGTCGGTCGCCGCGGGCCGGATGCCCTCAATGCCTACCAGCGCACCGTCGAGGTAGCGCGCGGCGGCCTCCCGGACAGGTTCCTGCTCAGGAAGCCGGTCCAGCTGGGCCAGCAGGACCGCCCCCTGCCACTCTGTCATTCGGAAATTCCAACCCAGGATCTCGTGCTGGTACCAGGCTCCGCCCCGGACTCGGCCGACGTTGTGGAGCGACCAGCACAGGTCTGCAAGCACGTCGTCGTTGGTGACGACGATACCGCCCTCGCCGGCGTTGATGTTCTTCCCGGCCTGGAAGCTGAAGCAGCCGAGATCGCCGAGCGCCCCGACCCGTTGGCCGCGCCACTCCGCCCCCCAAGCCTGGCAGGCGTCCTCGAGCACCCGGAGGCCGTGCTCGCGCGCCACGCCGAGCACCCCGTCCATGTCCGCCGGCTGCCCGCCGATGTGGACCGGCACGATCGCCTTGGTCCGGGGGGTAATGGCGGCGGCGATCCCGGCCGGGTCGATGTTGCAGGTGTCCCGGTCGATGTCGACGAACACCGGCCGGGCACCGAGCAGGAGTGCAGCGGAGGCAGTGGCGATGAAGGTGTACGGCGTCGTGATGACCTCGTCGCCGGGCCCGACGCCAAGCGCCTTGAGCCCTAGCTGGATCGCCATGGTGCCATTGGGCACGCAGACGCCGTGGGCGGCGCCCTGGTAGGCGGCGAAGCGGGCGGCGAACGTGGTGACCTTGTCGCCGGCCATCTCGCCCCAGCGCCCGGACCGGAGGACCTCGAGCAACAGGCGCTCCTCCCGTTCGTCGTGAACCGGCCAGTCCGGGAACGGCTCGCTCCGGACCGGGTCGCCGCCCTCGATAGCCAGCCGCCCGGCCACCGCCGTCTGTCGAATCACCATGCCGCATCCTCCAGGATTCAGGCCGGGGAATCCCGGCCGGTTCGGAATCGGGCCGGGACGCCCCGGCGGAGTCGGACCGGACTTAGCGACCGGCCAGCCGCGGGTCGAGGGCCTCACGCAGGCCCTCCCCGACGAAGTTGACGGCCAGCACCGTCAGAACGATCAGGACACCGGGGAAGACCCCCTGCATCGGCTCGACGAAGATGTAGTTCTGGGCACCGCTCAGCATCGACCCCCAGCTGGCCTGCGGCGGCTGGATGCCCAGGCCGAGGTAGCTCAGCGCCGACTCGGTCAGGATCCCGGTCGCGACCGCCAGCGTCGCGACGACGATCACCGTCGAGATCACGTTGAGCAGGATGTGACGCATGATGCCCAGGTCGGTCTGCCCGGACACACGGGCCGCGAGGATGAACTCCTTCTCGCGCACAGCCAGGCACTCGCCGCGGATCAGCCGGGCGGTCACCATCCACTGCGTGAGTCCGATGATCAGGATAGTGTTGAGCAGGCTGGGCCCGAGGAATGCGGCGGCGGCCAGCACGATGAAGAAGGTCGGCATCGCCAGCATCGTGTCGGTGAACCGCATCAGCGTCGAATCGACCAGGCCGCCGAGGTAGCCGGACGCCAGGCCGACCACCAACCCCAGCACCGTCGTCGTGACGGCGACCAGTAGGCCGACGGCCAGCGAGACCCGGCCACCAACCAGCAGCCGGGCGAGGATGTCGCGCCCAAGAGGGTCGCATCCCAGCGGGTGGGCGGCACTTGGCCCCTCCAGGCTCACGCAGTCCAGCGTGTTGGGCTGAAGGCCGAACAGGCGGTCGGCGATCACCGGCCCAGCCAGCGCCCCGACCACAAGGACCACGAGCATCACCAGTCCGAGCAGGCTGAGGCGGTTGGCCATGAAGCGCCGCCAACGCAGGCCGTCTCGGCGCGCGGACCGCCCTCCGTCTTCGGCCAGCCGGCTCACCCCCCCGATCGTCGCCGCCTCCGCCATCGCCCGTCCCTCCCCGGCACCACGGTGCCCTGGTCGCCTAGTGGTCCAGCTTGATCCGCGGGTCGATCGCCGCGTAGGTGATGTCAGCCAGCAGGTTGCCGAGGATGGTCAGCACGCCGGTAAACACGACCAGCCCCATCACGACCGGGTAGTCGCGTTGGAGCACCGACTCCCAGCCCAGGCGGCCGATCCCCGGCCAGGCGAACACTGTTTCGATGATCACCGCGCCGCCGATGAGTGTCGGCAACCGCAACCCGACCAGCGTCACCATGGGGAGCAGGGCGTTCTTGAGCGCGTGGCGGTACAGCACGGCGCGCTCGGCCAGCCCCTTGGACCGCGCCGTCCGGACGTAGTCCTCGACCAGCACGTCGGTCATGCTCGACCGGACCAACCGGGTCAGGGCAGCCGTCCCCTCCAGACCGAGCACCGTCGCCGGCAGAACGAGGTGATGGGCGACATCGAGGAATTGCGACCCGACGGGTCGACCGACGCTCTCCATGCCCTGGATCGGGAACCAGTCCAGTTGGACCCCGAAGACGATGATCACCACGATCGCCGCCCAGAAGGCGGGGATGGAGACGCCAAGGAAGGCGAACACGGTCAGGCCGTAGTCGGCCGACGAGTTCCGGTACAGGCTGGACACCACGCCCAGCGGGATCGCGAGCACCAGCGACATGACGAGCGCTGTGCCGGTCAGGAGCATGGTGGCGGGCAGCCGGTCGAAGATCTTCTCCCGGACCGGCTGCCCGTCCATGAAGGAATCGCCGAAGTCCAGCCGCGCCGCGTCCCACAGCCAGTCGGCGAACTGAACGGGCAGCGGCCGATCCAGCCCAAGCCGCTCCCGCATCTGTTCCAGGTTCTCGCCACTTACGGCGTTGAGATCGACCGCACCGGTGGCACCCGGGGTCAGATGGACGAGGCCGAAGGAGAGGACGAGCAGGATCAGCAACTGTGGGCCAAGCAGCACGCCCCGCCGGAGCAGGTACCGGTTCATCCCTCTCGTCCTCCCCTCTCATCTCAGGGCCGCTAGCCAGCGCTATCGAACCGGACGCGCCCTAGGACTCGGTCACCTGCCAGCGGTTCATGAAGAAGCCCGGCCCGACGCTCGACAGCGCACCGGCCCCGGTCTCGTCCAGCGTGATGCCGGGTCGGGACACGAGCTGGTAAGCCGGGTGGGCGAAGGGAATCAGCGGGAGGTCCGCGTAGACCTGCGCCTGGATCTGGCGGGCGAGGTCGGCACGGGTCGTGACGTCGGTCGTGGCATATGCCTGGTCGAGCAGACCGTCGACCGCCTCACTCTTGTAGCCGAACACGTTGCGGGTGCCACCCTCGGCCAGCGTCAGTTCGGTGCTGCGGAACAGCTGGGTCAACCCGACGATCACGTCCGACGTCAGCGGCCAGCCGACCGTAGCGAGTTGAAACTGCCCGGACATGGTGTCGGTCAGGTTGGCCAGTTCGACGGTGACGATTTCCAGGTCAATACCGACCTCGCGCCAGCTGGCCTGGGCGATGGCGGCGATGTCCTGCCAGTTCTGAGCCGCCCAAGCCTGGTACTGCAGCCGCAGCGGCTGCCCGTCCTTGACCCGGATATCGTCGCCGCCTGCCACCCAGCCGGCGGCGTCGAGGGCCGCCCGCGCGCCGTCGAGATCCCGGCTGACTGCCGGCAAAGAGTCATCGTGGTAATCGCCGTAGGCCGGTGAGACGACGGTGTTGGCCATCACGCCGTTGGCGTACAGGATCGACTGGATGCGTTCGCGGTCCAGCGCCAGCTGGAGCGCCTTCCGCACGTTCGCGTCCTGAAGCAGCGGCGTCTCGAGGTCGACGTTGATGCCATGGACGCTGCCGGCCAAGCCCCGGGCGACGACGTACCCCTGGGCTTCCAGACTGGCCATGGTCGTCGGGTTGAACTGGATCACATCCAGTTCACCTCCCAGAAGGCCGGCCTGCTGGGCCGCCGCCTCCGGCGAGTCGCGCAGGATGATGGTGCCGACCCGAGCCGGTTCGCCCCAATAGCTCGGGTTGGCCTCCAGGGTGACGAAGCTGGCCTGCCGGTCCACGACCCGATACGGTCCCGTGCCGACCGGTCGCTCGGCGAAAGCGGGGCTATAGGGGTCGGCCGAGAGCAGGTGCGACGGTAGAATGGTCAGCTGCTCGGCCAGCACGGTTAGCAGCGGGCTGTAGGGCTGCGTCAATCGCAGGATGACCGTGGCGTCGTCCGGCGTCTCGACGGCGCTGATGTAGGTACGGACGGTGTTCTGCGCCGCCGCTTGGCTGTCCTCAGCGGCGGCCGTCTCGATCGTGAAGCGCACGTCGGCGGCGGTGAAGGGCGTCCCGTCGTGCCAGGTGACTCCGGGCCGGAGCGTGAAGGTAAAAGTGAGTTGGTCTTCACTGATAGTCCACTCCGTCGCGAGCCCAGGGACCAGCTCGAACGTAGGGGCGAACTTCACCAGCCCCTCGTTGATGTGGTACGCGACGGCGAGGGCGCTGGTAAAGCGGGCCAGGAAGGGATGGAGCGTGGTCAGCTCGCTCATCCGGGTGGCGTAGATGATCTGTCCGGATGGGACCGCGGCATCCTGTCGTACGGCCCCCCGCGCGACCGATGGGCCAGCGAGGGCGACCAGACCGGCCGCACCCGCCGCCCCGGCCAGGAGCTCACGACGGGTAACCTGTGTCGCCGCCATGCCTTGTGCCGCCGATTTGGTGACGGCTCGTAGGTGGTCACTCGCGGCAGCCTCGCCGCTCGGCCGGTGGGAACGTGTCGTCGTCGTCATGTCCATCCCTCTGCCTGTCTGCTTTAGCGTTCCCTGACCACCCGTGCGGCCAGGTTCCGGCACGTCGCCGCCGATCAGGTGACCAAGCTGGCGGCCGTGCCGTCGGGCCGTGTTCCCGCGAGGATGGTGGGGGCCTGCTGGAGTACCAGTGCGGCAGCGCCCAGCGCCGCCGCGAGGTCCCGTGCGTGGCCGATGACGATGCGGGCTGCTCGCCGCGGCAGCGGCAGTGCCCGCCGCGCGACCTCGCGCTCGACCGACGCGATCAGGGACTGGCCCCACTCCGCGGTCGGCCCGCCGAGCACGATCAGCGCCGGGTCGAGCGCGTTGATGATGTTGGCGATCGCGATACCGAGCCAGCGGCCGGTCTCCGCGACGACGCCGGCGGCGGCAGGGTCTCCCTCGGTCGCCGCCTCGCCGACCGCGCGCACCACCCGGAGATCGTCAGAGCAGTCCCGGACCACGTCGGCGAGCGCACTGGCGGCCGGAGACGTCCCGTCGACCGAAGTGACCGCCCGGCGAGCGCGGGCGGCGATAGCTTGGGCCGAGACCAGTGCCTCCAGGCAGCCGTCGTTGCCGCAGGCGCACGGTGGTCCGTCCGGCAGGATGGTCATGTGTCCGACCTCGCCGGCCGTGCTGACACTGCCCCAGTGGAGTGTGCCTTGGAGTACCACCGCCCCGGCGACACCCGCGCCGAGGTACAGGTAGACGAGGTCGGTCGAGCGGTCCCGGCCGAGCACCCACAGCTCGCCGAGACCAGCCGCCTTGCCGCGGTCGGTGACCATCACCGGCACCCCGAGCCGCTCGCGCAATAGAGTATGCAGCGACACCATGTCCCACCCCAGCCGCGGGGCGCTCGCGACGGTCTGGTGTTGCTGATCAACGAGGCCGGGGACAGCGACGCCGACGCCCAGCAGGGCTCCGCGATCACGCTCGGCGAACAGCCCGTCGATCCCGTCGGAGATCGCTTCAACGACGGTGGTGGGTTCCGTGGAACCAAGGGGCACGTCGCTCAGGGCCAGTCGCTCGCCATGGAGGGTCACGAGCAGCAGGCGACAATTGGTCGCGTCGAGTTCCACACCGACGGTGAGACGACTATCGCCTGGGACGGTCAACAGGATCGGGCGGCGGCCACCGGTGGAGACGCCCGCCCCGACCTCGCGAACCAGTCCCTCTTGGATCAGACCGGCGACGAGGCCGGAGACGGTCGGCTTGGTGAGGTGCGCCAGGCGGGCGAGGTCAGCGCGCGACAGGTCGTCGCGACTGAGCAGTAGGTCGAGGATGTGGCGTCGAGAGCTGGCCGTCGCCTTGGTCGTCGATACCAAGTCACCCTCCGCTACGCTCGCTACCCGAAGCGCCTGACCAGCACCACAGAGTGAATGGCCTATAGCGCTGGGCTTCCGCCCCTGATCGCCCGCTTCCTCTACTACACGCCCTTATATCGACCAGGAGCGCCGGTTGCCGTGTTGACTGGCATGGCTTAGTTCATTCTTATAACGAAGTCGCTGGTCCCCGTCAACGGGTCTGAAGCGCGAAATCTGGGCAGATCCACCAAAGTGCCCGACGAATCCCTTGGGACTGCAATCGACCGCTTAGAGAACGGACCGGACGCGGAGGACCGGTCGAAGTGCCGGGCGCTGCTTCCCGGATGGAGATGGACGAGACTTTGAACTAGATGGGCGCCACGAGGAAGCGCGGAATTGCCCCCTCTGACGAGCCCCCGTGTCTCGTCGATCCTCGGGAAATTCAGGGTGATCGCCGACGCACCCCGTCGCCGGGATCATTCCCTGCGGGCGGCTCCAGACTGGTTGTTGCGCACCTCTTCGCGGCGATCCGACCGTGGTCACTCCGTCATCCCCCACACCGGCACATCCTCTGCACCACCGCCGCGAACCACACAAGAAGGTCAACTTCGTCGTCGACACATCAAACTAGCCACCCATAGAGGTTGGACGCACCGCGTCCTTCCTTAGGGGGACAGCACGTGCGTCCAACCTCAGCCCTTGACCACTTGCCATTTCCAGCCGGGCAACGAGAAGAGAAACGGCATGGCTCGATCTTCATGGCGTTGTCGCAATCCGGAGTGCGTCGTGCTCTTGAGAGCCGTCCTCGGAACGACAACCGACCGCGGGTTTCTCGAGTTGGTGGCGGACGTAACGAGGTTCTCCATTGACCTCAACGTGTGGCATGCAAGCGTTCGGTGCGCGCTTGTGGGGTTTCTCGCAACCTTCGGGGCTCTACCGTCTTCTCGGCTGGATTTCACGGCCGTTAACAGGAGAGCCGTACACTGGTCACCACACATCCGAGTGGTGGACATGAGGGCCGCCGGACACGAACCATGCAGGTTCGTCCGGCGGCCCTCGCCTGAACCTTCTGCCGGCGCATGGTCGATTGGCCGACGACCGGGGTCCATCTTCAACGGTCCAGTTCACGGTGAACAGCCTGCCCCTAAGGGAGTAGCCAAGGACCACTCGTTCGTCAACCAGATGGACAGGACCGGCGTGACGAGTCCGGGACGTCACACAGAGGACGGGGCTTCCTGATCATCCGCCAAGACTCCGTCTTCCCCCAGGGATCACTACATCCCCTTCTCGGCAATCGTCGGCCACACCGATGACCGCATCGACCTCAACGTGCCGGCCGATAAGGCTAGGAACGAGCGATGGATCGAGACGACCACAACGAGCACTGCCGGCTCCACGTTGGGCTACGACACGGCTCCGGCGACGTCCACCCAGCAGACCACGATCGACCAAGTTGTCGCCCACGAGCACGACGTAGATCGCCTCTCGGTCCCGGTGGTCGAGGAGGAACTGACCGCCCGGACCCGCAGCGTCGAGCGTGGTCAGGTTCACGTCGAGACGCGCGTCTCCAAGCGTGAGCGGCCCCTTGAGGTCCCGGTGACCGAAGAGCGCGTGCGCGTGCGCGTCAACCGTGTCGCCGTGAACCGCGAGGCGACGGCGGTCGACCTGTCAGCGGACGGGGCGACGATCGACCTGCCGATTTATGGTGAAGAGGTCGAAATCGACAAGCGGGCACGCGTCGTCGAGGAAGTCCAGATCTCCAAGGACGCCGTTCAGGAGACCCGGACGGTCAGCGATACGGTGCGTCGTGAGGACGTGGACGTGATCGAAGGCGTCATCGACCTGTCAAATGAGATGGCCGCGAAGATCTAGATCACGTTCTACAGCGATGCCCGAGACGCCCTCGCCGACAAAGTCCAAACGACCAGCACATTTCCAGATAGTCGTCTAATTGTTTAGAACAAGCAGTAGCGGTGAAAACTGAGCCTCGGTCACCGCCGGCGACGTTAGCGGAAAGCCTATGCCGAAGCAGGCAGACCCAGTCCTCGTCGGCGAGCAGGGAGTCGCTCTGGTGTATCGCTCGCTCGCCTCCATCATCACTATCAGGATGGCTAAGCTCGCGGCGCAACCGTAGGTCGATCACACGGATTGTCATAACCTTCATGTCTGGCGTCAGGTTTGCCTCCCGGTCCCGTGAAGCGCTTTCGTAGCGCGGCAGACTCGACAATGCGCGACACGGCAGGGAGCGACTATGGCCAGCAGCAAGGACCACAAGGACGACGACAAGGCGACCATCGACGAGTTCGGCGACCTGGTCAACATGACCCCCAAGGCGCTCGAGAACTGGCTGGAGACCGACGAGAGCAAGGAAGTCGGCCAGAAGAAGGATGGCGACACGGAGTCGACCGGCCACCACATGGGTCGGGAGATCGTCGGGATCCTCCACAAGAAGAAGAGCGACTACGACGACGATGACGTCGCCCACATGCGCAAGGTGACCGGCTACATCAAGCGGCACCTCGCCCAGAAG
>DASZAY010000021.1:0-132131 GCA_035944555.1 Thermomicrobiales bacterium
AAGCGGCCGGCCGGGCGGTATCCCGGCCGGCCGCTTCTCCGTTCGCTTCTGCTGCTGATCGGCCCTCGCTCAGCCGTCAGGCGATCGGTGTTGCTTCCGGTGTTCCAGCTATCGGTGTGCCGACCTCCGGCGTCCCGGCGTCCGGTGTCGCGCCCGTCGTCTCCACGATCGGGGTAGCGGCGTCCGGCGTCGCGTCGGTGGTCGCCAGGACAGGCGTCCCCATCGCGGGAGTGGCGGCGATCGGCGTCGCCGCTTCCTCGTCGACGGCGATCGGCGTCGCGGCGGTCGGCGTGCCGCCCGCCATTGGCGTCCCCTCCTCGTCCGGCGTGGCGGCTGCCGGTGCATCGGAGTCGGGTGTGGCGGTTTCCTCGTTCGCAGCTGCAGCCGTGGTCGCGGTCGGCTGGGAAGCCGTCCCGGCTGTAGCTGTCGGCGACGAGTCCTCCTCATCGTCACCGCCGCCACAAGCGGCCAGCACCGCAAGGCTCAGGACTCCGACCGCGGCGTAGCGTGCCAAGCGGGCCCAGTTGGCAGGACCGTAATCAGCGGCCATCGTCGTTTCCCCCTCAGACTGACGGACTGGTCGACACTCCGGCCCTGTCCGCCTCGTCCGATCACCCGGAAAGGCACGACAGATCCGGATGCTTTGAACCATACCGCAACTCAGCCCGGGGGTATAGGACCATAACCAGCAGCGTTGATGACGCTTTCCGCTACCGTGAGCCGGATGCGATCAGGGGGCGGTAAGGCACGACCATCGTCACCGCGTAGATCAGCGGGATCGAGATCACCGACATGATGATCTTCACGAGATAGTCGCCACCGATCAACGACAGGATCCCCACGCCTTCGACGCCGTAGAACGCCAGCAGCGTGAAGACGACCGTGTCGATGAGCAGGCTGATCCCGTTGGAGACGAGAACCAGGCGCCAGACCGGACCGCCGAGCAGCAAGGTCTGAATGCGGATGTCGACCGAGGACGCGATGACCAGCGACGCGAGGGAGGCCAGGACAATCCGGCCAAGTCCCCCGTCAAATACCGCCGTATAGATCAGCGTTCCGATTGCCCCGGCGGCAACGGCGACGATTGTTGCCGTCCGGCCATGATAGCGCCGGATGTAGTCCGCGAGCGTGTAACTGAGCGCGAAGGTCAGCGTACCGATGGCGAAGGTCAGTGCGCCGACGCTGACGAATGTCGCCGCGTAGTAGTTGGCGACGAAGGCGAGCAGGGCCGCGAGAACGATGCTGACGAGCAGGGCGATCCGGCGGGGACGAACTGTGAAGACAGGAGACATCACACTCTCTCGCATGGTGCCCGGCCACCATCCCGCTGGCACGGGGCTGTCATATGCACTGCACCCGGTACCATACCGCCCGGCCCGGGCCGCTTTCGAGGAAACGGGCGTGGAAACAGTCAGAGAGGTCGCCCGTGCCAGTCGATTCCCCTGCCGCCGTGAATGACCACCCGCGTTGGCATGCCGAAATCAGTATCGCGATCGCCGCAGCGCGAGCTGGCGCCGCCGCGATCATGCCGGTCTACGACGCGGCTGGCGGCTTCGTCGCCACCAGCAAGACCGACGGTTCGCCCGTGACCGCCGCCGACCTCGCCAGTGACGCCGAGATCCGTCGCGTCATCACGGCGGCCTTCCCCGACGACGGATTGCTGACCGAGGAGGGGCTCGACGAGGTGAGCCGCCTGTCACGGTCACGCGTCTGGATTGCCGACCCGCTGGACGGGACAGCCGAGTTCGTCGCCCGTAACGGCGACTTCGACGTCTTCGTAGGTCTGACGGTCGACGGTGTTCCGGCCGTGGCTGCCGCCTGCCACCCCCCGACCGGACACCTGATCTACGCGGCTAGCGGCGAGGGTGCATGGCAGATCGGGCGGGACGGTCAACCTGAGCGGATCACGCTCCGGGCCAGCGCTGGCTCTCCCCGGGTCTTCACGTCGCCGTACTTCGGAGCTCCCGCGATCGTGCCGGCGCTTGAGTCGGCCCTGTCCACCATGGGCGTCGATCATGTCGCCACGATCGGCCCCGGCTTTCACCCCCGGCACTTCGTCCCGGAGACGGGCGGTCCACCCCGGTTCGATGTCTTCATCGCGGGAGTGACCGAGGGATGGATGGCCGGCGGCGAATGGGATGCCGTCGTGACTGACCTCATCGTGCGCGAAGCGGGCGGAGGCTTCTCCGACCTCTGGGGTGAACCACTCCAGTACAACAAGCGCGTCGCGCGGAACATCCACGGATACGTCGCCACGGTCGAACCGCGGCTCCACCTGGAGGTTCTGGCGGCCCTTCGCGCCTTCCGGCCCGCGATGAAGCCGCCGGTTCCCGAGCAGTAGGTCAGCCAGCCCCGCCGAGTCGCTCCCAGCTGGAGAGGTCACCCGCAATCTCTCCGGCTGCTTCGGCGTCGAGGACCACCGTCAGGCGGTCGGCCGCAGCGCGCATGAAGCTGCCCGGCGTCTCCGCCGACGGGGTGTCGATCAGGACGCGCCGCACGACGGCCGCCTTCGCGGGCCCCTTGACGAGCAGGAGCAGGCGACGCGCCTCCAGCAGGGTCGCGATCCCCATCGAAACCGCCTCGCGCGGCACCGGCTGCTCACCCTGCCAGGTCCGGGCGGTCTGCTCGATCGTCGCGTCCGTGAGCGTAAGCAGACGGGTCCGACTGTCGGCCGCGGAGCCGGGCTCGTTGAAGGCGACATGCCCGTTGTCACCGAGACCGAGAATCGCGAGGTCCAGGCCTCCACTTCGGTCGATCAGCGTCTCGAACGTCGCACCGTCCGCGTCCGGATCGTCGGACTGGGCCGGAACCAGGTGAAACCGGTCGTCCCCGATCCCGGCAGTGTCCAGCAATTGCTTGCGCAGCCAGACGGCGAAGCTTTGCGGGTCATCCGGGGCCAGGCCGCGGAACTCGTCGAGCTGGAAGACGACGACTCCGTGGAAGTCGAGGCGGCCAGCACGCACCTCGTCGCTGAGGCGCCGGTAGAGATTGATCGGCGTGGACCCGGTCGGGAAGGCGACCGTGCCGGCTGACCCGTCGGCGATCGCACGGCCGACCAGTTCCGCCGCGCGGGCGTCCATCGCCTCCGCGTCGGCGACCACCTCGACCAGAGGTCCTTCCGGATGACGATACCGTCCTACCGCCGCCGTCCCGTCCGCCATACCTATGTCCCACCACTTCCGCTGGATGCGTCAGGCAGCCGGGTCATGTCCCGGACTCCGTCGCTGAGTATGCTACCAACCGGAGGGCGCCGCGGTAGCCAGGGGAGCACGGACGGTTGACGGGAATCGAAGGTCGCATCAATCAGGCGGCGAGCCAGATCGACGAGTGGATCCAGCCGGCCGGGGTCAAGGGCGCGGCGATCGTCGTGATGCTTGGCGGCGAGATCGTCGCGGAGCGCTACGCCGGGGAAGCCCGGCCGGGCATCGCCGTCACGGCAGACACTCTGTTTGGACTGGCTTCAGTGACCAAGCCGTTGGCCGCCGCAGGCGTCGTTGCCGCGTTAGAAGATGGGCTATTTGCGCTCGATGAGCCGATTGGACGGATGCTTCCCGGGTTCCTCGATGCCGGTGGGCCGGACCGGGGCCAGGTCACGGTCCGCGACCTCCTCCGCCACACCGGTGGACTGGCGGAGGACCTGGGCGATGCCCGATCGACGCTCCCGCCGGTGCCGACCCTCGGTGAGCTGGTTGACGCTCATCTCCAGGAACCGCTGCGCGCAACGCCCGGCGTCAGCGTCGTCTATTCCAACAGCGGGCTCGCGATTCTCTCGCGGCTGGTCGAGACGGTCACCGGCGAGGATTTCTGGGATTGGACGCGACGTCGCGTTCAGGTAGGGAACAGCGTGATCGATCTGATTGCCAGGCCCGGAGAGGGCCTGGTCGACCGGATCACGTCGCTGGCAGACGCGGCCAATGCCGGGACGCCGATCGAGAGCTACAACAGTCGCTGGTGGCGGGACACCGCCGTCCCGTGGGGTGGAGCCTTCGGTACGCCGCGAGCCGCTGCAGCGTTCGCCGCCGCATTCCTTGACCACACGTCCGAATCGATCGGTCTGTCCCCGGCGGCGCGACGGGCGATGACGACCGATCAGACCCACGGGCTGGCCGGGGGCGTGACCAGCGGACGGGTCTGGTGGGAACAACAGTCCTGGGGGTTGGGCTGGGAAGTCAAGGGAAGCAAGCGGCGGCACTGGACGGGAGAGCTGACCTCACCCGCCACCTTCTGCCATTTCGGCCAGGCCGGAACGCTCGTCTGGGCTGATCCCGCGCTTGACCTCGCCGTCGCCGTCTTCACCAATCGATCCGTCGCCAGATTCTGGGGCTTCATCCTGAGTCGCTGGCTGCGTCTCGGCAACGCGATCGCCGCTGCCGTGTGATCGAGGCAGCCACTACTTTGGCAACGGTTGCACTATCCTAGGCCCGGGGTCGCCCCCGCCCGGATCTTCCGCAGACCTGATCCGGCCCCGCACCTGCCCTGTCGTCCAGGGGCCTCGCGCGTCCCCCGATAACGGGTGGCGCCGTTCGCCCTCGCCGGAGGTCTCCAGCATGCGGCCCCAGTCCCCCAATGTGCTCAGACGCCTCGTTCCCTCGCAGAAAGGCCGGATGACCGGGACGGCCAGCCGGGCCGTACTGATCGCGGTGCTGCTCGCCCTGCTCGTCGCCGTGCCGATCGCGTCAGCGGCGGTCGTCCTCTCCGACGATCGCACCACCATCCGCGCCGGCGAAACCGTGACCGAGGACGCCTACATCTTCGGCGATGCGGCAACCATCAACGGCACGGTGCAGTTCGACGTCGTCGCCGCGACCAACACCTTCGACCTCGGCGAGACCGGCCGGATCGGTGGGAACGTCAACGTCGCCGCCAACGACGTGCGCCTCCGAGGACCGATCGAGCGGTCGGTCCGGGTGGCCGCCCGGGAGGTCGTCATCACCGGACGTGTCGGCGGGGACGTCGTGGTCGCCGCTCAGACGGTGCGGATCGAGAGCGGCGCGACGATCGGCGGCGACCTGCGGGTTGCAGCCCAGGACGTCATCGTCGCCGGTGCGGTCGACGGCGACGTGATCGGCAACGCCGGCCAGGTCGACCTGACCGGCGCGACGATCGGCGGCAACGTCGACATCGATGTCAACGAGTTCACGATCGACGGGACGACGACCGTCGCGGGTGACGTTCGCTACGAGAGCGACGACACTGCCACGATCGGTGACGATGCGACCGTCTCCGGCGCGGTCGAACGGTCCACCCCGTCGTCGTTCTCGAACGGCAATGTCTCGCTGACCGGGGACACGGTCTGGTCGCTGGGCCGTCTGCTGGCGATGCTTATCACGGGGATCGCCCTGGTCCTCGCGATACCGGCCGCTACCGCTGCCGCCGCGGACGGCGCCCGGAAGCGGCCGGCGAGATCGGCGATTACCGGCCTCATCGCCCTGATTCTGATCCCCATCGTCGCGTTCATCCTGCTTGTCACGGTGATCGGTATCCCGGTCTCGATCATCCTGCTGGTGCTCTTCGGGATCGCGCTCTACATCAGCCAGGTCGTCGTCGGGCTCGCCATCGGCCGCTGGATCCTTCCCCGCTCCTGGCGAGGGACAGGTCGTGGGTTCAACCTGCTCGCGATGGTCATCGGCGTGGTCCTGATCAGCCTGGTCCGACTGATCCCCCTGCCGTTCATCGACGGGCTTGCCGCTCTCATCGTCGCGGTGATCGGGCTGGGCGCCATCCTCGTTGCGATCCATTCGGCTCGCCGCACACCAGCGTCGCCTGCTCCGGTCTACTGGTCGGGGCCGTCCTACGGCCCGGCGCCCCAAGCCTGACCGGCAGGATCGAACACTACGAAAGAAGGGCGGGTCCGCGATGGACCCGCCCTTCTCTCCCGCTGTCGCCGTAGCGGCTTCGGGAGCCTAGCTGGCGGTGACCGTGACGTTGATCGCGGCCGGGCCCTTCTCACGCTGGCCGACCTGGTACTCGACCCGCTGACCGGCCTCGAGGGTGGCAGCCCGATCCGCGTCGGTGCGGACCACACCACTCCGGTGGACGTAGACGAGGTTGCCGCCGGAATCCGGGCGAATCCAACCGCTTCCCTGGGACTTGGAGAAGACCTTGACCGTTCCGCTCGCCATCGTTCGCTCCTGGCCGTATCACTGTTGGGCACACATCGGGTCCGACCCTGGGCCGGAATAACCGGAGGATGATACCACAGCGAGGGATGATGCCCTCCGCCCCGTCAGTCCAGGTCCCGTGGCCCGAAGCCCATCGGTAGCAGCGCCGTCAGGGTCGTCTCGATGTGACCCTCCTCGGCTTCCAGGTAGACCGTCATGTCACCACCGACCGGCAGGAACTCATTGAGGACCTGGCGACAGGCACCGCAGGGCGATGCCCGGACGGTTCGCGGTGCGACGACGGCCAGTGTCGTGATCTCCCGGTGACCGGCGAGGACCGCCGCGAAGACCGCATTGCGCTCGGCACAGACCGTCAACCCGTAGGATGCGTTCTCGACGTTCGCGCCAGTGATGACGGTCCCATCCGCGGTGACGAGCGCGGCACCGACCGGGAAGCTCGAGTACGGCACATAGGCTGTCTCGGCAGCCTCCCGCGCCCGCGCCAGCAACCACTCCGCCGATCGCACCTCTCCATCAGCCATCTTCGTTCTCCTCTTTTCGTTCGCGGACAGCGCAATCCAGCCAGGCAAGCTTCGCATCACTGGTAGCATTGTCGGCTGGATATCGTCCGATCGCCCTCTCTATCGCGCGACCGCTCGCGCCCCGCGAGGTTCCATGACCGACTCCCTACCCGACGTGCTCACGCTCGACGCTGCCCGGTTCCTCATCGCCAGCCTCTCGCTCCCCGACGACCCCGAGTCCCTCGCCACCGGATTGAACAGGATTGACCGCGACGAGCAGTCGGCCGTGTTCGCCATGCAGATGGAATCGTCCGTCGGGCCGGCCGCGTTCCTCGTTTACGTCTACGAGACGTCGGCTCTGGGCAAGCGTGGCCGCGAAGTCGCCAAGCGCCACGCCGGAGACCTGCGAACGCTCCAGCTCGCCCAGGCGCGTGGTGTTCCCGGGCCACGGCTGGTCGCATCCGGCGAGTTGAATGGCAACCAGTTCATCCTCGCGACCGATCCGCAGACGTTCGCCGCACTGGCCGATGAGACGGTGACGGCTCCGCCTACCACTCCGACGTTCACGATTGACCCGGCCGACGCGCCGAAGGTCCGGCGCGAGGCGGCGGACCGGATCCTGAGCCGGCTCAAGGACGCCGAGCACGATGCCGGGCGCTGGCTCGCCGCGGTCGGTTCGGGGGCGGAGGACCCGGCGTCGCTCGAGCTGGACGATGTCGAGACCGAACTGGCCCTCTATCTCCTCGGTCCGACCGGGATCCGCAACGTGCTCCGGCTGGCGAACCTCGTCCTCGAGAAGGGGCAGGCTGGTTCGATTACCAGCAACCGGGCCGCCGCGGGTACGGAACCGGCCGCCGAAGCGGGGACGAAAGCTCCGACCCCAATCAGGCCGGGTGTGGTCGACTCCGACCAGAGCGAGTAGCTCAGCCCTGATCCCGTCCAGTCGCCAGACGACCGTAGCGGCGCTCCCATTCAGCCGCCTGGTCGGCGCCAACCCGGATGAACTGCGCCGTCGCCTCGGCAACGACCTGGCCGTTGGTTCGATCCCGGACCGCGGCGGCCAGTTCGACCATCCGGCCGCGCTCCGACACGACCCAGCCCTCAGCTCGGTACGAGCCTCCGACCAGGACCGGGCGGCGGAAGCGGACATTAAAGCGTGCCGTCACGCCCCAGACCTCACGGGCATAGCACGACCAGGCCATCACCTCATCGCAGACCGTGGACACGATGCCGCCGTGGACCATCCCTACGTAGCCTTCTTCCGTCCCCACCGGCGTCCAGTCAGCGTAGACGCCGCCGCCCGGGTCGTCCCTGAGGAACAGACGAAGCCGCAACCCATGCGGGTTCAAATCACCGCAGCCGAAGCAGTGGTGGTCGCGGATCGCGTTGAGCGGCTCCGTTCGATCGGTCGTCGCGTCCGACATTGGTTTCTCCCGGGATCGTCCTGCCCGCGAACCGGGCACCTCTTGACTGGAGGATACGCCCGCGACGCGGACCCGGTCCCGCCCGCCCCACTTAGAAGCCACGCATTGCGGTACGCCGCGGCGCTCTGGCACAATCAGGCGTCACACTCGACAAGATGACGCGAAACGGTGCCGCCGTTCGAACGGTGGCGCCTCACCACAGGGACATTCCGCAATGGTCGACCCAACCCGACGCTCCCTTTCGCCGCATGATTCGTCGCGCCTCGCGCCGGACGGGATCACCGCAGGCGGCGCGGCGGCACCGGCGACCCAGTCCCCCAGCCGGCACGGCTGGATGAGCGCACGCGACATAAGCTGGGCATTCGTCCGGTTCTTCGAGGAGCGCGGGCATCAGCACGTGCCGAGCAGCTCGCTCGTCCCGCACAACGACCCGACCGTCCTGCTGACCACCGCCGGCATGCAGCAGATGACGCCGTACTTCCTCGGCCTGGAGACGCCTCCGGCCGAGCGAATGTGCTCGATTCAGAAGTGCTTCCGGACAGTCGATATCGAAGAGGTGGGCGACGAGTCGCACAACACCTTCTTCTTCATGCTGGGCAACTTCTCGGTCGGAGACTACTTCAAGCCGGACTCCCTCCGCTGGAGCTGGGAGTTCCTGACGGAAACGATGGGCCTGCCTGGCGAGCGGCTATACCCGTCGGTTCACCCGGACGACGACGATTCGTACCGGCTCTGGGTGGAAGAGATCGGCGTCCCGGCCCAGCGCATCGTCACGCTAGGGGACAACTGGTGGGGGCCGGTCGGCAACAGCGGCCCCAACGGCCCGGACAGCGAGATTTACTTCGACCTCGGTGACGCGTTCGATGACGGGTCCGGCACCGGGGTCGGGGACAATCCCCGGTACCTGGAGGTCTGGAATAACGTCTTCATGCAGTTCTTTCAGTCGCCGGACGGGTCCCGCGCGCCCCTCCCCCGCCAGCACGTCGACACGGGCATGGGCCTCGAGCGCCTGGCGATGGTCATGCAGGGCGGTCACTCCGTCTACGACAGCGACCTCTATCAGCCGATCATCCAGCGGGCGGCGAAGCTCGCCGGCAACTCGTACGGCGCCAACGCCGAGATCGATCGCGCGCTTCGCATCATCGCCGACCACGCGCGCGGTGGGACCTTCCTCATCTCCGACGGCGTTCTGCCGGGCAACGAGGGTCGTGGCTATGTTCTCCGACGCATCCTCCGCCGCGCGATCCGCGCCGGACGGCGCATGGGGATCGAGCAAAAGTTCCTCGCCGAGATGGCCGGGATCATCATCGACGAGTTCGGCGACCAGTACCCCAACCTGGTGCAGCGGCGCCGCCAGATCGAGCGCGTCCTGACCCACGAGGAGGAGTCGTTCGGCCGGACCCTCAACGCCGGAATCGGGCGGTTCCAGATCCTGGCCGACGGGTTGCACGAGCGGAAAGAGACCGTCGTCCCCGGCGCCGAGGCGTTCCGCCTCTACGACACATACGGCTTCCCCTACGACCTCACCGTCGAGCTGGCCCGCGAGTACGGGCTGACCGTCGATGAGGCCGGGTTTGAAGCCGCGATGGAGCAGCAGCGCCAGACGTCACGAGCCGGCGGGATGTTCAAGGATGTCGCCCGCGGTCGGGCCGACCTCTACGTCGAGCTGGCGGGCGGCACGAAGACCGAGTTCCTCGGGTACGACCCGACGACGGTTTCCGCCCCGGCCCGGGTGCTTGGTCTCGCGACGCCAGACGGCAAGGTCGACGCGGTGGAGGCGGGGCAGGCGGTCGAGGTCGTGCTCGACCGGACCCCCTTCTACGCCGAGTCGGGCGGCCAGGTCGGTGACACAGGCGAACTCCGGACCGAGGACGGGGTCATCCGTGTCGACGATACGACGCGGCCAGTGGCCGACGTCGTCGTTCACCGCGGCGTCGTGACTGAAGGCTTCGTCCGGGTCGGCGACGAGGCACTGGCGACCATTGACGCCGAACGCCGCCAGGCGATCCGGCGCAACCACACGGCCACCCACCTCCTCCACCGCGCCCTCCGCCAGGTGCTCGGCGAGGAAGCGCACCAGGCGGGTTCACTCGTCGCGCCGGACCGGCTCCGGTTCGACTTCACCAGCGTGGAAGGCGTCCGCCCGGAGCAGGTCCGGCAAGTCGCGGATCTGGCCAACGCGCAGGTCATCGCCGATACCGCCGTCGAGACGCACGTCACCTCCTATGACGATGCGGTCGAGCGCGGCGCCATGGCGCTGTTCGGTGAGAAGTACGGCGACGTCGTCCGCATGGTCGAGGTCGGCGAGTACAGTCGCGAGCTCTGCGGCGGCACCCATGTCGGCCGAACCGGCGAGATCGGCCCGATCGTCATCACGACCGAGAGCAGCGTCGCATCCGGGGTACGCCGGATTGAGGCGCTGACCGGGACCGCCGCGCTTGCCCGGATCGCCGACGAGCAGGCAACGCTGGACGAGCTGGCGCGCGACCTTCGGGCAGGACGGGAGAATCTGCCCGACAGTGTCGCCGCCCTGCGCGACCGGAGCCGCCAGCTCGAGCGAGAGATCGAGCGGTTGCGGGGTGAGCTGGCGGCCACCCGCGTGGACGCCCTCATCGACGCCGCCGAATCACTCGGCAGCGATGGTGCCCGGCTTATCGCGACCAGGATCGAGATCTCCGAGAAGGGCGAACTCCGCCAGATCGGGGACCGGCTCCGCGACCGGATCGGGTCCGGCGTCATCATCCTCGGTAGCGTTACCGACGGCACACCCAGTCTGCTCGTCGTGGTCACCCCGGATCTCGTCAGGGCAGGATTCAAGGCGGGCGACATCGTCCGGCAGGCCGCCGGCGCCATGGACGGACGCGGTGGTGGCCGTCCGGATCTCGCCGAGGCCGGAGGCAAGGACGCGAGCCGGCTGGACGAGGCCATCGGGGTCGCACGCTCCGTGGTGGCCGAGACAGCCGGAGCCGCCGGTTGATGCCGCGGCTGCGGTCCCTGACCGGGGCCGGACCGTAGACGAGGGATGAGTCGCTTATGCCGCTGTTCGAGAACTCCCGGCGCGAGGCCACCGTCGTGGTCACGGTCTATGAGACCCTGCCCGATGTCCTTGCCCGGCTCCGGGGGCACTCCAACAGCACGGTCGTCCTCGAGATCCCGCAGGGGTCGCCGCTGTTCCTGACGGGAACGGAGTTCCGCTCCCTGCGGGAGGTCGCCCAGCAACGACGGATCAACATCTCGCTGGCGACCGACGATCCGCTCCGGGTCCAGCTGGCCGGCGTCTTCTCGTTGCCGGTCCTTGGAGCCGACCACCAGCCCGATGACAATCGCCGACCGCTCCCACCTCCCTCGTGGGAAGGGAATCAGCGCCCTCCGCCGGTTCCCAACAGGTCGCTGGATTCCGGGAGCCGGAGCGGCCGCGCCCCTGACGAGCGTCAGCCGCCGGACCGGCGCATGTCGACGCGCGAGCGAGCCATCTGGCCTTCCGGTCGTCCTTCCTCGATGCCCGGCCCCGTGCCCAACCGCACGCTGCCCGCCGATGAGTCCGGGTTCGAGGACGGATCCGCCCAGTCGAGCGGCAGTCGCCGAGCTGTGCGGGAAGACAGCGGAGTCCGATGGCCGACCTTCTCACATGAACCGCCAGGCGGTCCCCGACCATCCGGAGACTCCCCGCAGACCGGACGAGCTTCGGACGCGCCGGAGGGTCGCTCATCCCGCGATTCCATCGATGACGCCCGTCCTGCCCGCGGTCCCGTCGAGACCGGTCGGCCGCGTCTCGCGTCTGGCAGCGGGCGCGGCGGCGGGCTCTCCACGAGGGGCCTCCTGGGTATCGCGGCCGGGATCATCGCCGCCGTCCTGGTCCTGACACTCGTTCTCGGGATGTTCGTCTTCTCATCGGCCCAGGTCGAGGTCACGCTCGCCGCCGGGCGCGTGACCGGCAACATCGACTGCGAGATCGTCGAGCCCGGACAGACCGGCTCAGCGAGCGTCGTCGTCGAGGGGCAGGTCATTGAGGCGGAAGTCGAGTGGACCGGGTCGGTCCCGACGACGGGGACCCGGCCGGAACCGGATGCGCCAGCGATGGGTCGGGTCGAACTGCGAAACCCCAATGCCGAGGCCGTCACGATCGAGGCAGGAACTGAACTTACGGGCATCAACGACCAGATCTACACCGTAACGAACGAGGTCACGGTTGCCGCCGGCAATCCCGCGCTCAGCGAGTTCGGGAGTGGCGAAGCGGTGGTTGAGGCAACGGTCGGCGGTACGGGCGGCAACCTCGGACCAGGGGAAGTCGGCGGTCGGCTGGAGAACGGGGTCTATTACAGCAACCGATCCGCGGCCATGACAGGTGGATCGGACCGCGAGATCCCGGTCGTGCAGCCTGCGGACATCCAGGCGCTCCATGAGCAGGCGACCGCGGCGCTCCGAGAGCAGGTCGCCGCCGGGCAGGGCCTCGGTCTCGAGTCGGGGATCACGATCATCCCGGCGACGGTCAGCATCTCCGAGCCGTCATTCACTGACGACCTCCAGGCTGGCGACGACGGCGAGCAGATCTCCACGACGGCAACCGCTACGGCGACGGTACTGTCCTACGAAGATCGCGCCCTCCGGAATGCCGCTACCGAACAGCTGGTTCCCATTCTGGAGCAGCAGGTCCCCGCGGGCAGCACGCTGGCGGCCTCCACGGTGCAGATCACGCAGACGACCGTGACCGGTCAGACGGAGACGGGGGCGTCACTCGATGTCCAGGGCATCGCGAACATCCAGACCACGTTGAGCGATGCGGACGCCGACGCCCTGGCAGACCGGCTGGCGGGCGAGAGCCCCTCGGACGTCAACACGATCCTGACCGAAGACACGCGCTTCGCGTCCTACGACGTCTCCTACTCCCCGGGCTGGCTGCCGGACCGGATGCCGTCGTCCGCCGACCGCATCGACGTCGTCGTCCGCCAATGAGTCGGAGGAACGATCGAGGGCGCCAGCGCGGCCGTCGAGAGCACCCGGCCGACGCCCTTCCAGCGTTCATCCCGTCGACGCTGCCGGATCGGCTGCCGACGCTCGCTGATCGCCACGTAGAGGGAACCATCCTCGGCATCGACGTCGGCGGCCGGCGGATCGGCGTCGCCGTCAGCGACGAGACGCGGCTGATCGCTACGCCAGTTGACTTTATCGAGCGCGGCCCGAACGACCGGGACCAGTTCCGCCGGGTCATTGCCCGCTTCGGGGTCGGCCGCCTCGTCGCCGGGCTGCCGACCGGGATGAGCGGGCGTGAAGGACCTCAGGCCGCCGACGTGCGGGGATATGCCGATGCCCTGGCCGAAGATCTGGATCTCCCGCTGGATTACTGGGACGAGCGGCTCTCGACGGCCATCGCCGAACGCACCCTGATCGCCGGGGGGACCCGCCGGGCCGACCGCAAGACCCGGATTGACGCGGTCGCGGCCGCCGTCATCCTCCAAGGGTACCTGGATCACGAGCGCTACCGGAACCGCTAACGCGGACGACGAGGGCCTCGATTGACCGGGCGATCTGAGTTCCCACTTTCTGTGTATTTCGCTACTGGATATGTCTTCCGAAACCGGAGTCTTGCCGCGTGACCCATCCCCCGACGCAACCGCTTCCCCGTCTTCGCATCATCATCGCGACCACCCGTCCCGGCCGGGTCGGTCCGTACATCGGTGGATGGGTCGCGGATTCGGCCCGGGCAACTGGCCGATTCACGGTCGAGATCACGGACCTTGGCGAATTGGGTCTGCCACTGTTCGACGAGCCGGAGCACCCGGTCCACAGCCGCTACACGAGGGACCACACCAAGGCTTGGAGTGAGCAGATCCGTGGTTCCGACGCGATCGTCTTCGTCTTCCCCGAGTACAACCATGGGGCACCCGGGTCGCTGAAGAACGCGATCGACTTTCTGTCTGCCGAATGGGCGTACAAGCCGGTCAGCATGGTGACCTACGGCGGCGCGAGCGGCGGGGTTCGCGCGGCGGTCGGCCTGCTGCCGACCCTGACCACACTGAAGATGATCGCGGTCGCCGGCTCGGTCACGATCAGCGGCGTCGCCTCCCTGATGACGGGCGAGGGCGACGAGCGGACCTTCCACCCGTCCGAGCTCCACCGGTCCATGCTCGACCGCGTCCTGAACGAGCTGGCGCGCCTGGCGCCGTTGACCGCCGCACTCCGACCCTGACGATGGTCCGGAAATGAAGGCCGGGCGAGATCCGTCTTGCCCGGTTGTCCTGCTCGTTGCCCTGTCTGATCCGCCACGTGGCGGATAAGCGGCGGGCCCTCGACTGATCAGCAAAAAGTAGCCCCGATCCGCGTGACGGACCGGGGCTTCTCGATGCTTTCGTCGACATCCCGGTAGGAGAGCAGATCGTCAGCGGCTTCCCTAACGCGGGGAGCCCTTGATGGGACGTTCTACCCCAGTTCCGCAATGACCGCGTCGTCAAGCTTCGGGAAAAGCGGGCCGGCCGGGGCAAGTTCCGTGACGGTCGGTCCAGCCCAGAACGAGGCTCGCTCCCAGTCTCCAGCTGCTGGTGCCGGCAACCCGAGCTGGGCCATGATCCCCGCCGCGGCGCGCGGGATGAACGGCGCTACCAGGATGGCGATGACCCGGGCCGCCTCCGCGACGTGGGCCAGGGTGCTGTCAAGCTCGGACTGGGCGTCCTCCCGCTTGGCCAGCTTCCATGGCTGCCGCTCCTCCAGGTACTGATTGGAGCGGCGGACGAGCGTCCAGATCGCTTCCAGGGCCCGGTCCGGAGACCAAGCTGCCAGGTGCGCTTCCGCCTGGTCCCGGGCAACGGTCGCCACCCGGATCAGGTCGTCCTCGAGTGGCCCCGGCTCGCCTGCGGCCGGGACAACCCCGCCGCGGTATCGCCCGACCATCGCGACGACGCGGTTGAGGAGATTGCCCAGGTCGTTGGCAAGGTCGTCCCGGTACCGACGGATCAGCGACTGGCGCGAGAAGTCACCGTCGCTGGAGAACGACACATCGCGGAGCAGCATGTAGCGGACGGCGTCCGAGCCGAACTCGGCGACCACTTCCGCCGGGTCGATCGTGTTGCCCGTCGTCTTGGAGATCCGCTTACCGTCGAGCGTCAGCCACCCGTGGACGGCGACCTGTCGGGGCACCGGCAACCCGGCGGCCATCAGCATCGCGGGCCAGTACAGGCAGTGGTGCCGCGTGATGTCCTTGCCGATGACGTGGGTATCAGCCGGCCAGAACCGCTCGAACCGGGCCTCGTCGGTCCCATACCCCATCCCGGTCAGATACGTGGTCAGGGCGTCGAACCAGACGTACATCACCTGCGACTCGTCGCCGGGGATCGGGATGCCCCAAGGGATGCCGTCCTTGCGCGCGGCCCGGCTCACCGAGAAGTCACGGAGCCCCTGGTCGATCCAGCCCAGCACCTCCGCCTTGCGGTGGGCCGGCACGATGAAGTCCTCCTGCCCGGTGATCAGCTCGCGTAGCTGGTCGCTGAACGCCGAAAGCCGGAAGAACCAGTTCTCTTCTTCGAGATACTCCGGCGTGAGGCTGGGGTGGTTGGGGCATCGCCCGTCGACCAGGTCTTCCTCGGCGTAGAAGTTGTTGCAGTTCGGGCAGTAGAACCCGGCGTAGGACGCCTTGTAGATATTCCCGGACGCCATGACCCGCTCGTAGAGCTGGCGGGAAGCGACCTTGTGACGCTCCTCCGTCGTCCGGACCCAGTCGGTCGGGCGGACGTCCAGTGCGTCCCAGGCCCGACGGAACGCGACGTCCATGGCGTCGGTCCACGGGCCGGGCAGCATCCCGTTGTTCTGGGCCGCAACCACCACGTGCTGGCTGTTCTCGTCATTGCCCATGACGAAGGCCACCTCGTCGCCCCTGAGAACGTGGTAGCGAGCGGAGGCGTCGGCTGCGACCTTCTCCAGCGCGTGGCCGATGTGCGGCGCACCGTTGGGATAGTCAATAGCGGTGGTGACCGAATAACAGGACGGCTTGGTGGACATGAGGCGTCGGGGTCCGTTCGTGCGGCGCTGGCGTCCTAGCTGGCGGGACGCGGGCGGGCGAGTGTTCGAGCGCGGGAGAGTGTACCCGGCGGCGCGACTGTCCCGCGTCGCCGGGTACATGGACAGCGACGGACACCGGGGCCCGAGGCCCCCTACCGTGTCCGCCGCTAGCGCATCACCATGTCGGCGATGTTCGGCGTCCATGGACCCGCGAGTGGCACGAACGGCTGCAGCAGGGCCCGCTCGATCTGCTGGAGATGGGTCAGGTCATGGGCCGGAAAGTAGGCCAGCATCTGCCCGATAGTGACCGGTCCGTACTCGGAATGCGTGGCTCCAAGGTCGAGATCATCCGGGCTGAGCCTGGCGATGAGGCTTAGCGTATCCAGGCGCAGGTCGCCGAACTCGGAGACCAGGGCGGCTGGGTCCCTGCCCAGGTCCCACTTGATGGCGTTCTCGTCGATCGCCGGGATCTCCCGCGCGCCACCGAGCAGCGCGCGGATGCGGACCGGCAAAATCAACCGTTCACAGTCGAGCAGGTGGTGGATCACCTCGACTGGTGACCACTGGCCGGGGAGCGGGCGCTGCCGTAGCAGCGTGCTCTCGACGTTCCCGACGAGTGCCTGAAGGACCGTCGGCGTCGCCGTCAGCACGCCAGGCGCCCACGCCAGCAGGCGGTGGGCGTCGAGTGGCGGAAGCGGCGATTGCGGTGCGGTCATCGCTACGCGTCCTCGAACAGGCCGGCGCGGCTCAGGGCGAAATATTTTGCGTCCGGGTGATGGATCACGATCGCGGCTGTCGTCTGCTCCGGCTCGAACTGGAAACCGTCGGTGACGGTGATGCCGAGCTTCCTGGAGTCCAGGATGCGCTCGAGGATCGCGTGCTGCTCCAGGTCCGGGCAGGACGGGTAGCCCCAGGAGTACCGCTTGCCGGTCTCCTCACCGATTCCCAGTTCCTGGCGGGTCCGCTGGTGGATCCACTCGGCCAGCCCCTCGGCCGTCTGCACGCTCAGCCCGTGCGCGTAGAAGCTCGAGGAGTATTCCCCGCTGGCCTGCAGTGCTTCCGTATGCTCGGTCGCTTCCCGGCCAGCGGTCACGATCTGGAACGCGACGACATCCCGCTTGCCCGCCTCGACCGGCAGGAAGTAATCGGCCAGGCAGAGGCGCTCCCGGCCCGGCTGGCGCGGGAAGGTGAATCGCTCGATCTCGCGGTCCTGGTCGACCGGGTCGTAGACAATCAGGTCGTTGCCGGAGCTATTGGCCGGGAAGTACCCGTAGCGGATCCGGGGCCGCAGCCAGTGGTTGGCGATCGCGTCTCGCTGGAGTTCGATCAGCCGCGGCAGGAACTCCTCCCGCTGCAGGTCCTCCCACGCCTGGTCCTTGACCCCCTTGCCGCCCCAGTGGAGCCGGAACAGTGTCTTCAGATCCAGGTGTGGCCAGATGTCCGTGAGATCAATCTGGTTTTCCAGCTCCTCCCGGACGCCCCAGAACGGCGGGACAGGGATGTCGCTCTCCGGCAGCCGCCGCACCGTGATGCCGTCGACCTGCGTCGACTCCGCTGGCACGGAGAACGCCTGCCGGCCGACCTTGCCGAGACTGACCCGGGCCGCGTCCACGGTGGTGGTCACCAGTGACTTGCGCTCATCCGGGACGACGATCCGGTCCATGAGCGACAATCCCTCGAAAGCGTCCTTGGCGTAGAACACGCCCGGCTCATAGGGCACGTCCTCCGCGACGAACAGCGTCCGGTGCGCGTACGCCCGGTTGATCGCCGCCCCGCCGATGATGACGGGGACGTCCATGCTCTGATGATGCAGTTCCTTGACGCAGAGCGGCATCTGCTTGCTGGTGCTCACGAGCAGCGCCGACAGTCCGATGGCGGTCGCATTGACCTCCCGCGCCTTGTCGATGATCGTGCTGATCGGGACCTGCTTGCCGAGGTCATGGACGGTGTAGCCGTTATTGCTGAGGATCGTGTTGACGAGGTTCTTCCCGATGTCATGGACATCGCCGAACACCGTCGCGAGGACGACCGTTCCCTTGGTCGTTCCCTCGACCCGGTCCAGGTAGTTCTCCAGCTGGGTGACGGCCTTCTTCATCACCTCAGCGGACTGGAGGACGAAGGGTAGGATCAGCTCGCCGGAGCCGAACTTGTCGCCGACCTCCTTCATCGCCGGCAGCAGGACGTTGTTCAGGACCTCGACCGCGTCGCCGGACTCGGCGACGGCCTGGTCGACGTTCGCCTCGACGCCTTCCCGCTTCCGGAAGACGATCTGGTAGTGCAGTCGCTGCCGGGCGTCCATATCGGCCATTGGGTCAGGCCCGCCGCTGGCCTCTTCCGTCCGGCCTTCGAAGTGCTCGATCACCCGCTGGAGCGCGTCCGGTCGGCGATTGAAGACGAGGTCCTCGGCCAGTTCCCGCTCGTTGTCGGGGATCTCTCCGAAGGGGATGACGTGGCTCGGGTGGATGATGGCGAGGTCCAGACCGGCCTTGATCGCGTGGTAGAGGAAGACGGCGTTGATGACGCGCCTGGCCACTGGATTGACGCCGAATGAGACGTTGGAGACGCCAAGGATCGACAGGACCCCTGGCAGCTCTTCCTCGATCCGGCGGATGCCCTCGATCGTCTCGATCGCGGAGTTCTGGAACTCCGGGTCCCCGGTCGTCAGGGGGAAGGTCAGGGCGTCGTAGATCAGCGCTTCCGGAGCCAGCCCGTACTCGCCGACGACCAACTCGTGGATCTTCTTCGCGACTTCGACCTTGCGGTCGGCGGTCTTGGCCATCCCGTCCTGGTCGATCGTGAGCGCGATGACGGCGGCACCATGGGCCAGCGCCATCGGCATCACGGTGTCGATCTTGCCACGTCCGTCTTCCATGTTGATGGAGTTGATGATCGCTCGGCCCGGGTACTGCTCCAGCGCATCGAGGATCGCCTGCGGCTCGGTCGAGTCCAGCACGAGCGGCGATTCGACGTTCAGTGCCAGCTTCTTGGCCAGGGTGCGAAGCGTTTCCCGCTCTTCCTCGTCGGTCCGCTCGGTCAGCGCGACGCAGAGGTCGAGGGCGTGCGCGCCCTCTTCGACCTGACCGCGGGCCACGGCCATGATGCCCTCGTCGTCGCCGGACAGGACCAGTCGCTTGACCTTGCGGGAACCGAGCGTGTTGACCCGTTCCCCGACGATCAGGGGAGCCGGGTCCTGCTTGAGATCAACGGCCCGGAGCATCGAGGCGATCGCGACGCGGGGTCGCTCCGGCCGGGCCGGGGCGCTCTGGGTCGGCCGTCGCTCGATCTCGGAGACCACGTGGCGGAGATGATCCGGCGTGGTCCCGCAGCATCCGCCGACGATTCCAATGCCGAAGTCGTCGACCATCTCCCGGAGTTGCCGAGCCATCGGCTCCGGCTCCATCGGGAAGACCGCCAGCCCGTTAACGTTGATGGGAATGCCGGCGTTCGGGATGATCGCGACCGGTCGGGTGCTGTACTCACCCAGGTAGCGGGCCGGCTCGCGCATATGCTCCGGCCCGGTCGAGCAGTTCAGCCCAATGACATCGACCGGCAACGATTCGAGGATCGCAAGCCCGGCGGCGATGTCGGTCCCGAGCAACATCCGGCCGGAGGTGTCCAGCGTGATCGACGCATGGATGGGGATAGCGATCCCGTTCTCTTCCCGCACTCGGAGAGCGGCGTGGATCGCCGCCTTGAGCTCAAGGATGTCCTGGACGGTCTCGATGATCAGTACATCAGACCCGCCGTCGACCAGTCCGCGGATCTGGTCCAGGAACAGGTCGACGACGGCCTGGAACCGGTGCTGGCCGAGCATCGGGTCTTCCGAAGCCGGCAGGAGACCGCTCGGGCCGATCGACCCGGCGACGAATCGCTTGCGGCTGGGCGTTGAATACTGGTCGGCGACCGAGCGGGCCAGCGCGGCCGCTTTCCGGTTGACCTCGTAGGTCTTGTCGCCGAGCCCGTACTCCTCCAGCTTGATCTGGCTGCCGCCGAACGTGTCGGTCTCCAGCACATCGACGCCAGCCTCCATGAACTGGGCGTGAAGTCCGGAGATGATGTCGGGGCTGTAGAGGACGAGCGCCTCGTTGCACCCTTCCTTGCCACCATAGACCTCAACGGGCAGCTCCATGTTGAGGATCGTGGCACCCATCGACCCGTCGTAGACGAGGAGGTGATCACGGGCGGCGTCTACATAGGTGTTAGAGGAAACATGCCGCGCGGCGGGCGTGCGGGGGTCGCGGACGCGGACCTCGGTCATTTCGATGCTCCCGGCTGAGAGTGGAAGGCGGAGAACCGGGCAGGCCGTCACGGGCCGGACCGGCTACGGGGTCAGGAGGATGGAAGCCGCCGTCCCGAAAGGTCACACCGGAAGTGTACCCGCGACAGACCAACGGTTCGCCCGGGAGGAACGTTCGCGAATCACCCGCTATCTATGCGGAAAACGTCCCAGCTTCGATGGAAGGACTGATACACTCGCTGCGTTCTAGCGTCGCGGCGTTGGCTTCCGGCCCTGGCAAAGCAGGCCGGGATCGCCCAACCGCCGGGGCATCGCTCGCACCCCGCAACGAGGTAGACCCGATGTCGGATTCCCCCGCCCGGCCCGCAAGCTCTGCTGCCCCCCACGCGGCCCCTACTCCCCGAAATCAGGGTGAGCAGGCCGCGTCCTCGCTGGCGCCAATGGCTGGCAGTTCCGAGGTTGACCGTCTCCGCGAGCGTGTCGCCTTCTACGAATCCTTCGACGACCTTATCCAGCAGAGCATCGGGCGCGCCAACCTGATGATCCGGGAAGCGGCCGAGCGGCGCGAGGAAGCGACGACCACCATCCTCGAGGTGCGCCAGAGCCAGGCGCAGGAGCGCGAGGGACAGCGCGCCGTCCTGGCCGAGCTTCTGGACGATGTCATGACGATCCAGCAGGCGACCGAACGCCTCGCCCATCGCGTCTCGGAGGCCCTGGAGCAGGTCGAGTTCATGATTGAGCCGACCGGCCTGCCGGCAACGGATCGTCTTGGAAGCGGCGCCGGGCTGGGAGAGCTCGGAACCGGTTCCAATGCCCTGCGAACCGATGCAGAGAACGTTCGTGACGAGGTATCGGCCGGTGCTTTCGCCCCGTCCGTTTCCGCACCATCGACCGGCGCGCTCCCATCGTTCCACGACAGTAGTGCCAGCGCGGCGAATCACGCGCCGGAGCCAGACACCGCTCCCGTATCCGGGACGCCGACGGAAACCTCAAACCCGGAGACCGCCGAATCGGACCCCGTCGTGCCGATGACGGATTCCCCTCAATCGCTCAGTGACGTTGCCGAGCAGACCGCAACCAGTGAGCCTTCCCCTGGCTCAGGGAGTGAGGCAGCCCGGGTCGAGAGCAACGCTCAGACGTGGATTTCGTCGGATGCTGCGCCGAGAGGGGGCCAGGCCGGCACCGAGGGTGGCTCCCGAGCCGCGGAGACGGGGACCGGCAATTCAACCGACATCGTCCTGGGCGAAGCCCCCGCCTCCGACACAGTGGATCAGGGCGTAGCGGACGACAACGCCGAGACACCGCAAGCGGATAGCGGGACGCAGCATGGCTCGGACCCCTCGATGACCGAGGACGAGCCGACCTCTGTGTCGGCGGAGGCAGACACCCCAGGTACGGAACAGACGGGTATCCAGACTGCGACCAATGGGAACCCGCCCAACGCATCCCGTCTCCCGAACGCCAACACCGTGTCACAGGACGAACTCCGTGTTGTTGCTACCACCACCGCCACCAGGAATAGTTCAACTGCAGCCGATAGTGCAACTGAGGGGACTGCTGCGTCAGCAGCTACTGCACCGCGAACGATAATGGGCGCCGTCCCGCGGTCGGCTCCCTCCCAGGATACGGACGCGCACACTTCCTCTCAGAGTGGGCTGCACGTCGTCTCCAGTGAAGAGACGGCAGTCGGGGCAGCCCCGACTGCCCCGGTCGCCGAACAGCGCACGACGCTGATCATGAATGGCGTTCCCCGGGCGGCGGTCGCCCTGTCCATCCAGCGACACATCCTGTCCCGGCCTGAGGTCCTCCGCGCGGAGGTCCGCGAGTACTACGACCACCGGCTTACCCTGTCCGTGACGAGCGAGCGCCAGACGACCGTAGAGGACCTCGCCGACTGGGACCCAACGGCATCCTGGGAAACCGTCAACGAGGGCGATGAAACGCTGGAAGTACGCCTCATCATGTAGCGTATGGCGGGCGACGAAGCCCATCATCCAACGGAGAACGAAGAAGCGGCGCCAGGGCGGTTCCTGGCGCCGCTTCTTCGTTCTCGAGGTCCCGTCCCGTTGGGTCAGGCCGTCCGACGGATCGCCCGGTGGAGGGCACGGGCGATGTCGGCCCTGGCCCGGTTGCTGAGGTGCAGCAGTTCAGCGCGCGTCGGTCCAGGCATGTCGAAGTAATCGAACAGCTGCTCCAGCTCACCGTCGACCGCCCGAGCCCGCTCTTCTTCGTGGCGAAGCTGGCGGAGGTCCGACCCGAGGGAGTCCGCGATGCGATCGAGCACCTCATAGGAGGGTACGGTCAGGCCGCGCTCGATCCGGCTGAGATGGGACGGGGAGACGCCAGCGGTCTCGGCGAGCTGGTGCAGGCTCAGCTCCTTGCGAAGGCGCAGGGCCTTGATGGTCGGCCCGACCCGCTGGCGAACGGCCGGCTGGTGCGGCATCCAGAGATCGCTTGGAGCTCCTGGGTCCTCCGCCAGCGCCTGACGGAGAATGCGCGCATTCTCCTGCGACGCCACGGGCCGCGCCGTCCCCCCCGCGCGATGGACGATGGCCGTGCGGGCCAGCGGCTGCGGCCCGGGACCAGTCCGGCTTACCGGCGAACCGGAGCCGGTCCTCCCAGTGGATCCGTTGGTAAAAGATGGCTCACGCATCGCGACGTACCTCTCCTTTGGCGGTCTGAAATCCAGCCGCCATCCGTGTGCCATCGGACGGGAGCCGACCGGCCACATCCGACGCACCCGGACCTGCTGCAATGCGACTGGGCATTGCCTCACAGAACCGCGCTCGTCAGGTCACATCACAGGCAAGGCGGCGAACATGAGACCGGAAGTGGCTCCGTATCGAGAGCCGGAATCCGGGCTGTTCCGGAGGGGAACCTTGCCGATGTCCTGTTTACGTGCGAATGCCCGGGCAGGTTCTCTCGGTCGCAAAATTAAGGGTCAGACTCAGGGACTCCGAGTATTCATCGACCAGCTCGAAGCCCGAGGCGTGACACTCCGCGACGGACCACCGTCTACGGAAGATGAGGTTTGCGCTGGCTCGCGTTCAGTGGGGGCGCCGTTCGTGCCTCAGGAGCCTGGCTGGCCTACACTGCAATGGTCAGGGGCCAGTCCAGACGACGACTCCACCCCCGGACGGCCCGCCGGGTCGCGATGATCGCGCCGGCCTGCCGGGACTCCAACCGTGAATCCAAGGACGTGCAGATGACTGAATCGACCCGGCGAGACACCACGGCGGCCAAGGGGCGGCCGGGCCGGACCGATCGTCCCGGTCATGATGAGACTATTCTGGGCCGACTCACCGGCCCGTCCGACCTCAAGGACCTCACGATCGCCCAGCTCGAGCAGGTCGCGGCGGAGATCCGCGCCGAGCTAATCGAGAAGGTGGCGATCAACGGCGGGCATCTCGGTGCCAGTCTGGGTCCGGTCGAGCTCATCGTGGCGATGCACGTCGTCTACGACTCCCCGCGTGACCATCTCGTCTTTGACGTCGGGCACCAGGCCTACGCCCACAAGCTGCTGACCGGACGGCTGGACCGCTTCCATACGCTGCGTCAGGAAGGCGGGATCTCGGGGTTCCTCTCCCGTGACGAGAGCGAGCACGACGCCTTCGGTGCCGGCCACGCCAGCACCAGCATCTCGGCGGCACTGGGCATGGCCGTCGCCGACCATCTCCGTCATGATGCCGGTTCGCGTCCCCGTACCGTCGCCCTGATCGGTGACGGTGCGCTTACGGGTGGCATGGCATTCGAGGCGCTGAACAACGGCGGACATCTCGGCATCCCGATGACCGTCATCCTCAACGACAACGAGATGTCGATCGCCCGGAATGTCGGAGCGCTCAGCAAGTACCTCGACAAGGTCCGGACGGATCGTCGATTCGGACGGGCCAAGGACGAGCTGGAGCGGCTCCTGGAGAGGATGCCGCAGGGCGACATGATGGTCGACCTTGGCAAGCGCCTGACGGACTCTGTCAAGGCGTTCATGGTCCACGGCATGATCTGGGAAGAGCTTGGGTACACCTATCTCGGACCGATCGACGGGCATAACCTCCGTGACGTCATCGACGCGCTGCAGAACGCGGTCAACGTCGATGGTCCGGTCTTCCTCCACGTCGTGACCGAGAAGGGCCGCGGCTATGCGCCGGCCGCCGACGACCACGAGCGGAGCCACGCCGTTTCGGCCCGCCCCAAAGTCGCGCCGGTCGGAACTGAAAAGGCCAAGGCACCGACACCACCCAAATACCAGGACGTGTTCGCCGCGGCCGCCATCGAGCTGGCGAACGAGGACGACCGGATCGTCGCCATCACCGCGGCGATGCCGACCGGAACGTCGGTGGGCTTGTTCGGCGAGGTCCACCCGGACCGGACCTTCGATGTGGGCATCGCCGAGCAGCACGCCGTCACCTTCGCGGCTGGCATGGCGACACAGGGCATGCGGCCGATCGCGGCAATCTACTCGACGTTCCTCAAGCGAGCGTACGACCAGATCTATCACGACGTCTGTCTCCAGCGGCTGCCTGTCGTCTTCGCGATGGACCGGGCGGGATTCGCCGGCGACGACGGCCGCACTCACCACGGCATCTACGATCTGTCCTACCTCCGCTGCATGCCGAACATGACGGTCATGGCGCCAAAGGACGAGGCCGAGCTGCGCCACATGCTGGCGACCTCGCTGAAGCTCGACGGGCCGAGCGCGATCCGGTATCCGCGTGGGGCTGGTGTGGGGGTGCCGATTGACGAGCCGATGCACGCGTTGCCGATCGGCCGCTCGGAAGTCCTGCGGGAGGGCGACGATGTCGCGATCGTGGCGTGCGGAGCCATGGTTCTGGCGGCTGAGCGTGCGGCGGAGCTTCTCCGGGCGGACGGGATCTCGGCGACCGTCGTCAATGCGCGGTTCATCAAGCCGCTGGACGAGCGACTAATTCTTGACTTGGCCGACCGCTGTGGCGCGATCGTCACGGTCGAGGAGAACGTCGCTGTCGGCGGGTTCGGTGCGGCGGTGCTGGAATGCCTGAGCCAGAACCAGCGCACAACACCCGTCCGGGTCATCGCGATCCCGGACCAAGTCTTCGAGCAGGCGTCGCAGGACGTCCTTCGCGCCCGAGCCGGCCTCGATCCCGCCGGTATCGCCTCCGCCGCTCGCGACGTGATGGCGTGGCGGGACGGTGTGACCGGGCAGCCCGTGAATCTTCCAATCACCGAGGCCGGAGACAAGGTCCCGGTCGCCCGCTAGCGGAGATTGGCGCGTAACCCGGAAATGGAAGCGGGCCGGCGATTTCTCGCCGGCCCGCTCCTGTTCCCATCCTGTTCTCGAGCTCTTGCCCGTGTAGGCACTAACCGACAATGTTCTAGTCAGTGACCTCTAGGCCGTCCATCAGCGTCGATAGCGCCTCATAGTCGGCCTCGTAGGATTCTGGCGTACCGAACAGTCGGACGATGACGACGCCCGTCCCGGTCGGGACGACGATCACCCCGCGCGCACCCGCCTCATCTCCCTGCCCGGTCACCTCATAAGTCGCGCCGATCGCGCCGTCCACTGTCCCTATTGGCGGCTCGGCGAGCGCGGCGTCGGAATCGACGTCGCCGATCTCCGTCGCTACACGATTGGCGAGGATGGTGGCCGGATCATCGGAGGTCTCGACTGACTGGAACGTGACGACGGTCTGTGGCCCTGACAGAGCGAGGTCAACCGTCTGATAGAGCCCAGCATCGAGCGGCGTGAAGAGCGAGCCATCGTAGGTAAGGCTCCACTCACCACTTTCCGGTTGGAAGGTAACCGGATCACCTGACGTCGCCGCGTCGTCCGACTCCGGCGTTCCGGCCCGTACCGGTGTACTGGGGGCTGGCTCGGCGACCGGAGTGGCATCGCTCGATGGCAGAGCGAACGACGCGAACACCGGCGCCGCAAGCTCGGCTTCGTCTTCCCATGCCTCCAGTGGGCCGGAATGGAGGGCACGGAGAACGGCAGCCTCTCCCGGCAGCGAGGCACAGCGAATCTCGACGAAGCGCTGGGAGGCACCGTAGTCCGCTTCGAACGCTGCGGAAATCCAGCCAGCGTCGCCCTCGCCGGTTTCATCCTGCCCATCGCGTTGCAGGTCGCGTAGTTCCTCGAGCCCCGGTGACTCGCGGAGCGTTTCCACCGAGGCGATAAGACAAGCCTCGGCGTCTCCAGCGAAATCGGTAGGCAGGTCGAACGTGATCAGACTGACGCCGCTGTCCAGCCCGAAGGTGGTATCCACCGGAACGAACGCGCTCCAGGCCTCCGGGTCCCACTCGATCGTGAAGCCATAGTCCTGATCGTCGTAGCGGTCCTCGCCGAGACCGGCGGTGGGTTCTCCCCCATTGTTCGGGGTCTCCAGGCCGCTGAGGAGCGATTCCGCCTCAGCGATCGCCCCTTCCGCGTCGTCCAGCGGAGCGATCCAGGTGATGGCGAGCACCGCCTCCTCGACCACGAGTGTTCGGCATTCGATGCGCTCGATGATCGAGGTGGCGTCGTTGACACTCGCCTCGCTCAACTCGACCGCCAGCGTGCTCCAGGCCCGGTCAGCGGCATCCGACTCCAGTCCTTCACCGTCAGCAAACGCCTCGACGGACTCCACCGAAGCATCGTCCGGCAGGCGGGCGACCAGATCATCGCGGCAGGCCACGGCGTCGCCGTCGTAGAACTGCCCCGACTGGAAGAACACCTGGACGAGGTCGCTCTCGAGCGCGATGTCGCCACCGGCGTCGTCGATGACACTCCAGATCGCGTCATCCCAGGACAGGGTGTACCCGTACGTCGGGTCGACGTACGTCGACCCGTCGATCTGGGCGGCGGTGGAGATCCGCCCACCAGCCCAGCCACTAACCACCAGGCAGAGAACGATCGTGACGGCCAAGAGGGAGCGAACGCGTTGATGCAGGGTTCGTGAGTCGATCGTCATGGTCTGACTCCTGCTCGAAACCAGGTGATCCATCGAAGACGGGTCCGCTTGGGCGACCGGGTAGGGTAACTGGCCCATGTTCGCACGCGCGCCACTCATGGATGCGATCAAACCATGCATCCCGGAACGGAACACTGGGGCAAAGTACTGCCACCGGGACCGGGAATCCGATTGTCCGCAGCCAGTGCGGCAGAGTGGCCGGCGCCTACTCCTGTAAGGCATTCCGCGTAGACTTTGACAGTTGACCTATCGCAGACCGCCCCCGGCCTTGCGCCGCCGACGGTTCCGCGGCGGACCTCCGACCTGTCGACATGCGTTGACAGCTGGTTGCCATCCGTCATCCCGCACCGGGCCCGCACGCACCGGTGTAGCCAGGATCGAGAACGCTATGTCCTCCGGCAAGACGCCGAAGCCCCTTGACGCCACGACATGCGATGAGTCCGCCAACGCGAACACCGCTGGCGAGCCGGTAACCCCTGCCCCGGTTACCTCTGAAGAGAGCGACGCGACGGCTGCGACATCCCCCGAGGCTCCCGCCCGGCCGCGACGACAGCGCAAGAGCCGCACTCGTACGGTGGGCGGCCGACCGGTCGCGCTTCCGGTCCTGATCGTCGATGAGACGATCCTCCTGCCGCACATGTCGATTCCCTTTCCGATCGAGGACGATGAGGCGGCTCTGGTACTCGACCGTGCCTCCCGGCTACCCCTCCGGCAGGTCCTGGTCCTGACTGAGCGAGTCACCGGTCGCCCGGCGGGCGATAGCGTCGCGAGCGGCGAAGCCGAGATAGACCGAATTACCGCTCAGCTTGCGATCGGCGCCGACGACGACCTGCCTCCCATCCGGAACGATCGTCTGGTGGACGACGACCCGACAGGCTGGACGCCGGAAGGTGACCCCGCTCCAGAGCAGTTTGAGCTCTGTACCGTTGGCGTCATCGCCGAGGTGGGACAGCGCGTCACGCGTCCCGGCGGGCACAGCCACGTCATCCTCCAGGGCGTCAGCCGGGGGCTTGTCGAGGAACTGGTCCAGGACGACCCATACCCGGTCGCCCGCGTCCGTCGCCACGACGACCAGCTGCCCGCTGGCGCGGACACGGAAGCAGCGATGACCGCCATCCTTGAGCAGGTCGAGAGCTACCTCAGCATGCTGCCGAACGTGCCGGAGGAAGTCCTCGACACGATCCGGAGCGTCAACGAGCCGGGCTGGCTGGCCGACCTGATCGCGTTCTCGCCGGAGTTCACACCCGACCAGCGCCAGGACCTGCTCGAGGTCCTCGACCCGATCCAGCGGCTCCGCCAATTGGGAGTGCTGATCGAGAAGCGGCTAACCGTCCTGAACCTGCGCCAGCAGATCCAGGTCGAGGCGCAGGCGGGGATGGACCGCCAGCAGCGGGAGTACTTCCTCCGCGAGCAGATGCGGGCGATCCAGAAGGAACTCGGCGAGGGTTCGCCGGAAGAAACCCTGGCACGCGAGATCCGGGAAAAGATCGAGCTCGCCGGGATGCCCGAGGACGTCAAGGCCAAGGCCCTGGTCCAGGCAGATCGCCTGGAGCAGCAGCACCCGTTCTCTCCCGAGTTGGGCGTGATCCGCTCCTACCTCGAGTGGCTGACCGAGATCCCGTGGTCGCAGGAGACGGAGGAGCGCCTCGATCTTCGGGAGGTGGCCCGGATCCTGGCGGAGGACCACTACGGACTCGAGAAGGTCAAGGACCGGATCCTCGAATTCGTCGCGGTGCGCAAGCTCGCTGGCACGGGCCTGAAGTCGCCGATCATCTGCTTCGTCGGACCACCGGGCGTCGGCAAGACCTCGCTGGGCCGGAGCATCGCCCGCGCGATCGGGCGGGAGTATGTGCGGATCAGCCTCGGCGGTGTCCGGGACGAGGCCGAAATCAGGGGGCATCGCCGCACCTATGTCGGCGCGATGCCCGGCCGGATCATCAAGGGGCTCCGTGATGCCGGTAGCCGCAACCCGGTCATGGTGCTGGACGAGGTCGACAAGCTGGGCGGCGACACCTTCCGGGGCGACCCGACGTCGGCCCTGCTGGAGGTGCTCGATCCGGAGCAGAACTCGTCGTTCTCGGATCACTATCTCGAGGTGCCGTTCGACCTCTCCGGAGTCATGTTCTTCACGACGGCCAACATGCTGGACCCGATCCCCCCGGCGCTCCGGGACCGGATGGAGATCATCGAGGTTCCAGGGTACACGGAACTCGAGAAGCTCGAGATCGCCCGCAATTACCTGCTGCCCAAGGCGCTGACCAATCACGGACTCGACGCTGACCGCCTCGAGATCACCGAAGGCGCCATCCGTAAGCTGATCCGTGAGTACACCGAAGAGTCCGGCGTCCGGAACCTCGAGCGCGAACTCGGATCGCTGGCGCGGAAGGTCGCCCGCGAGATCGCCACCGCGATGGAAGCAGACGAATCAGCGTTCGTCGCGGACGCAGCCGATGCCGAGGGAGGTGAATCCGGCTCGGTCGCTTCCGACGCTGCGGGAGTGGCTGCGCCGGACAGCGACTCGGAGACAAAAGGTGCCACCTCTGCCGCGGAGCCGGAGGGCGTCGATTCGTTCGTCGAGGGTGAACCGGTGGATGCTGCGCCGACCGCGGTGCCGACCCGGGTGACCATCGGCGAGGACGATGTCGAGCGGTACCTGGGAATTCCCCGCTACGAGTACGGCCTGGCGGAGGAGACCGATGACGTTGGCGTCGCAACCGGCGCGGCCGTCACGAGCACGGGTGGCGACCTGCTCTCCATCGAGGTCCTGATCATGGAAGGCAAGGGCGACCTCGTGCTGACCGGGCAGCTCGGGGACGTCATGCAGGAGTCGGCCCGGGCGGCGATCAGCTACGCCCGGAGTCGCGCCCACCTGTTCGGCCGCGAGCCGGCCTTCTTCGACAAGCACAACATCCACATCCACATCCCGGCCGGGGCCATCCCGAAGGACGGCCCCTCGGCCGGCATCACGATGGCGACGGCGCTGGTCTCCGCCCTGACCGGGCGGGCGGTCCGGAAGGACCTCGCGATGACCGGAGAGATCACGCTGCGCGGCAAGGTGCTGCCGATCGGCGGGTTGCGTGAGAAGACGCTGGCGGCGCACCGGGGTGGGGTCCGGACGTTCCTGCTGCCGAAGCGCAACGCCAAGGATCTGAGCGAGCTACCCGACTTGGTCAAGGCCGGTCTCAACCTGATCATGGTCGATTCGCTCGACGAGGTCCTTGAGGTCGCCCTGATCGCCCGCCCAGATGCGGACCCGAACGGGCTCCGCGAGACGGCCGAGGCCCTCATCAGCCGAGACCAGGCCGCGGCGAGTCCTGCCTGACGGCCAAACAACCTGCTCAAACGACGATCGGTCGGGTGCCATGCACGCGACCGATCGTCGTTCCTGCCTCACACAGTGGTTAGTGACCTCTCGTCTTACGCCGAAAGCCTTCGAAGACTCTCTCGAATTCCTGCACCTTGACCAGACACCCCACGGGGCGTCACGGTGGCGTGTCTGCGTTGACGAGGGATGGGCTCAGCCGGCGGGCCTGGTCAGGGCGACGGCGCTGACGGCGACTTACCCTGTGGAATCCGCCGCGTGTCGCTGTTCATGTCACCATGCGCCAGGCGAAGTCGTCATAACGGACCCGTCACAGCCCCGGAAATCCCGTCACATCGTCGTCATGGGTGAAGCATATGAGGGCAATAGATCGTCTCTAACATAGTAGGCATACGGAACAGCGACGCGGCCCTCGGAGCCGCCCCGTACCGAACTACCAATGCTGACCCAGAGTGCTTGAACGATCCCGCCAGAAGGAGCCCCGTAATGAGTGACATGATCGTGACCGTGGTCCTTGGCCTGTTTGTCCTCTCGATGCTTCCGATGGTCGTCAGCCCCTTCCTGAGCAGGACGACTCGCCCGGTCAGCACGTCCCCCCGCCCGGAGTTCCGCCCGATCCGGCCGGTCAGTCGTCCAGTGACCACCGGCTCTGACCAGACTCCGATCGCCGCCTGATCAGGCAGTCAGGACAACGAAAACGCGGGCACCGAATCACCCGGTGCCCGCGTCGTCATTCCGGTCGCTTGTCACTCCGGGACGCCGCTCCCGACCCCTTGCCCTCGCAGCCACTCGATCCCGTCGAACAGGCTGCTGACCGTGATCGTAGGCGCGATCGGTAGCTCGGCGTCGACCGAATATCCGCTGGGAACGAACACGCTACGCATCCCCGCAGCCGCTGCGGCTGCCACACCCGCCGGTGCGTCCTCGAAGACCACGCATCGCACCGGATCAACACCGATCCGCTCGGCGGCAAGCGCGAAGATGTCCGGGGCAGGCTTGCCCCGCTTGACCTCATCGCCGGTCACCTCGGCGTCGAACAGACCCGTCAGCCCGGTTTCCTCGAGCGAGATGGTCGCCTGGTGCCTGCGGTTGCTTGTTGCCAGCGCCAGCCGCAGTCCAGCCTGGCGACCGAAGTCGATGATCTCCGCGGCGCCCGGCATCGTCGAGAGGTTGCCCGTAATCATCTCGGTCCGCAGCTGGTCTAACTCCGCGACCAGGTCATCGAAGTTCCCTTGCAGTCCGTACCACTCCACGAACAGCGCGACTGCCTCCGGGAGCCGCCGCCCGAGTAGTGCTGGTCCGTACTCCTCCCGCGCCGTGTGGCCGTGCCGTTGGAGGAACAGCTTCATCGAGGTGTCAGCCAGGGGCTCGCTATCGACGAGCAACCCGTCCATGTCGAAGACCAGCGCGTCGATCGGGACTTCATGTCGGTCGCGTGAGGGCATGGCGTCGGGCTTCTCCATCATATGGATTGCGTGCTGGTCAGCGGATGGATCGTCAGCATTCGGGCCGGATTGTCGTGAATCAACTGGCGAACCGCGGTCGCGGAAAGTCCCGCGTCCAGCAGCATGAACAGGAAGCGGTCCGGGATGTAGGTCAGCCCCGGCGTCCCTCCGTACCCCGGCCTGAGTGACCGGCGGGCGATGTCATGGGAGATCACGAGCTGACTACCGTACCCCGCCTCGAACAGCCTTGCGATCACGGCGGCCTTGGGGTCATCGGGACCATGCGTCGGCTTGCCCAGCTGATCGAACCCGATGGTGGCGCCCGTGGCGAGGACATCAAGGAGATACTGGTAGTCAGTATGCCGGCGGTCGAGATGAGAGACGACCACCCGGACCGGGTCGACCCCGAAGGACGCCAGCAGTGCGACCTGTTCCCGGGCCATGGTCCCGGCTTCAGTATGGGTGATGATCGGAGCCCCGGTCGCTCGGTGTGCCCGTGCCACAGCCTCGAACGCGACGCGCTCGATGTCGGTGATCCGGTCGAGACTGCTTCCCGCCTTGAGCTGACCGCATCGGGCGCCGCTTTCCGGGTCCCCGTCCCGGATCTCCCGGACGAGTTGATCAGCGAGGTCACCGATGTCACGGCCCTGGATCACCGCGCGGGAGTGCTCTTCCTTGTGGAACCCCGCTGTCGCGACTACCTTGACCGCGACCCGCTCGGCGACCCAGCGCAGCCCAGCCAGGTCCCGCCCGTTGTCCGGCGGTGTGCAGTCGACGATCGTCCCGCCGCCCGCGAAGGAGAACGACTCCGCATCCGCGAGCGCGGCATCCCGATCGTCGGTCCGGTAGTCCGGCTCTTCCCCGACGGTAGCCGGCGGGCAGGCCAGCAGATGCTCATGGGGTAGCGTGATCCCAAGCGTATCCGGCCAGACTGGACCCAGGACCGTCATGACATGGGGATCGCGACGCGGATCGGGATCGAAATCATCATCGGTGAAGAGCACGTCGTCATCGGAAAGTCCGAAGTCATCCCGCCCGGCGTACACTGGATCGGCATGGTGATCGCTTTCCATGACACTCTGCCCCCGTGTGACGCTGTGTGCCGTACCGGCTCTCGTTGATCGCGCCGGCGCCGGGTCCCGCTCCGACCGGATGAGGATACCTGTTGACTGACGAGAGATCCGGCCGCCTCCCGGACTCCGACCATGCCCCGGTGCCAGCCCCGGCTTCCACCCATCCGTTCCGGCCGGCCGACGGCGTTCGCCGGGAACGCCCGCCGAGGCACGCGTACGCTTCGCCGGACAGTGCGGCCGACCAGCGCCAGCCAACCGGCCAGTTCCGCCCCATCACGTCCGAATCCTATGACCGGCCTCCGACCATCGGAACCCACGCCCAACCTCCGCCCGTCGTCGATCAGCGGAGTCGGCAGGCACCGCCCCCGTTGAACCAGGACCAGGAGCGTTTTGGCTGGCGCCAGCCCACCCCGGCTCCCTCACGCCCACGCTCCGCTCCAACGCGACTCGGACGGGCTGTCCGCCTCCTGATGCTGATCGCGATCCTCACGACATCGGTCTTCGCGCTCGCCAACCAGGACCTGCTGCGGACACTGTCCGGCACGCCGCAATGGCAGACGGTGGAGCGTGAGTCGCGCGAGCGACTCCATGCTGTCGTGTCGCTTGTCGCTGAGGAACCAGCGTTCGATCCGGCCCCGTCCGCGGCCGCCTACCCGATCTGTGAGAACGTCGAAGGCGGCGACCAGGATCGGCTGATCGACGGCATGGATCTGATGCGAGGTACCGAAGAAGGCGCGAGGCTGTTCGATCAGCTGGTCGATCTCTCGATCTGCGTTGATACGGAGCGGCTGGTCTTCAATAGCGGCTACGCCTCCGGGAGGCAATCCCCGATCGACGGGAGCTGGTCTGCCTCATTCGTCATGGTGGACCAGGAGCTCCTGCGTTCGGGAGAGACGGATGTCGTCGCGGCGCTGCTCGTCCATGAGGCGACGCACATCGATCGCTACGTGAACGGGGTTGCCTGCAACTACTCAAACACCTGCACGACGCTCCCGAACGGCGTTGACCTTGAAGAGGAATACGTCGCTCATGCGGCGGAAGCCGAGTGGTGGGTGGCGGCCTACGGCAACGATGGGAAACGGTTTGCCACGGGGCGCGACTATGGCATGAACCGCCTCTCCCGCGCCTGGCTGGAAGGGGAAGACGTCTTCGAGGCGTACGTCCTCCGGATTCGAAGTGATTCCCGCGAAGGAGCGTCGCTGGGATAGGCGCTTCCTCCCCGCCGGTCCAGTGCGTGGCCGTGCTTCTCCTTGCCTGCAGCGATGGTGTCCAGCCTCGGGTATGATCCTCCGTCGTCAGGTGATCGCCGGATTTTCCCAGGATAGACAGAATACGTATTCTCTCGAACAGTTGGACGGTTCGGAGAGAAGGCGCCCCGGCCACGCCGCCGCACGTCATGGGATTAGCATGGGGCTGGGCAATGGACCAGTTCAGGGAGGCAAGGTGCCACGAGCCAAGATCTCGGAAACACGGGAGTTCCTCACGACGCGGACGGCTTCCGAACGCCTGGGAATCTCGCCGTATCTGATCAAGTCCCGCATCCAGTCCGGCGTGTTCCCGCCTGCGTCGCGCGTTACGGACGGCGGCGTCATCCTCGTGGACGAGGCATGGGTCTCAACGGTTCAGCAGGCCCTTCAGGATGAAGGCGGCGCTCGCGTCCGGCGTCGAAGGGTCGCTCCACCTCCGATCACCTCACCCTCGGCGTGGCTTGGGGTCGCGGTCGGAGCCGATCGATTCCTTCCCGACTGGGATGTGATCACCGGGTACTTCGAGCAGCTCGCGATGGAATCGGATCGAGTCTCGGTTGAGCATCTCGGCACCTCCACCGAGGGACGGCCTCACATCGCCGTCCTGATTTCAGCCCCGGAGAACCTTACCGAACCCGCCCGTGCGCGAAACCGCGAGCTCCTCGGTCGGCTCTGGGATCCCGTGGGACGCTCACTCGACGAGATCGACGAGGCTGTCGAGGACGCCTGTCCCGTCGGGATCATCATGGCAACCCAGCACTCCAACGAGATCGGCGCCTGCCTGATGACCCTGGAGCTGGCTCATCAGCTGGCCGTCGCGAGCGATGCCGACACCACGGAACTCCTGTCCCGGATCGTGACCGTCCTGATCCCGAGCCAGAACCCGGATGGCGTCCAGCTGGTCGCCGACTGGTACCGGCGCACCCTCCGCACGGAGTACGAGGGCAGCGAGATGCCCTGGCTCTATCATCGCTACGTCGGGCACGACAACAACCGCGACTGGTTCATGCTCACCCAGCGCGAGAACCAGTCTTACGTGGCGTTCCACAACCGGGAGCATCCGCAGCTCGTCTTCGACATGCATCAGATGTACCGGGATGGCGCCCGGTTCATGGTGCCGCCCTTCATCGATCCGCTGGACCCAAACCAGGACCCGGTTATCCAGCAGCAGTTCGCGGCCGTGGGCAGCGCGATCGCCAGCCGACTCACGGCGGCCGGCAAGGCCGGCGTGGTCACTCACGCCATGTTCGACAACTACTCCCCGTCGCTCGCGTACGGCAATTACCATGGGTCGGTCGACTTGCTCAGCGAGGCGGCGTCATGCCGGTACGCCACGCCGGTCGACATCCGTGAGGCCGATCTCAAAAAGGACGACCGGTTCGCGCCAACCGTCAGGTCATGGAACCATCCGCTGCCCTGGAAGGGCGGGCGCTGGACACTGCGCGACATCGTGGAGTACGACCTGATCGCCGCCCGCGCCGCGCTGGACCACCTGGCCCGGAACCGGACCCAGTGGCTGACGGACTATGTTGACATCAATCGCCGCTCCAGTCGGCGGGACGAGGCACCGTACGCGTTCGTGATCCCCGGTGACGAGGACCAGCATGATCCTGGGACCGCGCGCGAGCTGATCGACGTCCTCCGACGGGGTATCGTCCGGGTCGACATCGCCGACCAGCCTGTCACGCTCGACGGCGTCGAGTATCCAACTGGCACGCGAGTCGTCCTGCTGGATCAACCGGCTGGCACGTTCGCGAAGACGTTGCTCGAGATCCAGGAATATCCCAACCTGCGGAAGTGGCCGGACGGACCACCGCAGGCACCGTACGACATCGCGGGCCACACGCTCCCGCTCCAGATGGGAGTCCGGGCCAGCGCCATCCGGACGCCGGTGACCGAGTCGGCGCGTCTGGCCCTCCGCCCGCTGGATCGCAACGACACCGTACCAGGAACCGTAGACGCGGAAGCTCCAGCAGGCTACGCATTCGTGCCGGACGCCAATGCGTCCATCCGGGTGATCAGTCGGTTGCTGCGGGCCGGTCGGACGGTGCGTCGGGTAACCGGAACGACCGTCCCGGACCTGCCTCCGGGGACGGTCGTCGTTGAAGCCGGTGACGATCTCGAAGACCAGCTGACCGCGCTGGCCCATGAGACCGGAATCTCCTTCCGTGCGATTCCGGTCGGGTCCCGTCCCGAGACCGTCGTCCAGCGTATGCCGCGGATCGCCCTCTACCAGAGCTGGAGCCCGTCGATCGACGAGGGCTGGACGCGATGGATCCTGGAGGAGTACGAGGTCCCGGCCAGTACGGTTCACGACGCCGACATCCGCAGGGGTCAACTCAACGACCGCTTTGACGTCATCGTCCTTCCACACCAGTCGGCCAGCGACCTCGTGAACGGCAATCCGTCCCGTAACAAATACGACGAACCGTATCCGCCTGAGTACGTGGGTGGTCTGGGCGCCGTAGGCATGGATGAGCTCCAGCGCTTCACCGAGCGTGGCGGGACACTCATCGCGCTCGACGGCACGGCGACCCCAGTCATCGATCGGTTCGCCCTCCCGGTCCGCAATGTCCTGCAGGGACTCAAGGACACCGAGTTCTACTGCCCCGGCTCACTGCTCCGGGTCGTCGTCGACACCCGCCATCCGCTGGGCTGGGGACTGCGTCGAGATACGACAGTCCTGTTCTATGACAGCCCGGCCTTCGAGGCACTCACCGGTACCGATCGGACCACGACCGTCGCACGCTACCCGGCTGGAGGAACCCCCAACCAGAGCGGCTGGATTCTCGGCGATCAGCATCTCCGGTCCCGGTCGGCGCTGGTCGAGGTCGAACTCGGGCAGGGCCGCGTCATCCTGGTGGGTTTCCGCGCGCAGTTCCGGGCGCAGGCTCGCGGCACGTACAAGGTGCTCTTCAACGCGCTCTTCCGGGCGGGTCAGGAGCCGTCCGCCTGACGCGCCTCGTGCACATGGACCGACCCAACGAGGCGGCTCTTGCCAGAATCGTCCATGCATGTCTAAGCTAGGCAGGCCTGGGGACGGACCCCGGTCCGTGCCCAGCCGCCAGAGGTTCCTCGTACGATGATCGACTAGCGCCACGGGCGCTCCCCACAGACAGGCGGTCGCCATCCCCGGCGCCGCGGGTCGCCCCTCCCCGAGACACGACGCACTGTCGCTCGTCATCCGGAGGGATATTCCTTTGAAGAACTAGCGGGCGCCGGACGGCCTTCCCTCTGCGCGGCCAGCCTACTCCCGGCCTGCCCACCCTGTTTCATGCCGCGCCCCGCGCGGGATCGTTGTCATGTGCACCGCATTCGAAACCGGTCCGGCTCGCCATGGGCGGACGTATGTTGACCATCCAGAATCTCACCGGCCAGATCGACGGCCGGATCATCTTCGAGAACGTCTCATTCTCGGTGAACGCCGGCGACGTGCTGGGCGTCATCGGTCCCAACGGGTCTGGCAAGAGCACGCTGCTCGCCATCCTTACCGGGGAACGTCTGCCCCACTTCGGCTCGGTCTCACTGGCACCGGGAATCAGGCTCGGAGCGCTGCGCCAGGGATTCGCCGACCGGCCGACCGGTACGCTCGGCGATCTCGTCGATGTCCCGGCCAACGGCCTCGTTGGTTTCCAGGACGCGGTCAGCCGAACCGCGTCGGCCCTCGCCGACCCGGATTCCGGGGATGACGCGATGGCGGCGTACGATGCCGCGATCGAACGGTTCGACGGGGCGGGTGGCTACGAGGCGTCGGATCGCCTGGCCGCGACGATGGGCCGATTCCAGGTTGACCCTATGTTCCTCCCAGCTGGCTGGGGGACTCCGCTCTCCACTCTCTCCGGTGGTCAGAAGACCCGTGCCGGGCTGGCGGCGTTGATAGCGTCGGCGCCCGATATCCTCGTGCTCGACGAACCGACCAATCATCTCGACCTCGAGGCCGCCCGGACGGTCGAGGAGCTTGTCCTGACTCACCGTGGCGCGACCATCGTCGTCTCGCACGATCGGGCGTTCCTCGATCGGGTCGCCAACCGGATCCTCGCCATGGACGACCTTGACACCGACTGGGAGCTGATTACCGGCAACTACTCGGATTACCTGGAGCTGAAAGCGGCCGAGGCCGCCGAGCAGGCAAGCGCCTGGCGCCGCCAGCAGGACATGATCGACCGGGTGGAACAGCAGATCCGGTCGATCAGTGAGCGTGGCCAGAAAGTTGAGGGCAAGACCCACGTCGTCACCAACCGCTGGAAGAAGTACATCCGGACCGCGGTCGTCCGCGAGCGCCGGCTGGAGCGCATGCTGGAATCCGACGAGCGGATCGAGAAGCCGGCCCTCCGCTGGGGCGTCGCCGCCGATCTGCCCGCCCCACCGCCCGGCGGCAATGACGTGGTTATCGTCGAGGACCTGCAGGTCGGCTTCGCCGGCGCGCCGGTACTCCGGGGAATCGACCTCCACCTCCGGGGCGGCGAGCGCGTCGCCCTTCTCGGGCCGAACGGGAGTGGGAAGACCACGCTGATCCGGACCATCTGCGGGGACATCGTGCCGGACTCGGGGACGGTGCGGATCGGGTCCGGCATCGTCATCGGGCGGTTCTCCCAGGAGCAGGAGACCCTGGACCCGACGGGGACCGTCGTCGGGCATGTCCGCTCGGCAGCGGCGATGGATGAATCAGATGCCCGCTCGTTCCTTCACAAGTTCCTGTTCGGGGGTGACGCCGCCCTGAAACGGGTCACCGACCTGTCATATGGAGAACGGGCTCGACTGGCCCTCGCGCTGGTCATCCTTCGCGGCGCCAATTTCCTCGTGCTGGACGAGCCGCTCAACCATCTCGACCTGCAGAGCCGGGAGGAGTTCGAGGAGGCCCTGGCCTCGTTCACCGGCACGAGCCTGATGGTGCTCCATGATCGCCGAGCCATCGAACGGCTCGCGACCCGGTCCGTCCTGCTGCGGAACGGACGCCTTCAGCCGGCCTAGCTACAATCACACGACAAAGGACCCGGGCGGATATCCGCCCGGGTCCTACGTTGTCCTGTTCAATCGCCTTGAGTAGATTGACCGACTACTCCTCGACGTCCTCGGCCGCGGTGGCCTCGGCCTCGAGCGCGTTCAGCGCGTAGTTGTCGATCTCCTGCTGGAGCTGGTCACGCAGGTTGATCAGGTCGACCAGGTCGAGACCGGCAAGGACGGCGTTGTTCTCGGGATCGCCGTCATCGGAGCCATTCGGGACGACGCGGAACTCGACTTCCACGCCCTCCTCGTCGTCGAGACCGCCGGCCGGTGTCTCGTCCATGTAGATGTTGTACGTCTCCACGTGCCTTCCCTCGTTGGTGGGCCGGCGAGACCGGCCGGACGGATTGCCCGGCCTCATTCTAGCCGTAAACTCCGGCGTCGTGTCATTTCCCCTCCGCCGTGCCGCTCCGGCGAGCGAGCCGGCGACTCTCCAAATGGAAAGCGAGCCACCATGGCTGATCTCTCTTCTTCGCCGATCCTGATCCTTAACCGCGATCTGTTCTTCGGCGTCCGCCTGCGCCAGGCGCTGGCGGCTGACGGCTGGTCGCCGCGGATCGTGCCGTCCCCGGAGGCGCTGATCGGGGCACTCGATCCGGCTTCCCCGGCCGCCTTGGTGATCATCGACATGGCAACCGATCCGGACTGGGCGACTCTCGTCTCAGCGATCCGGGATCAGGACCCTGACCTGCCGGTCCTCGCCTTCGGTGCCCACAAGGACGTAGACCGGTTCCGTGCTGCCAAGGCTGGCGGTGTTACCCGCGTCATCTCGAATGGCGACTTTCATCGGGATATGACTGGTGTCGTCCGCCGCTACGCGCGGGCTAGAGGCTCCGCTGAAGCGTGACTTTATGTCACACGCATCCAGTAAGCCGCCACGAACGTACAGATGTACAGTCAGGCGTTGCATCGACCGCAACGACGTAGTACGATGCGTTCACACTGTACGTACACCTCCCGCGGGTGTCCATCATGGCTGGCGACCCGCCGTCGCTGTAGCCATCGACCGTCGCCACCGAGCCTCTAAAGGCGCGATAGCGACACCGGGAGGACGGAACGACCAATGGCCACCTCGCATCACAGTCGACTCCAGGGACCAAGCCGTGGTCGGACCGTCCGCATCCAACCGCGGCGGGTCGAGGTCGAAGACGTCTCACCGGTCGTTCCCGTGGCGGTCCCCTCCCCTGCCCCCCAGGCCCCGGACGACTGCACGGTCCTGACAGCCGTCGAAATGTTCTTCGGCGACCTGCGCCTCGCGCCCCGTTCCAAGAAGACGTACCGCAACGGGATCACCAAGTTCCTCCGTCATCTCGAGCGAAATGAGGGGATGAATCCGGCCGAGATGCCGGTCGCGATGCTTCGGGCCGACCATGTCACGGCGTTCGCGACGACCCTCGTTCCGGCCGACATCCGCACCCCGGAAGAGGTGTCGCAGATGCGGACCGCGCAGAACAACCTCTCCGCCGTCCGGAAGTTCTGCTCGTATCTCTCCGCCTACGATCTGCACCCCGATCTCCCGACGGACCGGCTCAAGGTCCGGATCGCGGCGATGATGCCCCGCTTCACCCCACCTCCTCCCGACGTCAAGCTGAGTGATCTCGAGCAGATCGTGGCGTACGTTCGTGAGGGGGAGCCGGCGGCCCGGCCCTCACTGGAGCTGCGCCGGCTCAAGGTCCGGGCTATGATCCTGTTCCTCTACCGGACCGGAGTGCGGGTCTCCGAGCTCTGCGCGCTTCGGCGCCGCGACGTCGACCTCCAGAGCGGTACCGCCAGTGTCTACAGGGCCAAGGGTGGCAAGAGCCGAACGGTCCATTTCGACGTCGAGACCGCCGAGGCAATGACGGCGTACTGGGCGATGCGCGAGGACCCGATCCGTGGCGCGGCGGCGTTTCCCGCGTTCAGCGGCCGGGACAAGCCGGGCGATCCGGGGACCTCGGTCAGCCCGCGAACCGTTGAGCACATCGTTGCGCAACTGTGCCAGGCGACCGGCGTCGAGAGTGAGGTCACGCCGCACTCCTTCCGGCACGGACTCGCGACCGAACTGGTTCGCCGGCGGGTCCGCGAGTCGACAGTCCAGACCATCCTCGGGCATGCTTCCCCCTCCACCACCCGGATCTACGTTCACAAGACCGCCCGGGACGTGGCCGAGGAGTACCAGGATGCATTCGGTCAGTACCGACCACCGCGCCAGTCCGCCTGATTCGCGCTCAGGCGAGCGTAGTCAATCGACCCCGAACCGACAGGACAGAGTGGCGATCGCACGCCGCCCTGTCCGTCTTGTCGTATCGTCGCTGGTGACGCTCGTCCTGCTGGCTGGTTGCGCGTCCGACCGCGCCTATGACCAGCAGCGGGCCCAGGAGACGGCACGGACGACTGACCAGGCGGTGATCGACATTCAGGCGTCGTTCACTGCCAACCGCTACGCGTCACCGACGACGACCGCAACGCCGACCCCCCAGCCGCCGGGGATCCTCCACGAGATCGGCCTGGCGACCAGCATCTCCGGTGACAACCAGCCAAGCACCTTCGTGACGGCGGTCGCCAATAACGCCGGCCGTGTCTACGTGACGGCGAACCTCGATGGTCTCAGCGACGGTGTGACCGTCGGAATCGGGTGGTATGTCAACACCCTGAAACCCGAGGATTTCGTCTTTGTCGGCGAGTCGTCGGTCACGGTCGAAGGCGGCGGACGTCAGTGGATCGCTGTGCCATACGACCTGAACGGCGCGCTGGAACCGAGGGACTATGCGGTCTACCTCTATGTCGACGGCGAGGTGATCGGCTCGCTCGGGATCGAGATCCTGCCGGCGGGCAGCCAGCCACGCAGCGTGTAGGTCGTTCCCGCGCCAAACTCTGGAACTGCGATCATCGTCACTTGCCCATAGCGGCCCGCCGCTCCCTGCGCGACAATCGGCCCATTCGCCGGAGTCGCCGCCAGACCCACCGCCCATCGAGGGCACCAGCAGGGAGCGCATCATGTCCGACCAATCCGCCGATGGATTGCAGACCGAAGAGGAACGCGAACGGATCGAGTTGGCTCTGGAGAAGCATGCCCAGGCCAGGCGACTGCTCGCCGAAGCCGGGCTCGATCTCTGGCTGACCTTCACCCGCGAGGGCAGCGACGTGATGCTGCCATTCGTCACGGGGATGCCCTACATCGCCGGCACGTCCGCCCTGATGATCTTCGCGGACGGTCCAACCGTCGCGGTCGTCGCGGACTACGACCGGATCCAGGTCGAGGGCATCTTCGACGAGGTCCATGCCTACAGCGGGGACTGGCGCGACGCCTTCCTCCAGACGCTCCGGGACCGCGACCCTAAGTCGATCGCGCTCAACTACTCCGAGTCCGATTTCGGCATCGACGGGCTCACCCACGGTCTCTATCTGCAACTGGTCCGCGAGCTGACGCCGCTCGGGATGGCCGATCGGCTGGTCTCTTCTGAGCCAGTTGCCGAGCGGATCCGCGCCCTCAAGACTCCTGGTGAGGTCGAGCGCATCCGCCGCGCCTGCCAGATCACGCAGCAGATCTTCGATGACGTCACGGGTGTGCTCAAGGTCGGGATGACCGAGATGGACGTTCATGAGTTCATCAACGAGCGGATGGAGACCTATGGTGTCTCCCCGGCATGGGAGGCGCAGTTCTGCCCGGCGGTGTTCACCGGGGACCAGGAGGCCGGGCACCGACCTCCCAGCCAGAAGGTGATCGCCGCCGGCGACACGGTCCGGATCGACTTCGGTGTCGTCGTTGAAGGTTACTGCTCTGACATGCAGCGGACGTGGTACATGGCCCGACCCGGCGAGACCGGGCCAAGCGAGGACGCCGCCCACCGGTTCGCCGCCGTCGCCGATGCCGTCGCGCTGGCAGTCTCGCTGATCAAGCCCGGTGTCGTCGGCTGGGACGTCGACAAGCCTTCACGTGGGCTGGTCGAGGAGCGCGGGTATGGGTTTACCCATGCGTTCGGTCACCAGGTCGGCCGGCTGGTCCATGACGGCGGACTCGTCCTCGGCCCGAACAACGCGCGGTACGGCGATCGCTCCGGCGGCCAGATCGAAGAGGGAATGGTCTTCACCCTCGAGCCGTGCATCCAGGGTGCGCAGATCGAGGAGGACATCGTCGTCACGGCCGACGGCTGCGAGTACCTCGTCCCGCCCCAGACCGCCCTCTACATCGTCCCGTCCCGGTAGGCCACGACCCGGCAGACCGGCTTCACCCTTCGCAGGAGTACGCCGCCACCATGGTTCATGTCTCACCCAGCCGATCGACGTTCGGCTTCAACGGGATGGTTTCTGCTCCGCACATCCTTGCCGCGCAGGCTGGTGTCACCGTCCTGCGGGAAGGCGGGACGGCGATCGACGCCGCGATCGCCACCGACTCGGTGCTCTGCGTTCTCTACCCCCACATGACCACGGTCGGCGGCGACATGTTCCTCCTCTATCACGAGGCCGCCACCGGCAAGCTCCACGCGCTCAACGGGTCGGGCCGGTCGGCCCTCGGGACCTCGCGCGAGTTCGTGCGGGCCGCGGGTCACGAGACCATGCCGGTCCGCGGGATCCACGCCGTGACGGTCCCGGGAACGGTTGACGCCTGGGAGCAGTCCCAGCGCGCATTCGGGCGAATGTCGCTGCCCGATGTCCTCCAGTACGCCATCGACTACGCCGAAGAGGGATTCCCGGTCTCGGTCGGTCTGGCCAATGGCCTGCGGATCGCCGAGGAGCTGCTCAGCAAGGATCCCGAAGCCCACGCCACCTACCTGCCGGACGGCCGGGTTCCGGCTCCCGGAACCCGCCTCCGCCTCCCCGCGCTGGCCGAGAGCTTCCGCCAGATCGCCGACGGCGGGCGTGAAGCGTTCTACCGGGGGCCGATCGCCGAGCGCATCGCCTCGACATCGCACCGCCTTGGGGGCGCCCTGAACGTCGCCGACCTCGCGGCCCACCGCGGCGACTGGGTCGAGCCGGTCTTCGGGACCTACCGCGACGTGTCGGTCGCCGAGTTCCCGCCCAACTCGCAGGGCATCACCGCGCTGATCGAGCTGAACCTGGCGGAGCTCGTCGAGGCAGGCACCGATTGGGAGAGCACGGCACGGCTGCACGCGCTCGTCGAAGCCAAGAAGCTGGCATTCGAGGTCCGGAACCGGACGATCACTGACCCGACCTTTCATGACATCGACGTCCAGCGGCTGACGTCCAAGGAGTACGCGACCGACCTGTGGCGGCAGTTCAGCCCGGAACGGGCCCGGAACGGCCAGCCGGACGGCGATGCCGACACCGTCGCCATCTGTGTGGTCGACGGCGAGGGCAACGCGGCGGCGATGATCCAGAGCCAGTACATGGGCTTTGGCTCGGGCGTCATGGCGGAGGGGACGGGGATCATGCTCCAGAACCGGGGCGGCTACTTCTCCCTGTCCGACGACCACCCCAACCGGCTCGAGCCGGGCAAGCGAACGCTTCACACCCTGATGCCGGGGATGCTGTACCGCAATGGCCAACTGGCGGGGCCGATGGTCACGCAGGGCGGCGACGCGCAGGCGCAGGTCCACCTTCAGCTCGTCACCAGCCTCGCCGACTTCGATCTCTGGGACAACCCGCAGTTCGTGCTCGATCTTCCACGGTGGGTCTCGGGCGGCGACCGGCTCGAAGTCGACCATACTCTGCAGCTGGAAGACCGGTTCACGGACGAGACGGTCCAGGGGCTGGCGGGCCTCGGCCACGAGATTCAGCGCATCGCGCCGTTCGCCAGCAACGTCGGCGTTGCCCAGCTGATCCTCCGGGACCCGGAGACCGGTCTGCTCCGCGGGGCCAGCGATTGCCGGGCGGATGGCGTGGCACTCGGGCTGTAGGACGCGGTCGAACAGGACAAACGGAACGCGCCGGACGGGATGAATCCTGTCCGGCGCGTTCCGTTTCCGTAGCCATCGATGCGTTACTGGAGCGGGACCGGCGTCGCGATCGGAGTGGCATCGGGGCGGCCCTGCGTCAGGAACGCTTCGAACCGCTCGGTCAGCCCCTCCCGCTCATCGGTCCAGTAGTTCCAGTTCTCGAGGAACTGGACGGGCCGGAGCGCATCAGAGGTCGGGCAACGTCCGATCCGGTCCGGCGCGATGAACTCCAGCGCCCGGGCATTCACCGGACCGAACGGGAGAATGTTGCAGAAGTTGGCCTGCGGCACCGACCGGGTGCTGTAGTTGATGAAATCCATCGCGAGGTCGGCGTTTCTCGCGCCCATCGGGACCACCCACGAGTCCCCGGACAGCATCCCGCCGTTCCACTGGGCCCGGACCTGACCCTCGACGTCCGCCGCATCGATCCGGACGTTCCAAGCGGATGACAACCCCACCTGCCCACCAAGGACGTACTGGACCGGCAACTGGGCGTCCTCATACCAGGTGATCACCGAGGGGTAGATGCGTTCCAGGGCGGCGAACGCGCGATCCGCATCGAGGGGATAGAGATCCTCGACGGCGACGCCGTCCGCCAGGAGCGCGAACTCCAGCGTCCCGACCGGCGACCGCCGCAGCGTCCGAAGACCGCCGAACCGGGATACGTCCCAGAAGTCGGTCCACGACTCCGGCACCTCGCTCGCAGCGGCAGCGTAGGCGATTGTCGTCGAGTACAGGTCGACGATCACCCCGTGCTGCATCGCGATTGCCATCCGCATGTCCTCAAACAAGGCAGTGGAATCGACGACGGCGTAGTCGATCGGGGTCAGATATCCATCCCGTCCCAGCTGGATAACGTTCTCGGTAGGGATGCAGCACAGATCCCAGACGGTCTCGCCCCGGTCGACCTGCTGCGTGATCCGGCCGACGTCGACCACCTCAACGGTGATCCGCGCTCCGGTCGCCTCCTGGAATGGCAGGATGAACGCCGTTTCCTGAGCCGCCTGATACGCACCGCCGGGAGAGGCGACGGTCAGCGTCCGTCCTCGCCACCGCTCCGGGTCCTGGTAGGCGGCGAGCGGGGTCGACACGATGGCAGGGGTGGTCGTCGGGGAGGCGACGCTTCCGGTCGTCGCGGTAGGGGTCGGCACGGTGTCCGACCCGTCGTCTCCACCACAGGCGGAAAGCCCGAGGACACCACCGGCTGCCGCCAGCCCCAGCGCGCCGCGGATTACCGTCCGTCGGTCAACGGTCGTGCGGCGCGATCGATCCTGCCCCATGCTTACCCCGGCCAGTCCTGCGGCCCTCCCGGGACGCCCATCGTCCCCGTCGCAATCGCTCATGAAGTGTAAACACTTCGTAGTGCACGGGCCTTCAGAATCCGCGCGGGTTGCCCAGGAGCCATCCGTTAAAGGCTTCGGTGGCAAGCGTTCGGTTGGCCTCCCACCATGCCGGGTCCAGACGGATCATGCTGGGCATATTGGCCGGCGACGTTGGTAGCTGCCTGGCCAGGAACGGGTCGATCGCGGGAAAGACCATGCTGGAGACCGGCGAGAGATTCGCCACGGCTGCCAGCGCAGCCTGAGCCGGTACCGATAGCGCCCACGAAATGAAGTCCCGCGCGATATCGGCATTGGCGGCAGCGGACGGGACCACCCAGTGTTCCGCGAACAACGCGCCCTGGTTGAGCTCCTTCCGTACTGACCGGCCAGCGCGGCTCGCGGCCATGACCTGGCGGTTGTAGGCCATGGCGAAGAGCGCCCGCCCACTGCTTAGCCAGTCGACCGCCTGCGGCCCGGTATCCCACCACCGGTCAAGGATCGAACCACTCACCCGGCGCAGGGAGGTGATCGCGCGCTCGATGTCCAGCGGGTAGAGCTCCGTGGGCGGGACCCCGTCGGCGAGCAGGGCAAACTCGAAGGTTCCGACCGGCCCCTTCATCATCGCCCGCCCACCGGGGCGCTCACGGAACGCCCACCACTCGGGCCAGTTCACCGGATAACTTCCCGGCGCCGCGGCATCGACGCGGGACGCATTGACCAATGCGTCGGCGAAGGCCGGCACCGCCGTCGCGGACGGGGCGATCAGGTCCGGCACGGTCCCGTCGCTCCCTACGGCGTCCAGCGGTGCAAGGGCGTCAGCGTTGCCAAGCCGGAGAGCCCATTCATCGGACACGAGCGCGAGATCGACCTGTTCGCCGGCACCGTCGGCCGCAAGGACACCGTAGTCGGTGATCCCAGCATCAAGTCCGCAGCCGGTCTCGGTCGCGAATGGTTGCCAGAGTACCCGCATGACCGCATCCCGGGCGTCGTCTCCGGCTCCGGCAACGCGAAAGGTCCGTCCGGCGTAGCGCCCGGGCAGCCCAGCGACTTCCGGCGGGTCGACTGGCGGAGACGACGGGGTCGGCACCACCGGACCGGCCGGGTTGGACTCGGCGATGCAGCCGGTCAGGACCGCTGACGCTGTCAAGGTCACTGCACCAAGTAGCGCGCGCCGGTGAAGGCGTACCGGCCTATTCGGTACGCCCTCCTGCCCATTCATGTGGTCAATTCCGGACATCACAGCAATTATCGCGGGGGATCAACCCGCCATCGCTGCCTTGAGCAGGTCAGGGACCTGTGACGGAGACCGGGCAACACGGACGTTGGCGGCCTCCAGGGCGGCGATCTTCTCGGCGGCGGTGCCAGCACCACCGGAGATGATGGCGCCGGCGTGTCCCATCCGCTTGCCCGGAGGTGCCGTCTGCCCGGCGATGAACCCGACCATCGGCTTGGTGACCTTCTCCTTGATGAAGGCCGCGGCGGCCTCCTCGTCGGAGCCACCGATCTCGCCGATGATGACCATAGCGTCGGTGTCAGGGTCGTCCTGGAACAGCCCGATGACGTCGACGAACGACGTCCCGATCACGGGATCGCCACCGATGCCGATCGCCGAGCTCTGTCCCAGTCCGGCCCGGGTCAGCGCGTCGACGACCTCGTAGGTCAGCGTGCCCGAGCGGCTGACGAGTCCGATCCGTCCGGGCTTGTGGATGAATCCGGGCATGATCCCGACCTTGGCCTCACCCGGGGTAATCGCGCCGGGACAGTTGGGACCAAGCAGGCGGGAACCCTTCTGCTTGACGTAGTCGTAGACGGGCACCATGTCGTTGACCGGGATCCCCTCGGTGATGCAGATGACGAACTGGATCCCGGAATCGACGGCCTCGTAGATGGCATCCGGCGCGAACCGGGCCGGGACGTAGATGATCGACGTGTTGGCGCCGGTTTTGGCGACCGCGTCGGCGACCGTGTTGTAGACCGGCACGCCGGCGACCTGCTTGCCGAGGCCGCCCGGCGTCACGCCGGCGACGACGTTGGTACCGTACTCGACCATCTGGGTGGTGTGGAACGTCCCTTCCCGGCCGGTGATGCCTTGAACGAGAAGACGTGTGTCCTTGCCGACGAGGATGCTCATGTTCTGCTCCGTGGGGACGGCCGGCAACCGGTGCCGGCCGTGAGGATTCCGATCAAAGGGTGCCTGATCAGGCAGCGGCTGCGACGACCTGGGCTGCGGCGGCGTCCATGGTATCGACGGCGGTCAGCCCGGCCTCGGCCAGGAGGGCGCGTCCCTCTTCCGCGTTGGTGCCGGAGAGCCGGACGACGATCGGGACCTCGACCTTGACCCGCTCCAGCGCCTCGCGGATACCCTGGGCGACCACGTCGCCACGGGTGATGCCGCCGAAGATGTTGATCAGGATCGCCCGCACGTTGGGATCAGCGGTCACCAGGCCGAAAGCGGTCGCCACCTGGCTGGCCGACGCGCCCCCTCCGACGTCGAGGAAGTTCGCCGGGTCCCCGCCATTGAGCTTGACCGCGTCCATGGTCGCCATCGCCAGACCCGCTCCGTTGACGATGCAGCCAATGTTGCCGTCGAGCTTGACGAAGCTGATGCCGCTGGCCCGGGCTTCCAGCTCGGTGGCATTCTCTTCCGCCATGTCGCGGAGATCCTCGACGCCCTTGTGCCGGAACAGGGCGTTATCGTCGAAGCTCATCTTGCTGTCGAGCGCCAGCCACTCACCCTCGCCCGTGACGATCAGCGGGTTGATCTCGACCAGCGTGGCGTCTTCCTTCAGGTAGGCATCGAAGAGCCGCTGCGCGATCATGGCGAACCCGTTGACCTTGTCGGCCTGGATCCCCAGCGCAAAGGCCATCGCCCGCAACTGGAACGGCTGGACGCCGCGATCCGGATCGGCATGGAGCCGGATGATCTTCTCCGGGTTGGTCTTCGCGACCTCCTCGATCTCGACGCCGCCCTCGGCCGATGCCATGATCAGAAGCTTCCGTGCCGGCCGGTCCAGCACCACCCCGAGGTAATACTCCTGGGCGATGTCGACGCCCGGGACGACGAGCACCTTGTTGACGACGTGACCCCGGATGTCCAGGCCGATGATCGCCTCGGCAGCCTCACGGGCGTCCTGCGGCGTCTTCGCCAGCTTGATCCCGCCCGCCTTGCCCCGCCCGCCACTATGGACCTGGGCCTTGATCGCGACGAGCTTGCCAGCCGACCGGGCGGCAGCTTCGGCTTCCTCCGGCGTCGTGGCAACCGTCCCGGCGTTCACCGGTATCCCGTAGCGCGCGAGGATCTCCGCCGCCTGGTACTCGTGGATATCCATTGATAACTACCTTCTCCCGGGTGTCGGGTGCGGGTGAATCGGCCGGGCGTGTGCCGCCCAGGTGCTCGCCGGGCAATAGCCCTGCCAGCGGGTAACCGTCCGTCATCCTACCAGAGCGCCGGGCTTTGTCCCGCCACTGTTACCCGGTCCGCGCCCGTCTATCGCCCGCGTTCCAGTCATCCGTCTGGCCCTGCCGACGCCGGATGAGCAGGGTGAATCGCCGACCCGGAACGAGCCGATGATCCGGGCGGCAGCATCCTGCCCACTGGGGTCATCGTTCTTCCGATAAACGGCAAGGAAAGGTATTGATCTGAAGGATTTCGTGATAGGATGCTTCAAGACGCTCCAAAGCAGAGACGCGGCTGGCCCTCGCCGGGACCATCGTTCGTTATGCCCGGGATCGTCCTGTAACGTGCTGGACCGCGCTGAAGCGCGACAGAGAGGTTCCCGAGGAACAATGAGCGATCGAACCATGACCTGCCGCGATTGCGGCAATGCGTTCACATTTACGGCCGGTGAGCAGGCTTTCTACACGGAGCGCGGTTTCACCGAACCGCAGCGTTGCCCGACCTGCCGGGCGGCCAAGAAGGCCCAGCGCAACGGCGGCGACAGCGGCGGGTATTCCTCGGGCGGCGGCGGCTACTCGTCCGGTGGTGGATATTCCGGTGGCGGTGGCTACAGCGGCGGCGGTGGTGGCGGGTACTCGTCCGCTCCACGCCAGATGTTCGCGGCGGTCTGCTCGGGCTGTGGCAAGGAGACGGAAGTTCCCTTCCAGCCCCGCAACGACCGCCCCGTCTACTGCCGGGACTGCTTCCAGGAGCGACGGGCGTCCGCCCCTCGCGGCGGTGGCTACAGCAACTACTAGGCGATACGAGCCAGGTAACTGATCTCCAGAGAGATGACCCGACGCGACCGGCGCGCGTTCGTGGTCGTCTCTTTGCGTCTGGAATCACGCTTCGGCGAGGGGACTACGGACGACCTGGCCCGTGCTCGAACGGTTAAGACAGGGTGAGCCCCGACAGCAACGGACCGACGCGGCGCAAAGGACGGGATGTGAGGGAAGTGACCGAACGGGACGAGCATCCCGCCATCGCCACGCTGGTCCGTGCCGGTCGGGCGGTCGAGCTCCACCGGCACGTCCCGGAAAACCTGGAAGCATTCCAGCGCTGGTATGCCGACGACGAGATCGCCTACATGCTTCGCCACGACCTCGAACCACTGACCGAGCGCCAGTCCCGGAGCTACTTCCAGACGCTGATCCTGCCACTGTCAGCCCGCGGCTTCTGCTGGGCCATCCTCGAGAAGGAAACCGGCAGACTGATCGGGACCACCGCCCTGACCGACGTCAATTCCCGGTCGCGCACGGCGCTGTTCCGGATCGTCATCGGCGAGCGGGATGTCTGGGGACACGGCTACGGCACGGAATCCACCCGGCTCGTCTGCGAGGAGGGCTTCTCGACGTTCAGCCTGGAGGAGATCCGGCTGGAAGTGTTCGCCCATAATCCGCGAGCCACAGGCACCTATCAGCGGGTGGGATTTCAGCGGACGGGGGAGCACGTGGAGTACGTGCGACAGCGGCAGCACGATCTCCACGTCGTCGAGATGTCCCTTCGCCGCACCGCGTATGACGAGCGCGGCGAGTTCGCGTCCCTCTCGCCGCCCTATCCGACCGGGGACCGTCCATGAACGCCGAGCGGAGAACCGTCTCCGGACTGCCTCCTGTGGCGCGTGGTCCGCTCCGGCGGCTGGACCGCATGCGACTCCTCCTGCTGGCCTGCATGCTGATCCTTTCCCTTGTCCCGGTACCGGGCAGCGTCGCGACCGCGCAGACGATGTTGCTTACGCCGAAGATGCTCGCCCGGGTCGTTCATGCCAGCCCGGACGCTCCGCCCCTGGACGTCTACCTCGACGATATCCCCATCGTCAGTGACACGATCTTCGGCACCGCGAGCCGATACCTGCCGCTCGACGCCGGCGACAGGATCATCTCGATCGTCCCATCCGGCGGGAGCCTCGAGCAGCAGGCGCTTGCTCAGGCGACGGTGACGCTCGAGGAGGGGCAGTTCCTCCTGGTCCTCATCCAGGGCTATCTCAACGAGATCACCGTCTCCACGACGGCGGTAGAGACCACGCCGCAGGAGGAAGCGGGGTATGCCCGTCTTCGCCTGATCCAGGCCGTCCCTGACGTTCCGCTGGGAGATCTCCTCCTGCCCGACGGTCAGGTGATATTTGATGACGCCGTCTCGCTGACCTCGTCGTCCTACGAAGCGTTTCAGGCGGGCCAGCACCAGCTGTCGTTCCGGCCGGTTCGCCCGGAGGGCCTCGCCGACATCCCGATCTCGATCGACCTGCTTCCCGACATCTCCTATGACCTGATCATGCTGGGGGATGCCCGGACGCGCTCGATCCGGCCGCTTGCCGTACCGACCGCCGACGACCAGGCATGCGCCCAGTTCCTCGGGATCGGGGACCGACAGAGCGGGTGTCTGACCATCGCCAACGCCTCGCAGGATCTCGGGCCCGTCGATATCTACATGGGTGAGGATCCTCAGCTCGTCGCGTCCAGCCTGCTGTTCGGTGCCGCTACCGCGCCGATCGCTCTCGGACCGGCCTCGGTCGAGTTCCGGGTAGTGCCGAGCGGCGGATCACCGGACGACGAACTCGTGATCGAGTCAGCCCTGGCCGAGAACGGCGAGTCCTTGCTGATGGTCCTGAACGGCCCCGCCGACAAGATCAGCGTCGATGTCTACGAAGATGACCGAACGCCGCTGGCCGGGAGCCAGAGCCGAATCCAGGTCGTCCATGCGACGGACGGCGTTGGGATCATGGACGTGACCTTGAGTGGCACCCCGCTGGTCCAGGCGCTGTTAGAAGCCGAGTCCAGCGAAGCACGTCTGGTGACCAGTGGTGAGTACCGCATCGAAGCGACGGCCAGCGAGGATGGCCGGCTGATCGCTACCAGTGACCCTATTGAGTTCGAGGCCGGCGTCGGATACCGGGCCGTCATTGTGGGAGACATCGACCGGGAAGTCATCGTACTCGTCATTGGCACTCCGATTCCGACGGACGTCGCACTCCCTGCCCCCTGATGCAGACGTTCGACTGAACAGGCCGCAGGACGTGATTCGTCAGCCACTTCAACCTTGCCACCCAGTACCGCAGCGAGTCACTGCCCGTACCGACCGGAATCCGGCACCGCGCGGGGGCCGCGTAGGCAGGCGAGCAGCGCCCGATCCGTACGACTGAAACCGAACGGCCCGTCCCCGGTACCGGGGACGGGCCGTTCGGGGCTAGGGGTTTCTGACCCAGTCCGTTTCCGTGTCTAGATGGTCGAGACGAAGTCGACGACGACCCATCCGCTGATCGTCGGGTCGTCGAGGGACTGGACCGGGATCCAGGTGAATCCGTCCGCATCGACCGGCTCACCGATCACCACGAAGCGAGCGCCGACGTCCTCGGTGGTCGTGACGAGTTCGGCATTGGCCGCTGGCTCTGCTCGGACGTTGACAGCGATCTCGGTCGTCACGACCGTCGATCCCAGGACAAAGGTGTCGCCATCGCTGGCACTGCCCGTCTCCGCCGTCGGCTCGACGGTCGCCTCGGAGTCGTCCGTCGCGGGGGGAGTTGCTTCGATGGTCGGCTCATTCGTCGGCTCGTTCCGGGCAGGGCGCGTGGCGGCGGACGGCGTGCTCGCCGGCTCGGCATCGGTGGAGCGCGCTGCCGGAAGATCCGTGAACGTGATCTCACCAGGACCAGTCGCGATCGGGGTGCCGTCAATGCCGGTGGATGCACCGGAGTCGCTGAGCTCGCCGCCAGTCAGGGTCACCCGAATGAACGACGCGCTGCTCTCCGGGACGGTGATGTCGGCGTGTCCGTCCGGGAAGAAGATGCCGTCTCCGGGGATCAGGGTGAACGTGGACCCGGCCTCGGCATCCCGCTGCGGACCGGGCTGAACCGTTCGGGTGACCTGTACCCGGCCGGCATCGACCGTCATGCTGGCCCCGTTGACCTGGGAGGAGAGCATCGTGATGTCCGAGGACGCGGCAAGCGGCTCGTCCTGGGTGATGGTCACTTCGTCGATCACGAATCGACCGGAACCGGTCGGAAGGGCCGTCGCGACCCCGTCCCCGAGGATCTGGTTGGTCACGCCCTCGTAGGCGTCACTGGCCGGCTCGCCATCCGCGTAGGTGATCCCCGGCGGCCGCTGATGTCCGGCGGGCAACATGATCGAGGACAGCAGGACGACGGGCTCGTCGCCATCGTTCCGAAAGGCGTAGAACGTGTCGATGGGGAGGACGATGACGTCACCTTCGACCAGCTCGATCTCGTCGCCGGACGGGGCTGCTTCCTGGGCACCGCCATCGACGACCACGGTCGCGCCGGTTGCCTCGTCGCGGACAAGGGCGGTCAGCGTACCGGACTGGACCCGGTCGATCTTCGGACCGGGATGACTCCGCATGGGGATCGACGAACCCGGCGCCATGGTGATCCGGATCAGCCGGAGGAAGGAGGGCGCTGCCGGAATCGGGTCAAGCGCCACATCTACCAGCGCTCCGTCGACTGCGGCCGACGGGGTACTACCACCTGGCGTTGCACCGGGCGTCGCGTCCTGGGCGCCAATGGACCCACCCAGGAACCCCGTCGCGGCGATACCGAAGAGCAGGAGGAGGGCGACGGCGACGTGGACGACTCGACTCGACTGCTGAACGAGCGTACGGCCCATGGATCTCTCCCTGAGTACCAGCCTGTCGCCGGCGTATTCGACTATTCGACCTGTCCGACTCCGACGGCCGATCCGTGGTCGTTTCCCGTTCGCCGAGGCCGGACGTGGACAGGCCCGTACGGCGACTCCTGATCGTCGGACGGCTGCGCCCGAGGCGGTTACCCGGTCCGCCTATCTTGGCGCACCTTGCTACACCTGCGCAATGTCTGTCTGGCAGCCAACTCGCCCTCGGACCGAGTCCGTCGCGAACGCCCGACAATGGTTGCGTCGGCTACTACAAAAGGGGGACTGATCCTCGGTCCCCTCCTTCGAAAGGATTCCCTGCCTGCCTACGGACCCGCATACCGTAGAATGAGCACGGTCGATTTGATCTCCGCTCAACACGTCCTTGACCCTCTAGCTCAACGGCAGAGCATCGGACTTTTAATCCGCTGGTTCCGGGTTCGAATCCCGGGGGGGTCACCATTCCGCACGCCGGACATCTGGGTCCGGAGCGGAGCGTTCCGCGGCGCCGTGGCGCCGGGAGGTACAAGTCGCGTGTCCGACCTGCATTCGTCCGGAACTGATCGGATCGTCCCTATCGTCATCACCACGGAGCGGGGATCCATCGCGGTCGACATCAACGCTGGCGCGGCCCCGGTCACGGCAGCCAACTTCCTCAAGTACGTGGACTCCCAGTTCTACGACGGCGGCCAGTTCCATCGGACCGTCACCATGAACAACCAGCCCAACGACGAGGTCCGGATCGAGGTCATCCAGGGCGGCAAGGGTCCGGGCATGAATCGCGACGGGCAGGAGCAGATCGCATTGGAGCGAACGTCCCAGACGGGTCTCCTGCATCACTCGGGCGCGATCTCGATGGCGCGGCTGACGCCCGACTCGGCGATGTCCGACTTTTTCATCTGCATCGGCGACCAGCCGGAGCTCGATTTCGGCGGGCGACGCAACCCGGATGGTCAGGGGTTCGCCGCCTTCGGCTACGTCACCGACGGCATGGATGTCGTCCGGGCGATCCACCAGGCACCCTCGACCGGCCAGAGTCTCGACCCGGCGATCCGTATCCTTAGCATCCACCGGGTCGACTAGACGGTTACGAATGGACTCACCTGGCACAGAGTCCGCGACTCGTCGGAGTCGACTATCCGAAGAAGATACAGACGGCGGCTGAGTCACTCCGCCGCCGTCTGTCGTCTATTCCGCGGCCGCAAGTGCCGCTTGAGGCCGCGGGATCGAGTCCAGCAGCAGGCGCGTGTAGTCATCCTGGGGCTGCCGGATGACCTGCTGGACGGGGCCTGCTTCCACGACGCGTCCCCGATTCAGGACCAGCATCTCGTCCGCGATCAGGCGCGCGCTGAGCAGATCGTGCGTGATGTAGAGCATCGCGATCCGGCGATCCCTGACGAGGGCGTCGAGCAGCTGCAGGACCTCCGCCCGGATCGAGACATCCAGCATTGAGATCGGCTCGTCCGCGATGATGATGCGGGGCTCCGGCGCCAACGCCCGCGCGACAACCACGCGTTGCCGCTGACCGCCGGAGAGCTGATGCGGCAGCATTTCGGCGTACCGCTCGGCCGGCGTCAGACCGACCGATTCCAGCAGCTCAAGGATCCGCTGGCGCCGGGCGCGACCGTCCAGCCCCTGGTAGTTGATCAGCGGACGGCCGAGCGCGTAGTGAACCGGCAACGACGGGTTCAGCGCCGAGAACGGATCCTGGAACACCATCTGAATGTTGCGCCGGTAGTCCTTGAGCGCTGCCCCCCGCATCTGGTCGATCGATCGGCCCTCGAACAGGATATTGCCCGACGTTGGTCGGTCGATCGCCGTGATCATCCTGGCGATCGTGCTCTTCCCGCTGCCGCTCTGGCCGACGAGGGCTGTGACCTTGCCGGCCCTCAGGTCAAACGAGACGTCGTCGACGGCCGTGAAGGTAGTCCGCACGAACCGCTTGCGGCCGGAGAAAGTCTTGGTGACGTTCCGTAGCGACAGCAGCGTCTCGGGGGCGCCCTCCGTGTCATCACGATTTCGCGGTACGAACACGGTCCCTGCCGCCTCATCACGCGCGATCACGGCCTCGCCGACCAGTTCTTTGCCCTGTTCGGCCCGCATCATAGCGACGTGGCAGGCAACCTCACCGCGACCGAGCGGAAGGAGCGCGGGCGCCTCGACGTGGCAGCGGTCGAGCGCATCGACGCAGCGCGGGGCGAACAGGCAGCCCTGGAGCCGGCGGGTGAGATCAGGCGGCCGACCGGGGATGAACGTGATCCGGATGTCTTCGGCCCGCGGGTCGGCATAGGAGCCGAGCAGGCCGCGCGAGTACGGGTGCCGCGGCGCCCGCAGCATGTCCGCGGACTCTCGGGTTTCCACAAGCTCGCCGGCGTACATGACCATGACCCGGTCGGAGAACTCCAGCACCGTCCCGAGATCATGGCTGATGAACAGGACAGCGAACCCCTGCTCCCGCTGGAGCTCGCGGAGCCTGAGCAGGATCTGGCGCTGGACGACCACGTCGAGACCGGTCGTCGGCTCGTCGAGCAGGACGAAGCGGGGCCGCAACGCGAGAGCAAGTGCCAGCGCCACCCGCTGCTTCATCCCACCCGACAGCTGGTGCGGGTAATGGTTCATGAATGCCGGGTCGATCTCAACGGTTCGGAGTAACTCGGCGATCCGCTCGTCGACCTGCTCCCGGCTCATTCGCTCGTGAAGCTCGATCACGTCGCGGAACTGTGCCTCGATCTTGAGGACGGGGTTGAGCGAATTCATGCTGCTCTGGAAGACGGTCGCGATCTGGGTCCAGCGCAGCGGACGGAGCTCGGCCTCGGAGAGCCGGGTGATGTCACGGCCGTCGAAGGTGATCGTCCCACTGGTGATCTCGCCGGGCGGCTCCAGGATCCGGATCAGCGCATTGCCCAACGTCGACTTGCCAGAACCGGACTCGCCGACCAGCCCGACGATCTCTCCCTCTCCGATGTCGAACGAGACGTTCCGGACGGCTGGAACGGTTGGCCGCTTCTTCGAGACATACGAGACGCTGAGGTCCCGGACTTCCAGCAGGGCCATCGCTAGTTCTCCCGCAGGTGCGGATTGCTGAGCGCATCGACGCCGAAGTTGATCAGGGTCAGCGATGTCATCAGCAGGGCCAGGAGCAGACCTGGCGCCCCGATCCAGGCCCACTGCCCGGTAAGCAGCGCGCCGGAGTTGGTCGCCCAGTACGTCGTAGTTCCCCACGAAACGGTGTCCGGGTCGCCCAGCCCGAGGAACGCCAAGCCCGCCTCGGCGCCGATGGCACCAGCCGCCGCTCCGACAAAGGCGGCGACCGTCAGCGAGAGCATGTTGGGCAGGATCTCGCGAAAGACGATCCGCCACGTCCCGTCGCCGGCCAGCCGGGCGGCGGTGATGTACTCGCGGGTCCGCAGCGTCATGATCTGCGCGCGTTTGGTCCGGGCGCCGTAGGCCCAGCCGGTCAGGCCCAGGATCACGATGATGACCCAGACGCCGCGAACCGGTGAGTACGAGGCGAAGATGGCGATCAGCGGCAGGGTCGGAATGACCAGCGCGAGATTGATCAGGAAGGACAGGAAATCGTCGATCCAGCCCTGGAGATACCCCGCCAGCAGACCGATGACCAGTGAGATCGCGGTGACGATCCCACCGGCGAATATCCCGACGAGCAACGACGTCCGCGTGCCCCACACCAGCTGCGAGAATATGTCCTCGCCGTTGGTCGTCGTTCCGAGCAGGTGGTCCCGGTTCGGATTCTGGTTGCCCCGGAAGTCTGAGGCGCTCGGGCCAAAGGGCGCGATCAGCGGAGCGAAGACGGCGACGACCGCGAACAGCCCCAGCAGGATCAATCCCACCCGGCTCTTCCGGTTTGCCCAGAGGATCCTGAGCCAGAGGGGGCCGCGCTCCCTCCGGAACTGTGCCTCCTGCTCGACCTCCTCCGCCTCGTCATGGACCTCGGTACCGGCCATTGGCTGCTGCGAGCTCTGTGGCAGGGTCATCAGGTACTCCCCCGGCGGACCCGTGGGTCGAGGATGCCGTACAGGATATCGGCGAACAGGTTGGCGATCAGCACACCGATCACGGTGAACAGGAAGATCGTCTGCATCAGCGGGTAGTCACGAACGCCCAGCGCCTCGAACAGCAGTCGGCCCGTGCCGGGGTAATCGAAGATCTGCTCGACGAAGATCGACCCGCCGATCAGTCCACCTAGCGCCAGCGCGAAAGCGGTAACCTGGGGGAGGATCGCGTTTCGGGCGCCGTACCAGACGGCGATCCGGCGCTCGGGGAGGCCCTTGGCCCGGGCAAGCCGGGTGTAGTCATCGCCGAGAATCTGCACCATGTTGTTGCGCATGGTCATGATCCAGCCGATCGGAGACAGGATCAGAAGCGCGCTGCCCGGCAGGATCGCGTGCTCGATCACACTCCGAATGAACGGCCAGTTCCACCCCTGGTCGACGTCCCCACTGAACCCGCCGCCAGTCGGCAGCCAGCGGAGCTGGATGGCGAAGATGAAGACCAGCGCCAGCGCGATCCAGAAGAACGGGAGCGTGCCGATGAACGTGGACCCAATGGAGACCGTGGCGTCGAACCGGGTGTTGCGCCGCCACGCCGCGTAGGCCCCGAGCAGCGTCCCGACGATGAACCCGAACACCGTCGTGATGCCGATAAGCGCCAGCGTCCACGGCAGGGTCTCGCCGATCATGTGCGTGACGGTGTAAGGGAAATAGGTATAGGACACGCCGAAGTCACCCCTGAGGGTGTTCTGCATATAGGTGAGGTACTGCTGGAGCAGCGTCTGCTCGGTGTCGAGTCCCAGCATCACCTGGACGGCTCGCACCTGGGCGGGATCGACCGACGACGACTGCCCCGCGATCTGCCGGACAATCTGCTCGGCCGGGTCACCGGGGATCAGCCGTGGAATAAGGAAGTTCAACGTCACCGCTGCCCAGAGCGTGACGATGAAGAACCCGATCCGGCGCGCGAAGTAGACCATCGCATCACCTCTCTGTATGCGACCACCGCTGGCGAGCAGCCAGCGGTGGCAGACACGGACGGCTCAGGCCGGGTTGGCAACGGCAGCGATCGGACGAGCGGTTGCTGGTCGGTCAGGCGGCCGCGGGCGGCATGAGGTTGGTGACGATCAGGAGACCATCGTTGCCGTCAGCGTACGGGTTCTCCGGGCTGGGCCAGTTCGTGGCGTTCTCGGTCCGGTACTCGAACCAGATCGGGCCGTACCAGAGCGGGATGTACGGGGTTTGCGTCAGCATCACGTTCTGCAGCTCGTGGCTGATGGCCGTCACTTCCTCAGGCGTGGTCGCGGCCTGCATCCGGGCCAGGATCTCGTCGGTTGCGGGGTCCTGGTAGCGGATGAAGTTGGAGTCCGCTGACTCGCCGACCGGGGCGGTTACCGCCGACCCGAGCGGCTCATAGAAGACGCGGAACAGGTTGCAGCCACCGGGCGGGACGCCGAAGGTCGCCTGGTACTCGCCAATCTCGCGGCTGTTGATCACGATGTCGGGGTTGGCCGGCTGGACATCGACCTCGATACCGATCGCCGCCAGGTTCTCTCGCAGGATGTCGGCAGCCTGGACCCAGTCCGCCCAGCCCGCCTGCACACTGAACGTGAACGCTACCTGATTTCCGTCCGGGCCGATCATGCGGCCCTCGCCATCCTGGACGAACCCGGCAGCGCTCAGGATCTGGACCGCCTGCGCCTGGTCGAACGGGATGATGCCGTTGGGGTGCGGGAGGTTCGGCGCGAGATTCGCCTCCTGGATCGGCAGCACCAAACCCGTCTGGCTGGCCGGCGGCGTGTAGCCGTAGACGGCCCGGTCAGAGATCGCCTGCCGGTCGATGGCGTAGGAGATACCTCGCCGGAACTCCGGGTTGTCGAATGGCGCCATGGTCAGGTTGAAGTACAGGCTGATCGGGGCGTCGGGCAGGAACCAGTACTTGTTGTGCTCGGGATCACGGGAAACGTAGGTCTGCTCGACGTCGGGAATGAACAGGGCATTCCAGTCGTACTCGCCCTCGGCCAGCAGGAGCTGGTCGACCTGGCCCTCGGCGGCGCCCTTGTAGACGAGCCGTTCGATCCGGACCTTGTCGGCCGCCCAGAACGACGGGTTGCGGACCATCGTCAGCTGCTGCCCGTTGAAGCGCTCGAAAGCGAACGGGCCGGAGCCAACCGGCTGCTCGTTGACGAACGTGACCGGGTCGGCGACGCCGGACCAGATGTGCTGGGGCACCGTCAGGACGTTGAAGACGCGGTCGATCTGGCCCGCGCCGGGCTGCGTGAAGCGGAAGGTCAGCGAGTTCCCGCTGGCTTCGACGCTCTGGAGCGAGGCCCAGACGCCGGTCCGGTCGAGCGCCGGGAACTGCTTGAGCAAGTTGAAGGTGAACGCCGTGTCGGCCGCGGTCAGCGGCGTCCCGTCGCTCCAGACGACGCCCTCTCGCATCGTCATGGTGAGTGTCTGGGAATCGGCCCAGGCGTACGACGTGGCCAGCCAGGGCACTTCCTGGCAGGCGGCCCCGTTGATGACGTAGAGCGGCTCGTAGAGGTAGGCGAACCCGGCCAGGGCGTTGATCGAGAACGGGTTGAAGTTGGCTTGCGGATTCGTCCCGCCGCCGAAACCGCCCAGCGCCAGCTCGGGGATCATCGGTTGGGTGGGCTCGTCCTGGGCACTGGCCGGCAGGATGCCGACACAGAGCGTCAGGGCCATGAGAAGGAGCACGAGTCGGGAGCGCATCGCTGACCCTCCTGGATCCCCGGCATGGGGAAGTGCGGCGCACCAGTGCGCCCGTCCAACATGATATTGCCATTTCCCTTAGCATATTTTCGGCCATCGCTACCAACCGACGGGTTGGACCGGCGGTGACCATGTCGTCCACGACGAGCAGCGAATACCCCTCGTCCCGGAGGTCTCCCATGAGCGTTGAAGTCCGCGACCGGATGATCCTGATCGACGGCAAGCCCCGCCAGATCCTGTCCGGGGAGATCCACTACTTCCGCCTGGCGCGGGCCGAATGGCAGGACCGGATCGACCGCCTGATCGTGGCTGGCGGCAACTGCGTGGCGTCGTATGTCCCGTGGATCGTCCACGAGCAGCCGGACGGCACGGTCGATCTCGACGGCCGGATCCGCGAAGAGCACGACCTGCTCGGGTTCATCGACCTCTGCCACCGGAACGGGCTCTGGTTCGTCCTGCGCCCCGGCCCCTTCATCATGGCGGAGATGAAGAACGAGGGGTTGCCGTATCGGCTGTACCAGCAGCACCCCGAGATCGTCCCGGTCACGTGGGACGGGCGGGCGGCACCGACCCGGACCGTCGACTACCTTGCCCCGGCGTTCCTGGACGAGGTCCGCGGCTGGTTTCGCGCGCTGCTCCCACACATCGTCCCGCGGCTGCAGCATAACGGCGGGCCAATCATCGCCGTCCAGCTCGACAACGAGGTCGGGATGTTGTCCTGGGTGTCGCAGGCGCCGGATCTGACCGATCTTGTCCTCGCCGACTTCGCTCGATGGCTTCGAGCCACCGTTCCCGGTGACGACCTCGCCACGCGTTATCCCTTCGACCTGACGGAACCGAGCGTCCGGGCGACCGCGATCCGGTCACCGGACGATCGCTGGGCCGCGCCCCTCGCTCGCGACCTCGGCCGCTACATGCGGGAACGCTACGCCCGCTACTTCGTGGAACTGCGCACGATGTGCGAGGCGGAGGGCATCGCGGGAGTTCCCCTGCTCATTAACGTCCATGGCACGGGAGGCGGCCGGGGACTGGAGTTTCCGATCGGGATCAGCCAGCTCCTCGAAACGCACACCCGTGAACCCGGCTGGATTTCCGGTTCGGACCACTACCTGGGAGACCTGACGCGGAGCAATTTCGTCGACCTGCACCTGATCAACGCCCTCATGGTGGCGACCAATCGTCCGGAAGCGCCCCTGACGGCGCTTGAGTTCGAGGCCGGCGACGGTGACTACAGTGGCGACGGCTCGACTAAGAACGATCCGTCGGCGGCCGACTTCAAGCTGCGAATGTCGGTCATGCAGGGCAACCGGCTGATCAACTACTACCTGTTCTCGGGCGGGATCAACTACCGGCTGGATCCTCCCAGCGGCGACGGCAACGACCGGATCAGCTTCACGGGCGAGCGCCACGGCAATGCGGCACCAATCGGCCCGGAGGGCGAGACGAGCCCGACCTACCCTCGCCTCGCCTCAGCCGGGCGGGCGGTCATGGCCGTCGGCGACCATCTGGCGACGATGCGCGAGGAGCACGACGGCATCGCATTCGGGTTCAACCCGGACGACTTTCTGACCGAGAACACCTACCCCGGCAGCGCGGCGACGCGGGAGATGGACGACGACCTGGCCCGGTTCCGGTTCGGCGGACCATCGCAGGGGCTGGCCCGGTCGCTCCTGCTGCTCGGCTTCCGCTACGGCGCGGTCGATATCCGCCACCCCATCGACCCGGAGCAGGTGCCGTGTCTCTGCCTCGGCAGCGCCCGGTCGATGGATGAGCCCGTCCAGCGCAACCTGGTCGACTATCTGAACAGGGGTGGGACGCTCGTCCTCAACGGAGCGGTGCCATTCCGCGATCTCGCGGGCCGACCGGCCACGACACTGCTTGACGCGCTCGGCCTTCGGCCGACGAGCGACCGGACAAGCGAGTCGTTCTACTACCTGTCGATCGAGGGATCGGCCTGGGCGGCCGACCTGCCGGAGTACCGCGTGGGGCTGATGCAGGGGTTCGACGCGGGTCTGGATGGCTGCTTCCTGCGCGCGTACGGTACCGGCGAGGGCTGCGGGTTCGAGCGCCCGGTCGGTGCGGGTCACGCCATCGTCATCACGACCGAGCTGCCGGGCAATACGCGGTTGCTCCAGGAGCTGCTGGGACGACGGGGTGTGCGCCCGGCGCTCGGCCACGGCGCGCCCGAGGGCGGCATTTACATGTCCTCTGCACGAGCCGAAGATGGGTCCCGCCTCATCCTGCTGCTCAACCTCGATGGCTTCCAGAAAACCGTCAGGCTGGTCGAGAACGGCGATGTTCGCCTGTTGGCGCCCGACCTCATCCTGCAGCCCCGTGAGGCGGTGTTGATCCCGATCGACCTGAAGTTGCCGGCGGCGTCGGTGCGCTACGCCACGACCGAGATCCTCGCGCACGACGGCGACTCCATCACCTTCCGTCGAATGCTGGACACGGATATTGTCGAACTGAAAACCGAGCGCACCGTTCTGCCTGACCCGTCCTACGACGTCACACCGACAGAAGTCGGCTGGCAGGTCAGGTCCCGGCATTCCCGCCTGTTGCGTGCGGGACACGACGACACCTGGACTATCCGGCTGGCTGCCTGACTGATCTGAACCGGAACGGTGGGCTGCCGGTCGACGGCGTACATCGCAAGTCGTAGGGGACGCACCGGTATTCAACTCTCGGCCTGGTATACCCCACCATCCCGACTCCCTGGAGTTGGATACATCGACTCCCAACACGGAGCGACAGCCAACCACCAGGGAAATTCGCGATGATCGAAGCACACGACCTTACGAAACGGTATGGAGAACGAGTCGTGGTCAATGACCTCTCGTTCACCATCCATCCCGGTCTGGTCATCTCTTTCTCGGCTCGAACGGCGTCGGGAAGTCCACCACCATGCGGATGATCCTCGGTTTCGACCGCCCGACCGCCCGGTGGAACGGTCACGGTGAATGGCTGCTCATATTCCGAGCATCCCGCCCCGCTCGCCGAGGTCGGCGCCCTGCTGGACGCCAGGGCCGTCCTTACCGCACGCTCGGCCTACGACTACCTTGGTGCGTTGGGTGCGACTCATTCCGTCCCGACAATCCGGGTGGACGAAGCCATCCAGCTGGTCGGCCTCGGAGAGGTGGCTCGCAAGCGAGTCGGCTCGTTCTCGCTCGGCAGGGGTCAGCGGCTCGGGTCCGCCTCGGCTCCTGGGCCGATCACTGATTCGTGGGAATCGGACTGGCCGAAGTGGTAGCGCCTCTGCTTGAGTACGGGATGCAGGAACACCTCCATAAGTCTTCCTGCGGTGATATCAACTCGGCTGCCGCCCTTGCCAAATGAGGACCAAAGTCATCTCTGCAGGAGTCATCGTTGGCACTGCCAATGCACTCCTTTTTGTCCGACCCCGTCCGGTTTAGTGGACAAGGGGCCCGACAAGGAGATGCGGCGGATGTCCAGACAGGTGATTCGACTCGTGACCGTTTTCATGATCGCACTCGTCCCCCTCGCCCTTGCCGTGGCGGCGCTGCCGTCGGTGAGCGCACAGGATGAGGCAGCGTCAGGTGGGTTGACGTCGCTTCCGCTCTTCGGCGTAATCCAGGACGACTCCGGTGAGCTCGGCACCTTCCAGGGCAGCGTATCCCAGTTGCTCGCGGCGGACGAGGATGGAAACCTCCAGCTCAGCGGCCTGATCAATGGCCTGGCCCAGATCGGCGAGGATTCAGTCCGAATAACCGACCAGGACTTCTCGAGCCCGACCGAGCCCAGTGTCGCCGGGTCGATCGACGCTGAAGACTACGTTGAGGGCGCCGGCTCTGAGGCGACCCCGACAAGCTTCACCGGCGGGCAGGGTCGCGCGGTCTTCTCGCTGTCGATGCAGACGGCAACCGACGAGGGCAAGTGTGACGTCCTCTACCTCAACATCCAGCCGATCACGCTGAACCTGCTGGGACTTGAGGTGCTGACTTCGCCGATTACCATCGATGTCAACGCCATCCCGGGCGAGGGCAACCTGCTCGGCAACCTCATCTGCTCCCTGGCCGGTCTGCTCGACGGCACGCCAGACGCCATCGGCCAGATCACCGACCAGCTGAATGAGGTCCTGAGCGGCGTTGGTGTGGCGGCGCCGACGACGTCCGCTGCCCCGTCCGCATCGGGTGATTCGGCAGCTGAAGCGTCGGCGGATCCGTCGAGCGATGAAACGACGTCCCAGGCGCCCACGGCATCTGAGGAGCCGACGGCGTCTGAAGAGCCCGATGCCTCCGTCGATGCTCCGGTTGCGTCCGAGGCGCCCGAGGCGACTCCCGCAGCGTAAGGGCTGTCGTTCCCCTTCCATCCAACAGGGAGGCCGACCAGTCCCGCCAAAATCCTCACTACTGTCCCTGATCGTCCCTATGCGGCGACACGAGAGACCCGGAGCGGATTGTTCGCTCCGGGTCTCTCGTGTCGGCTATGCGGCGTGCTCGTTCGTCGCGTTGCACCTCACGCGGGGAACCCATGCGGTGTCCTGGTACCTGTCAGGGATGATCCACTCCGTGTGCTGGCACGACGACTGTTCAGTAGGTAGAGGCTCATTAGGGGGGCGAGCAGCAAGTCCGGGTGGGTTCTGGCCTTGATGACCGGGATGCGACGTGGGGAGCTACTCGGTCTCAAGTGGCGGGACATTGATCTCCGACCGGGACACTGGCCGTCCGGAAGGTAAAAGTCCGGTGCAAGACGAGGATCTATCGCGCTGCCGAAAGTTGCGATCGATGCCCTTCGACGACATCGGGTGACGCAGATGGAACTATGACTCGCCATCGGGCCTGTGTGGTTTGATGAGGACTTCGTTCTCACCTGAGAGACCGGCCCGGCACTCCACGTCGACCTGCTGGCGAGGCAATTCGACAAGCTGGTCAAAGACGCCGGCGTGCCGCGGATCTGCTTTCACGTTCTCTGTCATACCAGTTTCTCTGTCATACCAGTGCCACGATGCTGCTGGGCCTCGGGGTTCATCTCAGGATCGTACAGGAGCGTCTCGGACTCTCGTCAATCTCGATGACGCTGGACTGCTACTCCTATGTGACGAAGGATATGCAGCGCGGTGTTGCCGACTAGCTTGATAGCCATGTTGGCCGGTCGAAAGAGGTGGGTTGATGGATCGATGTGACAGGAATGCAACAATGGCCGACCGCCGAGGAGTGAAATTTTCATCATTTCACCGGTTTTTCTTCAAGTGGTGCCGGGGAGGGGACTCGAACCCCTACAGCCTTACGGCCACCAGATCCTAAGTCTGGCGCGTCTGCCAATTTCGCCACCCCGGCGGCGGCGGAAGTGTACCCCGCCGGACGACGAGGAAGGAGTCCGGCCGCCGGCACGCCGGGGAACGGATAGACACCATGTGAACCCGGTGCTACGGTGACCGTCGTGTCACCCGTTGGTCACTTGCGCGACGAGGTCTGACGTGATCTGCCGATCCCCCGCGTCCCGCACAGCTGCGGACGCGACCGCCATCATCAACATGGCCGCCCCCGGCTGTCCTGAGCATTGCCCGACAGGACAGCCGATCAGGGCCACGCCGTTTCGCTGACGACCTGCTGCTCACCGGTCGTACCGGCGTCTACCCTGATCCTCGTACCGGGGATCCGTTGTCATGCCTTCCATCCGCGTCTCTTTCCCCCGCCCTGCCCGTGGCGGCAGCACCCGTCTCCGTCGATCCGTCCACAGCTCGTGGTCATCCGGCGCCGCATCGGGCCGGCCTTTCCGCCACCTGTGGGCTGCGTCCACCGTCGCCGACCTTGGTGGCCATGTCTCCGCCCTGGCCCTGCCGCTGACGGCCATCACCATCCTCGACGCCTCACCGCTCGCGATGGGCGTCCTGACGGCGACGTCATGGGTGCCGTACATCGTCCTCGGCCTGATCGCGGGGATCGTCGTGGACCGGGTGTCACGCCGAACGTTGATGCTCGCGTCTGACTACGTCCGGGCGGGCCTCCTCTTGCTCGTCCCCATCCTGTATCTCGTGGACCAGCTCGGCATGGCGTGGCTGATCACCATCGCTTTCGGGGTAGGCAGTTGCGGCCTGCTCTTCCAGGTCGCGCAGGCGGCCATCCTTCCTGGCGTCGTCCCGCGGAGTGACCTCGCCGATGCGAACGGCCGGCTGGAGGCGAGTCATGCCACCGCCCAGGCGAGCGGGCCGGCGCTGGCCGGCACGCTCATCGGCGTCATTCCCGCTCCGCTCGCCGTCGTCGTCAACGCCATGACCTTCGTGGTTTCGGCCGTCATCCTTCGTGGGTTGCCACGGGATATGACGTCCAGCGAGACGGCAACCCGGCCATCCCCAAAATCAGCCGCGTCGTTCCAGCACCGGTTGTCGACAGCGGCCTCGGACGTCCTTGAGGGGCTCGGGTTCTACCGACGCGTCAGGGTGCTCGGCTCGACCCTGCTGGCCTCGCTGGGCCTGGAGGTGTTCGGTTTCGTCTTTCTCGCGGTCTATCTGCTGTTCATGTCGCGGGACCTCGGCCTGTCCGGACTGGCCATCGGCGTGATCCTGTCCCTTGGAGGGGTAGGCGCTGTCCTGGGTGCCATCGTCAGCGATCACGTTCGTCGACGGCTGGGCTTTGGTATGACCATGGTCTGGTCGATGGCGTTCTGTGGTCTGGCGGGACTGATGATTCCCATGGCCATCGTCGTCCCTCCCGTCGCGATCCCGTTGCTCGCCGCCGCCGAACTGCTCCAGTACGGTTCGCTGGCGATCTTCAACATCGGTGCGCGGACCCTGCGTCAGTCATTGACGCCCGATCATCTACTTGGCCGCGTCTCGGCCACCGCCCGGATGGCGGAGGGAATCGCGATCGTCGGGGGCAGTCTGCTGGGTGGGGTACTTGGCGGGCTGATCGGCCTGGGCGAAACGCTCATCGTCGGGTCGATCGGGATGCTTTTGGCCATCCCACCGCTGCTCCGCTCGGGGCTAAGATCGATGTCCAGCATTCCCGGCGACCCATCGGGCGAATCTGACCGGGACGTGAACTCCTCAGGGGGTGCGGACCGGCGCGGACCATGCGACGCTGCCCGTGACGCATCTACCAGGACGACCGAGGAGCTTCCATGACCGTTGAGAGCCACTTACCCGTGACCGAACAGACCATCGCCGACCGCGCGACCTCCATCCTGCAGGACCTGATCCGCATTGACACGTCGAATCCACCGGGCAACGAGTCGGCCGCCGGGGAGTACATCGCCAGCCTCACCCGCGAAGCCGGGTTCGAGACGGAAATCGTGGAGGGGGTACCTGGTCGCGGGAGCCTCGTAGCCCGCTACCGGAGCGCCAAGCCGACCGGTCGGCCGATCATGCTTACCGCCCACCTCGATGTCGTCTCGGTGGAGCGCGACAAGTGGACCCGCGACCCGTTCGGCGGGGAACTGGTCGACGGATATGTCTCGGGTCGAGGGGCGCTGGACATCAAGAGCCTGGTCGCGGCCGAACTGGCCGTCGCGCTCGAACTCGCCGGGTCGGGGACCGCGCTGGACCGCGACCTCATCCTCGCGTTCTTCGCAGATGAGGAAGCCGGCGGCGAGCATGGCGCGGCGTGGCTCTGGCAAAACCGGCCCGAGCTACTCGACGCCGAGTACGCGATCAACGAAGGCGGCGGAACGGCCATCCGGGTGGCCGGCCGGAATTTCTACCTCTGCCAGACCGGCGAGAAGGGAGCCAGCCGGCTCCGCATCATCGCCCGTGGTGCCCCCGGCCACGCATCGATCCCGCTCGATGACACGGCGATGCGCCGGCTCGGCGAGGCGCTGTCCCGGCTGACCGCATGGACAGCCCCGACGCGGCTGACCGAGCCCGTCCGGCAGATGCTCCAGGCGATGGCTCCGGCGCTGGGAGCTGACGCGTCGGCGATGATCGAGCGGGTGCTGGACGCGCCGGACGGCGAGCTGTCGTGGGACGACATCGCCGCACTCGGCCTGCCCTTCGACGCCGAGACGATGGCGATGCTCCGGGCTACGACCCGCGACACGGCCGTCCCGACCCTAGTCCATGGTGGGCATCGCATCAATGTCATTCCGTCCGAGATCGTCCTCGATGTCGATGGGCGAATCTTGCCGGGAACCGACCCGGAGGAGTGGCGCCAGCGGGTCCAGGACGTCGTCGGCGATGGCGTCGAGGTGCAACTGCTCTCCCGCGAGAGCGGCATCCTGGCCGATCCGGCGTCCCCATTCTTCGAAGCCATCTCGGCGACGATCGAGGCGATGGACCCGGGCTCGGTCGTCGTCCCCTACCTCGTCTCCGGCGGGACGGACGCCCGGAACATCCCGGGCGTCAAGGTCTACGGGTTCATGCCGTTTGAGCCCGGCGTCCGGAACGCGGAATACGTTCCCCTCGTCCACGGCCACGATGAGCGGATCCACGTCGACGACCTGCGCTACGCGACCCGGTTCCTCCGGGACCTTGTCCTGCGGTTCGCCGCCGCCTGATCCAGCTGGCTACCCGGACTGGCTCCCGGTGAAGTCACCGGGAAATCGGTTCCGGGCCGTGCGACACTATCCGGCGGCGCGAGCGGACGACCGCTCGACTCAGAATCCGCGGAGAACGCGGGAGGACGACACCCTATGTTGCGCGTTGGGATCATCGGGGCCGGCGGAATCGTGCGTGCCCGGCACGCTCCTGCCTGGCACAAGCAGCAGCTGGCCGGCACGGCCCAGGTCACCGCGATCTCGGACATCTTCGAGGAGCCGGCGCAAAAGATCGCCGACACCCTCGAGCACAACGGCCAGAAGCCGGTCGTCTACACCGATTTCGAGAAGCTCATCGCCGAGGCACCGATCGACGCCGTCGATATCTGCCTGCCGCACCACCTCCACGCCAAGGCGATCCTTGCCGCGGTGGCCAATGGCAAGCACGTCATCTGCGAGAAGCCGATGTGCATCTCGCTGGCCGAGGCGGACCAGATCGTCGAAGCCGTCGACAAGGCCGGCATCACCTACATGTCCGGCCACAACGAGCTGTTCCACCCGGCCCTCATCGCCGGTCGCCGAGCGATCGAGCAGGGTGTCGCGGGCAAGCCGTTCCTGATCCGCTCGCACGAGTTCCCGGGTGGGTACAACCGGTCGTCCGTGCCGGGCCGCGAGCCGCAGGGCACCAACATGGTTGGCTGGCGCGCCAGCAAGGAGACGATGGGCGGCGGCGTCCTGATCGACAAGGGCTACCACCCGACCTACATCCTGCTCGCGCTCGCTCGCAGCGAGCCGAAGAAGGTCACGGCCATGATGAACACCTTCGTCGCCCAGATGGACGGCGAGGACACCGCGCTCGTTCTGGTCGAGTTCGAGGACGGCTCGATCGGTCAGATCTTCACCGGCGAGGGATTCATCTTCCCTGAGGGCGACGCGAAGTTCCACTTCGTCGGCTCCCAGGGCGAGATCTACGGCGACCGGGTCACCGCGCACATTAAGCCGCGCGGGTTCGATCAGCCGTCCAGCGTGACCGCCAAGAACTACGCTGGCGACGCGACGTTCGACGATGAGATCGCCCACTTCGTCGACGCGATCGAGACCAAGCGCAAGCCGATCCAGGATCACTATGACGGCCGGCGCGTCCTGGAGGTCATCCAGGCGGCTTACAAGTCGGTCGAGACGGGCACCACCGTCGAGCTTCCGCTGGCTCGCTAGCTCCGGTCGAGCGGCCACCCCAGACAGGAGAGGACGCCAGCGGATTCCTGCCGCTGGCGTCCTCACGTTTTCAGCGTCCAGCAACTCGTGGGGCACCCTGCGCGATAGGAGCATTCGCGACGCACCGAAATGATGAACAGCACCGATGCGCACCACGCATGTGGCCTTTCGTCGGCACCTATTGACAACGAACAAAGTGAATCGGTACAACTAGCGAACCGCCATCGGCATACTTTCGACCCTCGCACCGTTGCGTGGGTGACTCGCCGTCTGGTGTAGCTGCAAAGTTGCAGGAGCAGGAAGAGATGGGGAGCAACGACGTTCTCTCGTCCCGGGTCTCGCGCCGGTCAATCGTGAAGGGAGCCGCTGCGGTTGCCGGAGCCGCCGCGCTCGCTGGCTCCGCGCCCTCCACACGATCGGCCCTCGCTCAGGACACCGTCACCGTGACATGGATGTCCAACCAGCGCCATGACCGGGTCGCCAAGGAGGAGCTGTTCGCCCAGTTCTCCGAGAGCGACGCGTCGCTGCTGCCAGACGGACGGCGCATTCAGGTTCAGATGAACATCTTCGCCGACGAGTACGCCGACCAGCTCCTGTTGGCGTTTCAGTCGGGCACCCCGCCCGACATCTACAACATGAACCAGGCCCGGATCGAGGTTGCCAACGGCTGGGCCGAGCCAGCCGACGCCTGGCTGGCCGAGAACCCGGACATCGCCTCGTCGTTCCTGCCGGGAGCGTTCGTCCCGAATCGGGGCATCTACGGGGGCCAGTCCTACGGGCTGCCGATGTATGCCCAGACCATGCGGCTCTATTACAACCGGCGGATCTTCGAGGAGGCGGGACTGGACCCGAACCACCCTCCCGCCACTTACTCCGAGTTCCGCCAGTTCGCCCAGCAGATCACCGAGAACGTGCCGGGGACGTACGGCCTGATCTTCGGGGACAAGTTCCCGTGGGTCTGGTGGATGAACTGCACCGTTCCGGCCATGGGCGCAGGGTCCTACTACTTCGACTTCGCAACCGGGCGCTACAACTTCAACCAGCCCGGGATCCAGCAGGCCATGCAGCTGTTGCTCGACATGAAGAGCGACGGGAGCATAACGCCCGGCACCACGACGCTCACGGATGACGACGCCCGCCAGCAGTTCTCGTTCGGCACGGCCGGCATGATAATCGGCGGCTCCTGGAACCCCGGCGTATTCAACGACCAGTTCCAGTCCACCGAGGATTGGGAGACGGCCGAGCTGCCCTTCCCGGACAGTGGGCCGGCCGGGCGCTTCGTCCAGGGCATCGGCGATCGCTACACCGTCTCCGCCGCCAGCCAGAACAAGGAAGCCGCCTGGCAAGTGATGCGGTACTTCTACTCCGTCCCGATCATGACCGAGATGTACACCCGGGGCATGGGCGTGATGGGCGTCGCGGCGGCCAACACGGGTCAGTCCGATGTCCGGGGCGTGCCGAAGCTCGCGCCGACGGCCAACGACGTCATCCTGCCACCGGAGCCGGAGCTGCCCACACAGACGCCGGACTACCAGACCGTCCTGAGCCAGATCTTCGCGGGCGATCTCGACATGGCGACCGGTCTCCAGCAGATCACCGATCAGTACAACGCCTCGCTGGACGCCGAGATCGCATCCGGCGCCATCGTGGCAGAGGACTACATCGTTCCCGACTTCGACCCGCTGACCTGGCAGCCGGGCGGCGGCGACGCGACGCCCGGAGCGACGCCGGCCGCCTGACCGGGACCATACCGATCCTCCCGGCTCAACCTGACGCGACCATGGCGGCACGGCGACATTTCGTCGCGTCGCCATGGCGCCGTCGCGAATGACACCAGCGCCGGTCCTCCCGACGGGTACGCATAAAGAGGACGCCCATGGTCCAGCCCGTTCCCACTGCGGTGCCGTCCGTCATCGCCGGGGTGCCGTCGGAGATCCCCCGGCGCCCCGGCCCCTTCCGGCGCTCCATTCCGGCCTACGTCATGTGCGCGCCGACCATCATCCTGTTCCTCGTCTTCATGGTCTTCCCAATCGGGTTCGTGATCTACACATCCACCCTGAGCTGGGACGGAATCCAGAGCCTCGGCTCGGCCAGGCAGGTTGGATGGGATAATTACGAGCGCCTGTTGACCGACAGCTTCTGGTGGCAGGCGGTGCGAAATACCATCATCTATGCCCTGATCAAGATCATCGTCGAGCTGCCGCTGGCCCTGCTGATCGCGCTGGTTCTCAGCTCGGGCATCCGCTGGGTGGTTGGCTTCCGGACCATCGCCTTCCTTCCCGTCGTCTCCAGCATCGCGGTGGTGTCGCTGGCGTTCGTGTTCTTCTTCGCTGTGCAGGGTCCGGTCAACACCATCCTGGTCCAGCAGCTGGGCTGGATGGACCGACCGGTCGCGTTCCTCGGCGAGCGCGAGACGGCCTTCTGGGCGGTGACGAGCGTCGCGATCTGGCACGACCTCGGGATCAACATGGTGTTCTTCCTCGCGGCGCTGCAAACCGTCCCGCGGGACCTCTACGACGCGGCGATGGTCGATGGCGCTGGCGCCTGGCAGCGCTTCCGGAACATCACCGTTCCGACGATCCGCCCGTTGACGGCGATCATCGTCACGCTCAGTCTGGCGGGCTCGCTCAAGGTCTTCGACTACTTCGCCGTGATGACGGGCGGCGGACCAGCATTCAGTACCACCACGATGGTGCTGTACATGTTCCGCTACACCAGCTTCGGCGGCGGTGGAGTAGGCGGCACGTCGGTCCGGCCGGAGGTCGGCTACGGCTCATCCATCGCCATCGGCCTGGGCGTGATCATCTTCGCGTTCATCATCGTCCAGCAGTGGGTCAACCGCCTGCAGGACCGGAGGTAGCGGGATGGCGACGACGATCGACTCCGGCGACCGTCCGGTCGCTGCGCTGGACGTCACGGTCCCGGCGACCGGCAATTCCATCGGCCGGACCGTCCTGGGTGGTGGCTGGCTGGGCGTCCGGTACGTCCTCCTCGGCCTTTACATGGTCCTCTGCCTCTACCCGTTCCTCTGGATGGTGGCGACCTCGCTCCGCACGGCGCGCGGCGTGTACGAGGCCGGGACGTCGCTGTGGGTCTCCGAGCCGCAGTGGCAGAACTATGCCGACTTCTGGGTGGCCGCCAACATCCCGCGCGCGGCGGTCAACACGGTACTGATCACCGCCGCCTGCATGGTGATCACCATCCTGACGACGTCGATGACCGCCTACGCCGTCTCCCGGACCGATTTTCCCGGGCGCCGCGCCATCATGTTCGCACTGGTCACGACGCTGCTCATCCCGGGCGAGATGCTTGTTATCCCGACCTTCTACGTCAACCGGTCGCTTCATCTGATCGGTGACTGGAAGGCATTGATCGCGGTGATCCTCGTCATGACGGCCGGGGCGCAGGTCTTCAACATCTACCTGCTGCTTGGTCATTTCAACACCATCCCGCGCGACCTGTTCGACAGCGCGGAGCTCGACGGCGAGAGCTACTTCGGCGCCTACTGGCGGATCGCCTTCCCGTTGATCCGACCCGCCCTGGCAACCGTCACACTCCTGACGTTCATGGGCATCTGGAACGCGTATCTGATCCCGCTGGTCTATCTGGCCCCCCTCCCCGACTTCCAGACCCTGACCATCGCGCTGATCCAGTACTCCAAGCAGTACCAGACGCTGTACCAGATCATGGCCGCTGGCGCGGTCATCACCCTCATCCCGGTCATGATCGTCTTTGTCTTCCTGCAGCGGTACTTCATCCGTGGCCTGACCGAGGGCGCAACCAAGGGATGATTCCGGGGTCTCGGGTGGACAACCGTCGAGGTACGGGTTGACCACCATCCGGTTGCCAACCCGAACCCCGACGGCTATGATGCGAGCATGAGCGCCAACGTCGGAGACCGCTGCTACGGAACGCGATTGTTCAACTCGCCCTCGCGCGGGATGTCGCCGGACCAGCGCGCCTCGATGGCGATCACCATGACCATCATGATTACCACTGGCGGCACCGGGATTACCCGGCCTGCTGTCGTGGTGTTCAGGGGGTAGCGGGAAACGCAGACCAACTGACGGCACGGTGAGCAGGCGGGAGGCACACAGCCCCCCGCCTCTTCGTTTGCCCGCGCGCAGCCATCCGGCGGCCCGGCGGGTGAGCGGGATGCACCCGCAACAGGGGATTGACCACGATGATTGTCCTGAAGTTCGGCGGCACGTCGGTGCAGAATGCGGAACGGGTCCGGGAATCGGCCCGGATTGCGGCGGCCCAGCCTTCGCCCCGTGTCGTGGTCGTTTCCGCGGCGTCGGGTGTCACCAATCTCCTGCTGGAAGCGGCACGGGGAGCGGGCGACGGCTCAGCCCGAACCATGAACCGGGCTGTTGAGCGCATCCATGCCATCCACGCCGAGATCATCGATGGCCTGTCCAATCCGCGGGAGCAGTCCGCCGCCCGGACCTCGATCGACACCCTGCACGGCCAGTTGGACGCCGTGCTTGCCGAAGTCGCCGCCGCTGGCGAGCTGTCCAGCCGGCATTCCGACCGGGTGGTGTCGTTCGGCGAGAAGTCAATGAGCGTGCTGATGGCCGCCACGCTCCGTGACCGGGGAACTGCCGCCGCCCACGTCTTCGCCGACACGGTCGTCGGGACCGACGACCGCTTCGGCAGCGCCCGTCTGGATCGTGCCCGCACTCGCGCCAACGCCCAGGCGCTGATCCGCCCGCTCTGTGCGGAGGGCAAGACGGTCGTCGTCACCGGGTTCATCGGCCATGCGCCCGACGGCTCGACTACGACGCTCGGACGAGGAGGCTCCGATTACAGCGCCACGATCCTCGGTGCGGCCCTCGACGCCGACGAGGTTCAGATCTGGACGGATGTCCCCGGGGTGTTGAGCGCCGACCCCCGCAAGGTCGCCGGCGCCCGCGTCGTGCCCCAGATCAGCTACGACGAGGCGCAGGAGTTGGCCCACTTCGGCGCCAAGGTCCTGCATCCCCGCACGATCCGTCCGGCCGTCGCCCGCGACATCCCGGTGCGGATCCTCTCGACATACGCGGCCACCGAACCCGGCACGGTCGTCACGAGGGAGCCACTCGGCGGTGGCATCAAGGCGGTCACGGCGTTGAGTGGATTGCTCCTGCTGACCATTGACGTGCAGGAGATCGAGGACCTGGCCGGAGCGGCGGCCGGAGTCTTCGGGACGCTCCACGCCGACGGGGCCGAGGTGGCCTTCGCCGCCCAGGCGTCGTCACGTCGGCGGATGACGTACCTCGTCGACGAGGTCACGGGCGGCTGTGAGCGGCTCAAGGCCCGGATCCAGTCCGTGGTCGAGGAGTTCGAGGCGGAGGTGAACTGCACCGACAACGTCGCGCTCATCGCCGTGGTCGGCGCCGGAGCGGCCGGTCATCCCGCGACCGTCAGCCGCATGCTCAAGACGCTGGAGCGGGAGGGCATCCCGGTCCTTGCAATGAACCAGCAGGACGCCAACGTGGCGCTGGTTGCGGCCGTACCCGAACCGCTCGCCCAGCAGGCGACGCTGACCCTGCACCGTGAGCTGGTCGAATCGTCGCTGCCGACTACCCCGCCGGCCCGGCGGCGGCGGCGAGCTTCGCTGCTCGACGAGCCGATTCGGGTCGGCTGACCGTTGGCTTTCTCGACACCTGACCATTTGACCGGGACTCACCGGCACCCAAGGAGCGATCTCACATGACGGATCAGCGAATTCCCTGCGCGGTTCTCGGCGCGACCGGCAATGTCGGCCAGCGGTTCATCCAGTTGCTCGAGCGGCACCCCTGGTTCCGCCCGGCCGAACTCGTCGCCTCCGAGCGCAGTGCCGGACGGCCGTTTCGGGAGGCAGCTACCTGGCGCGTCGACGCCGAGATGCCGGAGAGCGTCCGCGACTTGACCGTCCGGGGCTACGACGACCAGCTCGACAGTCCCGTCGTGTTCTCCGCCCTGCCTGGCGAGACCGCCGGTGAAATCGAGCAGCGGATGGCTCGCGAAGGACGCGCGGTCCTGACCAACACCAGCACCCACCGGGCGGACCCCGACGTTCCTTTGATGATTGCGGAGGTCAACCCGGAACATGTTGCGGCAATCCCCATCCAGCAGGCGAGACGTGACTGGTCCGGTTTTATCGTCGCCAACGCCAACTGCTCGGCGATCCACCTGACGCTTGCCCTCAAGCCCCTGCATGCCGCGTTCGGTATCGATTCGGTCATGGTCACGACGCTCCAGGCCATCTCCGGCGCGGGCTACCCGGGCGTCCCGTCGATGGATATCGTGGACAACGTGGTCCCGTATATCGGTAACGAGGAAGAGAAGCTGGAGACAGAGCCTCTCAAGATGCTGGGGCAGTGGCGAGATGGCGCGTTCCATGATGCCGACTTCCGGCTGAGTACGACCTGCACCCGCGTGGCCGTCCGGGACGGGCATACCGAGAGCGTCAACATCCGCCTGCGGATGGATGCATCGCCATCAGATGTCGCCGACGCCATGACCCGCTTCCAGGCGGCGCCGCAACTGCTCGAGCTGCCTTCGGCACCCAGGCGGCCGATCGTCGTCCGCAACGAGGTCAACCGGCCGCAGCCCCTGCTCGACCGCGAGACCGAGCGCGGGATGGCGTCCGTCGTCGGTCGGATCCGACCATGTCCGCTGATGGGGGTCAAGTTCGTGGTCCTGGGACACAACACGATCCGCGGAGCGGCTGGTGCGAGCATCCTCAACGCGGAACTGCTCAAGGCGCAGGATCTTCTCCCGTCCTGATCAGTCGAGGGCAACGACCGGGTCGTATTGCTTCGCGGCGGCCGCCCCCGTTCCTGGTGAACGCCCGGCCGCAGTGAAGCAACCTGGTTATTACGGCACGCGAACCATCACCTGTCATGGGCATGTAACTGGTTATATTTCGGAAATCCTGTACCATTCGGAGCAATACTGTTTAAGTGGTCAGCCCCCCATGACCCGAGGCACATTCCCATGGCGTACGATTTCCAGACCATTGACCCCGACACCGACATGTCTGAATTCAATCTGCCGCCGGAGGACGGCAAGCGGATCGAGCTGGCGCTCCACGCCCTTCCGGATCTCTGGCAGGCGTACCAGCGGCGACTCCTCAAGCAGCAATACTTCAAGGGCGTCACGTCGGGTCAGGTCCGGCTCCTGACGGTGCTGTTGCACAACGCGCCATGCTCGGTCGGGACGGTCGCGTCTGCCCTGAACATCTCCATGGGAGCGGCAAGCGAGAGCATCGACAAGCTCGTCGACCTCGGCTACATCAGCCGTGAGCATAGCCGCATTGATCGTCGCCAGGTCATCCTCGACCTCACCGACGAGGCCCGGGAAATCGCCGCACACGTCCGGCGCATCCGCATCTCGCATATCGCGGCCGTCTTCGAGCAGCTCTCCCCCGCCGAACGCGACGGGTTCGTCAAAGGCATGATGCTCTACCGGGACGTGCTCTCAAATGCGTCGGAACAGCCCGGCGGGACCGAATGAGACCCAGCACCTGATCTGACTCGCACAAGGCGTTGGGTGATGGCGGTCCTTGCGACGTTACCGGCCGCCGACTGTCCGCTGCCGGACCTGCGCCGAGCGTTCGATCCCCGTCCGCAGTTGCGACCGTAGCCGCATGTTCTCGACGATCATCTCCCGCGAGAGCACACCGACCGGCCGGCCATCAGCACCCACCACAGGCAACTGAGACACGCCCGTCTCGGCCATCCGTTGGAGCGCGTCAAGGATCGGCGTGGTCCGGTCGATGGTGTGGACGCGCGACCACGGGACCATGACCTGCCCTGCCGGGACCCAGTCCCACCGCTCGCGCGGGATCTTGACGATGTCGGACAGACTGAGGACGCCAATCGGCGACTGGCCGTCGGTAACGACGAAGAAGCGCTCCCCCATCCCGAGGACGCGTTCGTCGACGATCTGCCGGAGCATGTGCCGGCTCATCACCATCCTGATGTGATCGTCCATCGCCTGCTGGGCCGTCACGCCGCCGAGCAGGCTATTCATGCCCGATTGCGCCCCGGTAATCCCGGCACTGTTCTGGATGAACCAGCCGATCGCGAGCAACCAGACACCGCTGAGGAACTGCCCGGTCAGGATCAGGAAGATGGCGACGCCGAAGAAGCCGAAGCCGACGAGTTGCCCGCTCTGGGCGGCGCGGAGGTCAGCTCGCTCCTTGCTTCCGGTCCGCTGCCAGACGATCGCCCGCAGGATCCGGCCGCCATCGAGCGGAAAGCCCGGAATGAGATTGAAGACGGCGAGCAGCAGATTGACGACGCCCAGATAGAGCAGCGGCGCCTGGACGACCGACAGATCCGCCGCCGCGGCGATCAGGCCGGCGACGAAGAAGATGAAGGAGAGGACGAAGCTGACGATCGGGCCTGCCGCCGCGATGCGCAACTCCGCGCGAGCGTTGTCGGTATCCTGCGCCAGCTCGGCGACACCGCCGAACACGAGCAGGGTGATCCGCCGGACCTCGACACCCAGGCGCTGGGCGACCAAGGCGTGTCCCAGCTCATGGGCGAGGACGGAGAGGATGAACAGCGCCGCGGTGACTGCCCCGATCAGCCATTGGGTCCCCGGGTTGAGCTCCGGGAACGCATCCGGCGAGAACCCGGACGCGATCGACCAGGTCAGGAGCAGGAAGATGATCGCCAGGCTCCAGTGCAGGAAGATCGGGATTCCCCGGAACGCGCCGAGACGAAACGCTGACCCAGTATTCACATGCTCTCCGTGGACGACGACGAATGCCCGCGATAGGGCCGGCGGGATCGACCGGCTGGTCGGCCAGGATGCGTCTAGTTCCGCTCCCCGGTTGCAGGGGGACGAATCTCGCGCACGACGCGGTCGGCGTCGACGATGTATGCCGCATGTGCGATGCCGAGGAACAACCCATGTTCCACCACGCCAGTCGTAGCCTTGACTTCCCTGGCCGTGGCGGCCGGGTTAGCGAGACCACCGGCGTGGCAATCGAGAATGAGATTGTTGCTGTCGGTCCGGTACGCTGACCCGTTCTTTCCCGACCGCAACACCGGGGCGAGCCCCAGCGCGTCAAGTCGACGGGCCGTCGCCGCCCAACCCAGTGCCACAACCTCGACCGGGACCGGCATCCGGCTCCCCAACCGGCTGACCAGCTTGGCCTCGCCCGCGATCAGAACGTATCGCTGGCAGGCCAGCGCGACCAGCTTCTCGAACAGCAACGCTCCGCCGCGGCCCTTGGTCGCGTGCAGGTGCGGGTCGATCTCGTCGGCGCCATCAAGCCCGACAGTGATCCGTTCTCCGGTTTCCACCACGTCGTCGAGTGTCCGGAGCGGGATATCGAAGGACGCAGCGAGCTCCGCCGTCCGATGGCTGGTCGGAACGCCGGTGATCCGGAGTCCCTCTCCGGCCCGTCGCCCCAGCTCGCGCACCAGTGCTTCCGCCGTCGAACCCGAACCGAGACCGACGAGCATCCCGTCGTGGACTTCGTCGGCTGCGGCCCTGGCCAGCGCCAGCAAGGCAGGATCCTCGGGGGCCATCCGACCGGGCGCAACGGGACGGTCAGTCACCGGACGACTCGCCGTCGCGCGTCAGCCTCGCCGCAGCCGCGGCGTCGACCAGCCAGATCAGCTCTCCACCCTTGGGCCGGATCAGCTGAGCGGGCAGCCGATCGGTCTCGATCGGACCGTCAAGGACCTCGGCTAGCCGTTCCGCCTTGCCAGCCCCGCCGACGAGGAAGACGACACGCCGGGCGGCATTGACCAGCGGAGCGGTCATGGTCAGTCTGACGGTATCGAGCTTCTCGACCGGGTTCGCCACGACGAGCCGCTCGGTTTCAGCGAGCGCTGAGGTGCCGGGGAACAGCGATAGCGTGTGCCCGTCATCGCCCATCCCCAGAAACACCAGATCGAAGCTGGGCATGCCGTCCGTCTCGCCGAATACGGTCCTGATCTGAGTGGCGTACATCTCGGCCGCCAGTCCCACGTCTCCAACCGTTGTCGGGAACGGGTTGATGCGGGCCGGGTCGGCATCGACCTTGTCAAGCAGAATCCGCCGGGCCTCGCCCGCGTTGCTTTCAGGACTTTCCTCTGGCACGTAGCGCTCGTCACCCCAGAAGAACTCGATGTTTCGCCAGTCGATGGTGTCCCGGTACGGTGGTTCGGCCAGCAACTGGCCCATGCGCTTCGGTGTCGAGCCACCCGAGAGCGCGATGAACGCATGACCACGCGCGTTGGCAGCGGATTCAGCGAACACGTCCGCCGCGGCACGGGCAAGCGCCTCGCCGTCCGGGTAAACGCGTACTATCCCGCGCTCCCCGTAGTCGATCGTCGCCTGAGGTCCTGTCTGCGCGTCGCTCACCGTCGCCCCTCCATGGTTGATCCGACTCGCTGATTCGCGTGCTGATACTCCAGGATGCCAGCCACGGCCGACAGCGCCGACTCGGCAACGACATCCTGGCCGCCAACGCTGAATGCTTCTCTCAGCAGGACCTGATCGCCGACCGGCAGCATCATGACATGACGGGACAGACCTGGCCCGCCCTTCACATCGGATGTCGTCATGAGATGGAACGCGTCGACCTGTTCGACAACGTAATGCCCATGGGCCGGACCGCCAGTGCTGATCTCAACACGACGGATACCAGTCGGCGTGGCGTCGCCCTCCTGGGGTCGCAGGTGGACCACGACGCCCTGCTGGTACACCGGTGCTTCGAGGTCGAACCGGAGCCCGTTCGAGGTCCGGGTCGGGCGATCCGCTATCCGCCATCCCAGGCGGGACGACAGCCAGCCGAGGAGAAGCAGGGCGGCCGACTGGCCGGACGGCATCCCTTCGGCGCTGCCCGTCGGATCGTACGTCATCGTCACGTCGGAGATCGTGTGGACCGCGTCGGGCGTAGGCGGAACATCGAAGAACTGGGCGACAAGACCCCGCCAGATCGCCGTGCGAAGCCACGTCAGGTCGGTACTCGCCCCCTGGCGCCGACTGATCTGTCCAACGATCGGTTCGAGCTCAGCCAGGCTCCGGTAGACGTCGCCGAACAGCGCCGAGTCGTAAACGACCTGGTCGCTGCCACCCACGAGATCGCGGAACACCCCGAGGTCGTACTGGATGTCACCGTTCCACCAGAGGACGGTCGACAGATCCGGCACACACAGCGGGAAGGCAGTCGACGCCGCGCTCCCGATCGCCCGCGGTCCGCCGATGATGGCGACGGACTCGAAGTGTTCCTGGCGCCTGGAGGGTGTCTCGGCACGGGGCAATGCAACCCGAACGGTCAGGCCACCACCGTCGGGCAATTCCGCCGGGGATCGCCGATCAAGCATCGGGTCCGAGTAGAGGGCCACGACACGTGTCGGGAAGTTTGATCCCGTTCCGCTGACGATGTCGGCCGAGCGGGCAGCACGACTCGCAGTCCGCGCACAGACAAGCAGGTTGTAGGTATTGGTGCGGGCGAACATGCCCGGGACATCCGTCTCGTCGTTTGGCTCAACGATCTTGCCGAGACGCCGGGGTTTTGGCACTTCCAGTCGCTGCCAGAGGGCGTTGAGGCGACGGTTGACCTCATCGACTCCGACTGAATTGGTCTGCCAGGCATCGGCGATAGCCACGTGATCGGACCCGATCAGCGGCAGTTCCATGTCGTGTGCGGGATCCATGTTGTGTCCTGTTACCGGGGAAGGGAAATCGGCACGGGACGGCGGGCACCAGGGCGCCGCCGTCCTGCCATGATCTGAGTAGGGTGTCTACGGTCGGCGCCACTGGTAGCCATCATCACGGAGCATCTGGTCCGCTTCGGCCGGTCCCCAGGTCCCGGATTCATAGGTCCGGGTCGGCGACTTGCCCTCGGCCCACCCGTCCAGGATCGGCTGCATCAGCGTCCAGGCGGTCTCGACCTCGTCGCGACGCTGGAACAGGGTCGGGTCCCCGAGCATCGCGTCCAGCAGCAGGCGCTCGTATGCATCGGGGCTCGCCTCACCAAAGGTGGACCCGTAGTAGAAATCCATCGGGACGTTCCGCAGCCGGTTGCTCGGGCCCGGCACCTTGGCGGCGAACCGGAGGGCGATTCCCTCATCCGGCTGGATGCGCATGGTGATGACGTTGCTGTCCGGGGCGCTGTCGCCGAGATTCCGGAACATGAGGTGCGGAACCTTCTTGAATGTGATGGCGATCTCGGTGACGCGACGCGGCATCCGCTTGCCGGTCCGAAGGTAGAACGGCACGTCCGCCCAGCGCCAGTTGTCGATCTCGAGCTTCAGGGCGGCGAAGGTCTCGGTCTGGGAGCCTTCCTTCACCCCCTTCTCGCCGATGTAGCCGTCAACCGGCTTGCCGCCGGCAAAGCCCGCCCCGTACTGACCCCGGACCGTCCGCGTCTCCACGGTCGAACCCTGTGGCGGGACGATCGCGCGCAAGACCTTGACCTTCTCGTCACGGACCGCGTCGCCGTCGAACACCGCGGGTGGCTCCATCGCGACGACGGTCAGCAGCTGAAGCAGGTGGCTCTGGACCATGTCCCGGAGGGCGCCGGAGTCGTCGTAGTAACCGCCTCGTCCTTCGACGCCGATCGCCTCCGCCGCGGTGATCTGGACCTGCTCGACGTAGGAGCGACTGAAGATCGGCTCGAACAGGATGTTGGCGAACCGGAAGGCCATGACGTTCTGGACCGTCTCCTTCCCGAGATAGTGGTCGATCCGGTAGATCTGCTCCTCGGAGAAGACCGACGCCATCTCCTGGATCAGGGTCCGCGCGGATTCGACATCGTGGCCGAACGGCTTTTCGACCACGACCCGGTTCCAGCTGGCGCCCTCGTCACCGTAGATCTCGCGGCGTTCGGCGATACCGGACTCGCCGAGATTCCGGACGATATCCGGGAAGGCGTTCGGAGAGGTCGCGAGGTAGAACAGCCGATTGCCCTGCGTCCGGCGCTCGGCGTCGATCGCATTGAGCCTGGCGCTCAGGTCGGTGTAGGTCTGCTCGGTGGCGAAGTCACCCTGGACGTAGAACAGGCCTTCGCTGAACTGCTTCCAGGCCTGATCGGTGACGGGAGTACGGGCTCCACGGACGACCGCGGCACGCATCTCTTCCCGGAAACTCTCGTCGGTCCAGTCGCGGCGAGCCACGCCGACGATTGCAAACCCCTCCGGGAGGGGATGCCCGACGGCGAGATCGTAGAGGGACGGCATGAGCTTCCGGGCCGTAAGGTCGCCGGTCACCCCGAAGATGACCATCACGCACGGATCCGGGACCCGGGATCCGGTCTGGCCTGCCCTCAATGGGTTGTCGATGGGAGAGGAGTCGTCGAACAGCGTACGGCCCTGATCGCCGTCCGCCGGGCCGAGGTCCGGTCGACCACGGGTGGGTGCCTGGATGCTGGTCATGTGCTTACCCTTGGGCGTGAGCGGACGATTGGAGGCGCCGGCGGGCCGCGATCGTCAGAGCAGACGCGGCGCCGGGCACGAATCGGTTTCGGATATCGAAGTGAAAAAGGTACATGGCCAGAGGCGAGGCTGCCAGCTCACCCGAAAGGTGAAGCGGCCGTGCTGAACGCACGGCCGCTTCACCGGGATCAGGCGTCAGTCGTCTTCTCGATGATGGCCGGACCGGTCGGCTCCATCCATTCGGTATGGAAGATCCCGTCCTGGTCGACCCGCCGGTAGGTGTGAGCACCGAAGTAGTCGCGCTGCCCCTGGACCAGGTTGGCGGGAAGGTTGGCGGTGCGGTAGGTGTCGATGTAGTCCAGCGCGGCGCTCAGCGCCGGGCACGGGATGCCGTACGCCCGGGCATTGACGACGGCACGTCGAAGAGCCGGGAGGGCGTCGTTGACGCTGTCCAGGATCCCCGGCGCGACCAGCAGGTTCTCCGGCTGGTTGGCCTGATCAGCGAACGCGTTGCGGATCGGGTCGAGCAGCTGAGCCCGGATGATGCATCCACCCTTCCAGATCCGGGCGATCTCGGACAGGTTCAGCCCCCAGTTGTAGGTGGTTGACGCCGCGCTCAGCATCGCCATCCCCTGCGCGTAGGACGAGACCTTGGCGACGTAGAGGGCATCCTCCAGCGTCTTCAGGAGTTCCTCACGCTTGTGGGCATCCATCACCTGCGGCGCCGCGTCCCGGTCATGCTCCGGTCCATGCAGCAGTTCGGAGGCGCGGACGCGCTCGGCCTTGCGCGACGACATCGAGCGGGCCATGACGGCCGCGTCGATCGTCGGGATCGGCGTGCCGAGATCCAGAGCGTTCTGGCTGGTCCAGCGGCCGGTCCCCTTCTGCTCGGCAGCATCGAGGATGACGTCAACGAGGGGCTTGCCGGTATCCGGATCGACCTTCGCCAAAACCTTGGCCGTGATCTCGATCAGGAAGCTCTCGAGCTTGCCTTCGTTCCAGCCGGCGTAGATGTCGGCCATCTCAGCGGCGGTCAGGCCCATCGCCCGGCGCATGATGTCGTAGGTCTCGGCGATCAACTGCATGTCGCCGTACTCAATGCCGTTGTGGACCATCTTGACGTAGTGACCGGATCCACCCGGACCGATGTGGGTCACGCAGGCGCCCGCATCCGTCTTGGCGGCGATCGCCGTCAGCATCGGCTCGAGCTCGGCATACCCCTCCGCCGGGCCGCCGGGCATGAGGGACGGGCCCCAGAGCGCCCCTTCCTCGCCGCCAGACACACCCATGCCGATGAACCGGAAGCCCTTGGCCTCCAGCTCGGCGGCGCGCCGATCGCTGTCGACGAACAGCGAGTTGCCGCCGTCGATGATGACGTCGCCCTGGTCGAGGTACGGCTCCAGCTCGGCGATGACGGCGTCGACCGGACCTCCGGCCTTGACCATGAGCAGGATGCGGCGGGGCGTCTGGAGCGAGGCGACGAATGAGGGGATGTCACGCTGCCCGGTCAGGTTGGGCTTGTCCGCGTGCATGGCGAGAAACTCGTCGGTCTTCGATGTCGTCCGGTTGTAGACCGAGACCGGGAATCCGTTGCGGACGATGTTGAGGGCGAGGTTCTCACCCATGACGCCGAGTCCGACGAGGCCGAGGTAGGCCAGGTCGCCCTGCGCGGTCGTGTTGGGCGCGTCCTGAGTCGCGGTCATGCTTGTCCTCCCGGTCGGCTAAGCGACGGTGCCGGCCAGCTCGGCCCGCTTGCTCTCGACGCCCGCGATCAGGGAATCGAATGCCTTGGCGAAGGTGGCGATCCCCTCTTCCTCCAGCTGAGCCGTCGCGGCCTGCAGGTCGATGCCCAGCTCGGCCAGCTTCGCGATGGCGTCGCGCGCCTCAGTCACGCCGGTATCCACGGAGCGGGTGATCCGCCCGTGGTCGACGAACGCCTCGATGGTCTTGCCCGGCATGGTGTTGACCGTGTTCGGACCGATCAGCGACTCGACGTAGAGGACATCACTGTAGTTCGGGTTCTTGGTCCCGGTGCTAGCCCAGAGCGGACGCTGGACATTGCCGCCCGCAGCCTTCAGCGGGGCGAAGCGCTCGCTCTCGAAGATCTCCAGGTACTTCTGGTAAGCGAGCTTGGCGTTGGCAACGGCGATCTTGCCCTGCAGCCCGCCTGCGACCTCGGCAACCTTCGCGTCGCCCGTCGCGATCTTCTCGTCGAGCAGCTTGTCAATCAGCGTGTCGACACGAGAGACAAAGAACGACGCGACGGAGGCCAGCGTCTCGATCGACTGCCCGGCGGCGTGACGCGCCTCGAGGGCCTCGACATGCGCTACGGCTACCTCTGCGTACCGCTCGACCGAGAACAGCAGCGTCACGTTGATGCTGATGCCTTCGATCAGCGCCTGCTTGATGGCAGGGAGCCCCTCGGCGGTACCGGGGATCTTGACCATCAGGTTCGGCCGGTTGACGCTGGCCCACAGCCGGCGAGCCTCGTTCAGCGTACCTTCGGTGTCGCGGGCGAACTCGGGAGCGACCTCAATGGAGACGTACCCGTCCTGCCCGCCACTCGCCTTGTACAGGTCGGCGAACAGATCACAGGCGTCCCGGATATCGTCGACCTCGACTGCCTCGAAGATCTCACCCGACGACTTGCCAGCGCGAAGCAGCTCGGCGACCTGGTCATCGTAGGCGTGGCCGGACGCGATGGCCTTCTCGAAGATGGACGGGTTGCTCGTGACGCCCCGGATCCCATCCTGCTCGATCTGCTTCCGGAGGGCTCCGGTCTGGAGCATCGTCCGGCTGATGTCGTCGAGCCAGAGGCTCTGCTTCTGCTCGTCCCAGAGTTGCTGGATCTTGGTCACTGGTCGTTCCTCTCGGGTGAGCCGGCAGGCAGCCACAGCAGCCCGCCGGCGTGAAGTGGTCGTGGACTAGGAGTGACCCTCGTTCGGCTGGATCGGACCGCTGGTCACGTCACCGCCCCACGTCTCGTCCACCTGGCGGGCGAGCTCGGCCTTGCCGAGGACGAACAGGGCGACCGCGGCGACATGCTCAGTCGTGAATCCGTAGGCCGCCAAGACCTCTTCGCCGGGGCCGGACGCGCCGAACGTGTCGACACCCACACAGGCGCCGTTGTCTCCGGCGTACTTCGCCCAGCCCAGGGTGGTCCCGGCCTCGACCGTCACGCGAGGCGTGCCCGGCGCACCGAGGACGCTGGTGCGATATTCCTTCGGCTGGGCCTCGAACAGCTCCCAGCTCGGGAGGCTGACGACACGGGCGGCAACACCATGCTCGGCGAGCAGGTCAGCGGCGGAGATCGCCAGCGACACTTCCGACCCCGTAGCGACGTAGACGACGTCGGGCTCTCCGTCGGTGTCCCGGAGGATGTAGCCACCCTGCGAAACATCGCCCTTGGCGCCCGACCGGTCCAGCACCGGCAGATCCTGCCGGGACAGGACGAGTGCCGCCGTGGTCGGGGACTGAATGGCCAGCTTCCATGCCTCGACCGTTTCATTGCCATCGGCCGGCCGGAACACGGTCAGCTGCGGGATGGCACGGAGTGACATGGTCTGCTCGACCGGCTCATGTGTCGGCCCGTCGCCGCCGACCGCGATGGAGTCGTGCGTGAAGACCCACAGGCTCTTGTAGTGCGACAGGGCCGCCAGCCGGACGGACGGGCGCAGGTAATCGGCGAACACCAGGAACGTCGAGCCGTAGGGGATCGTGCCGCCGTGGGCTGCGAGGCCGTTGACGGCCGCCGCCATGCCGTGCTCGCGAACGCCCCAGTGGACGTTCTGGCCGGCGTAGGACCAGCCACCACCGGCTCCACCCTGCGTCTTGGAGGAATCGAAGCCCGCCGGGGCGAAATCACCCTTGCCCTTGATTACGGTATTGGTCGAGGAGTTCAGGTCGGCCGAGCCGCCGATCATCCAGCCGACCTTCTGGCCGATGGCGTCGAGGGTCTCGCCGGATGCCTTGCGGGTCGCGACCTTCTTGCCGGCCTCATAGCTCGGCAGGGCGCTATCCCAGCCCTCCGGCAGGCCGCCGGAGATCGCGAGCTTCAGTTCGCTGGCCAGTTCAGAAAACTCGGCAGCGTAGGCATCCCAGCGGCCCTGCCACTCCTGCTGAGCAGCGGCGCCGTCGCGAATGTGCTCCTCGGTCAGGGCCTTGACCTCCTCCGGTACGTAGAACGCCGGCTCGGTGGGCCAGCCAAGATGCTGCTTGGTCGCGATGGTCTCGTCGGGACCCAGCGGAGAGCCGTGGGCGCCGTAGGTGTTGGCCTTCTTCGGCGAGCCGAAGCCGATAATCGTCCGGGCCAGGATCAGGCTCGGCCGGCTGGTCTCCGCGCGGGAGGCTTCAATCGCCTGCCGGACCGAGTCCGGATCAAGGCCATCGGCCTCGACCGTGTGCCACCCCATCGCCGCGAACCGGGCGCCGACATCCTCGCTGAGCGTGAAGTCGGTCGAGCCGGCAAGGCTGATGTGGTTCTGGTCGTAGAGGTAGATGAGCTTGCCGAGGCCCAGCTGGCCCGCAATCGCCGCTCCCTCGAACGCGACGCCTTCCATGACGTCACCGTCGGAGACGATGCCATAGGTGTAGTGATCGATGATCTCGTGGCCTGGCTTGTTGTACTTCGCCGCCAGGAACTGCTCCGCGAGCGCCAGACCGACCCCGTTGGCCAGGCCCTGCCCGAGCGGGCCCGTCGTCAGCTCAACCCCCGGGGTGATGCCCCGCTCGGGGTGCCCCGGCGTGATGCTGCCCATCTCGCGGAAGGCCTTGAGGTCGTCGATGGTGACGTCGTAGCCGAAAACATGGAGCAGCGAATAGAGCAGGGCCGACCCGTGCCCGGCCGAGAGGACGAAGCGGTCCCGGTCAAACCAGGCGGGATCCTTCGGGTTGTCCTTGAGATAGTCGTTCCAGACGACGTAGGCCATCGCGGCCGCACCCATCGGCAGACCCGGGTGACCGTTCTTTGCCTTCTCGACCGCGTCGACGGACAGCATCCGCAGCGCATTGATGGCGAGCGTTTCTGTCGTGTTCTCAACCGCCGTTGTCAACCGTTCATCCTTTCATTCCGGGCAGCCGCGAGAGACTTCGGCTCGACCCGGCGGTGGCTTCTTCCCCACGGTGGGGGTTGTCGGCATGGGGTTCGCTTAGGGGTTCGGGGCGGAGCCGGGCTCCGGGTCAGCGTTTCGTGCCGGATGGCAAGCCACCCAGCCCGGCCGTGCTGGTGGGGTAGCCGCATGGTCACTGCCATGCCCAACGACCGGTTCTTCCCACAATTGTATAGGTATCGCTTCAGACGGGAGCATTCGTATCACGCCAGGGTCGGCGTCAAGACTCCCTTGAAGGTTCAGCGCTGCGACGCGATGACGTCTTCGTCGGCCAGGGCGACCAAATCCGGCCGCTCAGCCAGCGACGTGGGATCGACGATCGCCCCCGACTCGTAAACGATGGAAGCGATTCCACTCTGCTGCCAGGCGAGTTCGCCAGCCAGACCAATTTCGATCGCACTCGACCCGCTAGCCATCAGCATCGCCGACCCGGGATCAACGTCCGCCGCGTCCAGCGCCGCATCATCCTCCAGCGAGGTGATGACCCTGGTCATGCTTCCGCGGAGCAGGATCCTGGAGTCGTCACGCCCGACGATCGCCACCTCGTCGCCGCGGCCAACCTGAATCGCCACCTGGCTGTCACCCGTAGCGACGATGCGCAGCGCGCCGACTGAGGCCAGATCGATCGCGCTCCGCACTCCATCTCCGACCCGGACGCTGGTCAAACCCGGTACGACCACCTCGACGGACAACGGCGCGTCGGTCCTGACTGGCGTCGAGAGCAATGGGTCAAACACGACATGAAGTAGTCCATCGATGATGTCGACCGTGACATAGTCAATGAGATTGGAGTCCCCGCTGACCACAATGCGAGACCGGTCCCCCTGTCTGACGGACAGTTGATCGATCCCCTCGACCGAGACCTGGTCGAAGCGCGCATCATCGAGGACCCGGCTGGCAACGTTGCCCGAACCGCGCACCTGGAACGCCTCGAGGCTCGCGGAACCGAGGGCGGACAGCACGATCAGGAGGGCAACGCCACCGAGCACGATGTTGGGCAGCGAGACGAGACGTGGCCGACGAGCCGGCGCGGCAGCTGCCGATCGGGGCGTACTGGCGACCGTGCTAGTTCCGGGACGAAGGAGTCCCGGCGGGCGGATGGCGACGCTGATCGCCACGGCCAGCCCCGACAACGCGAACGAACCGCACGCCAGCACGATCCCCAGCACTTCGTAGCGATACACCTGCGACAGGAAGGCAGCGCCCAGCAGTACCGACGCCATGGCACCCAGCACGGCGCCCATCCATCGGCGATGTTGGAAGATTGCGGCACCGAACTGGGCCGCGATCAATGTTCCCCAGACGAAGGCGGGCCAGAACACTGGCCAGAAGTCACCTCCGACGAGGCGGCTCGAGAACGGACCGAACGAGGTACCAATCCCTACGACCGTGACCAGGAGCGTGCCCACGACCGCGACGTAGACGACGAGGTGGATCCCGACAAGCACGAGATCCCGCAGTAGTGTCGAGCGACGCCGGGGTGGATGGCTGCCAAGGTCGTGCGGACCGTGACCAGCTGGCCCCGGACCCGATCCCTCCGCCACATACCGCCCCGTCGCCGAATCGAACCGTGGTCCCTGGCTGCTCACGAGGCGAATCGGTAGCCGACGCCCCAGACGGTCGCGATCCGCTGCCCGGCCGGACCGAGCTTCTTGCGGAGGCGAACGACGTGGCTGTCGACGGTGCGATCGAAGACTTCGATCTCGTCCCCCCAGATGCGTTCGAGGAGATAGGCCCGGCTGAAGGCGCGGCCGGGATTGCTGGCGAGCATCGCCAGCAGATCAAACTCCCGCCGCGTGAGATCGACCGCCTTGCCTTCGACGAGCACGGTCCGCCCGGACGGGTCGATCACCAGCTCGCCGTGGGTGATGACGGCGGCGCCGCCGTCCGAGGCTGTCACGCCGGGCGGGACGACGGAAGGGTCCGACGCCGACGCCCGTACCTGCGCCGCACCCGGCGCGTTCACCGGAGCGGACATCGTCACGGCGCGGCGCAGGATGGCGCGGACCCGCGCCATGAGTTCCCGCATCCCGAACGGCTTGGTGACGTAGTCATCGGCCCCGACTTCGAGCCCGACCACCCGGTCGATCTCCTCACCCCGGGCCGTCAGCATGATGATCGGCATCAGATGCGACTGACGGATGCGGCGACAGACCGTCAGTCCGTCCAATCCGGGCAGCATCCAGTCAAGGATGACGAGGTCGATCCGCTCCTCGGCGACCGCGACGAGCGCCGCTGGCCCATCGAACGCCTGGCGGACGGAATACCCCTCCCCTTCCAAGTTGGTCCGGATGAGATTGCAGATGTCGACGTCGTCTTCGACCACCAGGATCCGAGTCATCGTGTGCGTTCTCCGGTATGGGTAGCGACAGGGACCCGTGGCGTGAGCCTGTCGGGTTTGGCGAGGATGGGATTGGCCCCGGCGAGGCGGACCACGAAGCGGCTTCCCTCGCCCAACTGGCTCTCGGCGGTGATGGTCCCACCCATCGCCGTGACGAGGTCGTGAACGATCGAGAGACCCAGCCCGAAGCCGCCGGACGACCGATTCCGGGATGCGTCGACGCGATAGAACCGGTCGAAGATCCGCTCAAGGTCCTCGGCGGCGATCCCAGCGCCCGTATCTGCGACAACGATGGCCACACCGGGCTGACCGTCCGCGCCCGGCCCTGCATGCTCGACCGACATGGAGACGATCCCGCCGGCCGGGGTGTAAGTGATCGCATTGCGCACCAGGTTGAGCAGCACCTGGGCCAGACGATCCCGGTCGGCGAGGGCAAGCGGCAGCCCGTCCGGGATATCGGCGATGACGGTCACGCTTCGGTCCCGCCAGGCCAGCGGCGCCAGGGTCTCGTGAACCTCCCGGACGACATCAGCCACCTGGATCGGCCGGAGGACGAGGCTCAGTTCGCCTGCTTCCGACCGGGCCAGCGCGAGGAGATCGTCGACGAGGGCACCTAGCCGCTCGGTCTCTCGATGGATGATCGTCAGGTAGTTCGAGAATTGCGCCGCGTCGACGGACGCGCCATCCCCGTCCCGCTCCTCGGCCCGCTCTGCGGAGATCAGCAGCGACTCGACGTGTCCCCGGATGCTCGCAACCGGCGTCCTGAGTTCGTGCGACACGTTGACCATCAGTTCACGACGACTCTGCTCGGCCTTCTCGGCGGAAATCCGGGCCCGGGCGGCTTCGGCCTGCGACGTCTCGACCTGGAGGACCGAATCGCTGGGACCGAGCGTCAGCCGGGCGAACCGGCCATACAGGAACGCCAACCCGTTGAAGATATGCAGCGCCGGGACGATGAGCATCAGCCCGAAGAGGAACCTGGAGGCGTTCTCTAGCGGCGAGGGCTCACCGAACCGAGGGTCAACGAGGACTGCGACCGGATGGAGCAGCCTGAACCAGATGCCCTGGAGGATGAAGTCGATGAGAAATCCGGCGCCAACGCCAAGCGGCAGGCGCAGGACCAGGAAGAGCAGATTGGTCCATGTTACCGGGTCTCGGACGAACCGCCCGATCCGGGGCAGGAGGCGCATCCCCTGGCCGGACAATGGCGCGGGGATCGCCACGCCCACCCAGCGCCACGCGAGCTGTCGCTCGAACCCGTTGAACCGGCGGGCCAGCACCAGTCCGAGGATGAGCAGCGGGATGCCGATGAGCACCACGCTGAGCGCCAGGCCTCCGACGAGCAGAAACGCAAAGGCGATGAGGTAGACGATCCCGAGCGGGATGCCGAAGGTGAGATAGGCGATGTTGTAGACGGTCTGCAGGCGGAACGGCCCGACCAGCGCCCAGCGAGCAGCCCGCCGCCAGTCGCCGTTCCAGTCGTCCGTCACCTCGCGGAACAGTCGTGCTATCGGGATGGCGAGCGAACTCTGCCTCACGTCCTGATCGTTGCCCTTTCCGCTGGACCGGCCAGCACCAGGATTGTCGCCGCCGTCTGTGACGCCGGGTACGCGGGAGTGTGAACAGGCTGTGTCTGACGTTCACCGCCAGCATAGGGCACTGGCACCGCCCATCTCCCGAAAAACCGACGACCCGGCCGGGCATACTGCCCGGCCGGGTCGTTGCTTCCTGGTCTGACCAGCTGGTTGAGCTACTCGGCGTTATCGTCCCGGTGGAACGGCCGGTATGGCTGCTCGCGCTGCTGCTGCGGGCGGCGCGGTCGGTCGAAGTTGCGCTCCTGTCGGGGAGCATCATCGAAGCGACGCGGCCCACGATCCTCGCGAGGCGCACGATCGTCGCGCGGCCCTCGGTCCTCACGCGGCCCACGATCCTCCCGGGGACCACGGTCGTTGTCGAAGCGGCGTGGCCCGCCACCGGCGCGGTCGACCGGCCGGTCCTCGCGACGGGGGCCGCGGTCCTCACGATCCTCGAAGCGGCGCGGACCACGGTCATCGCGGTCCTCGAACCGGCGGGGGGCGCGATCGTCACGGCGGGGACCACGATCCTCGAAGGTGCGCGGGCCGCGGTCCTCGAATCCGAACTGGCCGCCACGGGGTCCACGATCGTCACGCGGACCACGGTCGAAGCCACCACGGTCACGGCGGGGACCACGGTCACCACGGTCGTTGAACGAACGACCGCCACCGCCACCGCCTCGACCACCACCGAACTCACCGGTGCGCGGTGCTTCCGTGGAGATTTCGGCCTGGACCGGACGACCCTTCATCCGGATGGTGGTCATTGCCTCCATCACTGCTTCGACACTGGCCGTCGGCACATCGACGAAGGTCGACGTGTCGAGGATGTCAATGGCCCCAATACTCCGACCCGGGATGTTGGCCTCGTTGGCGATCGCGCCGACGATGTCCTGCGGGCGGATGCCCTGGGCTCGGCCGATGTTGAGGAACAGCCGGGTCATGCCCTGCTCACCACGGCCGCGCTGGGCGGAACCGAAGGTGGCGAGGTCGTCCTCGGTGTTCTCGGTGATGGCGCCACGTCCCGTCTCGTCAGCGTACAGCTTGAGCAGGGCGGCCGCGATCGCCGACACGTCGTTGTCTTCAGCAAGCTGCTCAACGACTTCAAGGTACGGCTCGTAATTAGACTCATCACGCAGCGTGTCGGAGATAAGGTTCTTCATCGCCTCGCGGCGACGATCAGCGACATCAGCCAGCGTGGGCAGGCGACGAACATCGATCTTGCCCTTGGTCGCCCGCTCGATCTGGCGAAGCCAGCGGAGTTCACGGGGAGAGACGAGGGTGATCGCGTCTCCGGCACGCCCGGCGCGGCCCGTCCGGCCAATCCGATGGACGTATGCCTCGGTGCTCTCCGGGATGTCGAAGTTGATGACGTGGCTGACCTCAGGGATGTCGAGACCACGGGCCGCGACGTCGGTCGCGATCAGGATCTCGGCCGTCCCCGACCGGAACCGCTTCATGACGCGATCACGCTGGGCCTGCGACAGGTCACCATGGAGCGTCTCCACGGCGTAGCCGCGAGCAAGCAGAGACTCTCCGAGCTCATCCACACCGTTCTTGGTCCGGCAGAAGATCATCGCACTGGTCGGCGCTTCCGCATCAAGGATCCGGTTGAGCACGTCGACCTTGCGCGACCGCGGTACCTCGTAGGCACTCTGGGTGGTCGTCGGGACGGTGACTTCCTTGCCCCGGACCGAGATCCGGGCAGGGTCCTTCATGTGATTGCGGGCGAGCTGCTCGATCCGCGGCGGCATGGTCGCGGAGAAGAGCGCCATCTGGCGGCTCTCCGGGACCTGGCCGAGGATCCAGTCGACGTCGTCGATGAAGCCCATGTCGAGCATCTCGTCGGCTTCGTCAAGCACGAAGAAGCGCGCGGCCTCAAGCGACAGGGAGCCCCGCCGCATGTGGTCCATGACACGGCCCGGGGTGCCGACAACAATCTGCACGCCGCGCTGGAGGCCACGGAACTGGCGCTCATAGGCCTGCCCTCCGTAGATGGGAAGGGTCTCGACATGCTTGTGCTTGCCGTACTTGTGCAGGGCCTCGGCGACTTGGATGGCCAGCTCGCGGGTCGGGCAAAGGATCAGAGCCTGCACGCCTCGCTGCGAGGGGTCGATGGATTCGATGATCGGCAGACCGAACGCCGCCGTCTTGCCGGAGCCAGTCTGCGCCTGAGCGATGACATCACGGCCATGCAGCAGGTCCGGAATCGTCGCCATCTGGATCGGGGTCGGGGCCTCGTAGCCAACGTCCTTGAGCGATCGGAGCAGGTCTCCGGTCAGGCCAAGGTCCTCGAACGTCGTCGACGGCTCATCGTTGTCGGTGGAGGCGCTGGCATCAGATGCCCTGCTCGCTGGCTTGGCCTCCCTGGACTCCGCCTCGTTGGCGGTCGTTCCGTTGTTCCGGGTTTCAGCCACGACGGCCGTTTCCTCGGCGGCAGACTCGTCCGCGGGCTCGGTAGCAGACGCGACTTCGTCGACCACGGGCTCAGCGGCGGTTTCCGCAGCCAGCTCGGTGGTGAATTGTGAATCGTCGGCGGGCTCATCCTCGATCGCGTCGGCCGTGGCGGCAGGCTCGATGATGACGGTCTCGTCACCAGAAGCAGGCTCCGCCGTGTCCATGACGGTTTCACCCGTAGCGGGATCGGTCAGGGGCTCGGTCACCTGTTCAGCATTCGACGTGTCGTCGGTCGCCGACGTGGCAGTCTCTGCCGCAGCCGTTGTTTCGGCGGCCTTCTTCAGGCGCGGCGCGCGCGGCCTGGTTGGCTTCTTCACCGGAGCGGCGACCGCTTCGGTCGCTATTTCGGTCTCAGTCACTTCAGTATCTCCGACGGTCGGAGCAGCCTCGGGCTGCCCGTCCTCGACGGGGACAACCTCGCCGGCGAGATCCATCTGCGCGACGTCGGAGTCGCCCTGTGCGACATCGGTCCCGGTCGCGACAGTCTCGCTATCGGCCTGCTCAGTGGTGGGTTCGACGGCCCCGGTGACGTCCTGGCCCTCGTTTTCGGACGCAGTGATCTCATCTGTCCGCGTGGCGGGCATGACATTCCCTTTCGATGGCGTGAGAGACGCCTGAACGCCGGCAACGGACCTCTCACGGCTCACGTGGCGAATGCCAGGCGACGTCGAATCCCGGTGCGGGCGTTTGTTCTGTGGCGGCGATCGGATGTGGTGCGCGGTGAACGCCGGTCGCCGAACTTGGCGGGACCGGTCAGTGCCAGGCCGATGGTTGGCGGGACACTGGTCGCGACGCCGCTGGTCGCGATTCCCTTGGGGGCAGGTGCCACCCCGGATGCCATGCCTGAGGCGCATGGCCAGCAGTTGGAAACTGTGGAGGGAGGACACCAGCTATATGGCGCAACGTGAACAGTATACCAGTTTACGGCCCAACTTACCGCCCGTTAGCCACTCCGGGTCCTAGGTTTCCGCTTGCGTCCCGGACGCCCCTGGTCGATCGATTAGGCCCAATACGCCTCCGGGACCCGGGTCCGCTACGCCCGAAGGGGAGCGTGCGGGTTTCCGCAACTTGCGGTTTCCGCCCGCCAAATCAGCTTTCGTTCAGGCGGCGCAATATCGTCGCTTCCCCTGATTCCGGGACGGCCCTGCATGATGAACCTGTTAGGCTGTTCGCATCGAAATGACTAGGACCTACCAAGGAAGTAGCCACGTGTCCGACGCTCGACTCACGCAGGAAACGGACTCGACCGTGTCACCCAACCAGGCACCACCGGACGAAGGCCTACCGATTGATCCTGATACGGTCGAAGAAGCTCTCGAGGCTGTCGGAGCGCTGGACGAGATCGAGGGTGCCGAAAATCCGCCCGTCGCTCCGATGTCGCTCGTTACAACTCCTCTGCCCCATGGAACCGACGACCCCGTGACAGAAGGTCTGGAGTACCGGCGCCGATTCCGTGGGCTGATCGGCGTCCGGAGCAAGGTACCCATCCGCGACCGGGCCATCCTGTCGCTCGTCTACACACCCGGCGTCGCGGAAGCATGTCTGGCAATCGAGAAGGACGCGCTGGCCTCCTACGATCTGACCTGCCGCGGGAACACCGTCGCGATCCTCACCGATGGATCTGACCTGTTCGGCTCGCAGGGCGGCACCGGTGCTGAGGCGCTGCCGATCGAGGAGGGCAAGAGCGTCCTGTTCAAGACGTTTGCCGGCATCGACGCCTTCCCGATCTGCCTTGAGAGCCACGACCTCAACCGGGCCGTCCAGGCCGGCGTAGCCATCGCGCCGACATTCGGCGCGATTTGCCTTGACGACATCGCCGCACCGGGTGCGTTCACGATCGCCGATCATCTGGAGAAGGCCGCCGATATCCCGGTGTTCTCCAACCAGCATCACGGCACCGCCGTGCTCGTCCTCGGCGCGCTGATCAACGCCCTCAAGGTGACCGGTCGCGAGGCGGCTACCACCCGGATCGTAATCAGTGGGGCCGGAGTGGCAGGGATCGGCGTGGCCCGGCTGCTCGTCCGCTCCGGGTTCCGCGACGTAATCGTCTGCGACCGCGCCGGGGCCATCCACCGCTACCGTCCGGACCGGATGCACTGGGCCAAGGCCTACGTCGCCAAGGAAACCAACCTCGACAACCGGCAGGGCAACCTGCGTGAGATGCTCAAGGGCGCGGACGTGTTCGTCGGATTGAGCACCGGCGGCATCGTCGACGGCGAGATGATCGCGTCGATGGCGGCTGACCCGATCGTCTTCTCACTGGCCGTCCCAGACCCGGAGATCGCACCGGCGCTGGCCCGAGAGGCCGGCGCCCGCGTCGTCGCGACGTCCCGCTCGGACTTCGCCAACCAGATGGACATCTCGCTGGTCTTCCCTGGCGTCTTCCGGGGCCTCTTGGACAGCCGCGCACGCAACATCCGGCTCAGGACGCTGCGGTACGCAGCCGAGGCCCTGGCCGACATGGTTCAGCCGGACGAGCTCCACGCCGAGTTCATAGTGCCGCGCATCTTCGACTTCCGGGTCGCCCCGGCGGTTGCTGAGGCGGTCGCGCGAGCGGCGGTCGAGAGCGGTGAGGCGGGCCGGCAGGTCGATCCCGGTGAAGTGGCCGCCCGGACCCGGCGCTTCGTCTACGAGGGCAAGTTCCAGTCGCCGCCGCAGCGCACCAACGGCGACCAGCGCACCTTCAAGGAGGAGGCGATTGATCTGCGGCGCCGCCACGGCGGTGTCCTGGAGATCGAAAGCAAGCTACCGATCCGCGACCACCACATCCTCAACATGGTCTACGTCCCCCCGGCGGCATACACCCCGGCCCAGATCATCCGGGAGACCCCCAGCGAGATCACCAACCTGACCTCCAAGGGCAACCTCGTCGCGATCGTGACGGACGGGTCAGCGGTGCTCGGACTGGGCGACATCGGCCCGCAGGCCTCCCTGCCGGTGATGGAGGGCAAGGCGGTCCTTTTCCGCTCGCTGGCCGGCGTCGAAGCCTTCCCCATCTGCCTGATGTCGCGGGACGTCGACGAGATCGTCGACATCGTCGCCTCAATCTCGCCCTCGTTTGGCGGGATCAACCTCGAGGATATCGCCGCCCCCCGCTGCTTCGAGATCGAGCGGAAGCTGCGGGACCGGCTGGCCCTCCCGGTCTTCCACGACGATCAGCACGGCACCGCGATCGTCGTCTCGGCGGGCGTGATCAACGGCCTGAAGCTGCGCGGGACCGCGATCGAGGACGTCCGCATTACGATCAACGGCGCCGGAGCGGCCGGAGTGGCGGTCGCCAAGCTGCTGCTCGCCTTCGGTGCTGGTGACGTCATCCTCTGCGACCGTGCCGGCGCGATCCACGAGGGCCGGACGGCCAACATGGACGACTCCAAGCGCGAGATCGCCCGGATCACCAATCGCGCCAACCTGTCCGGCTCGCTCACCGACGCGCTCGTCGGAGCCGACATCTTCATCGGGCTCTCGGCGCCGGGCGTGCTGACGCCGGAGATGATCGGCCGGATGGCGGAGCGGCCCCTGGTCTTCGCGCTGGCCAACCCGACGCCGGAGATCTACCCGGACGAGGCGCGCAAGGCCGGGGCGCTCGCCGTGGCGACCGGCAGGAGCGACTTCCCCAACCAGATCAACAACTCGCTGGCCTTCCCCGGCGTGTTCCGCGGCGCGCTGGATATCGAAGCCCGGACGGTCAATGACGAGATGAAGATGGCCGCCGCCGAGGCGATCGCCAACCTCGTCTCCCCGTCGGAGCTGTCGGCGGATTTCCTGATCCCCGACAGTCTCGACCTGCGGGTTCCGCCCCGGGTTGCCTCCGCGGTCGCCACGGCAGGAATCGCGACCGGTGTCCACCGCCTTGATGTCGACCCGGCAACGATCGAAGCGAGGGCACGGGACCTGGTCTACGAGTAACCCGGTCAGGGGCGGTCGGACTGATCTGCCCGGAACCGAGCGCCATGACGGGGATGATCCGGACGACCGGGTCATCCCCGTCGTCGTCCAGGACCCATCCGAACCGCTATGCTCCATCTCGCCAGACCTCGTCATGTCCCGGCGGGCGTGACACGACGAGGATCGATACGACGAGGACGTCGAAGCATGAGGACCACGGGCGGAATGACCAATAGCACGTCGATCGGAGCGCTGGCACAGCAACTCGAAGCGGAACTCTACGCCGCCTACCCGGACCGCCCTGGAGCCGAGGCACACGGAGGGGAGCACACTGCTCTACGCGCCGCGTTCAGCCGTTTCGGACGGGAGTCTGTCGTCGCGGGAATCTCGCTCGAGGACGCGATGGCGGCCAGCGTGGATATCCTCCAGGGCCTGTTCGAGCGGGTCGGGGGAAGGACGGGCGACGCCGTCACCATGCGACTGGCCGGGATCGCGCTGGCGGCCGTCAGTCGCGGCTACCAGACCACGGCGGAGTCGCCGGCCGGGGTGAACGGTAACCCGCCGATGCCGACCCAGCTCAGCAGACTGGCCGCGCTGCACCGCGTCAACCGGGCAATCACCGCGCACCTCGAGCTCAACGACATGCTCGAGACCACCGTCCGGATCGTCACAGAGACGATGGCCAGCGATGGTGCGGCAGTGTTCCTGTATGACGAGGCGACGTCGTCACTGGCCCTCCGTTCGGCTGTCGGGCTGCAGCCGGCATCAGTCGGGGCGTTCACGATCCGGCCCGGTGAGGGCGTGACGGGCCGCGCCGCGAGCGAGCTCCAGCCCGTCGTCGCAACCATGGCGGGCGATCTGTCGGGCCTCCCCAGTGGCGCCAATCCCGGCGACGCGATCTACTCGTCCCAGCTGGCCGTCCCCCTGGTCCTTCACGGCATGAACGAGCTGGTCGGAGTGCTGACCATCTTCAGCATCGCGCCCCGCCGGTTCGAACCGGAGGAGATCACGTTCCTCCAGAGCGTGGCCAGTGAGCTGGCAATCAGCGCCGAGAACGGCCGCCTCTACGGCCAGACCGACGAGCGCCTCCGGCAGAAAGTCGATGAGCTCGGCACGCTGCAGCGCGTCTCCCGCACGGTCGCGTCGTCGCTGGATCTCGACGATGTGCTCCGCCTGATCGCCGAGCAGTCGGTCGAACTGATGGGAGCCGAAGCCGCCGCCATCTTCCGCGTTCGCCCAACCCAGAACGGTCGCCAGGACAAGGAGGCCCAGATCGAGTACTTCGCCGGCGACGAGCGCAAGGTTGTCAATGACCGGCGGGACAATCTCGTCCGCGAGGTCGTTGCGACCGGCAGTGCCCAGACGGTCGATATCGACTACACGGACGGTTCCGGCACCCTGTTCTGTCTCCCACTCCGTTCGGCCAGGGAGATGTACGGGGCACTCTGCATCCGCATGCACCCCGACACGGAAATCACGGAGGACCAGCTTGGTCTGCTCCAGGCATTTACCGACTCGGCCTCGATGGCCATCGAGAACGCCCAGCTCTACCAGCAGGCCCGCCGTGGACTGGAGACCGTCTCAGCGCTGCTCCAGGAGATGCACCACCGCGTCCGGAACAACCTGCAGACCGTCGCGGCGCTGCTCTCGCTCCAGATGCGGGCCAATGCCGACCAGCCCTGGTCGGGGATCCTGCGCGAAGCGATCAGCCGCATCCAGGCCATCGCCGCCGTCCACGACCTGCTCTCGGACGAGCGCCGGTTGAGCGGCACAACGGTCGACGTGATCGCCAAGCACGTCGCCGACGAAGCCCACGTCACGATGATCCCGCCAGGAATGACTGTCGATTTCGAGATCCTGCCCAGCAATGTCACTGTGCCGTCGCGGCAGGGAACCATCGTGGCGCTCGTCATCAACGAGCTGATCACGAATGCCGTCAGCCACGGGTTCAAGGGTCGCGAGACGGGTCGCGTCTCGATCCGGACCTGGAAGCACGCCGGGTACGTCACGCTGGAAGTTGCCAACAACGGGCGCAGCGTGCCACGGAACTTCGAGCCCGCCCAGAGCACCGGCCTGGGGATGCGAATCGTCAGCCGCCTGGTCCAGAGTGACCTGCACGGCGAATTCACCATCGGCTCTCCCGGCGAGAGCGGCACGATCGCCCGGGTGACGTTCCCGGTCGTCGAGGAAGAAGAGGAAGAGACGATCCTGCACCCGGCCGCGCGTCGTCCCGTGGCCGCGGTCCAGACATAGCAACGGCTCCTGGAGCTCTCTCGCGGATATAACGTGCAATCCGTGCGCGATGGTGCCCGACCGTCACATGAGGATCGGGCTACCATCGGCGAAGGAACGGCTCCCCGGGACCGGGTCATTCCCGGCTCCGGGGACGTCGGTGTGACGGAGTACGCGAGGGGGTCTGCGATGACGATCGATAGCTTGCGACTTGGACGGGTGCTTCTGGCACTCGCCTTCATCGCCGGGATGTCTGGCGCGCTCGCCGGATACGGGTCCGTCCGTGCCCAGGTGGTTTCCCTCGGGAGCGACGAGACGGTCGAACCGACGGTCATCGCGCAAGGCGTCGCGGAGCTGCCGGACGACGATGTCGCCTGGCGGGTATTGCGCTCGACCGGCGGATCACGAGACGACCAGCAGCCCGTCCCGGCGGTGACCGGGTTCGTGGTCGCCGGGACGGACGACCTCCTGATCAGCGACCTCGACACCAGCGTCCAGACACTCCTTGGTCCGGCAGAAGCCAGCTGGGTGGCGGGTGACTCGGAGCAGCAACGCGCATCGCTGACCGACGACCCGGTCACCTACTCCGAGATTGGCCCCGTCCCGGCGGACGACGCCGACGACGCGGGTGAGAGCGACGTGGTGTTCGCGGGCGATGCCTTCGAAGGACCGGACGGCCCCCACCGGATCACCCTTTCGGTGGCCCTCCTCGGTCCGGATCAGGTCCTCGACGTGACGGTGGAGGATGGTCCGGTCCTGATCTATGTCAATGCCGGACAGCTCGCTGTCTCGACGGGTGGCGACCTGGCGACCGGCGATGCCCAGACATACGACGAGGATATGTCGCTGACCAATGACGGGACCGACCCGGCCCGCGTCTACGTCGCGGCGATCGGTGCCAGCGTTCCGCCCCTGCCGTCGTTCGCCGGACAGGCGACGCTGCAGGTCCGCGCCTGTCCGGAGGGGTCGTCCGGCTTCCAGTTCACCCCGAGTCAGTGCACGCCGGTCGATGCGGGTGACGGCTTCAGCGTCAGCCTCCTGGACGCCAACTACCAGCCGGTCGAGCCCAGCGGCGCGCTCGAGGACGGCGAGCAGACGTGGGACGACCTCGAGTTCGGGATCTACCCGTGGGGCGCACCGACGCTCCCGGCTCCCTACGTCGGCAGCCTGTGGACGGACATCGACTCCAACCCGCTCGACATCGCCCAGGTCACGATCGACGCCGACACGCTGGATGTCACCCACATCCTCTACGTCTTCCCTATTACCGAAGGAACGATCTCGGTCAGCATTGCCAACTGTCCGTCGGGCGTCACGCCGGACAACCTCGCCGGCCAGACGTGCGACGCCCCGGTCGGCAACACCACCAGTCTGACCGTCACCACGCCGGACGGAGAGACGCTCGACGCCAACGACGCGACGACCGGCAGTGGCGCCTACGTCTTCACCGTCGACGTCGACAATGCGTCCGGTGCCTTCTTCACGGTCGACCAGGCGAGCCTGCCCGCTGGCTACGACGACTACCTCATCACGTCCGGCGGCGTGAACGACCTCAACGCGCCGCTGGCCGTCAGCCTGACGTCAAGCAGTCCCGCCGTCAGCGTGACGATCTACAACTTCACCGACGAGCAGCCGTCCCCGTCGCCATCTCCGTCGACAACACCGTCGGAAGCACCGTCGGTCAGCCTGGACGGGAGCGTGACGCTGCAGGTCCTCAGCTGCCCGTCGAGCGTCTCGATCGGGAACCCCTCGGCCTACGATCAGTGCATGTCCTCGGTCGGGGGCTGGTCGGCAATCCTGGTCACGCCGTCCGGCCAGACGCTCCCGGCGAGTGCGTCCGGCGGGTCCTTCACCTACGGCGACCTTGCCCCCGGGACCTACTCGGTCGGCCTGACCGCCCTGCCGCCGGGCTACGCCAGTGCCGTCGCGCCAGGACTGTCGGGATCTGGCAGCCGAGTCAACGTATCGGTCTCGGCCGATAACCCGAGCCCGACGGTGACCGTCCTGGTTTTCCAATAGCGGTTCACTACCCCAGGTCAGACGACGAGAGAGCCGGGCGGATGATTCCGCCCGGCTCTCTCGTTCCTGGAATGTAGCGTCGCAAGCCCGCTCCAATTCCCGATTGATCCCGTGGGCTACAGGTCCTCGTAGACCACGGCGGTCCCGGCGGCGGCGACCATCAGCATGCTGCCACCGTTACCGAGGGTCTCGTAATCCAGGTCGACGCCGATCACGGCGTTAGCCCCGAACGACTGAGCCTGGGCGACCATCTCATTGATGGCGAGATCGCGGGCGCGGTCGAGCTCCTGCTCATAGGTATTGGAGCGACCGCCGATCACGTCACGGACACTGGCGAAGAGGTCCTTGGCGATGTTGACGCCCAGGATGGCCTCCCCGTTGACGAGCCCGAGGTAACGGGTGATACGCCGGCCTTCGAGCGAAGCGGTGGTTGTGACGAGCATGGTGCCTCCTGGTTGCAACGTCTGTCAGGTCTCGATCGATGGTACGTCACCGCGATTGATCGTCAGGCGGCTAGAACGGGTTGGCTTCGTCGAAGAACCGGGTCTCGACACCGAATCTCCGCTCCAGCCAGCCGCCGAGTGCCTGAACGCCGTAGCGCTCACTGGCATGATGCCCGGTCACCACCAGTGTCAGGCCAGCGTCCAGCGCCAGATCATACGACCAGAGCTCGGCCTCCCCGCATACCCAGGCATCCAGCCCGAGTGCGATGACCTCGTGGATCATCCTGGTCGCCCCGCCGGAAACGATGGCGACCGACCGGATATCGGCTGGCCGGCCCGGGACGACGATCGGCGCACCACCGAATGCCCTCGTCGCCAGGGTCCTGAGGTCCTCGGCGGTCAGGGGAACCGGAGACGCGGCGCGAACGCCAAGCCGGGCGCTCGTACCAGGCCATCCTCCGAAGTCCTGGGCAGTCACGGTGAGGCCCAGCCGGCGGGCCAGCTCGACGTTGTTGCCAACCTCCGCGTGGGCGTCGAGCGGGATGTGCCACGAAGCGAGGCACATCCCATGATGCCGGAGCAGCGCGACCCGTCGCTCATCCCATGATGAGGCGGGATCAGTCGCTGGGTCGTAGCCGGGTCGTGTGCTGCCCCAAAACATCCCGTGGTGCGTCACAAGCAGGTCCGCTCCCCACGCTCCCGCCCCGTTGATCACATCTGTCGTCGCACTGACGCCCAGGGCCACGCGGCGGATCGGGTGCTGCTCATTCCCGCGCTCCGACCGGACCTGCAGACCGGTCTGAGCGAGATCCGGGATTCGCCACGGGTCAACGAAGGCATCGGTTGCGGCGACGAGATGGTCGAGTGACACGGGGAGACGGGACATCGAGAACTCCTCCCGGTACCGGTGGGCGATACCACGAGCGAACAGAGTGTATGCCGGGCGTGCGCTAGGATGACCGGAGGCGGCCGAGCGACGGCCACACCGCATTCCGGAGGCTCAGCGTGACCCTGCGATTCTCGTACCAGTCCGGCGACCCGGCCATGCTCACCTGCGACGCGCTCATCGTCCCGGTCACTCCAGGCGAAGCCGCAGACGCACCGGGTTCGGCTCTGCTGTCAACCCTCGACGGTGAACTCGGCGGAGCCGTCAGCGACCTGCTCGCCGACGCGAAGGTTCCGGGCACGCCCGGCAAGGTCCTCGTCGTCCCGACCCTCGGGCGGCTCCCGGCACGGCGACTCGTAATCACCGGCGTCGGCGATGGGACCGGTCCGGATGACGTGCGCCTCGGCTACGCCGCCGCAGCTACCGCCGTCCGACAGGCAGGAGCCCGGTCCGTCGCGCTCGCCCTCCCGGACAACGCGGCGACCGACACGATCGCCGACGCGGTCCAGGCGGTAGATCTGGCCCTCTATCGCTTCACCACCTACCACGGCACCGCTCACGGGACGTCGGATGCGGTTGATCCGGAGAGCATCGTCATCCTCTCCCCCACGATCTCGCCGGAGGAAGCGGAAGCGGCCATCGGTCGGGGCGCCGCCATCGCGGCCGGAACCGCGATGGCACGCGATCTCGTCAATGAGCCCGCCAGCGTCCTGGACCCGGCCGAATTCGCCGCCCGGGCCAGAGCGGTCGCCGAAGACAGCGGACTGGACTTCCGCGAGATTGGCGTCGAGGAACTGACCGAGATGGGCGCCGGCGCACTCCTGGCTGTCGGGAAGGGCAGCGCCATCCCGCCCCGGCTGATCCACCTCACCTACCGCCCGGAGGGCGAAGCCTCCAGCCGCAAGGTCGGACTGGTCGGCAAGACGATCACCTTCGACACGGGCGGCTATTCGATCAAGACGACCGAAGGCATGGTCGAGATGAAGGGCGACATGGCCGGTGGCGCGGCGGTGCTGGGGACGATGTCTGCCCTGCGCGCCCTCGGGTGCCGGCACGAAGTCCACGCCGTGATCTGCGCGGCCGAGAACATGATCTCCGGCGAGGCATTCCGCCCCGGGGACATCCTGACGGCGATGAATGGCGTGACGATCGAGGTGCTCTCGACGGACGCCGAGGGGCGGCTGGTGCTGGCGGACGGCATGGTCTACACGGCTCGCCAGGGCGTTGACGAGATGATCGACCTGGCGACGCTGACGGGATCGGCGGTGGTCGCGCTCGGCAACACGACCGCGGCACTGTTCGCCTCGGATGACAGCCTGGCGACGAACCTGATCGTGTCAGGGGCGGCGGTTGGCGAGGATCTCTGGCGGATGCCCCTTACCCCGGCGATCCGCGAGAACATCCGTGGCGACGTGGGCGACATCAAGAACACCGGCGGCCGCCCGGGCGGCTCGATCGCGGCGGCGCTGTTCCTCGACTACTTCCGCGAGGGACTGCCCTGGGCGCATCTCGACATCGCCGGGACCGCCCGGACCGGCAAGTCCCATGGCTACCTGCCCAAGGGCTCGACCGGCTTTGGTGTCCGCACCCTGCTGCAGTACCTGAGCTGACGACCGCGCTTTCGCTGGCCGTCGTCACCGTGGCGACGGGACGGACTCGGGATTACATGGCGTCGTGCAGGAAAAGAGGAGGCGCGAGCCGGACTCCCGGTGTGGCTGGCACCGGGACCGGACTCGCGCCCAGGGGGGATGGCTGGTCACCCTTGGGGACCTCGCCGTGGGGAAGGGGGGATTAGGGGATCAGCACGTTCCCGGGGTGTTCCAGGAGGCGATCGGTGGTGGCTGGCCGCCCGTCCGCTCCGTGCTGGTCTTGACAAGAGGATAGGCAAGGGATGCGCCAGGAGTATCGTCGAGATGTGACGATTTCACGGAACCGGTGTGTCGTTGGTCATCCCCGCTCAGCTCCTGCTCTTTCTGGTCGAGCCGCCAGCCAGTGACCCGCCTTGGCCCCGTGGCTGCGTACGACAGAGAACGCCTGCTGCCAGTGGCAGCCACCGCCAGATCACCGCAACCCAAGGAGCAACACGATGTCCCAGCAGGGCCGACCCAAGCCGCTCGGACCCGAGCGCCTGCCGGATGTCCAGCCTTCGAGGACGTCAATCGGCTACGCCACATTCCTGCCGAATCCCGACAAGACTCCGGGCCAGCCCGCAATGGACCAGGAAGAGCCGGCCTGGTGGGAACAGGGTTCCGCTGCCACGCTGCCGGATGCTCCGCGCTGGCAAGCTGGCAGCTTGGTCGGTTCCCGGCTTCCACCTCGGTCCGAAACGTTGCGTCCCGGCTCCCTGTTCGACGAGATCATCGACCACGGGGACTACCATCGCCGGGAACTCATGGACGAGTTCCGTGGACTCAAGCGTCCATCAGCCGTCGCGGGCGAGGAATCGACCGGTCAGGGACGCAGAACCGATCGTGACCAGGCCCGCCGCGAGCGCCGTGAACGCCGGCGACAGGAGCGGGCCAACGGTATCCATTCTGAAGGACAATCGTCATCCCGCCGTAGCCACTCACGCCGTAACCGGGACGTCAGCCTGGACTGGGACGATGAGAGTTGAGCTTCGACACATCTCCCGCACGTCCTGCCCGGCGTCCGATCAGTCAGTCACCAGGTGAAGGGAGCGGCATGCGCGTTGCCGTCATGTCCGATATCCACGGGTTCAGTCTCGCGCTCGATGCCGTCACCTCGGACATCGAGCGCCACGGACTGTTCGACGCCGTCGTCGTCGCAGGCGACCTCTGCGCGGTCGGGCCAGACCCGGCTGGTGTCATTGAACGGCTCCGGGCCCGGCCGGACTGGGTCGTGCTCAAGGGCAACACCGACGACGATATCGTCCAGGCGGCGACGCGCCGGGAGATGTGGTTCCCGGTCGCCGAAATCGGCCGGGAGGGAGCGGCTTTTCTGGAGGATCTGCCGCTCATCACTCGCTACTTCCCACCCGGGTCGGTAGACGACGATCAGTCCCTGCTCGTGGTTCACGCCAACCCACACGACCTGACCGGACGACTCGATCCGGAATCTTCCGACCGTGAGCTCCGGGAGGTCCTTGGCGACGCCCGCTTCGACACGATCGCGTTCGGGCATGTCCATATCGCCTATCAGCGCGAGCTGGATGGCAGGAAACTGGTCGACGTGTCGGCCGTGGGGAATCCCAAGGACGGGTCGCTTCGGAGTGCATGGGGCGAGTTCACCTGGGATACGAACACCGGCTATTGGACATCGACGATCCACCGGACCGACTACCCGCTGGCCGAGACCGAGCGCCAGATCCGGGACAGTCGCCTGCCGTCCCCGGACAAGGTTTTGCAGAAATTGATCCGGGCCAGGTACTAGCGCGACACATGCAAAGGGGCCGGGAGGATGATTCCTCCCGGCCCCTTCGTTGTCAGTTGTTCCGCTGAGCGGTCAGGACTCAGACGCCTCAGCAGCGTCCGTCGGCGGGATCTCGGAATCCGCCTTCTTCGACTGTTCGACCGCGTAGTAGACGGCGCCCGCCGTAACGGCCAGGCCGACCGGAACCGTCCAGCCCGGGAGCCGACTACGCAGGATCGTGTCGAGCGCGATCGGCCCGGGTCCACTCACGATCTGCTCGGCCGCGATCGCCATGAAGAGCACCGGTAGCTCCGCTCCGCCGGAAGCGTTCCAGATCGGCTTGCCCCAGTGCATGGTCCGGGATGCCATCGACATCGCGCCGATGGTGGCAAGCGGTCCGGCCGGGTGCATAAAGCCCAGGGCGGTCAGGAGTCCACCACCGAACTCGCTGGCGCCAGCGAGCCGTGCCCAGTGCTGGGCAGGCTCCAGCTTCATCCCGCGCATCATCCCGGTGACACCTTCGAGGCCCGGTCCGTCGAACGAGCCGAACAACTTCTGCGCCCCGTGGCCAGCCATCAGGCCGCCAGCGACTCCCCGCACGATCAGTCTTCCAAGTCCCGCGGCCATCGACTCCCCCTCTTTCCTGTCCTTGCCGATCCCTCCCAGCCAGGCGGCGGTGGAGATAAGCGTTACGGATTCTGGTCAACGCAAGAAGGGCGCCCGGTTCCCGGGGTAGCCCAGTGCTACCATTGAGCCGCTTTGACCAATCCACCGGGCCACGACGCCGTGACCGATCCTCTCGACCCGGCACAGGAGCAGATCCGATGACGCGAGCCCCCGGTAACGGCCATCCCGATTCCGCCGCAGGAGGTGGCAACGGCACGACGCCGGTGCGACTTCAGATGATCGGGGAGAACCCGTACAGCTACAACGTCCAAGGCAAGGCCAACGAGCCGATCACCGTCGCCGGGATCCTTGACCGGGCCCACCGGGAACTGACCCTGGCCGGGGAGGAGCGTCCGAAGCCCGACTGGTCGCTCGGCGCGATCTACGACCGACTGGACGGCAACGCCCCGCGGATCGCGGTCATCGGGGGATCGCCTGATCACCCTGCCCATGTCGTCGACCAGGGCACGATCGCGCGGGCAGCGCTGGCAATCTGGGAGCGCGGCGGCGTGCCGTTCTCGTTCAGTGTCCCGGTGCTCTGCGACGGGACGGCCCAGAGCACGCCGGGTATGAGCTACAGCCTCCAGAGCCGCAACGCGATCGCCGAGATGATTGTTAACCAGATGGAAGCGCACGGCTATCACGGCGCCTTCGTCATCCAGAGCTGCGACAAGATGCCGCTGGCCGCGGTGTCGGCGCTGGCGCACCTCGACACCCTGCGCCAGCTCCGGGGGGAGCCGCCGGTCTTTGCGGCCTTCGCGCCGGCCCACGTCCTCAAAGGCGGGGAGATCCCGGCGAACGTCCGGGATGAGCTGCAGCAGCTCGCCAATGACATGGTCGCGGCCGGCCATGAGGAGCTGGCTGAAGACCTCGAAGACACGATGGCATACATCCTCCAGTGCTCGTCGAATACGGCGTTCCAGGGCGTGTTCATTCGCGCGGTCGAGTACGGAGTCCTGTCTCCGGAGCGCCACGCCTGGTTCGAGCGGGAACTGGCGGTTCATACCTGCGACGCCAAGGGCGGCATCTGCGCGTTCAACGGCACGGGTAACTCGTCCCGAAACATCGTCGCCGGGATGGGTCTCGTCCATCCGGTCGTCGAGCTGCTGACCGATCCGCCAACGACCGCGCAGGTCGATGCGGTGGTCGCCGATCTGATGACTCTGCCCAATCGCCCCGAGTGCGGTGTTACCCGGATCCTGCTGGACAACGTCGGCAACGCCGTCCGGATCCACAGCGCCTCGGGCGGGTCGACAAACCTGTTGATGCACTTCGTCGGCGCGGTCCTCTACAGCGGCCACCGGTTCAGCATCCATGACCTCGATCGGATCCACCACGCGCACTCGGTACCGGACATCTTCAACTACAGCCTGACGCAGGGCCGCGACATCTTCGCGCTGGCCAAGCAATGCTGCGACGGCGACATCCGCGGGATGGAGACGCTCATCTACGAGCTGGTCCGGAATGGCGTGCCGATGGATCTGGACGCCATGACGGTGACCGGTACGACCTGGCGGGAGCGACTCTCCGACGAAACCGGGCTGAGCGCCACCGGTGTGACCGACAACCCGATCATCCTCGCGACCCCTCGGCGCTCCATTTCCGGCGTCGACGTACTGACCGGCAACTGGTTCGAGAGCGCGGTCGTCAAGATCAGCGGCATGCCGGAGAAGCAGGTCGATCACTTCGACGAGCAGGTCGCACTCGTCCTCCGGTACGACGATGAGGAGGCCGCCAACAACAGCCTGCTCAACGTCCACCTGCTGGACAACCTGCGGGATTCCGTCGCGTTCGACGAGCAGACGCTACGGAGTCTCTGGGCGCACAACGCGACGGGCCTCGGGCTGGATGTCGCCGCGGCCAGCGATCTGAGCTACGACCGGCTGTTTGATCACATGGTCAGGACGGGCACGCTCAAGCTGGCGATCGTCGTCGCCGCCCAGGGACCGGTCGCCTACGGGATGCCCGAGATGTTCACGCCGATGCAGCACATCAACGCCAACCGGGCGCTGCGCCGCCTGGCGACCCTGATGAGCGACGGTCGGTACTCAGGCGTGTCCTATGGGGCGGCGGTCGGGCATATCACCCCGGAGGCGGCGCTCGGCGGCGGGATCCTCCGGCTGGAGACGGGCGACCCGATCCATCTTCGCTTCCGGGCACGACGACTGGACCTCCTCGATCCGGTCGCGCTGGCCGAGGGCCGGATCATCCCAGCCGACGACCGGCTGCTGGCCGGCCGGGACGACGTGGCCGCGGCCCGGATGGCGGTGATTCGCAGGCGTCAGCGGTTCGTCGCCGCCTCCAACCGAATGACGTACTGCACCGACGCGGCATCCGGGGTCGTCCCGGTCCCTGTCGCTGAGGAAGCCGTGGTCAATTTCTGGGATGCGGCGACCGTGGGCGGGGTCAACACCGCTGCCGAGAGCAGGGAACCAGTGCTTGCCGACTGACCGCGGCGATCAGATGACAACGAGAAGGGCGGGCGCCGGAATGGCGCCCGCCCTTCTCGGTGTTTTCGTGGTTCGCGACAGATGTCAGGCGGCCGGAGTCGCGACCTCTTCCTCGTCGCTCTCCTGACCCGGGTACGTGCCGACGACCAGCGCGGTCGGCTCGCCCATGGCGTCGGCGGTCACGATGATAGCGATCGACGAGCCCGGCTGCAGGGTCAGGGCCGGCAGCGTGGCGACCGCACCTTCTTCGCCGGTCAACCGGACTTCGAACTCAGCCGACGTGCCCATGAAGTCGGAGGCGTCGGAGGCGTTGAAGTAGGACAGGTCCTCGATGATCGGGTCGCCACCGACGGCAGCGATATCGATGGCCTCGACGGCCGACGCGGCGTGAATCGCGATGACGCGGGAGTTGTCATCCGCGACCCGCTCGTTGTTGATCTCGAAGGCCTTGATCTCCGGCTCGTCCTCGCCGTTGGCGGCGACCATCGCGTAGATCTTGCCACTCTCCAGCTCGACGTCCGTGTCGATGACGGCCTGGGAGGCGTCGCCACCGGCCGGAACCACCTTGACGTTGTGGTCGCCGCTGTTGACGGAAAGGAACTCGCTGACCGCTCCGAACTCGATACCCGTGAGCACGGCCTCGTCATCCACCAGGATGTCGACGGCGGGAGCGGCCGCGGCCGCGTGGACCACGGAGATCGCGGCCATGTCGTCTTCGAGGGTGATCGCCGGAGTGGAGATCTGACCCGGTACCGGTGTCGCCTCCGGGGTGCTCTGGGCAAATGCCCCAACAGCCATGACCAGCGTCAGGGCGAGGGCTGTGGTCAGTGCGACGACGCTGTGGAACAGTCCGCTCAGGGGGACACCTGTCATCATGCGAATCCTTCTACTTAGGCTCAACGGCACGCCGATCGCCGGCGCGCAGCACGATCGTGCTCCAGACAGATGCGCAAAAGCACACGACGTGCCAGAACCCCGACCGAGACGTCCACACGAATTCTCGGACCGTAGCAGGCAGCAGCGGGGAAGGGCTGATGCTCTCATCCCGCCGGTGGAACCGACGCTACGTGGGGAAGAGCTCCCGAAGGCGCTGGTCGACCCCCTTCGCGTCGCCGACCGAAGACACCTGAATCGCGCCTGACTCGATGCCGGACCGCGCCGCCGCGACGGCCTCCGTCGTCTCGGACCGGATCGCCAGCTTCGTCTCGAGGAGGTTCACCCCACCGTTTGACAGGTCCATCGTATAGACCTGGCCGAACGTCCCGGCCTCGAGATCAGCGATCATCTGGGTATAGGCTGCCGTGTAGTCGAACAGGACCGAGGTCAGGAGCAAGTCGGCCGCTTCCTCGTTGCCCGACTTATCGCCGATGACGTCGATAAACCGGACCGGCGGTTGGCCCGGGCTTTGCTGGTTATGCTCGCGGATCGCCTGGATCATCCCGAAGGCCGCGCCGTCGCCCATTCCGAAGACGATGTCGGCGCCGGCCGCGAGGACCGTGTCGGTAACCTGCCGGGCAGCAGCCGCGTCGTCATAGGTCCCTTCGCCGACCGAGGTATAGACCAGTCGAGCGTCCGGGCGAGCCGCCTTGAGCCCCTCTGCGAAACCGACCGTCATGAAGTTCCACGTCGGTGGCTGCCCGGTCACGACGATCCCGACGGTCCCACTCGTCGTCTCATTGCCGGCCATCACGCCGGCGAGATAGGCAGCTTCCTGGGCCTGCGTTTCGATGTCCGCGACCAGTCCGGGCTGGATCGCCTCCGGGTTCTCGATCACCACGACGGGCACGCCCTCTGCGGCGGCGAACTCCGGGCAGACGGTCTGGTAGCCAGACGCATGACAGACGATCAGGTCGACATCGTCACTTGCCAGGTCGAGCAGCACCGGCGTGATGTCGTCATACCCCAGGTTCTCTGCGACTTCGACGTCGACGTCGAGCTCCTCCCCGACCCGGATGAGGTTGTCGACACCCTGCTGGTCCCAGCCCTGATTGGTCCGGCTGGCCGGCGTGACGATCGCCACGGAACGGACCTCGACGCCCTCCTGGGCCGACGCCGGAGCGACAGCCAGTGGCGCCATCAGCAGGACGGCGATCGCAAGCGCCACCAACCGGCTTCGGACGAGACAGCCGTACCGAATACCGTCACGCCGGGAATGATGTCCTGCAAGCATGTGCGTGTCCTCCTCGTAGCGGGTGATCCGACTCATATCCTTTACGGTCATCGTGCCGCCATTGCTTCCCGGAATCGACAGCCAATACCACAGCCAACCAACGGATTTGGATGGTCGCCAGCTGCTTCCCTAGTCGTCCTGCCGAGCGGTGGCGCGATCGTAGGGCCGGCCAAGCGCGGCCGGAAGTGCCACCCGGTGGCGGGCGAGCAGCAGCGCGACGACGACCCCCAGGTAGGGAAGCAGCCGCGGGAAGTCGGAACCGACCGGTGCGCCGGCCACCTGCAGGCCCGGCCCGAGTCCCTGCAGTACGCCGAACACGAGCGATGCGACCGCCACCCGCAACGGGGTGTGCTGGCCGAGCATCGCGACGGCGATGGCGATGAACCCGGCTCCAGCCGTGACGCCCGGCCGGAAGAAGCCCAGTTCAACCACGACCAGGACCGCACCGGCCAGGCCGCCAAGCACCCCGGCCATCGCGGTCGCTCCCAGCCGGACGCGCCAGACGCTGATCCCGGCAGCGTCGACCGCAAACGGTGCTTCCCCGGTCGCCCGGACGAGCAGCCCGGCCCGCGTGCGGGTCAGTACCGGGCCAAGCAGCAGGACGCCGATCATGGCGGCGTAGACCACCCAGTGCTGGTCAAACAGTGCCGGACCAACGACCGGGACGTGATCGGCCAACGACGCAAGCGGCCGACCGGAGCCGGTGTCCAGCAGGGGCTGCTGGTCGCCGTACCACTCCCGGAACAGGAAACCGGACAGACCCGTACCGGCGAGCGTCAGGCCGATCCCGACCAGAACCTGATCTGCCCGGGCCAGGGTCACGAGCAGACCAAAGAGCGTGCCCACGACCAAACCGACGAGCGGCCCGGCCAGCAACCCGATCACGATGGAGTCGGTGTCGAGGGCCACCCGGAACGCCACCAGCCCGGCCAGCAGCATCGTCCCTTCGATCCCGAGGTTCAGCACCCCCGCCCGCTCGCCGATCGCTTCTCCGGTCGCGGCGAGCATCAGCGGGATGGACGCAAGGACGGCTGATGCCAGCACGGTGGCGGCGATAGCGGAAAGATCCATCACCGTACCTCCTTCCGCGTCCGGCGAGCTAGCAATCCGCGGATCAGCACCGGCGCCGCCAGTGAGGCGAGCAGCGTTCCCTCGATCACGCCAAAGAAGGCCGGGTCGATCCCGGCCGCTCGGGGCATCACGTCGGCTCCGTAGGCCAGCATGCCGAGCAGCAGCGCACCGGGGACCAACGCCCACGCCGACCGGCGAGCCAGGAATACCAGGGCGAAGGCCGTGAATCCGTAGCCCGGATCCCATTCGGCCTGGAACGTCCCCTTGGTGGACAGGATGTCGTTGGCGCCGGCCAGCCCGCCCACTGCCCCACTGACGACCAGCGCCCCGAACAGGTAGGCGCGCACCGGGATCAGGGCGACCGCCGCGGCGCGCGGGTTCTCCCCGACGACGCGAAGTTCCAGCCCGGCGACGGTCCGGCGGAGTGCCCATCCGACGAGCACCACGAGGACGAGTGCCACGATGATTCCGGCATGGGTCCGGGTGTCGCCGAGCGAAACCAGGCGCAGCTCTCGCGGGATCAGCTCGGTCTGGGGGGAAACGACGGACCGGTCCCGGAGCGGGCCCTTGACCAGCCAGGCGGTGAGAAACAGCGCCACGTAGTTGAACATGATCGTCGTGACGATCTCATTCACGCCAAAGCGGGCACGGAGCAGGGCCGCCGGGAGCGCCCAGGCAGCACCAGCGACCAGCCCTGCTACGGTTGCAGTCAGCCAGACAACCGGTCGGCCCGCGTCAGTCACCAGGGCGGCGGCGACCGCCGCCGCGAGCGCCGCGACGAGCACCTGCCCATCGATACCGATGTTCCAGATGCCCGCCCGCACGGCAATCAGCACCGCGACGCCCGTGATCATGAGCGGTGTGGCGCGGACGACCGTCTCCTCCAACCCGGCGGGTCGCAGCACCGCACGCTCGATCAGCGCCCGGTAGACCTCGACCGGGTCGTGCCCGGTGATCAGCAGGACGACCGACCCCGCGACGATGGACAGGACGACCGCCACCAGCGTCTCCAGGACGGGCCGCGATCGCATGGCAGCGGGTGAGGTTTCCCGGATTGACTCAACGGAAGCGGCTACCATCCCACGGCCATCCAGCGCGACAGCTCGGCCCGATCGGCCGCAGCGGTTGGCCCGAGAGGTGACAGACGGCCGGCGTTCATCACGGCGACGCGATCTGACAGGCGCAGGGCTTCATCGAGGTCAGCGGTCAGCAGGATTACCGCACCGCCACGGTTGGCAACGGAACGCAGCGCCTCGGCGACCCGGACCTGGGATCGAACGTCCAGACCATGAGTGGGGTTGTCAGCAACCAGCAGAACCGGCTCACGGACGAGCTCACGCGCCAGCAACACCTTCTGCATGTTCCCGCCCGACAGCGTCCCGGCGGGCCGACCGGGGTCGGGGGGCCGAATCCCCCAGGCGGCGATCTCGCGCCGGGCGGCCTCGCGGATCGCCCGCGCGCGCAGGATCCCGAACCGCTGCGCCCCCTCCTCCCGCTGTCGCTTGAGCAGCAGGTTGGCCGTGATCGACATCCGGGCGACGATGCCTTCACCACGGCGGTCCCCGGTGAGGTAACCCACCCCGGCACCCGCGAATTCACGCGCGCCCTTCCCCGAGAGTGCCGTCCCGTTGACAGAGACCGCTCCCCGGCACGGCCGATACCCGGCCAGGACCTTGCCCAGCTCCCGCTGTCCCTGTCCCTGGATCCCGGCGATGGCCACGATCTCTCCGGCCCTGACCGTCAGCGAGACGCCGACCGGCCGATGCCGGGCGGCCGGCCCGGTATCAACGACCCTGCCCACCGACAGAACGACTGAACCGTTCCCAGCCGGCGCTCCAGGTCGGCGCTTCGTGACCGCTGCGTTTCCCGTCATGGCGCCGGGATCCGCACCGAACATGGCGCCCAGCAACCGGTCCTCGGTGCCCGCTGGCCAGTTGCCGGCGGTCGGTCGGAGCTCATCGACGACCGCTCCCCGGCGCATGACGACGATCCGGTCACAGATCGCCAGCGCCTCCCCGAGCTTGTGGGTCACGAAGACGGTCGCCCTGCCGGCGGACCGGCGCTGCCGGATGACGTCGAAGAGCATCTCGACCTGGGATGCTTCCAGGGTTGACGTTGGCTCGTCGAGCAGGAGTACCCGCGGAGTACGCCCGACGGCCCGGGCAATCTCCAGCAACTGTCGCTCGCCGACTGACAACTCCCTAACCGTCCGAGAGCGGTCCATCTCTCGGAGCAGCGTTCTGATAGTGTCGTCGTCCTCTACATTGGCCAGATGGAGCTGCTCATCGACGGACAGTGTCGGGACAAGCGCGCCATGCTGATAGGCCGTCGCAATACCCTCGCGAAGGGCATCCGCAGGACTATTGGGACTGAAGGATCTGCCGCCGACTTCGATCAGACCCCGGCTTGGGGCCGTCAGACCAGACAGGATTGCGATCAGCGTTGACTTGCCCGCTCCGTTTTCACCGAGCAGTCCAACAACTTCACCCGGAGCCACGCCGAGACGGATGTTGTCGTTAGCGACTACTCCAGAATAGATCTTCGTCACGCCGCTAATTCGGATCAGGTCGGGCGACAGCTCCCCGTCTCTCCGTTCCTGACGTTCAGCATCACCCGCATGTTGTGGCATGCCGCCAATCAACGCCATGTCAGTTTGGTATGACCAGGCCGGCCCGGTACTGTGGAGCGAAGCGGGCCTTCGTGGCCTGCTCAAAGCCATAGGCCAGGCGGATCAATGTCGCTTCGGACCATGCCCGGCCGGTGAACGACAGACCGATCGGCATTCCGAAGGCGCTGCCGGACGGCACGGTGATAACCGGGTACCCCGCGACCGCTGACGGAGTCGATGCTGCTCCCCGGTGCTGCTCACCGTTGATCAGGTCGATCTTGACCGCGGGCCCCATGGTCGGCATGACCAGAGCGTCGAGACGATGCTCGTCCATGACGGCGTCAATCCCCTCGGCCCGTGCCAGGAAGTACGCCCGTTCCCGCGCCGCAACGTACTCCGGATCGGTCATGCCACTCGTCGCAGCCGCCATCGCTATGAGCTCCTGGCCGAAGAACGGCATCTCGCGGTCAGCGTTTGCCGTGTTCCAGGCCACGAGATCCTCAATGGTCTGGACAGGTGCGGCGTCGCCCAGTCCGGCCAGCCAGGCATTCAGCCCATCGCGGAACTCGTGGAGCAGGATCGTCAGGGTGTCCTGGTTGCGGCCCGGCCATCCGCCGGCGAGCTCGGCGGCGTTCGGGATGTTGGCCGGATCGACGATCTCTGCTCCGGCGGCGCGCATCACCTCGATGGCCGCTTCAGTTGCCCGGTCGGCAACCGGGCTGTATCCCATGTAGAGCTGTCGGACCACGCCGATCCGTGCGCCGACCAGCCCGTCCGGATCGAGCGCCGCCAGGTAATCCACGACGTGACCATCCGCGCCGGAAGTCGCCTCATCATCAGGATCGGTTCCGGCGATCACCGCCAGCACGGCGGCCGCGTCAGCAACCGTTCGTGCCATCGGGCCGACGCTGTCCTGGGTCATAGAGATCGGGATGACGCCGGCCCGGGATGTCAGCCCGACCGTTGGCTTGATCCCGACCAGCCCGTTGACCGCGGCCGGGCAGATGATAGACCCGTTGGTCTCGGTGCCGAGGGCGACGGCGGCGAGTGACGCAGCGATCGCCACACCTGAACCTGACGAAGAGCCGGACGGCGACCGATCCAGCGCGTAGGGATTGACCGTCTGACCTCCCCGGCCGCTCCAGCCGGAAGATGAGGTCGTCGAGCGGAAGTTGGCCCACTCGCTCAGGTTGGTCTTGCCGAGGACGATCGCGCCGGCGGCTTCCAGCCGATCGACGACCCCTGCCGCCTTGGCCGGACGAGCCCCCACAAGAGCCAGCGAACCGGCGGTCGTCTCCATCCCGTCGATGGTCGCGATGTTGTCCTTGACCAGAACGGGGATCCCATGCAAGGCACCGCGAATCTCGCCCGCGCCTCGCTCCCGGTCCCGTTCGGCTGCGGTCTCGAGCGAGATATCGGACAGTTCGACCACCGAGCGCAGCGTCGGTCCGGCGTGGTCAAGTGCGGCGATCCGCTCGCGATACCCTTTCACGAGCTCTACCGACGTGACCTCTCCCGCGGCCAGGCGCCGGCCAAGCTCTGCGATGGTCGTCTCGATCAACTCTGGTCGGACATCCATTCCACCGTGCCCTGTCGAACCCGTCATCGTCACTCCAGTAATCGGCAGTCCAGTTGTCCTCCGGATGGCACTGTCCGGAAGCAGATCCAATCATCGCCCAGCCAGACGCAGGGCGTCACGGTCCCGACGGTCCATCCGCGACTCCCGGCACCCCCTCCGCGGTTACCGGGACACCGATTGCCGATCGCGCATCAATCCATTCAGTGCTCTTTCAGCGTTTACAAGGTAGCGCGACCGTAGCGAGACTTGCCCCCGATCCGTCGGGCAAGTGGGCCCGGACGGCGATGGTCTCCCGGCAGCCGTGCTGCGCGGTGTCGACAAGGGTCGTATCGACTTCTTGTCCGCGTGTGCTAAAGTGTACGTACACCCTAGCCCCGTCGGCCCTCCCGGAATAGCTCGGCAGTGGGCAGAGGCGACACGGGGTCGCCATCGTAACCATCCTCCGGTCCGGTCCCGATGCCGGTCGGCAGGTCCAGAGAGGGGTCGGACCGTGGTCTTTCGCCGAGAGAACCGGGATAGCCGGGACAACCGGAACGCGGAGTCGTTCAATCGCCAGATCGAAACCCTGCGTCAGTCACCGCCGGCCGACGACACGCAGCGGGAACCCGAGGAGTTCGAAGAGGTGTCCTACTCGCTGGAACCAGCGAACGAGAGCGCCGCGGCGCCCAACCGTCAGCAGCTGCCCGGGTCGTACTCCGCCTATGGTCGCGACAACGCGCCGTCCTACCCCACCACTCCGGATGCCGCCACGATGAGCTACACCGCCAATCAGCCAACCAGCGTTATCGCGGCCGATACCATCTGGCGCGGCGACCTCGAGTCCAACGGCGACGTCCACATCCATGGACAGGTCCAGGGCACGATCACGGCCCGGACGGACATCTTCATCTCAGAGGATGCCGAGGCCGACGCCACCCTGATCGCCAACAGCATCGTCGTGGCGGGCAATGTCAAGGGCGTGCTCCGGGCGACCACCCGGCTGGAGGTCCTGCCTCAGGGGCGGATCACTGGCGACGTCATCGCGCCAACGGTGATTGCCCACGACGGCAGCCGGGTCAATGCCAGCGTCCGCATGACCCTGACGGCCGAGGAGCAGGCGGGCACGCCCCCGCGAGTCAGCACCACCGGGCGACGCTCCAGCCGGACGGGCGCCCGCTTCTAGGGCGTCGAGACGTTCGTTCCACTCCCCTGCCTCACCTGAACTGACCCCGGAGGCACCGCCATCCGGGACGACCAGGAGTCAGCCATGTCCACCCGTTCCGCTCAGCCGACCAGTTACGAGACCAACCGCGGACAGGCCTTTGACGCATCCGAGGCCCTGAGTCTGATCGACCGTCACTCCACCTTCGACGGCACCTACCGCTCCAGTCGTGACCTCCGCATTGAGGGCCAGGTCAAGGGCACCATCGAGTGCCGGGGCACGGTGCACGTCGCTCAGGGCGCGCAGGTCGATGCCCTCGTGGAGGCGGAGAACATCGTCGTCGCTGGCGAACTGAGCGGCGAGATCACCTGCCGCGGCCGTCTCCAGCTCATGCCGACCGGCCGGTTGCGGGGCAAGGTCTCCACCCAGACCCTAGTCATCAACGAGGGTGCGATCTATGAAGGTCAGCTCGAGATGATGAGCCAGGACAACGGCTCTCGCCTCGCCTCAGTGACCAGCACCCCGCGCCCGATCGCGCCGGTCAGCGGTGGATCGATTTCGCCGGCCTCCCAATCCCAGCCCGCCGCACCGGCCGGGCCGGCGCCGATGATCGCCGAGGAGGACCAGGAGCCAGCCGCTCCGCAGCCGCTGCCGCCGCCCGCCGAACTGCGCACCCGGACCGAGCAGACCGCCGGTGGCACTACCGTGAGCCAGCCGTCGGGCGCGAACTCCAGCACGTTCATCCGCCGATTCGGTGGTCCCGAAACCCCGTTCGAGGGCCGACGATCCGAGGACGGCGACGAGACCGACGAGCGGTAGGTCCCTCATTCCGATCGATGGCACCGGGCGGTGAGTCTGGTCCGGTGGGTTGCTATACTCTTTGGACCGCTCGTTGCCGGGACCAGATTTCCATGTCTGTCGACGGGCGCTGCGGTCGCGGTCATGGCGTGCTGAGCTCGATCCGAGAGACGTGCCCGCCGGCCACAACGACGTACTCACCCGCCGTACGCGGACCTGGACATGACCCGCAGCCCAGGAGGCCAGCTTGGACCGGCGTTCCCCGATCACTCCCCGTCTCTCAGTCGTTTCGGCCCGGCGTGATGGCCGACGCTTCGGCTCGATCGTCGATGTCAGTGCCCTGGCTGCCCATGTTGCCGACCGACTGGCGGGACCGCAGCTGGCACTCAGCACCGGCGGCTTCCGCTCGGAGCGACCAGCCGGCCGGCCCGAGCCGGGGCCGAGGACGGGAACCCGTCCGGCCGGGTACGCCACGGGAGGCGGCGGCGGCGGTCCTCGTCCGCCTCGTGGCGGACCGCCCGCGCCGAAGCCAGAGCGCTACTGGACGGACTATCTCCGGATCGCCCTGCCGGTTATCGGTCTGATCCTGATGCTGAGTGTGTTCATCTTCTGGGTAGACAGCATCATCGGGAACGACAGCGATACTCCTGAGACGCCGGTTGCGCTGACCACGGCGACAGTGGACCCCAACGCTGCCGCACCGACGGAAACCCTGGCGGCCAGCGAGCCGACCGAAGCCCCGACGCAGCCGTCGGCTGCCCCCACCGAGGAGGGTGAGGCCCCGAGCGAGGCACCCGCGGACGAACCCACTGAGGAGCCCACTGAGGAGCCGGCTGGCGATGCAACCGAGGAGCCGGCGGACGAGGCAACTGAGGAGCCAGGGACAGAAGCAGCATTTGCTGAAGGCGACGAGGTTACGACCAACGCATCGGTGAACATGCGGAGTGAAGCGTCCAGCACCGGTGGTGATGAGACCATCATCGAAACGCTCGACGCGGCGACGCCTCTGACTATTACCGGCGCACCCGAGAACGACGGCGAGTTCGATTGGTATCCCGTCGACACCGGTACCGAGACCGGCTGGGTTCGGGAAGATTTCCTGGAAGCCGCCGCTGGATGACAACGGTCGGTTAGTTATTGGACGGGCAGCCGGAATACCGGCTGCCCGTCCACTTTTTCAGGGGAAGTTGAGGCACCATGCTATACTCTCCGGCGGCCCGGCGAGTCCGGTCCGCTGATTTCGCACGCGCCGCGACGAGCGACGGGGTGCCGGGGAACGCCCCCGGTCCGATCGCCCGGATGACCGGCGCGGAGGCATAACCCCACAGGGAGAACACGCAATGGTCGCGACCGCGCCCGACCGCACCGAGGCTGCCGAGCAGGCACCTTCGAGTCCGGCACCTGCCCGCCAGGTAAGCACCTATGGCCAGCCCCGACCGCAGGCGCTTCGCCTGCTCCTCGAGGCCGGCGTCCACTTCGGCCACCAGGCCAAGCGGTGGAACCCGAAGATGAAGCGCCACATCTTCGGCGAGCGTAACGGCATCCACATCCTTGACTTGCAGCAGACCGTCTACCGGCTCGAGGACGCGCAGAAGTTCATCGCCGACACCACGTCCCGTGGCGGCAAGATCCTGTTCGTCGGCACCAAGAAGCAGGCGACGGACATCGTCGAGCGCGAGGCGCTCCGATCCAACCAGTACTTCATCAACCGGCGCTGGATGGGCGGCACGCTGACGAACTTCGTCACGATCCGCTCCCGCCTCCGCGTACTGAAGAACCTCCAGGGCCAGCTCGAGCGCGGCGAGTTCGACTACCTGCCCAAGCAGGAAGCCGCCAAGAAGCTCCTCGAACTGGAGAAGCTCGAGAAGAGCCTCGGTGGTATGCGTGACATGACGCAGCTGCCCTCCGCGGTCTTTATCATCGACACCCGCCGCGAGCAGCTGGCTGTGCATGAGGCTCGCCGCCTGGGGATCCCCGTCATCGCCCTGACCGACTCCAACGCCGATCCGGACGACGCCGACTACGCCATTCCCGCCAACGACGACGCCATCCGCGCCCTTCGTCTCCTCGCCGCGTCCATCGCGGACGCGGCGATCGACGGCACGACCCGCTTCGAGAGCCGTGGACCCGAGGCTCAGGCCGAGGGTGGCCGTGGCCGCCGCGGCGGTGACGGACCGGTCACCGCCGAGGACTTCGCCAATCGCCCGGCTCGTGGGCAGCAGCAGGCTGGCGGACGCCAGCAGCGTCCGGCCCAGCCTGCTGCTCCGGCTCCCGCCGAGCAGTCCGCTCCGGCTGAGGTGACCGCACCGGCCGCGGTTGCGGCGGAAGTCCCGGCCGCTGAGGCGGCTCCGACGACCGACGCCCCGGCGACGACCGAGTCCTAGATCGCGCCTCCGGCGACCGGCCCTGATCGGCCGGTCGCTGGCCATGTCCCCTGGTCCGCGTTCACGACACCAGTTCAGCAGGAGGAATCGATGGTCATTTCGGCAGATCAGGTCAAGCAGCTCCGCGAGAAGACCGGCGCGGGCATCATGGACAGCAAGCGTGCCCTGCAGGAGACCGACGGCGACATGGCTAAGGCCGAGTCGCTCCTCAAGCAGCAGGGTCTGGCCAAGGCCGGCAAGAAGAGCGGCCGTGAGGCCCTCCAGGGCGTCGTCGAGGCGTACATCCATGGTGGTGGCCGCATTGGCGCGCTGGTCGAAGTCAACTGCGAGACCGACTTCGTTGCGCGCACGGCGGACTTCAAGACCCTCGCACGTGACGTCGCGATGCAGGTCGCCGCGATGAGCCCGCGCTACGTCTCGATTGACGACGTGCCGGCCGAGGCCTGGAGCCAGCTGGAGGCCGATCACGGCTCCCGCGACGACGCCGCCAAGGCCGTCGTGCTGCTAGAGCAGACGTTCATCCGCGATGGCAAGCTGACCATCAAGGACCTCGTTCGCGAAGGGATTTCCAAGCTCGGCGAGAACATCCAGGTCACGCGGTTCTCCCGCTTCGAGCTGGGCACTGACCGCCCCGCGACGGACGCCACCGCCGACGCCTAATCTCATTTGATCGTGCCGGAAGGGGACGGCGGTTCGCGCACGCTGCGCGGCTGCCGTCCCCTTCAACGCGGAAGGACCTCCACATGACCTCTCCCTACCGACGGGTACTCCTGAAAGTCAGCGGCGAGGCGTTGATGGGGAGCGGCGGCTACGGCATTGACCCACCCGTGCTGGTCGGGATCGCAGAGCAGATCCGGACGGCGGCCGCTGAACACAGCGAGATGGCCATCGTCATCGGTGGTGGCAACATCTTCCGGGGTCTGTCCGCCGCATCCAAGGGGATGGACCGCGCGACCGCTGACTACATGGGCATGGTGGCGACCGTGCTCAACAGCCTTGCCCTCCAGGACGGCCTGGAGAAGGTCGGGATGGAGAGCCGGGTCATGACCGCCATCCAGATGCATGAGGTCGCGGAGCCCTACATCCGGCGCCGTGCCCTGCGACACATGGAGAAGGGGCGCGTCGTCATCCTCGCCGCCGGCACCGGCAACCCCTACTTCACGACCGACACCGCGGCGGCGCTCCGGGCACTGGAACTCGATGCGGATATCCTGCTGATGGCCAAGAACGGCGTCGATGGCGTTTACTCGGCCGACCCGCAGAAGGACCCGTCCGCTGAGAAGTATCTCCGGCTGACGCACCAGGAGGCGCTGGAGCGCAACCTCAGGGTGATGGACGCATCGGCGCTGGCGCTCTGCCGTGACAACGAGTTGCCAATCCTCGTCTTCGACATGAACGATCCCACGGCCATCACCCGGGCCGTCTCCGGGCAGTCGGTCGGAACCATCATCACCGCTCGTGCCGACGATGCGGCCGGGACGGACTAGCGCCCACCGGCCGAAGTGTCGATAATCGGACGAGTCGTCGCCCACCCAGAGAGGAATGCCCCATGCTCAAGGACGTGATCAAGGACGCTGAGTCCCGCATGGACAAGGCGCTCGACGCGCTGCGCCGTGACCTGGAGGGTGTGCGGACCGGCCGCGCGTCGACTGCCCTTGTCGACCGGATCACCGTCGAGTCGTACGGGACGATCATGCCGCTCAATCAGGTCGCAGGCATTTCTGTCCCGGAGGCCCGTATGATCGTCATCCAGCCCTGGGACAAGGGCACGATTGGCGCGATCGAAAAGGCCATCCAGCGATCAGACCTTGGCCTGAACCCGAACAACGACGGCTCGTCGATCCGGATCAATCTCCCGCCGCTGACCGAGGAGCGGCGCAAGCAGCTGGTAAAGGTCGTGCACAGCAACGTCGAGGACGCCAAGGTCTCGATCCGCAACGTCCGCCGCGACGCCATGAGTACGCTCAAGGAACTCAGCGACGAAGGCGAGATCTCGGAAGACGACGGCAAGCGTGGCTCGTCGCAGGTTGACGACGTCACGAAGAAGCACGTCGAAGAGGCGGATCGTATCGGCAAGAGCAAGGAACAGGAAATTCTCGAGTTCTGATCCGGATCCGTACGGCTCTCCGGGCAGACCGGAGAGCCGGACGGATCCGTTCCGGCACTCTGTAGCTTCGGTAACCCTCGTAGCCTGTATCCGGGTCCGCACTGCGCCGCCCATTCACGGACAGCCTCATGACCACCTCAGCTCATCCCGATCAAACGGCCGACCCGACCAAGCAAGACGCCGTACCTTCGTGGGCGCATCTCGTCACGCCGACTCCAATCCAGACCGAGCACCCTGTGCCCGCGCATGTCGCCATCATCATGGACGGCAATGGGCGCTGGGCCAAGGAGCGTGGTCTTCCCCGTCTGACCGGCCACGAGCGCGGAACGGACAACATCCGCCGCATCACGTCGGCGGCGGTCGAAGCCGGCGTCAGCTACCTCACACTGTGGGCCTTCTCGACCGAGAACTGGCGCCGTCCCCGCGAGGAAGTCGAAGGCATCATCCGGATCCTCGGCATGTGCCTTGTGCGGGACGTCGACGAGCTGCACCGGCAGGGCGTCCAGCTTCGGCACATCGGCGACCTCGATGGTCTGCCAGACGAGATGCGGGACCAGATCCACGCCGCAATCGAGCTGACCCAGCACAACGACCGGATCGTGCTGACACTCGCCTTCAACTACGGCGGACGATCCGAAATGATTCGTGCCATCCGGGCGCTCGTGGCGACCGGCGTTGCCCCGGAAGAGATCACCGAGGATGCCATCGCCTCGCACCTCTACACCGCCGGCATGCCGGACCCAGATCTGATCATCCGGACCTCCGGCGAACACCGGATCAGCAACTTCATGGTCTGGCAGGGCGCCTACTCCGAACTGTTCTTCACCAACACCTACTGGCCCGACTTCGGCCCGGAGCACCTCCGCGAGGCTGTGGACGACTACTCCCAGCGGGAGCGCCGGTTCGGACACGTCGCGGCGCTGACCGCGCCGTCGCAGTAGTCGCCCGCCATGCGCGATCGCCTGCTGGGTTCTGTCGGGGTGGTCGTGGTTGGCCTGGTGGCGCTGCTGCTCGGTGGGCCGGTCTACGTCGCCGTGATGCTTGCCATCGGGCTGGTGGCATACCACGAGTTCCGGCGACTGGCGCAACGGATCGGCCTCGCGGTCTCCCATCTTGGTTATGGCTTTATCATCATTGGCGCCCTGGCCGGGTGGATGGACAACCGGTCCATCATGTTCGCCGTGGTGACCCTGGCGGCGATGCTGCCGCTGACTGTTGGCGTGCTTCGGGCGGGTCGCCATCCGGTACTGGTCGGGCCGGAGTCGCTCCATAGTTCCGTGGGCCTCGGCGGTTGGGCGGCGACAGCGTGCGCCAGCCTGTTCATCACCATCCCGACGATGTTCGGGATCAGCCTCAGGGAACGCGAAGCCGGAGGCGAAGCCGAGTGGCTGCAGTCGCTCAGCGAGGCACTCGCGCTCGGGTGGGATGGGCGACCCACCGGCCTGGGCTGGATCGCGACCTTTACGCTGATCGGCTGGCTGAGCGACACCGGGGCCTACCTGATCGGTCGTCGCTGGGGCCGCCACCCACTCGCGCCGACCGTCAGTCCGAAGAAGACCGTCGAAGGCGCGATTGGCGGCATGATCGGATCGGCACTCGCCGCGGCTGCTGGGATCCTCGTCTTCAATCTTGACTGTCCGCTCTGGCTCGGTCTGCTGATCGGTGTCGTGCTTGGCGCTCTGGGTATGCTGGGGGACCTCGGCGAGTCCCTGATAAAGCGGCAGGCCGGCGTCAAGGACAGCGGCACGCTCATCCCCGGCCACGGCGGGATCCTTGACCGCTTCGACGCCATGTACGTCATCCTCGCCGCCGGCTGGTTCGCGGTCGAGTTCGTCAACTGGTACGTCTCCCGCTGACCGGGGGTCCCCGCACTCCCAGGAGTTCCATCCGTGACAACGACGCACGCGACTCCGATCGTTCCACTCGCACCGCGTTCGACCCGGCCGGTCCGATGTGGGGAGGACGGTCGGATCCGGATCTCTGTCATCGGTTCAACCGGCTCGGTCGGCTGCCAGACACTCGACGTCCTCGTGGCGCTTCCTGACCGGTTCGTGGTCCGGGGACTGGTTGCCCGCCAGTCGGGGGAGACGCTGCGAGGTCAGATCGCCGCACACGCTCCCAGTGTCGTGGGTTTCGACGGTCCGGCGGATGCCCTTGGCGCATTGCCCCTCGGAACGGAAACGATGTCATCCTCGGCGGCGATGGCGGCACTGGCCAGGGACGATCAGACCGACATCCTGGTCGTCGCATCCTCCGGACATGCCGCCATCACCGCCACCTTGGATGCATTGAAGCAAGGCAAGGTTGTGGCCCTCGCGAACAAGGAAGCCGTCGTCTGCGCGGGGCCACTCGTCATTGAGGCGATGCTCGCCGGGGGCGGCGAGGTGCGGCCGGTCGACAGCGAGCACAGCGCGATCTGGCAGAGCCTCGGTGCCAGCGACGGTCGTGACGTCCGTCGCCTGACTCTTACCGCCTCTGGTGGACCGTTCCGGACGTGGTCACGCGAGCAAATGCGCGACGTCTCGGCCGCCCAAGCGCTCAACCACCCGACGTGGCGGATGGGAGGCAAGATCACCATCGATTCCGCCACGCTGGTCAACAAGGGGCTCGAGCTGATCGAGGCGCGCTGGCTCTTCGGCGTCGAGCCGGCGATCCTGGACGTGGTGGTCCATCCTGAAAGCATCATTCATTCGCTCGTGGAGTTCGCAGACTACAGCCAGGTCGCCCAGCTCTCGCTCCCCGACATGCGGTTGCCGATCCAGTTCGCGTTGACCTGGCCGGAACATGCTCCGTCACCCTGCCGTCCTCTCTCGCTGGCGGAGCTGGGGCAGCTCACCTTCGAGGCGCCCGACGAGGACCGGTTTCCGGGGCTGCGGCTGGCCCGCGAAGCGATGATCGCGGGTTCAACCTTCCCCACCGTCTATAGTGCCGCCGACGAGGTCGCCGTCAAAGCGTTCCTTGCCGGCCGGATCGGGTTCACGGGCATCGCCGACGCCATCGCCGCCGCTCTCGACGCGCACGTTCCGGTCGGCTCGTTCAGCCTCGACGCCATCGAAGAAGCCGATCACTGGGCCCGCGAAATGGTCGCAGCGCGGGTGGCTCGTGCCGGCTAGCCGGCGGGACCTGCACTTTATCGCCAGTGGTCTTCCGTCCACCCCGCCCGGGTGAGCGTCACCGCAGCAACGTCTGCCGCACCAGCATCGCGGAGCGCGGAGGCACACGCTGCCAGCGTGGAGCCGGTCGTCAGGACATCGTCGACGACGATAATCGGCCGAGAAGCTACCGGACCGGCATCGGCCTCGAACGCCCCCTCAACGTTCTGGACCCGCTCCGTCGCGTCCAGCCCCACCTGTTGCCTCGTGACGCGCACTCGACGCAGGACATTCGGCCTGAGCGCGTCGGGGCGACCAACAGCACGGAGCCCGGCGAGGGCCAGCACATGGGACTGGTTGAAGCCTCGCTCCCGTTGCCTACCGCGATGAAGCGGGACGGGAACGACGAGCGCTTGCGATTCAGCAATGAGCAGTTCGGCCAGAGCAGGCGCGAGCAGCGTTCCCAGATGTCTGGACCGCGCGCGGTCACCGTCGTACTTCAGTGCGTGAACGGCGTCTTCGAGCCAGCCAGCGTGCGGCCCAGCCGACCGGACGACGGAATACCCACTCGGGAGACGTTCACACTGGCAGACCCTGCTTCCGCAGCGCGGACACCATGGTTCGGCAGCGAGCGGCAGTCCGGCCCGACAGCGGTCGCAGACCCAGCGACCACGCTCGCCGCAGCCGGCGCAGACCCGCGGCCAGATGACCTCCGGCAGTAGCCCGAGAAGATGCCGGCTCTGCTCCAACGACCTGACGTTCACCGCTGCCCCTTTGCGGCCGCCTGGACCCCGTGCAGGCGCGTTACTGCGGAGGCGAACATGCGTCCGCGTATACTTATGGTATGACGATAATCCCCGCAGACCGCGACGACAGCACCCATTCCTTCGATGATATCCGCCGGGAGCGGCTGCTCTATGGCCACGATCCGCTCGATCGCATCGTCGCCGTTGAGCGGGTCGGACCGGATCGGATGGCGCTCTACCTGGCCACCGAGACCGGCGAGCGCAAGGTCCGGTACGAGACCTTCCGACCATGGTTGCTGGCGACGCGGGCCGAGCCATGGTCCGCGATTCGTCCCGTCCCGGAGATCGTCCGACTCAGCGGGGACCACGATCACCAGTACCTGATCCGGTTCGCGAACTGGAACGACCACCTGGACGCCGTGCAGGCAGCCAAACGGACCAACGAGCCGTACTTCCGCATCCGACCCGCTGTCGAGCAGTATCTCGTCGGAGCTGGGCGGACGCTCTTCCGCGGAATGGACTTCCCGGACCTCCGCCGGGTCCAGCTTGATATCGAGACCCTGGGTCTTGACCCGACCGTCGACGACGCCGCCGTGATCGCGATTGCCATCCGCACGCAGGATGGCGACGAGACGTTCATGATCAACGAGGGATCGGAGCCTGACCTGATCAACCGGCTCACGGAATGGATCCTGAAGCGGGACCCGGACGTCGTCGAAGGTCACAACATCTTCAACTTCGATTTGCCATTCCTCGTGACCCGGGCCGAGCGATATGGCATGTCGCTTCCCTGGGGACGCAACGGATCACAGGTCCTCGTGCGAGAGGGCTCGTCCCGGTTCAAGGTCGCCGCGCTCAGCCTGCCTTTCACGTGGGTGCATATCCACGGTCGCCACGTCATCGACACGTACCAGCAGATCCAGCGTTATGACATCGGCGGGAAGCTGGGTTCGTACGCGCTGAAGAAGGTGATGGCGTCGCTCTACCCCGAGCAGGAGCGCGAGATCATCCCCGGAGAGGAGATTCGCGGCGTCTGGGAGCGGGGTGAGCTTACCCGACTGGAGCGATACAACCTGGCCGATGTTCGTGACGTCGACACGCTGTCGCGGCTGACACTTCCCACCGAGTTCTATCAGACTCAGATCGTCCCACGGTCCTTCCAGAGCGTCGCAACGGGCGGAACCGGCGAGAAGATCAACGACATCCTCGTCCGGGCGTACCTCGCCGATGGCCACAGCATCCCGAACTCCGCTCCGGCTGTCCCCTACCCGGGCGGACACGCCGAGCTGATCCGCGCTGGCGCATTCACGCCCGTCGTGAAATGCGACGTCGAGAGCCTATACCCCTCGATCATGCTGGGAGAACGGATCCGGGCGAAATCGGACAACCTCGACGCGGCCCTCCCGATGCTCGCAGAGCTGACCCGTCGGCGACTCGAAGCCAAGGCGAAGGTGCGAACGGCACCAGCCGAAGAGCAACTGATCTGGAACGGGCTCCAGGGATCATTCAAGATCCTGATCAACTCGTTCTACGGCTACCTCGGGTATAGCGGCGGCCTCTTCAATGACTACGACGCTGCCACCCGCGTTACCGTCGTCGGTCAGGAACTGATCAAGCGCGTCGTCTTGGAACTCGAAGCCACCGGATCGATCCCGATCGAAGTGGATACGGACGGCGTTTATTTCGTTCCGCCCGACGACGTCCGTGGCGAGGAGGCCGAGATGGCCTACGTCGCCCGGATCGGAGAAGCCCTGCCTGCCGGTATCCGCCTGGCGCACGATGGCGGCTACGCCGGCATGCTTTCCCTCAAGCTCAAGAACTACGCGCTCCTGGAAGCCGACGGTTCCCTCATCATGAAGGGGTCGTCGCTGCGGAGCAGGCAGCTCGAGCGCTGCTTCCGCGACTTCCTGAGCGAGTCGGCGATGGCCTTCATTGAGGGACGTAGCGAAGACGTCAAGCACTCCTACTTCGCGCTGGCCGAACGCATCCGGGCACGCGACCTGCCCGTGGCGGCGTTCAGCCAGTGGCGGATGCTCAACGCTGAGACGGTGGCCAAGACGCCTCGCCTGCAGCAGCTTCTCCAGGAGCACTCCGTTGACGCACGAACGGGAGAGCGCGTCGAGCTCTACGAGCGACAGGACGGCAAGCTGGGACTGGCGGAGCACTACAACGAAGACGAGAGTACGCCCTACCTACTTCGCCGCCTACGGGACACGGCCGAGCGCTTCCGTCCGTTGTTCAACGACGATCGCCAGTTCGAGGCGATGTTCCCCGCCATCTCGGCCCGGACCAACCTCGACGCCGCGCGGCAGCAGGAAGCCCGTTCACAGTTGAGCCTGTTCTGAGGTACAGGCTCAGCCATGGGAGGGTATCGAGGAAAAACGACGAAGGGCGGCAACTCGATTGAGTTGCCGCCCTTCGTCGTCGATCAGTCTTCGTGGGTTGCGGGGGAGGGATTCGAACCCCCGACCTTTGGGTTATGAGCCCAACGAGCTGCCACTGCTCCACCCCGCGTCATGCCACTACCGTCTGATCGGTCTGCGCACGTTCGTCATCGTCCATCAATCCAGATCTCACCCCGCCCAAAACGGGACGGGGGGATGCTCGCGGTGGCCTCGCCTCCCACACAGTCGCCCGTGCAGTACTCTCCGGCGCTGCGCTGGGGCACGACCGGGTTCGGGATGGGACCGGGTGGATCCAGCGCGCTCTCGACCACGAACATCCCC
>DASZAY010000022.1:0-165263 GCA_035944555.1 Thermomicrobiales bacterium
TTCGTGGGCGCACGGCATCAAGGCCATCGCGCTCTACCGTGACGGCTCCAAGATGAGCCAGCCGCTCTCGACCAAGAGCGACCGGGCGAGCGAGGACGAGGCCGAGGCGCTGGACCCGGACGAGATCCGGCAGCTGATCGCATCCATATTGTGACTCTTTTGCATCGCAGGTCAGGTTCGAGTTGCTATCGGCCCCTCATCCCTACTCGCATTCCTTATGACCAGGCCGTTCGCTAACTCGAAGCAAAACGGTTTGGTTGCAAGGGATCCCCCTCACCTTCTCCTCGCTCTTTTCGGCTTACCCGAGTGGTGCAACAGGGATCGGACCCTTACAACCGTCATGGACTGGAAGGTCTCCATACGCCAAGCTCGGCTAACTGCGCGATGACCTTCCATCCTCGCTTGAGAAGCTCATCACCACTGGACCTTCATAATTCCGTTTGTGTCCAGTACTTGCTCATGAACTGGGGCCACGACCCGCTCAAGAAGTAGCCGGGACCGACGATAGCCGGGGTTGCGTCCCCGGCACCGCCGCGGGTAGCGGCGGCAGGTGTGGCACTGCCCTGGGCCGACGCCATCATCCCGCCCATGGCGCCGATTCCGACGACCCCGGCACCGAGCACGACGTCTCCTGGCAGCAGGGAGCGGCGACCTGGTCGAGTGTCAAGTGCGGCGACTGGGGGTAACTGCAGCGTCAGTCCAGGTGTGATGTGTCATGAAGAGTTCTCCTTGTCCGAGATCGAGGGCTGGTAGTCGATGGGCGTCCCTCGTAGCCTGATCCGGGCATAGGAACGGTCATGTTTGGCCGCCGTGTGGGAATCGAGCAGTGGCCCGATACGGGTCGCCAAACCCTACTCACCGGGGAGAAGCGGTTTCACGCGCCCGCGGGTTGGCGCAATGTCAGGTCGATCGGAGGGATCATGCGATCTGCCCGAAGAGACCGACGATCACGAGGATCGACGCCGCGGTGACGGCCAGCTGCGCCTGCATTGGACGCACGAACCGCCATGCCGTAGCGGCCGTGACTGCGATCGCGCTTCCGGCGAAAAGTGCCGTCATCCACCAGGTCCCACTGTCCGTGCCCACCCCGACCCCATGCAGCAGGGCCGCGATGAAGATCGGGTAGGCCAGCCCATGCAGCAGATGCCAGGCGCGATATCCGATGCGTCCCCGGAGCCACACGCTGGCTCCCATCGCAAGCGCGAGTTCGGCTGCCACGATCCCCAGACCAAACCAGAGTGGCCGATACGGATGCAGGAACGGCACCGTGACGTCCCACACGGTCAGGCCAAAGAATGGGTCGAGCAGCAGAAACGCGACGTGGAGAACCAGGAAGACATAGAACGTGATCGTCGCCCACCGGTGCGCCTCGTGGACGACGACGCGGGGCCAGCGGGGATTATGCCAGCGTCGACTGAGCGCAATCCCCAATACCACGATGATCGTGAGCAGGAGGTAGGCGACGATCCCGCTGCCCCTGCCGACGTACCAGTACGTGTCCAGACTAAGCATGAATGGATTCCTCACGTGAACCTACGGTCGGCCATGACCCGGCCGTCTCCACCCGCCCGTCGGTGGCGGCGAACCGTCCGGTCAGGCCGCGACCAACCAGCCACGCCGGACCGGCGGCCCCCATCAACCAGGCTGCCTTGGCGGCGACCTCGGCGGCGGCGCAATCTCGGGCGGCCACCGTGACACTTCGCCAGTGAATCGAAGCGGGAGCCCCCGTTCGTGGGTCGATCAGGTGATGAAGCTGGACCCCGTCCCGGGTCCAGGTGCGATGACCCAGCCCCGACGTCGCGAGCGCCCCGGCATGGAGGGCGACCACCATTTCGATCCGGTCATGAGATGCCTCGCTCACACTGATCCGCCAACCATCAACAGGAGGGTCACCACGGACAGCGAGGTCGCCACCGGCGTTGATCAGCACGCCGCCACGGACCGGGGGCATCGTGCGGAGCGCTTCATCGACGGCGAAGCCCTTGCCGATGCCCCCGAAGTCCAGACGTACGCCCTCCGGCACATGCACCCAGAGGCGGTCCCGGTCGTAGGTAATCTCGTCCCAGCGACCAGCCGGGACCGGCCTCCGGCGTCGGCTAGCACCCTCCGACTCGATCTGCTCGAAACTCCGGTCATACCCCGCCGCTTCCAGTGCGTCACGTACGGTGGGATCGAACCACCCACCGGTATCGCGCGCCGCTCGAAGCGCCGCGTCAAGCAATGCGAGGAACATCGCCGAGGCGGACTGCCGGGTACCTGGCAGCCAGTCCAGCCGGGCCAGCTCACTGTCTGTCCGAAACCGGCTGAACGTGCGATCAACAAGGTCAAAGATCTGACGCACGTGCTCGAGGACCGGTTCTAGCTCGTCCGAACGCGTGACCAGAACATCGACCCTGGTTCCGAGTGCTGAGAAGTGGGCCGAGCACAGGCGCTGGGCCGGTATCTCGTCGAGATGCGCCTTCGTCATTGCGCCGGAGGAGTGGAATGGGTCCCGCTGTCCGGAGGCGGCGGCGGTGGCGACGAAGGCGGTTGACCACCCGCCACTGGTGGCGGTGGAGACCATGATGGACCTCCGGAAACCTCACCTGACGGCACTGCCTCGGCGTTCGCCTTGGGAGATGCCCTGAGGGCATCCTGAGTCGCACTGCCGGATGGGCTCCCGGAGGAGCTGGCCAGCGCGCCGAGTTCGCTCTCCCCTTGGCCCTCGAAGAAGTCCCCCGACGTCAGCGTCTGGTTGGATTCCTGGGCAGTCGTCGCCGTCGCGAGCGGAATATCCTCCCCGGCTGTCGGCAGGGACTCAAAATGGGCCAGAGTCGTGAACGCGACGGTTCCCACTGTCCCGCTCAGGAACAGCGACCGGCGGACCATGCTCGTCTGCCGGTCGAGTTGCCGGCGACGATCCACCTGCTCCCACTTCGGGAGGGCATGATGCGGGGTCGTTTCTGGTCGTCTGGGTGGCCTGGTGTCGTCGGCACTCATGCGAGTCCTCCTCTTTACGGCTTGTTGGAGATTCTGGAAATGTCGAGCAGGCGCAGCACCGGTCGTCGCGTCTCGACGGAAGCGTCACCGCGGACGACCTCGTCGATCGCGATCGCTCCCCGTGGACACAACCGGGCGGTCTCGCGCACGAGCCGCTCGGCGGCGCCATCAACGTCCCGCGTCTTCAGCCAGGCATAACCCCACTCATCGAGCTCGAAGAGTTCAGGACAAAACTCGGCGCAGAACCCGAACGCGGTGCACCGGATCGGGTCAACGCGGACGCGGAGCCGCTTGTCAGCGTCAGGCACGGTCATCGGCGTCCTCCAGTCCCGGCAAGACGCAGTGCAGGGGACGGCCGCAGCCCCCGAAGCGAGCGTGACTGGCGATGTCGTCGGCGAAGACGCGCAGCGCCGTCCGGGCGGCGGCCGTCGCGCCGTCAAGATGGCCACAGGCGCCGCGCCGGGGGAGCATCCGTTCGCTGTAGTGATGCAGCCGGTCGAGGTCATCCTCGCGCGCGACCCCGCGGGCGATACGCTCCATCGCGTCCGCCATCGCGGCGGTGCCGAAGGTGCACGGCCCACACTGGCGAGCGGACTCGTTGGCGAAGAACCGCAGCAGCCGAGCGGCCTGCCAGACCCCACAGACGGTTTCGGGAATCACCGTGATCGCGGCTGATCCAAGGTCACTCCCTGCGGCGCGCAGGCTCTCGGGGTCGAGCGTCACACCCTCGCGGAGCGCGTCAGGGGCCAGCCAGCCAGCGAAGTACCCACCCGGCAGCACGGCCTGGATGCCTCCAGGTGCTCCACCACCAAGGTCGCGGATCACGTCCAGGAGTGGCGTGCCCGCCTGGACCTCGAACACGCCAGTCCAGCGCACTCCCCCGTTCAGAGACAGCAGCAGTCTGCCGGGATAATCGACAGTCCCGGCGGCCCGGAACCAGTCCGAGCCCTCGCGTAGGATCCCTGGGACGTGAGCGAGGGTCTCTGCGTTCTGGACCAGCGTCGGGCGGCCATCGACGCCACGCTCCCGGACGCTGGGAGGCTTTCCGGTTGGTATGGCGCGACGTCCGTTGATGAAGTTCACGGCGGCGCTCGCCTCACCGGCCACATATGTCCGTGGGGCGACCACGGCTCGCCAGTGCGGCAATTCCGCGCCCGCTGCCATGAGTTCGGCCCAGGCAGCGTCGACGATCTGCTTCGCGTCCAGATCATGGGTATAGAAGACGCAGGAGTCGGCGCCGATCGCGCGGCCAGCGAGGAGTGCGCCTTCGATCACCAGGTGAGGACGGAGACGGAGCAGGACAAAGTCTTTGTGGCTCGCGGGTTCCGACTCGGCGGCATTGACGACCACCACCGGTGGCGTGGCGACCGACGTCATCGATTTCCACTTGGTCCCGGTCGGGAACCCCGACCCGCCACGTCCCCGGAGTCCGCTCTCAGCGATGACGCTGATCAGCTCGTCAGGCGGAGAGTTCCATGCGGCGTCCGAGTACCCACCGCGGCGCACATAGTCGGGGAAGTCCTCGACGGCTCCCGCCGAGACGTCCTCAAGACCCAACGACCCCGCAGCTACGGGTGATGCCTGGGCAGGTAATGTGATCATGGGATTGTGGACCCATCGCTTTCTCTCGACCCTCACGCAAGTCGCAGGGTGCTGAAACCGACGATCGAATGTGACGCGGAGATGCGTCCACGCTCGACCGGCGTTACCAGCCTACGGTCAGCGCCATATGGTTTCTGTAAGGTTCCAACCCTATTTCATTCAGATTACGGGTAACGCAACGTCAATTTTGCAAGTCAATATGATCTATCGCTGCAAGAATTCAGGACGCGGTGGTACTTTCACAAAGACTGAGATTTGACTTCTTGCCAATATTCCAGAACCGGTGCTCGATGAGATGTTTCTCTCTTATCCCCTGGAGAGGACCACTCTGAATTAGACGCTTGGCAAAGTGTCTACGGCCATGAGAAGCGGCATGATCGAGCCTACGGCTGAGCGTGTCATTGTGCTCGCCAGGCCGTCCGAGGGATCGCGGACCATTCAGCGAATGTGCACTTCCGGAGTGATCCCCATAGGACCGATCGACGAGTACGCCAGATGAGCTACCCAAGAAGTGACCGGAGCCACGTTGGCAGGCACGCGTCGTCGCCGTGCGGCCGCCAGATGAAGGGACCAGTCATGACATCATTCGAGGGTCAGACTGTCATCGTGACCGGAGCAGCGTCCGGGATCGGTCTCGGGGTAGCTCTCGGCTTCCACGATGCCGGAGCCAACGTCGTCCTGGTGATCTCCAGCAAGCCGCGCTTGACCAGGCCGTCGCCACGTCGAGTGCAAGGATCGCCTGACCACCGTCGTGGTCGATGTCCGTGGTCAGGCAGTGATCGACCACCTGCTCGCCGTCACACAGCAGCCCGTTGGTCCTGTCCAGGTCATGGTCGCAAAGCGGTGATCGTCCCAAATGCCGCCATGATCGACATGGACGTTGCGTCGTGGGACACGACGATCGAGACCAACCTGCGCGGCGCGCCTCTCGTGTGAGGCGGCTGCGCGCAACATAGTCCAGCATGGCGCCCAAGGGCGCATTGTCAGGATCCTGTCCATCAACAGCCACGTCGGCCGGTGTCGCGCGCGTTATCAAGACTTGCACCCGATTACGAGGGTGGGCTGTCTCCTGTTTCAAGCCGGAAGGACTCCTGCCGTCAACTGCTCCTCCAGCGTGTCGATACGCTCGGCTCCCCGTTGTACCTGCTGACGGTCGCCGATGCCATAGGCGTCCCGGTATACGATCAGGGCGATCGTGTTGCTGGTGCTCGTCGACGGGTTACTGCCCGCGGAGCCCCGGTCCTCCCGGGCGAACGAAGATGACCAAAGCATGCCGGCGACCTGGCACTGTTCACCGGACCGACAACATAACGGCGGGGATGAGCGACGGGCTGGATTGGCCTTGTCTCCGCCATTCCGACGCCAACTACCTATGAATGTGACGTGAATCCGGCTCCTCATCGATCGCAAACCGCAGGACAAGAGGGACCTTCTCATATCAACTGTGTCTACTACCTGATTATGAACCGGGGGCACAATCCCCTGAAAAACAAGAGCCGTGTCGGTTTTGAGGAGACTCAGATAGCGACCCAACCACGCCTCGACGTGACTTGGTCTCTTGGTGTGCAGCGGGGATCGGCAACAAGCTTCGGTAAGCGGTCCGGCCGAATCCCCGCAAGTGAACCTCTGTTTACGTGGAAACGTAGCAAGCTCATCGGGAGGCGGTTCATCGCCTGGCGGCATGGCTCCGGCGATCCTCCCGAAACTTCAGCATGGTACGCTGAGCCTCAGCCATGGTGATGGTTGCGAAACGGCATTCGAGGCAACGGTGCTGTCGTAGATGGTGATGAAGGCGACTACCGTGCCGTTGATCGAGACCGCGTGCAGGACGTCGGCACGGTACTTCACGACCATCGTCGCAGAGGTTCAGGTTCTGGCCCTAGAAGCGGTGCTCGGCCTTCTGGACATCGTTGACCAAGTCCTCCCTAGCGTTGCGCTCGCCGAACGTCGTGTCGATTGTACGCTAGTTGGTGTCCGGGTGGAACTATTGGTCGTCGATGTCTCTGAGGTGATGAAGCGAAGGTCGTGCAAAACATATGACTACGGATGCATTTGCATTACATCAGGGGCATGCGACCTATCACGCCGAGCTCATGCCGGCCCGAGCATGGCCTTGAGCGTGGACAGCAAGCTGCTGGTAACCACTGGCTTCGCAAAATGACGCTGGTCCTTCCCGCTCTCCGGGCGTAGGCGGGGGAAAACTCGGCTGGCGCACCAGACGAGCACCGGCCGGTAACGCCGCTCGACCGGCGCCGGGAACGCAGCGACGGTACCGCCGAACCCGGCCTTGAACTGGTCCACGCCATCCATGCCTCCGGCAGGCGCTGCGGTGACGCCATCCCTCGATCGGAGAGGGGCCACGGGCGCGATGCCACCAAGGTCGTAGCGGCGGCAGCCAGCCTCCCGGGCCCAGCTCATCGCCGTGAACCGCAGCAGCGCAGCGTCCCCGCGTCCCCGGTTTCCTGTCGACCCGCCGTACATCGACCTTGCCGAGTCACCACTCCGGGCCGCGATCAGCCCACCGGTGACCGTGCCGCCGTCATAGCAGAGCAGCAGCACCGCCCGGTCCCTGAATACCCGGAGCATGTCCTCGTAGTAACCCTGCGAGTGGATGCCGAAGTTACCCCTGCAGGCCGTCTCGCGCAGCAGGGCGTAGAACGTCGCCATCGTCTCCGGCCCCACCGGACCGACGTGGCGAGAAACCGTTACGCCGCGGCGTCGGGCATGAGCGATGTTCTGACGGGTGTCCCGCCGCATTTGCGCGAGCAGCACCTCGTCCGGCTCCAACGGCACGACGACCGTCCTTGCCGGCTGGAAGGCGCCGGGCCCCGGCACGAAGGCCGACCCCGACCATGCCCCCGGCAGCGGACCGGTCGGCTCCATTACTAGTGAGATGGCGCGGTGCCGCCGACAGATCCTGTCAACCGCGACGAGCAGCCGTTCGGCGAGCAGATCGCCTCCACCCCACTGCTGGGACGTGTGTGACGAGGACCCGGGCGTGACGACCGGTCCCCGTGGCAGGTAGGCCAGCGTGAACGGCCCGACCGTCCGGAACAGCACCTGAGCCAGGGCGACGGCGTCACCCTGGCGAACCACCACGCGCCCGACTCGCCACCCGTGCCGGCCCTTGAACTCGCCCCAGTCCCACGACTGCAGCAGGTCACCCCCTGCCTGCCACAGCGCCGTCTCCCAGGTGTCCCGCCCTGGACGGTCGTCCACGACCGCATCTTCTGTCGGCCCGCATGGGGTCATCGCGGTCATCCTGCTCGGTTCAAACGATAGGTCACGCCTCGGTGCTGGTCCTGGGGGCACACGTCACCTCCTTCGACGAAAGCAGAGGCTGGTCGTCGACCGACTGATACATGCGGGAACGCTCGCTGTCTCCAGGTAGTTCAAACGATAGGATGATTGGGAAAATGTTACAAATCTGCTTTGCCCGTCACTCCGGCAGTTCCGCCGTACCAGAAGAGGGCTCGCGGTCGATGAATCTGCGCCCACGCCTGCCCTACGACGGCCCACCAGCCATCGTCCTCAACGCCAGTCTGTCCGGCCTGGGTGCTATCCGCAGCCTCGGCCGCGCCGGCGTCCGCGTCGTGGCCATGGACCCCGATCCCACCCGTCTCGGCTTCACCTCCCGCTACGCCGAGTCCCGTCCCGGTCCGCACCCGGTCCGGGAGCCGGAGGCGGCCGTGGCGACGCTGCTGGCCGAGGCCGACCGGCTGGACGCCGCGGCCACAGGTCCGGCCACGCGCCGGCCCGTCCTCTCCCCCGCCTCCGATGCCTACGTCCTGCTCCTGTCCCGCCACCGTGAGGCTCTGGCTCCACGGTTCCGCCTGATCCTGCCGCCGGTCACGGCGGTCGAGCGAGGGCTGGACAAGCGTGGCCTGTACGAGATGGCGGCCCGCCACGGTGTCGCTCACGCCGATACCCATTACCCCGAGAACCCGGCCGACGTCGTGGCTCTCGCTCACCACCTGTCCTACCCGGTCTACCTCAAGCCCTACGAGTCGCATCGCTGGGCACTCGCCTTTCCCGGCGCCGGCAAGGGGGTCGTCGCCGAGGACGCCAGCCAGCTCGTCGACGCCTTCACGCGAGCCCACGCGGCCGGCATCCGGGTGATGGTTCAGGCCATCATCGTCGGCCCGGTCACCAACATCCGGAGCGTGCGGGCCTACATCGACGCCGACGGCCAGGTCCGCGCCGCCGTCACCAACCGCAAGCTGCGCCAGTACCCCACCATGTTTGGCCGAGCGACGCTGGCCGAGACGACCGACGACCCGGAGGTCCGCGCGCTCGGGCTCGGGCTCCTCCAGGCGATCGGCTTCCGGGGCTTCGGCCTTCTGGAGTTCAAGCGCGACGACCGGGACGGCCGACTGAAGCTGACCGACCTCAATCCCCGCTGGCTGAAATCGGTCAACCTTGCCACGGCCGCCGGGGTCGACTTCCCGCTGATCCACTACCGCGACCTGGCCGGTGACCCGCTGCCCACCCTGCCGCTCGACCCGGTGCCCTACCGCGTGGGAAGCCGCTGGTGGGAAGCCGCCGGAGACATCGCGGCCGCGCGGCAGCTGATCGGTGCCGGCGAGCTGACCACGGCGGCCTGGCTGCGGTCGCTGGCTGGCGTCCGGGGCTTCGCCTCCCTGGCGGTTGACGATCCTCGCCCCTTCCTGCACGAGTACGGTTACGGTCGCCGGCTGCTCCGTCGGCCGATTCGCCGCCCACGGCAGTGACCGACCCGTCGGCCCACTCCCGCCCCATCCTCCGCAGCGCCGTGGTGGTCCTCGCCGCGCTGGCCCTGACGCGCCTCCTCGGCCTCGTCCGCGAGGTCGTCATCGCTGCCCGGTTCGGCACCGGCGAGACCTATGACGCCTATATCGCCGCCTTCCGTCTCCCCGACCTGCTGTTCATGGTCGTCATGAGCGGTACCTTCGGCACGGCGTTCATTCCTGTCTTCGGCGGCTTCCTCGGCACCGGCCGGGCCGAGGCCGCCTGGCGACTGGCCAACGCGCTGCTCACCCTGACCGTCATCGCGTTGCTCGTGCTGGCCCAGGTCGTCCTGCTCCTCGCCGGGCCGCTGGTCGGCACCGTCATCGCGCCGGAGCTGTCGCCCGCGGCCCGTGACCTCGCCGTCGACCTCACTCGCCTGCTCCTGCTATCGCCGCTGCTGCTCGGGCTGGGGGCCGCCGCCAAGGGGATGCTGGAAGCCCAGGAGGCGTTCACCTTTCCCGCCCTGGCACCCATCGCCTACAACCTCGGCATCATCCTCGGGGCGGTGCTGCTGGCGCCCGGCCTCGGGGCCCGGGGTCTGGCACTGGGCGTGGTCCTCGGCGCCGCAGCCCACGCCGGCCTCCAGTTCGCCGTGCTCGTCCGGCGCGGAGCGCGGTTCCGCCCGCTGCTGTCCCACCGGATCGAGGGGCTGAGTGAGGTCCTCCGGCTGCTCGGCCCGCGACTGCTCAACCAGATGGCCGGGCAGTCCAACCTGATCGTGATGACCAACGTTGCCTCCCGCCTCGGCGAGGGGAGCATCTCGGCGCTGTTCTACGCCCAGCACCTCGCCATGCTGCCCCATGGTATCGCCGCCCTCGGGCTCTCGACCGTGATCTTTCCCCGCCTCAGCCGCCAGGCCACCCTCGGTGACAACGACGCCCTCCGCGAGACGCTACGCCGGTCGGTCACCGGGCTCGTGTTCCTCGTCCTGCCGGCAGCGGTCACGCTGGCCCTGCTCCGTGAGGGCATTGTCCAGGGCGTCCTGGCGTGGGGCGCGTTCTCGTCCCGCTCGGTTGACCTCGTCGCCGGGACGACGGGGGTCTTCGCCCTTGGCCTGCTCGCCCGGGCCCTGATCGAGCCGGTGACCCGCGGGTTCTTCGCCCTCCGTGACACCCGCACGCCCCTGGTCGTCACGGTCGTCGCGGTGCTGGTCAACGTCGCCATCGCTTGGCCACTGGCCCGAGCGTTCGGCCCCCCGGGGATCGCGTTGGCCCTGTCCCTGTCGGCAGTGCTGCGGCTGGTGCTGCTGACCTGGCGCCTGGGCCACCGGGTGCCCGGGCTGACGGCCGGGCTGGGCTGGGCGCTGGCACGCCTCGGCCTCGCCGCCGTGCCGGCCGGGCTCCTGGCCGCGGTCCTGGCCGATCCGGCCGCTCAGCTAACGGAGCCGGGCGACCGCTCCGGCCCCAGCCTCGCGCTGGCACTGGCGATCCTGCTGACGGTTGGCGCGGTCTACCTGCTCACCTGCTGGTGGCTCCGAGTCCCTGAGACCACATCCCTTGTCGCGGCAACGCGTGGCATGGTGGCCCAGGTGCGCTCGGGGTCAAGATGATGTCCGTAGTGCGGATGCGTAAATGGGCGAAACAACGATCGCGACCCGCGAGCCGCTAGTGGACATCGCCGAGGAGACTGTCCTCATCTGACTCAGTCGGGTCCATGGCGGTTACGCACATGACGGTGCACGGCTCTATCGTCAATGGCTCGTCACCCCCTTCTCGAGCGCAAGTCAACTGCCCGACTGATCCGGTGACCTCGCGAGACCGTTCTACCAATACTCATCGGTCCCGCGCCAACGGGACATGCGCGGTCGGCAGTTGAAGCTGACGATCCACCGCTGACTGGAGAAACAGCGGAATACCCGAATACATGGCGATCCGCACCTTCGGTGTCGCATCGTGTACTGTGCCGTCGACGATGTACGAGACGTACCCGGTGTATCAGGTCGGCGCATCTCCTCCTCTACTCCAGTCGAACATCCGTCGACCGCCAACCCGTCGCCATGGGTCGTGGTCACCGACTCGTGGGTTATCTGAGGTCCGCGAACGAGGAGAGAGGAGCAATGATGTCCCGCCAGCTCGCCGCCGTCACGGCCGGTTTCGCGGCCGCGATCGTGATCAACTTCCTGCTCCTGCCGGGCAACCACATCGTCTCGTCGCTCTACCTCCTGCCGGTCCTGATGGCGTCCCACTGGTGGCGCGCCCGGCCGGTCGCGGCGACGGCGACCGTCGCCGCCGGGCTCTACCTGGCCAGCGCCATGATCGAGGGCCGACCGCTGGGGGTCTGGCCGTTCGGCCTGCTGGGGATGCTCATCGGTGGCTATCTCACCGTCCGCTTCGCCATTCAGCGCGAGGAGATCGCGCGGCTGGCGCGCCGGGAGGCCGAGGACCGGACGAGGTTCCGGGTCTTCATCGGCATGGTCGTCCACGACCTCGCCGGGGCAGTGAACAACGTCCAGGCCGGCCTCGAGATGCTGTCCTGGTCGAACACTCTCCGGTCCACGTCCGAGGAGGAGCAGGTCGCTACCCAGGCGGTCAACGGTGGCGTCAGCCAGATGAGTCGCCTGCTCGACGACCTGCGAGATGCCGCGGCGATCGGCGCCGACCGGTTCGTCGTCCGCCCGGTCCCGATGGACCTCGTCGAGGTGGTGCGGGAAGTCGTCGACCGGCAGCGCCTCTCGGCCGGCTCCCGGCGGCTGGCGCTCGATGCGCCGGACCGCCTCGACGGCGCCTGGGACCGCGACCGGATCGGCCAGCTCCTCGGCAACCTGGTCTCCAACGCCTGCAAGTACTCCCCCGCCGGCGGCGAGGTCACGGTCCGCGTCGGGGCCTCCTCCGGCCGCGTCGTCGTTAGCGTCACCGACGACGGTCCCGGTATCGAGCCGGACCAGCAGGAGCGCATCTTCGAGCCGTTCGCCCGCCTCGAGACCCACCACGACCTGCCTGGCACCGGCCTCGGTCTCTGGATCGCCCGGGCCATCGTCGACGCCCATGGCGGCCACATCCGGGTCGAGGGCGCGCCGGGTCTTGGGACGACCTTCACCGTCGACCTGCCGCTGACCCCGGTGGCGACGGCTCGCCGGGACCACCCCGCCCCCACCGCTTCGCCAATGGCGGCGGACACGTCTACGCCGCCGCAACCGTCCGCCCCCGGGCCGTCGCACCCGGTGGCCGCCGCGGCGCGGTCCATGAACTCCGTCCGTTCCGGATACCTGCCCCACGGCACACTCGACCACCGCCTCACCCCGTCCCGGAGGATCCCATGATCGACGCCACCCCTGAAGCCCCTGACGACGCCGGGACGACCTACCGCGTCCTCCTCATCGATGACGACGAGACCATGCTTGCCCTGTCGCGCCTGGCGCTGACGAAGCACGGGATCGAAGTCCAGACCGCCTCCTCGGCCACCGCCGGGCTTGAGCAATTGTCCTCCTTCCAGCCCGACCTGGTCGTCACCGACATCGTCCTGCCTGACCTGTCCGGCTGGGAGGTGGTGCGCCGGATCCGGGAGGCGACCGACGTCCACGTCATGGTGCTGAGTGGGCGGGACACTGACGTCGACAAGGCGCGCGGGCTGGATCTCGGCGCGGACGACTACCTGACCAAGCCGTTCAGCCTGCTGGAGTTCGAGGCCCGGGTCCGGGCTCTGCTCCGCCGCGTGGCCCACCGCAGGATCTGATGCCTCGCCCGGCGCCAATGGCGCCGACCAGACAGGATGGATGACACCGATGGGAACAGGAGTTGGGCACGGGCATGGCTACGGCCACGGACAAGGCCACGGCCACGACGCGGGGCCGGGCGACTCGCTGGTGATCGCCGTCGCGGTCGAGTCGCGCTATCTGGCCGATCGCGCCGTCAGCGACGCCCTGGCGCACCTAGAGGCCGCCGGGTGCGAGGTCCGGGTCCTCGTGCCGGAACCTGGCGACCTGTTCGACATCCCCGAGGAGGCGCCCGCCTGGGACGCCATCGTCAGCCGCGGTCGGTCCCAGGCCGTGCTGGCCCTGCTGTCTGGCGCGGCCGCCATCGGAGTCCATGCCGTCAATCCGGTACGCGCCATCGACTTGGTCCGGAACAAGGTGGCCATGCAGACCGTGCTCGTCCGACATGGCATCCCTGTCCCGCGGGCATGGTTCGCCGATCACCCGGCGGCGTTCCGCCAGGTGCCCGCCGACGCCTTCCCGCTGGTCGTCAAGCCATTCGACGGGGACAGCTCGATCGGCCTGTCGCTCGTCTCCTCGCCGGACGACGCCGGCCGAGCCGAGCCGGACGGCCCCTCACGGCTCTACATCGCCCAGGAGTACCTCGAGGCCGACGGCTGGGACCTCAAGCTGTACGGGATCGGCAGTGATGTCTGGGCAGTGCGCAAGCGGGCACCAGTCAGCTTCGACGGCAACGGCCCGGCGCGGCCACAGGAACCGGTCGAACCCGAGCCGGTCGCGCTGGACGCCCACCTCCGTGACATCGCCCTGACGTGCGGCCGGGCCTGCGGGCTGGAGCTCTGGGGGGTGGACGTCGCCTTGACGGCGCGCGGGCCGTACGTGATCGAGGTCAACGACTTCCCGACCTACTCGGCCGTGACGGGTGCCGGCGAGCGCATCGCCGGGCACATCGCGGCCCAAGCCGGCATCGATCGCCTCCGGCGCCGGTCCGGCCAGGACCGCATGCGCTCGCTGGTCTGGAGCCCGTCATGACCCTGGATCACCAGGATCTCCGCGATGTCCGGGTCGGCCTGATCGAGCGGGCCCGGTCTTGCACCAGCCCCGGGTCACTGGCCGAGCGCCTGATGCCCGCGCTGCGCGGGCGCGGGGCCGACGTGACCGTGATCAGTCCGGAAACCTCGAGCCACCGGCTGGACCGGCCACTCGCGGTCGACGTGCTGGTGCTCAAGGACGGGTCGGCCGCCGCGCTGCACATCGCCGCCGCGGCGGAAGCGTGGGATATCCCCTGCGTCAATGGCGCCGATGCCACCCGCCTCGCCCAGGACAAGCTCGCCAGCACGGCGATCCTGCAGGTGGCTGGTCTCCCGGTCGCCCCGTCCCGCTTCGCCTGGCTCGGCGGCGACTCCGGCGCGCCCGATGGCCTGGACGCGTCCCTACTCGAATTCGCCGAATCACGGGTCCTTGCCAAGGCGGCCCGGGGCTCGCAGGGGGCTGGTCTTTGGGACGTGGCACCCGGAACACTCGCTGGCGGCCGGGCCGACCTGCCGGCCGGTCCCTACCTGGTGATGGGCTGGACCCCGCACGACGGTGACGACCTCAAGGTATTCGTCGCCGGCGAGTGGATGGGGGCCATCGAGCGCCCCTTCCCGGCCCGAACCCTGGCGGACAAGCTCGGCCGGCCGGCCGGGATCCCGGACGCCGTTGCGGCCGCCACTCGCGCCGTCGGGGACCTGCTCGGCCTGACGTGCTACGGCTGCGACTTCGTCGCCGGGCCGGCCGGCTGGGTGCTGGTCGACGCCAACGCCTTCCCCGGGTTCAAGGGAGTACCCGACGCCGTGGACGCCATCATCACGGTGATCGGCCAGGCAGCGGGCGCGCCCCCCCGCTCCGGCCAGACGGCGACGCCGCTTTCCCCGGCGACCGGAGGGCAGCGGTGACGGCGCCACACGCCCTCGTGTTTGGGGCCGGCCGGATGGTCGGCGGGTTCGTAGCCCCCCTGCTCCGCGACGGGGGCTGGCGAGTGACGCTCGCCGCCCGGGACAGTCCCGCCCGGCGGGCCATCGCCGACCGGCAGGGGCTGTGGCTGCGGGTGCTGGGCACGGTCACCGCGGACCGCTGGGTCGACGGGATCGACGCCGTCGGCCTCGACGACCCGGGCCTGCCCGCGCTGGTCGACCGCGCCGACCTGATCGTCACGGCGGTCGGCCCCTCGGCCCTGCCCGCCATCGGCCGGCTGCTGGGCCCCATGCTGGCACCGAGAGTCGTGACCGGCCGGGCGGTCAACGTCCTCGCGTTCGAGAACCACCGTCGCTCGCCGGAAATCCTGCTGGGGGCGATGGCCGGGGTCGCGCCAGCGGTCGCCGGGGGCATCGGACGGTCGCTCGGCGTCAGCGGCGTGGCGGTCTGGCGGGTCATCGCGACCCGGACCGTCACCCCCGACGGCGTCCGCTTCGAGTCGAACGACGAGGACGAGTGTTACGCCAGTGCGCTGGCACTGGTCCCCGGCGTTGCGCCGATGGACGGCTCGGTGCCGGGTCTGCGGCTGGTGCGCTCGTTCGACGACCGGATGGTCGAGAAGCTGTGGCTGTTCAACGCCGGTCACTGCGCAGCGGCGTGGCTGGGCTGGCGGGCCGGGCATGAGTCGCTGGACACCGCGATGGCCGATCCGCTGATCGCCGGCCGGGTACGAGCCGTGGTCGGCGAGGCCCAGCGGGCGCTGTCCGCCCGGATGGCCGCTCAGCCGTGGGGCGAGCGCCTGCCCGACCGCCCCATCGACCCCATCCTCGCCCGGTACGTCGACCCCGGTCTCGTTGACCCGGTGGCGCGGGTCGGCCGCGAGCCCCGGCGGAAGCTGGCGCCAGACGACCGGCTGATCGGCCCGGCCGTCGCAGCGCTGGCGGCCGGCGACCGGCCCACGGCACTGGCCGGGGTCATCGCGGCGGGACTCGCCTACGCCGAGCCGACGGACGGGCAGGCGCTGGATCTCCGGCACGAGGTCGACCTCGTCGGCCCGGCCGAGGTGCTGGCCACCGTCTGCGCGCTCGACCCTGCGGACGAACTGTCGCGAATGGTCTGCGACGCCTACGCCGGGCTGACGACCGGGGCCGAAGGACGATGAGCGTGACAAATGGTGCTCGTTTGGAACTCTGGGTGGAACCGCGCGGCGGCGAGCCCGCTGTCAACCCGGTCATGCGCCGCCTCCTGACGCTGCTGTCCGCTGACGGCATCCGAGTTACGGTCCGGGTGCCGGAGCACGCCAGCGCCGGCCACGACGGCGCATCCGGCGATCATGGCGCCAGCCGGCCCGACCTGGTCCTGCTCAAGACGGCGACGACCTTCGGCCTATCGATGGCGATCGCCGGGGAGCGGCGAGGGGTGCGGTTCCACAATGGAGCCGTCGCCTCCTGGCGGGCCGCAGACAAGGCCGCCGTGATCGGGCGGTTGGCCGCCGTGGGGCTCCCGGTGCCGCCGACGTGGCTGTCCGCCGGTCCACCGGACACGCTCGGACCCGGGGAGCCGGCTCGACGGGGCTGGGTGACCAAGCCCGTCTTCGGGGTGCACGGGCACGGCGTGGTCTTCCACGCATCCGACGGGGAGCCCGCCGAGGGACCGGTGCTGGACAATCCGGCCGGCGAGCCGGACACCGGGCTGGTGGTGGACGACGGCACTCGCCTGTCCCAGCCACGGATCGGCAACGATGAGCCCGACACCAAGGTCTACGTCGCAAGGGGGACGTGCTTCGCGGCCCGCAAGCGGTTCGCCGTCGGGTCCTTCGCAAGTGACGTTGTCGAGCCCGTCGAGTTGCCGGCCGGCACCGTCGAGTTGGTGCTGGCGGCTGGCGAGGCGCTCGGCCTGAGCACCTTCGGGGTGGACCTCCGCGACGGCGAGGGTGGCCCAGTGATCATTGACTGCAACCCCTTCCCCGGCTTCCGCGGCTTCCTGGCGGCCGCCGAGTGCCTGCGCGCCGAGGTGGCCGACGCGCTGGCGGGCGTGGTCCGGTGAGGGCGCGCAACCCCCGCCTGGCGCTGGCGACGGTCATCGGCGAGGGGTTCCTTGGTCGCCTCGCGTTCGGCATGGTCAGCTTCGCGCTGCCCCTGTTCGCTTATCAGGTCGGCGCCTCGTTCACCCAGATCGGCCTGCTGGTCAGCCTCCGCACCGTCGTGGCCCTGCTGCTCAAGCCGGCCGCGGGTGCGCTGGCCGACCGCTTCGGCGTCCGGAGCGTCTACCTCGGGGGATCGGCGGGCCGGGTGCTCGCCGTGGCCGGGCTGCTGGTGGTGGACACGTTCGCCGGCCTGCTCGCGGTCCGGGCGCTCCAGGGCGTGAGCGCGGCGGGCCGCGACGTCGGCTCGCTGAGTGTGATCGTCCGGGACGCCCAGTCCCGCGTGGGCAGCGCCTACAGCTGGTATTCCACCGCCAAGCACGTCGGCGGGGTCGGGGGCGCCGCCGTGGCCGGCGTGATCCTTACAGCCGCCTCCGGCTCGTACGACACGCTGTTCCTGGTCGTCCTCGGCCTGGCGCTGCTCCCAATGATGATCGCGTGGGTCGGCCTGAAGGAAGTGCCGGATGAGGCGCCCGGCACCGTCCCGCCCGTGGCAGCGTCGCCCACGATCCGGCCGACGAGGCGAGAGCGGCTGGCCGGCGGGTGGGCGCTGGCGCGCGAATTGTCCGGACCCGGCTCGGTGGCGATGCTCGTCACGACCAGCGCCTACATGGTCCACGGCATCTTCCCGCTGATCGCCACCGAGTACGGCGGGCTGACCGAGGCGCAGACAGGACTGATCTACACCCTGTCGGCGGCAAGCTTCCTGTTCTCTGGGCCGCTGTTCGGATGGCTGGTGGACCGGAGGGGCAGTTCACTGGGCGTGGCCTGGCGGGCGCTGGCCAACGTCGGGTCGTCAGTGCTCTACCTGGTCTGGCCCGGGTTTGCCGGGATCGCCGTGGCTCGGGTCGTCGACGACTCGGGCAAGGCAGCCTTCCGGCCGGCCTGGGCGGTGACCGTCAGCCGGATTGCCGCCGTCGATCCGGCGCGCCGTGGCAGCCGGCTTGGCGCGCTGGACTCGGCCCAGGGCGTTGGCGAGGTCGTCGGTCCGCTGCTGGCCGGCCTGCTCTGGCAGACCGGCGGGGTTGCCCTGCTGTTCGGCGTCCGCATCGCCATCGCGGCCGTGGCCGAGTTGGCCGCACTACGGGTGTTTCGCCCTACACGCCCGGCGCCCGTACCAGTTCGTGAGCCGGCCGACGCCTTGCGCTGACCTCGCGATGCTGCTCCCGTTCAGCACTGTCCTTCTGCTTGCCTGCCGGAAGCACCGCATTCCTGAAATGACGTCATCGGTCATGGTGGCGCAGTGTGGCTCGCCGGGTCCATTCCGGCCCCCCGCAGACCGAAGGTGGAGGCGAGTCTCGCACCGTATCGATCCCTCTTCACTTGAGCCCGATCGCCCGACCGTCAAAATCGTCGACGGTGCCTCTCAGCCAGCCCACCGTCGAGGCTGCCTGCTCATCCCTACGCGGCTGACGCGTCGAAGAGCAGCCAGATGGAATTAACGTCGAGCGCCTCGACCAGTACCCGGATCGTGGACAGGCACGAGTTGCTGCTCGGGTCATTCTCCAGGCACCCGATCGTCGGCGCCGACATGAGCGCCCGCCTGGCTAGGTCCGCCCGTCACAGGACTCGCCAGAGGCGAGCCGCCTCGAGTCGCGTCCCGAAGGCCTCCTGCTGTCCACGTACCCTCCTCACCCGTATGCCATCGCTGGTGTCGCGGATGGCTCCTGGTCAGGACTGCGCTGCGTGTGCGATGAGAACGCTCGCGGCATCCCGTCGGAAGCGTCACGGCCAAGGGGCTGCCATCGGTCACTCGACATCTTCATAGCCAGTGCCATAGGGCTGCTCGATGGACACGCGTCCCGTGTCCGGGTGCCACCGGACGCGGAGTAACCGGTGCGGGAGTGACGCATCGGTGACCAGCCCGACTTCGTGCCATCCACTACCGGTATTGATCGGCATCGCGAACGTCTGAGCGGTGATCACCGGTTCCCGGTCTGGCTCAGGCTGAGCCTGGGGAGCGGTCGCTCGCGTCCTGGCCCGGTGGTGGGCCACGGCGCGGTGCAGGATATCGGCGTAGGGATCAGGCACGGGGGCGATGACCTCTGTCAATACGGACCCGGACGATCAGGTATCTGAACGTTAGCCCCAGTAATACGAATGCCCTCCTACGGTGGATCACTCCTGCCGCCTGCGCGCTGATGAGAGACCACCGAAACGACCGCATGCGAGGACGGCCATGGCGCAGCGACGGGGCTGCTCTCTCCCCACCTCCAGCCGGCGCGCGAACAGTCACGCGATGCCCCGGACCTGGTCTAGTGATGAGATACGGGCCGCGACACCAGAGTTGCGGTCTTACCTGTAGGCTTGCCCCACCAGTTCGGCGATCACCTTCTCATCAGCCGTCGCTTGACCATCCAACCACTTGGCGCGTCCCCGATCTGTCGCCGGATAGTCCGCAATGGTGAAGCATAGGAGTGGTTCCACGGCGCAGAAGCCGGGCTTGGCCGGAAACCGGCAGATCGGGACGCAAGTGCCCCACCGGTTGGGCGTCGGGCCTACGGCGGCCCACAAACCGTCCGGCCCCTGTGCCTCATTGAAGGCGACGGCAGCCCTGCGGAGCGCGTCTCGCCTGAGCGGACAAGCGAGTCCGGAGAAGCACTTCCTGCGCTTGACTGGCTTCGAGGTAGTGGGTCGCCTGACCCGGCGATTGCCATGGGGGCCGGATGCGATGACGTCAGTGTCATCCCAACCTTCCCGCGTTGTGGCCAGCACGAATCAGCGAGCACTTGGGGCGCGATGGTTTCGCTGACCTGGTAGGGATTCGACGTCGTCGTCCCGGACGTCAGCTATGCCACGATGTCGATCACGACTCCCCGACGCGCATCGGGTAGTCAGGGTATCGACCAGGCGTCGATGGCTCCGGTAGTCGGCGGAACGCATAGTGCCCACGATACGGATCACTAGCACCTCGCTGACACTCACACTGAATGCCTCGGTCGTTAACGCCACGCCGCTGGATCCTGAATGACGTCGTCCCGGACCGACAGTGTCTGAATTGAGTACAGGGTCACCGGTGCGGCGATCGTGAACCCGCCGCCGAGACCACATGGCAGCCATACTGAGCCCGCGCCGTCATGGGATCGGACTCGCACAGCATCCCCGCTGGGGCCTCTGTGAATCCCATCAGAAGCGAAAAACGAGCCTCTTCATCGCCGCCGCCGCCGCGGGGCGAGCCAATGGGTATTCCACGGGGCGGTGGCAAGGACGCCAGTCATCTCCCCCGCTGGCATGGGGCGAGCCAGAAGATACCCCTGTCCCCAGTCGCACCCTGCCGCCCGAGCCACTCGAAGATGCTCCGGTCGTTCGATGCCCTCCGCGGTCACCTCAAGACCCAGCGCATGGGCCATGGTGGTGACGGCTCCGATGACGACCTGGTTGTCCTCCTGGGAGAGGAAGGCGGCGAATGACCGGTCAAGTTTCAGCACTTCGACATCGACCGTCCACAGGGACGCCAGCGAACTCGCACCGGCCCCGAAGTCATCCACCGCTAGGCGAATACCCTCGTCGCGGAGTCGACGCAGCGTGGGAGCAGCTGCCCGGAGTTCTTCCAGCAGGACCTGCTCGGTGATCTCAAGGCGTAGGCATTCAGGCGGAAGATCCGCCACATCCAGCGAGGCCATGATTCGATCGACCAACGCCGGATCCCGGAGGGCTCGAGTAGACAGGTTGACGTTGACGCTGGACGGTGCCATCTCGCCTAGGTCCCTGCGCCAGGTTGCCAGCTGAAGGCACGCCTCCTTTAGAGCCCATTCGGTGATGACGGTGATCAGGCCAGTCTCTTCGGCCACGGGCACGAATTCTGTCGTCGGCACCGGCCCGCGTTCCGGGTGCTGCCAACGGAGTAGTGCCTCGACCGCACCCACCCGTCCGTCCGTCAGGGAGATGATCGGCTGATAGGCGAGACTCAGTTCCTGCCGCTCGATCCCTCCCCGGAGATCTGCCTCGAGACTCAACCAGCCCGACGTGAGATCGGATGCGACCGGGTCGAAGAGCACGTAAGTCCCCCGACCGGCCCGCTTCGCCTGATAGAGGGCTACGTCACCTGCCCGGAGTACTTCGTGTGGACGAGCATGGTCGGGCGAACTCAGGACCAGCCCGATGCTGACGCTCGGGTAGAGTTCGCGGCCCTCCAGGACAAGACGTCCCGAGATGGCAGCAAGGACGCGGTCAGCGACCGCCCGGGCGGTATCAGCGGATGCAGTGTCCAGGAGAACGGCGAACTCGTCGCCCCCGAGGCGCGCGACCAGGCCAAGCTCTCGGGCCACGCTGATGAGCCGACGACTCATCTCGACGAGAAACGCGTCCCCCGCAGCGTGACCGAGCCCGTCATTGATCAGTTTGAAGCGGTCGAGGTCAAGGTAAAGTAGGCCGATCGACTGACGATTCCGCACCGCCTGGTGCAACGCTCGCTCCAGGTGCTGGCTAAAGTGGAGGTGGTTGGGCAGTCCGGTTAGCTGGTCATGGGTAGCCTGGTAGTGCAGCCCGGCTTCGAAGGACTTGCGGACTGTGATGTCGTGGGAGACGCTCACGATCCGGTCGATGCGTCCCTCCGCACCCAGGACGGGCGAGATCGCCACATGGACGTCGAGAGACGTCCCGTCCTTGCGCCTGCACGTGTACTCACCCTCCCACGCCTGGCCGGCGCGCAGTCGCCGGAGAATTGCTCGGTCCTGCCGGAGATTCATAGGCCCGGCAATGAGACCGTAGATTGACTGCCCAACCGCCTCGCTCTCGTGCCAGCCGTAGATCCGCTCTGCGTGCCGGTTCCAGTGTGTGATGCGGCCCCTCGTGTCCGTTGCGATCACGGCGACGGTCGCCTGTTCGAGCAGTTCACCATGGACGCGGAGCTCCTCCTCGGCCAGGCGCTGATCTGTGATGTCATTGAGGATGCCCACGTAGTGGGTCAATCCACCCTGTGGGTCCAGCACGGGGGCCAGACGCAACTCGTTCCAGAATGGCGTCCCGTCCTTGCGGTAGTTCAGGAGCGACGTATGGACCTCGCGACCCGCAGCAATGGCAGCCCTGATGGCACTGACAGATTCGGGATTGGTCTCCGGTCCCTGTAGGAAGCGGCAGTTTCGGCCAAGCACCTCCGCCCGGACGTAGCCGGTCATGCGCTCGAACGCCGGATTGACTTCGATGAGGGACTGGACCGGATCATTCATGTCGACGATCGCGATCCCGTTGCTCGTCACGGCGACCGCTCTGTTCAACAAGTCGAGGGCGGCCGCATTGGCCCGACGTTCGCTGATGTCACGCCAGATGACGACCAGCCCGTCGATATCCGGGTCATGGAGTCGGTTGGTCCCCGTAGCCTCCATCCATCGCCATCCCCCGTCGCCATCAGAGATCCGGAGCTCCAGGGTGACGACTGACTCGGGGTCCAACTCAAGCGCATGCAGGAGCGCCCTGAGGTGCGTTCGATCAGCCGGATGGACGAAAGCCAGCCCATCGTCCTGACCGTGTTCCGCTCGGTCGGATCCTGCCAGGTGCTCGAGGTCCGGGCACAGGTAGGTGGGCAGCCCGGTGGTGGACATCACGCTCACCAGGTCACCAGAATCACTCGCGAGCCGCTGGAACCGGGTGTCGGCCGAGACCGTGACGACGCCCTGCCAGCAGAGCGGGTGCCCATGGAGGTCGCGCACGAGCACGGCCGTGTCGTAGACATCGACCACGTCACCGCCTCGCGCCAGCAGGCGGTAAGCAGACGCGTAGCGGTCGACACCGGGCGCCGTCCGGTTCATCTCGGCTCGCACCCGGTCTCGGTCATCCGGATGGATATGGCGACCCCAGAGACCCCGCTCGGCCATGAAGGCCTCCGGCGGATGCCCCAGGAGTTCCTCCACGGTGGGGCTGATATAGACGAGCGCTTCGCTCTGGTCCACCAGGATCGAGTAGAGGATTACGGACCGGGCAGTGGCGGGTATGGCATCGACGACTGGACGTGGTGCCAGCCGGACAGCCTGGTCGGCGCTCCTGCCGTTCTCCGTAGCGTCGGCTGCGTCTTTTGGGCCGTTTGGCTCACCCATGACAACGCGAGGTCCGGCACCCTGGGGAAACGAGATGTGCCAGCAGGCCTATGCCGCTCCTGGGCACAATCACGAGCCTCATATGACGCCTCCTCCCGGCCATGGCCACAGTGATTCGGGACCGTCTCCAGTCGCGTGCGATCCGAATCCTGTTGTCGATGGCATGTCGAGTCCCTTGTCCACTCGGCAGCCTTGCCTGGACAAGCAACGAGCGACAAGTCAGCTCGGGCAGCGAGTACGTGATGTCCGGCACGTTCCCGGAAGCACCTGTCCAGGCATAACGGATAAAACATCCGCTTGGATCATTGGACTCATTGAATTAGTGTGGGGTCACCGCCGTCAGGGAGATGACAGACCCGTCAGCGAGAGGTGTGCAGCCTGGCTCAGACGTACCCTGTCAGAGGGGGAGAGGCGGGCGTTGCTGCTCGGGTCGCTCTCCAGGCACCCGATCGTCAGCACCGACATGCCCTCTCACAGCCAGTTCCGCTTGTCACACGAACCGGCGGAGCCGCGCCGGCTCGGACCGCTCCCAGAAGGCGTCCGCGCGGTCCACGCACCCTCGGTCACCATGCGCTGATCGTTGGCCGCACCTCGCCGCTCGTTGATAGCGCCCCGAGCCATCACACGCTCGATCTCCAGGAACCGCGATACTCGCGAACCCTTGTTTCCGACGTCCGCTCTGGTCCCATAGCTAGTGACCGTCGCCATGCTGATCACTCCCCTGCCTCCACAGTCGCCGCTCGCCCGACGCCCGGCATCTCCATGCCGTATTCGCGCAGATCGACGCCCCCGGGCTGCTAGATGACCGGATGATCAGGCTCGTCCACCAGGTCGGTGGCGAATTCTTGGAACTCGTCATCGAGCTCGACGACTGGGCTGGCACCTTCGCGGCCGCCCGGCAACACGAGATCTTCATATAACGTCTCGACCGGGCGGCCGCGCTACTACCGCACGCGCACGGGCTGGCGACCGTGGCAGAACATCCCAGCACGGGGCCGCGACGGGTCCAACCCCGGGGTGACCGCCTGCGTCACCGTCCAGCCGTTCGGAACATTCCGTCTCCTCAATCCCGGTGAGTTACTCAGTGACGGTGATCAGCCCCTGCATCAGCGAGGCGTGGAGCGTGCAGAAATAGGGGGGATGTCCCCGGCTCAGTCATGGTCACGGACACGCTCTCGCCGTTGGTGACGTACTCGGTCACGAACGTGCCGTCGTCGGCCGCCGCGTTGTGCGGGTGGGCGCCCTGGTTGATCCAGGTCACCGTCGTGCCGACCGCGACCGTCAGCTCGGACGGCTCGGGGGTACTGGCCGCGCCCGAGACGATGAATGGGCCAGCGATCTCGGGGACCTCGTCCGGCGTCAGCGGCGCGCCGACCGCGTTCGGGAACGGCTGGTTCTCCTCGTCGTTGATCAGCGCCGCGACGAAGGAGGCGTGCCGGGCCTCGACCGAGTGGATGCCGAGGGCTGTCGGGACCAGGCCCGGGGCCAGCACGGCCACCGACGGCGCCGCGCCGGCATACGCCGCGACCCCAATGTTCTCGACGGCCGCCGCCGTCGCCAGGAAACTCGCCACGTCGGTGTACCCGAAGTCGTAGGTAGCCTCCTCGACCGGCGCGCCACCGAGCTCGGAGATCGTCCCGGTCAGCGCTTCGGCGTGCGCCGCCTCGTGCTGACCGATCACCGTCAGCAGGTCGTCGACGTCCTGCCCACCCATCTTGTCGAGCGTGAAGGCGGCGAGTCCCTCGCGGTAGAAGATTGCCTCCAGGTGCTCGAACGTCAGGGCGTAGTTCAGCACGTTGATGCCGTCGTCCTCGAAGTACGGGTCCGCCTCAAAGACGCCGGTCTCGGGGGTGCTGTCTCGGGGCGGACGCTCGGAACCGGGGACGGCCGTCAGGGCGAGAGCCGGCGCCGGCCATGGCCGACGTAGCGACCAGCGTCCGGCGAGAGACGATGCGCTCGCGCTCCGTGGCGATCGCGCCGAGGAAGCGGTTGGTGAGTTCCTGGGTCATGGGACCGAGGCCCTTTCTGGGTAGGGGCAGTGGGCCGGGAAGGCCACGGACATCGTGACCAGCGCTTATCGGCGCCGCCTTCCGGCCACACCAGGAACACCACAGGGGTCCGGGCGCGGTCAGCCCGGTTGGGAACGATGACAGTTAAACGTCCTGCGTTCGAGTCAGGATCACGGTCACGGCGTAGCATGGTCACTGGAGACTCCTTCGGGAGCGCCAAGGGTCCAGCACCCCAGGCTCCGGCCATGCTTCCCCGCGACCGTTGCCTGCTTTGGCATTCCCCGTCCGCGACCCACCACACCGGAAGGAACCAGCTCATGTCACATGGTCACCGCCGACCACTACTCGTCCTCATCGCCATGCTGGTCTTGCTGGCCGGTAGCTACGGCCTGCTGCAGGCGACGGCCCACGAGGACCGCGAGATCGCCGGACGGTACGACTTCGTCGTTGGCTTCCTCGTCGAGCCCGCCTTCGCCGGCGAGCGGAACGGCATGAGCCTGGATATCTCGACCATAGAACCGGCCGAGGGCAGCGACTCCCCGTTCTTCTTCGAGGGGGCGGAACAGACGCTGTCCGTCACTGTTGGCTACGGCGACCAGACCATGCCACTCGCGCTCGAGCCCGTCTCTGGCGAGCCCGGCTTGTACCGCGCCGTCTTCTTCCCGACTCTGCCCGGCGACTATTCGTTCCGCCTCACCGGCACACTGGGCGACACCACCATCGACGAGACCTTCACCTCCGCCGACGGCGACTTCGACGCGGTCCGGGACCCTGCCCCACTGCGCTTCCCCCGCACTGCCGGCACACCCGCACCTTCCACGCCGGTCCCGTAATCCACTCCGCTGGTCGTCCGTCAGATGAGAGACAGGAGAACGGCAGGGAAGCAACTCCCTGCCGTTCTCCTGATGCGTCGGCCCAGCGGAGCGCCTTACCAGCGCTCCACCATGACCTTGGTGTTAGTCGTGTCCGGGCGCGTTGCACTGGGACCCGGCCTGCTGCGGGTCACGGCAGTTGCCGCGCCGCTCATAGGTGCCGGTGGCCACTTCGGTCCCGGTCGCGTCCCGCACGACCGCCGCGACGAAGCCCGGCAGAGCGATGTCCTGGGCCGCGCAGCTGAAGGTGCCCTGTGCGTTCGCTTCGCCGGAGCAGACCCTGGTCTCGCCGCCGCCAGCGGTGGCGGGGGCGCGCACGAGGAAGGTATAGGTGGCACCCGGCACGAGACCGGTGACGGACACCTTGCCGTTGAAGGTCCCGGTGCCCTCACGGTAGTTGACGATCGACTGCCCGCTGGCGTCGGCCTCGCCACCGGTTCCCGTCAGAGACGCCTTGTTGTTGCCATTGTGCGCGGCCGAGACGGTACCGACCGTGCCGAGGAGCACCGCCAGCAAGAGGGCCACGGCTCCGATGGAGCGGACGAGAGACTGGAGCATGAACGGATCCTTGTCACTACGGGTATCCCACAGCGGGACGCCGGCGCCGGAGAGCAACCCGAAGGTGGCGGCATTGCCACTCGCTGTTGCTTGGTACGCAGTGACAGGGCGACCGGATCACTCCGGATGGAACGTGACACCCAGGGAGAGGCTCGCCATCCGCACCTGGTCGCCGGGGAGAAGCTCGCCCGGCTCGCGATCACGTGCACGACCGAGTCCCCACGCCGTCGAGGGGTGACCCGGGCTGGAGACGAGCACAGAGATCATCGGACCAGGCGGAGCGATCCTCTCAGCACGGTGTTAAGGTGTCCGGGATGGGCAGCCGATCGCGGCCGCCGGACTGCCAGCGGTAACACCGGCAACCGCATATGGCCACCTTACGTGGCTTGGCCCGCCAATCTCCTTTGGGGTCGAACCAGCCCCCGGTTCAACCCTCATACAATCCTGGTATCAATTCAGTATCAAGCTTGGTCTTCACTCGTAAACCGTAGCGAAACCCCATGGTTTGATGCGTTTTTGTGTTCACTAATTGCTTATGAATTGGGGTCAATATCCGCTCAAGAAGTAGCGTTCATCCTTTATCCCTGCCAGTCCGGGTTGGCTTGGTCGTGCCACCCGCCGGCCTCCCATCAGGGGGAGCGATTGGTCATTCCCCGGGTCGTTGTCATCCGAACCCGGCTCGCAGTCGAGGCAGTACGACGTTGCGGTGAAGAGACAAAGAGAGAGGCGAGCACCTTGGTAGCGGGTGCTCGCCTTGATGTCTATGGCGACCTGATCGGGGAGCTTCGTCGATTCCGATTCCCCACCTGATCGCTCGCGTGAACTGGGATGCCGGGTAATCACGACGCACCGGAAGGCGCACTGTGACAGAGGCGATCTGACCTGACCGGCTTTCCCTACAACTCCTGGGCGGCCATCCGGCCATACGGGATTCCGTAGCGTTCGTCAGCGTACTCTGGGTTTCCCGGATCACGGCACGCTCCTCCAGCCATACGGTTGGGATAGGCCTCTCTTCGGCCGGAAACGGGCTGACCTGAGGCGTCCGAGGTTCCCGAGGTGAGACACCGTCGCGGCACGTGGTCGCCCATGGCGAGCAGGAACCCGCGTTGGGATGACCACTCCGAACCGGGGCCATCGTCTTCACTGGGGCGCAATTACCCAAATCGCCGAGAGGGACAGCTTCCGTCCCATGGACATGTCGGAGGTCTACGAGTTGAAACGGCGTAATGCTGCCGGGACGACGCTCGCCTACGCCAACCGACCCTTCCGTGAGGATCACACGCCGCCGGCCCCTAATCCCTGGAGATCCCTGACTTCCGACCGATCCCACCCAGCGCCGTCCTACCGACCGGCATTGAGGACAAGTTAACGACCTGCCTCACCGGGCCGTGATTAAAGCGCACAGCCGTCCCTATGGCACCGCGGTCCCATAGACTGTCCTCGATGCCTTGGTCGATCCGTCCCGGGAGTCACTCCACTGATCGAGACGAGACCACGGCCGATGGACCGGCCGAATCCCTTCACTGGATAGTATTCGGATGCCGGACCCAGGTGATCCTATGGCCTGTAGCGAGGACACAGCATGGCTAGAGCCAGCGATGACCACGTCCCTCAGAACACCTTACGTCCCGTCCGCTGCTACCGCGGTAGCAGTGTCGATTGATCATCAGCGACTGAGCTACAAGCGTCACGAGGACCTGGAATTGTGCTTCGAGCATGCAAGAGCCGTTATTCTCGCGGTTGAGTCGAAACCTGACGCCATTTCACCTGTCTGCACATTGGCCCAGGTCCTGAACCCGGTTCAGTGGGCGATCCCCGTTCGCTCTCCCAGGAACGTCATCATGTCGCTGAACGCCGTCTGTCCGTCGGCGTTATCCAGGTTGAACTGGTATTCGTGTGGCAGGCTGGGGACATGGTCGGACGGGAAGAACAGCGTCTGAACCGGGACGCCGTTGCTCTGCAGAACAGATGCGAGTGCCTGCGATTGCGGCTCGGTCAACGGGTCGCCGTTTCCCCCGCTGATGAACGTCGGGGGGAACGCTCCGGTGACATGCTGGATGGTCGACATCTGCGCGAGATCTGGCCCGTCGCCGTCCCGCTCCCCCGTATAGGCCCAAACGGAAATCTGTGTCCCCCACTCAAGGAGTCGCACCATCGGTGTCCGATCCGCAGCGAGATCACCGATGTCGTGATCGAGGAACGCGCCCATATCATAGATGCCGCAATAGAGAATCACCCCGCGGAGCTGCTCCGGAGCAATGGCTGGTGTGATCCCAAGCTCGTTTGCGAAGGCGGGGTTGGTGATCATCGCCGCGACCTGGCTGGTCAACTGGGCCCCAGCCGAGTCGCCCGCCATGACGATCCGGGTTGGGTCGGCATGGTATCGACCCGCCTGCTGCTGAATGAATGCGAGCGCATCGTTGATCTGGTGGACCGGTCGGGGGTACTGGTGTTCGGGGCTGATCGAGTAATCCAGTGAGATGACGGTGTACCCAGCCGAGGCGATCAGCATGAGATACGGCGCCGCGTCATCCTTGTGTCCTGACAGCCATGCTCCCCCATGAGTCCAGACCAACGTTGGCAATGCTTCTCCGCCCTGCCCGGCGGACTCCGGGAAGTACACGTCGAGCCGGGCATCCTCGTCGCCGGCCCGGTACTGCTCGTTCAGGATTGAGGCCACCCCGTCAGGGGCATGCTTCTCCATCTGCTCGCGGACGTTGTCAGCACCATCCTCAAAGACGTGACGGATCAGGAGTGCTCCGGGCCACGGGCTCAGGTTGAACGCCAGAAGTGCCGCAACCACGATTGTTGCGACTGTGCCGACTGGAACCAGGAAGCGCTTCCGCCGAAACCATCGCCGGCGGGTAGAGGTGCCGACACGGGGTCGTCGGGCACTGTTCATGTCGTGAAATCCTCAGGTGTGACCCTTCGACCGTTCGGGCCTTGGATAGGACCGAAGGTCCTACTCTGCCAGCACGCCAACCATGCCTGCGTTCAAGCTGATTTCACTGCGACCTGCTCCCGGTTCAGTACGCCTCATCACTTCCTCTGATCAGTCGTCAGCGCACCGACGACTGATCAGCTCGATGGACTTCTGTCGTGGTGCCTTCAGCAACCGAGATCTCGCTCGCTTCTGCGCCGCGGATCAGCTGATAAGCCATCGCACCGATGACTCCACCGACAAGCGGAGCGACAAGGTAGATCCACAGGTCGCCCATTTCGCCTGACATGACAGCGGGACCGATCGACCGAGCCGGGTTGACCGACCCTCCCGAGATTGGTCCAGCGACGAGAATGTTCAGGACAACAGCCCCGCCGATCGCAAGTCCGGCCGCCGCCGCCGGTGCCCGCTTGTCCGTTGCGACGCCACAGACGACAAAGACCAGCACCGCCGTCATGACCAACTCGACGACGAGCGCGTCGGCTGTCGTCTGTGTCGGCATGGTCGTTCCGAGGTGCGCCACGTTGTCGAATGTCAGACGCAGCACCGCTGCGGCAATGAGCGCACCGACGACCTGTGCCACCCAGTAGGGGAGGAGCTCTGCAGCCGGGAAGCGACGGGTGATGACAAGACCCAGCGAGACCGCCGGGTTGACGTGGGCCCCGGAAATGTGGCCGATCGCGTAGACGATGACCATCAATGCGAAGCCAAAGGCGAACGCGATGCTGATCAGTCCACTTGCTCCGTCCGCGTTCACGGTATTGGTGACGACCGCTCCACAGCCAATGAAGACGAGCAGGAACGTGCCAATGAGTTCGGCGGCCAGCCGACGTGCCAGGTCCTCCGTGACCACAATTCCCTCCCAGCCTGCTGACGCAGAACCGGCCAGACTGAAGATATTGGTTAGCGAGGGCAAAGGTATCGTCTGGACGGAGGAAGCAATACGTGACCAACGTCACAATTCGTATGCATGACTACAACAGCGGGAGGCTAGGAACTTCGGCGGGCTACCCTAGGCGATGCGTCGGTGCGCCATGTGCCATTCCGGGCCGGGAACCCTAACGGAATATCGGCTCCTGTCCCGTGTTTCTGCCTGTACATGCTAATGGACCGAGGCCAGGACTCGATCGAGGAGCGGCGGCTCGGCGTTCAAGGGGTCCCTCCTCGCCGACGGACGGGCATCGACTCGTGCTTCTGGAGACACACTCCAGACCAAGGCCATGCCAGTGAGCGGCGCCTCTCCGGTCTTCTGCGGAAGGTGTCGACGTACTGGGAATATCGCTGCCGGCCAACGCACCAATGGCTCCCCCCGTCGCTCGCCGGCTATCGCCTGGCAGACCAGGACCTGCAGACCAGCAAGGAATGGTTTCACCGGAAATCGGCAAGGGCGGCGAGTCGAGTGGATCGCGAAACACGTAGACAGCGATCCTCGTCTGGGCTTCTGACCGGGTGTCTACCGATCAAACCGCAGGTGTACCAGAATGCAGGGACAGCGTCTGAGCTCCGGATGGCAGCCACAACTTCATCGTCGTGCCCTGTCCCTCTCCAGCGCTCTCCGCCCAGAGTCGTCCACCGTGCGCTTCCGCGATCTCCTTGCAGATATACAGCCCGAGTCCCATGCCCGGGATCGTGCTCGCTTCCGCATTGGTCGCCCGCCGGAACGGTTCGAAGATGGTCTCCAGCGCCTCAGCCGGCAGACCGATCCCCTCGTCCCGCACCTGCAGTGTCACGCCCTCGTCGTCACGGGTCAGGGACACCCGGACCTGTCCACCACCCGGTGAATACTTGAGCCCGTTCTCGACGAGGTTGACCACTATCTGCCGGATCCGGTCCCGCTCCATCAGCACCGGAGGACCGGGCTCCAGCGACAGCGCGATCCTCGACCCCTTCAATCCACGCCAATGCTGATCGATCGTGTCACGGACGAGCTGAGCCAGGTCTGTCGGCTCGGCCCGCCGTTCGATCTGTCCCGACTCGCTGGCATGGAGTCGCGCGACATCGAAGAGATCGGTAACCATCGTCTCGAGGCGCTCGGTCGCCTGGGTGAGCGACTCCACGTACCGTCCCAGGCGTTCCGGCGTCAGGGTCCCGCGATGGATCGAACGGGCCAGCAGGTTGGCCGTCCCCTTGAGGCCGGTGATCGGCGTTCGGAGCTCGTGGGCACCAATCGACAGGAATCGGTCCCGCGCCGCGACGGCCCGCTCCGCCATGGTCTTGGCCTGCTCGAGATCGTGTTCCACCTGCTTGCGCAGGGTGATGTCCTGGAACAGCACTGCGACCCGGTTCTGCTCGGGATCGTCCACGCGGTAGGCGTACACGTCGTACCATCGCTTGAGTGCCGCCGCCTCGTTCTCGAATCGCTCCGGCTCGTCGCTCCGCGCCACTCGACCGTAAATTTCGAACCAGTGCTCCTCGTGGCCGGGAACGAGATCACGGACCCGGCGCCCGATGACGTCCTTGAGGCCGGTATTGCGCTCGAAGGCCGGGTTGGCCTCAAGGATCACGTAGTCGACCGGGCGATCCTCTGCGTTGAACAACACCTGAACGACGCAGAACCCCTGGTCCATGGACTCGATGAGGGTGCGGTAGCGGGACTCGCTGGCTTGCAGGGCTTCCTCGGCCTGCCGGCGTCCGGTGAGATCACGACTGATCTTGGTGAACCCGACCAGGTCCCCGGCATCGTCGTGGATGGCCGTGATGATCTCGTTGGCCCAGAACCGCTCGCCGCCCTTGCGGATACGCCAGCCCTCCCGCTCGGCACGGCCGGTCTCGATCGCCTGGCGGATCTCCCGCTCGACCGTGCCCGCCGCGATATCCTCCGGCGGCGAAAAGATGGCGACGGACCGACCGAGGACCTCCTCGGCGCGGTACCCCTTCACCCGCTGGGCACCAGCCGTCCACTCGGTGATGATCCCGGCGTGGTCCAGCAGGAAGATCGCGTAGTCCGGCAGATTCGCCACGAGCGTCCGAAACCGCTCCTCGCTCTCACGCAGCGCCTGCTCCGCCCGGTGCCGCTCGGTCACGTCCTGGCCGATCTTGAGGAACCCCTGCAGGGTACCGTCCGCGTCCCGCAGCGCGGTCGTCACCCCGTCGATGAAGACACGAGAGCCGTCCTTGCGGAGATGCCACCGGACGTTCGGCGAGGACCCGTTACGGGCGGCCTCCCGCGTCTCGTGAGCCGGTTGATCAGCCTCGCGGTCCTCGGGGGTGAAGGTCATCGCGGCGGGCTGTCCACGCGCCTCGTCGGCGGTCCAGCCGAAAACCGCTTTTGCTCCCGGGAACCAGTCGGTGATCAAGTCCTCCGGGTCCGTCACGAAGATGGCGTACCCCTGGGCGTTCTCGACGATCAGACGCAGGCGCTCCTCGCTGTCCCGCAGGGCTTCCTCGGTGCGCTTGCGGTCGGTGACGTCGACGACGCTGCCGAGCACCCGGACGACCGTACGAGATGCGGCGTCGTCGGAGAAGATCGTCTGTCCCGTAAACCGAACCCAGCGTTCGCGACCATCGGCCCCCCGCCAGCGGACCTCCTCCGCCAGGCGTCCCATCCCGGCCGGGTCAAGCATGGCCTTCACGGCAACTGCGTAGCGCTCCCGATCGTCCGGGTGAATGTACTGGTCGAGCGCCACGCCGAGCGAGAACTCGTCACCCGCCCCATGGCCGAGGATCGCCCGGACCCGTGCGTCCGCGTTGGTTCGGTCCGTCTGTGGGTCCCAGACATAGACGCCCGTCTCGGCCGAATCCAGTGTCAGCCGCAACTGCTCTTCGCGCTCGCGCAGCGACTTCTCCATGGCGACCCGGTCCGTGATGTCCCGGATCGTCGAGATCAACGCCGTTCGCACGCCATCCTCGACGATAAAATTGGCCCGCGACTCGACTACGCGCTCGGTCCCATCGCTGCGTCGAATGTGCGCTTCGTAAATACCCGGCGAGTTCGGTCCGGTGAATACCTCCTGGTGCTGCTCCACGGCCCGGGCTCGCTGCTCTTCCGGGAAGATGATGGCGAAGCTCTGTCCGACCACCTCGTCGTGGTTGTACCCGTACAGCTCCAGGTAAGCCGGATTCGCGGCGAGGACCGTGCCATCCCGGCTGGAAACAGCGATCGCGTCGGACGTGCCCTCCCAGATCGCTCGCAACCAGACCGGTAGCTCGTCGATCCCTGATGCGTCCCGGCTTGTCTGGTCGTAATGAATCATCGTGGGCTCCGCGCGAAGGTCAGCATTGGGACAATCAATTTCACTATCAAGTCGGATGACATTCTAGCCGAGTAGTTCCTCAGTTCCGGCTGACCAACCGACTCCCGCCAGAATCACCGTCACCGGAATCGCATGGGTAGCGGCAACGACACCAGGAGCATGGGTCCTGCGATGGGACCAGTACTACCAGGCCGCCCGGGATGAGGGAGTAAGACATCACGACACGGTGCCCGCGTCGCGAGACGATGAAGCAGGTCGCTATCGGCACCAATTGCCAAAGGGCGCAGTGCCCGGACGGCGACATCGTGGAGACGCCCTCACGACTCAACCGGATGAACCGGGGCCACAGCCCGCCTGGCAATGACGCCAGCAGAACGCGCTCAGATCGGAGCCGGCGCAAGGGTATCCCCGATCCCACGCCGGCAGCCACACCCCCAGGTGACGTGCGAGTCTGCCCGGCGTCTGCCATCATGTCGTGGAACGTTCTGTCGGCTGCCATATCATCATTCCGGCCAACGACGGCCGTTGTTCCTAACAGACCAACGGACATCACCAGGCAGCCAACGCGAGCGTCGACCTGACGGTTCGTCGTACCCCGGTTCTCAGCAGAAGATCATGGGCGTCGATCTCGAAAAGTGAGGTAGTCATGTCCCGATCATCGTCCGGTCAGTCCTGGTCGTCCCGCCGCCTCGATCGCCGCCGGCTGGCTGGCGCCGCTGGCTTGTCGCTCGGCGCGCTCGGCGCGCTCCCCCTGATCGCATCAGCGCAGGACGCTACCCCTGGGAGCGGCACTCCGGCCGCGCCACTGGTGCCGGAGATTACTCCCTATGGTGGGGAAGAGGCGACACTCACCTACGGGTTCTGGGATACCGCGCAGGAGCCGGCGATCGATGAGCAGATCGCGGCCTTCAACGCCGTCTACCCCAACATCACGATCGAGAAGCAGATCGTCCCTTGGGCCAACTACTGGACCCAGCTCCAGACCGCCGTCAGTGGTGGCGCGGCGTTCGATGTCTTCTGGATGAACGCCACGAGCTTTCCGCCGTACGCCGCGGCCGGTTCGCTGCTGCCGATCAACCAGATCATCGGCGGGGATGGCATCGCGGTCGACCGCCTCCCGCAGACCCTCGTCGAGCCGTATGCCGCCGGGGGCATCCAGTACGGCGTCCCCCGCGACTTCGACGCGATCGCCATCTACTACAACAAGACGCTGTTCGACGATGCCGGCGTCGCCTACCCGACCGCCGAGTGGACGTGGGACGACTTCCGGGCCGCCGCCGAGCAGTTGACCAACACGGACGCCGGGATCTGGGGGGTCGGGCTGCAGACCAGTTTCCAGGAGACCTGGATCAACTTCGTCTATCAGAACGATGGCCAGCTCCTGAGTGACGATCTCTCGGAGGTCGTCCTCAACCAGCCGGCCGGCGACGAGGCCATCCAGTACATCACCCGGTTCTTCACCGACGGGCTGACGCCATCGATCGCCATCCAGCAGTCCAACCCGGTGGCCGACACCCTCTTCCCCGCGGGCCAGGTCGCCTTCATGCCGGGAGGGTCCTTCAGGGCGGGGACCTACGGCGCGCTCGACCTCAACCTGGGTGTGGCGCCGCTCCCGCGCAAGGTCCGGCAGGCCACGGTCACGGCAGGCGTGGCCAATGTCATCTGGAGCGGCACCAGCAACCCGGGCGCCGCGCTGGAGTGGGTGAAGTACCTTCACGGCGACGAGGCCGAGCAGATCCTCGGGGCAAGCGGCTCGACGATCCCGGCGCTGGCGGGCACCCAGCAGGGCTGGGTCGAATCGGTCCCCAACCTCGACCTCCAGGTCTTCGTCGACGCCGCCCAGAACTACGGCTTCGGCTTCGACTGGCCGCAGGGTGTCGGGGACTGGCTCACCGCGGTCCAGGATGTCCTGGTCGACGGCTGGGCCGGGAACATCCCCGTTGAGGAGATCTCGACGCGGGCGACGGAGGCCGGGAACGCCATTCTCCGGGCCTGACTATCAACCAATCGATCCATCGGCCGGCGGGTATCCTTCAGGGTATCCGCCGCTTCCGTCATGGGACGGGCGGAGTGGATGCGGCGTAGCTCCCACTCCACGATGCTGATCGGCCTCTGCGACCCCCACCCCTACCTTGGATGCCGCGATGACCACCGCCACGACCCCGACCTACCGACGGCCCAGGGGCAGAAGCTACGCATCGACCACGGCGCGCTGGGGCTTCCTCATGGTCGCGCCGTTGGTGATCGGGTTTACGGTCTTCTTCCTGATCGCGCTCGCCGCATCGTTCGTCCTCAGCTTCACCCAGTGGACCCTGCCAGCCACGCCGTCGTGGATCGGGACCCGCAACTACCAGGAGATCTGGGGGGACGCGGCGTTCCGGACTGCCCTTCGCAACACGTTCGCGATCGCCGTCCCCCTGATCATCATCCGGCTCATCCTGGCCCTGCTGCTGGCCGTCGCGCTGAACTCGAAGATCCGCTTCCGCGGCTTCTACCGCCTGATCTTCTTCCTGCCCGTGCTGACGATGCCGGTCGCGATCGGGCGAATCTGGCAGTGGCTGTTCGACCCCGGCTTCGGGCCGATCAATGCTGGGCTCGGCCGCCTTGGCCTTCCCCAGCCGGAATGGCTGCTCTACCCCGGGACCGCCACGGTCGCCGTGGTCATCGTGCTGCTCTGGAGCTCGGTCGGCTACGACATGATCATCTACCTGTCCGGCCTGCAGGGGATCCCGAAGGACCTCTATGACGCGGCGTCGGTCGACGGCGCGAACGGCTGGCGGCGCTTCCGCGACGTCACCGTCCCGCTGCTCAGTCCGACGATCTTCTTCCTCTCGGTCATCGGGATCATCGGGGCGCTCCAGGTCTTCGACCTCGTCTACGTCATGACGCGGGTGGAGACGACGAACCGCCTGCCGACCGCGGTCTATTACATCTATGACACCGGCTTCGCGGACCGCCAGATGGGATACGCGACGGCCCTCGCGTGGGTGCTGCTCGCCATCATCCTGGTCTTCACGCTCATCCAGTTCGCCCTGCAGCGAAGGTGGGTCAATTACGCATGACAGCTACGACGAGCCGGCGGCAGAAGCCGCTCCGCCACTATGTGGGCCGCGTTGCCCTCCATGGTGCGCTGCTGTCGCTGGGGTTCATCTTCATGCTCCCCTTCCTCTGGTCGATCTCGACGGCGCTCAAGCCCTTCACCGAGCTGTTCACGCCCAACCCGAAGTTCCTGCCGGGCAACGTCACCCTGGACAACTACCGGACCGTGCTGGAGCAGAGCGACTTCGGGCGCTACTACGTCAACTCCATCGTCGTGACCGTCGCCCGCACGGTCGGGCAGGTCGCCATCGCGGCGGTCGCGGCCTTCGCCTTCTCCAACCTGCGGTTCCCCGGGCGGAACGTGATCTTCTTCGTCCTGCTGGCGGGCCTGATGGTGCCGGACCAGGTCCTGATCGTCCCGCGGTTCATCATCATGCGTGAGCTGGGGTGGTTCAACACCTACCAAGGGCTGATCGTGCCGCTGATCTTCAGCTCGTTCGGCGCGTTCATGCTGCGCCAGTACTTCCTCGGGATCTCGCGGGACTTCCAGGAGGCGGCGACGATCGAGGGGGCCAATCCCTTCCAGGTCTTCTGGCAGATCTACCTCCCGCTGGCCCGGCCGGCGCTGGCCGCGTTCGGCTTTCTCGCCTTCCTCGCCAGCTGGAACGAGTTCCTCTGGGGCCTGACGGTGACCAACAGTGCCGACATGCGGGTGATCCCGGTCGGGCTGGCGCTGCTGCAGGGCCAGTACTTCACGAACAACGCCGTGCTGCTCGCCGCGGCCAACCTCGCGACGATCCCCCTGTTCCTCGCGTTCCTGTTCTTCCAGAAGCATCTGATCGAAGGGATCACGCTCGGCGGAGTCAAGTAGCGCGGTTCGCGTGAGTCCGCGCTATCCCGCCCAGATCACCCAGCGGCGCGATAGCGCGGGCGATTCACTCTGCTACAGTGTCACTTCTCTCGCGGTACCAAGCGCATGCCGTGCCCGGCGCCGGGCGGATGCCACTGACCGCCCCGGACGATACGCCCTTCCCGGTCCGAGTGGGCGTCCCGCGTGACCACCATGCCCCAGCTGTCCCCGCTCCCGTCGACTGGCGTCGACGGGCATCCGGCGCGCTCCAGCCCGTCCCGGCTCCTGGCCGAGCCCAACTTCCGTCGCCTCTGGATGACGCAGATCTTCTCCAGCGGCGGGGAGGCCCTGTCCCGGATCGCGCTGCCGCTGCTGGTCTACGACCTGACCTCGTCCCCCGAGATGGTTGGCCTCATCGCCCTGGTGCTGATCTTTCCCCAGGTGCTGCTCGCGCCGATTACCGGGCTGCTCGCGGACCATCTGGACCGGCGGCGCCTGATGATCGCGGCGGACCTGTTCCGGCTGGTGCTCGTCGCCCTGATCCCCTTCACGACCGAGATCTGGCAACTGGCCGTCCTGACCGTCCTGGTCGCGGTCGGCAACGCGACCGGCCGGCCGGCCGAGCTGGCCGCCGTGCCGTCGGTCGCCGGGCCGGAGCGCCTCGTCGCCGCGCTCTCGCTGATCCAGGTCTCCGGCGGCATCATCCGGATCGCCGCACCGGCGGCTGGCGCCGGGATCATCGCCCTGGCCGGGCCAGCGCCGGTCTTCCTGATCCAGGCGCTCTGCTTCGCCGGGTCGCTGATCGCCCTGCGCCGGCTGGTGATCCCGGCCGGAGACCGGGCGGATGCCGTCTCCTTCGCCCGGGGCACGATCGTCCGGACCGCCGGCCGCGAGATGCTCTCCGGTATCCGGGCGATCCGCGATATCCCGATCGTGCGCGGGGTGACGGCGTCGGAGTCGCTGCACCAGATCGCCGTGGCCGCCATGACGGTGGCCGGGATCGTCTACACGGAGGAGTCGCTGGACCTTGGCGACCGGGCGGGATCGGCCTACGCGCTCATGACGACCTCGATGGCGGCGGGGGCGGTCCTGGGAGCCTTCGTCGCGCACCGCGTCGAGCGGCGGACCGGACGCCCACGGATGATGGCGCTGGGCTACCTCGGCCCGTTCTTCCTCATGGCCGCCTTCGTCAGCCCACCGATGGCGGCTATCTACGCGGCGTGGTTCTGCTTCGGGTTCCTCGACGCGCTTGCCGTGATCTCGTTCCAGGCTTACCTCGCTGGGGCCGTGCCGGAGCGGTTGCGCGGTCGGGTCTATGCGGCCTGGGGAGCGGTCATCGCGCTGGCCAGTGCGCTGGCCTACCAGGGGATGGGACTCATAACGCCCGTCCTCGGCGCTCCGTACACCATCGCCTTGGTTGGTCTCATCGTCGGGATTGGGGGGCCGCTGTCGCTCTGGGTGACGGGCGCCATCCGGTCAGTCCAGTCCGGGACGATCACTGCCGAACCGCCGGTCCGCTGAGCGCGCGCCGTCAGGTCCTCGTCATCCCTGACGCAACTGGGTGTGAAAGAGGGCGACCGCTGGTCTGCGGTCGCCCTCTCCCGTGGAATGCGAGTGAGCATCTTCTGCGGCAGCGGGCGCCCCCGGATAACGCAGCCCAGCCCAGCCCGTCGCTAGTACAGGATGCTCCGGTACTCCTCCTGCCGCTTGCCCTGGCTCTCGTCGGGCGCCGGCAGATCCTTCTGCTGAGCCATGATCGCGCCCAGGGTGGGGATCGTGTCCGGGTCCGGCCACTGGTCCGGCTTCCACATCCCCGCGCGCAGGAACGCCCGCGCGCAGTGCATGTAGACCTCGTCGATCTCGACGATCGTGGCCAGCTTCGGCGCCTTGCCCTGAACCAGCATCGTGCCCAGCAGTTCCGGGTCCGCCGTCACGAACGCGCGACCATTGATTCGCAGCGTCTCATCCAGGCCAGGGATGATGAAGATCAGCCCCATGTGCGGGTTCTGGATGACGTTGCGGTGCCCGTCCACCCGCCGGTTACCCGGCCGATCCGGGATCGCCAGCGTCCGCTCGTCGATCACGACGACCGCTCCGGACGGGTCACCCTTGGGCGAGACGTCGCAGTTGCCCGCGCCATCGGCCGTGGCGGTCAGGAAGAACGGCGCCGCCCGGACGAAGTCCATGATCAACGGCGTCATGTACGAGGTGTGCTTGTCCCGGATCATCGGATGCGGTTCGCCGCAGATGGCGTAGACCTCGTCCTCGGACTGCAGGCGGCCCGCCCGGAGTCGCTCGAGCAGATCCGATCCGACGAGCGTCCCGCCGGACTCCGTCCCGATCACCATTGTCGCCATCGCGCTATCCCGTTCTCCCGGTTTGGGTCCAGCACTCAGCTCGCCTGCAAGAAGTCCGACCATTATATTCGGCTAAGGACACGAAGCTGACCGGATGGATCCGCATCAGGTTCGGAAGGACACAAGGGCAGTCAGGGCTGGAACGCCGCCGTTCGCTGCGCCGTTTCCTCGCCAAGGTAGGCTCCCTGCCGGACGAGAGTCCATTGCAGCCGGTCCGCCGGCACGTGGCGCGGCTGCTGGCGGTGCTCGACGGCGATGGCTGCTGCAGTCCCTGCCGCTTCACCCAGCGCGAAGGCAGGCGGCATCACCCGGACCGCACCCAGCGCCTCGTGGTCGGCCGAGATACATCGGCCGGCGACGAGCAGCCCATCCATCCCCTTCGGCACCATCGTCCGATACGGGATCTGGTAGACATTAGCGATCTCGATCTCGCCGGTCGTCCCACCGCCGGCGTCGGTCGGGCTGTGAATGTCGACCGGATAGCCGCAGAGAACAACTGTGTCGTCGAAGGCCCGGCCGCTCTGCAGATCCTCGATTGCGAGGGTGTACTCACCAACGATCCGGCGCGTCTCCCGGACGCCCATCGTCGCGGCCGTGTCCATGAGCTCGCAGCGCTCGAATCCCGGCAGCCGCGTCCGGAAGAACCGCATTAATTCCTCGACCTGCCGCCGCCCCTCGATCTCGGCCGTCGTGAGATCTGCGGCGCTGGTGCCGTCCAGCCGCTGGAGCCGGGTCGTGTTGATCCGCCAGACGCCGGGCTTAAGCGTCTTGTACATGCCGATCCCTCGACGCGGGATCGTGAACTCCCCCTTCTCCCGCGCCTCGGCCACGATACTGGCGAAGGGGCGGAAGTCGTCCGGGTGATTCGCCACGTACTCCTCGACGACCGCGTCGTCGACGCCCGAAATCCGGAAGAACAGGGTCATTGGCTGGGTCAGCCCGTCCTCGTCCCGGCCCTGGACTGTCTCGACACCCGCCCGGTAGGCGACATCGCCATCTGCCGAACAGTCGATCGTGATTCCGGCGCGCCACGCCTCGAACCCCGACTTACTGATCGTCACGACCCCGGTGACCCGGCCACCCTCGACGATCGTGTCAGCGAACTGCGTGTGGAGCCGGACGTGGACGCCCGCCTCGAGCAGCATTTCCATCGCTACCCGCTTGACGGCCTCCGGCTCGAACGGCGTGACCTTGTCGTGCCCGTACTCAATGAAGCCACAGTACGGCGAGCTCGCTGGCACCTTGGACGGGTGAATTGCGTCGCCAGACTCCTCCATCCGGAGAATCATCTCTTCAAAGATGCCCTTGATCAGCTGCTGCTGGCCGTCGAGGCTGTAGGACGTCATGCACGGCCCGACCAGTCCGCTCGTCAGGTTGCCGCCGAGCGAGCCGTACCGCTCGATCAGCGTCGTCTCCGCACCATTGCGGGCGGCAGCCAAGGCAGCGGCGATCCCGGCCGGACCGCCGCCGACGACGAGGACCTCGCCGGCATCATGGACCGGGATGTCCCGGGAAAGGGTGTACGTGGAACGCGGCTCGTCGGCGACCGTCATCGGGGTGCTTCTCCTGGGGATGGACGGGATGGGGACGTCAGCAGGGGTGGAACGACCAGACACGGTGAGGATCAGGTCAGCATCTCGGTGGTCCTCCCGGCGGCACCGGCCATGATGTCGTCGATCAGCGCGAGGGTTTCGGGAGCGAGGTGGAGATCCATCGCCGCGGCCGAATCCGTGATCTCGGCCGCCGTCCGGGCGCCGCAAAGCGCGGCGGTCACGGTCGGATTGGTCAGCACCCAGGCGATCGCCAGCCGGGGCAGCGTTGTCCCCACATCGGCGGCCAGCGCGGCCAGCCGGTCGACCACAGCATGGTTGGCCTCGCGGTTGTCCGGCGTGAGCAACGCCTGCCCGAAGATCATTCCACTGGCCCGCCAGTCGGCCGGATCAAACACGGTTTCGCGCGTGATGGCGCCGGACAGCAGGCCATGCCCGAGCGGACCGTAGGCCATCGCGCCCATCCCCAGGTCGTCGCAGACCGGGAATGACGAGGTGGCCCAGCGATCGTCAAACAGGTGATAGCTGACCTGGTTGGCCACCAGCCGCTCGGTCGTCAGGTGCGCCGCCGCCTCGCGGATCTGCTCGCCGGTGAAGTTGCAGACGGCGATCGCCCGCGCCCGTCCTGACCGGACGACGTCCTCGAGGATCGGCATCGTCTCGGTCAGCGGGGTTTCGGTATCCGGCCAGTGGATGGCGTAGATGTCGACGTAATCGGTCCGAAGCCGGCGCAGGCTCTCGTCCAGCCGGGCGAACAGGTAATCACGATCGGAGCGCCGCCCCAGCACGTGCGACCCGTCGTCCCAGATCAGTCCGCCCTTGGTCACGATGGTGACGCGGTCGCGGTGTCCCTCCATCGCCTGCCCGAGCAGTTCTTCAGCGTGCCCGGCACCATAGGAAGGTGCCGTGTCGAATAAGGTCACCCCGGCCTCCCGGGCGGCGTCGAGTGCCCGGAGCGCCTCGGCGTCATCCGACGAGCCGTAGCGGGCCCCGCCGATCGGCCACGTACCGAACCCGACCGGCGCTACCCCGATCCCGCTGGTGCCGAACTGCCGCATCCCTGTCATGGTCGTCACGGTCGCGCCCCTCTCCCTTCGCACATTGCGTTGCTGTTACCAACTCCGCTTACCCGAGCTGGCCTGAACGCGGGTCCAGCCAGTCCCGGAGTCGGTCGCCGAACAACCCGACCGAAAGCACGACGATGCTCAGCGCCAGTCCCGGCATCGTCGCGATCCACCAGGCGTTGGACAGGTAGTCGCGGCCGTTGGCGACCGTCTGACCCCACGACGGCTGGTCGGGCGGCGTTCCGAGGCCGAGGAAGCTCAGCGACGCCTCGGCGATGATCACCAACCCGACCTCGACGGTTGCGATCACGATCAGCGGGCCGAGCGTCGCGGGAACGACGTGGCGGACCAGCAACCGCGACGGCGTGGCACCGATCGACCGGGCTGCGGTGACGTACTCCCGCTCCTTGGCCGCCAGCGTCGCGGCCCGGGCCACGCGGCCGAAGGTCACCCAGCGGGTCAGGGCCAGCGCGAGGATCACGTTGGTCACGCTCGGGCCGATCACGGCGGCGAGCAGGATCGCAAGCAGGATCGACGGGAATGCCAGCTGGATGTCGGCAATCCGCATGATCACCGTGTCGACCCAGCCGCCGAACCAGCCGGCCAGTACGCCGAGCAGCATCCCGATCAGGCCGGCGATCGCGACCGTCGCGGCACCGACGAGCAGCGAGATCCGCGCGCCCTGAATCACCTGAGCCAGAATGTCCCGTCCAACCTGGTCGGTCCCGAGCAGCGCCGTCGAGCCATCGCGCAACTCGGCCAGTGGGGCCTTGAGCCGGTCACCGGTCCGAACCGAGAGGGTGCTGTACTCGACGACCATGGGTCCGAAGATCGCGATCAGCGCGAAGACGATGATCGGCATCCCCCAGAGCAGCAAGCTGATCCGCTCCCGCCGGCGCCGCTGTGCCGCAGCCGACGTGCGGCGACCGCGGAGGCCGCGGCCGCCCACTCCAGACTGGTCCCCGGCGGGCGGGGCGGTATCCGGCGCGGCCTGGGCGATTGACGACGTCATCGTTCGTCCTTCCGTGGTCTCCATGCGGCGCCCCTATCCGAGCCGGATCCGCGGGTCCAGCAAGCCGTAGCTGAGATCGACCAGCAGGTTGATCAGGACGAAGGTCGCCGTTATCAGGAGGATCACCGCCTGGATCACCGGGTAGTCGCGGTTGTCAATCGCCTCGACCAGCAGCCGGCCGATCCCCGGCCAGGCGAAGACCGTCTCGACGATCACGGCGCCGCCAAGAAGGTTGCCGGCCTGCAGGCCGATCATCGTGATGACCGGGATCAGCATGTTCCGCATCGCGTGGCCACGGAGCACCCGTTCCGGCGCCAACCCCTTGGCCCGGGCCGTCCGGATGTAGTCCTCGACCAACACATCGACCAGTCCACTGCGGACAAGCCGGGTCATCACCCCAACCAGCGGCAGCGCCAATGTCAGGGCCGGCAGCACCAGGTGGCTGATCGAATCCGACCCGGCGGATGGCAACCAGCGCAGTTCCCGGGCGAAGACGAGGATGAAGACAATCCCCAGCCAGAACGACGGCACCGACTGCCCAACCAGCGAGACGACCGAGACCAGCCGATCGACGATCGACCGCGGCTGGAGCGCGGCCAGGATGCCGAGGGGAAAGCTGATCGCCAGCGCCATGACCAGCGCGACCGCCGCGAGCAGGGCCGTCTGGCCGATCCGGGCTGCCACCTCGCCGGCGGCCGAGCGGTTGACCCGGAGCGAGTCCCCGAAGTCCAGCCTGACAACATCCGTGAGGAACGTGCCGTACTGGGCGATCAACGACTGGTCCAGCCCCAGCCGACTCTGTAGCGCCGCGACGTCCTCCTCCGTCGCGGTCGCACCAAGCATCAGCTGGGCGGGATCGCCGGGGAGGACCCGGACGGCGATGAAGACGATCGTCAGCGCGCCCCAGAGCACGAAGACGGAGTACCCGAGGCGCCGCAGGACGTAGCCTGTCATGGGATCACCGGGAGGGGCGGGGACGGCCGCGCGCCGGGCCGGCCGGGCCATGCGCAGCCATCCCCGCGTTGGACGACGGGGTAGATCAGCCGGTCACCGACACGTCGATGAACGTCGGGATGGCGTTCGGGGCCGGCATGAATCCCTGGACCCGGTTGTTGTGAATGTAATTCTCGATCAGGTCGAACGGGAAGATGCCGACTGCGTCCTCCCAGATGATCCGGCAGGCCTCGGTGTAGAGCGTCTCACGCTCGGCCGGGTCCGCACTCGCGGCGGCATCTGCGAGGATCTGGTCCAGCTCCGGGTTGGCATAGCCGGTCCGGTTGGCGGTCGAGGTGTAGAGCCGGCGCAGAGTGAAGTCAGCGTCTCCGGTCCGGACGGTGTTGTCCTGGAAGTTCATGTCCCAGTTCAGGGCGAGCAGGTCTTCCAGCCAGACGGCCCGCTCCTTCTCCAGGTTCTCGACGCGGACGCCGATTGCCTCCCAGTAGGCCAGCATCGTCAGCATGATCTCGCGATCCTGCGGCGCGGCACCCGGGTTCCACTGGATCGTCGTCTCGAACCCGTCCGGGAAGCCCGCCTCGGCGAGCATCGATTGCGCCAGCTCGGGGTCGTATGCGTAGGGCGCCTGTGGGATCGCGCCGAAGCAGGTCGTCGGGATCGGCGCCTGAGCCCGGACCGCGACATCAGCCAGCAGGTCGGCGACGATCGTGTCGAGGTCCAGCGCGTGGATCAGCGCCCTGCGCACGACCGGATTCGTGAACGGCTCCCGCGTCGCGTTGAACCAGACGAAGTAGTAGCGGTAGCTGGACACGGGCGCGATAGTCAGATCGGCGTTCTCCCGCAGGGCCGGCAACTGGTCGGGCGAGACGCCATAGGTGAAGTCGATCTCGCCCGTCTCCATGGCGGTCGCCCGGGCGGACTGCTCGGGGATCTCGCGGATGGTGATGCCGGTCAGGGCCGGGGCGCCGCCGTAGTAGTCCGGGTTGGCGGTCATCTCCAGCGAGTTGTCCGGCTGCCACGAGACGAACCGGAACGCGCCAAGCCCATAGGGCTGATTGAAGAAGTCCGGGTTGACCAGCCCTGCCGCCGGAGCCACGAAGAGCAGCGTCGCGCTGACCGGGATCGTGCCGATCTGCGTCTCGGTCGTGATCCGGACGATCTGCGGCTCCGGTGCCTCGACGGCGGTGACGCCAGCCCAGAGCGGCGCCAGCGGGCCCTCGAGCGCGATGATCCGCTCCAGCGATGCCTTGACGTCCTCGCTGGTGAACGGCGAGCCGTCGTGGAAGGTCACGCCGGACCGCAGGGTGAATTCCCAGACGGTCGGCTGAACCTGCGTCCAGCTCTCGGCAAGGCGCGGGAGCACTTCGCCAGTCTCGGGGTTCCGGGCCGTCAGCGTGTCATGGATGTGGCTGGAGACGACTGCTGTCGTCTCCTCGACGGCCTGCGGGCCGTGCGGGTCCAGCGCCACGATCGTCCGGGGTAGCGTGACGACCAGGCCGGTTCCCGCCTCCTGGGCTGCCGCGGGATGGTGGCTCAGATACGTCGCCAGCACCGGCGCCATGCCGGCCGCGATGGCTGCCCCGGCGAATGACCGCCGGCCCAGTCGCCCCTCCTGCAGGCGACCGAGCAACCCACTCATCGGTCCGCTTTCCGTCGCGGAACCCGTCATTGACATGTCCTGCCGCATCGCAGTCCTCCTCCGTGTCTGCACCAGGCGGCCCCATGACCGCCCGCACGCCGTCGTACGGTGTGTCTCTGGGTTTATTGCCGGGACCAAGGGCTCGCGTGGCCACCGAGACCTGGTCAGGACGAGCGCGTTCCCTCCGCCTGCTGCGCGCCAATCACCTGCAGCAGGACGTCGAGTCCCTCGCTGATATGCGCCTGCATCGCCGCGCCGGCCAACTCGCCGTCGTGGCAAGCGAGAGCATCGAGCAACCGGGCGTGTCGCTGCTCACTCGGCCGGACCAGCGAAGTGGTGTCGAGCAGCCGTGCCCGATAGCCTTCGCACTGATCGGCCAGGTTGAGCAGCGTCCGGGCAAGCGTCGGCATCCCGCTCAGCGACCGGAGCTCCTCGTGGAACTCACGATCGAGCTGGCGCACCTCCCGCATGTCGGCCCCGGACGCGTCGGCCGCCGCGATCGCGGCGTTCCGCGCATGCAATCGCTCCAGATCGCTGTGATCCATCCGCGTCGCCGCCTCGCTGGCCGCAAGGGCTTCCAGCGCAGCGCGCATCAGATAGATCTCGCGGACCACGGCTGGATCCAGCCGCGCTACGACGGCCCCCTTATGGGGCGTCGTCTCGACGAATCCTTCGCCGGCCAGTCGCTTGAGCGCATTGGCGATCGTGATCCGGCTGACACCGATCTCGTCGGCCAGCCGACTCCCAACCAGGGACGTTCCGGGTGCCCACCGTCCGGCTACGATCGCCTGACGCAAGACCTCGTAAGTCGCCTGCTCTCGCGTCTTGGCCTGAACAGAAGGCAGCATCTCATTTACCGGAAGCGATTGCATGCAACATACCGTAAACACTATCTGGGTGTATGTCAATGCCACTGGATGGGAAGCACCTATGGTCCACGGGAAACGAAAACCGGACCGGGCATGGCCTGCCCCGTCCGGCCTCCCGGACAGAAGCGAAGAATGTCATGGGATCTACCAGGGATGTTAATTACGGAGAGTGATCGCCCGTCCCTGGATCACTCCTCGGCAATCCGCTCGCAGAACCGGAGCTGATTGCCGAACGGGTCGCCGATGGTCACCGTCCGCCCCCACGGCTCGTCCTCGATCCCGGGCCGGGCGTACGGGTACTCACGCGAGACGAGTTCCTGGTGGAAGTGGTCGATACCCGTCATCGGGAGGAACAGGGCGCTCCCGGGCGTGCCGTCGCCGTGATGTTCGCTCAGATGCAGCCGCAACCCGGACCTGACCACTTCTGCATAGAGCGGGAAGTCCTCGCCGAAGCGATGTTCCCACGCCCACGAGAACCCGAGGTAGCCCAGGTAGAACTCCTTCGCCTTCGCCACATCAAAGATGCGCAGGATCGGGATCGGCGCGGCGAACGCAACTGACCCATGGGTGGCGGATCCCGCCGGATCGTCCCCGTCACGTGCGATCAGGGCAGCGAGGGTGTTCCAGTCGCGCTGCCCGAGCTGGGCGGCGACCGTCTCCAGCGCCTGGCTGTGCGTGACGGGGTGGCCGAGGTCGGCGAGCCGGTCGCGGAGTGTCCGCGCCATCGCCCTGGCGTCGTGGTACCTCCGGATCGTGGACATGGTGACTGGTCCTCCGTCGGCGGCGAACGTCGGGCCAGGGCTCGCGTTGCTGGTCGTTCGCCGGGCGGCGGAAACCGGGGGATCGGGGTGGAATTCCCGTCGACGCGTTCACCATCCTCGGCCGGAACGACCCGGCGGAGGGCGAGCGGCGGGCCGCGTCAGCCCGACAACATCGTCGGACCAGGCGGGATCAGTGTCAAGCGACGCGCAGTCAACCCCGGCCGGAACATCGGGAGAGTGCTGGCGGGCGGAGGGGAATGCGGAGGGGATTCAGATGAAGGTGCCGAAAACGTCTCCGGGACTGGCCCCCGATACACGTGGGCCAGTCCCGGAGGACCATTGCTTCTTCGTCTTTGGTGCTTCGTCCTGGTTCCGGATCCAGCGTTGTGGCGATCCGCCACAGGTGCCCTTGGTATCCCGGCCGCTCTGACGACCTCGTTCTCCAGAGGCGCTGGCCCGTTAGGACCCGGCTAGCAACTGGCCCCGCGAAGCCCGGGACCTGTCCTGTCCACTTGCCAGATCTTGAGCCAGACATGGAGTTGGCGCTGATTCAGCATCTTTGCCGCTCCTTCAGTTCCCTGCAACGCGGCCGGCGGATACCCGCCGCGTTCCGGGTTTTCCCGGGTGGTGAACTGTCTGAATGCATCCTACCCCCGATCTGACCTCCTGTCAAGCACCCTTCCGCCACATCACGTGGCAATAGTTGCCCGAATCGTTACATGTTTCACAATTGCTATTGGGGTTCTCTGCCCAGCTAGTTGGCCGCGACCGTGCTCTCGGCCTCGTTGCTGCGCCGCATCATCTCCATCTCGACCGCTACCCCCGCGATCCGTCGCTCGATGCCGATCTGCTGGACCTGGACGAACGCATGCTGGGCCGGCTCCCGGATATACCCCAGCATCGGCGTCAGGGCGATCCGCAGCCCGGTCAGCCGGCGCAGCGTCTCGTCCAGCTCGGCCAGCGGCCGGTCATGGCGCTGCTCGACGGTGAGGCCGGCCCGGATCTCGGCGAACCGGCTCATCGCCGCTTCCATCTCGGCCGACTCGATCGGCGCTCCGGCGTCCAGCCGGTCGAAGATCGCGCGCATCGGGTGGCGGTCCTCGGGGATGGCGGCACCGAGGAACTTGACGCTGCCGGCCGCGACGTAATCCTGCTCACTCCCCGCGATGGCGGACATCAGCATCCGGACGTACCGGTCGCTCTCATCCGCTGCTGTCTCCGGTGCGGCCGCCTCCGGGCCCGTCTGCCGGACCTCCTGCAGCAGCTCGTAGAGCGCTCCGATGCGATCCGGGTCGACGCCCTCGGTAGCGGGCAGCGCTCCCTGAGCCCCACATCGCTCGCAGAAGCGATCGGGGCCGAGCGGCGCCTGGCAGTTGCGGCACACGATGGTCATGGGTGGGAAGCTCCTCTGGACTGGCGAATGGCGTGGCGGCAGGACCGGGGCCCTGATGCCCCGCGCCTGCCAATCGTAGCCCGCTGGGGCGATCAGGCGACCGGAAGGTTCGCTTCCGGGGCGACCAGGTCGCGAGCCCATCGATCGATCCCGGCCAGCGCCACGCGCCGGCCAGCCCCGCCCTGCCGCTCCGAGATCTCCACGTCGCCGTCGGCGAGGGTCCGGTCGGAGACGACCACCCGCTCGGGCAGCCCGATCAGGTCAGCGTCGGCCAGCTTCACGCCAGCCGACGTCCGGCGGTCGTCCCAGAGCACGTCGCGGGGGCCGAGCGCGGCGACTAGTCGCCGGTAGACGTCCGGACCGGCCGCCGCCCCGGCCTCCCCGATCGTGACGAGATGGACCCGCGCCGGTGCGACTGCCCGGGGCCAGATCAGCCCGCTGTCGTCATGGAACGTCTCGGCGATGACTCCCATCGCGCGGGTGATCCCGATCCCGAAGCAGCCCATCACCGGATGGACGGCGGCCCCGTTGCTGCCCCGAACGGTGTGATCGAAGGCGCGCGCGTAGCGGGTACCGAGGTCGAAGACGTTGCCGACCTCGCTGGCCCGCGCCTCGGCCAGCTCCGCCTCCCCGCAGCGCGGGCAGCGATCACCGGCGGACACCGTCGCGACCTCGACATTGACGCAGAAGTCGCAGGCCGGGCAGTAGCGGATGTCGTCCTCGCCCGCGTCCGTCAGGACCATGAACTCGTACGACAGCTTCTCCGAGAACGCCCCGCCGGACGCCTCCGTCACCTTGGCCGTCAGGCCCAGCCGGCCGTAGACCCGCAGGTACGCCGACTTCATCTCCGCGTAGAACCGGTCGAAGTCAGCCTGGTCGGCGTGGAACGAGTACAGGTCGCACATCAGAAACTCGCGACCGCGCAGCACGCCGGATTTCGCCCGGAGCTCGTCGCGGAACTTCCAGCCCACCTGGTAGAGCGCCAGCGGCAGGTCCTCGACCGACCGGGCCCGCGCGCGGACCAGCGGCGAGATCACCTCCTCGTGGCTCTGGCCGAGCGCGTACTCGCGTCCGGTCCGGCTCGGGACGTGGAACAGCACGTCGATGGCGTCCCAGCCTCCGGTCGCCACCCAGTTGGCCTTGGGGTGGAGCATCGGCAGGTGGAGCTCCTGCCCGCCGGCGGCGTCCATCTCCTCCCGGACGATCGCGGTGATGCGGTCGAGTGTCCGGAGGCCGAGCGGCAGGTACGAATAGACACCGGCGTGGAGCTTGTCGACGAAGCCGGCCCGGACGAGCAGGCGCGCGTTGGCCGTCGTCTCGTCCTTGGGGTCATGGCGGATGGTGTGACCAAACACATGGGAGTAACGCACGGGGAGATTCCGTCCCGCGGGAGTCCGTCGCCGGGCCGCGGCGAGGCCGGACTCCCGTCAGGTCACCTCCGCCGCGACTTAGGGGTTGCGAGGGTGCGGCCCGCCAGCGGCTCCACGGCGCCACATCGCGCCGGGCCGGTGACGGGCTGGATTGGGACCGGGGTGAAGGGGACGCACCGGGATGCCACCGGGGCGACGCGGCACGGAGGGACCGGGGCGAGGAGGATCATCATGTCTGCGTTCATTCGCTGCCCTCCCTCTCCATCCGCCCCCGTGGCGATAGCCGCCAGACTAGCACCGCCGTCGTCGAACGGGAACCCCGTCCGGCTTCGGCAACACCCTCGGGCCGGTCCTGCCGGCTGCGTCCCTGATATCCGTTATTGATCCTGACGCAGGACCGACAGACACTGGCAGCCGGTCCCTTCACCCGGGACGTTCACCTACCACCGACAGGAGCGCTCCAGATGACCGACATCGTGCTGTTCCACCACATCCAGGGACTGACCGAAGGGCTGCGCGCCATTGCTGACGACTGGCGGGCGGCGGGCCATACGGTCCATACGCCGGACCTGTTCGCCGGGCAGCTGCCGGCGTCGATCGACGCCGGCTTCGCGCTCAAGGAGGAGATCGGCGAGGAGGTGATCCAGCGGCGGATTGCCGACGCGATCGCGCCCCTGCCAGCTGAAGTCGTCTACGCAGGCTTCTCCTGGGGCGTGATGACCGCCCAGCGCCTCGCCCAGACACGGCCCGGCGCCCGGGGAGCGATCCTGTTCGAGGCCTGCATCCCGATCACGGGCGACTGGGCGTTCGGGCCCTGGCCGGACGGGGTGGCGGTCCAGATCCACGGGAAGGACCACGACCCGTTCTTCGCGGGAGAGGGCGACATCGACGCGGCCCGGGAGCTGGTCGCGCACGTCGGACCGGAGCTCGGCGAGCTGTTCACCTACCCCGGTGACCAGCACCTGTTCGCCGATCGGTCGTTGTCGTCGTATGACGCGTCGGCCGCCGGGCTGGCCCTCGAGCGATCCCGTGCCTTCCTGGATCGCCTCTCCTGACCGGTCCCCTACCCTGGCCTTCCCGGCCAGCCAGAGCGACCCGGTCGAAGATCCGGGAGATCAGTCCTCGAATGCGCCCAATCCGAGGACGTACGAGCCGTTGAGAGGCGAGAAGATCAGGTCCCACGTCGTGGCATCCTCCGGGGCCTCGAAGATCAGGTAGCCGGTGACGCTCTGGCCACCTCGCAGCCGCCGGGACTCGAGTGGATCATGATCAGTCGTCGCGAGGCCAATGGGCCCCCCGGAGCTGGTTGCCATCAACCAGCATCTCGAACGTCGTCGTCACGACCCGGTAGCCGTCGTCGGGAATGGCATTCTCGATCGTGAATTCCAGGGCGATGTATCGGCTCCCGGCCGGGGCAGTGCGACCATCGTACGGGTCGATCGTATCCGTGATCGTGACGTCGAGGTCGTACTCTTCGCCGTAGTACACGTCCTGGTATGTCCAGTTCAGCGTCTCGCCGGGGGCGTGGTCGGGGAAGTCGTCGGTCGCGGCCAGGATCGCCATGTTGTAGTAATCGTCGTAAACCACGCCACCGACCGCCGCACCGTCCGGGACCACGAACAACACGCGGCCTGAAGTTGTATCGCCCGCCGGAACCGGGTCCGACGACAACGGGCCCGGTTCCTCCTCGGGGAGAGACATCAGGGAGCTGAACAGGATGCTGCCATCGCCGAGAACCAGGTCGATGTCGTTCGCGTCATAGGTCACCGACTCGGCACCGACGTTCTCGATGGTCAGATCAACCGCGACATAGAAGGAATCAGCGGGCGGGTCGCTCGTCATCCCGTCGAAGTCCTCGTGGATCGCTTCGACGGTAACGAGTGCCACCGGACCGTCGCTGCCGTAGCTCAGGATCCCGACTTCGTCACCAACCGCCGGGCGACCGTTGGACGCCCCACTGGTCCACTTCTCCTTGTCGATGTCCCGGACCGCGCCCGAGGCCGTCCCGGCAGTGATGACCGTGGCAAGCAGCAGGCTGGTCAGGCGGTGGGCGAAGGGCATGAACGGCCTCCAGGGAATCAGCCCGGGCTGGCGTACAGGTCGCCTCGATCGGATGCGTGCCCGGCTTCAGGAAGACGTCCTGGCCCGTCCCGTGGTTCCCCGGACCCATCGTCCACTGACCGGCCCCGGGACATGGCCGATCTGCTCATTCCCGTTCCGGACCGGTTGGACGTGCATGGTCCCCGGGCCATGCGGGTCTCATGGCGCCCCCCTCCCGGAACGGGGCAGCGTCAGCACGTCCCACGTGTCACCACAGCCCGTCCAACCACGGAGTTCACCGGCATCCGACCATGCGCGGCGTCAGTCCACCTGGCCCGCTCCATCGCAGGCATTGATGATCGCGTGGGGACCGGGCGAATCCTCCTGCCCGGACAATCGCGCGGGGATCGACTCACCGGTCGCCGGTTCGCGAACCGTGACGACGACGTCGTATGAGCCGGTTGTCCGGCCGTGCGGCAGCTGGTAATCGACGCTGGCCGTGCTTATCGCACCTGGTGCGGGCGCCGGAACGAGCGTCGTCTGCAACGCGATCGGCTCCAACCCGTCTTCCCGCGGAACGAGCTGGACTTCCACGGCATGCGCCCCACCGAAGTTCGGCCCGGTCTGGACATAGAGGTCCAGGCGGCGCTGATTCGGGCTATCGCCATCCACCCTGATGCTCTGATCGCGATAGGTTAGGAGCGTCGCGTCATCGCCGAAGTTCCAGCGACACGTCAGCCCGTCAACCAGCTCGGGGGGCGGTGGGATCGCCCGTAGGTCGTAGACGTGGGCAAAGGCGACGCCGTCGACCCGGGCGGTGTGGACGGGTTCGTACCGGCTGGCCTGATGCTGCATCACCGGGTTGAGATCACGGATCCACTGCGGTAGGTAGGAAACGTAGTAGTCGGTCGTCGCCCACTGGTCGATCCCCGTCGGACCGCCGTCGAGTTCGGAGTTCAGGACCGTCACGGTTTCCGGCATCAGATACAGCATGGTGACATTGTTGTTCTGGCTCCGGACGGTGGCGTGCGTCCCGCCGGGCTGGGCGACGATGAACGCGGCTGCCTGGTCCAGTCCTTCCCCCGCCCCGATCTGCAATCCGGTCTCCGCCGCGCTGATCCCGCCCCGGATCGGGTTGTAGTAGTCCAGCCCGTAGGCCCGGTCCGACCAGGCCGCGCCACCCTGGGCGACGAGCAGCACGGTGACGGCTGTCGTGGCGAGCACCTCCCGTGAGTGAGGGCGCACCTCCCAGAGCAGCCGGACGAGCCCGATCCACCCGATGGCGGCGAGCAGATCCAGGGGCGGAAAGACCGGCAGGATGTAGCGGTCGAACTTCTTGGCGCCGGCCGTCATGAGCCCGCCGTAGAGCAGGAGGAACGACGCGACGATCAGGAGCGGCGCCCGGAAACCCACGGGCAGGAAGGTGCGGGGCCGGACGATGGCACCACCAAGCAGGACGAAGAGTCCGATCAGCACGACCGGCGTCATCCTCCAGAGGATGGCGTCCGGGTAGAAGGTCCAGCCGGGGTCGCCCATGTGGACCTGCCCGGCGTAGAAGGTTGGCAGCTCGTGCCCGGCTGATGCGGCGTTGGCGACGTAGTCCCAGAAGTTCCCCAGCGTCGCGACCGGGGCAACGATGAGTGCCGGCAACAGCGCCAGCGTGGTCACGGCGGACGCGGCGAGCCAGGCAGCGAGCGGGCGAACGGCGGAGCGGGCGGCCGCCCGGACGGTCGTCCGGCGCCGGAGGACGGCGACGAGCGGCGGCCCGATGATCACCGCGACGGCGACGACGCCCAGCACACCGGCGGTGAACCGGCTCATCCAGGCCAGCGCCGACAGCGCACCCGCCAGCGCCCACCAGCGTGCTGGCCGGTCCCGCGCCCACCCAGCCGCGGCGATCGCGAGGACCGCGGCGAAGGACGCCACCGTGACCAGGCCGTCGATGTGCAGCATCCGGTCGTAGCCGATCAGAAACGGCTCGAAGCAGATCAGCCCGGAGGTTGTCGCCGCGACGGCCCAGCCGAAGAGGCGCCACATCAGCCAGGCCGCGACGAGCAACAGCGCCGCCTGCATCAGCAGCTTGACCGTCCGGGCCGTGACGAGCAGCATCATCGGATCGTGGCCCAGATCCCGGAGCACCACGTCGACGCGATGGAACGGGACGGGGTCGGCGTGGAGCGCCGGGTAGTCCGGAATCCGGACGACGTACGCCAGCACCCCGGCCAGCAGGGTAGTCGCGCCGGGGTGGGGGAGCTGGTAGGTCATCGTCAGATTGCCGTGGGCCACGCCGGTGTAGACGTTGGCGGCGCCGCCCAGCCAGTCCGCCTCGTCTGTCTGGATCATGCGATCCAGGCTGGTCAGCCGCGGGCCGAGGTAGGCGGCGAGCAGGACCAGCACGACGAGCGCGACGCGGACGGCGTGAGGCAGATGACGCGGGCGCATGGCGAGGGCTCCGATCGACAGGTAGAGCGATCATCGGATCAGGAGCCATCGAACATGGACGGCAGAGGACGCCTCGCCGCGTCAGGACGTGAGTACCAGACCAGGTTCACCCTTGACAAGCTTCAGCATGTGCCCGGCGTCGCTCCAAGGCGCGTCCTCATCCCCGACAGCGGGCAGATGGTCCTGCCTGCTGCGGTCGCAGTGCGCCGGGGATCCACCGCAGCGCAGCGGTCAGCGAACACAGGCGAGTGGTAGTCACGGGGCCTTCCGACAGCGCGGCGGCCCCTGCCTGATCCCGGTACACTCGTGGTCGCCCGATGCCGGGCACGCCCACCGCCGGGCCGAGAGGGGAGGCTCCCTGCCAATGACCGATCTCCCGACCGCCGTCCCATCGCCAGGGACCAACATCCTCGTCCTCGTCACCGACCAGCACCGGACCGACACGCTCGGCTGCTACGGCAACGACGCGGTCGACACACCCGCGCTGGACGGCCTGGCGGCGGCCGGGACGCGGTTCGACCGCGCCTTCACCCCCAGCGCGATCTGCACGCCCGCCCGCGCCTCACTCGTCACCGGCGTCTGGCCGGCCCGGCACAAGCTCCTGGCCAACTTCGAGCGCAACGTCGGCTACATCGAGGAACTGGACGACACCTTCCCGTCGTTCGCCTATCCGCTGCGCGAGGCCGGATACCGGGCGGGACACATCGGCAAGTGGCACGTCGGGCGGGAGCGTGGCCCCAAGGACTTCGGCTTCGAGGGCACGCACTTCCCCGGCTGGTCCAACCCGGTCCGCCATCCGGAGTACGTCGCCTGGCTGCAGGAGCGCGGCTACCCGCCCTACGCGATCTCCGACGAGGTCCGCCCGACGTTTCCGAACGGCCAGCCCGGCAACCTGCTCTCCGCCGTCCTGGAGCAGCCGGCCGAAGCGACGTTCGAGGCGTTCCTCGCTGACCGCGCCATCGAGCGACTGCGGGAATGGGCAGCCGGTGCCCGGGACGGCAGCGCGCCGTTCTATCTCGGCGTCCACTGGTTCGGCCCGCACCTGCCCTACATCGTCCCGCGCGAGTATCACGAGCGGTACCGGTCCGGGACGATCGACCTGCCAGCGAGCATGTCCGAGACCTTCGCCGGCAAGCCCCGCGTCCAGGCGGAGTACGCCGCCCACTGGGGCGCCGATACCCTCACCGCCGACCAGTGGCGTGAGTTGATCGCGTCGTACTGGGGCTACGTCACGCTGATCGACGAGCAGATCGGCCGGGTACTCGATGCCGTGCGCGAGCTCGGGTTGTGGGATACAACCGCGGTCCTGTTCTCGGCCGACCACGGCGAGTTCACCGGCTCGCACCGCCTGAATGACAAGGGGCCGGCCATGTACGACGACATCTACCAGGTGCCGTTCCTCGCCCGGGTCCCCGGAGCGCCACCCGGCCGGGCCGAGGGGCGGTTCGCCTCATTCATGGACATCCCGGCGACGGTGCTGGACCTCGCTGGCGTGCCTGTCCCCGCCCACTATGACAGTCGCTCGTTGCTGCCGCTGATCCGCGACGATTCTGGCGTGGACTGGCCCGACGAGATCTACGCCGAGTTCCACGGCCACCACTTCCCCTACCCGCAGCGGATGATCCGGACGGAGCGGTACAAGCTGGTCGTCAACCCATCGGACACCAATGAGCTGTACGACCTCGTCGCCGATCCGGACGAGCTGACCAACCGGTTCCATGACCCGGACCCGGCGTTCGCTGAGGTCCGGCGCGACCTGATGACGCGCCTCTACGAGGAGCTCCGACGGCGGGTCGACAACTTCTACCACTGGATGACGACGATGGAGGACGTCGGCGGCAAGACCTACGACGCCTCACTGAGCGACCTCGACCGGCCGCGCGGGTGATCCCATGGGCGCCTGGACCCCTCGCCGATTCCCAGACCAAAGTCCCGGGGCTCATCAGGGTGTAGCGGCGGCCCGACCGTACCTGAGACGAGGATATCAACCGGACGAGCGATCCTCCCCGCAACCTCCCTGAGCCCGGGCGCTTCAGCCCCGGGACCACCGGCCGATGCGCCATAGAGGCCATATGCTCCCTCGCCCTACTGCCCACATCGATATCCACCCCAACGACGGGATCGGCCGGGTCGACCCGGAAATCTACGGGCACTTTCTCGAGAGCGCCTTCTTCGGCAACATCGAGGGCGGCGTGTTCGACGAGGGGTCGCCGTTGGCCCACGCCGGCCCCGGTCCACTGGCCGGTGCCCGGGAGGACGTGATCGCCGCCTGCCGGGAACTTGGCGTGCCGATCGTCCGCTGGCCGGGCGGCAACTTCACCTCGTCGTACCGGTGGCAGGACGGTATCGGTCCACGCGACGACCGACCCCGGCGGCTGGATCTCAACTGGGGCGGCGAGGAAAGCAACCGGTTCGGGACCGACGAGTTCCTGGCGTGGTGCGAGGCCATCGGCGCCAAGCCCTACCTCGCTCACTCCGCCCGCGACGTCGAGGATGCCGCCCGCTGGGTGGAATACACCAACTACCGCGGCGACACGGAGATGACCCGTCAGCGGCGGTCCAATGGCCGGGCGGAGCCGTGGCGGGTCCGGACATGGGGCGTCGGCAACGAGGTCTACGGGTCGTGGCAGATGGGCCAGCGGTCGGCCCGGCGCTACGCCGAAGACGCCCGTGAGCACGCCCGGTTCATGCGGCGGGTTGACCCGGCGATCCGGACGGTGGGCGTCGGCTGGGAGCGGGAGGAGTGGACCCGCCCCGTGCTGGAGGTCGCCGGCCGCGACCTCGACCTGCTCTCGATCCATCTCTACGGCGGCTCGGGTCACCTGTACGCCCCGGGAGACGACCGCGATCACTTCGCCGCGATCGTCTCGCAGGCTGTCCACGTCGAGCGCGAACTGCTGGCCTACGCCGACATGGTCGCCGAACTGAGCGAGCGGTCGGGACTGGAGAGGCCGCCCAGGCTGGCGTTCGACGAGTGGAACATGCGCCATCTCGAGCCAACCGACTGGCCCGAACCCGAGCGTGGCGACCGGGGCGGAATCGCCCCGCGTGACGAGTCGGCGATGCGCATGAGCGGTGACGGACCGCGGCGCTACCGGGTCAACCGCTACAGCCCGCGCACCCTGGCCGACGCGCTGTACTATGCCGGCGTCTTCCACGCGATGCAGCGGATGAGTGGTCACACGGCGGCGGTGACGATGGCCAACACCGTCAACCTGGTCAATGCCAACGGGCTGCTGGAGGTGCGCCCCGGCGGGCTGGTTCGGAGCGCGACGTACCACGTCTGGTCACTCATGCAGCATCAGACCGGACCGATCGCCGTCCGCGCCACCGTCGAGGCCCCTGGTGTCATCCGGTCGATCACACGCGATCCGCACCCGCTCCCGGATGGGTCGTTCCCGAGTCGTCCCGGTTACGTCCCCTACCTCGATGTCTCGGCCACCCGGTCGGCCGACGGCACGCGGCTCCACCTCTCGGTGATCAACCGCGACCCGTCGCGCCCGATCACCGCGCGGCTGACCGTCGACGGTGCGACCGATCGCCTGCCCGCGATGGCCGACGTCCACGAGCTCGGCGCCGACACCGGCGGTCTGCTCGATCACAACACGATGGACCGGCCGGACGTCATCGGCGTCCGGTCGCATCCACGGGTCCCGCTGGGCGAGGGCGGAACCTATCCGTTTCCCCCGCACAGTGTGTCCGTCCTGACCTTCGCCATGGGCTGAGCCGACACGGCGATCAGTGGTCGTCGACGCGGGTAGGATCGGCCTCCTCGGCGCCCATCATGCCGCTGTCCATGTCGCCCATCATCATGTCGGCGATCGCGTGCTCACGGCGACGGTCCTCCGGCGAGAGCGTCGCGGCGCAGGGCGTCCCGAACCGGGGCTGGGCAAACGGCAGGTGCGTGTCGCCGCGGGCGAGGATGTGAGACCCGTTGGTCATCCCCGTCTCCGGATCGGCCGGCACGTCGCCGCCCCACTGCGTGAACGAGCGGGCGTTGCAGTAGTGGCCGACGAACGACCGGCGGAAGCGGTCGGGCGTGATGTTCTTCTTGCTGCGGTGCAGGATATGGCCACCGAAGAACACCACGTCCCCCGCGCTCGCCGCCGCCAGCAGGTGCGGATAGCGGTCGGCGATCCGGGACAGGTCGTTCTGCTCATCGTCCGGGTTGCTCACGCCGCTGACCGCATGGATATCAGCGACGTGCGTGTCGCCGTACCCATAGCCGGAATGCGGCGGATAAACGGGCTCGTGCTGCGAGCCGGACGCAAACCACATCGCGCCGTTGTGCTCGTCGCAGTCGTCGATCGCCACCCAGGCGCCACAGAGCGTGTCGGCGTGAGTGGGGATGTAGAACGAGTCCTGGTGCCAGCCCTGCCCGGGCTTGCCCGGCCCCTTCAGGAACAGCATCGACTGGAGCGCCAGCACGTCCGGGCCGATCAGGACCTGGAGCACGTCCAGCACGCGCGGATGGAGCAGGTAGCGCTCGTGGAGTTCCAGCTGGCGGTGGAGCATGTGGATCCGGAGGAAGTAGTCCGCCTTCTCCTCCGGTGAGAGGTCGGCCGGCGGCGCGGCCAGCCGCTGGGTGCTGACACCGCGATCGCCGGTCGTATCGCGCCGCTCCATCTCCTCGCCCGCCTGCTCCGGCAGCCGGCCCTGCATCAGGTCCTCGGTATGCCGGCGCAGCTCGACGACCTCATCGGCGCTGAGCAGCCCGCGGACGACGAGAAAGCCGTCCCGTCGGAAGGCGGTGTACTCGGCGACGGAGACGCGGTACGGCTCGCGCCCCCCAGATGCGGGCGGCGCGGGGCGCGCTGGCGGGTTGATGGTGACGGCTCGCGGGGCATCGGTGACGGCCATCGGGGTCATAGGGACACCTCACTCGTGCGGCGCCAGCCCCTTCGTCGGACCAGCGACTAATCCGGCCGGATTCGTCCCGGCACGCACGCGCACGAGTGTATCAATCCTCTCCCCGGGCAGGGGCGGCCTGTTCCTCAGCTCCCGCTACCCGACTACGCCGGCTTGTGTCCACTGCCGACCATCGCCGCCTGCCGCTCGCCGCGCGCCGTACCCCGCGCCCAGGTCGAGCGTTGGACGACCGGCAGCTGGAGCGCCCGCTCGCGGTCCAGGTCCAGGTTTCCGATGTGGAGCGAGATCGGCGCCTGAACCCACTTGTAGATGTTCTGCAGGAACAGCCGGGTGAACTTATCGACGTGCCCAGTCAGCGCCTCGGCGCCCCACTCCGGGAACATGTCGGCCAGCACCTCGGTGATCTCGTCCGGCTGCAGCTTCTCGTAGGCGAACAGGTGGAAACAGGCGTCCAGCACCGGGAACGGCATCAGCTCGTGCTCGCCGCGCTGGTCGTCGGCCAGCTCCGGACCAGCCGGCGACGCCAGCACCATCGCGATGCCCTCGTACCCGGTCGTCTCGGCGAGGTAATCCAGCAGGTAGTTGACGACCGTCTTGGGCACGTTCGCCAGCACGCCGAGCCCGCCAGTCAGGTCGCCGGCGATCGTCGTGTAGCCCACGGCCCGCTCGCTCATGTTGCCCGTCTGGAGGTACAGCCCGCTCGCGCTGTTGGACCAGTTCCACATCCGCTGGGCCCGGATCCGCGCCTGGATGTTCTGGCGCGTCAGTTCCGTCACCGGCTGGTTCGGTCCCAGCATCTCGGTCACCGCGGCGATCTCGCGCTCGTGCGCCTCGTGGATCGGGATCGTCTCCAGCGGCACGCCGAGGTCCTGGCAGATCTGCGCCGCCGCGCTCTTCGTCGCGTCGGTGTTGTGGCGCGACGGCATCGTGAACGCCTTGAGCAGCGCGCCCGGGTCGTTCGGAGAGACGCGGCGGGCATAGCGGTGCGCGACCAGGAGGGTCAGCAGCGAGTCGCGACCACCCGAGAGCGCCACGCCAATCTGGCGGAAGGCACCAAGCTTCTCGTAGTAATCACCGATCCCGAGGGCCAGCGCGTCGAGAATCTCCTCGCAGAGGAGTTCCCGGGCGGTCGGCCGGGGAGTGTCGTCCGGGAGGAAGAACGAGCGGTGGGCCGGGAACGGGTAGCGCAGCCGGGCACGACCGCTCGACGTGTCCAGGATTTCGGACCCGTAGGCGAGCGTCGGGACCAGGGTATGGGTGCTGGCGTAGTCACGCTGATCGTCACGCCAGGTCGTGTTCTCGGTCCGGAGGCGGAGCGTCCGGTCGAGGTCGATGGTCGTTGCGGCGAACCCGTTGACGAAGCGCGGCGCATCCAGCAACCGCTTGCCGTTCTGGGAGATGAAGCCGCCACCGTCGAAGATAATCGCGTCGTTGGCGCCCAGCATGTTGGCGTAGGCGTAGGTGACCTGGTGATCGGCGGCGCGGGTGGCGACCAGTTCCTCGCGGGTGGCGTGGATGCCGACCCGGTAGACCGACGCCGAGACATTGGCGATCAGTTCCGCTCCGGAGTACGCCCGCCGCCGGACTGGCCCGTCGGTACTCCAGAAGTCTTCGCAGACTTCGGCGGCCAGTGTCCCGAAGTCGAACCGGAACAGATAGTCCCCAAAGGGCACGCCGCGGTGCGAGCCGTGCTGACCTGGCAGGCCGCGGGTGAAGACGCGCTGCTCGTAGTAGACGTTGTAGGTCGGCAGCTTCTCCTTGGGGACGATCCCGAGGATGCGGCCGGCCGCGACCACCGCGGCGCAGTTGTAGCGAAGCCCCTGCTCGGCAATGGTCACGCCCAGGACCGAGACGAGGTCGAGATCGGCCGTCTCGGCGGCGAACCGCTGCAGCTCCGTCCACTGCCCCTCGACGAAGCCGTGCCACTGGGGCAGGTCCTCCGGAGCGTACCCGCCGACCGCCTGCTCGGGGAACACCCCGACGGTCACGTCATCAGCCGCCATCTCGCGCGCCCGGGCGATGGCCTGGTCAATATTGCCAGCGAAGTCGCCGACGGTGGAGTTGATGGACGCGAGGCCGATCCGGACGAGGCGCATGGTGAATACTCCCGGAGAGACTGCGGCGGCGGGCGAAGATGTCCACCCGAAATGTCACCTGGAAGTGTACGGGACCGGTCGAATGGTCAGCGCTGTTCATCGATGCCGACCGCCCGGCCCCGCACCCGACGGGGTGTTGTGGCCGGTAAGATGGGAAGACGAGCGACCACCTCCGGAGGGAACAGCCCTGGAACCCGTCCACCGCGTCATCCACGGCGACAACCTCGATGCGCTTCGCCTGCTCCCGGATGGCGTCGCCCGGCTGATCTACATCGACCCGCCGTTCAACACGGGCAAGAGCCAGTCACGGACCGTCAACCGGATGATCGCCGACCCGACCGCCACCCGGGCCGGCTACCGTGGCACCCGCTACCGCTCCGAAATCCTGTCCCGCCTGACCTACGCCGACCGCTTCGACGACTTCCTGACGTTCATGGAGCCGCGACTGCTGGAGGCGTACCGCGTCCTCGCACCGGACGGGACTCTCTACGTCCACCTCGACTACCGGGAGGTCCACTACTGCCGGCTGCTGCTGGACGCGCTGTTCGGCGAGGAGTGCCTGCTCAACGAGATCATCTGGGCCTACGACTACGGGGCGCGAGCGAAGCGGCGCTGGCCGGCCAAGCACGACAACATCCTCGTCTACGTCAAGGACCCGGCGCGGTACGTCTTCAACACCGAGGACGTCGACCGCGAGCCGTATATGGTCCCGGGCCTGGTCACGCCGGAGAAGCGGGAGCGGGGCAAGCTGCCGACTGACGTCTGGTGGCACACGATCGTCTCCCCGACCGGGAAGGAAAAGACGGGCTATCCCACGCAGAAGCCGATTGGCGTCCTCCGCCGGATCATCCGGGCATCGTCCGCGCCGGGCGACATCGTGCTGGACTTCTTCGCCGGCTCCGGCACGACGGGCGCCGCCGCCGCCGAACTCGGCCGCCGCTTCATCCTGGTGGACTCGGCCGACGACGCGATCGCAACGATGCGACGCCGGCTGGTGGCCGTACCCGATGTGTCGTGGGAAATGCCAGGACCGAAGCAGGCAGACGACGCTTGAGTGGTCAGGCGCCTATGGCATCCCGGATCTGCCTGAGGTGCGGTCGCTCGTGGATCGCGATCCGCTGGGAGAAGTTATGGAGTGTGTACGTCAGGGGGGGGCCGGCGCCGGTGACAATCACCTCGCGGGGCCAGTCATCAGCGTCGAGCTCACCGAGAAACGCCACAAGATCGGCGCGCTGGGCGGCGTAGGCGGCGAATGACGGAGCGAACGCCAAGTCGAAATAGTCGGTCTGCAGGACCCACGTCGTCGGGTTGATCGCCCGGATCGACAGGCGACCAGCCTCCCGATCGGCCGCGTTCCCGAAGGGGACCGTTGGCGGACGCTTCCCTTCGGGGTCGTTGGCCGCGATCACCCGGATCGCGTCGCCCCAGACGTCAGCGCACGACCGCAGGTGGGCGATCACCCCGGCCGCCGACCACTCGCCCGGCGCCGGAGCGGTGACGAGCTGCTCCGGAGTGGCACCGTCGGTGAGCGCCGCAATCCGGCCGGGCATCGACGCCAGCATGTCGATCACCTCGGCGGGTGGCTTGAGACGTTCAGGCATGCCTCAGGCCTTCCCTCACGTGAGAGCGGTCGGCATGATCGTCATGTCCGGGATATGGACGTGAGGCGGGAGGCTCACGACGAACCGGCAGGCGGAAGCGACGTCATCCGCCTGGAGCGCCACGTCCAGCATTGCCCGAGGCACCGGCGTCGGCCGGTACTTCATGAAGTCGGTGTCGATCAGGCCGGGATATAGCACCGTGACCCGCGTCCCGTGGGCCCGCTCTTCCAGCATCGTGGCGTGGGCCAGCGCCGCCACCCCTGCCTTGGCCGCCTGGTAGGCCGCGCCGGACGGGTCGGTCCGCAGCGCCGAGATTGACGAGATGTGGATCAGCAGACCGCCGGACCGCTCGCGATAATGCGGCACGATCGCCTGCGTGAGATTGAACGCGGCCGTCAGGTTGCCATCGATCATCAGCCGCCACGTCTCGTCGGTGATCTCCATCACCTGCCGTCCCGGAATGTTCACGCCGACCGTATTGACCAGCGCGTCCACCCGGCCGAACCGCCCCAAGGCCGTGGCGACGACCCGCTCGCAATCGGCCCGGATCGCCGCGTCCGCCGGCACGGCGACGGCCTCGCCTCCGGCCACGCCGATCTCCTCGACCAGCGTCGCCAGCCGGTCGGCCGAGCGGGCCGCGACCACCACCCTGAACCCATCAGCGGCCAGCCCGGCCGCCGTTGCCCGCCCGATCCCGCCGCTCGCTCCCGCGACGATCGCCACTCGTTGGCCGCCGGTCATCTGGCTGCCTCCGCTGGTCGATCCCAGCGCGGGATGGAGGACGACCCGGTGTTGCCGGGGGCCGTCGCACCGTGAATCCCTGGCGCGACCGTGATGTGCCCACCCAGCTTGGCGAGGTAGCGATCGGCCGATTCCAGCACGGCCCGGTCGGCCTCCCCGATCAACTCCTGCCCGAACCACGCGGCGTAGAGCCGGTCGTACCGGTACGGCGCGATCGCCGCCCGCAACCGCCGGATCTCCCACGGCGGCAGCGGCAACCGGTTGGGATAGCTGTAGAGGAACGTCGCCGAGTGGTTGACCGGGATAGGCAGGATCGTGTCACCGGAGAGCAGCACGCCCCGGCCGTCCTCCGCCCCCGCCCAGTACAGCACCGTCGCACCGGGGAAGTGTCCGCCCAGCCGGAGGATCGTCGTGCCGGGAGCGAGCTCATGCGTGTCGCCGGCGAAGAAGCGGATCCGGGGCGACGAGCGCATTACCCAAGCCCGGTCGTCCTCGTGCAGCCAGATCGGCACGTCGAAGCGATCGGCCCACTCGACCATCGTCGTGTAGTAATGCGGGTGGGAGATGGCGATGGCCGACAACCCGCCTCGTTGCTCGATCTCCCGGGCGATCCGGTCGTCCAGCGGTGCCATGCAGTCCCACAGGATGTTGCCGTCCGGGGTCCGGACGAGGATGGGCCGCTGGCCGATGCCGAAGCCGGGCTCCGCCCCGATCCCGGTCAGACCCGGCTCATGTTCCACGACCTTCACGTCGTACCCGCTGGTGGCCAGCTCGTCCGGCGTCACCCACTGCGTCTCATTGGTGTTAGGCGGCTGGCGATCGTCGTCGCAGATGGAGCAGACGGCGGGCGGCATGCCCGATTCGGGAAACTGCGTCCCGCAGGCGGTACAGATCCAGAGCGCCATCGTCCGTTACTCCTCGGTGTGAGACGACCGTCCGGCGAGACCGGAGCGTATCCATGGGCGCCCGCGCCGGCGCCGCCAGAGGTCATCATGGTACCGTCCCCCGCGGTCCGGCCGGACGTGCCCGGCCGATCGGCGTCCCGCCCGCACGTACCCCCGGAAAGCCCGAGATGGTCCACTCGCCCACGATTTCACCCGTCGTGCCCGGCGCCCGGTTTGACGACGCCGTCGTGCTGGCGTCGGAGCTGCACCGCTCCCAGCGTCGCAAGGGGAGCGGGGTGCCCTACCTGGCCCACCTGCTCCAGGTCGCGGGGCTCGTGCTGGAGGCGGGCGGCGACGAGGAGACAGCTATCGCGGCGCTGCTTCACGACGCCATCGAAGACCAGGGCGGAGGAGCGACCCGCGCCCGGATCGTCCGCCAGTTCGGCGAGCGGGTCGCCCGGTTCGTCGACGGCTGCTCCGACTCGTCCGGCTCACCCAAGCCGCCGTGGCGCCAGCGCAAGCTCGACCACATCGGGCGGATGGCGACCGAATCACCGGAGGTCCGGCTGATCGTCGCGGCCGACAAGATCCACAACGCCCGCTCGATCACCAGCGACTACCGTCGTCGCGGAGACACCCTCTGGCCGATCTTCCATGGCGGGCGGGACGGGACCCTCTGGTACCTGCATGCCATGACGGACGCGCTCATCGCCGCCGACCCGGACGGACCGCTGCTCGACGAACTGGGCGCCGCGCTCGCCACGCTCGACGCGCTGGTTGCGACCGGCGACTGACGACGCGGGACCGGCTCGTCCGGCTATCCTTGCCAACAGCAGATCCATCCGCTGGCCCGGCGCCGCCGATCATCTGGTCGTTCGCGGCGCCTTGCCATGTGTCACCCTCGCCGCGCGAACCGCCCGCCCGGCCCCGGAGGCCCCGTGATCGTCAGAACACCCCAGGAACTCGCCGGCCTCAAGGCAGCCAACCGCGCCACGACCAAGCTGCTCCGCGAACTCAAGCGCATGGCCCGGCCGGGTATCCGCACGATCGAGCTGGACGCCTACGCCCGCGACTACATCGCCCGGCTCGGCGGCATCCCCGTCTTCGAGAAGCAGGCCGGCTTCCCCGGCGCGATCAACACCAACCGCAACGACATCGTCGTCCACGGGATCCCCGGGGACGAGATGCTGGTCGACGGCGACATCTTCACCATCGACGCCGGGATGCTGCTCAACGGGTTTGCCGGTGATGCCGCCGTCACCTTCGCGATCGGCAACGAGACCGAGCGCCACCGACGCCTGATGGAGGGGACGCGCAAGGCGATGAACGCCGCCATCGCGGCAGCCAAGGTCGGCAACCGGATCGGCGACGTGTCGTGGGCGATGCAGTCGGTCGCCGAGCAGCATGGATTCAACGTTGCTCGCGGCTTCTGCGGACATGGCCTCGGCCGGCTGATGTGGGAGGACCCGCAAGTCCCGTTCGCCGGCGATCCGGGGGAGGGCGACGAGCTGGTCGAGGGCATGGTCCTCACCGTCGAGCCAGTCGTGATCGAGGGCCAGAAGGAACACTGGATGGCCAACGAGTGGGAGGCCCGGACCGTCGACGGTACCTGGGTGGCCCAGTTTGAGCGGGCCGTCATGGTCACCCCGCGAGGTGGCCTGATCCTCTCCGGCGACTGATCGGCTCGTGCCCGGCGAGGCGGCGAATTCCTGCCTGTCTACCGGGCGACCGGTCCAGACGATAAGCACACAAAGACGGGCGCCCACCTCGGGGCGCCCGTCTTCGTGTCCGGTCAGTGTTGGTTCCCGTCGCTACTTCGCGGCGAGGAACTGTCCGTCAACCCATTCTTCCTGCGTGGAGCTGACCCGGTACCAGGTATACCCCTCGGCCTGCACTGGTTCGCCGTAGACTGTGAACTCGGCGCCGTTGTCGACGATCCGGACCACGGACGCGTCGTAGGACGGACCCGACCGGATGTTGAGCCGCCCGGTATCGACGACGACGTTCTGGCCGTCGCTGAAAGTCTCGGCCGCGGCCGGCTCCTCGGCCTCGTCTGCGGCCTCGGTCGCCTCGGGCTCCGCCGCGGCGACGGTCGGCGTGACGTAGACGGGCTCGACCTGCGTCGTCGGCTGCTCGGTCGCCGCAGGCGCATCCGGCTGCTCGGTCGCTGCAGGCGCATCCGGCTGTTCAGTCGCCGCCGGGGCACTCGGACGCTCGGTCGCTGGGGCACTCGGACGCTCGGTCGCCGCCGGCGCATCCGGCCGTTCGGTCGCCACGGGTTCGGGTGTCTCGTCGACCTCAACCTCCTCCGCCTCGTCGTCTGGCGTGGGGGACGGCGTCCGGGCGGCGGTCGTCGGGCGAAGCGATGGCGACGTCGCGGTGGTCGATGGCTGGGCAACTGGTGGCGATACGGTCGCATCCGGCGTCGTCGAGACGGACACGGCAGTCGTATCGGCCCCGGACGCGGTAACGGCAGCCGGCGCGGCCGCCGGGACGGTGCCCGGACCGACGTAGGCCAGGAAGTCCGCGACGACCCAACCCAGCCGGTCGACCGCCACCCAGGTGTACCCATCGGCGACGCTGCTGTGCCCGCTGATCACGGCCTGCTTGCCGGCCGGGTAGACCGCGACGATGTCCTGGCTCACGCCCGGCTCGGCCCGCACGTTGAGCAGGCTGGAACTGACGACGACCGCATCCCCATAGGCCAGCGCGGTGGGCTTCGCCACGCCGCCCGGAGCGGCCGGCGCCGGCGGAGTGGTGCCCGGGGCAGTCGGGGCCGGCGCAGTCGCACCGCTGGTCGCGAGGAACTGGCCCGAGACCCAGCCGAGGTTGTCCAGCGGGAACCACGTGATCCCGTCAGCCATCGTCGCGTCGCCCGTTACCGTCGCCACCTGGCTCAAGGCGTAGCGGGCGACCACCGGAGCGGACAGCGACGGCAGCTCGCGGACGTTGAGGACGCCGGTCGTGACGGTGACCGTGTCACCGTAGACCCAGCTGCCGGTGAGCGCCGGGACCGCACCCGGGGTTGACCCGGTACCGTCAGCGCCCTGGACGCCGCCGGAGAGGAACTGCCCGGCAACCCAGCCGAGCCGGTCAAGCGGGTACCAGGTGATCCCGTCCACGACCTGCGCATCCCCGGTGACGGTCGCGACCCGACCGGACCGGTAGACATCCAGGATCTGCGCCGACTGCGCTGGCAACGCCCGGACATTGAGTGCGTCGGTGTTGACAGTGACCGTGTCACCGTAGACCCACTGGGCACCGGTGCCAGCGCCCGGGCCGGAGGCGGTCCCGCCCGTGAGGACGAAGCTGGAGACCGCCCAGCCGAACTGGTCCCCCGCCTGCACCTGGTACCAGTTGAACCCGCCAGCGGTGACGGGCCCGGCCAGCACGGTCAGCGCCGTACCGGCCGGCAGGGTCGCGAGGATGACGCCGGTGGCCGAGGGTTCCATGCGGACGTTGAGGAAGTCCACGCCGACCGTCCCTGGCGTCCCGGCCGACTGCGCGATGGCGGACGGCATGCGGGAGACGGGCCCGACGGCAACCCCACCAAAGACCAGTGACGCACCGAGCGTCGCTGCCAGTATGTGTCGACCGTACCGCACCCTGTCCTCCTTACGGTTGCCTGCGCTGCCTTGCCCGACACCAAGGTGTACGTACACATCATAGCGTACGTACACCCTTTGGCAACCCGTCAGCACTGACCCGTGTTGTCCGCAGGGCACAGCTCGAGGGGCATGCCAACCGGCAAACGGGATCGTCGGACCAGAATTGCTGGCCCATCATGACACTAAGACACCGGTCATGTCCGGACACAGCGCACGGCCAACCGTACCGGCTCTTGTTGGTACTCCCTGGTAACAGAAAGATCCCCCGGCTGACCTGAGTCAGCCGGGGGATCTTTCTGCCTGTCCGGGAGCATTCCAAGGGCAAGGGGTGCGGGCCGAACGCTAGGCAGTGAGGTACTGGCCGGACACCCAGCCGAGGTTGTCGACGGCGTACCAGGTGATCCCGTTGGCAACCGTTGGCCCGCCGGTGATCGTGGCGGCCCGGCCATAGGCGTAGGTCGAGATGATCGCCGCGCTGGTCGTCGGGTTGGCCCGGACATTGAGCGTCCCAGCCGTCACGGTAACCCGCTGCCCGTAGGAGAACCCGCCCGCTGGCGGTGGCGTGGTGCTGCCGGACACCGCGATGAAGTCGCTGGCGATCCAGGCGCCGACGAGGTTGGACACCCGGTACCAGTTGTACCCGTTGGCCGCGACTGGCCCCTCATAGACCGTGAACGTATCACCGGCGGACGCGGTCGTGGTGACCGAGAAGCTGGTCCCGGCGCCGGACCGGACGTTGACCTGCTGGGCGGTGACCCTGACCGTGGATCCGATGGCGATGCCCCCGGACGTCGGCGGTGGGGTCGTCCCGCCTGACTGGACGACCAGCTCGCCGGCCACCCAGCCGGTCGCGCCGCCGGTGACGCGGTACCAGTTGTACCCCGAGGCGGCGACCGGCCCCTCGGCGATGGTCAGCTGGGTGCCCTGCGCCGCGGTGGAATTGACCGGGAAGCTCGTGCCAGCACCCGAGCGGATGTTCACCGACGGGACGTTGACCGCGACGACGGTTCCGACGGCAAAGCCGCCGGACGCTGGGGGCGGCGTGGTGCCACCCGATTTGGCCAGGAACTGCCCTGCCACCCAGCCGACGTTGTCAACGGCGTACCAGGTGATCCCGTTGGCGACGGTCGGCCCGCCGGTGATCTTCGCCGTCCGGCCGAAGGCATAGGTCGCGACGATGGCGGCGCTCGTCGACGGGTTCGCCCGAACGTTGAGCAGATTCGCCGTCACGCTGACAGTCGAGCCGTAGGCAAACTCCTGCTGAACCGGCGGGGCCGCCACACCGGCGAGGAACGCAGTCACGGCCCACCCGAGGAAGGTGGAGGTCCCGGCGGCGCTGGGACTCTGGAGCCGGAACCAGGTGTAGCCGTCGGCGGTGACCGGACCGGTCGCGAGATAAACCTGCGTATTGAGCGGGAGCGTGGCGACGATCGGCGCGCTCAGGCTCGGCGTCGACCGGACATTGAGCTGGGCCGCCGAGACGACGGCCGTCTTCCCGGCGGAGAAGGTTGGCGCGGTCTGGGCCGTTGCCCGCTGCGCGATCCCGGCCACGGCTGAGCCGGCGACAACGGTCGATCCAAGCAGCGCGATCGCTGTCCGTCTGCTGAAACGTGTCGCTGGTGTCATGGCTGGTCTCCTCAATGTCACACCCCACCGTATCCCCACGGCGGAACAGGATCAGACTATCGCATCACCTGTCCTTGATAACGCTGTTCGAGGCCCAAACCGGTCGCTATTTCGCGCAGTTCGCACCAATGTCCCCCAACAGGTATCCGATCGTTCCCCGCACCGGGATAATGTCCGCAAAACTCCGTGCGTATCTCGCCACGAATCAGTGTCAGCCTGTCAAGATATTGTCAGGGGCAAAGACCCGGGCACGACCGCAGGTACTGCCGTCCGAAAAAGCACGATACCCGACCGCCAAAGCGACCGGGTGAGCAACGTTCCGGCGAGCGGGGTATCGGCGCTAGACCACGCCCATCGCGTCCTCAGTCTGAACCGTCTGGTCGACGGGACCGAGGAAGTACTGCAGTTCGGCGGCGCCCCACTTCATCACGAGATGGACGGGCATCAGCCGATCGATCAGGCCGGTCCGGTCGCGGTAGCTGACGTCCAGCATGAACACCCGTGAGTCGCCATCGCCGAAGCGCGCGTGATCGATCGGGAATTCGCAGGTCAGCTCGGCCCCGGGTGGCAGGTCCCCCTTCGCCGTTGGCCGGACCTCCGCCCCGGTCGGATAGGTGACGCCGACCCGGACCTGGCTGGCCGGGGCGTCGCCGTCATTCCGGAGCACGAACGTCAGCAACCCGGCATCCTCGACGATGCTGGTCGCGACGCCGAGGCGCTCGCCGATCAGGGTGACCTTCGCGGACCGGGGCTGGGACCAGAGGTCGCGCTCGGTCCGCTGCTGCGCGCGGGCCTCGGCGACGAAGCGCTGGACATCGAGGACCGACCGGCCGGACCGCTGGATCGCTACCACGCTGACGGCAAGCGCGGCCAGCGCGACGAGCATCGACGCGCTGCCGACCACGATCCCGACCAGGCTCTCATCCATCCGTGCCCTGCGCTTCCCGACCCGGCAACCGCCATCCAGCGGGCTCCGTCTCAGTCTGATCGATCATCGGGATCTGCGGGAGGTCCAGCGTATAGCCAATTGGCCCCATTGTCCCTGTCATTGCGGGAAAAGCCTGGCCGGGACGACGGTCGCCCCAGCCATGAGACACCAGAGCCCGCACGGGACCGGTGCGGGCTCCGGCAGGTTCAATGGTTTAGTCCTGGTCAGTCGCCGGCCGGCTGAGGCATGGCGACGCGCATCGCCGGCCGGTCGGCCGGTCTTCGCGCCGGCCAGGTACATCGCACCAGGTCACACATCGCGACGAAGAAGATCCCCATCAGACCGGCGTGGGCCAGCGTCGTCAAGATCTGGACGTTGGTCAGCACGATCAGCCCGCCGACGACGGACTGGCCGATGACGACCACCATCGCGACGGCCGCGATCCCGAACAGGTCCGGGCGGATGGACCGCAGGCGCCATGTCCACCACAGCAGCGCCACGACCATCAGGGTGATCACGACGGCCGAGAGCCGGTGGTTGTAGTGGATGCCGGCCGGACCGGTCAACCCGTGGACCAGCTGCCCCTCACAGGTCGGCCAGCCGAGGCACGCCAACTCATACCCGGTGTGCCGGACGTAGGCGCCCAGGTAGGCCGTGACGACGGAGAAGACCAGCGCCGTGACCGCCAGCCAGCGCAGCCCGGCCGGCGCGATGTGGCGGGCGCGGATCGTGGCCAGCCGGAGGTGATCCTCGAACCGGTCGCGCCGGGCCTCTGTCACGATCCGGGCGATCAGCGCCGCCGCCGCGAGGCAGACCAGCGAGATCCCGAAATGGAGCGCCATGACTTCCGCCGATTGCGGCCATTTCACGGCCGCCGCGCCCATCAGTGCCTGGATGACGAGAAACAGGACCATCACCGGGACCAGCAAGGTGAACACCGGGTAGGTCTTCCGGACCCGCCAGGCGCCGATCGCCGTCGCGACGACGAGCAGTCCCTCGATCCCCGTGACGAAGCGATGGCTGTATTCGACCATCGACTCGAAGGTGTCGGCCGGGAGGAACGAGCCATGGCAGAGCGGCCAGTGGTTGCCACAGCCCTCGCCGGAGCCGGTCGCCGTAACGTTGGCGCCCATCAGCAGGACGAGGAACATGCCCAGGGCGGTGATCACGGCCAGCGCCCGGACCTTGCGCTCGAAGAACCGGCCGACGGCGATGAAGGGACGGAGGATCGGGGAACGGCGGGGAGACGTGTCGGCCATGGCGGAGCCTCGGGTCGTATGTCAGGAACCAGGACCAAGGGGGAAGTGAACACGGGTAGCTTGCCACGGAGCCGACCCGAATGTCCGCCCCTCGCCTTCCGGAACGCGATGTGGCGCATCACCGCGCAATGCCCCCTACGCCCCCACCCCGCTTCGGTCCGTAGTCCGGGAGACACCCTTGAGCGCGCTCGCCTCGCCTTCCGGCCGGGAGATCACTGACAGCTTGCCATTGGTCTCGAGGACGACCGCCTCGACCTCATCGAGCGAGGCGATCCCCTGGCTCCTGATCCCGGCCCGGATCTCGGCCTCCACAAGCCGCTCGGCCCGCATGCTTTCCGACAGGAACGATCCCCGGTAGAACAGCAGGGCTGGATCAGACTTGACCAGCCCACCGAACTTGCTGGACCGGATCGTCAGTTCGCTGATCACGTACTGCAGACCGATCAGCAGGGCGAACGTCAGGATCCCTTCCAGCAGCGCGACATCCTTCGACAGGATGATGGAGGCCATCGTCGAGCCAAGCGCGACCGTCACGATGAGGTCGAAGGCGTTCAGCTGGCTCAGCGTCCGCTTGCCCGAAACGCGCAGGAAGAAGACGAGTGCGAGGTACGCGAGGGTTCCGACGACAAGGATCCGGCCGAGCCCGCCCCATGAGTCGAAGAAGATGCCCCAGAATCCGTCCGGCATGGTGCTGACCCTTTCCGTTTCCGATCAATCAGTCGACGCCACACCGGCGGACCCGGACGGCCGATGGCCTTCCTGCCGGACGACCAGGGGCGGCAACCCGACGATCTCGTATGTAGCTGAGGCAAGCCCCATCCCCGCCTCGTCGAACTGTTCGAGGATCTCTCGGCTCATCGCGTCCTTCACGTCCCGGACACTACGGATGCTCGCAAGAAAGCGGACAGTCAGTTCCAGCCAGTTGTCGGTCAGCCGGAAGTACACCGTCGGCTCCAGGTCGGGGGTGTCGATGAAGTAGCGCCGGCCGAGCTCGGACAGCGCGGCGCGGCTGGCCTCCTGGTGGTCGGCGCCATGGCGCCGCGCCGCGTCGAGCAGGATCTGCTCCGCCCGCTTGCGATCGGCGCTGAAGGCGATCGGGATGGTCATCTCCTCCCAGACGTACGGGAACTCGCGCGTGTAGTTGTAGACCGGCGTCTCGAAGATGCTGTCATTGGTGACCGTGACAAGCCGGCCGGTGTACTGGCGGCTCCGGACCCAGACGGGTGGATCGGCACTCTGGACAGCCGACGGCTGCCCCATCTCCATGATCGTCGTCTGGATGAAGCCGAGCCGGATGACATCCCCGCGCACCCCACCCATGGTGATGCGGTCACCCACGGTGAAATTGTCCCCACGGAGAATTACGAGATACCCGGCCAGCGAGGTCACCACCCGCTGCATGGCGAACGCCAGGCCGGCCGCGACGAGCCCGACCGCCGTCGCGAGCCGCGTCGGGTCATCGAACCAGATCGAGAGGATCCCGAGGACAAGGAGGAGCCCGGTCGCGAGATTCAGCCCCTGCCGGAACCAGAACGCCGAATGCCGGGCCGAGTAGTTCCGAAGCAGCCACAGCCCTGCCCGAACCACCACGCGGCGAACCAGCAGCAGCGCGACGACCAGGATGAGGGTCAGAATGAGTTTCTGGCCGTTCTCCACGTTGATCCCGACAAGCCGGATGCCGAACAACTCCATACCTGCTCCCACGCGTGTCGCCGGCGCCTCTCGCGCCGGTGACGGGTCGTGTCGCAGGTGAGGGGCCCACGGGTGATCCGTCAGTACGCCGTTTCGATCCGGGCGACATCGCCAGGGTCCTCGATCTCACGGTCGGACATCGCGACCACCGCCCCGCGGAGGTCGAGCAGCGGCTGGACCCGGTCGGTCGGGACGATGTCGATCAACAGCCGGAGCGTCCGGCTCAGATGCCGTGCGACCATCGGGTCGTCGGAGCCATAGTGACGAATCTCGTCGAAGGCGGTCCGGAGGAGCTCCTCCCAGGACAGGGGTCGCCGGATCAGCGTTCCCCTGCTCTCCTGGTCGCGCCGGACCGCGACGGGCTCCGGCCGCACGGCGATCAGCCCGAGAATCTCGGCCAGCCGGTCGATGCACTGCGTCGCCGTGGTCGGGTCATTGATACCGGGCGACAGCGCCCGGACCGCGATATCCGACAGCTGGCGGAGGCCGAAGTCGACATCGGCGTGCATCGTCCGCTCGTGACCAAGGATCAGCGCGTCCGTTACCTGGTCCTGGAGACCGTCCAGGTCGATCCGCTCCGTGGGCCACGCCTGGCCGATGACCGTCCCGGCGAGGACGTGCGAGCCGACGGTGACGGACAGTTCCAGCGAGAGGTCATCGGGCGAGAGTGCGGCGAGCAGGCCGTCGTCGCTGATCTCCTGGAGATACCCCGATCGGGTCGCCCGGATATCGACGACTCCCGTGGCCGGGATGGGCGGCGTCTCCGCCCGGGGTCGCTTCCCGGGATCGGCCGCGTCGTCGTCCCGGTCCGGATACAGTCGCCGGACGACCGCCAGCGTGTCCCGGGCGGCCCTATCGATGATCACCGAGGCCCGCATCGCGTTGGCCGCGTGGCTGATGAAGTAGATGAGAAAGCCGACGCTGGCCCCGGCCAGGAGCAGCGCGACGGTCACCGATGCGGACGGGACGAAGGGGGCGATCCCGTCGTCGTTGCCCTCGCGGACCGTGCGCAGCACGAGCAGCGAGTAGGTGAACGTGGCGATGAAGACCCCGAGGACGAGCTGGTTGCCCCGGTCACCTGTGAACGTCCGGAGGACGCGCGGGGTGTACTGGCTGGAGGCCAACTGGAGCGCCACGACCGTGATCGAGAACACCAGGCCGGTCACCGTGATCATGGTGCTGGAGATCGCGGAGAGGACTTCCCGGGCGCCGGACGCGCCAGCGCCGAACAGCCAGTCGGTTTCCGGCCGGCGCTGCCCGATCAGCGTCCGGTCCACCCAGACCATCACGAACGCGAGCAGCACCGCGGCGACGGTGAGGATCGACGGGATGAACCAGAGCTGGTCCTGCAGGCCCTTCCAGCGAACGATCGCAGCTGGCATGACGTTCTTCAGCATGAGCCGAGTGTACGCGACCGGTCGGAACGCCCGGTCATGGCGACGCTGCCGGAGATCAGAGGTAGCGAAGATAGGCGGCTGGATCGGCGAGAAAGTCGCGCATCAACCGGACATTGGGGACATCGTCATACGCGACCGGCGCGAGGCGGTCGCCGTCGATCTGGAGGATGGTCGCGCCGGGGCAGGCCAGCAGGATCGGGGCGTGGGTCGCGACGATGAACTGCCCGCCCTCGTTCGCCGTGTCGCGGATCAGCGCCAGCAGCGCCAGTTGCCGCAGCGGCGAGAGCGGCGTCTCAGGCTCGTCCAGCAGGTGCAGCCCGCCGGGCCGGAGCCGCTGGCCGAACATGTCAAGGAACGACTCGCCGTGGGACCGGGCATCGAATTCCGCACCCAGACCACGCTGAAGCAGCGCGCGCTCCCCGCGAGCCACGGCCTCGGCCCGCCACCAGTCGCCCCCGCCCGTGTCGCGATTGGTACGGGCCTCCTCGGCCAGGTCGTCCAGCTCCCCGAGCAGCTCGACGGACCTGTCGGTCCAGGTGATGAAGTCCTCGGCACGCATGTAGAAGCCGAGCCGGGTCTTGCGGGACCAGGTCAGCCGGAGACAGTCGGCCAGCCGGCGGGCAGGGGCCAGTCGCGGGTCAGCGGCGATCGGCGCTCCCCCGATCGTGACGGAGCCGACCGACGCGCCGATCGCCTCCAGTAGCGTCGACTTGCCCGAGCCGTTCTCCCCGACCAGGAACGTCACCGGAACCGAGACGTCCAGCTCCGGCAGCGACTGGATCAGCGGCAGGTCGAACGGGTAGCCCTTGCGCTCCCGCACGGTCGGCAGCACGGCGACGGACCGGAGCAGTGTCATATGACCCACTCCAGCCGCCGCGCACGTCGACCTGTCACCGGCATACACTCCTCCGAACCTGTCCAGGCCGTCACAACCCGTCTGGAAGCATACGCCCGGCGTCAGACGCCAGGCACCGCTGCCCGATGTCTACCGCCGCCGACCCGCCGACCGCAATCACGGAGCATCCCATGCAGATCGACGAGTTCGCCCTCGAACGGATCCAGTCCCTCCACGAGAACGAGGTCGACATCAACCTGTCTGACAGCGGCGTCCACCCCTACTCCATCAACTCGCTGCTGACCCCAGACGAGCGCATCGCCCTGCTGGACGTCGAGATCGGCTACGGCTGGACCAACGGGACGCCGGCGCTGCGGGAGACCATCGCCGCGATGTACCCCGGACGATCCGCCGGCGAGGTGCTGGTCACCAACGGGTCGGCCGAGGCGATCTTTGTCATGGGGATGACCGTGCTGGAGCCGGGCGATGAACTGATCCTCATCACGCCCAACTACCTCCAGCTCTGGGGCTGGGCCCGGGCGATGGGTGTGAAGCCGGTTGCCGTCGCGCTGCGCGAGGACCAGGGCTGGGCGCCGGACCTCGACGAGGTAGCCGCCGCGATCACCCCGCGGACCCGGATGATCTCGATCTGCCACCCGAACAACCCGACCGGCAGCGTGCTGGCGCCGGAGCAGATGACGGCGCTGGTCGATCTGGCCCGCCAGCACGGCCTGTGGCTGCACGCCGACGAGGTCTACCGGGGGACGGAGTTCAGCGGGACCGAGTCACCGTCGTTCGCCGACCTGTACGAGCGCGCCATCGTCACGTCGGGCCTGTCGAAGGCGTACGCGCTGCCGGGCCTGCGAATCGGCTGGATCGTCGGACCCGCGACCGAGATCGAGACGGCGTGGGGCCGGAAGGACTACACATCGATCACGACCGGGGCGCTGAGTGAGGCGATCGCGACGATCGCGCTGCAACCCGAGCGACGCGCGGCCATCCTGGAGCGCAGCCGCCGGATGTTGGGCGCCAACCTCGAGATCGTCGCCGACTGGATCGACCAGCACGCCGGGCGGCTGACGTGGACCCGGCCGGCCGCGACAGGCACCGTGTTCGTCCGCTACGACCTGCCCGTGAATTCGACCGAACTGGTCCACCGCATCCGCCGGGAGCAGAGCGTCCTGCTGGTCCCCGGGGACGTCTTCGGGCTGGATGGCTTTCTCCGGATCGGCACTGGCCCGGAGACGGCGACCCTGCGCGCCGGACTCGACCGGCTGGACCGCGTCCTTGTCGCGGCCCCCGCGACCGCAGGCTGAGCAGACGCCTCTCGGCGGCATCACCTGACCACGCGTCATCGACCGTCCTCGACGACAGTGCCCGGCGGGGATCCCTACACGGATTGGCTGGCGGCGCACCGGGCGGGAGCGTTGTCTCCAATGGATCCCTTCCTTGCCCTGATCGTCCTGCACGCCGTGGCCGCGACGGTCGCGTTCGGGGCTGGCTTGGCGGTGATTCGGCCGCCCCGGGACCTGGACAGCGGCTTCGTCCGCCTCTGGGCCTGGTCCCTGGTCGCCATGCTCGTCTTCGTGGCGGGAGCCATCGCCGCCCACTGGGGCGACCTCGCGACGGTGACCCGCGCCGTCTACCTGGGCCTGCTCGGGCTGGGCGGTGTCATGGTCGCGCGGGCCTGGCTGGCTCGCCGGGCACCGGACCAGCACCACGCCTGGATCCACCACGTCGGCTTCACCCTGATCGCCCTGTTCGACGGCTTCGTCATCGTCGCCGCGATCGATCTCGGCGCACCAGCGTGGGTGGCCGTCATCGCTGGCGTCATGGGCGTGCTGGTTGGTCGCTGGTTCGTCGACCGGATCGGGCGACGCAATCCCGCCCCCGTCCCGGCCCAGTGACGCTCCACCGGTCGGACGGGACACGGAACCCCGACCGGCAGCCGGTCGGGGTTCCGCTTTCAATGTCCCATCAACAGCCCATGAGTCGGTCGGATCCCGGTCAGCGCCGGGTCGTGGGCTCTCCCACTGGCCAGCTCACCCGAGCGCCATCCGGCCAGACCGCGTGGCCGGGCGAACGATGCACCTCATGAGCCGGCATCCGGGCCGAGATCGGCCGTCGGGCGATGCTTTCGACAGGGCGGTAGGACTGGATGGCCGCAAGAGCCTGTCGTACCCGGTCCCGGACACCGCTCGTCCGTGGTACCTCGATCGTGATCCCGGCAGCCGTCATGCTCATCACCTCGCTCGTCGCATAGATTTCCGTGGTCCGTCCATTCGTTCCAACCCAGCCAACCATCGCCCCCGCCACCGCGTCCTTCCTTACAGATGTCATCTGCGCGTCCTGTCCTCGTTGCCATAAGGACGCGCCGTCGGTCCGTCCGGTTCCCACGACAACGGGGTACCGGTAAACCGGCACCCCGTCTCAAACTGCGACGATCTCAATAAATCGTGTCAGGTCAGATACGCATCGTGAGCTGTGGCGTCGAATACAGGAAGCAGGACGCCATCTGATCAGGGTTCGGTGAGACCGCGAATCGAACGCTGGTTTCGGCAGCCGCCACATGGCTCCGGACCCAAGCGGGCACGACGGTGCACGAGACCTGCCCATCCGGCTTACAGGCCGCCATCATCCCACACCGGCCAGCACCCCTCCGCGCGCGGGCCGCTCCTGGTCCGGCTGCAGACGTTCGACCCCGATCACGCTGACGCGGGGCGGACGGCGATGGCGTTGGAGCGCATCGTTCCCTCCTCCAGGATGAACCCGACACCTCCGGTCAGCCCGGGGTCGATGCCGGTCGTCGCCAGCACCTCGGACCCATTGATCCGGGCCCGGGCCGTGTCGCCGGAGACGGTCAGCTCCAGCTCGTACGGCTCGTCGGCCTGCCAAGGGAACGGCGCTTCGGCCAGCACGGTCCGTTCACCGACCGCCTGGACGATCCGCGCCATGCCGTCGTCCGCCAGCAGCAGCGCGACGTAGCGCCGCATCCCGCCGACGCGCGCGGCGATCCCGGCCGAGCGGGCCAGCGGGATCCCGACGGTCGCCGTCACGGTCACATCGCGCCAGTCGGCCGTTCCCTGTGAGATCAGCCCGACCCCGCGGTTATGGGCGATCTGGTAGGCCGGCGCCCAGTGCGACTCCCACGTGTCGACGCCGTTCACCCAGGCGTCGCGCCAGATGTCCGTCCCCGGCACCCGACCGAGGGTCACCGTCGGCGCACCGTCCCAGCCGAGCCGGTCGAGCAGCACACCGTCACCGGGATCGCCGGAGACCCGCAACCCGATCGCCATCACCGGGCATCCGCCGGTGTCCGGGATCCTCCAGTCGATCGCCCCGTTGCTTCCCGCCGCCAGCGCGATGGCCGGCCCGTCGATCGTCTCGATCTCCGTTGCGGTGCGGTAGACGCGGATCACGGGCGTGACTGTGACCGGCCCGCGCGCCGCCTGCAGATCGCCGGTGACGCGCTGGCCCGCGTGCAGGGTCGGGGACGCGTAGAGGCGATACCCCTTCATCCCCTGCGCTTCCTCGGGAATGAACGTCGGGGTCGTCGCCGTACCCGCCATCCCGGTGAGCGTCAGTCCCAGCGCCCGTCCGGTCGTCGTCTGGCGGTTGTCGACCGACAGCGTCGCCGGGTCGTCCGACCGGAAGCCTTGGACGGCGCCGGGATAGGAGAAGTGGAACCGGTCCCGGCCGCGGGGCGGTTCCGGCGTCGCGCCGTGGAGCGCCCGCGCGATCGAGACGACATGATCCGTTTCGATCACGGCGTCGCTGATCGCCCGGCTGCCGTCCGCGGTCGAACTGTAGAGGCGGTCGGTGACGGGTCCCCGCCAGTCGACCGGGCCATCGAAGGCGGCGAGCCCGTCCCGGATCCCGAGGATGCAGCCGACGTTGCCCGCGTTGCAGTCGGTGTCCCAGCCATCGGTGTTGACGACCATCTGGGTGCGGCCGAAGTCCCCGTTGCCGTGGAGCAGCGCGTGGATGATCAGCGCGTGGTTGGGCACCATGTGACAGGCGCCGGGGAACAGCTCGTAGTTGTAATGCCGCTGGATCAGTGCCCGGGTCGCCAGCCAGTCGTCGTCCCGGGCGTGCCATTCCCGCACGTCGGCAATCAACCGGGCGATGACGGAGTCGGCCGGGATCAGGCGCAGCGCCTCATCCAACAGCACATTCATGTCGCGCTCGGTGAAGGCCAATGCCTCCAGCGCCGCGATCACCTGGGCGCCGTGGATCGCCGCGCCATCGTGGGAGACGCTCCCGGCCCGGCGGGCCCAGTCGACGGCCCGCTCCGGGTCCCCGGGGAACAGCATCGCCCAGCCGTCGATGAAGATCTGGGCCCCGATCTGCTCGGCGATCGTCTGGCCGTTGCGCGCCATCGAGCCGCTCTCGGGCGCCTGAACACCGTCCATCAGCCGCAGGAAGGCCGTGTGCTCGGTGGACGTCCCCAGCCCGCCCCACCACAGGACGGTCCGGCCATAGATCAGGTAATTGCGCCACGCCTCGCCGATCTGCCCCGGGGTCAGGTCCGGGGTGTAGCCGTTGTCCGGCAGCGCCCGGAGAAAGGCAAACGTCCCGGCGATATCGTCATCGGTGACGACCAGCGGCACGTCGAACCGCTCGTGGACGTAGCCGGTGATCGGGCCGAGCTCGGCCATGATCCGTTCATGGGTCCAGCCCTCGAACGGCCGCCCGAGATAGACACCGATGATCTTGCCCAGGATGCCGGCGTAGACGCGCTCGGCATAGTCAGGCGGGAAGGCGAACGGCGCGGCGGACACGGCAGACGAGATCGCGGACATGCGGTGGGTCCCTCCATCGGGGCCAGGGGCGGCGGACTGATGGTGCGCACCTTCGCATACCCATCCACGTCCCGCGACAGCACCGGAGGACGACCGGGCGGGCCGCCAGTTGGAGGTTCTTGCGGTAATCGCATACCGGGAGTCGCGCGGCGATCAGTACCGCCGGGTCAGGTCGACTCGCGCACCATCAGATCGAACCGGCCGGTCACGGTCCGGCCCGGACCAGGATGCGGGTCGTGGAGGCGGCTGAGGACCAGGCGGACGAGTTCGCGGCCAAGCTGGTCGTGGTGCTGGTTGACGGTTGTCAGGGCCGGCGAGACCAGCCGCGCGGCCGGGATATCGTCGATACCCCCGATCGCGATCTGTTCCGGAATCCGGACCCCAGCCTCCCGGCTGGCGATCATCGCCCCGATGGCGATCGAGTCGGTCGCGGCGAAGACGGCGGTCGGCCGGTCAGGTCGTGCCAGCACCTCGACCATCCGGGTGTAACCGGTGCTCTCATCGAAGTCGCCGTTATAGATGAGCCCCTCGTCGATCGGGATACCGTGACGCAGCAGCACCTGGCGGTACCCGTTCTCGCGGTTGATCTGCGGTGGCGTCCCTGCCCGGCCGTTGATGATGGCGATCCGCGTATGCCCACGCGCGACGAGGTGCTCGACGAGCATCACCGCCGCCGCTTCACTGGGCACGTCGACCAGGTCGATGCCGCTGGTCCGGTCCGGGTCCAGCTCGCTGGCCCGGGCGAGCATCGCCGTCGGGATCCCCCGCAGGGTCAGCGGTTTCAGATCCGCCCGCTCCAGGTCGTAGGGCACACCGATCATGGCGTCGGCCCGGCCGCTGAGCGCCAGCTGCAGGGCCTTGCGCTCCAGTTCGCGATGCCCGCCCGTGTGGTAGATCAGCAGGTCGTATCCGGCCTGGAGCGCCTCATCCTGCGCCCCGGTCAGCAGCAGGCCAAAGAACGGATTGACGATATCCGGGACGAACACCGTGATGGTGTTGGTTCGCTTCAGCCGGAGGCTGCGGGCGGTAAGGTCGGGCATGTAGCCCAGCTCCTCGATCGCGGCGAGGACCCGTTCCCGCGTCGCCGGCGCCATCGCCCTGGGCTGGGTGCCGTTCAACACATGGGAGACGACGGTCTGGGAGACCCCAGCCAGTCGGGCTACGTCAGCCTGCGTTGGACGTCGTGCCACCGTTCTCCCTTTCCTGGCCCAACACCTGAGCGGACGCTTGCCTCGAACCAAGCGGATAAGACATACGGCACGTCAACAATTGTTCACGACATGGTACCAGCCAATTTGTGCAACATCCGTACAATGAATTTCCTTATCCGTTGCGCCTACTTGTTGCACAATCCAAATCCTTGCGATACGCTCGTTGCACACAAGCAATCACGAGGTGCATATCGCCATGCCGGACCTTCCCGCCGGGATCTCACAACGCGATGTCGCGGAGTTGCTCGGCGTGTCGGTTTCGACCGTCTCACGGGCCCTGGCCAACAACGACCGCGTCAGCGACCTGACCAAGCGGGCGGTCCGCGACGCTTACGCGACGCTGGCCGCGCGCACTGCGCGGTCACGAGGCGAGGTCTCGTCGGCATCTTCCCGTCCGATGCTGGGCGTTACTCTGAGCGATATCTCAGACGAGGACTCAACCCAGATCCTGGACATCAACTTCAGCGAAGTCCTGGCCGGGATCGGTGGGGCCTGCCAGCGAGCCGGGCTGATTCCTTATCCATGGCACCTCTCCCGGCACCTCCTTGGCGAAGAAGGTGAACCCTTTCTTTCCCAGGTCATCGGGGTGATCACCGTGGGCGGGGTGGTCAATCACGCCGTGCTGGAGGCGATCAAGGCCCGTGGACTGCCGGTCGTCGTCGCCGGCGGCCAGTTGCCCGGCAGCGGTGTCTCGAGTGTGGGTTCCGACAATGCCACCGGAATCCGACTTGCCGTCGAGCACCTCGTCGCCCTCGGCCACCGCCGGATCGCGCTGGTCAATGGACCGAACGACACCCATACGTCGATCGAGAAGATGTACGGCTATCTCTGGGCCCTTGCCCAAGCAGGGATTCCGTTCGATGCGTCCCTCGTCCGTTCCGGCCGCCGCTTCACCGGCTTCGACGAGATCGCCGGCGACGGGGCGGCCACGGACCTGCTCTCGCTGGAGCAGCCCCCGACCGCGATCGTCTGCGCCTTCGATCAGCTGGCGTCCGGCGTCTATCGCGCCGCCGCCCGGCTAGGCTTTTCGATTCCCGGCGACCTCTCGGTCGTCGGCTACAGCGACGACGACACCGCCCGCCACGCCGCGCCGCCGATGACGACTGTCCACGTCGACCGGGGGCAGTGGGGAGAGATCGCGATGAACACGGTGCTCGCGCTGCGCGAACCCGGCGCGATCCCCGGCACCCACACCCTGCTTCCGGTTCACCTCGTCGTGCGGTCATCGACCGCTCCGCCCGGGACCGACCACGTTCCCTGATCCCGCCGTTCGATGACCGCACCGTGACAGACCCTCGAAGAGGAGGCTCCATGCGCGACGAAACACCCGCCCCGTCCCAGACCGGCTCCCTGACCATCACCCGCGAGATCGACGTCCCGCTCGCCGTCGTCGGCGGTGGTCTGGCCGGCCTCTGTGCCGCGATTGCCGCCGCCCGGCGCGGAGTCCGGGTCGCGCTGATCCAGGAGCGCCCGGTGCTGGGCGGCAACTCCTCCAGCGAGATCCGCGTCCATCCCGTCGGGGCCAGCCAGCACGGCAAGCTGCGCGATGCCCGTGAAACCGGCCTGATCGAGGAGATCTTCCTCGACGTCCGCGACCGGTCGTACGGTCTCCGGCAGGTCAACGGCCAGCACTACCCGATGTGGGACGTCGTGCTGACCGAGAAGGCCGAAGCCGAGCCGAACCTGGAGCTGTTCCTCAATACTCGCGTCGTCGGGGTGGAGACGGCCGACGATCACCAGGGCGGATACGCCACCCGCGTCACGGCGCTGGTCGCGGCCCAGCAGGCCACCGAGGAGGTGATCCGGGTCCGGCCGCAGGCCGTGATCGACGCGACCGGCGACGGCTTCGTCGCGCTCCAGGCCGGCGCGCCGTTCCGGATCGGCCGCGAGGCGCGGGCCGAGTTCGACGAGAGCTGGGCGCCGGACGAGGCCGACGACATCGTGCTGGGCTCGACGATCATGTTTGCCGCCCGCGACGTCGGCCGCCCGGTCCCGTTCCAGCCGCCCGCCTGGGCCCACTCGTTCCCGGACGAGGAATCGCTCCCGTTCCGCTACCACGAGCAGTTCGAGAGCGGCTACTGGTGGCTGGAGTGGGGCGGCCGGCTGGACACCATCCGCGACAACGAGACGATCCGGCGGGAGCTCCACGCCGCCGTCTTCGGCGTCTGGGATCACATCAAGAATCACTGCACCGTACCCGGCGTGCGCGAGAAGGCCGCGACCTGGGCAATGGACTGGATCGGTCACATCCCTGGCAAGCGCGAGAGCCGCCGGTTCGAGGGCGACCATATCCTGACCGAGGGCGACATCTACGGCGGCATGTGGGCCGTGCCGGATGACGTCGTCACCTACGGCGGCTGGGCCATCGACCTGCACGCGCCGGACGGCGTATACTCGCCGGACCGCCCCTGCACCCAGCCACCCCTGCCCGGCCTCTACGGCATCCCGCTCCGCTCGCTCTACAGCCGGTCGGTCAGCAACCTGTTCCTCGCCGGTCGGGACATCAGCCAGACCCACGTCGCCCACGGCTCGACCCGGGTGATGAAGACCTGCGCCGTCATCGGCGAGGCTGCGGGCACCGCCGCGGCGATCGCGATCGCGGCCGGGCAGACGCCACGCGGCGTGGCAACCGACCCGGTGCTACTCGCCTCGGTCCAGCAGGCACTGCTCCGGCAGGGCGCCTACCTGCCGCTGCGCCGCAATGAGGACCCGGACGACCTGGCCCGCCGCGACGACGTCCGCATCGACGCATCGTCCACCGCCCCGCTCCGTTTGGATGACGACGGCGAGAGCGCCATGGGCTGGGAGGACACCGGCATCAGCGCCTCCGAGCACAACGGCCTGATCGCCGAGCGGCGCGACCCGGTGATGAAGGTCGTCCCGCTGGTCCAGCCCGTCGCCCAGCTCTGGGTCCTCAGCGCCGACCATCTCGACGCCGTCACCCTCCGGCTCCGCTCGGACGCCGATGGCCCGGTCACGGCTCGCCTCCATATCCACCAGGCCGACCAACTCCGCGACCTCCGCGCGCTGGACGACACCTCCAACCGCCTGGCGACGCTGGAAGCATCGGTCACGCCCGGCGAGGCATCGGTCCGGTTCGCACCGGACAGTCCCCTCGCCGTCCGGCCCGACGCGCCGGTCGCGCTGATCCTCGAACCCTTCGACGGCGGGGCATGGTTGAGCTCCAGCCAGGAGCCGCCGGGTACGCAGTCGGCCCAGTGGGACCCGGAACTGGGGTACTGGCGCTGGCTCCACGGCACCTTCCACACCATCCCGGAGCCCGCGAGCTACCCGTTCGGGGCGCACAACATCGCGACCGGCGTCACCCGCCCGGAAATCGGCACCAACGTCTGGGTCTCCGACCCAGTGCAGGCCCTCCCCCAGTGGGTAGACCTGCACTGGACCGCGCCGGTCACGGTCGGCCGGGTGGAACTGACCTTCGATTCCCAGCTCAGCGGCTGGGTCTGGGAGGGTCGCTTCCCGCTGGTCGCCCGGGACTACGAGATCGAGCTCTGCGACCCGGCCACCGACCAGTGGCAGGTCGCGGAGACGGTCACCGACAACGCCCAGCGCCGCCGGATCCATACCTTTACCCCCCGCGAGACGACGGGCCTCCGGGTCCGGATCTCGGCCACCAACGGCGGCGCGACCGCCCGGCTGGTCGAGGCGCGCGCCTACGCGGAGTGACCGCTGCCTGGCGACCGGGCCGGATCGTCCGGTTCGCCTACCTAACCCATGAATCTCCGGGCGATCGGCCCGAAGAGAGGTAACCGTGGGGTTCGCCGCCGATGGCGGACCCCGGACTCAACCCGAGGAGTGGTCGCAGATGACGCACGATCTCACGAACAGGTCCCTCACCCGGCGGCAGGCCATCGGTGGCGCGGCGGCGGCCGCGGCCGGCGCGGCCCTCGTCTCCAGCGGGGCTGCGGCCGCAGCCCCGACCCGCCAGACACCGGTCGAGATCCAGGTCTGGGGCGGTGTCCCGGCCGAGAACGGTCCGCAGGAACTGGTCGACGCCTTCAACGCGGCCAACCCCGACATCCGGGCCGTCTACACCCGCTACGTCAATGACGACACCGGCAACACGTCGCTCGACACCGCCCTGCAGGGTGGCTCACCGATCGACGTCTACTTCACCTACGCCCTGCCCAGGCTGGCCCAGCGGGCCGGTGCCGGCGCCGCCCTGGACCTTGCGCCGTACATCGCCCAGGACCCCGAGATCCAGGAGTGGGTGACCAACACCGAAGGCGTCACCACCGCCGACGGCGTCTACCCCGCCCTGCCGACGACGGCCGAGCTGACGTTCTTCTTCGTCAACAAGCGCCTGATCGAGGACGCCGGCATCACCCTGCCGGAGAGATGGACCTTCGAGGAGTTCCAGTCCGTCGCCGAGCAGCTCTCCTCGGACATGGTCTACGGCACCTTCGCCCGCCCGGACGAGCCGCGGACGGTGCTCGGCCCGGACTACTGGTACAACGCCGACGGCACCGCCTCGAACTTCGATCACCCGGCGTTCCGGTCCCATCTCGAGACCTATCGCGGGATGATCGACGCCGGGACCGCCTTCCCGTGGTCGGATGTACTCGCCCAGGATCTGCGCGCCTACGCCCAGACGCCGTTCCTGACCGAGCAGAACGCGACCTGGTCGACCGCGGCCTTCTCGCTCCGCTACGTCAACGACCTCGAGAACTTCCCGCACGACTTCATCACGACCTTCGCGCCGCACCCGACCCCGGCCGGCGTCGAGGAGCCGTACAACATCGGCGCGCTCAACAACTGGGTGATGGTCAACCCGCGCACCCAGTACGCCGACGCCTCCTGGACCTTCATCCAATACTGGCTCAAGGAGGGCGCGCGGTACATGCTCCGGGCCGGCAAGGTCCCGGCCTTCCCCGGCACCAGCGAGGACGACATCGTCACCGGGATGCTGGGCGAGAACGCCGCGGAGCTCTACGACGTCGAGCAGTTCCGCAAGGTCCTGTTCGCGCCCAACCAGCGGTTCGCGCAGGACACCAAGACCGCCGGCATCGCCCAGATCAGCCAGATCTGGCAGGCCGAGACCGACCGCTACCTGATCGGCGAGACGGACCTCGACGAGACCCTCGCGACGCTCAAGGAGCAGTCCGACGCGGCGATCGCGTCCGCCGGCTGACGTGACCGGGCGCTAAAGCCGCCCGGCTCATCGGGAATCACCCGAGGTCCGCGTCCCGTCTGAGCGGCCGCTGATCACGACCAGTTCGATTGCCACTCTTCGATCAGCCGGGCGGCTTTAGCGCCCGGACCGGCAGGCCAACACGGCCCGTTGGCACCTTGTCCAACCCATCCCGGCGACGATCGCCGACGGCCACCCAGGAGGGACTGATGGCCGCCCACCCGTCCGAATCCGTCATCAATCCCGTCACCCCGGGCCGACCGGCGCCGGCGACTGGCACGCGCGCGAGGCGACGCTCGCCGCTGCCATCGTCATGGCTGGGCTATCTCTTCATCCTGCCCAACCTGCTCGGGTTCGCCATCTTCACTCTGCTGCCGCTGGCCTTTGCCTTCGCGGTGTCGTTCGCCAACTGGGACGTGATCTCGGGGATCGACGGCATCGAGTGGATCGGGTTCGGGAATTTCTCTGACCTGCTCCGGGACGGCAACTTCTGGGGCAGCCTGAAGAACACGGCCGTCTACGTCGGGTTCAGCGTCCCGCTGACGACCCTGGCAGGGATGGGCGTCGCGATCGCGCTCAATGGGCCCATCCCCGGCCGGACGATCCTCCGGCTGATCTTCTTCATCCCGTTCATCACCAACACCGTCGCGATCGGCGCCGTCTGGCTGTTGCTCTACCACCCGCGCTACAGCCCGCTGAACAACGGCCTGCGCAATCTCGGCGTCGAGGACCCGCCGGCCTGGCTGGCCTCGTCGACGTGGGCGATGCCGGCGCTGATCATCATCGCGGTCTGGGCCGGGGCGGGCTACGCCGCGATCATCTACCTGGCCGCGCTGCAGGACATCTCCCCGGACCTCTACGAGGCCGCCAATCTCGACGGCGCCACGTCCTGGGAGCGGTTCCGCTCGATCACCTTTCCGCTGCTGACACCAACGACCTTCTTCCTGCTCGTCACCGGCTTCATCGGCGCGTCGCAGTCGTTCGGCCTGATCAACCTGATGACGGAGGGCGGACCCGGTCGCGCGACGACCGTCCTGTCCTACTACATCTACCAGAACGGGTTCGAGTTCTACCGGTTCGGCTACGCCGCCGCCCTGTCTTGGGTGATGTTCGCCGGCGTGCTGTTGCTGACCCTGTTCCTCTGGCGCGTCCAGCGCCGGATGGTCCACTACGAATAGGAGGTCATCCCGATGGTCGCGGCAACTCCGCCCCACGTGGGCGCCTCCCGCTTCAAGGGTCGGTTTCGTCGCCGGCGCGAAGGCACATCGGCCGTCATGGATCGCGGTACGATCATCCGGTGGGTCGTCGTCGCGCTGCTGATGTGGCTGGTCGCGATGCTGTTCCTGGCCCCGTTCGCCTGGATGGTCGCGTCGTCGCTCAAGCGCGAGATCGACGTGTTCCGGTTCCCGATCCGCTGGATCCCGGAGCCGGTCACCTGGGCCAACTACACCGAGGTCTGGACGGGGACGTACCCGCTGACGAAGTACATCGGCAACTCGCTGCTCGTCGCGGTTGCCCGCGTCGTCGGCGAGCTGTTCACGGCATCGCTGGCGGCCTACGCCTTCGCCCGGATGCAGTTCCGCGGCCGGAACGCGATCTTCGTCCTCTACCTCGCGACGCTGATCATCCCGCACCAGTTGCTGCTCGTTCCCCGCTTCATCCTCTACCGGGAGATCGGGATCTACGACACGCTCTGGGCGCTGATCCTCCCCGGCATCTTCACCGTCTTCGGGACGTTCCTGCTGCGCCAGTTCTTCATGACGATCCCGCAGGAGCTGTCCGACGCGGCGCGGGTCGACGGTGCCAACGACTGGCAGATCTACTGGCGGATCATCCTGCCGCTGGCCAAGCCGGCGCTGGCCAGCCTGGCGATCCTCGCCTTCGTCTGGTCGTGGAACGACTACGAGACGCCGCTGGTCATGCTGGTCAGCGAGGCCAACTTCACCGTTCCGCTCGGCCTGACCCGCTATATCGACGAGGGCGGCGGGTTCAGCGCCGCGCTGATCATGGCCGGCTCGGTGTCGTCAGTCCTGCCGGTCGTCGTGATCTTCCTGATCCTGCAGCGGCAGTTCATCGCCGCCCTGGCCCGGTCGGGTCTGAAGGGGTAGGTCCAGTTGGCGACCGTCCCCGGGGCTTCAGCCCCGGGGCTCAGCGAGGTGTGACTGCACCCGCTGCCTCGGCCACCATCCCGCCCCCGGGATGATCGGTATCCGGGCGACATCGTCGCTGAGCCTGGGGGCTTCAGCCCCGGGAAAACGTCCGATAACCACGCAGCTCGAAGCCACCCGGCGCGCCGCCCATGCGCACGCCGGTCCGGGGCACCCTGTGCCCGTACTCAACCGGAGGCCCATCACCATGACCAGTAACGGCACCGCCAGCGGCACCACCGGTCTCACCGCCCCGCCGCCGACCCGGCGCTCCCAGACGACCGGAACGTTCGTCCGGACCCGCCCCCAGCCTGCGACCTCCCCCCGCCCACAGCCGACCGTGATCAGCGGCGTGATGCCGCACCTGACCGTCCGCGGCGAGAACGACCACGCCCGCCGGACCGAGACGGGCATCGGCGGGCTGATGCCGTGGGCCGGCAAGCTCTGGATGATCTCCTACGTCGCCCACATGTCCGGCTCCGGCGGCGGGACAGGCCTGTGGACGATCGACGCCGACTTCACCCGCACCCTCCACCCGGAGAGCATCGTCGGCACCTACGCCAACCGGATGGTCCATCGCCAGTCGATGCAGCTGATGATGGGGCCGCATGCGATCGACGTGCATGGCAACGTCCGGACCATCCCTGAGTTCGCCGAGCACCGGCTGACGGCGACGATGGAGCACCTGTTCGAGCCCGACACCAAGGTCTACCAGCTGACCATGGAAGGGCTGCTGTTCGAGATGGACGTCCACACACTCGAGGTCACGCAGGTCGCCGACCTGATGGAGGAGCTGGACATCGCCTCGGACGCCTACGGTCACTTCAAGGGCGGCCACACCGCTCAGGGCCGGGTGGTGGTCGCGAACAACACCTATGAGGACCGGGACTTCCTCGGCGAGGCGGCCGACGGGCGGCTGGCGGAGTGGGACGGCACGACCTGGACGGTGCTGGAGCGGGCGCCGTTCGTGGAGGTCACCGGCCGCCGGAACATGGGCGAGGCGATCTTCGCGACGGGCTGGGACCGGGCGTCCGCGATCCTCAAGGTGTTCGCCGAGGGCGAGTGGCACACCTACCGGCTGCCCAAGGCCAGCCATACCTTCGACCACATGTTCTGCACGGAGTGGCCGCGGATCCGGGAGGTGGAGTCCGAGCGATTCCTGATGGACTGCCACTTCATGTTCTACGAGCTGACGCCGCTGGTCTACGGCGGACGGACGTGGGGTGTTCGGCCGATCTCGACCCACATGCGGATCATCCCGGATTTCTGCTCGTGGAACGGGATGCTGGTGCTGTCCGGCAACCAGGTGACACCGATCAACGACACCAACCTCTGGGCAGGCGAGCCGCAGAACAACCTCTGGTTCGGCAAGACCGACGACCTCTGGCAGTTCGGCAAGCCGGCCGGCTGGGGCGGCCCATGGTGGAAGTCCAGCGCGACGGCGAACGAGCCGTCCGACCCGTACCTGATGACCGGATTCGAGCACAAGGTGCTGCACCTGACGCATGAGGCGGACACGGCGGTGACCTTCACCATCCAGGTCGACTTCCTCGGCGACGGCTCGTGGGCGACCTACGGCACCTACGAGGTCGGACCGAACGGGTACACCCACCACGAGTTCCCGTCCGGCTTCTCCGCCCACTGGGTCCGCCTCCTCGCGGACACGGACTGCACGGCGACCGCGTACCTGACCTACACGTAGCGGTCAGTCCCCCAATCCCCTCATGAACGACGCGAAGCGGCTTCACCTGGTTTCCGGGTGGAGCCGCTTCGCCTCGTCGCTCCGTGTCCGGACCGGGCTGCCCTGATCCCGACGGTCACCAAATCCGCTGGCCTGTGGCTGGCCACACCGGTCACGCACCCGCAATGTTCACAGTCTGTTGGCAACCGGCATCGGTCGTGCATCACGGTCAAGGTCAGCGGCGGAACACACGCTGATCCGGGGCCATTCCCTGCGTCCTGAGCCGGATCCGGACGTTGGTTCTCGATGGATGATCCCGCGCCTCCCGACCCGAGGGCGATGCTGTGACCTTCCCGCTCTGGTACCTGATCATCGGCGCCCTGTTCATCACCATGGCACTCAGCGGGTCGTTCCTGAGGCGCCTCCCGATCACCACGTCGATGCTGTACCTCGCCATCGGGCTGGTGCTGGGCACGGCTGCGGCAGGGTTCATCGCCCTTCACCCATTCGAGGACGCGGCCTTCGTCGAACGGATCACCGAGATCGCGGTGATCGTCTCGCTGTTCACCTGCGGTCTGAAGCTCCGCATCGAATGGCGGGACCAGCGCTGGAAGATTCCGCTCCGGCTGGCCCTTGGATCGATGGTGATCACGATCGCCCTGGTGTCCATCGTGGGGATGGTCGGGCTCGGTCTGTCTCTGGGAGCGGCCATCCTGCTCGGGGCGATCCTGGCGCCGACCGATCCGGTGCTGGCGTCCGATGTCGCGGTCGAGAGTCCGACCGATCAGGACGATCTCCGCCTCGGCCTCACCGGCGAGGCTGGTCTCAACGACGGGACGGCCTTCCCCTTCGTCATGCTCGGGCTCGGGCTGATCGGTGCTCACGACCTGGGCACATTCGGCTGGCGCTGGTTCTCGGTGGATCTGGCCTGGGCGGTGACCGGGGGCATCGCGATCGGCATCCTCGCCGGGACGGCGATCGGCTACCTCGTCGTCTCGATGCGCCGGATCCATCGCGCAGCCGTCGGGCTGGATGAGTTCCTGACCCTGGGGCTGATCGCGCTGGCCTACGGAGGGGCGCTCCTCGCCCATACCTATGGCTTTCTCGCCGTGTTCGCCGCCGGATTGGCGCTGCGCCGGGTCGAGCGGCTGACGACCCCGGTCAGCTTCGAGGAAGCAACCACCAGGGTCGAGCAGGGGGATGATGAGATGGCCGTCCATGACGACACGGCCGCGGTCCACCTGACCTCGGTAATCCTCGGGTTCAACGAACGACTGGAACGGATCGGCGGCCTGGCGGTCGTCCTGCTGATCGGTGGATTGATCACGGAGATCGCGATCCCCATCGCGCTGATCTGGTTCGCGCCGCTGCTGTTCCTGGTGATCCGGCCCATCTCGGTCTGGATCGGGTTGCGAGGCTCAGGTGTGCCCCCGATCCAGCAGGGATACATGTCCTGGTTCGGCATCCGCGGGATTGGGTCGATCTACTACCTGATGTATGCGATCGAACACGGCGTCCCTGAGGACGACGCGACGACGCTGATCGCCGTCACACTTGGGGTCGTCACCCTGTCGATCTTCCTCCATGGCATCTCGGTCACACCGCTGATGTCGATCTACGAGCGGATCGGATCATCCTGGCGACGCTGAGCGTCCCGTCCAGTCCCCGGCCACGCTGCCGCTGCTTCCCTACTCCAGTCGCCGCAGCCAGCACCACGTCGTCCAGCCAATCAGCGCCGCGCCAATTGCGACGAGCAGCCCGGTCTCGATCCATTGCAGCGGCCAGAAGCGCGACTCGGGATGATAGGTGTAGTGCGTCAACAGGCCGTTGGTGTCGAGGCACTTTCGGTACGCCTCATGGGCTGACCGGGACGCCGCTTCAAACTCCTCGCGCGAAGTACCTGGACCGCCCACGTTCGGCTCGAATCGGCAGATCGCATGGACTTCCTGCCCCGAAAGGCGGGTCCCATCGAACCGGGTCGTCCATTGCCCGATGAGTCAGGCGCCCGGTTGATCAAGGAATCCGGTTGCGGCGGTGGTCTCCTCACGGGGCGGGATCAGACGGGGACGTATGATCTCGGTCCAGCCAGTCCGGATCACGCTGAATCCAACTGCCGCGAGGACTAGCGCGATCAGCGGCCGCCGGAGCACGGTCGCAAGCACAAGGACCAATCCGACCGCAAAGACAAACCAGCCCACATTCACGATCCCTGGCAGGTCAATCCCCTCAGGTCCCCACCGATACTGGAAAGAGTCCTGGGGCCACCATCGCATCAGCAGAATCATTCCGCCCGTGACGGCGAGACCGACGACCAGGATCAGCGCGAGATGCGTCACGATCCACCGGCCCCGAGTCAGACTCTGGGTCCATGCCACCCGGTAGGTACGCAACTGGAGTTGCATGACGACCGGGATGGCCAGGAGGATGGCGACAGCGATCGGCAGGCCGAGGAGACCCATTTTCCAGGCATCGACCACTTGGTAGAGGTGGTCCGGGACCCACTGACATCCTGAGTCACCGTTCGGGAAGGTCACCCAGTCCCCAGGACAGGTCGCTTCCGTGAAGCCCCGGGGCGCGTACTGCTCCTGCACGAGCCGAGCCTGGTCGGCTGTCAGGACAAACGGGATCGTGATCCCAATGGCGAGGGCGATGAGCAGAATCAACTCGGCCCGCTGGAGCCGCAAGGTCAGCCACCACATCACGCGACCTCCCGGCAATCACTCGCCACCGGATCCCGGCCCAGTGACAGGTACTCGATGACGACGTCCTCGAATGGGACGGGCTGCTCCGCCCACTGGTCACCGGCCAGCGGCGCGCCGAGCGGAGACGGCCCGCGGAGCAGCACCGTCGTCTGCCGGTCGGTGTGCGTGGCACGGACGATCTCAGCCCGCTCCCCAAGTGCCGCGATCTCGCGCTCCGTCGCGCGTGGTCCGACGAGCCGTCGGTGGCCGTCGCGGAACCCGTCCAGTGGGCCGGCGGCGATCACCCGGCCGCCGTTGACGATCACCAGGTGGTCGCAGACGCGCTCGATGTCGCCAACGTTGTGCGACGACAGCACCACTGTCGCGACCCGGCCCGTCTCGGCCGCGTCGGCGACCGTGTCCATCAGCACGCCCATCGCCTCCCGCCGCGCGACCGGGTCCAGCGCGGCCAGCGGCTCGTCCAGCAGCAAGAGGTCTGGCCGCTTGCCCAGCGCCAGCACGAGCGCCAGCTGGGCCTGCTGCCCGCCCGACAACTTGCGCACCTTCTGCTCTGGATCCAGCCCGATCTGCCGGATCCGCCCCTCGGCCAGCGCCCCGTCCCAGCCGGGGTTGAGCTTACGGCCCAGGGTCAGCGTCTCCGCGACGGATAGTTGCCCATAGAGCGGGTGATCCTGCGCGACGAAGCCGAGCCGGGGCAGCAGCGCCGCCGCCTCGCGATCCGGGTCCAGGCCCAGCACGCGGATGCTCCCTGCGGTCGGCCGGGCCAGCCCGGCGGCAAGGTTGAGCAGGGTCGACTTGCCCGCGCCATTCGGCCCGACCAGCGCCGTGACACTGCCAGCCGGGATCGCCAGGTCGCACCCGGACAGGGCCCACCGCCGGCCGTAGCGCTTGCCCAGCTCGGCGGCGTGCAGCGCGACCTCGTCGCCCGCGCTACCGTTCCCGGTCACGTCATCCCGCTTCATATCGGTCATGAGGTGGCTCCCGTCTTCCGGCCGTCGCGTCGGGAGGTGTCCATCGTGGTCTCGATCAGGGCGGCGACGGCCTCGTCGTCCAGCCCCAGCTCCCGCGCGCGGGCCAGCCAGGCGGCCAGTCCCTCGCGCAGCTCGGCGATCTCCTCCGGTGCCGGGCCGGGCAGCGACTCGCGCACGAACGTTCCCTGCCCGACCCGCCCCTCACATAGTCCCGTCGCCTCCAGCTCCCGGTAGGCCCGCATCACCGTGTTGGGATTGATCGCCAGCACCGCCGTCAGCTCCCGCACCGTCGGCATCCGGTCGCCGGGACGCAGCACGCCCAGCCGCAGGGCGTGGCGCACTTGCCGCACGATCTGTTGATAGACCGGCGTCCCGGAGCGTGGGTCGACGTGCAGGTCCAGCGGCATCGGCATTGTTCCTTTGTACCAGTACAATGAAACAATCGCAAGGGGTATCCGTCGATGGTTCCCGCCCCTACAATCGTGGTAGCGGGAGACATTGGAGTCCGTTACCGGCCGGCGCATGGCTGCGCCGGCCGCCTGCCCGGTCGTCGACCGGGACGGGAGGACACGGGATATGGGGAAGACCCCGGCAGGCGACGCAAGCGACTGGGCCGGGACCCCCACGCCCACCGACCGATCGCCGCTGATCGGCCGGGAGGCCGACCTCGCGTTGGTCAGCGACCTCCTCCGCGCCCCGCACACGCGCCTGGTGACGATCACCGGGACGGGCGGAATGGGCAAGACGCGTCTGGCGGAGGAGTTGGCCGCCACTCTTGTCCCGGCGTTCGCGGGTGGCGTCTTCGTCATCCCGCTGGCTCCGCTGACCGACCCGGCCCTCGTCCTCCCCGCGATCGCCGCCGCGCTGGGCCCTGTCACGCCGGACACCGATGCCGCCACGCTCATCGCCACGGCGCTGACCGGACGCGTCGCGCTGATCGTGCTGGACAACGTCGAACACGTCCGGGAGGCCGCGCCGAACCTCACCCCGCTCATCGCGCGCTTGCCGGGTGTCCGCTGGCTGGCAACCAGCCGGTCCCCGCTGCGGATCCCGGCCGAGACCATCGTCCCGTTGGCGCCGCTGCCCGTCCCCGCCCCTGGCGACACCCTGACGCCCGATCAGCCCGCCCTGCGCCTGTTCGCCGATCGCGCCCGCGAGGCGTCGCCAGCCTTCTCGCTAACCCAGGCCAACGCGCCCGCCGTCGCCGGGATCTGCCGATCGCTCGAGGGGCTCCCGCTCGCGCTAGAGCTGGCCGCAGCCCGGGTCCGCGCGCTCGGGCTGGACACCATCACCGAGGCCCTCGGTCGGGAGGGCGGGGCGCTGGACCTGCTCCGGCGCCGCGACGACGCCGGCCCGGTGCGCCACCGCACCATCCGCGCGACCCTGGACTGGAGCCTGTCCCTGCTCGCCCCGGACACCCGCGCCGTGTTCCGGGCGCTGGGCGTCTTCCCCGGCTCGTTCGGGCTGGACGCCGTCGAGGCCATCGCGCCGGCTCGCGTCGACGCGTCCGGCTCACTGCTCGATGACCTGGCCGAACTGGTCGACTCCAGCCTGATCCGGGTCCGGCTGCGGGACGACGGGACGGCCCGCTACGACCTGCTCCAGGTGGTCCGCGACGCCGCGCGGGAGCAACTGGCCACCGCCGGGGAAGCCGACACGGCGGCCCGCCGGATGATCGACTGGGCCGCGGCGCTCTCGATGGGCCAGCGGGCGGCGTTCCAATCCATGTCGACGGCTGCCTGGCTGGAGGGGATGCGGGCCGAACAGGAGAACCTCCGCGCGGCCATCGAGGCGGCGCTGCGACTGGGCGACCCGGCGTCCGCGATCCGGATCATCGCCTACGCCGTCTGGGCCGACTGGGGAATGCGGGGGTTGTACCGGGATGAGGGGGCGCTGATCGAGCCGGTCATGGCGGCGGCCGAGCGGGCCGGAGAAATGGGGAACCCGGTGCCGCCAGACCTGCTGGCGACGGGCTACTCGGCGCTCGCGACCCGGGCGACGGGGCTGGGTGACATCGCCACCGCCCGGACGGCGTATGAGCGGGCGCTGGCGTTCCGCCGGGCCAGCGACGAACCTGCCCCGCTGGCCAATACCCTCAATAACTACGGGTTGATGCTCAAGGATTCCGGTCACCCCGACATCGCCCGGCCGATCCTCGAGGAATCACTCGCGATCCGGCGGGGCCTGAATATCCCGCGGATCCTGGCCGTCGGGCTGATGAACCTCGGTGACCTCGCCTTGGACGAGCGGGACTTCATCGCGGCACGACCGCTGTTCGAGGAAGCGCTGGCGATCGCGGAGGAAGCGGGCGATTACCTGGCGGTGGGCTACGCGCTGATGAACCTCGGCGAGGTCGCCCTCGGTGAAGATGCTCCCCAGCGGGCGCGCTCGCTGGCCGAGCAGGGCCTCGCGCTCGTCCGCCATGTCGGTGAGCAGCGCGGGATCAGCCAGGCGCTGGCGATTGCCGCCCGGGCCGCCCGCCGGACCGGTGACGGAGATGCCGCCATCGCGCTGCTGCGAGAGGCCGTGCTCGTCAACGCCGCCCGCGGCGACCGGCCGATGGTCGCGACCGGGCTGGAGGACATCGCCGTCCTGCTGCTCGACCGTCCGACCGACGCGCGCACCCGGGACGCCATCTTCCTGCTCGGCATCGCGGCCGGAACCCGGGACGCCGTCGGTGCCGACTCCCGGCCCGAGATCCGCACGCTCATCGCCGGGCTGCGTGGCACCGCTCCCGGACCGGAGTTTCTCGTGCCGTGGGGCGACGGCCGGGCGCTGCCGGCGGATCAGCTGGCGCAGGCGGTCCAGGATGCGGCGCGGACGGACCAGCCGACAGGCGCCGACCCCGCCGCGGATCAGCACCATGCAGCCACGGAACAGGGCGCGACCGGTCCGGACGACGCCTACGCGGACGTCGTCGTCCGCGACCTGCTGGACCCGTTGACCGTCCGGGAGCGGGAGGTCCTCGCACTGCTCATCGACGGGTCGTCCGACCGGGAGATCGCCGCGGCGCTGTTCATCAGCCCGCGGACCGCTTCCAACCATGTCGCCCGCATCCTTCAGAAACTGCAGGTCGCGTCACGGACGGCCGCGGCCTCCTTCGCGCTTCGCCACGGCCTGACCCGCCCGGAACCGGAAGCCCGGCGTCGCGCCTGAATCCGGGACAGGACCGTTCCGTCAATGTAGGCAACCCCCTGGCCGGGATCGTGAGCAGGATTACTCATCCACCATCCGATCCAGACAGACCAGGTTGCGACAGGAGCACCAGGCGATGGCACCGGAGACCCGGGATCATGGTGACCCGCCACCATCGGTCGTCATTACCGCCATCCGCTCGCTCGTGCAGGACCGGTTCGGCTTCGGTCCGGACACCGGCGTCCGGCTGATCCGGTCGCTGACCAACGACGTCTACGCCATCGACGATCCTCGTGTTGGCCGCGCGGCCGTACTCAAGGTTTACGGCCCGGGCTGACGCACGGCGGCGGACGTCCGGTGGGAGGTCGACCTGCTCGACCATCTGCACGACCGGGAGATCCTCGTCGCACCGGTCATTCGCGGACGCGACGGGGCCGCCGTGCAGTCGATCCGGCTCGGCGGCGTGGACCGGGTGGCGGTCCTCTCCGGTCTCCTGCCCGGGCGGAAGCCGACTCCACCGTTCACACCCGGGCTGTACGAGCGCGAGGAGCGGGCCGTCGCCCGGCTCCACGCCGCGCTGGACGACCTTCGTTCTCATCATCCCCGCCCGGCACTGGATCTCCGGTTGCTCGTCACCGAGCCGGTCCGACTCGCCCTGGAACGCCTGGATCATGACGACGGCGCCAGGCTCGCGGAGGTGGCCGGGGGGATCGCGGGCCGGATCACCACCCTTGCCGCCCACGGGCTGGACGAGGGTCCGTGTCATGGGGACGTGACCTTCGACAACATCCACATGACTGGCGACGGGCAGTTCGGCTGGCTGGACTTCGACAGCGGCGGCTCCGGCTGGCGAGCCATCGATCTGCAGGGCTGGGCCTCACTGGAAGCGGACACCACCGCGCTGGGCGCGGCCTTCCGCGCTGGCTACCAGTCAGCCCGCCCCCTGCCGGACGCTGACTGGGCGGCGGCCCCGTGGCTGACCTTGGCGCAGGACGTCTGGAGCACCGGCGTCGAGCTGCGCATGCGTCCCGACCGGCAGGACCCGGAAGCGACCGTCGAGTGGCTCCGCATGACGACGCGCACGCTGATTGGCCGCGTCGATCGGCTCTCCGGTGAGCGTGCATGACGGGTCCGGAGTGTGCCGTACCGGACCACAATATCCGGAAGTTCTGCTACGGTAGTGATTCAAGCGCATCCCGTGGTCAGCGTCACGGATGATTGGCGGTCCGCCGCTACCCGGGCTCCAGGCAATGCTCCCCAGTCGATTTCCTGTCCTGATGCGACCTGACCCCGCGGCTGGGGGTAGCAGTGAGCCCGGCCCTGTCGCAGACCAGCCGTCGACCGACGACAAGCGCATCGCCGCGGCCCGTGCCTGGTACGCGATTCACCTTGAGGGGTGCGTCGACCGGCTCATGGTGAGCCTCGCGCCCCGGCAGAACCCGGACGCCAGTCCGCCCTTCGTCCGGTCCCGGCTGCACGGCGCTGTCCGCGGCATCATCGCCTCGATGTTCCTGCCGGCATCTACCCACGTCATCGAGATCGACATCGGCCGGACCCTGGCCGAGCTCTACGCTCCGTCGATCGAGTCGGCCCACCTGGTCCGGACCGCCCTGGTCGACGCCATGACGACCGACCTGCCGGCCCCCATGCTCCCGCTGGTCCAGGACCGCCTCAACCGGACGCTGACCGACGTCCTCTGGGGGATCGCCCGCAACGGGATGGTGGCGAGGACGCCAGCTGATCCTGCGTCGGCACCCTCGACACGAGACCGGCTCACCGGTTCGGCGGACGGCTCGGACGGAACGCCCGTCATCGATGCCGCGTGGTGCCGGACGTTCGCCGCCTACTACCCCGGCACAGTGCTCATCAGCGACATCGAATCGGGTGATCTCGTCGCGGCCAGTCCTCACGTCGAAGGTCTGCTCGGATACACGGTCGAGGAGTTCGATCAGCTCACGGACGAGACGCTGATGAGCCCGGACTCGCCCGACGACGACTACGACCAGGGAATCGACCTGCTGGCCGGGCGAATCGACCTGGTCGAGCGCATGGCCCGCTTCATTCGCAAGGATGGACAGGTCATCTCGGTCGACCTCCGCTTCTGGGTCATGGGCAAGCCGGGCAGCAGTCCCCGGTACATGTTCACCGAGATGCGCCCGACAGGCTCGGACGAGACGGTCTGGCTGGAGTCGGACCGCCGGTTCCGCCACCTCGCGCAACTGACCCACGATGCCCTGGTGATCGTCGACGGGAAGGGGCGGGTGCGCTACGCCAACCCGGGGACCGAGCGGGCACTGGGCATCGTGCCGGAGCACGCGACCGGGATGTCACTGATCGACCTGGCCCTGCCCGACGACCGGTGCGTCGTCGAGTCGTTCATCCGCGATCTCCGTGATGGACCGCCCCGGGCGACTGGCCGGGTGGAAGTTCGCCTCCAGCGCCAGGACGGCCTGTGGCGCTGGTTCGAGCTGACCGGGACCAACCTCCTGGACGTCACGGGGATGAACGGCCTCACGATCCAGGCCCGGGAGATCTCGGCGCACAAGGAGCTGGCGGCGCTGCTCGAGGAGCAGGCCGTGCTCGACCCGCTGACCGGGATCCGCAACCGCCGCGGGATCCACCAGCGACTGGATCAGGAGATCGCCCGGTTCGTGAGGACCGGCGAATCCGCGGCGGTGATGTACATCGATCTCGACGGGTTCAAGGCGATCAACGATCACTTCGGCCATACGGTCGGAGACGATTTCCTCGTCGAGATCGGGCGGCGCCTGGTCAACGTCCTCGATCCCGACAGCCTCGCCGGGCGGGTCGGTGGGGATGAGTTCGTCGTGATCATGCCTTCCGCGACGCTGTCCCGGGCACTCGACGTCGCCGAGCGGATCATCGCCGCGCTGGTCGCGCCATTCCCGTACGAGGGCGAGTCGCTGACCATCGGCTGCGGGCTCGGGCTGGTCATGCTGGAACACCCCGACCACACGGTCGCGTCCCTGCTGGCGGCGGCTGACGCGGCGCTGTACCGGGCCAAGGCACGACGCGACGGCCACCCCGAGATTGGCCGGGACGAGCCGGCTCCCCTGGTATCCCCCACCGGCCAGGATGGGATGCCGTAGCCGGAGGACACCAGGATCGCCTCCCGGCATGGTTGCCGACCGCCGAACGGCTGATGCCGATTGTACGGAACGGCGAATTAGCCGTAACGTTGCATCGACCAGCAACGGTTACCATAAGAGGACATCCGGTCGAACACGTCGCCGGATGTCCTTCGTCCACGCTGGTCGTTGACTGCGCGGCGATCCCGGACCACCGCGCGGTGGTTCCCCGCGCCCCTCGCTGACGATCTGGCATGGCGCCTGAGCCCCGGCACAACGGGCTGCAGCGGAGCGCAACGAGCGCGCCCCGCCGAAGTCTGGCCGGTCACCGGACAGGAAACTCATGAATACACGCTGGCGTGTACGTCTGCTTCCCCTGGCGGCGACCCCGTTGCTGCTGACCGGATGCACGGTCCCGGCACAGTTCCGCAGTCGGTCTGACCCGGATGCCGTCACCCTCTGGTACTGGAATCGCTCGATCGAGCCGGAGCTCTTCCGCCAGTACGAGCGCGACCACCCCGGCGTCCGGATCGACGATCAGATTATCGGTGGTGATTACTCGGCCAAGCTCCGGACCGTGCTGGCCGGACAGACGGCCATCCCCGACATCGTGGCCTTCAACGACAACATCGCGACGTACTTCCGGGCCGAGGAGCAGTTTGCCGACCTGTACGAGTACGGGCTGGGCGAGGTCGAGAACCAGTATCTCGGATGGAAGTGGGGCGCCGGCGTGACGCCCAGCGGCAAGCTGATGGGCTTTCCGATGGATACGGGCCCAATCGCGCTGTTCTACCGGGCCGACCTCTTCGAGCAGGCCGGACTGCCAAGCGACCCGGACGAGGTTTCGGCTCGAATGTCGACCTGGGAGGATTTCTACGCCGCCGGACAGCAGCTCCAGTCCGCCATCCCCGGCACGTTCCTCCTGGACAGCGCCAACGAGGTCTACATCTCCAGTCTGCGGCAGAGTGCGGACTACTACGTCACGCGGGACGATCTCTACATCGGCGACGGCGAGTCGGTACGCCGGTCGTGGAACCTTGGCGTCCAGGCGGCACAGCTCGGCGTGGTCGCCCGGACCAATACCTTCACCAGCGACTGGAGCGCCGCCGCGACCACCGGCGCCCTGGCGACGTTCGTCAATGCCGTCTGGATGAAGGCGGTCCTCGCCGATTCGGCGGCGGACACAGCGGGACGCTGGCGCGTAGCGCAGGCGCCGGGCGGCGCCGGCAACCGGGGCGGGTCATTCCTCGGCGTGACGCAGGCCAGTCAGAAGAAGGAGCTGGCCGCCGACATCATCCGCTCCATCCAGTCGCCGGCCGGGCAGGTCGTGGGCTACACGTCCCTCGACCTCTACCCAGCCGCCCCGGCCGCGCTCACGGACCCGGCGCTGCAGCAGCCGGAGAAGTTCTACGGAGGCCAGAATACCAACGAGGTCTTCGCCATCGCGGCCGAGAACGTCCCTGACTTCTACTACAGCGGCGCGGATGACGTCCTCCATCCTATCTTCACCGACGAGATGACCAACGTTGCGATCCTCGGCAAGGACCCGGAACAGGCCTGGGCCGACGCCCAGTCACAGGTCCGTCGCGAAGTGCGCCACAAGATGCCGTGGGTCCGGTTCGAGGAGGCATAGGTCGATGACGACGACAGACATCTCCCCGGCGGCGCAGCCTGCCGGGACGACGCCGGGCAGCGGACTCGGGACGATCCAGGAACCGGCGATCAGTGCCCTCACGAAGTTCCGCCAGCGCTACATGGCACAGTACATCGCGATCGCGCCGTTCTATATCCTCTTTGCCATCTTCGGACTGTTCCCCATCATCTTTGCGCTCTATCTCGCCTTTCAGAACTGGGACGGCATCGCCCCGATGGAATACGTCGGGCTGGCCCAGTTCGAGTATCTCCTTACGGACCGGCTGTTCTATGACTCGGTTCTCAACACCCTGATCATCTGGGTGCTCTCGACCGTGCCGATGCTGGCCTTCGCGCTGGTGCTCGCGTTCATGCTCAACCAGTCGATCCGCGGCAAGTCGCTGTACCGGATCGGCTTCTTCATCCCCAACGTGACGTCGATCGTGGCGATCGCGATCGTGTTCGGCTCGCTGTTCGGCAACCAGTTCGGCCTGATCAATGCCCTGCTCCGATCGATCGGCGCCGACCAGATCGGCTGGTTGACCAGTGACTGGGGCATCAAGCTCACCGTCGCCGCGATGGTGATCTGGCGATGGACGGGCTACAACGCCATCATCTATCTGGCCGGGTTGCAGGCCATCCCCGACGATCTCTACGACGCCGCCAAGGTCGACGGCGCCGACACCTGGCGACTGTTCAGGGACATCACCATCCCGCTGCTCCGGCCGGTGATCCTCTTCACGGTCATCACCTCGACCATTGGCGGGCTGCAGATCTTCACCGAGCCCCAGGTGCTGTTCGGCGACTCCTCCGGCGGCCCCGGGTCGGCCGGGCAGACGATGGTGCTCTACCTCTACGACCAGGCGTTCGTCCAGAACCAGTTCGGCTACGGCGCCGCCGTCGGATGGGGCATCTTCGTGGTCGTTCTTGCCTTCTCGATCATCAACTGGCGCGTGCTGAACCGCCCGGCCGACTAGTCACGCGCAACCACGCATCGTGGCTGTCGCGCCCATACCTCACCCTACCCAACGCCACGCGCCGTCGCGTAGCCCCGGAGTCTGCCCATGCATCGCCTGACCCCCGGTAAGGTCGTCTTTCACGTCGTGCTGCTGCTCGGTGTGCTGATCTCGCTGTTCCCGTTCTACTGGCTGCTCGTGATGGCCACGGGGACGGAGACTGATATCTATGCCTATCCCCCGCGGCTGATTCCTGGCGGCCACCTGATCGACAACATCAACACGGTCCGCGACGCGGTGAACCTGCCGCTGGCCTTCCTGAATACGGTCATCGTCGCCGTGCTGACGACAGCACTGACCCTGTTCTTCTCGTCGCTGGCCGGGTTCACCTTCGCCCGGTTCCGCTTCCCGGGTCGCAACGTGCTATTCGTGCTGCTGCTCCTCACCATGGCGCTGCCGTCCCAGCTGGGCACGATCCCGAGCTTCGTGATCATGTCGGAGCTCCAGTGGGTCGGCACGCTCCAGGCGCTGATCGTGCCCGGCGTCGCCGGAGCATTCGGCATCTTCTGGATGCGGCAGTTCGCACTCGGCGCCATCCCGCAGGACCTGGTCGATGCGGGCCGGGTCGACGGCTGCAACTACTGGCAGCTCTACACCAACGTCGCGCTGCCGCTGCTCCGGCCGGCGCTGGCCTTCCTCGGAATCTTCACCTTCATCACCACCTGGAACGACTACTTCTGGCCGCTGATCGTGCTGGTCAACCCGGACGTGATGACACTGCAGGTCGCGCTGTCCCAGCTCCAGGGCGTCTATGAGACGGACTACGCCGCGGTCATGGCCGGGACGCTGATCTCGACCCTACCGCTGATCGTGATCTTCATCCTTGGCGCCCGCCACTTCATCGGCAACATCGCCGCCGGAGCGCTCAAGGCCTAACGCCGCGGCCGCCGGGACCGAGAGGAGGACGACCACCGCGGGAAACCGGTGGTCGTCCTCCGGTCCATGCCTCTGGCAGCGACGGCTCATCCCCGGTCCCGGGCGAACCAGTCCAGCGTCTCGCGAATGGCGTCCGGGTAGGGCGTCGGGTGGAAGGGGCCGAACGCCTGCTGGAACCGGGACGTGTCCGCGACGAAGGGCTGCGTGAGCTGGTAGGAGATCTCCCGCGATTCCCGGACGTACGACGAGAACAGGCCGACCAGCCGCAGCATGGCCGGGGAGGTGGCGGCGACCTTCGCGGGCCGCTCCAGCCCGGCGAAGACCAGCTCCAGAAACGCCCGCACGGACGTCGGCTCCGCGGCGGGCAGATGCCAGACCTGCCCGTCCGCCTCGGGGCGCTCGCCAAGGATGACCAGCGCGCGGGCCATGTCGGGGAGATAGTTGAACTGGTGCGTGACGTCGAGCGGACCCGGCCAGCGGACCGTCTTTCCCGTCAGCGCCGCCCGGAAGACGATGTCGCCGGCGATCGTCGCCGTACCGCCGGGTCCGAAGTAGTCCGATGACCGCCCGATCGCGACGGACAGCCGACCGGCCTCGTGCTCCTCCATCAGCCGCCGGGCCATCCCGATCCTGACCTGGCCCTTGCGGCTGGTCGCCTGCTCGGGGGTCGCCTCGGACATCGGTCCCGCGGTCGGTCCGTACATATAGAGATTGTCGGCGAAGACGAGCCGGGCGCCGGCGGCCGTGGCGCCGGCGATGACCGCCTCCGTCATGGTCGGGAACTCCTGCTCCCAGCGGGAGTAGGCCGGCTGGGCGGCGTGATAGACGACCCCGGCTCCGGCGCAGGCGGCGATGGCGCCGGCACTGGTCGAGACATCGGCGCGGAGTCGCTCGACACCGTCGGGCACGCGCGCGCCGTTGCCCCGGCTCACGGCACGGACCCGGAGCCCGCGCGCGACGAGATGCCGAACGATCGCCGAGCCGGTCCCACCCGTCGCACCGAGCACGACGTGTAGCGGTCTGCTGTCCATGAATGGTTGTCCCGTCGTCGATCCGGACCGGTCCAGGTCTGGTCTGGCTGTACGGGCCGGGTTCGCGCGGTGGCGGTCACCCTGACGCCGTCCGCGACCGGATCCCCGACCGCCGCTGACGACGGTAGACCCTGCCACGGTGAGAGGGTCAAGCGGGCAGCGGGACATCCAGCCGGCGGATGTTCGCCGCGGAATCGGCCAGCGGGACCTGGAGCTCGACGACGAAGGCACCGAGGTTCTCCGGGTTCCGGTCGACGTGGTCGTTCTCCCGGCCGAACAGGTGGACCTCCCGGAACGGGCCGGAGGTCGCGAGGCCGTTGGCACCGACCCACGTGTACAGGGCGGAGATCGCCAACGGGATGTCGTAGGCACTCCCGCTGTGGACCACCGTCGCCATCGCCGGGGTCGCCGGCAACTCCCGGAGCGTCAGCCGATCGGCGCCGATCCGGAGTGGCGTCCCGGGGATTGCGCTGATCGCGACCGCCGTCTCGGTGTCGATGTCCCGGTCCAGGTATTCGACGTCGTGATAGAACGCGTACTCCGGTAGCGCCGGCTCGATCCCGTTCCGGGCGAGCCCCTCGTACAGCTCGTCGTAGAGGGCGCAGCGGTACATCGCCATCGCGGACACGTCGGGCACGATCGCCCGGGTCGACGCGATCGGCTGGGCCGGGACGTCCTTGACGACGACGTCATATGGGGACGGCTTGCCCTCCGTCTCGATCTGGCGGAGACGGGCCTCGACCCGTGCCAGCCACAGCCGGCCCTCTTTCAGTTGCCGCTCCAGGTCGGCGCGCCGGATCGCCAGCATGCCGTGGAACTCGGCGACGGGCAGATCGTCCGCTAGGAGCCGCGTGATCTGCCCAAGCGACAGGCCGAGATCACGCAGGGCCAGGATCCGGTTCAGCCGGGACAGCTGGTCGATCGAGTAGTACCGGTAGCCGGTCTGATCATCGATCCCGGCCGGCCGGAGGATCCCGATGGCGTCGTAGTGGCGGAGCATCCGGATCGAGATCTGGGCTAGCCGCGAGAATTCACCGATCCTGAGCATGCCGCCTCCATTGACCGGACCCATGTCGTCCCGGAGAGATAGACCCTCACACGGTGTGAGAGTCAACCCCTCACGGATGGTCGATCGCGCCCGGTACCGGCGCCTGGAACCAGGATCCGCGACCCACGGTCCAGCCAGGCTGGATCAGACCGAGGTCAGGGAGACATCCGAACGACCAGAAACCCGGCGGATGATGCCACGCCCAACCACTGGCACGGCCCGAACATTGCGTCCGGCTCATCATCCACGCGACCACCCACACGGAAGGACCTCCTCTTGCCTGCGATCCCCGAAGCCAGCGGCCTGGACCAGACCCTGCCATTCATCCGCGACCCGTACTTCTACATCTCCACGACAGCCGCCCGGCTTGGCACCGATGCCTTCCAGGTCCGGTTGCTGGGCCGGCCGAGCGTCTGCCTGACGGGACCAGAAGCGGCGCGGTTCCACTCCGACACCACGAAGTTCTTCCGCGAGGGCGCGATGCCGCGGGTGGTCGCGACCCCGCTGCTGGGGCAGGGTGGGGTCCAGGGGCTGGACGATGAGGCCCACCGCCACCGGAAGGCGATGCTGATGTCGTTGGTCCCGCGGGACAGCGTCGAGACGATCGCAGAGCGGACCCGCGCCGCCTGGAGGATGCGCGCCGCAGGCTGGCCGGGCCGGAACCGGGTGACGCTCTACGACGAGGCGAAATGGGTGATCACCCGGGCGGTCTGCGACTGGGCCGGTGTGCCGCTGGCCGAGGACGAGGTCAGCACCCGTGCCGACCAGATGAGCGCCAGGTACGAGGGGGCGGGCGTCGTCGGGCTGCCGCACCTTCGCGCCCGGCGCATGAAGGCGGTCACCGAGCAGTGGATCATGGAGCATATCGAGGCTGTCCGGTCGGGCCGCCTCGAGGTCCCGGAGCAGACGGCACTGCACACCCTGGCGATGCACCGCCAGCTCGACGGGACACTGCTCGACGCGCGGCCCGCCGCGACCGATCTGCTCAGCGTCCTCCGCCCGACGGTGGCGGTTTCCGTCTGGGTGATGTTCGCCGCCCACGCGCTCCATCACCATCCGGCCGTCCGGGCCCGGCTGCTGGCGGGCGACGAGCAGGACCTGGAGCGCTTCGTCCAGGAGGTCCGACGCGTCTACCCGTTCTTCCCGGTCACGGCCGCCCGCGCCCGCGACGACCTCGAATGGAATGGCGTCCCGATCCGTAAGGGACAACGGGTGATCCTCGATCTGTACGGGACCAATCATCACGCCGGGACGTGGCCCAACCCGGACACGTTTGACCCCGAGCGGTTCCGCTCGTGGGATGGCGATCCCAACACGTTCATCCCGCAGGGGGCAGGCGACGCCTGGGTCGGCCACCGCTGCGCCGGGGAAGGGATCACCGTCGCGCTGACAGCGGTGTCGACCGACTTCCTGCTCCGCAAGGTGCGCTATGACGTGCCACCCCAGGACCTCGCCGTCGATTACCGGCGCCTGCCGGGGATGATCCGGAGCCGGATGGTCGTCACCAATGCCCGTCCTGCGGACGTAGTCCCCGCCTGACGGGCACCCGTCCGGGCCGTCCGTCAGTGAGTCCGGGTGGTGATCAGATCACTCAGAGATCCCGGTGATCTTTTCCACCGGCAACTGCTCGTTGTCGACCGCCGGAACGGCGTCGGCCCCCAGCCGCACGTTGATCGCCCGGGCGTGCTCGTCCGGGTGATCGCCCTGGGCGTGCTCCTCCGTATCGAAATCGACCGGCGTGCCGGGGGCCAGTTCCTCGTACTCCGTCCCGCTCAGTGCGCTCTGGTGGAAGAAGTATTCCTCGCCGTTCGGTCCGGTGATGAAGCCGAACCTGCCCTCGGTATCCAGGCGATCCACGTAGCCGCTCAGCATCGTCCATCCTCCCTGTAGGGAAAGGGTCGAGCCCTGTTCCCGCATCTCGGGAACAGGGCTCGACGACGCAGAGCCGGGGCCAACCCCTATCCACCCCACGACGTGACATACATGTCCCGGAAATCCCTCGCGGATTGCACCTTGGTCTGGAGCGCGTCGACCGGTTCGGCTCGTGGATCGACCCGCACCCGGTGGAGTGCGGCCTGGAGTTGCACGCCGAGGATCCGGGCTTCCGCGGAGTGGTCGTTCGGGAACGGGCCTACCGTCCTGTAGCCAGCCAGGACCGTGGGAACAGCGGCCAGCGGGAGCCTCGCCAGGTCCCAGGCAGGGTCCAGCCAGCCAGCCCCCGACCAGTCCACCAGGCCACGGAACACGCAGGTATGGGCATCGACGATCATGTTGGACGCGTTGACATCCCCATGACAGAACGCGACCCGGTGGGACGCGATGACCAGTGGCATGACGTGATCCAGGGTGGCACGGAACCAGTCCCGGTCCTCCCGGGGAACATGAGGCACGATGGCGTCGCTCGCGAGCCAGGCGCGTGGGTCGAGCTCCGGTGTCTGCTGGAAGCGCCGGAGGTTCGCCAGCCCGTCCTCATCGCCGAGCTGATGGATCCTCGCCAACTGCTCGCCGAGGGCGTACCAGGCCGCCCCCAACCGAGCGTCGAGGCGCCCCACCTCCTCGGCGGGGACGCCCGGGACGCGGCGATACACGACGACGGTGATGTCGGCGTACATCTGCTGGTCATCGACGAGGACGACCGCAGGCGTCGCGATACCAGCCCGCGACGCTACAGCCGCCACCCGGGCACCGGTCATCGTCGCCTCGCGAGCGACCGCACCGGGACGGGCGACCTTGACGGCGTAGTCGCCGGTACAGATGACGGTCCCGGTCGCGCCGCGGTGAGACGTCGCGTCGTCGACAGGCAGGTCTAGGCCGTACCCTCGGGCAATCCGCTCGAGGAGATCCGCCGGTTCGGTCATGGCGACCAGTCCCCTTCGTCGGTCGACGAGGTGCCCGCCACTGGCCATGGTTGACCGGCAACGCTCGCCGGCGATTCTGCCCGCCAACGCGGGCGCTGACCCGTAACCGACCGGCCAGCGCCCGGGTTGCTACTCGAAGGACGGCCGGGCGTCGCGGGTGCGCTTGAGCTCGTAGAAGCCGGGCGTGCGGGCGACGGCGAGCACGCCGTCCCAGAGCTTGCCGGCCGCCTCGCCCTTGGGTGCCGGGGTGACGATCGGCCCGAAGAAGGCCGTCCCGGCGACCGCGATCACCGGCGTGCCGACGTCCTGTCCGACGCGGTCGATCCCGTCCTTGTGGCTGGTGCGGAGCTGCTCATCGTACTGATCGGTGTCGCCGTACTGGATCAGGTCGGCCGGGAGCCCGACGTCTTCCAGCCCGCCGGCGACGGCCTCGCGGAAGTTCTTCTGGCCTCCCGGGTGAATGCGGGTACCGATGGCCGTGTAGAGCGGCCCGACGACCTCCTCGCCATGGAGGATGCGGGCGGCGGTGACGACGCGGGCGGGCAGCCACGCCTTGTCCATCAGCGCCTGGTACCCCTTGGCCAGCTCCCGGCCCTCGTTCAGGACCGACAGACTCATGGCATGCCAGCGGATCTCGATCGGCCGGACCTTCTCGACCTCCAGCACCCAGCGGGATGTCATCCACGCCCACGGGCAGGAGCAGTCAAACCAGAAATCGACGACCTCACGGTCGCCGGTCAGGTTGGTGGCAGCATCGGTCGTGGTCGCACTCATCGGAGTCTCCTCTCATCGTGACGGCTCAGGCGTTGCCTGCTAACGAAGTGATAGCAGGATCGTCGCCCAGGCGGTACCAGCCGGTGATCCGTCTCAGTCCAGCGCCGGCACGATGTCGCGAACGAAGCGGACGATCCGGGAGGCGTCGGTGCCATCCGGGTCCTGGTCCGGATCGTAGATGACGATGCTCATCCCGCGGCAACCGCCCTCGCGGAGCGCCGCCGTGACGAGGTCGGTCAGCTGCTCCCACGTCAGCCCGCCCGGCTCGTCCTCCACCCCGGGAACACCCTGGGACGGGAAGACGTCCGGGTCCAGGACATCGAGGTCGACGTGCAGCCACCAGTCCCCGGCGTGCTGCCGGACCTGAGCCACGGCGGCGCGGGCGGCGCCGACGGGGTCAGCGACGATCGCCTCCAGCGGGCGAGACCAGACGCCGAGATCGGCCAGGGTGCCGACGTTGAACTGCCGTCGCCACCGGACGTCGCGCTGCCCGAGCAGGGCCAGCCCCGGCCGGCCCAGCGCGGGCAGTCGCTCCCGGAGCCGGTCCGGCGCCAGCGTGCCGGTCAGCCCGAGGAGCAGGCCGATCTCCATGTTGGCCGCCTCGCCGTCTTCCGAGACATCCAGCGGCATGGTGTCTTCGTGGCCGTCGACGTGGAGCAGCGCGATCGCCCCCAGCGCATCCCGGGCCCCGGTAATGGAGCCAAGCAGCGACGTGCAGTCCCCGCCATAGACGACGGGGAACCGGCCACTGGCCAGCACGGCACCGACCAGCGTGTTGAGCGCATCGGTCTGGGCGAGCAGGGCTTCCTCAGTGACGATGCCGGACCCTGGCGCGCGATCCGGGTTGCCCACGGGCAGGTCGATGTCCCGGTTCGTGGCGATCTCGTGGTGACCAAAGGCGTCACCCAGCCCGGCGGTTCGCAGTCGAGCCGCGGCACCGCGCTGGTTGCCGGGCCGGCCGAATCCATCGAAGGGGACACCGATCAGGTCGAGCGTTGCCATCGTCTCCCCTCCCGTCCGCCCGCGGCGGTGCGCCACATGCCCGTCCGATTGTCCCAGCATCGGGCCGATCCTCCACATCCGGGTCACCGCCCTGTCACAGGATCGGCGCGGACCGGCGCTACACTCCGGTCACATCACGCCCGGCCCCACGCCGCCGGGGGTCCGGACGCGCCCAGACGAGAGGACCCGACCGCCCATGGTCACCGCACCGCCCCAGCGCCCCCTGGAGTCGCCCGTCACGTCGCCCCACCCGGAGGCTCACGCTCCAGCCGCAAACGCCGCGCCGATCATCGAGACCGACGCGCTGCGGAAGGAGCACGGGCGCAAGGTCGTGTCGCTCCAGGAGCTGACGATGGCCGTCCCGCCGGGGCCGATCGGGCTGCTCGGTGCGAACGGCGCGGGCAAGACGACGCTGATCCGGCTGCTGCTGGGGTTGACCGCTCCCACGGCGGGCAGCGCCCGGGTCCTGGGACTGGACTCCCGGAAGGACGCGATCCGGGTCCGGCAGCAGGTCGGGTACATGCCGGAATCCGATGTCCTCCCGACCGGCGCCACGGCGGCCGACTTCGTCGCGCACATGGGCGAGATGAGCGGGTTACCGACCCGGGCCGCCCGCCAGCGCGCCGCCGACGTGCTCTACCAGGTCGGGCTGGACGAGGAGCGCTACCGGCTGATCAAGGGCTTCAGCACGGGCATGAAGCAGCGGGTCAAGCTGGCCCAGGCGATCGTCCATGACCCGAAGCTGGTCTTCCTCGACGAGCCGACCAACGGCATGGACCCGCAGGGGCGCGACGAGATGCTTGCCCTGATCCAGCGCATCAGTCGCCGGATGGGCATCAGCATCGTGATGTCCAGCCACATCCTGGAAGACATCGAGCGGACCTGCGACCACGTCGTGATTCTGGACCGGGGACGGCTGGTGGCCAACCAGTCGATCCGGGGGCTGGCCGATCAGTCCGGCGGAAACCTCCTGCTCCGGATCGACGGCGACCCGGAAACATTCGGCACGGCGCTCGGCAACCATGGCCTGACCGTCAGCCGACCCGAGCGCGCCGGGGTCTGGGAGGAACTGATTGTCCGCTACGACGATGACCGCGTGTTCGACGTGATCCGGGACACGGCCGTCGAGACGGGAACGGTGATCCGCTCGCTGCGGAACCGGAGCCGCTCCCTGGAGGACATCTACTTCAGCCGGGTGGCCGAGGCCGACGAGGCGGAGGCGCAGGGAAAGGTGGGTGGTCAGGATGGCTAGCCTCGGCAACGCAGTCCCGGCCCGTCAGCCCGGCCGAGCGGCGCCCCCGGGAACATACCCCTCCACAACGTGTCGCATTGTCGCCAACCGTCAGATGGAGACCACGGCATGACAACCGCACCACAGCCCATGCCCACTCCGGCCCCGACCCAGCCGACGACCCAGCGCTACGGCGAGGTCTTCGACCGCGGCTACCAGCACTACGAGGGCGAGCGCCACGGCCGGGCCGGGTCCGTCTGGGCGCTGACCCGGTTCTCGATGAGCCGGGCCATGGGCCTGAAGAAGAGCTGGACGGCCAAGGTCATCCCGATCCTCGTCTACGTCGGCGCCGTGATGACGGCCATCATCCCGGTCGGGATCGAGAGCTTCACCGGCCAGAACGTCATGGACTACGAGGACTTCTTCACCGTCATCTTCCTGCTGATGGGCGTGTTCGTCGCGACCATCGCGCCGGAGATGCTCTGCGGCGACCGGCGCGAGAACGTGCTGTCGCTGTACTTCTCCCGGGCGATCACCCGGCTGGACTATGTGCTGGGCAAGCTGCTGGCGACGGCGCTACTCACGCTGACGGTCTCATTCGTCCCCGCCTTCATCCTGTGGCTGGGTCGCAACCTCCTGGCCGACTCGCCGCTGCAATCGCTCGGTGACGACTTCCCCAACCTGCTCCGGATCGCCCTGGCCGGCATCCTGATCGCGTTCTACCTCGGTGCCGGCGGGTTGATGATCGCCGCCTTTACCGGCCGCAAGGCGATCGCGGTGGCCGTCACCATCGTCGGCTTCCTCGTGCTGGAGACGCTGGCGAACACGCTGCTCGCCGTCGTGCCGGAGCGCTGGGAGAACCCGGTGATCCTGCTCAGCCCGATCAATACGATCGATGCATTCCTAACGCAGCTGTTCCCCGGCGGGTCAACCCCCGAGAGTGGCGAAGGCTTCGTCAGTTCCAGCCCGTTCTACCCGGTCGAGGGGTACGTCGCGTTCCTGATCGGGATCGTCATCGTCGGGGTCGGCGTGATCCTGTCCCGCTACCTGCCCGAGCGCTGATCCCGTCGCCCCGCCCTGCCGCCGGACCCTAGACCGGAAGGACCACGCATGACCGCCTCGCCGTCCGCGCCCCAGATCGCGCCGAAGACGCTCCCGCCGGACCGGCGCCCGTCCGGCGCCGCCAAACCCGACATCCTCCAGAACGCCGCTCCCGCCGACGGCGCCCCGCCCGCGATCCTCGTCGACGGCGTCTCCAAGTGGTACGGCGACGTGGTGGCCGTGTCCGACGTCTCGTTCGGGATCGGCCCGGGTGTGACGGCGCTACTGGGGCCAAACGGCGCCGGCAAGAGTACGCTGCTCAAGATGATCGCCGGCCTGCTGGGAACGTCGTCCGGCCGGGTGACGGTTCACGGTGAACCCGTCCGTGGCCAGCCGTCGACGTACCGGCGGATCGGCCTCGTTCCCGAGCAGGAGGAGCTCTACCCGTTCCTGACCGGCCGGGAGTTCGTCCGACTGAACGCCCGGTTGCAGGGGGTAAAGGACCTCGACGGCGCGACAGAGTGGGCGCTCGGCCTGGTCGAGATGCGCGACGCCGCCGACCGGCGGCTCAAGGGCTTCTCCAAGGGGATGCGCCAGCGGATCAAGGTCGCGGCGGCACTGGTCCACGACCCGCAGGTCCTGCTGATGGATGAGCCGCTCAACGGCACCGACCCGGTCCAGCGGGCCAATCTCATCGAGCTGATCCAGCGGATCGGTGACTCCGGCCGGACGGTGCTGGTTTCCAGCCACGTCCTGGAAGAGGTCGAGCGGTTCGCCGGCAACATCGTCGTGATCGTCAACGGCAAGCTGGCGGCGGCCGGCGACTACCGCACGATCCGCGACCGGATCGACACGCGACCCCACCTGGTCCGGATCCGGGCCGGAGACCCGCGCCGGCTGGCGGCGGCGCTGATCGGCGAGCCGTCGACGGTCTCGGTCGAGGTCGACGCGGACGGCCGGATCGTGGCGCAGACGGGCGAGGCCCGGTCGTTCTACGACGCCGTGACGCGCCTCGCGCAGCGCCACGATATCCGGCTCTACGAGATCCAGCCGGCCGACGATTCCCTGAATTCCGTGTTCGCCTACCTGGTGGAACGGTGATGGTGAATCGCCCCTCCAGCAGCCTCCCCGTGACGAGAGGACGACGACCATGGTGACGGCGCTTTCGACGGTGTTCTTCCGCCCCCTGCCGATCACGACGCTGACCGTGCGGCAGTTCCTCGATGGCCGCGCCGTTCGCGTGTCCGGGCTGATCGGGCTGATCCCGGCGGCGTTCGCCCTGATCTACCTGCTCAGCCCGAACGGCACCCGGTTCGAGACCTACACGGGCCAGTTCCTCGAACTGTTCGCGCCGACGGTGCTGCCGATCGCGGTACTGATCCTGGCGACCAGCGCCTTCGGCAACGAGCTGGAGGACCGCACGCTGCCGTACCTGACGCTCAAGCCGGTGTCGCGACTGCGGATCGTGCTGGAGAAATGGCTGGGCGTGATCGTCGTCGGCATCCCGGTCGTCCTGTTCGGGCAGGTGGCGACGTCGGTGATCCTGGCGTTCTCGGACGGCAATGCCACCGAGCAGCGCTACGCCGCCGACCCGCGCTTCGCCGACCGGATCCCGGAGCTGACGACGGCGATCTGGCCGGCACTGGCGGCGGGAGCCGTCGGGGTCGTGATGTTCGGCTCGATCTTCCTGCTGCTCTCGCTGTACATCCAGCGGGCGCTGCTGGCCGGCATCTTCTACGCCTTCGTCTGGGAGAGCATCCTCGGCCGCTACCTGTCCGGCATCCGGCTGATCAGCGTCAAGCAGTACGTCCAGTCGATCTTCACCCGCCTGGTCGACAACCCGGACGTCCGGATCGACAACCCGTTCCAGCTCGGGTCGGCGCTGATCGTCGCGGCGGTTACGACGGTTGTCTGCATCCTGCTGGCGACGCGCCGTTTGCGCCGGATCAACCTGGAGTAGCGCGACCTCACGCCCCGGTCCGTGGTGGCATCATCGGTGGCGACACAGACAGGGTGACCATGACGGTCGCCCGGGACGCCGATGAAGGACCACCGCCATGACCGTGCCCCACCCCGAGACCGTCCGCCGCATCACGCTCATCGGCGCCGGCATGATCGCCCGCGAGCACGCCGCCGCGATTGGTCACCTGCCCAACGCCGGTGAGATCGCGCTGGCCGTGGCCGATCCTTCCCCCACCGCCCGCGAGGGATTCCTGGAGCGGTTCCCCGGCATCCGCGTCGTCGCCGATGCCGCCGAGCTGCTGGCTGAGCCGGCTCAGCCCGGCGACGTCGTCATCGTCGCGACGCCGCCATTCACCCACCGCGCGCTGACGCTGCAGGCGCTGGCGTCCGGGCGCCATGTGCTCTGCGAGAAACCGCTCGCGATGGACGTCGACGAGGCGGAGGAGATGGTCGCCGCGGCGGAGCGGGCCGGCCGGGTCCTGGCCGAGTGCAGCAACCGCTTTCTCGGGCTGCCGGCCAACGTCGCCGTCCGCGACCTGATCACCGCCGGCGAGCTCGGGCCCCTGACGAGCGCGACGTTCGTTCATCGCGTCCGCCGCGCCCGGACGGGGATCGAATACCTGCCGGATACGAGCTGGTTCCTGAACAGCAGCCGCAGTGGTGGCGGCGTGCTGATGGACTGGGGCTGCTACGACCTCAGCACCCTGATCCACGTGCTCCGGCCGGTCTCGGTCGATGTGATGTCGGCGTTCAGCGCCAACCCGGAGACGGCGCTGGATCTGCCACCGGGGACCGTCTTCGACACCGACCAGCACGTCGGAGCCGCACTGGTCTTCCACCGCGCCGACGGCCAGCGCGTGCCGGTCGCGTACGAGCGCGCCGCCGCAATCCACGGCACGGAGCGGCAGGTCGTCGAGATCGAGGGCACCCGCAGCGCCGTCCGCTGGGACTGGCTGGACTGGCAAGGCGACGGGCGCGTCACCGTCATGACTGACCGCGACGGACAACCCCACGAGGACACCCGGACGCTCGGCGTCCCGGCAGTGTTCTGCCACCAGCGCCCCCTCGTCGCCTTCGCGGCGATGCTCCGGGGGGAGCCCAGCGAGACGCTGGCGGGTAACGACGCGCTGTTTGGCCTCCGGGTGCTGCGGGCCGTCCAGGACGCGGCGACATCGGGACGCCCGCAATCGATCGCGCGGACGGAGATGGCGCGGTGACCGGATCACCCGGCGGCTGATCGGTCCGGGATGAGATCACAGGGTTTTCCCGACAGGCGTCGCCGGGCCGGTGGGGTATCGTTGGCACATCACCCGAGCCCGTCATCACCGATCCCCGTGCGTCATCCGCACCATCGCAGGAGAAGTCCGTCCGTGCTGCGCAACGTGTTCAAGGTCGTCGCCATCGCCGAGGGGTTCTCCTGGCTGGCGCTGCTGGTCGCGATGTTCTTCAAGTGGGTCCTCGGCCACGATGAGGCCGTCGCCATCCCGGGCATGATCCATGGCTGGCTGTTCATCGCTTACGTCGTCGTCGCCATCGCCATGTGGCGGGCGCACGGCTGGTCGATGCGGACCGGGATCATCGCCCTGATCGGCAGCGTCATCCCGCTCGGCACCTGGTACGTCGAGTACCACCTGGGCCAGCTGGAGCGCGACGGCAAGACCGACCGCGCCACCCCGCCCGTCGCCACCGCCTGATCGGCCCGCCGGCATCCGATCCAGCACAGAGCGCCCCGTGTCCCTGTATAGACACGGGGCGCTCGTTGTTCCGGCCGTCCTGATACGGGGTCGGGGGCCTGGCTAGTTCTTCGGCGACAGGAAGTTCACGTACAGCGCGTAGATCACACCCGGCACCCAGACGGCGATCGTCAGGAGCACGCTGAACAGGAACGCGATGCCGAAGCCGCGCTTCAGGAACACGGCCAGCGGCGGGAGGACGAAGCAGAAGATCAGGCGAATGATGCTTCCGAGCATGGGAGTCCCTCCGGGGCTGGGGACGAAGCCGACCGCATGTGGCCGGCTCGATCACCGCCCGGTACGCAATCCGCGATCCCATCCGCCCCATCGGCCGGGATCTCCTGCCCGGTTACCGCGCCTGGAGGACGAAGCGGACGTATTCCATCCGCGCCTCCACACGTGGATGGTCGGGGGCCAACACATGGTGGCCGGCTGGGCGTTCTCTCAAGGAATGAACACCGGGGAGCGTCACGGCCCGCGTGAGTCGATCTTTCCCAATCAATGAGACGCGCCCGGGCTGTGTCGCCCGGGCGCGTCATTCATCGGGGACCGAAGCTACCTACCGACCCGTCGGGCCGGCAGGCGCGATCAGGACCGGCCGGCGCGGCCCACGACCGTGCCGGCGCCAACCGTCAGCACCGCGCCGATGACCGTCGCGATGATCCAGTTGGTGAGATCCAGCTCCGTCCCTCTGGCCCCGCTGCCCGTGTTCGGCAGCCGGGTGGGAGCGGCGGCGCTGGTCCCGGTCGTGGCATCTGCCGGCGCGGCAGCTACCCCACCAGCGACCGGGGCGTCCTGCTCGACGGACACCGTCCCGGCATCCGCCGGAGCCTGGCTGTCCACCACAGGTGCCTCATCCGTGGTGCTGTCCACCACCGGGGCCTCATCCGCGGCGCTGTCCTCCGCCGGGACATCATCGGCCGGAGTCTCCTCTTCCGGGACGGTGCTGGTCCCGGTCGGGATCATGGAGAAGTAGCAGTTCGCGGCTCCGTCGACCCCAACGGTGACTTCGTAGCCAGCCGAGCCGAGGGACGGGCTGATCCGGGTGCCCTCGTCGTTGATCCCGGCGAACACCTCACAGGCCACACTGACCAGCGTGGCGCTCGTCGATGCCGCGTGGACCGAGTACGTGTCCGGCTCCAGCCCGTCGAAGGCCGCATGGCCGTAGTCGTTGAAGGCGGCGTCGAGAACATGGAAGTTGTTCGGGATCGTGCCCCATGCGAGCTTGCCGGTGTAGCGGCTGGCGTCGACCGGGTTACCACAGTCGGCCGAGTAGTCGGAGCCGGCGTAGCCGGCGGGGCACTCCAGGATCGTGATCGACACGGAAACCGGCAGACTGTCCGGCGTGGCAGAGGCGGAGGCGGAGGGCTCCACGCTGCCGGACGTATCAGTGGGAGCACCAGGGCCAAACGGGACCAGCGTGATGGTGCAGGTCACGTCGATCCCACCGGCCAGGGCGACGGTCGGACCGGCCCACCCCTCCCAGCTCGGAACGGTCGCGTCGGTGGCGTCCGTGCACAGGACGGACGACGACTTCTGGGCGACCGAGGGATTGGAGAACGCGTACTCGCCATCAGCCAGCCCCGGGTACTCCGACCACCCCTCGGCCCCCGCAGCGCCGAACGTTTCCACCCCGGTCGCGAGCGGCATGAACCGCGCATCGGCAGGACTGTACGGCGTGCAGATGTCCGCCCCCTCAGGGCAGATGATCGACCGGAAGGTCAGCGAGTTGGTCGGCCCATCGGGGGCGCCGCCGCTGCCCTTCGGGATCATCTGTCCGACGCAGGTCACCGAGGCGTAGTTGGACAGGGTGACGGTCGGACCGTTCTCCCCCATCCACGAGGCCACCGGGACGCCGTAGGCATCGGTGCAGCTGGTCGTGATCGACTCCTGCTGCACCGCGGGCGTCGAGAAAGCGTAGCTGCCATCCTCGAGGTGCCCGAAGGTGACCCAGCCGTTGGCGTCGTTGACGACGTAGGTTTCCACTCCCGTGGAGAGGTCCATGATCCGGGCGTCCGTGTTCGCGTAGGGCGTGCAGTCGACGCCTCCCGGCTTGCACGTGTCGAACCGGAATGTCAGTGCATTACCTCCTGCAGACCCGGCGGCGGCCGGAACGATGCCAGCGACCACCGCGGTCAGCATGGCGAGAACGAGTGCGACGACGACGTGACGACCAGGTCCGACAGACAGACGATGCATGACCCGACTACTCCTGGCGCCCATGCGCCTTCCCACATAGTTCCCACCGGACCACCCCGATCCGGTCCACACACATCGACCGGGACATCCCAGCCATCGCCCCTCGCGGCACGCCATACCCGCAGGGTGACGCCTACATCTCGCGTCATCCCACGCTGGTCGAACTCGTTCCGGACAGGGCGTTCCCCAGACTAGCGATCGATTGTCCGGACGGGATGGGTAGTCTTACCCATTCGCGACGCACGACCATCGACGGCCCCCGGCCGCACCTCGCAGGAACGGTCGGCCGGTACGGTCGCTGGCGCCATCGCCCCGGCCCGGGCCCGGCTGCGCTACGATCCCGACCCGCCCCTTCGGCGGGGCACTGCCCTTGCACGGCTCAGTGACTACCGACGCCGCCATCCAGTCGCCAGAGAGGACCACCCCATGGCTGATTCGTTCCCGGACGCCAGCACCCTCGTCGCGCAGACTACCGCCCATAACCGCTGGCCCGAGTCGAAGCGGAAGATGAGCTTCGGCGCGATGGTCCCGCTCGGTGAGGCCAGCCACATGGGTGGCATGGAGGCGCCGACCTTCGACCGGATCCTCGAGCTCGTCCGCGCGTCCAACGACGCCGGTGTCGAGATCGCCTGGTTTGCTGACCACTTCTCCTCCCCGGCGTCCGCCGATCTGGACCGTGAGCGGGGCTGCTGGGAAGCGTTCACGCTGATGGGCGCCCTGGCTGGCGCCACCCGCGACCTGCCGATTGCCTATGGTCCGCTGGTCGCTTGCGCTACCTTCCGCAATCCCGGCCTGCTGGCCCGCATGACCGAGACGCTGGACGCCGCGTCGAACGGCAAGTTCATCCTCGGCCTCGGCGCCGGCTGGCACCGGCCGGAGTACGACGCGTACGACTACCCCTTCGACCACCGCGTCAGCCGGTTCGAGGAGGTCATCCACGTCGTCCACCAGATGCTGCGTGAGGGCGAATCAACCTTCGAGGGGCGCTGGGTCAGGACCGCGGATGCCCACAACCGGCCCGCCGGCCCGCGCGCGGCCACCGGTGGTGCCCCGCTGCTGATCGGCTCGTCCGGCGACCGGATGCTGAACATCCTCGCCCGGTACGCCGATGCCTGGAACACCGGCTGGGAGCACGAGATCGAGGCCGTCCGGCCCAACTTCGAGAAGCTGGACGCCGCCTGCCGGGCCGTCGGGCGCGACCCGCAGTCGGTCGTGAAGACAGTCGGAGCCAACGTCGGACTCGAAGGTGCGACCGGGCGACGTGGCAAGATGCTGACCGGCTCCGACGACGAGATCGTCACCCGGTTCGTCGAGTTCCGCGACTTCGGCTGCGACCACCTGATCGTCGGGCTGGACCCGTTCACCCCGGAAGCCGTCGCTCACCTCGGCCGGCTGATCGCGCAGGTCGACAACGCCTGATCCCGGCGTCGCCCGCGCGGACACGAGAACAGGATTGTCCCGGCGGGCTTAGGCCAGACAAGCCGATGGTCCGGTTTTGCCTTGCCGGGACCCGCTGGCACCAGTACCGTTGCCACGGTTTGATCAGACGGCCCGACTGCTCCATCACCCGGATTGCCACGTATCGGTCGCCCAGGAGGCTCAGCCATGACTCCCACCACGACTCGCAGCCGGATCACCCGGACCATCTTCGCCGCGGGCGCCGCCGCGGTCATCGCCATGCCCGGACTGGCCGGCGCGCAGGATGGCACGGACATCGGCGGGGAACTGCTCCCGGTCACGCCGACCGCCGACCAGTGCATCGTCGAGACCCCGCGGACGGTCGAGGAGATCCAGGCGATCATCGACGCCGGTCCCCAGATCGCCACCCCGGAGACCAGCCTCATCACCGAGGGGGATCCGGTGACCAACATCCCGTCCTCCGCCGCCCCAGCCGACGAGCCCACGGTCGCCGCCATCACCGCGACCCTGATCGCCTGGTACGGCTGCGTCAACGCTGGCGACCTGCTCGCCGCCGCCGCACTGGAAACCGACGGGCTGATCGCCCAGCAGATCGCGACCGGCCTGTCACTGTCCAACGTCGAACTGGCGGAGGGCGAGAACCTGATCGACATCCTCTCCGCCGCCCCGGTCCCGCTCGAGGGCGACAACCAGTTCACCATCAACGAGGTCCGTGACGTCGTCGTCCTGCGCACCGGCGATGTCCGGGCCCAGGTCCGGCACACCGTCCCCGGGACCAGCCAGGTCGCGACGGACACGATCTCCTTCGCGCGGACCGAGGATGGCTCCTTCCTGATCGCCGGCGCCGTCCTCGGCAAGCCGCAGAACGAGCGCCCGGCCCGGAACTAGTCCGGCTGGTACATCACAGGTCACAGGGCCCGAGAGGGGGCGGTCCGGATCTCCGGACCGCCCCCTCTCGCTGTTCCCGCGTCCCGCTCGGCAATCAGGACGCCGGCTGTCCCCCGCCCCGCCCATACTTGACCCGGGTTTCAGTCGATGCCCACCGCCATCACCGGGAGCGATCGATGCGCCTGACCGACCGGTATCCGATCATCGTCACCGACCACAAGGACGCCTGCCGCGACTTCTGGCAGGATCACCTGGGATTCGCCGCCGCCTTCGACAGCACCTGGTTCACCTGGCTGACGACGGCCGATGGTTCCGGCTCGATCGCCTTCATGTCCCCGGATCACCCGTCCGCGCCGCCGGGACCGGAAGCCTTCACCGGCACCGGGATGTGCTTTGAGCTCCAGGTCGAGGATGCCGCCGCCGCCCATGGTGAACTGGTCGCGACCGGTCTGGCGATCGCGTACCCGCTGACCGACGAGCCGTTTGGCCAGCGCCGCTTCGGGTTCCGCGACCCGTCGGGCCTCTGGGTCGATGTCGTCGAGCAGACCGAACCGGCGGCTGGTTACTGGGACCGGTACATGGTGTCGCTAGAGGCAGGGACGAGAGGATGACTGCCACACCTGCCCATGACGTCGACGAGCACGGTCGACCGGAACCGCCCAGTCGCGGGGACGAGACGGCCACCCTGCTGGGGTTCCTCGACTACCAGCGGGCGACGTTCGCCTGGAAGACGCGTGGACTGGACGCCATCGGGCTCGGCGTCCGCGTCGCGGCGTCGTCGATGACGCTCGGCGGCATGCTCAAGCACCTCGCCTACGTCGAGGACGACTGGTTCACCGAGACGATGATGGGGCGGCCGCGCCCGGAGCCGTGGGCCAGCGCACCCTGGGATGAGGACCGCGACTGGGAATGGCACTCCGCCGCGACGGATACGCCGGAGCAGCTCCGCACGCTGTGGGAGGCGTCGGTCGAGCGGTCCCGGCGGGTCGTCGACGAGGCGCTGGCCGAAGGTGACCTCGGCCAGATTGCCCGGGCCGACGCGCCGGGCCATGAGCTGCCCAGTCTGCGCTGGATCATCGTCCACATGATCGAGGAATACGCCCGACACAATGGTCATGCCGACCTGATCCGCGAATCGATCGACGGCGAGACGGGCGAATAACGGGTCGCGCTGCCGGGGCGGACTCCGTATGATGCTGGTCGCTCACCCGACGGCATGACGCAGGAGTCCCCCGTGCAGCAGTCTTCGCCCCGGCCCGTCCGCGTCGGCCTCGTTGGTCTCGGCGAGGTCGCGCAGGTCACCCATATCCCGGTCCTCGCCCACCTCGAGGACCGGTTCACCATCACCGCCATCGCCGACGTCTCACCCGGGCTCGTCGCTGCCATCGGCGACCGGCTCCACCTGCCCACCGACGCCCGCCACACCGATGCCGGCGAGCTGGTCGGCCGCGACGACGTCGACCTCGTCTTCGTCCTGACCAGCGACGAGTACCACGCCGATCAGGCCGTCGCGGCGCTGGAGGCCGGCAAGCACGTCCTGATCGAGAAGCCCGTCGCGCTGACCATCCCGGACGTGGAGCGGATCATCGCCGCCCGCGATGCCAGCGGTCGCCACGCTATCGTCGGCTACATGCGCCGGTTCGCCGACGCCTTCACGCTGATGAAGGACCGGCTGCCCGAGCTGGGCCCGATCCGCTACGCCCGTGTCCGCGACATCATTGGCCAGAACCGGCAGTTCATCGAGCAGGTCGAGCAGGTCCTGCGCTTCGACGATCTCACTGACGACCAGAAGCGGGACCGGGGCGAGCGCGCCCGAACGCAGGTCGCGACGGCTCTCGGGGAGACCCCGACCGATCTGGTCCGCGCCTACCGGCTGCTCTGCGGGCTGGGGTCGCATGACCTCTCGGCGATGCGCGAGCTGATCGGCGTCCCGAACCATGTCGTCGGGGCCGACGCCTGGCTGAATGGCGAGTACGTGGCGGCGATCTTCGCCGTCGATGACTACCGCGTCACCTTCGAGATGGGAGGAGACCGGCAGGTGCGCTTCGACGCCCACATCGCCGTCTACGGCGAGACCGGCACGATGACGGTGGAGTACGACACGCCGTACATCCGTCACCTCCCGACGACGCTGACGGTCGAGCGGACCGAAGGAACGGCCTATCACCGGGAGCAGATCCTGCCCGGCTACACCGACCCGTACACCCGCGAGCTGGTCCACGTCCACGATGTCCTGCACGGAAGCGCCGTGCCGAAGACCACGCTGGAGGACTCGCTCCACGACCTGCGCCTGTTCCGCCAGATCATCGATCGCATCCGCGCCAACGGCTGATCTCCCCGGCACACCCCACGTCGGACGCAACGGTGAGGCACCGGCACGGATTGTCCCGGACAGGTCGTATCGGAGGAGCGATCGGCGGAACGGATGACCCGTGTCGGACGTCTCGACCTGTGAAGGGACCGTCTCCCGGTCCCCGGAGGTCGTCATGCCTATCCGGATCGCCCCCCTTGCCCGTCCGGTCCCGCTTCTCCGGTTCATCCTCGCCGTGGCCCTGCTCGGCGCGGTGATGGCCGGAGCGGTACGGCCGCTCCTCTCGTGGGCCTCGCCTGCCTCGTCCCCTGAACCGGCCATCGCCACCGCCGGGCCAGCCGACCTCGCCGCGATCATTCCTCGAGCCGGCGACTTCGAGGCAGCCGGATTACCACCCTTCCGGACCGCCGGCGGGCGGTGGCTGGACCGCGCCGCCTGGCTGGCCGACGGCCGGGCGATCCGGCAGGACGAGTTGACCCGTGCCGAGCGCCGCGCCGGTCTGGCCCAGTCGCCGGTGCTGGGTTCCTACGAGCTGACCTGGTACTCCGCTGCAACCGGGACGGACCAGGGTTCCACCACCATCTGGACCACGGCGACCCAGTTCGTCGACGACGCCAGCGCGGAGGCAGCGATCACGGTCCTCGCGGGGGACGGCGAGCCCCGGGACATCTCTGGGACTGATTTGGCCCTGCTTTCGAGCAAGCCCGGCGACAGCGTCCTCTCCACGACCCTGACGGTGCGGGTAGGCGCGATCCTGCTCGCCATCGAAGTTGCCCCGGAGGAGGGTGGCCCGCTCCTGGGCGACGAGGCGCTCGTCGCCCAGGTCCTCGTCCAGCCCGCCGTGGATCGGCTGGTAGCGACGGGCACACCACCGGCGACCGGCCTGTCGCTGATGACGCCCCGGCTGCCCGATGACGCGGTGCTCACCGTCCATGACGGGTACGTGCTGCGGGACGGGGAGGGAATCGAAGCGTTCGAGGGATTCACGCCGGCCCAGCGGGCGGAGTCGGTCGCCGACTGGCAGGAGCAGGGGATCGTCTCGTGGTACCGCGTCGACCAGGACCTGAGCTCTCCCGGCGACGGGGCATTCGCCGCGGAGCTGATCACATTCGCCGGCGACGAGCAGGCGATCGCGTTCCAGGCCGGTCTCATCCCGGCCGGCGCCGAACCCATCGAGTTGATCGGCGCCGGCGATCCGGTTGCCGCCTGGGTCCGGGCGGTGCCGGATACCCGGATCCACGTCGCCACGGCCATCTGGCGGGACGGAGCTACCTCGCTCCGCGTCTCGGTGAGCGGCCCGACCCGGGAAACGACGCTGGCCGCGATGGGTGAGCTGGCCGCCGGGGTGGCCGCGTGCAGGGAGGCTGGCACGTGCCTCGCGCCGCTGCCCGTCCCCGCCGCGCTCGATCCGGTCGGCCTCCCGGCGACCCCGATGGCCGCGACGCCCCTCGCGGCGACCCCGGTGGCGCGCCGCTGACCCACCGTCCCGGGCGGGTGCCGGTACGCGCCGGCACACCCCCCGACACCGACAGTCGGACGGATCTGGCACCATGCGACGATGCGGACCGATCCCCACGAGATCGTCACCTCACTGGAGGCTGACGTGCTGGAGTCCGGGACTGATGGGTGACCGCTGGAGTCGATGGGAGCCGGATGCGACTCGGGATCAACACCATGGCGTGGGGCGCGGAAGTCAGTCCTGAGACGCTGACCCGGTTCGAGGAGCTGCGGTCTCTGGGGTATGGCGCGGTTGAGCTACCCATCCTGGCACCGGACACGATCGATACGGCGGACGTGCGGGCGGCAGCGGAGCAGTCAGAGTTGGCCCTGACGGCTTCGACGGCGCTACCGGACGGCGCGTCGCTGGTCGACCCGGCGGGCGTGCCGGCTGGTCTGGCCTTTCTCCGGGAGTGCATCGCGGCCTGCGAGGCGATCGGAGCTACGGTGCTCTGCGGCCCGCTCTACGCCCCCGTTGGGCAGCACCGCCACGCACCGACCGACGCCGAGCGCGAGACCTGTGTCGCGGCGCTGCGCGAACTGGCGCCGGAGGCCCGGCGTGCCGGGGTCCGGCTGGCGGTCGAACCGCTCAACCGCTTCGAGACGGGGTTCCTCAACACCCTGGCCGACGGCGTCGACCTTGTCCGCCGCGTCGATCATCCCACCGTCGGGCTGCTGTCCGACACGTTCCATCAGAACATCGAGGAGCGGGACCCGGTCGCGGCCCTGCGATCGGCGCTGCCGCACGTCGCCCACGTCCACTTCTCCGGCAACGACCGCGGCCCGGTCGGCACGGGCCACATCCCGTGGCGGGCGCTCGCTGGAACGCTGACCGCGGGCGGCTACGACGGGATCGTGACCTTCGAGACGTTCGCGGGCCACATCCCGCAACTGGCGCAGGCGACCGCCATCTGGCGTCCGCTCCACGCGTCGCCCGAGGACTATGCACGGGACAGCATCGCCGCTGCCCGGCCCTGGTTCCCTGTCACCGGCTGACCAGCCCCTGGATCGCACTGGACATCGCAGAGCAATATAGTGCACTATCTCGCCATCACCCTCAGGACGGGTGCGTAACACCCCCTTCCTGCAAGCAGGGCAAGCCGAGATCCCATGACCCTCAGTCCCGGGAGCCAGCCGTCCTGATGGCCAATCGATAGAACGGGCCAACAACGCTACGGTCGATCGCGATCGGAACGATCATGTCAGGACGATCATGGTGCAAGATAGTGCCCCTGATGACCAGGACGCCATCACACTGGCCGCGGCGATCGGTGGCCGGGTCCGCCGCGGACGGATTGCCCGGAGCTGGACGCTCGACCAGCTCGCTGAGGCAACCGGAGTCAGCCGCCGGATGCTGATCAACGTCGAGCAGGGCGTCGCCAACCCCAGTGTCGGAACCCTGCTGCGGATCAGCGCCGCCCTCGGGATTGGCCTGCCGGCACTGGTCGAGCCGCCCCGTCCGGATCCCGTCCGGATCACCCGCCGCGGCGAGGGCGCCACACTGTGGAGCGGCGCGGAAGGTAGCCGTGGGGTACTCGTCACCGGGACCACCCCGCCGGACATCGTCGAACTCTGGGAGTGGACCCTGGTGCCCGGCGACGAGTATCGCAGCGAGGCGCATACGCCCGGGACGCAGGAGCTCCTCCAGGTCCGCGAGGGCTCGCTGACCATCCGGATCGGCGAGCGGTCCATTGTTCTCGAGGCCGGCGATGCCGTCAGCTTCACGGCAGAGACGGACCATGCCTACGCCAACCGGGGCGCCACCCCGACCCACTACACCATGATCGTCTTCGAACCCGGCGTCGATACAGCGAATCGACCGGAGGTGTCCCGTGGCTGACCGTCCTGCCAGCGAGGCGTTTCTCGCGAGTGCCTCGATCGACGATGCCGTCTTTGCCCTCCGACCGGATTACCGCTCCATGCTGCTGGTCGTCACGGGTATCGTCCCGGGCCCGTCCGATGCGGAGACTGACGCCCTGCTCGTGACCGCCGAGGCGGCGGCTGGAGCGGCGCTCGCCGATCAGCCCGTCGATCAACTGCCCCACGTTGCCGCCTGGCGGGATGCCTACCGGGCTTTCGGGGCCAAGCCGCAGCGAACGCGCAACAGCCTGGAAGCGCTGCTCCGCCGGGCAGGCAGCGGGCTGCCCCGCGTCAACCGGCTCACCGACGTCTACAACGCCGTCTCCGTCCTTCACCAGATACCGCTGGGTGGAGAAGATCTGACCCGGTATGCCGGCGGCCCGCGACTGATTCGCGCGGCTGGTCATGAGACGTTCGACACGACGGCCGGTGGCGACGTCGTGATCGAACACCCGGAACCAGGCGAAGTGGTGTGGTGCGACGACGCTGGCGTGACCTGCCGGCGGTGGAACTGGCGCCAGGCACGCCGGACCCAGCTCAACGACGCCACGACCGCCGCACTGTTCATCCTCGACGCGCTCGATCCGGTGACGGATGTGGCCCTCTCTGCCGCGACCGACGACCTGGTCGTCCACCTGTCGCGCCTGGGGTCGGACGTGCGGGCCGATCGGCGCCTGATGTCCCGCGGCGCGGGCCAGGGAGCGGGTAACTGATCATGTCATCCCCACGCATCTTCGGCGCGGCCGGCGTCCCACCGTGGAGCATGGCGGTCGCTGCCATGCTCTGTGTCCAGCTGGGCTCGGCCCTCTCGGTCGACCTGATCTCGTCGATCGGTCCCGCCGGAACGGCATGGTTACGGCTCAGCATGGGCGCGTTGATCTTCCTGGCCTTGGTCCGTCCACCTCTCCGGACGATCCGGAAGCGTGACGTCCTCCCGCTGATCGGTCTCGGGGTCACGACCGGACTGATGACCATCGCCTTCCTGGCCGCGATCGAGCGCATCCCGCTCGGGACGGCGGTCGCGATCGACTTCCTCGGACCGCTGACCGTCGCCGCGCTCCGCAGTGGTCACGTTCGCATGCTGGCCTGGCCGGCGCTCGCGCTGTCCGGAGTCGTCGTGCTGACAGAGCCGTGGCACGGCGAGGTCAACCTGGCCGGAGTCGCGTTCGCCGGGCTGGCGGCCGTCGGCTGGGGTGTCTACATCCTGCTGACCCAGACGATCGGCGACCGGTTCGAGGGGATCGGGTCACTCTCGATCACGATACCGATCGCCGCCGCCGCAGCCGCGGTCATCGGCATCCCGCAGGCGGCAGGGCATCTGTCCTGGTCGATCCTCGCGGCGGCGGCCGGCCTGGCTCTGCTGCTGCCGGTCCTGCCGTTCGCCCTGGAGCTGCTTGCCCTGCGCCGGATGACGTCCCTGGCGTTTGGAACGCTGATGGCACTGGAACCCACGATGGGCGTTCTCCTCGGTGTCGTCGTCCTCCACCAGTTCATCTCGCCGCTCCAGATTGCCGGCATCCTACTGGTCGTCATCGCCGGTGCGGCCGCCCAGCGAGGAGCGACGCGCTCGCCGCAGCCCGAGCCGTTCGCCGGTCCTGCCCTCGTGGCGGTCCAGCCTGGTCCACAGCCGTAGCTGTACGGGCGCAAGCTCCCCCAGCGCTCCTGTTAGGCCGGCTGAGCAGGGCGCTCGTCCATCCGGCGAAGCGCGCGGATCAGCAGGAGGGCAACCGGCAGTGCGAGGTTGAGCAGGACGAAGATCCGTAGCGCGCCATCGATCGCCATCGCCTCGAGAAGGAACCCGTAGCCCAGCAACCCGACCGGCTGGGCCATCATCCCCAGTGCGCCCATCGCCCCGAACACCCGCCCACGCATCCCGGCCGGGACCCGCTCCTGGCGGATGGCCATCAGCGTCGGATTGATCGGCTCGAATGCGATCGCGCCGATCACGATCGCCCCGGCGATCACCCACCACGGCGGCATCGTGAGCATCACGGCCAGGCACAGTGCCCGGACGAGGAACCCGCCGTAATAGATCGTCCGACGGGAAACCCGCCTGGCGATCGCCACGAAGACCAGGTTGCCGATGATCGACCCGGCCCCGAGACCGGCGAAGATCAGGCCAAGCTGGGCCGGGCTGTCCAGGACTTCATTGGCGTAGACCGGCAGGATCACCCCGTAGAACGGCTCGGCGATGAGCACGCCGAGCGCCAGGGACAGCGTAATCCCGAGCAGCAGCCCATCATGCCGGAGAAAGCGGAACCCTTCCCGGACGTCGGCGACGTAACCCTGGATCCCGCCGCCGGATCGGGGTTCCGTCGCCGGCGCGGCATCCGGTACCCGAAGCCGGACCAGCAGCGCCGAGATCGCGAAGGACGCCGCATTCACCCAGAGCAGGTTTGCCGGGCCGACGACGGCGATCAGCACACCGGCGAGTGGTGGTCCGAGGACGCCCGCGACGCGGCTCGTCGTCGAGAACGCGGCATTGGCCCGGTCCATCGCCATGCCGGAACGGGCGATCAGGTCCGGGTAAAGGGCGGCCCGGGCGGTGTTGCCTGGCCCGTCAAGGATGGCGCCGAGGAAGACGAGGGTGAGCAGCCCCCAGAATGGCAACCCGACCGTGAAGTACAGCAGCGGGATCAGCAGCGTCGTCACGCCGGACGCGATGTCCGACACGATGCTCGTCTGGCGGTAGCCGAGCCGGTCGACGACGGCGCCACCGAGCAGCCCGACGACGATCGCCGGGACGGAGACGACCGCGACGGTCAGCCCGACCTGGGCGGCGCTGTCGGTCGTCGCGAGGACGAACCACGGGATCGCCAGGAACGCGAAGCTGTTGCCCAACTGCGAGATGGTGTTGGCGACGAGCAGCGTGATCAGCGGTCGCCGGTCATGGACGTCGGGTGATGGGGTCGTCATGGTCAGCACTTCCTCCCGCACGCCCGCGTGACCCGGGAGGGGCGGCTGATACCCATCGGTTCGACATCATCGCCGAACCAGCCCGATTCTCCGGGCGCGGGCATCATCGCCGATCCTCCGGGTATCCGGGTGAGACGGACGATGCGACAGCTGAAGACCCGGGAACGACAGCGCCGATGGCGGTTACGCGTGAACCTCTGCACAAAGTTGCTCATTGATTCGCAATGTCACATCATAGCGGCCCGTCCCGGCAGGTTGCCCTGCCGGGATGAGCGACGACGCGCCCGCCCGCCCGGTCCGACCGGACCGGCCCCCCTTCATGAGGACGAGACGCATGGCCGCACGCACCTGGTTCATCACCGGCACGTCGTCCGGCTTCGGCCGGCAGATGACGGAACTGCTCCTCGCCCGGGGCGATCGCGTCGCGGCGACGGCCCGGCGACCCCGGGCGCTGTCCGGACTGGCCGATCGCTACGGCGACCAGCTCTGGGTTGGCGAGCTGGACGTGACCAACACAGACCAGGTCCGGCAGGTCGTCAACGACGCCTTTGACACGCTCGGCCGGATCGATGTCGTGATCAGCAACGCCGGCTACGGTCTGGCCGGCGCCGCCGAGGAACTCAGCGACCGGCAGATCGACCATCAGATCGCGACCAACCTGACCGGTGCCATCCAGGTCGGCCGGGCGGCGATCCCGCGCCTCCGCGAGCAGGGCGGCGGACGCCTGATCCAGGTCGGATCATGGGGCGGGCAGCACTCGTCGCCCGGCCTGAGCCTCTACCACGCGACCAAGTGGGGCATCGAGGGGTTCTACGAGAGCCTGGTTCCCGAGCTGGCGCCGTTCGGCATCGAGGTGACGATCGTCGAGCCGGGCCGGGCCCGGACCGAGTTCGTCGGCGGCAGCATGGTCTTCGGCGACGAGCTGGAGGTCTACGACGGGGTGATGCGGCACTTCCGGGAGCTGGCGGCGGGCGACATCGACGGCCGGGCGGCCCAGCAGATGGCCCCCGGCGACCCGCGCAAGGTGGCGCGGGCGATCGTCGATTCCGTCGACATCACCCCCGCCCCGCGCCGGTTGACGCTCGGCAGCGACGCCTGGGACGCCATGAGCGCGTCCCTGCGCGAGCGGCTCGCCGAGATGGAGTCCAGCCGGGACCTCGCCTACAGCACCGACGCCGACGACATCATCGCCGCCCGGGAGCGCTCGGAGTCACGGGTCGCCGGTCGCCGCTGATCGGCGACGACGTTGGCTCGCCTAGATTCAGCCGGGACCGCTCCCACCTGGCTGGCGCACCATCGCCCACGCCCGGAGCCCGGCTTCGAGCGGGATCTCTTCGACGATCTCGAACCCGAACTTCGTGTAGTAGCGGACGTTGGACTCCTGCAGCGTCTCGAGGTAGACGGGCAGCCCGTCGGCGTCGGCCCGGGTCAGCCCGTCCTCCAGCAGGGCCCGGCCGACCCCCTTGCCCTGGTGGGCCGGGTCGGTCGCGAGGATCCACAGGTACCAGTGGCGGCCGGGCATCAACCGGGCGTGAGCGGCATTCATTGGCGCGTCGAATCCACTCATCCGCCGGGCCGCGGCCGGACCGAGGCTGACGGGCAGCAACACCAGGCCACTCCGGACGACCCTCGGGAGCGTCAACGACGTGGTTCCCGGCGCCAGCCAGCAGGCTACTCCGTCGACGCCCGTGGCCCCAGGGATTGCGCCGGTCGTTCGGACGTCACCGTAGCGGCGGGCGTGATCGACCGTCCGGCCCATCATCCCTGGCAACCGGCGGGCGCGCTCCGCGGCGTCCGGGAGGGCAAACGTCGTCATCTCGTCGTTGCCGAACGGCCGGGCCATCACCCCGGCCGCGACGTCCCGCTCACCCGGCGCCAACACCCGCACTCTGCTCGTCGTCACTCCGCCATCTCTGCATGCACCCCGGACGCATCTTGCCCCGGTCCCGTCCGCTGGCGTTCCGACCAGTGTCGCCCATGACCGGCGCTCGGCCGCATCTCCGCGGCAGGTTCGCGGGTCACTGCCCTGCCACTCCCTGTGAATACCGTATCGATGTCACCCGTCAACCAGTGCTGTCACCAACCCGGCCGATCCGGATGATCGCCGCGACGACGTCGTCCAGCGGTGAGGCGGTGTCGATCTCATGCGTGGCGCCCCGGCGGAGCAGTGGCTCGATCTCGTTCCGGATCGCCATGATCCGGGCAAGCTCGTTGGGGCGCTTGCCGAAGTCGTTGGTCGTCCGCGTCGCGAGCCGGTCCACCATCACGTCAGGCGCGCACGACAGCAGGATCACCGCGTCAAACCGCTCGTAGAACTGTCCTTGGTTGGGCGATGTCCCGGAGACGAAGAGGAGATCGCCCGCCTCGTCAGCGAGCAGCTCTCGGACGTGGTCCTCACGCCACACCCAGTCCTCCCCGCCACCGATCCCGGTCAGCTCGTCGCCATCGACGGCGACGACGTGCGACCACTCCGGCCCGTCCAGGTCGACCGCCCGATGGCCGGCGGCAGCGATGCGCTCGATGACCGTTGACTTGCCCGTCCCCGAGATCCCCGTGATCAGTACCCGTCCCACCGTTGCCTCTCTCCCACGCAACACGACCGACCGCAACGGATCAACCGGAACCGTCAGTTTTGCCGCTCCCGGAGCCGCTCCAACCCGCTTGGCGTGTCCCGCGTGTACCAGAGGGCAACGAGATTGATGACGACGAGGGCTGCGAATACGATCGCGACTAGGACGGCCGGGACACCCAGGATCGCGAGGAAGGCGAGGACCCAGATGGTCAGCTCGATCGCGAGCCGGACAGCCGGCGACACGACTACCCGCGGCTTCGGCGAGACGAAGGTCATCCAGACGGCGATCAGGGCAATCGGCGCCAGGAGCCCCGCGAGGATCCGGACGGTGGCCGACGCGTCGAGTTGAAACCCCCATCAACTGACGGCGGCGATGGCGAGCAGTTCAAGGATGAACCGCCCGATCAGGGCGATATCACGGGGTTGGGACACGAAGGAACCTCCCGGAACGTTGCGTCGGGATCCGGCACGGGGCAGGAACGAAGCTGTCGCTGTACTCGCGACCAGTGTGCCGCCGGAGCGGACGGCGCGACGAGATGCGGAAGCCGGGAACGGTTCACGGTCAGCGGGACGCCATCCCCACAGGCCCGGTTGCCCCTCCCCGAACCACGTGTCATCCCAGCCGCCAGTCCACCCAAGCGCCAGGAAATACTCGCGTCCTGGAGGGGTTGCGTTTCCCGATACTTAGCCATACTATGTACCGGTAGTCACTGACATTGAGTAGTGAACGGGGGTGCTCCATCGCGAAGCTGATGACCGAGATGCTCAAGGGGACTTTGGAGGGCATGGTGCTGGCCACACTCAGCGGGTCCCCCGCGTATGGCTACGAGATCACGGCGCGGTTGCGGGCGACCGGATTCACCGACCTGGCCGAGGGGACGGTCTACGCCATCCTCGTCCGGATCGAGCAGAAGGACCTTGTCACCGTCGAGAAGCGGCCGTCCGAGAAGGGCCCGCCCCGCAAGGTCTACGCGCTCAGCCCCGCGGGTGAGGAATACCTCCGGGCCTTCTGGGAGAGCTGGGATTTCCTCGCGGAGCGGCTGGAACAGATTCGCACCCAGGGAGGTGATCGTGTTCATCACACGGATGATCGCTGAGAAGCGCCACTACCGGGCCTACCGCAGGCGCAAGGCGCAGTTGCCCACCGACTATCTCGCCGTGCTCGACGCCGTGGAGCGCTATGTCCTCCACAGTGGGTGGGTCAAGGGCGACACCCTGCTCCTGCTGCTGGACGACCTCGCGGACCTCATGGAGGAAGCCGCGGCGAGCCGGACACCGATCCACGACCTCGTCGGCGACGACCCCGTGGAGTTCACCGAGGGGTTCATGCGGAACTACCCGGACAGCCTCTGGATCGACAAGGAACGCGCCCGGCTGACCGACGCCATCGCATCCGTCCGCGCCGCTGCCAGCGAGACCGCTGACCACGGACGGCAAGGGAGCGTCACGGCATGACGACAACCATGACGCAACGCCCGGAGCCCGCGATCCGGGTCCGGGGTCTGACCCGGTCCTACAAGGACCTCCACGTCCTCCGAGGCGTGGACTTCGAGGTGCCGCGCGGCAGCGTCTTCGCCCTGCTCGGCTCGAACGGGGCGGGCAAGACGACGATCGTGAAGATCCTCTCGACCCTGCTTCGGGCCGACGACGGCACGGCCAGCGTCAACGGGTTCGACCTGGCCACGCAGCCGGACGCCGTCCGGGAATCGATCAGCCTGACCGGCCAGTTCGCCGCCGTCGATGGCATCCTGACCGGCCGCGAGAACCTGACGCTGGTCGCGCGGCTGCGGGGCGTCGCGAATCCCGGACGGGTCGCAGATGACCTGCTGGCCCGGTTCGACCTGATCGAGGCCGGGTCGCGACGGGCGGCGACCTACTCGGGCGGCATGCGTCGCCGACTCGATATCGCCATGAGCCTGATCGGTCAGCCTTCGGTGATCTTCCTCGACGAGCCGACGACCGGGCTCGACCCGCAGGCCCGCGTCGAGGTCTGGCGCGTGGTCCGGGAACTCGCGGACCGTGGCACGACGGTTCTTCTCACGACCCAGTACCTGGAGGAGGCCGAGCACCTCGCCGACCGGATCGCGATCCTGCACCAGGGGCGGATCATCGCGAACGGGACGCTCGCCGAGCTCCGGCAGCGGTTCCCGGCCGCCACGGTCGAGTACGTCGAGAAGCAGCCCAGCCTGGAAGAGATCTTCCTGGCGATCGTCGGCAACGACACGCGGAGGGGAGTGACACCATGATGACCACCCGCTTCCTCAGCAACACGGTGGCGCTGCTCGGCCGGTCGATGCGCCACATCGCACGCAGCCCGGACACGATCCTTACCGTGGCGATCACGCCGATCGCGTTGATGCTGTTGTTCACCTACGTCTTCGGCGGCGCGATCGACACCGGCACCAACCGGTACGTCGACTACCTGCTGCCCGGCATCCTGCTGATCACGATCGCGATGGGCATCTCCTACACCGCCGTCCGCCTGTTCGCGGACATGGAGGGTGGTATCTTCGAGCGGTTCCAGTCCATGCCGGTCGCGCGGTCGTCCCCGCTGTGGGCGCATGTCCTGACGTCCGTAGTCTCCACGGGCCTCTCGATCGCGGTCATCTTGCTGGTCGCGCTCCTGATCGGATTCCGCTCCGGCGCCGGTCCGCTGGCGTGGCTGGCCGTCACGGGAATCCTGGTCCTGTTCACCCTGGCGCTGACCTGGCTCGCCGTGATCGCCGGCCTGTCGGCGAAGTCGGTGGAGGGCGCCGGTGCCTTCTCCTACCCGCTCGTCTTCCTGCCCTTCATCAGCTCGGCGTTCGTCCCGACGGACACCATGCCCGGCCCGGTCCGCGCCTTCGCCGAGCACCAGCCGGTCACCTCGATCGTCGACACCATCCGGGATCTCCTGGCTCAGCAGGCGGTCGGCAACCAGGTCTGGGTGGCGCTCGGGTGGTGCCTCGCAATCCTCGTGGTTGGCTACGCGCTGGCGATGGTCACCTACCGGGGCCGGCTCGCCTAGCGGTCGCGCCGAGATCTCACTGACGTGAATGGCCGGCACCGTCACTGGTGCCGGCCGTTCGCGTACCCGGATGGAGCCGGAACCCGGTGGGGGAAACAGTGCTCCAGGCGGCTCCGTGGGCAGCAAATGCGACCGGTGGTCAGGGGTCTGCGTGCCCTGCCCCAGCATGCACGAATCCACCGCCAGTCGGCGGGAGTGTGCCGGGAGGAGCGGACCCCGATGACCATTGTCCTTGTCCACGGCAACCCCGAAACCGCGTCGATCTGGGATCTGCTCATAGCCCGGCTCGCGGAGTCCGGTCAGACGGATGTGGTCCGCCTGTCCCCGCCCGGCTTCGGGGCGCCGGTCCCCGACAGCTTCGACGCCACGGTCACCGGCTACCGGGACTGGTTGATCGACGAACTTGAGCGGATCGGCCGGCCGGTCGACCTGGTCGGGCACGACTGGGGCGGCGGGCACACGGTGAACGTCGCGATGACGCGACCCGACCTGCTCCGGAGCTGGTGCTCTGACACGGTGGGTGTGCTGGACCCGGACTACGCCTGGCACCCCGCCGCCCGCGCCTGGCAATGGGAGGGACCGGGCGAGGTCGTGATCCGGAAAGCGATGACGGCGCGGCCCGGGCGCATCACTCATGCAGCACTCATGAGGCTCTTCCGGCTCCTGGGGGTGGATCCGACCGTGGCCAGGAAGGTCGCGCAGGGGTACGACCGGGAGATGGGCGCCTGCATCCTGCGGCTCTATCGCTCGGCCCGGCAGCCGGCAATGGCCCGGCTGGGAGCGAATCTCGAGGCCGCGGCGGCGCGACCGGGACTGGCAATCCTCGCGACGAAGGATCACCTCGTCGGGTCGGACGAGCAGCGTCGGCGCTCGGCCGCCCGGGCCGGGGCGCGGGTCGAGGTCCTCGACGGTCTGGGCCACTTCTGGATGGCCGAAGACGATGGTCGGCGCGCGGCTGACGCACTCGTCCGGTTCTGGGCCTCGCTCCCGTTCGATCCGTCCTGAGACTCCTCGCGCGTACCCGACGGATGATCCGCAATCCATGATGGAGCGAATGATCCGTAGCGATGGGGCTTGCCCCATCCTTGCCGGCGACCGCGCATGCGACCGGACTGTCGCAAGCCGAACTAGGTCGTCATGTCGCACCAAGCTTGCCCGGGGACAAGAGGGGGCAAGCCCCGTCGCTACGGTGAACACGATAACGGCCGGCTCCTGTCATGGGAGTCGGCCGTTCTCCTTGCTCTACCAGCTTTCTCTGCGGGTCAAGCGTCATCGCGTGGTGTACCCGGACCCGGTTCCGGAACGATTGCGCCGAGCCCGTGGATCATCAGATCGATCTGCCGGCGGGCCAGGCGTTCCCAGTCCCCCGTACCCGGGAGCGGACGGGAGAGCAATGAGGTGGCCAGGATCAGGTCCTCCGGGGTCAGGTCCCCGCGCAGTTCCCCGGCGGTCCGCCCCCGGTCGATCAGGGCACGGAGCACGACCCGGACTTCGGCCTGGACCTCCCGGGTCTCGGGCGTGAAGACCGGCGGGCCACCGTGGAGCGGGAGGACGAATCGCTCCCGGTCGCGGAGCGTCGCGAGGAAGAACTGGCGAACGCCTTCCAGCGCGGAACCCGGCCGGGACTCCGCTGCTCGCGCGTTGGCGAGGGCAAGCCCGAACGAGCGATGGACGAGCGCGCCCAGCAGATCCTCGCGCGTGGCGAAGTGGCGATAGACCGTTCCGACCCCCACGCCCGCACGCTCGGCGATCTGTGCCATCGGGACCGTTTCCCCGTCGCGGCGGACGAGTTCGACGGCGGCTTCCAGGATCCGCTCCCGGTTCCGGAGCGCATCCTGGCGCGGCTGGCGTGCGACGGGGTCCGACATGCGAGCAACTTCTCACGATGGCTTGCGGAGCAGCCCCGGGCAGGAGTATCGTGCACCTAAACGGACGAATTCGTCCGTTTGATTCCGCTCCAAGGAGGACGAGTGGACAACGTGGCAATTGACACTGGCACCAACCTTCCCGAAGACGACCCCGGGCGTGGACTGGTGATCGCTCGTCCCGACGATCCTACCCTAGTCCACCTGGCGGTCGTAGGCGACACGTACACCGTCCTGATCTCCGGCGAGCAGACCGCTGGCCGGTTCGCGATGATCGACATGCTGATCCCGCCGGGCGGCGGGCCACCGCCCCACCGCCATGACTTCGAGGAGTGCTTCCGGGTCCTCGAAGGGTCGGTGGAGGTCCGGCTGCGCGATCTCCCGCCCGTGCAGCTCCAGGAGGGCGAGTCAGCCAACATCCCCGCCAACGCTCCCCACTCCTTCCGTAACCCGGCGCAGGTGCCAGCTCGCCTGCTCTGCACCGTCGCCCCCGCCGGCCTCGAGCGGTTCTTCGCCGAGTTCGGCGACCCCGTCCCCACCCGCACCTCCCCGGCACCGATGCTCAGCAATGCCGAGCGGCAGGAGCGGCTGCAACGAGCCACGGCCAAGGCACCGGCGTACGGCTTCGAGATCCTGCCGCCTCCGGCGGAGCACGCGTAACCGGCCGGCACACGATCACGCCTCATACGGACTCCCAGCATCAGAGAAGAGAGATCCAGTGAAAGCTGTTCGCTTCCATGAGTTCGGCGACGCGGACGTCCTGAGGTACGAGGACGTCGACCTCCCGGTGCCGGCAGCCGGTGAGGTCCGGATCCGCGTCGCCGCGACCTCGTTCAACCCCGTCGACGACGGCATCCGTGGCGGCTACCTCAAGGGACCCTTCCCGGTGGCACTGCCGCACACCCCGGGCATCGATGTCGCCGGGACGATCGACGCGCTGGGCGAAGGCGTGGAAGCGGTCAGGGTCGGCGAGCAGGTCGTCGGGTTCCTGCCGATCGTCGCCGACGGGGCGGCCGCGGAGTACGTCATCGCACCCGCTGACATCCTGGCTCCGGCACCCACGACCATCCCGCTGGCCGACGCCGCCGCCATGCCGATGGTTGGCCTCACCGCCTGGCAGGCGCTCTTCGATGACGCCGGTCTGGAACCGGGACAACGCGTGCTGATCAACGGCGCCGGAGGTGCCGTCGGAGGCTACGCCGTGCAGCTGGCCAAGCGGGCAGGTGCGTACGTGATCGCGACGGCGAGCCCGCTCAGCCGAGAACGCGTCCAGGCCGGGGGCGCGGACGAGGTGATCGATCACACCACCAGCGAAGTGACGGTGGCCGAGCCCGTCGACGTCCTGCTCAACCTGGCGCGGATCACGCCCGAGCAGGTCACCGCACTGGTTGCCCTCGTGCGCCCGGGCGGGGTCGTGGTGAACACGGTGCCGACGATCCAGATTCCCGTCGATGACGCGCGTGGCGTAAGGGTGGTCGGGGTCTTTGTCCGTAGCGACGCGGGGCAGTTGTCGAATCTGGTGGCGATGGTGGATCGCGGCGAGCTCCGCGTCGACGTCGCCGAGCGGGTGGCCCTGGCCGATCTGCCGGCCCTCCATGCCCGGGCAGCGACTGGCGCGCTGCCGGGCAAGATCGTCGTCGTCCCGGCCACCGCCTGACGACCACATCCAGCCTGCGCAACGCCGACGCTGCATACGCCGCTCCGGTTCTGCCACCCGTGCGCGGGAATCGAAAGCCCCCTGATCGCGTCGCGCGATCAGGGGGCTTTCGTCTGGCTGGTTCCCGGGAGCAGCCTCAGGAACAGCATCAGTAGCCAAGATCGGCGGATCGACGCCAGGCTAATCGGCCGGGACAGCGCTCTCCTCGGCCTCGCGGGCGGCGGCCTCGGCGGCACGCTGCCGGGCGAGTTCGATCGCCGCGGTCGGGACGACCTTCTTCAGCCGGGACCGGGTCCCGTCCCAGTCAGCCAGCAACGCGCGGGCGCGGCGGCTGCCGGTCATCTGGAGATGGCGCTCGATCAGGCCCCGGACCTCGTCGTCATCGCCCTCGGCCACCGGCTCCAGGACGACCGACTCCGCATTGGTCCGGGCGGCGAACCCTCCGTCCTCATCCAGCACCCAGACCAAGCCCTCGGTCATGCCGGCGCCGAAGTTCCGACCGGTCGGCCCGAGGACGACGACACGGCCACCAGTCATGTACTCGCAGCCGTGATCGCCAACGCCCTCGACGACCGCCGTCGCGCCGCTGTTGCGAACGGCGAACCGTTCGCCCGCGCCGCCGGCGAGGAACAGCGCCCCGCCCGTCGCGCCGTAGAGGTTGGTGTTGCCGGAGATCGTCTGCGGCGCCCCGGTGGCGTCGCGCTCGAACGCGGCGTCGACCGGCGGGAAGACGGCGACCTCACCACCGCTCATCCCCTTGCCCGTGTAGTCGTTGGCCTCGCCCTCCAGCGAGAGGAGCATCCCTGGCACCGTGAAGGCGCCGAAGCTCTGGCCGGCGCTCCCGCGCAGGTGCGCCGTGACGCGGGCCGTGCTGGCCTCGCCGTGGTGGCGCTTCAGGGCCAGCTCGCCGGCGATCCGGGCGCCGACCGTGCGGTCCTCGGTCGTGACGGTCCGGCGGACCTCGACGGAGTCGCCAGCGGCCAGGGCCGGGCGAATCTCGTCGAGGATGTCGTTGTCCAGCGTCGGGATGACGTGGTCGACGTCCTCCGTCCGGCGGCGCTGGTCGACCGGGGCCGGCTCGGCGATCAGCTGCGAGACGTCCAGCATCCCGGCCCGGCCGGCACGCTGGCGCGGCGCGAGCAGATCCGTCCGCCCGACGAGGTCGTCGATGCTGCGGGCGCCCATCGCGGCCATCGCCTCGCGCAGCCCGGTGGCGAGGTGCTCGAACCAGGCGATCACGTTCTCCGGCGTGCCCGTGTACTTGGCACGCAGGTCCTCGCGCTGGGTCGCGATCCCGGTCGGGCAGGTGTTGAGGTGGCACTGCCGCGCCATGTCGCAGCCGATCGCGACCAGGACACTCGTCCCGAAGCCGAACTCCTCCGCCCCGAGCAGCGCCGCGACGATCACGTCGTCCGGGGTCTTGATGCCGCCATCGGTCCGGAGCCGGACCCGGGAGCGGAGCCGGTTGAGGACCAGTGTCTGCTGGACCTCGGCCAGCCCCAGCTCCCACGGTGAGCCGGCATGCTTGATCGACGCCAGCGGGGCCGCCCCCGTGCCGCCGGAGTGGCCGGAGACCAGGATGTAGTCGGCCCGGGCCTTGGCGACCCCGGCGGCGATGGTGCCGATCCCGGCCTCGGAGACCAGCTTGACGCCGATCTTCGCCCGTGGGTTAACCTGGCGGAGGTCGTAGATCAGCTGGGCCAGGTCCTCGATCGAGTAGATGTCATGATGCGGCGGCGGCGAGATCAGCTGGCCGCCCGGGACGGCGTAGCGCAGCTTGGCGATGAACGGCGTGACCTTGTGGCCCGGCAGCTGGCCGCCCTCGCCCGGCTTGGCGCCCTGGGCGATCTTGATCTCCAGCTCCTCGGCCAGCGACAGGTAGGTCGCCGTGACACCGAAGCGGCCGGACGCGACCTGCTTGACCTTGCTGTGGGGGATGTCCGGACCGCGCCGGGCCTCCTCGTACCACTCCGGGTCCTCGCCGCCCTCACCGCTGTTGGAGCGGGCACCGAGCCGGTTCATCGCGATCGCCAGCGTCCGGTAGGCCTCCGGCGAGAGCGAGCCGAGCGACATCGCGGTGACGACGAAGCGCTGGTACAGCGACTGGGCCGACTCAACCTCGTCCAGCGGGACGGGATCCCCCAGCGGCCGGATGTCGAGCAAGTCCCGGACGGTCGTCGCGGGCTGCTCCCGGACCAACTGGCGGTAGGAGTCGTAGGCGGCACGGTCGCCGTTGACGGCGTTCTGGATCGCCGTGACGATCGACGGACTCCAGGCGTGCGCCTCGCCTTCCTTGCGGAATCGGACCAGCCCCTGGTCGGCCAGCCGGTCGCCGCCGCTGCCCTCGGCCGGGTACGCGACGGCGTGCCGGGCGCGCACGTCCTGCTCGATCTCCGGCAGGCCGATGCCGGACAGGCGGCAGGGCGTGCCGGTGAAGTAGCGATCGACGACGTCCTGGGCGAGGCCGATCGTCTCGAAGATCTGGGCGCCGCGATAGCCAGCGGCGGTCGAGATCCCGATCTTGCTGGTGACCTTGAGGAAGCCGTACTCCAGCGCCTTGAGGTAGTTGGCCTTCATCCCGTCGGCGTCGACTGACTCGTAACCGCGCTGCCCGGCGAACGCCGCGCCGGCCTCCAGCGCGAGGTACGGGAACACGGCCGAGGCGCCGTAACCGACGAGCGTGGCGAACTGGTGGACGTCCCAGACCTCGCCGGCGGCACAGACGAGGTCGGCGCGGTTGCGCAGCCCCTCCCGGATCAGGTGATGGTGCAGCGCGCCGACGACCAGCAGCATCGGGAGCGGCGCGTGGGTCGCGGAGACGCCCCGGTCGCTGAGGACGATGATCCCGGCGCCCGCCTCGATGGCCGCAACGGCCTCGGCCAGGACACGGTCCAGCGCCGTGGCGAGCGCCCCGTCTCCCTCGGCGACCGGCCAGAGGGTCGAGACGGTCGCGCTCTTCAATCCGTTAGATCCGTCGAACCCGGTGATCAGGTCGAAGGTCCGCTCGCCGATCACCGCGCTCGGCAGGTGAAGCAGCCGGGCAGCCTCGGGCGTCTGGGCCAGCAGGTTACCGCGTGGCCCGACGTAGGCGTCCAGCGCCATGACCTTGCGCTCACGCAACGAGTCGATGGCCGGGTTGGTGACCTGAGCGAACCGCTGGCGGAAGTACGAGGACAGCGGGCGGATGCGGTCGCTGAGCACGGCCAGCGGCGCATCGTCGCCCATCGACCAGGTCGGCTCCTTGGACTCGGCCGCCATCGGCTGGACGATCAGACGGATGTCCTCGGCGGTGTAGCCGAACGCGCGCTGGGCGGCGAGCGTCTCCGGATCAGCCTTGGTCCGCATCGGGCGGGACGCGCCGGAACGGTCGCCCCCCGCCGGAGCGGCCTTGGTCCCCACTGCCGGGATGCCCGCCGCCGAGGGGCCGTCGGTCTTCGGGACGCCGGCGGCGGTCAGCTTGTCCGGGGTTGGCAGCTCGGCGCCCTCGGCCGCGGCGGCGGCTCGGGCGGCGCGCATCGCCTGGGCGCGCGCCTTGGCCTTGGCGATCGGGTCCTCGTCGCCGGCCGGCGCGGCAGCGACCAGCTTCGGCGCCGCGGCCTTCGTCTCGGCCGGCGGCAGCACACGGTGCTCCCGGAGCCACTCGGCCCATGGCGCCTTCGACGCGACCCCGGCCTTGATCTCGTCGTTGTGGAGAATTACGCCACGGGACGTGTCGACCAGGATCATCTGGCCGGGGCCGAGGCGCCCCTTCTCGACGATGGTCGTCGGGTCGACTTTGACGGTGCCCGCCTCGGAGCCGGCGATGAACAGCCCGTCGCTGGTCCGGGCCCAGCGCGACGGGCGCAGGCCGTTGCGATCCAGCGTCGCGCCAGCGAACACGCCATCGCTGAACGCGAGCGCGGCGGGGCCGTCCCACTGCTCGACCAGGCCGGCGTGGAAGTCATAGAAGGCGCGCAGGTCGGCCGGCATCTCCGGCAACTGCTCCCACGGCTCGGGGACCAGCATCATCAGCGCGTGCGGCAGGCTGCGGCCACCGTGGAACAGCAGCTCCAGCGTGTTGTCCAGCGAGAACGAGTCGGACCCGTCCATGCTGATGACCGGCTCGAGCGCCTCGCGGCCGAAGGTCTGGCCGTCGCCGGACAGCTCCAGCGCGTGCTTGCGGGCCTGCATCCAGAGCCGGTTGCCGGTGACGGTGTTGATCTCGCCGTTGTGGGCAAGGAACCGGAACGGCTGGGCCAGCGCCCAGGTCGGGAAGGTGTTGGTGCTGTAGCGCTGGTGGAATAGGACGATGGCCGTCTCGTACTCCGGCGCGTTCAGGTCGGCGTAGAACCGGGGCAGGTCTTTCGGCAGGCAGAAGCCCTTGTAGACGATGGTCCGGGCCGAGCAGGACGTGATCGCGAACCCGTCAATCCCGGCCACGGCGGCGGCGCGCTCTGCGGCGCGACGGGCCAGCATCAGCTCGCGCTCGAACCGCTCGACGCTGTACCCCTCCGGGCGGCGGATCAGCGCCTGGGCGATCTCCGGGCGGCTGGTCGCGGCCGTGTTGCCGAGGACGGACGGATCGACGGCGACCTCGCGCCAGCCGATCATCGGTAGCCCCAGTTCAGCCATCCCTGCCTCGACGGCGGTCCGGCCCGCGGCGACCAGCCCCTCATCGGCCGGCAGGAACGTCACGGCCACGCCAAGGTCGCCGGGATCGAAGGTCGCCGGGTCATGCCCGAGGCGCTCCAGGTCAGCGGCGAACAGCTTCAGCGGCACCTGGGTCAGGACCCCGGCGCCGTCACCCGTCCGCGGGTCGGCCCCGACGCCACCACGATGGGTGAGGTCGACCAGCCCCTGCAGGCCGAGGTCCAGGATCCGGCGAGCCGGACTCCCCGCGATGTCGACGACCAGGCCCACGCCGCAGTTGTCGTGCTCGGCGCCGAAGTCGTACATCGGTGCGATGCGGCGGGCGGTTGCCGCATCTGGACGTCCCGCGATGGGGATGCCTGCCTCGATCGACGACTGGACACCGGACGGACGAACGGTTTGGTCGGCTTGGGTCACGGGAGCCTCCTGTGAGCGACACGGAACGGGCGGGCCAACGAAGCGATGTGGCGATGACGGGCTCGGGATGACGCGGCGTTGGGACGCAGAGCACAACCCGAGCGGGTCGTGTGGCCCGGCTGCGTCCTACAGGACCCGCCGGGGAGCCATCAGACGGGACGGGGGCGGTACGCTGGGACCGTCTTGACGGCGACGACCGAGCCAAAAACGGGGCTCGGTCGCGAACATGCCGGTTGTTTGACCAGACATGACCAGGATTCTAGCGATTGGGTTCGGCGGCGGGTACGTACGACGGATAACGAATCGTCGCGGGCGCTTTGGGCTCACTGCCCATTCGCCGACCCTCCGCGACAGCCATGTGCACGACGCACCACACCAGGAGATCTGTCCGGGAGGGTCGCGTCGCTTGAGGAGTCAATGCTGGCCAGATGACGCATTCGGTGGGCGATCTGGCCACAAAGCGGCGGGATTCCGCTCTCCCGCGTCCGGTTTCCGACCGAACGTTCGACCGGCGCCTGTCACCCTGCGGGTGCCTTGACCGTCTTGTCAGTTGTATCCCTTGGCCCGACACCCTACGATACGCACCACCAAGGCGAGTTCCGTTTATGTGCTGCGCCCAAAGCGGTGATGGTACCGGGCACGGGTCCCGGATAACCGGTGATGCTCGGTCGGAGGACACGGCAGCGTGGTGGACGAACTTCTCATTGCCCATAACGACATCGACGATCCCATTGACCGGCTGACCCTGGCCGGTGCGCAGGTCGTCGACCTGCTGTTCAGCGACATCACCGGCGGGATCAAGTCCCTGACCATCCCGGTCTCGCTGCTCGGCGACGCCATGCGTCAGGGTTACCGGTTCGACGGCTCGGCACTGACCGGCGGCGACCGGCGGGCCGAACTGGACCTGTTCCTGGTCCCGGATGCCGAGACGCTCGTCCTCATCCCGCCTGGGCTGTTCGGCGAGGGTAGCTCCACGCGTGGCCGGCTGTACTGCTCGGTCCGCCGGGCCGATGGTCAGCCCTTCCCCGGCGACCCACGCTCCGCGCTGGAGCGGATGCTGGTCCGGGCGGCGGCCGAGGGCTACGACTACCGCGTCGGCCTCGAGATCGAGTACTACCTGGTCCGCACCGACGGCGAGACGATCGAGCAGGCCATCACGCGCCGGCCGACCCATCGGACGTCCTCGGCCGGCGGCTACTTCGGCGTCGGCGAGGACCTGATCACCGCGACTCGGGACGAGATCGTCGCCACACTGCAGCGGCTCGGCGTCGGCGTCGGCGGCGCGCACCACGAGACCGGCCCCAATCAGGAGGAACTCGATCTCCTGCCCGCCGGCGGCATCCGCATGGCCGACCAGATCATGACGGTCCGCCAAGTGATCCGGTCGGTCGCCAACCGCTACGGGTTTCAGGCGACGTTCATGCCCAAGCCGTTCGTCGACGCGGCCGGCTCAGGCATGCACCTGTTCCAGCAGGTGGCCTCCTACCCCGACGGCGGCGACGCGCTGCGCGACGACGATGACACCGACGACCTGTCCCGGATCGCCCGCTATCTCATCGCTGGCCAGCTGGCTCACGCGCCGGGGATGGCGGCGATCGTCAACCCGACCGTCAACTCGTACAAGCGACTGGCCGCCGGCCACCGAGCTCCACGCCATGTCCGGTGGGCCCGGGTCGGGCAGTCGTCGCTGATCCGCGTGCCCAACGGGATCGCCGGCCAGCCGCTCCAGCTGGAGCTCCGGTCGCCGGACGCGATGGCTAACCCGTACCTGGCGCTGGCCGTCGCGATCGGTTGCGGGCTGGACGGGATCGCCCACGGCGAGGAGCCGCCGTACCCCCTTGACGAGAGCCTGGTCGCCTACGATGACGCCGAGCTGGAGCGGATGGGGACGCAGAAGCTGCCGATGTCGCTCGGCGACGCCCTCTCGGCGCTGGCCGAGGATGAGGTCATCCGGGACGCGCTCGGTGACTACATCTTCGAGCAGCTGCTGTCGGTCAAGCGGGCGGAATGGGATGACTACCGCCAGGACGTGAGCCCGTGGGAACACGCACGCTACCTCTAGTACACGCGCCGGAGGGACGAGCGATGTCCGGGGTTATCACGGTCCGGGATCTGATCGGGGTGGCGCTTCCACCCGGCACCGTCGTGGTCGCCGGGGCGTCCGGGCTGGACCGCGAGGTGACGTGGGCGACCCGTATCCGTCCGACCCCGCCCGCCTTCGGCCATCTCAGCCGAGGCGAACTGGTTCTGCTGCCCGAGAACCTGCTCAGCCTGCTGGACGAGCGCCTGACGCTGGCCGCGGCGATCCGGCAGCTGGCCAGCTTCGGCGTGGCCGGGATCGCCCACGTCGGCGCGGTCGACGCGGCCGCGTCCGTCGTGGCCGACGAGACCAGCACGCCCCTGCTCCAGTTGCCCGACCATACCGACCTCGGACCGCTGGAGCGCGAGACGGCCCGCTACGTCACCGAGCGCCGCCGGGTGGTCAACCGGCGCGGGCAGGAGATCTCCCGCCGCCTGATGGAGCTGGCCATCGCCGGTGAGCCGCTGGCGACGGTCGTCCGTGGCCTGTCCGGGCTGGCAGGCCACCCCGTGGCACTCGAAGGTCGCGACGGTCGCCTGCTCACCTACCAGACCACAACCGAGACGGCTGGCGGGACGGTCCCGGCGCTGGCGCACATCGAAGCCGCGCTGGCAACGTCGTGGCCCAGCGTCGCGACCTGGCTGCGATCGACCGGCACCTCGTCGCCCATCGAGCCGCCCTCGCAGGTCGTGCCGATCGACGGACAGTGGGAGCGCGTCGTCGCCCCGGTCATCGGGCGGGACGGATTGCTCGGTTCCGTCTCGCTGATCATCCCGATCGCCCAGGTCTCGCCTGAGGACAACGTCCTCGCCTCCCACGGCGCGGCGGCCTGCGCGGTCGTGCTGGCACGGGAGCAGGCGGCGGCCAGCGTTCGGCGCGAGGTCGAGCTCAACGTGCTCGATGAGGTGCTGGACGGCGCTCTCCGGTCCGAGGTCTCGCTGCTCCAGCAGGCGCGGCGGCTGGGTCACGACCTCGAAGGTCCGCACATCGCCCTGATCGCGCGGACCGACCGGACCGGGGCCGCGGCCAACGCCGTGTCCCGCAATCGCGAGGGGCGCTGGAGCGTACTGGACGAGACGCTCGTTCGCATCGCCGGCACGGGCGGACCGCGTGGCAGCCGCCCGCTCTGGCGGGTCCGGAACAACGCCGCCGAGATCCTCTGGCCGGTCGGAGACCACGACGACCTCAACGAGGTCGCACGGACGATCCGCGACGAGCTACAGGCGGCGATCGACACGCTCAACGGGCCGAGCGCGCCGGAGACGGTCTCGATCGGGTTCGGCCAGCGCGAGAGCGGGATCGCCGGCATCCGTCGCTCCCACCAGGAGGCGCGGCAGGCACTGACGCTGGGCCGCCGGCTGAACGGCCCGGGCCAGACCACCTCGTTCCAGGACCTCGGCGTCTACCGGATCATCTACGCTGCCGAGGGGCTACCGGAGATCGCCGAGTTCCATGACGAGACCCTTCACTCCCTGCTGGCGTACGACCAGCAGCACGGGGCCGACCTAATCCGGACGCTGCAGGCCTTCTTCCGGGCCAACTGCTCACCGAAGGAAGCCGCATCGCTGCTGACCGTCCACCGCAACACGGTTCTCTACCGATTGGACCGCATCGGCGAGATCACCGGCATGGACCTGGATGACTCCGATGTCCGGCTCCGGCTCCAGCTCGCCCTGCGGATCCACACGGCGTTGTACAGCGATGAGTAGCTCGTCCTCAGGTTCCCGCGTTACAAGGAAACCTCCCTGCAGGCCCAGGGATTGACCGGCCAAGCATGCCGCTGTGCAAGAAGTAGAGAGTCTGTCAAGGCTCCCGGCCGCGCAGCGGCATGATCGCAAGGCGATCACGGGTGTCGGTCAGTGCGCTGCTGGCCTGACGCACAGGTCCGAGCGGAGCGTCCGCCTCGCATGCGATCTCAAGCCAACCCATCCTCTTCGAGGATCTGGCGGCGGACATCCGGGTGCTCGGCGTAGCGCTTGTTGCCGATCCCGAGGACATAGAGCAGCAGCGTCGCCAAGATCGCCGGACCGATCGCGATCAGGAGCGCCCGGACGAGGTCGCCGCGATCGTCCGCCGGCCCGCCAAGGATCACCGCCGCCAGCACCAGGGTGGCCAGCGTCAGGATGATCAGCGTCCCGATCAGGAATGTCGCCGCACTGACCGGGCGGGCGGGCAAGCCGTGTTCCCGGCGAACCCGGGCGACGTACCGGGTGATGTGGACGGAACCGAACCACTGGCGACCAACGGCAGCGACCGCGACGGCCATCGCGGTGATGAAGACGATCTCGTTGAGCGGTGCGCCGATGATCAGCCGGACCAGTGCCGTCACCGCCCCGGCCAAGACCAGGATTACCAGCCCACCGGCGAGAAAGTACCGGGCGCTCTCCGGACGCGTCGCCCAGCGCCGACGCTGCCGCTCGCGCTCCAGCGCCGGGTCGGCCAGCGCCTCGCGCATGATCTCGCGCTGCTCCCGGAACTTCTCGCGCTGTCGCCGCTTCATGAACACGTCTGGCGTCCCGTCATCGCTTGCCGGGCGTTCCCGGTCCGTCGCTCAGTCACTCACCATTGACTCACCCGATGATAAACCGCAGCCCAGGCTTGCTCACCTCGAAACGGGAACCCCGCCCCGGTCGTCATGTCTGTAGAAGATGCGGGATCGGCCCGCACCCCGCCACAGGACAGGACCACCCATGCAACCACGACAGACGATCCGCCGCCGGAGCGTCATCCGGGCGCTCGCGCTCGGGGGCGCCGCCCTCATCGGAGGAGCCGCGCCCCTCCGTGCCAGCGCGGCCCGGCAGGACCAGTCGACCTTGTCGCTTCCCGGGATCGGGCTGCCAGTCGCAGCGTGGGAGGAACGCTACGGTCCCGGCGAGGAGATCGACCCGCTTCGCCAGATCTACCGCTATGACCACCCGGATCACCGCGGCGCGGCGCTGTACGCCACGGTCGTCGACGACCTCGTCACCCACGTCGAGATCGACTACACCGGGACGTCCGCCGGTGTCCTCGGAGAGGAGGACGCGGCTGGCGCGATCGCCGACCTGCTGCCCCATGACGCCAGCTCCGCGGCCAGCTACCTCGCCGCCGGCACCAGCGTCGGAAGGACCGTCCATGCCTGGCAACGATTCACCAGCGAGGCGCTGGCCCGGGCCACCGGCGGCGACGGGACCGCACTCCTGGGATACCAGATGGGTGCCCCGGCCAGCAGCCCGACGCAGGACCGATCAGTGATCCGGTCGACCCTGACGATGGGCATCGCCTCGGAGCAGGACGTCACCGGCTGGGCAACGCCGGGCGGGTTCGGCATGTCGCTGGATGAGGTCTCCCGCTTCTGGGGACCCGGCGAGGCCGGACAGAGCGGCTGGGTCTACGCCGGGCTGGCGGTCGATGGCGGCGACATCCTTGCCGGCACGACCAGCGTCGACGGCGAACCCGTGATCACCAGCGCCCGCGTGTTCTGGGGCATGAATCTGCTCACCGACGGGACCGACGGCTCCAGTGCGACCAACCAGTTGCGCGGCATGCTGCCGTACGACGCGGTCCGGACCGGGATCTTTCCCCTGCCGCCGACGCCGGATGGTCCGCTCGGGCTGATCTGCGAGCACTGGCAATGCGATTCGCTCGGCGAGCGCCTCGGCGGTCCGGACACCATCCTGTCCGTGACCTGGTATCACGGCGACGCCGAAACGATCGTCCCACGACTGGACATCATGGCCGAAGAAAGCTGACGCGGTAACGGAGCATCGCGGTCAGGCCGACTCACGGACGACCAGGTCAAAGGCGGCCCGGCGGACGCGGGACGGACCGGCATAACGCCCGGTCAGCCGGTCCAGCAGCAAGTCGGCGGCGATCGTGCCGATCCGGCGCGGGTGCTGGTCCAGGGTGGTCAGCGGCGGCATGACGAGGTGAGCCAGCGCGACGTTGTCGTAGCCGGCGATCGCCATGTCCTCCGGCACCCGCAACCCCGCCGTCTTGCAGGCCAGCAGCGCGCCGACCGCCATCAAGTCGTTGCCCGCGAACACGGCCGTCGGGCGCCGGGCCGGCTCCAATTCCAGCAGGCGCGTCATCAGCGCGTGGCCGCTCGACTCAGACCAGTCGCCCCAGCCGACCAGGTCCTCGTCGACGGTGATCCCCGCCGCGGCCAGCGCCCGGCGATACCCCGCGACTCGCGCTTCACCGTTGGCGCGGTGGCGCGTGCCGGCCAGGACGGCGATCCGGCGGTGACCGCGCTCGACCAGGTGCGCGGTCACCGCCCGGGCCCCCTCATCGCCGGGAACATACACCCGGTCGAACGGGGCATCCTCGGGCAGCGGCAGGTCGTCCGGCTCGCCAAGCACGACCACGGGCGTCCCCTGGGCAAGGGTCGGGTCGAGGTCGGCGGCGGTCAGCTGGTAGGTCGCGGTGATCAGCCCATCGACGCGGCCCCGGCGGGCGGCCGAGACGGCATTGTGCTCCAGGTCGTGCAACCCGTCGGTGTTGGACGTGATCACGTCGTAGGCGGAGGTCCGGGCGACGTCCTGCACCCCGCGGACGAACTCGGTGAAGAACGGATTGGTGATGTCAGGGATGATCGCCCCGATCGTCATCGTCCGGCGCGAGCGCAGGGAACGGGCGGTGAGGTCCGGGACGTAGCCGAGCTCCTCGATCACCTGCAGCACCCGCCGCCGGGTGGCATCGGAGATCGTCGCCGACGGCTTGTCATTGAGGATGTAGGAGACGGCGGTCTGCGAGACGCCGGCGGCACGGGCCACGTCGGCCTGCGTTGGTCGCCGCCGCGGTTGCTGATCGCCGGTCATCCCGTTTCCTCCTGCCCCGCGCGGCACGCGGCGATGGTGATCCTACCCCGGTCCGGACATCCCGGCAGGCGACATCTGACGGGGACGTGTCAGGCGGCTCCGTCTCCCCTTCGCGCCATCTGTCCCTCGATCTCCTCCATGATCGTGTCCAGCGGCCGCGCCCGCTCGATGGCCACGCCGATCCCCCGGGCCGCCGTGGCGAACGACGGCTCGTCCCGGATCCGGCGGACGCCCGCCCCGATCGCGCCGGCGTCCGGGGAGCCGGTTCGAAGGTTCACCCCCGCCCCGCTCCAGCCGACCCGGGCGGCGACCTCGGGCTTGTCCTCGGTGTCGCCTGCCACGACCAGCGGGATGCCGTGGCGGAGGAACTGATGGACGCCACCGAAGCCACCGTTCGTCACGACCCCGGTCAGCTTTGGCAGCAGCAGGTCGTACGGGAGGAACTGCCCGACGCGCGCGTTGTCCGGCACCGGCCCGAGTGCCTCGACCGGCCGGCCTCCGGTCGTGGCGACGACGAGCAGGTCCTCGCCCTCCAGCGCGCGCAGCGTCGGCCGGATCAGGCGCTCGAAGTCCCCGTTGTCGACGGTTCCCTGCGTGACATGGATCACGGGCCGGTCGCCGTTGAGGTCGCCCCACCAGCCGGGCAGGTCCGCCGGTAGGGTGGTCCGGGGTGACGGGATCAACGGACCGACGTAGCGGGTGTTGGGTGCGAGATCGCGGCGCGGGTAGTCGAACTCCGGCACGGTCAGCTGGAGGTAGCGGTCGTAGAGCTTGGTACTGTCCAGGATGAAGGTCGGCAGCGGTGGCGAGCCAGTTTCCCGGATGATCCGCTGGGCGGCGGCGTGGGCTCTCCGGAGCAGCATGCGCTGGGAGACGACGTTGAGCGCGGTGTTGCGGACGACGTTGAGCGGACCGCGAATCGGCGGAAGTCCGAGCCCGAACGGCGCGCTGTCCCGGCTGAACTGGGTGAGCGGCAGCACCCCGATCCCGATCACCGGCGGGCGGCCCGGCTCATCACGCAGGACCAGGGGCAGGGCCCCGAGGAACAGCGTGTCGATGAGGATCGCGTCGACGGGATCACGTCCCATGATCTCTCGCAGCCCGGCGTACTGGTCCGCAATCGACCCGGCGAAGACGTGCTCGACCTCGAACTGGATGCGCCGGATCCCGGTGGTTCCGGCCCGTTCCGGGAAGGTCGTGTCAAGGTCGCGGTCGTCGAAGTCGGCCTTGCCCGTCAGCGGGACGAAGGTATGCCCTGCGGCCACGACGCGGTCGGCGAACCGCGTCCCGGTCAGCAGCGAGACCCGGTGCCCTTGGGCAACGAGGTGATCGGCGATGACGAGAAGCGGCTGGAGGTGCCCCAGCGACGGGAAGCTGCCGAGAAGGACGTGCGCCACGGGTCTGCCCTCCTGATCGACCGGGAACGAAGCCGACTGGCCACCAATCGAGTGACCGTCGTCAGGGTACCGGTTTTCCTTCCCGTCCCGGCACCCGACCTGTCCAGTAACGCCTATCACCGTCCGAATGGCTGACCAGACCGGGCCGGATATTGTCAGCATGCACAAAGTATTATGCCGGTGTTGCTATATTCCCTGTCCTGATCGTGATCAATCTGATGCAGAAGCCCGCTTCCGAGCGCCGGGACTGGCCCCGATCTGGCATGGGCCTACACCGTATGGCAACAAATCTGTACACGACGTCCCAACCCAAGGCCCAGAAGCCGGATTCCATGCCCAAACCCGTTGACGTTATGCAGATGATGCGATATCATGATGTCAACAACGGAGAGGAGTCCGGATGCGAACCCTGCGGAACCTGATCGGACGAACCCAGCGCTCAACCGGCACGCGGTTCACCCGCTACTACGGCGGAATCCTTCGAGATGGCGTCGGCTACCCGACCGCTGACGAAGCCCGCCGGGATCTGCGGAACGCACTCGGCCACCCGTTCGACATCCCACGCTAGTGACACCCCGCCCGCGCCGCCACGACTTCCCCGGTGTCCCGCCGCTACTCACCCACCCAGGAGCTCAAACCATGAAGACCTTCCTCTCCTTCTTCGACTTCGCCACCCGCGGCACCGGCAATCGTTTCGATCGCTACTACGCGGGCATCGCCAAGTCCGGCGTCGGCTACCCGACCGCCGATGAGGCCCGCAAGGACCTCCGCAACTATCAGAATGCCCAGCACAACGGGTGGACCATCCGCTAACACAGATTGCGGTAACCACAAGCAAGCGAGGGGCGCTCGGGAGACCGGGCGCCCTTCGTCGTTTTCCTGGCATCCCCAAAGGTCCTGCTCGCCGCTCATCCGCATGACCCATACCGAATTGGTCAGACAAATGTGCTAATTGACAATGTCAGACCTCATCCGAATCGGACGACCACGATGGCCGCCGGGTTACGGGGTCGGGCATGCCAGCATGGCGTGACCGGCCAGAAAGTAGCACCCCGCCATGGCCACTCCCCGGTCCGTCGTTTCCGCAGTTCAACTCCTGAAGGGCGCTCTCATCGCCGTCGCGCTGGTCCTGCTCCTGCTTGGTTGGACGTCCCAGCCAGCCAGCGCGCAGGCGCAGAGCTACAACGGGCAATACCTGGTTCAAGCCGATTTCAGTGGCCAAAATCTTCGCGCAGCGACTTTCAACGGCGCGAACCTTACCTGCGCAAACTTCAACGGCTCTGATTTGACCGCCGCGACCTTCAATGGCGCGGACCTGACCGGCGCCAGCTTCGAAGGGGCCATCCTCACGTCAGCCACCTTCGACGGTGCCATCGGTTTCGGGACACCCTGCACCCTGGGCGGCGATCCCGATCCGGTCCCGAGCTCGGTCGTAACTCCGAGTCCGATCGGCAGTACCGGAGGGACGGCGCCGATCCCCAGCGCCGATAGCCCGACGCCAGGCGACGGGACGCCGAGTAACAGTACCGGTCCTGCCACCAGCGCCGGGCCGATCCCGGGTGGTTCGGGCCCTGGTACCTCCCCGGTGACCGATGATCGTCCCGACCGCGCGGCCGCTTCGCCAACCTCCAGCGACGCCAGTGGCGTGTCACCCCGACCCAGCACGGCTCCTGGTGTTGATCCAGCGCCTGGCACCGGCGCCGGTACCGCCTCGCCCCCACCAGGCACGGGTGTTACCCCGGGACAAGGCGGGACGACGCCGGGCTCCGGCACTGATGGCGGCACTGGTACCGATGGCGGCACTGGTACCGACAGCGGCACTGGAACTAACCCGGGCACAGACGGCAGTGTTGGCACCAGCGGTGACTCCGGCACCAACGGCGAGCCGGGCTCCGATATCGGGGTTGAAGGCAATCGCTCCACCGGTATGGGTTCGACTGGTGAGACCGGGACGGGCATCCTGACCGGCACCACGACGACGGACACGTCGGGGAGCGATGTCGATCCGGCGACCGGGTTGCCATCCACGGGTTCCGGGACCGCGCTCGCGTCGCCCCTCTGGATCATATGGGCACTGGCTTCGGCCGCGGCACTGGCAGCCGGATTCGTATGTCTGTCTCGTCGGACATCGATTCGCTAGCTCAGCCTCAACGGTGGCGGATCACCTCATCAGTCACTCCGCCTTCAGTAACAACGGAACGACCCGGGCCCTGAGGCCCGGGTCGTTCGTATTCCCTCGACAGGACGCTGACGGTTCCACCGGCTGTCGTATCAGCAACCGTCAGACCACATCAGGCGCCGCCCGTCTCCGCGATGATCGCGGCAGGTGACGTCGGCATGGTCAGCAGGCGGGCGAACCGGGCCGTCGGCTCCTCGCCGGGCCGGTGCAGCCAGTCGTGGAGGATGTCGCGGCCGGCGTGATAGGTAAAGACGTAGGCGCGCCAGAGTGGGTCGGTCAGAAACCGGAGCTGGTGGCGGGCGCTCTCCTCCGTCCGCAGCCCGTACCGCATCAGGTACGCGACGACCTCATCCTCGGACCGTCCCTCGGCGTGGAGCATCAGGCCGGCGTTGGACGCCACCGCCCGCAGGGCCCGCTGGGCCTGTTCGACCTGGAGCTGCTGGGCGACATTGCCGCTCACCCCGGCGGCCGGGTAGAGCTCCTCGACCTGCCAGCGGACCGCCTCGTCGCCGGGGAAGATGATCGACTCGGCGAGCGTCGCGATCCCCTCGGAGATCACCGCCTGCGGCGTCAGGATCAGCTGGACGGCGAACTCGCCCCAGCCCCGCTCCCGGAACAGCCGGCGTTCCTTGAGCAGGTGCTCGGTGTGGTGGCCGGGATACGCCTCGTGAGCGACCAGCCCGGTCAGCGCGTTGACATGGATCGGCAGGTCGGTGTTGATCTCGACCAGCGACCGCGCCCCACCGAGATACCAGTTGTAGCCGCTCCACGGCTTGTCCGAGACGAGCTCGAACCGGACGCTCTCGTCGTCCGGCAGATCGACCAGTCGCCGCGTCCGGGACCGGATCTCCGGGACGATGACGTCCAGCAACTGGCGGGCCGTCTCCGGTGCGACCTCGAACTGCCGCTTCCACTCCGTCATCCGGGCGTTGAGGTCGCCCGTGCCCCGCCCAGGCAGCGCGTCGTCCAGCTCCGCCAGGGCGGTGTCGAGTTCCGTCTCCGGGGTCCGGGTGGCGGGCACGCCGAAGTACCGCTCCACCTCCTCCTCGTACGACAGCTCGATGCCGGCCAGCCGCTCGGCGACCGCGATCATCGCCGCCGTCTGGGACAGCAGGTAGAGCCGGCGCTCACCGTCGAGGTCGTCCGCATCCGCCACCTGGCCAGCCAGCGCCCGGGCCTGCTCGAGTAGGCCCTCCGGCGTGCCGGGCTCGGCCCGGGTCAGGCGCTCGCGGGTCTCCTCCGGTCCGGTGTAGGCATCGATGAAGCCGTCGACGTGCCGGTTCAGGCCAAACGCGAGCGCGATGAAGTCGTGGGACAGCGTGTCGAACGGCAGGGTGGTCGTGCTCGTGTCTCCGGGTTCCATGGGCTTCCTCTCATCAGTGCGTGCTGCGGTCACGTTGCGCGGGACATGCCACGGCGCGCCCCGGGGTGAAGCGTGCCGCATCAGGTGTTTGGTCCCGGGATCGCGGTCAGCCTGCGGCGGAACGATTGATCTGGCCGACGGGCGTGGAGGCGGAGTCGGCCGAGCGATCCGTGGGCGTTGCCGCGGCCACCGGCGTCGCGTCCGCGCCACCTGCCAGGTCGGCCGTCGTGACGCCACAGGGCAGGATCATGTCCGGGATGGTGACGAACTCGTAGTCGCGCTGGAGGAGCGCGTCGATGATCCACGGCAACGCGACGCCCGTCGTGTTGGCCGTGTTGTTGGCGTCGATGTGGAACTCGATGATTCCGCCGTCGTAGGCATTGGGCACGACCCGGTCCCAGATCTCGTTGGGGTCGATGTCCGGGCGATAGTCGGCGGTCTGAATCTGCCAGCCGACCGGCAGGATGCCCTGTGAGCCGACGATCGTCCGGGTCCGCTCGTCAGACGACTGCGCGAACGGGGTCTGGAGCGTCACCCAGTTGTCGCCGGCGACCGGCTGGATGATGTCGATCGAGGCCTGGAGATCCTCGACGATCAGGGCGTCGGATGACGTCGGCAGATCGATGGCGTCGTTACCGTGGGTTCCGATCGGATGACCGCCCGCGGCGATCGCCTCGATCGTCTCCGGCTCGCGGAGCGTTGTCCAGCCCATCCCGAAGAAGGTCGCCGGGACGTCCCATTCCTCCAGCGTGTCGAGGACGCCGTAATCGAACGGGGCGCCGACGCCGATATTGAAGATCATCGCGATCCGGTTGCAGCCCGGCTCGCCCTCGGTGAACCACGGTGCGGGCTGGCCGTCGACGCTGATGTACAGCGCGTAGCCGTAGCCCGACACGCCGGACTCGGCCGACGTAACCGGGAGAAAGCCATCCTCCTCCGGTCCGTCGATGGTGACCCGCTCGTTGACGACGAGTGTCCCTACCGTCTCGCAGTCGAAGTCCGGGCAGTCGCGGACATTCACCGACGGAGCACCGAGGACGGTCGCACCGGCGCCGGTGTAGTCGACGACCTCGTCCTGCGTGGCGGGAACGGCGGTCGCGATGCCACCCAGCCCGGCGGACAGCACGGCGGCGATGAGCAGCCCGAACACCAGGCGCCATGACGCGAGACGACTGCCGACGGCGGCAGGTCGAGGAAGCCGGGAGGTCGCGTCCATGGGCTGGGTCTGTCCTTCGATGGAACCGGACGATCGTGCCCGGCAAGGGAATCGGCGGGCGGCGGCAGGACGGCGGGCCCGGTCGCCGCGAGGCCCTGGCGAAACTACCCGGCCCGACCGCTCCCCGTCAATGTCGGTCCCCGAGTCGCCGGGAAGTCCCCACCGGTTTGTGGCATCGCTGCGGTATCCTCTTCGGGTCCCTCACCGTCCAGAGAGACAGCCATCGCGGCCACCGGCGGCCGCGGGACGTGGCATCCCGTCCAGGGAGGCCGCGGTCGGGTCAGCGTTGCCCCCGGCAGATCGATGGACCGCATGTGGTCAGCACACGCGCGAGCCGGGCGAGAGGGACGACGAGATGGCCGGGGCGGTAGCTGATGAACGACATGGGACGACCGGGAAGCGGACGCTGCCCGGGGCAGCCCCGGCCGCCGACGAGAAGCCGCTCCGCAAGCAGATCGGGCTGGTCGCGATCCTGGGGAGCCTGGCGATCGTCGGTCCGCTCTCGATCGACATGTACTTGCCGGGCTTCCCGTCCATCCAGCAGGATCTCGCAACATCCGCCTCGCTGGTCCAGCTGACCCTGAGTGCCTGCCTGCTAGGCCTGGCTTCCGGCCAACTGATCGCCGGGCCGATCAGCGACGTGGTCGGACGACGCCCACCGGTCATGGTTGGCCTGGTCGGGTTCGTGATCTGCTCGCTGCTCTGCTCGCTCGCGCCGAACATCGAGACCCTGATCCTGCTTCGGTTCCTGCAGGGGCTGTTCGGGTCGGCCGGCGTGGTCATCTCCCGGGCCGTCATCCGCGACCTGTTCTCCGGCATCCGCGCCGCCCAGATGTTCTCTCTGATGACGCTGGCGATCGGTGTCGGTCCGATCCTCGCCCCGACGCTCGGCGGCGCCATCCTGCTGGTCACGGACTGGCGCGGCGTCTTTGGCGCGCTGGTCGGACTCGGGCTGCTCCAGCTGTTCGTCGCCTGGCGGACGCTGCCGGAGACAAATGTCGCCGAGCACCGCAGCACCGCCGGTGTCCGTTCGACCGTCGGCGCGTTCGGGTCGCTGCTCCGCGACCGAGCCTTCGTCGGCTATGCCGTGATCATGGGCACGGGCATGGGGACGATGTTCGCCAACGTCGCCGGCTCGTCATTCGTGCTGCAGAACCTCTATGGCGTGTCCGAGCAGGTGTTCGCGGTGCTGTTCGGCGTGATCGCGGTCGGCTACATCGCCATGTCACAGGTCAACTCCCGGCTGATCACCATGGCGCCGATGCGGCAGATCCTGGCCGTCGGGCTGGCGATCAACCTGGCCGGCGCCCTCACCGTGCTGACGATCGTCAACGTGCTGGACCTTGGCGCGGCCGGGCTGGTCATCGGGCTGTTCCTCGTCGCGACATCCAACGGGCTGATCGCTCCCAACGTCACGACACTGGCACTCAACGACTACCCACGGGCAGCTGGCAGTGCCTCGGCGCTGCTCGGGCTGATGACCTTCGCCGTCGGGGCGGTCGTCGCGCCGCTGGTCGGGATCGCGGGTGAGGACACCGCCGTGCCACTCTCCCTCGCGATCCTTACCTGCAGCGCCATCGCCTGCACGGCCTTCGTCACCCTGGCCCGATCATCCGGCGCTCGCAGGGTGTCCGACTGACCCGATCACCGGCGAGACCTGTCTGAAATGACCGCTCGCCGTCGGTCAAGGAGCGGGAATACCCACCAGACCCCGATGATCAGCACGGCGACCACCGCAGCGACGATCAGGCCGACCGCCGTCCCGGCGACTCGTGTGACGACGAGGTGTACCGCGAGCACCAGGGCAAGGGTCAGCGGAATCATCCCGATGACGATTAGACGGGTCGCATCGTGCTTGAACTGCTCCCGGTCGCGTAGCGGGCGGACCAGCCGATGGTAGGCCGCCGGCGCGGCGAACAGCACCAGGCTGACGATCGCGCAGACGAACATCACGGTGTAGGACCACTTCTCGTCCTGCCGGATTTCGGCGAACCCGCTCTGGAACGGGAGAATGATCAGGAACGCGGTCAGGGTCTGCACGCCAGGGAGGAGGACCCGGAGCTCCTGCAGGAGATCGCCCAGATCCTGGTCGCCCCGCTCGCCCTCGTTGTCGCCGGTTGCCAGTCGTTCGTCGGCGTCGCTCGCCATGCGTCGAAGTCATCCCCACTGCTGGTCCTACCGCGGCTGCGGGACCATCGTCAGCTGGGAGGATAACAATTCCTCAACAATCCACTCGGTCGAGCCCCGCCGGAGCCTGCCGCCCGTCCCGGGGAGAGCCAGCGAGCGTGCCGCCGGTTGGAACCACTTCAGCCTGAAAGCCAGCCCATCGCCTGCCCCCGGTGGTCTCGCCCAGCCGGGTCCATCCCATCCACCGGGTGACCTGCCAGGGAACGGCCAGCGACCCGTTCCGTCGGATTGTCGACAGTGCTAAGGTGCCCGAAGCGCATTGTCACGGGACGGCACGGTGGTCGTGCCCCGAGACTCATGGACGTACTCAAGCAGGAACACCCCGTGGCAACCAACGAAACCCGGGCCGGAGCCAAAGCGGCTCCGGCTGACCTCCCGGCGACGGGCGTGCTTCACTCGATCCGGGCCTATCCCGCCTTTGCGATGCTGATGCTTGGCACGCTGGCGACCAATACCGGCTTCTGGATGTATCAGACGGCGGTCGGCTGGCTGGCGCTCCAGCTCACCGACTCGGCCCTGTTCGTCGGACTCGCGGGCTTCGCGGGCGGCATCCCGATGCTGGTGCTGGCCATCCCCGCCGGCGTGATCCTGGATCGATCCGACCGCCGGACCGTGCTGAAGCTGGCCCAGTGGGGCGTGATGGCAGTCTCGGCGGCCTTCGCCATCCTCGTCGTCACCGACCTGATCCAGCCATGGTCGCTGCTGGTGCTCGCCTTCCTCTATGGCTCGGTCATGTCCTTCATCTTCCCGACGCGGACGACGATGGTGCCGTCGCTGGTCAGCCGGCAGGACATGGCCAACGCCGTCGCCCTGAACTCCGCGACGCAGAACGCGACCCGGGTGATCGGCCCGGCGGTGGCCGGCGTGCTGATCGCGCTGCTCGGCGCCTCGGGGACCTTCGCGTTCGCGGCGGTGCTGCAGATTGTCGCGCTCTACACGACCAACAAGCTGCCAGCCGTGGCGGCCGGCCGGATGAACCGCGGCGGCGGCGGGCGGTCCAGCCTGATGGTCGGGTTGCGGACAGTCGCGAGCAGCCAGATCCTGACCGGCCTCGTCCTGCTCTCATTGATGACCAACGTGCTGGTCATGCCGTACATCAACCTGATGCCGGTCTTCGCCGAGAACGTGATGGATATTGGCTCGGCCGGGCTGGGCATCCTCCTGGCCGCGATCGGTCTGGGGACGGTCGGCGGCGCGCTCTACGTGGCGCGGTCGCAGGCAATCCTGGAGTGGCGGTCCATCCAGATCATCACGGCCGCGTCGTTCGGCGCGCTGGTCGTGCTGTTCGCCCTGACCAGTCACCTCCACCTGGCGGTCGGCCTGGTGATCCTGTTCCTGGGCGGCTTCGCCTCCGCCCTGTTCCTCGCGCTCAACCAGACGGCGCTACAACTGCGGGTGGATGAGGACAAGCGCGGCCGGGTGTTCTCGGTCTACCTGCTGACGTGGGGACTGCTCCCGCTCGGCCAGCTCCCGACCGGCTACATCGCCGAGCGGGCTGGAGCTCCGCTCGCGGTCGTCGTCTCCTCCGCTATTGCCCTGGCCGGCATCGTCCTCGTCGCCTGGCGCTACCCCAGCCTCCGGGAGTAACGCGACGGCTCCGTGAGGCTCTGCTACCCTTTTCCGCCTCACGCCCGTCCTTGCCCCGCATGACACGCCGCAGGTTGATGGCATATCTCGATCAAGCGACTGAAAGGGTGTCCGATGTCCTTCCAGGCCTACCTCGACAACATCGAAAAGAAGACCGGCAAGACGCCGAACGAGTTCATCGCGCTGGCGCATGAGCGGGGCTACGGTCCCGACACGAAGTCCGGCGAGATCGTCGGCTGGCTCAAGGACGACTTCGAGCTCGGTCGCGGGCACGCCATGGCGCTGGTCCACGTCATCAGGAATGGCGCGGAGATCAGCGACAAGCACGTCGGGACCGACACGGCACACAGTGACGAAAGTTCGACCCTGCGGCTGAACGGCCTCGCCAACCGCGGGACATGATCACCCAAGCCGTCCAGACTCGCCTCGGATAGACAGAGGGAAAACACCACCTTGCCACCCGCAGGCAAGAGTCATTTCCATCGCTGGACGCCGATCGCGTGCCGCCATACGGTAATCAGGAATTCCCCGGATGTTCCTCTCCCTCCCTCGGGTGGTGTTGATGCCGGGGTTTCTCTGTGGCTAAGTCACTGATGAGTAAGGACCATGGAACCCCAATTGGCTCTCTCTTTCGGATGAGTATAGTACTCGCCAGTCAAGACAAAATGTTCAGCAACAACGCTCAAGCGGAGATTCACGAAACCTCGATGAATGTGCATTGTTGAGAAAGCCTCGGGCTTCGGGGTATTGCGGTACTCGTAGTTCAGAGTAGGATGGGTTGGCGATGAACCGACTTTAATCGAGGCGCTCGTACTCTCGGAATATGAAAAGAGAGCATCTTGGTAAATCAACACCTTGGTCCATGTTTGATCAATGGTTGTGGTAGCAGACCAATTCTTGTTGCCATCGTCATACGAAGTAACCCCCTCCACCTTCCAGGTACCTCGTAGATCGGGTGTCGAAATACCAAGACACCATCGGACCACTCCTTTACTCCACCACTTGTCCTCGATACGAACAACTACGAATGCCAACAGTCCTGCTGCACCCGAAGGGCCAATTAGAGCCAGTAGCCAGACAGGTGGTGTCTCAAATACAACATCGATCAGCCATGCCCACACCCACTGAGTTCCAACAGCCATGAGCACGGTAGGTACCAATAATTTCAGCAGGACCGCTCGTCTCTCGTCAACGTCAACTGCATACGGGTGCATCCCCGCTCCTATCCATTCAGCCGATGCAAGGCTGTCAAAAACATCACAGCGTCTTCTTCGTTCCACTGCTGGTTAGAAGAGCCAAACAGCATAGAAATACCGTTCTGACAGATAAAGCCATCCATGTCGCCCTGCTGGTCAAGAAGCCATTCCAAGACGTCATCAAAGTTGAGCCGATGACCACCACCATAGCATCGATCTGGAACGTTATAGAGCAGACATTGGATGAAATAAGATGAAGCAATATCGCCCTCGATCTCATCATTGTCTATAAGATAGTTACGAGCATTCTTGAATATTCGAACGGTACGCTTGAACCATTCGCCCGAGGAATCCTGTTTAAGCGTCCCATTGGAATAGTGCTGCTTAGGGTAATTAATGATAGGCTCCCCGCCGTCGAGGGGAGAAAAGTAGATACCACTGGTGTAGTCGGTTCGATTACTCGACGAATAGGAATGGTACGATCGATACTCATTGGCCACAACTATGTCGGCAGCGCGTCGAACCCCTGGCTCACCATCCAAGCGGATAGCTTTATTGCCTGGGTTGACCGCGTGACGGCCAAACCGGTCCTCCAAGACGGTAGTCACATCAGACCGCATCTGCGAGAGGGAATAGGTGGATTGAGCGTAATCACCGTGGTAGGCTATCTCTTCGAAATAGTTCAGCTCGTCGGTGTTAGCCAACCAATCCATAGTACTCATGATTACAATATCCACATCACTGTCAGCCGATATGTTAGTGTAGTTTCTGTATGAACCCTGAAGAAAAATTTCCGGAGATCTTGAGGCCAGTAGAATCTGCGAATTCAGGATCGCCGATCGCACGTCTTCATGCGCCCTTACAGCAGTATCGTATTGATTGCGCTTACCCCACTTCTCAAGCTGACTCTCCGAAATGGCCATAAGCCCCTCGTTTGGTTAGCGGTACAGACCTACCGAGGCATAGTTAAGCGCAACCTGACCTACCGACCTTGCTACACCTGACAAGTGCCCTCAAATCAGCTCACGCTGTACGAAATCGGCATTATCAGGTTTTCCATGGCATCACCGCCTACCCCTTCGGGCAGCACGGTGACGCCATAGAGGTATGCCTACGAGCAGCCGAGGCTGTTGCCGCAGTTCAGGCACTTGTAGCAGGCGCCGTTGCGGACGGTGATGTGGCCGCAGACGTCGCAGAAGGGCGCGTCGCCCATCATCTCGCCGAGGAAGGCGTCCATCTGGTTGCTGCCGCCGGTCATCCCGCCGGTCGGGATCACCGCGAAGGCGCCCGTGTCCTGGCTGATCTGGCGGCTGGCCGGGCGCTCGGCGACCGCGGTCCCGGTCACCTTGAGCTCCGGCATGGCGCCGACCGGCTCGTGGTGATGGTGCCCGTTGCCGTTGGTCGCGCCGTTGCCATTCCCGTTGCCGTGGTGGTGGTCGACGTGGCCGACCCCACTGGCCGAGGCGATCGGCGGGGCGGCAGCCGCCGGGGCAGCCGGGGCGACCGGGGTGGAGGCGACGGCGTTGGTCGGAGCGGCCGGAGCCGTTCCACCGATCGGGCCGGACCAGTCGGGGAAGCTCGCACCACCCGGCTCGTCGTTACCACCCGCCGGAGCCACCGACGATGCGGTCGGCTGCGGCAGCGCCTCGTGGAAGTCCGGCTGGACCTGGACCAGGTCCGTCCGGCCCAGGTACTCCAGCCCGAGCACCCGGAAGACGTAATCGATCATCGAGGTCGCCATCTTGATGTTCGGGTGACCCGTCACCATGCCCTGCGGCTCGAACCGCACGAAGGTGAAGGTCTCGACGAACTCCTCAAGGGGCACGCCGTACTGCAGACCCTTGGAGATCGCGATGGCGAAGGAGTTGATCATCGACCGGTAGGCCGCGCCCTCCTTGTGCATGTCGATGAAGATCTCGCCGATCGTGCCGTCCTCGTACTCGCCGGTGCGGAGGAACACCTTGTGGCCAGCAACCCGCGCCTCCTGCGTGAACCCGCCGCGGCGGGCCGGCAGGCGGCGGCGGTATGGCGCCGGCGTGCCGGTCGCCTGAGCCCGCTCGGTGGCGGCCTTGAGCCGGACGATCTCCGCCTGGGCCTCGGCGGCGCGCGCCTCGGCGGCGGCCAGCTGGGCCGCGATATCGGCGTTGGCGGCGGTCGACGCGGCCAGTTCCTGCTCGGCCTGGGCGACGGCCTCGGCCACCGCGTCAGCGATCAGCTGCCGGATCTCGTCCGGGTCCAGCGCCTCGGCCTCGTCCTCGCTCGCCCGGTCGCTCTTGGTCGAGAGCGGCTGGCTCATCTTGGAGCCGTCACGGTAGAGCGCGATGGCCTTGATGCCGTGCGCCCACGAA
>DASZAY010000023.1:0-236679 GCA_035944555.1 Thermomicrobiales bacterium
CATTGGCCGGTGCCCCTTCTCCATGCAACCCGTTCAGCCAGACCGACACCGTTTCACTGGAGATTCCGGGTGGGTGACACCGTGGTCACGGCCGGTATCGTCCGACGCCAGGATCACTCGTCTGGTGAGGCCCCAGCGATCCCCGTTGCCGGGAGCCGTGGGGCACCAGCCCGGTCCATTCCCCGCGTAACGACCAGCCACCGATCAGACGCGTCGGATCCGGGCCGGACGGCGCCGGCGGACCGCGCTCAGCGCCAGCAGCCCGATGATGATCACCCCGGAGATCGCGGCGGCGATGGCGACGATCCAGGGCAGCCATCCCAGCTCTGGTGCCTCCTCATGCGGGATACCGGCGACGAAGCGCGAGAGATGCGGCAGGGGCGCCGTCACGCCGAGGTCGGAGGGGCCGGAGTCGGACAGCGAGACCAGCCGGTTGTCCTCAATGCGGTAGATCCGGCTGTCCTCCCGCTGTCCGGCCGGGACGGGCAACTGCAGCACGACTCCCTCGGGCAGATCCGTCACGGCGACGCCGTCTTCGCCGGTGATCGTCACCGTGAAGCCGCTGGCCGACACCAGCTCGACATCGCGCGACGCCGGGAGCATCGTGTCCGGAAGATGGGCCACGGCAACAGTCATCGCGGTCGGGAACGTCCCGCTGTCCACCTCGACGACTGCACCATCCGGGTGGGTGACCACGCCACCCGCCGGCGGCACGACCTGCTCGATGGTATCCAATACCGGCGGGGTCGGGGTCGCCGTCGGAGCCCGTGGCGTTGCGGGCCGGGTAGCCGGTGGGGTCTCCGTCGGCCGCGGAGCGGCGATGGTCGTCGTCGCGGACGGTGACGCGGACGGGCTGGCCGACGGGGTCGCGTCATCGCCAGGTAGCCCGGCATCCTCGACGGACGGGGTCGCCGGACTCGTCGCCGTCGCGGTCGGTGTCGCGGCAGATGTCGCGGTGGCCGTCGGGGAAGGCTCCGGCGTCTCGGTCGGCGCCGCCGTTGCCGTCGGCTCATCGGTCGCGGTCGGCTCCGGTGTTTCGGTAGGCCGCGGCGTCGCCGTCGGCTCACTGGTCGCGGTGGGTAGCGGCGTCTCCGTCGGACGCCCGATCGCGCGGGACGGCGGCGTCGCGGTTGGCGGCGCGATCGTCGCGGTCGGCGGGATGGAGGTCGCGGTCGGTGGTGGCGTCCGGGTCGGGACGCCGGTTGCCGTCGCCGCGGTCGTCGCGGTGGCAACCGGGGTCTCGGTGGGGACAGCGGTCGCCGTCGCGACCGGCGTTTCGGTAGGAACGGGCGTTTCGGTCGGACGGCCGATCGCGCGCGTGGGCAGCGTCGGCGTCGGCGGAACTGCCGTTGCCGTCGGTGGGACAGTGGTCGCGGTCGGTGGGGCTGCCGTCGCCGTGGGAACCTCAGGCGCGACCGTCGCGGTCGCCGGTGCCGCGGTCGGTGCCCCTGGCGTCTGGCCGGACAGAGGCGACGACGTTGGCGGCGGCTGTGGGAGTGGCGCGCTCGTCGGGATGGCCGGGTAGCCGGGAACCGGCGGCAGCGTCGCCACGCCGCCGAAGTCGGTCCCGTCTCCGGTTGGCGGCGCCGTGGCCGTTGACGTTGTTGTTGACGGCGCGCCTGGACCGTTCCCACCCGGAGCCGACCCGGCGGGTGCCGTCGGGGGGGTGGTCGGCAGCGCGCCGGGGTCGGTCCCATCTCCCGGAGTCACACCAGGCGGGAGCGTCGCCGTCGATGCCGGGAAGGTTGCGGCCGGCACGGTCGGCCCCACCGATCCTGGCGTGACGTCAGTCGTCGGTGCGACCGTTCCGGGAACGCCCGTCGCCGGGACACTCGTCGCAGGGACATTGGTCGAGGGCACGCTGGTCGGCGCAGCCGTGGCCGGGGCTTCCGTTGGCGGCACGTCTGTCGGAGGAACCTCGGTCGGAGGCGCCGCGGCGGCCACGTCGACCCGGCATGATGCTGCGACGATCCCCGATGGTCCGGCCATCGAGACAGTGTAGGTCCCGGAATTCTCCGGCACCTGCCAGGAGAACGTCGCGCTCCCTCCCGCGGCCAGCGAGAACGCCAGCGTCGTCCCGTCAGTACCAGGGTCGTAATCCGTATTGGGAGAGATCAGCGGCCAGGCGCCGCCATCCACGGTCAGCGACACGTTGCCGCTCCCAGAAACGGTGACCGGGATGGTCTCGCCGGCAGTTGCCGTCGTCGGACAGGAAACGGCGAACGGGACTGCCGCGGTGCCGGCACTGACGGCCGTGGTGGTCGTCGCGATGATCACCCGGTTCACGTTCAGCATTGTGAAGGTGACCGTCGTCCCGCCCGCGACGTCGGGAGCGATCCAGCCGACCGTCGCGTCGCCCGCGCCGGGGTACGCCCGGCCACCGGTATCAGGGAAGTACCCCTCGGACGCGGTGATCGTCGCCCCCGGACCGCCTCCGACCGCGGTGATACTGGCGTACTCGCCCGCCCCGATCGCCGCAGGTGCGTAGAGCTGCGGCTGGGCAGCGGTCGTCGCCGTTGGCTGAGGTCCGGCGGGCGTCGGGGTCGGGGGCCGGGCCACGACCTCGGACAACCCATTGGCGTACGACACCACGTCAGTACCCAGGTTCCGGGCACTGACCATGTAGGTGTATCCCCCCTCCATCCACCAGACGGTGTCATAGATCGGGGTCAGGTCGCGGTAGGCCTCGTAACCGCGGACCGACGCGTTGACGACGAGCTCGCGGTTCGGATCGTACACAGAGCCGTTCGGGATGGCGTTGCCGGGGTAACCGCTCACATCAAGGAATGTCGGGGTCTGGGCGGAGAGGTACCAGTAGATCCGGTACCCGCCCTGACTCCTGGAGATGGCCGGCGTGACTGACGCGAAGGTCTCCGGCACCCAGGACGGGGCGAGGACCGGCCAGCCGAGGTCCAGCTGGCTGGCCTGCTCGGCCGTCATCCACGACGGCCACGACTGCGCCTGGGCATCCCGTACACCAATGCCGGGCGGCACGACGAGCGACGCGACGAGCAGGATGAGGCCGACCAGCACCGCAGCCGGACGTCGGTGCGCGACTCGCCCGAGACGCCGACCGGATTGACCATTTTCCAGATTGTGCAACTGACCACCCTCGATACGGGCCGGGTGATGTCCAACCGGAAACCGGACCATTCTCCAGCTGTAATCGAAGAGAGCGTACCACCCGGCGAAACCCGGAGACGACCGGATGCGGCATCCGTTCGGGCTGATGGCTAGTCGTTCTCGGTCCCTGCGATTTCCAACGTTCCGTCGGCCAGCAGGAAGTACGGACCAAGTCCGACCTGGCCGTTGGGAGCATCATTGGTGATGGTGATGGTGTTCTGCCCGGCCTGGAACACCTGGGCCGGGAAGGTCAGCTGGAGGGTGCCGAAGCTGGCGGACGCGCTCCCGTCCCATTGCGGGAAGGAGACCGTATCGCCCTCCGCGGAGAGTGTCTGCCCGTTGATGATGAACGAGAACGGATTGGGCGACTCGTACTCGTCATCCAGTCCCTCGATCCGGAGGACGACATCACCAATGGGAGCACCGTCGAGCGTCACAGTCAGCGTTGCGGAGGAATACCCGCTCCCCTGTCCATAGATCGCGACCGACTCGCGCCCGTACTGCTCCTCGCTGATATCGGTGAAGGCGCCGTCCCAGTCGCCCGGCGCGACAGATACGGCACCGGACGATCCATTTCCCGCGAGTGAGAGACCGCTCCCATTGCCACCATTGCCGTTACCGGAGTTGCCATTGCCGGTGTTTCCGGTGCCCGAGTTGCCGTTGCCATTCCCGGAATTGCCATTGCCATTGCCTGAGTTGCCCGGTCCGGAGTTGTCGTTATCTTCCGGATCCGTCTCGACCGGAGTGATCGTCGACCCACGCGGAGGCAACAGCTGAGAGGGGCCGCTGGTCGGCGTCGGTTCCGGCGTCTCGGTCGGCACCGGGGTCGGTCTCGGTGGTACCGGCGTCGGAGTCGGCGGCACCGGGGTCGGTGTCGGTGGTACCGGCGTCGGAGTCGGCGGCACCGGGGTTGGTGTAGCCGTCGGCGGCACCGGCGTCCGGGTTGGCTCGGGCGTCTCGGTCGCGGGGACGTCCGTTGGCTCCGCCGTTTCGGTCGGCTCAGCCGTTTCAGTCGGCTCGGCCGTTTCAGTCGGCTCGGCCGTGGCGGTCGGGTCCGGGGCGTCGGACTCCAGGACGATATTGGGGACGATGGCGCTCGCCTGAGCGGTCGCCGTCGCGACTGGTCCGGCCGCGCCATCGTCCTCGTCGCCGCCGAAGGGCCCAACGTTGAGCGCCGACGCGATCGTCCCCGCGGCCAGCAGCAGGACGACAAGCGCCGCGACCGCGAACATCCACGCCCGCGATCGATGTCCTCCCCCCTCTGCACCCATCACGGGAGAAGCTGGTGGTCCGGAGGCTCCCCGCCCCCCAGCTCCCGCCGGATCGCCATCGCGGAGCCACGGCGGCGATGCGGCGGCACCTGCCGCACCGATGGCCGGCGCGATCACCGTCCGCGCCCCCGCCCCGGCCAGATCGGACGATGGCGCAGCGACAGGGGTGGAGATCACGGTCGTCGCCCGCGCCGTGGATCCTCCCGCGCTGGCCTGAACCCCTTCGAGCGCATTGGCCATGTCGGCCGCGGATGCGAACCGCTGGGCCGGGTCCTTGGCAAGTGCCTGGAGAACGACCGCCTCGACGGCCGGAGGGATGTGCGCGTCCGGCACCACCTGGGACGGTGGCCGCGGCGGCTGCTCCAGGTGCGCCAGCATGACCGTCATCGGGTTGTCGCCCCGGAATGGCAGCCGGCCGGTCAGCATCTCGTAGAGGACGACGCCCATCGCGTAGATATCGGTGCGGGGCGTCACCCCCTGGCCACGGGCCTGCTCCGGCGCCATGTACGACGCGGTTCCAACGGTCATTCCCTGCGTCGTCAGGCCCTCGGCGAGCGAGGCATACGCCACGCCGAAGTCCGTGACCTGGGCCGTTCCGTCCGGGGTGATCAGGATGTTCTGGGGCTTGATATCGCGGTGGACGATCCCGACATCGTGGATGGCAGCCAGGCCACGGAGAATCTGCGAGGCGAGCGGGACGGCCTCATGGGACGGCATCCACCCCCTGCGGGACAGGACATGCCGGAGGTCCTCGCCGGGGACGAGACGCATGGCGATGAACGACACGTCGCCATCGGTGCCGACATCGTAGACATCCACCACATTGCGGTGGCTGACCGACGCGGCGAACTCCGCCTCCCGGACGAACCGCGAGACGAGTTCGGTGTCGCTGGACAGGTGCGGACGGAGCACCTTGAGCGCAACGGTCCGCTTGAGGCGGAGATCGTGGGCCCGGAAGGTGACCGCGTGTGCCCCCTCCCCGATCCGTCCCTCGACCTCATACCGGCCGCCGATGACCGTTGGACCGGCCTGACCGTTCCCGAACGGTGACGGATGGTCGCCCGGCGACCCCGCTCGCGGGTCGCGGTCGCTGTCCTGCTGCCGTCCGGGCGCGGCTGGACCAGTGCGCCGGAAGCGTCCGTTTCCGTCCGTCACGCGGACGTGTCTCCCGGTGTCATCGCTGTCCTCCAGTGACCGTTCAGTCTCGCCGTCCCTCACCCCGCGCGGCATGTTCATCGGCGGGGTCGTATTCGCGGACCGACCCGCGACATTGGTCGCTCCGACCCGTTCCAAAGGGATTAACGCATGATGCGGCCCGCCGGTGTCTGTCGGAATTGTCACGATGCCGGTCAACCGTTGCCGCATCGTCGCCGTCCCTCCGGGCTCCTCCAACATGACGCACCCATCTGAGAAGAGGGCCAAACGCCTGATTTGATTCGCCTCAGGGCCGGTACGCCGGATCTGCCGACGGAACGGCGATAATGCCGCACTACCCGGCAGCAAGCGGGTCGACGCCCATGACAAGGAGCGGACGCGTGCGCTGGGGACGACGGGCCAGAGGTGAGCGTACGCCTCTGATGGATCGCCAGCGGGCCAAGATTCTCGCCTGGGCCTGCATCCTGATCGCGGTCAATCAATTGGGCTTCGGCGCGATCGTCCCGATCGTCCCGCTCTACGCCGAGACATACGGCGTGACCAACTTCGCCGTCGGCGTCACCATCGCCGTCTACGGACTGGCCCGCTTCGTCGCCAACGTCCCCGCCGGACGCCTTGCCGATGTCCATGGCCGCCGCGTGACGCTCGCCGTCGGCGGCGTGGTGACCGTCGTCGGCAACCTCCTCACCGCCGTCGCCCCCAACTACGACCTGTTTCTCGGCGCCCGGTTTGTCTCCGGGTTTGGAGCGGCAATGGTGCTGATGGGCGGAACCCTGGTCGTGAATGACATCGCCTCGGTCTGGAACCGGGGCCGGATGATGTCGATCTACCAGGGCGTCTTCGTCTTCGCTGTCGGCCTGGGACCGATCCCTGGCGGGCTGATGGGCGAGCACTTCGGGCTGCAGATCCCCTTCGTCGCCTACGCTGCGCTGGCCGCGGGCGTGACAGCGATCGCCTGGTTCGTGATGCCGGAAACCCGAGGCTACCGGGACGGGAAGGCTGCCCGCCCTTCAGGCAGCACGGATGCCCACGGCGAGACCCCGGCTCCCGCGTCAACTGCGATCGCATGGACCCCATTCGTCCTGATCTCGGCGGTCAGCTTCATGAGCTTCTTCGCTCGCACCGGAGCCGTCTTCAACGTCATCCCCTTGCTGGCCGAGGACCGCATGGGGCTGACACCGGACCGGATCGGCCTCGGGCTGGGGATGCTGAGCCTGATGGGCGTGATCCTCGCCTACCCGTCCGGCTGGCTGACCGACCGCTACGGCCGGAAGTTCGTCATTGTGCCGTCGACGATCCTCAGCGGGAGCTCACTGCTGCTGTTCGCCGCGGCGGACGACTTCACCGGCTACCTGTTCGCCGCGTTCGTCTGGGGCGCGGCCGGCGGGATCGCGTCGTCCTCGCCGGGCGCCTACGCCGCGGACCTCGCCCCGCCCGGCCGCTCCGCCTGGCTCCTGAGCCGTCACCGGACCATCTCCGACGCGGGCTATGTCATCGGTCCGTTGCTGCTCGGCGGCCTGGCGACCCTCGCCTCGCCGAGCATCGCGCTCTGGACCTGTGCGGTGCTGGTCGCCCTGTCCGGCATCGCGTTCTGGCAACGCGCCCCGGAGACGCTCCGACTCCGTTCAGCGGCCGCCAGCGCGAGCGACTGATGCGGCATCCGGCGCCTCGACCTCGAAGGTGGTCAAGGCGTCGGCGGGGTCGTGCGAGTCGCGCCTGGTCCGCGCCAGGGCCAGCGAGAACGCGAACGTCGATCCCTTGCCGAGGGTGCTGCGGACGGCGATCGTGCCGCCGTGCCCGGCCACGATGTGCTTGGCGATCGCCAGGCCCAGCCCCGTTCCCTCCGACCGGCGGGCCCGGTCGGCCTTGTAGAACCGCTCGAACAACCGTGGCAGCTCGTCCTCCGCGATCCCGACGCCGGTATCGGTGACCTCGACCAGCAGGAACCTGCCTTCCTGCCGCGCCGTGATCCTGATCTCGCCGCCGGGCGGCGTGAACTTGATGGCGTTGTGGACCAGGTTGAGCAGCACCTGCTCGATCCGGTTGCGATCGGCGAGAACCGGCGGCAGGTCGTCCGGCACGTCGATCACCATCGTGAGCCGCGCCCGATCCACCTGGGACGAGAGCCGCCGGGCGCCCGTACCGATCAGGTCGGCCGGAGCGAGGGGCTCCAGGCGCAGGTTGACCCGTCCGCTCTCCAGCCGCGCCAGGTCCAGCAGCTCGTCGACCAGCAACGCCAGCCGCTCGACCTCGGTCACGATCCGGGCGAGGAAATCCCCCGCGATTCCAGGCTCGTCGATAGCCCCGGCCTCCAGGGTTTCGACCATCGCCCGGATCGACGCCAGCGGTGTCCGCAGCTCGTGCGAGACGTTGGCGACGAACTCTCGCCGCACCTGCTCAAGGCGGCGCAGTTCGGTGACATCGCGCAACACGACTAGCGTCAGCTGATCCTCGTCGTCCACCACCGGCTGGGCGACGGCGTCGATCTGCCGGCGCTCGAAGCCGATCTCGATCCCGTCCTTCCGGGCGATCTGGCCGGTCCGCATCGACAGTCGCTGGAGTTCGCCCAGCTCGTGATCCCGCGTTGCGAAGACGAAGGGGAGCCCGACAACGGAGTCGGTGTCGACGTCCAGCAGCCGACCAGCCGCGGCGTTGGCCCGCAGGACGAGCCCCTCCCGGTCGGTCAGGATCACCCCGTCGGACAAGGTCGACAGTGTGGATTCCAGCTGGGCACGGGCATGTCGTGCAGCGGACAGGACATCGCGCACGTCGAGCGTCAACTGGTTGAGCGCGGTACGGACGGCAGCGATCTCCGCGAACGACGTGGAGCGCAGATCCGCTGCCGGGGCCTGGGGGACGATGCTGGCCATGTGATCACCGATCTGCCGCACGCCATGACCGACCCGCCGGACCAGCGCCCAGGCGGCGAGCGCGATGGCCGCGATGACGATGAGGGCTCCGCCGATTCCCAGCCAGCGGACCTGGGCAATCTCGGACTCGAGTGGTGCAACCGGGTGTCCCACCCGGACGACCAGACCGTCTTCGGCTCCGTCCGGCCCCGGGATGGTCATGACGGCATAGCGCCAGGCTTCCCCCCCGCCGTAGGCAGGTCCTTCGCCGATGGCGCTGCCGTCCCGCAACGCCTCGACGAAGGCGGCGTTCAGGCGAATGCTGGCGACGGTGGTCGGATCGGCGAGCGAGTCCGCGATCACCGTCCCATCGGGCAGAGCGATCGTCAGCCAGGCGTTGGTTGCAGCGGCAAGACCGGCGATGAGGCGACTTGCGGCCGGATCACCTGGAGTGGAATCCAGAGGGGTGCTGGCGGAGACCGCAGCGGCGACCATCCGCGTCTCGTCCTGGACGACGGCGTCGAATCGCTCCCGGTACCCCCGCTCGATGACTCCCCCGAGCACCCATGTCAGCGCTCCGATCAGGAACAGGGCGACCAGGAACACGGGGAGGATGACCTGGCCGGTCAGGGTGCGTGGCAGCCACGGCACGCCGCCCTCGATCTCGACCACGCCGCGCGGGACGTCGACGCCGACCCCGGACCCGGGAACGGGATCGGGAATCGGCGGCAGGTCGCTACTCGTCGTGGACAAAGCGGTATCCGTGACCGCGAACCGTCTCGATCCGCTGCGGTGCGCCCTCGGCCTGCTCGATCTTCTGCCTCAGCCAGCGGATGTGGACATCGACGGTGCGCGTGTCGATCGGGTAGTCGTACCCCCAGACATCCCGGAGCAGCGTCTCGCGGGTGTGGACGATCGACGGCTGCCGGGCGAAGTGCAGCAGCAGGTCGAACTCCTTGGGCTTCAGGACCAGCGCCACCCCGGCCCGCGACGCCTGGCGCCGGAGTGGGTCGATGGTGATGTCGCCAACCGTCACCGGGCCGTCAGCCTCAGTGCCGCTCGGTACAGGGTCGACGCCTGCGCCACCGATTGCCCGCGTCGGCATCCGGGCCCGGCGCAGCATGGCGCGGATCCGGGCGACGAGCTCCCGCAGGGCGAACGGCTTGGGCAGGTAATCATCGGCGCCAAGTTCCAGACCGAGGACGCGGTCGAACTCCTCGCCCCGGGCCGAGAGCAGCAGGATCGGCACGGTCGATTCCGCCCGGAGCGTCCGGCAGACCTGGAAGCCATCCATCGACGGAAGCATGATGTCGAGGACGATCAGGTCGGGCTGCTGGGTCCGGGCGGCCTTGACGGCGGCGGCACCGTCATCGACGGCCATGACCTCGAACCCCTCGCGCCGGAGGTAGTACCCCAGCGTCTCGCGGAGCGTGTCCTCGTCATCGACGACCAGGATCCGGGCGGGCGGTTCCGCGATCGTCGCCACCCGGGCGGAAGCGGCCGAACCAGCTGGCTCAGCCGGACGGCTCTCCGGCGCTGGTCGATCCACGACGGCCCGCTTCCCGGTGCCCTGCTGGAGCCAGCCCGGCGCCACCGTGACACCGGGCGCCGAGCGGACGGGATTACGGTCGTCCGGACGATCGGTGTTCACAATTACGGGACGAGCCTGGGTTCGCTGCATGACCTGTCCCGTCCGCCTGTTCTGTCGCGTCGTGTCGATTGCTGGATTCCTAGTATAGGGCGGTCGTTACGCCGGACCCTGGTTGGCGTTTCGCAGGCCGGATCGACGATCAGTCGGCACCGTGGACCAGCCGGGTCAGGCGCGCCAGGACGTCGGGATCCGTCTCGGGCAGGATGCCATGACCGAGGTTGAAGATGTGACCCGGCCGCCCACCGGCCCGTCGGAGCACGTCGTTCGCGGCCGTGCGGGTGACTTCCCAGCCGCCGAGGAGCAGCGTCGGGTCGAGATTGCCCTGGATGCCCTGCGCGGGTGTCAGCTGGCCCCACGACACATCCAGCGGTTGGCGCCAGTCGACGGACACCATGTCCGGTCCCGCCGCGACGATCTGGGGCAGCAGATGCCCGGTCCCGGTGCTGAAATGGATCGTCGGCGCCAGCCCGCGCAGGGCCGCGAAGATCCGGGCGGTGTACGGCTGGACGTGGGTCGCGTAGGTCTCGCTTCCCACCAGCCCGAGCCATGAATCGAACAGCTGAACGGCATCTGCCCCGGCGGCAACCTGGGCCCGCAGGTAGCGAATGATGACCTCGGTCAGCTTGTCCATCAGCGCGTGCCAGGTGTCCGGGTCGCCGTACATCATCGCCTTGGCGCGCGGGTATTCGCGTGACCCGTGTCCCTCGACCAGGTAGCAGGCCAGCGTGAACGGCGCCCCGCTGAACCCGAGCGAGGCTGCCCGGTCCCCCAGTTCGCGGCGCAGCAGCCGGAGCGCGTCCATGACGTATCCGGTCGCGTCCTCGGCGTCACCGACGATAATCCGATCGACGTCGGCGCGGGTGCGGATGGGATCGTCGATGACCGGTCCCACCTTGGGCTCGATCCGGAAGGGAACCCCCATCCCCTCCAGCGGGAGCATGATGTCGGCGAACAGCACCGCACCGTCCACCCCGAACCGCTCGATCGGCATCAGCGTCGCCTCGACCGCCAGCTCCGGGGTCTTGGCGACCTCCATGAAGGGATGGCGCTCGCGCAGTGCCCGGTACTCCGGGAGGCAGCGCCCGGCCTGCCGCATGAACCAGACAGGCGTCGTATCGACCGGCTCCCGCCGGGCGGCGGCCAGCAGCCGGGCACGGCCGGTCATCGTGGGCTGGACTGCGGGCGTCGGGATGACGGTCATGCGGGTCCTCTCAGGTAGGCCGGACGATCTCGGAGGGCGTCAGCGGGCGGCCAGCCAGGCGGCGGCTTCCCTGGCGTGGTAGGTGATGATCCGGTCGGCGCCGGCCCGCTTCATCGAGGTGAGCAGCTCCAGGGTGACGCGTTCCCCGTCGATCCAGCCCAGCTGTTCGGCGGCCTTGACCATGGCGTACTCGCCGGAGACGTTGTAGGCCACGATCGGGACATCAAACCGGTCCCGGGCCTGGCGGATGATGTCGAGGTACGACAGGGCCGGCTTGGCGATGATCAGGTCGGCGCCCTCCGCCAGATCGGTCTCGATCTCCCGCATCGCCTCGCGGGCGTTGCCCGGGTCCATCTGGTGGGTCCGGCGATCACCGAACGCCGGCGTCGACCCGGCCGCCTCCCGGAAGGGTCCGTAGAAGCCGCTGGCGTACTTGGCGGCATACGACATCACCGGGACCTCGGTGTGGCCGGCCGCGTCCAGCGCCGCCCGGATCACCGCGACCCGCCCGTCCATCATGTCCGACGGCGCGACGATGTCGGCACCGGCCTCAGCGTGACTCACGGCTGTCCGGGCCAGCAGCGGCAGGGTCAGATCGTTGTCGACGTGGCCGTCGACGAGGATGCCGCAGTGACCATGGTCGGTGTATTCGCAATTGCAGACGTCGGTGATGACGACCATCTCCGGCGCGTGCCGCTTGATCAGGCGCGTGGCCTGCTGCACTACGCCGTCCGGATCGTAGGCGCCGCTGGCTAGGTCATCCTTGTGGTCGGGGATGCCGAACAGCAGCACCGCGCCGATGCCAAGTCGCTGGAGCTCGTCGAGTTCGCCGGGCAGCAGGTCGATCGAGAGCTGGAACTGCCCCGGCATCGACGAGATCTCGTGGCGTCGTCCCTCCCCCTCGGTGATGAACAGCGGGAAGATGAAATCGGCGGCGGACAGCGAGGTCTCCCGGACCAGCGCCCGGACGCCGGCGGAGCGACGCAGCCGGCGATGGCGATCGAAGGGGACCGTTGCGGAGTTGATTGCGGTGGCGAGGGTCATCGAAGGTCTCCGGGGTGGTCCGGGCGGTCAGTCCCGTCGGGACCGGGGTCGGCGTCGAATTCGACGTCAGGGTCGTTCGGCCATTGGGGTGTGAAGGTCGCCATGGCCGGGAACAGGTGGTTGAGTGCGGCCACCATCCCCGCATCGGACGGCTCGTCGGCGACGGCCCCGACGGCCAGGCCCAGCTCCCGGACCCGGGCCGCCGTGGTCTCGCCGATGCAGATGGCGGGGATGTCGTCGAGTGCGGCGCGATCCCGCCCGAGCAGGGTGACGAGATGATCGGCGGCCGATGGCGACGCGAAGGTCAGCGCGTGGATGCCGCCCTCCGTGATCATCCGTCGCTCCGGGATACCGAGACGGTCGGGTGGGGCCACCCGGTAGACGACGGTCGTCGTCACCTCGGCACCCAGCGACCGCAGCCCCTCGGCCAGGTCCGGGCGCGCCAGGTCTCCCTGCGGCAGCCAGACCCGCTGACCCGCGAGCCCCTGCCGGGACAACACTTCGACGAGCCCGGTCGCGTCCGATCGCTCCGCGACCAGATCCACATCCACCCCAAGATCGAGCAGGCGGGCGGCGGTCCCCGGACCTACGGCGGCGACCCTGACGTCGCCGAGCAGATCGCCCGGATCCTCGGCGAACCGCGACTCGGGGAGGGTGGCCACGATGCCGAGCGGCCCGTTGCCCGACGAGAACACGACCCAGTCGAACGCCCCGGCCTCGAGCTGCGCCAGCGCGTGCCCGGTCGCCGCGGGGTCTCCGGGACCGACCAGCAGCATCGGCGTCAGGACCGGCTCGTACCCGGCGACGGTCAGCGCCTCGGCGAAGTCGATCGCCTGCGCGTCCGGCCGGGTGACGAGAATGTTCGGCACCGCCCGGCCAGCCCGGACCTCCGCGGCGTACGCAGCCCACTCGACGGTCTGGTCCGGCTCGGCCAGGTCCGCCGCGACCTCGGCCGCATGGTCTTCCTCGTCCTCCTGGTCCAGATTGACCGTTGCCCAGCGCGCGGCGGTCAGGTCCTCGTCGGCGATCATCGCGCGCAATCGGACCGTCCCGTCGACGAGGTTGGCGTGGGCCCCGATCGGCGTCGTGCAGCCGGCCCCGAGGGCGCGCAGAAAGGCACGCTCGGCGCGGACGCACCGCGACACGTCGCCATCGTCCAGCGCGGCGACCACCGACGTTGTCTCCTCGTCGCCCGCCCGGACTTCCAGGGCGAGCGCGGCCTGCGCAGGCGCGGGGACGAACGTGTCCAGCGGCAGGTACTCGCTGATCCGGTCCTGCCAGCCCATCCGGTGTAATCCGGCCGCGGCGAGGATCACGGCATCCAGGTCCCCGTCCGTCGCCCGCCGGATCCGGGTGTCGATGTTGCCGCGCAGATCGACGATGGCGAGGTCCGGTCGGACCGAGCGCGCCTGGGCGATCCGGCGCCGGGACGACGTCCCGACGGTCGCGCCGTGCGGGAGCTCGGCCAGTCCGGCTCCGGTCTTCGAGACCAGGACATCCCGGGGATCCTGGCGGGAGAGGAAGGCGACCAGCGTCAGTCCTTCGGCCTTGGTACTCGGCAAGTCCTTGGCGGAGTGAACCGCGACGTCGATCTCTCTACGCACCAGCGCGACCTGCAGGGCGGAGGTGAAAACCCCCTGCCCACCGATCTGTGCCAGCGGCGAGATCCGGTCGGCGTCGCCCTGGGTCTGGATGATGATCCGCTCGGTGGCGTGACCGTGGTCGGCCAGCATCCCGGCGACGAGGTCGGCCTGGGCAAGGGCGAGGGCGGAACCGCGGGTACCGATTCGAATGACACCGGGGGACGAAGGGGGATGGGAATCAGCGGGGGGCCTGGCGCTCAAGGCGACGACTTTCTCTGGGCAGAACGGCTGGCAGAGGTGCCAGCGATGTCCCGGTTATGGTAGGGTCCGGTCCAGATGCTGTCACGCGGCGTGCGGGCCCGGTGCCCGATCGCCACCACTGGCAGGCCCGTACCGGTCAGAGCGGAGCGCCATGGCACTGCCATTGGCACCCCCGCCTACGAGTGATTCTGTGGTACCATATGCCGTCGCGGGCGCCGAGGCGTCCCGTTTTGTGTGCCCGCCGCACCCGGGTCAGGGGCTGGCGGGTACGGGCAACCGTGCCAGCCTGTCCCGACGAGTCCGAGTCCGAAAGTGACGACCAATATGAGTGATTCGACGAAGGAAACCCCGGAGACCCAGAACCCGGTCGCCCCGGAAGCGGCCCCCGAGGTCGGCGACGCCGAGGCCACGGGCGTCGCCCCTGTCGTTGCCGCCTCCGCCGACGACAACGTCGCCGATGCCGAGCCGGTCCTCGCGACCGCGGCCGCGCCGGAGCCGGTCGAGCCCGGGTCTGGCACGACCGATGCACCGGTCATGGCTGGCGCGGCCTCCGCGACGACCACTGGCCGTCGCAAGCGGGAAGAGCGCCCGAAGCGCGGCCCGGTGCGTCCGGCCGGCCCGGCGCCGCTCAGCCACTTCGCCGTGGTCGAGACCGGTGGCAAGCAGTACCGCGTCTCCGTCGGTGACACCATCGCCGTCGAGCGCCTGATGGGCGAAGCCGGCGAGCAGATCACCCTCGACCGCGTCCTGATGGTCGGTGGCAACGGCGAGCCGCAGATCGGCGCGCCGGTCGTCGAAGGCGCCAGCGTCACGGCCACGATCGAGTCCCAGTACCGGGGCGAGAAGATCGTCGTCTTCAAGTTCAAGCCGAAGAAGCGCTATCGCCGCCGGACGGGTCACCGCCAGGAGCTGACCCGGCTCGCGATCACCGGCATCAGCGCTTAGTCAGCGGCCAGGCTCCGGCCTGCACGACGGGGCAACCCGGGGAGTACCCACCATGGCTCACAAGAAGGGTGCTGGTAGCACGCGGAACGGTCGCGACAGCGAGGCCAAACGACTTGGCGTCAAGCGCGGCGACGGTCAGCTCGTCAACACGGGCACCATCATCGTCCGCCAGCGCGGCACCGAGTTCCACGTTGGCAACAACGTCGGCATCGGCAAGGACCACACGATCTTCGCCAAGATCGACGGGGTCGTTCGCTTCGAGCCGATCAGCCGCTATCGCCGGCGTATCAGCGTCTACCCGCCCGAGGTCTATCCGATCGGCGGCGCCCGTGAACTGACCATGACCCTGGGCGAGGCCCGGCGGTTCGTCGCTGGCGCGGCTCCGGTCGAGCAGATCGCGGCCGACTAGTCATACGGGCAGGGATACCGGGTCGCAGCACAAGCTGAGATCCGGTATCATTATGTCCATAAGGGCCGCCCGGAGTCCGGTTCCGGGCGGTTCTCATCGTGTGCGGGCTGGATGGCAATCAGTCCGCGATACACCGAGAGGTTACAGCCATGAAGACGGGTATCCACCCCAACTACCAGATGGCGACCGTGACGTGCGCCTGCGGGAACACCTTCGAGACCCGCTCGACGCGCCGCGAGATCCGCACCGACATCTGTGGCGTCTGCCACCCCTTCTACACGGGCGAGCAGCGCATCATCGACACGGCCGGCCAGGTCGAGCGCTTTATGAAGCGCATGGAGGCCAGTCAGACCGCCAGCACCCGCCCGTCCAAGCGGCAGGCTCGCCTGCAGGTTCGCTCGGCCGCCGCGGCCGAAGAGCAGGCACGGCAGCGTGAGGCGCAGGCCCGCGAGCGCGAGGCCGCCGCGGCCGCCCGCCGCGAGCAGCGCGCCGCTGAGGAGGCCCAGGCTGCCGCCAACGGCGAGACCCAGGCGGAGTCCGTCGCCGAGACCGAGGCCCCAGAGGCCCGGGAGCAGGCTGAGGCCTAGTCCTCATCTGACGTCGATCAACGCGAGAGGGCCGGTGAGCGCAATGCTCACCGGCCCTTTCGCTTTGTCGCGTACTCGCCGTGATCAGCATCCCGGATAGGGAAAGGACTTTCGGGCTGATGGTACCGCGACTGTCCACGCCGAGCGCCAAGACCAGGCCCGGCAGAACGGACACCAACGTCCGCGCCCGGTCCTCCCTACCCCGCCGGTTCGCGCTCCACCCCACCTGACACCGATCGCCTGGCCGGGCTGAGCCGGACTCCGCCCATCAGCAGCGCTGAGATCAGCACGACGGCGAACCCGACGAATGTCCCGACCGCCAATGGCTCCCCGAGCAGCAGCGCACCCCAGAGCACGCCGAACGCGGGAGTCAGGTAGGTCGCGATATTGGCCCGGAAGGCACCGATACGCCCCATGAGCCGAAAGAACAGCAGATAGGCCAACCCGGTCGAGAACAGACCGAGGGCGACCAATGACAGGACGGGCGGCAGCGTGGGGGGCTCCGTGGGCAGGGTCACCAGCGCGAACGGCAGCAGGACCGCTCCGGCGACCAGCTGCTGCATGACCGGGATCGCCATGCCCCCCGGCGTCCGCCGGAGCAGGCGGGCCGAGTAGTGCGTCGTGAAGCCGTAGCAGAGCGCCGCTCCGGCGACGGCCAGGATCGACAGCACGACGCCGACATCGATGGTCAGTGGCGTCCAGCCGACCAGCATGATCACCCCCGCGAACCCCGTTACTGTCCCGATGAGCTGCCGAGGCGAAAGCGGCTCTCGCAGCCAAACCCAGCCGACCAGGGCCGCGAAGATCGGCGTCGTCGCGATCAGGACCGAAGCGACCGAGGCCGGGAGATGGATCGCCGCCGCCGAGATCAGCGCGAAGGGCACGGCCGTCCCGATCGTGCCAAGGAGCAGGTAGGGTCGCCATCGCTCGCGCAGCCGCATCGGAACGCCCCGCCGTGCGGCCACGAGCAGCAGCAACCCACCCCCGAGGATGACCCGGACGTCCGCGACCGGCAGCGCGTTGAGTGCCGGAGACGCAATCCGCATGAACAGGAACGATCCGCCCCAGAGTGCGCCAAGGACCAGTAATCCGGCGATATCGATGGCGCGCATTCCGACCCTCTCGCCGGTCCGGTCGGGACTATCCCGCAGACCGATCGCGTATCCTTGCCGCCATCCTGGACGCACCGACCGCGCCCTCTCCCCTTCGCCCAGCGAGAACGCCGCCCGATGACCGCCGCACCGCCGAACGAGAAGCCCGATTTCATGGATTCCGGCGAGGTGCCGTGCAGTTACCACCGCGACGTGATGACCCGCCTGCGCTGCTCGCGTTGCGCCAAGCCGATCTGCCCGAAGGAAGCCGTGCGCACCCCGGTTGGCCTGCGCTGCCCGGACTGCGCCGGCGTGCGCGGCCTGCCTACCTACCGGACGCCGACGACCTCGATCGCCCGGGCGGTCGGGCTCGGGCTCGCCGTCGCGGTGGTAGTCGGTGTGGCCTGGGGCTTCTTCAGCGAATGGCAATTCTACTTCGCGATGCTGCTCGGGTTCGGCGCCGTCGAGACGATGGCTCGCGCCGCCCAGTACAAGCGGGGCCGGGATCTTCAGCTCGCGGCCTTCGCCGTCGTACTCGTCGGGATCGTCCTCAGCCGCGTCATCCTGTCATGGCGCTATGACATCCCGTTCAGCGAGATCAATCAGCTCGGCGATTACGCGACGTACTTCCTCCAGCTCCGCCTGATCCCGGATCTGGTCTACCTCCTGATTCCGTTCCTGGTCGCCTGGTACCGGTTCCGGTGAGCCGCACGCCGGCCCCGGCCGGTGCGCGGACCGGGGTACCGTCCGATCAAACGGCCGAAGCGCTCCCCGCCGCACCGGCCGACGGCTCGTCACCTGCGCCGGGTGAAGGTCCGACGCCGCTTCCCGAATCCCCGGACCGGTCGGCTCCGCCCGGGCGCCTGCTCAGCCTCGCCCTGATCCTGATGGTTGGCACGGCGCTGAGCCGCGTCCTTGGACTGGTCCGCGAGTCCGTCATGTCCTCGCGCTTCGGGACTGGCGGCGAGACCGACGCCTTCGTCCTTGCCGACAACGTCCAGAGCACGATCTTCGAACTGACCAGCAACGGCGTGCTGCAGGCGGCGATGATCCCGGCGCTCGCCGGTCTGGCCGTCGCGGGCAGCGGCGCACTCGGCGAGGTGCGCCGGGCGATGGGCGCCCTGCTGACCCTGATCCTGGCTGGCACGCTGACCATGACCGTCCTCGGGATAGTCTTCGCTCCCCAGGTCGTCGAGTTGCTGACCGGGCTGTTCGATGTCGGCACACCGCCCGACGCTACGACGCGATCGCTGGCCGTGGACCTCGTCCGCTGGATCCTGCCTGCGATCCCGCTGCTCGGCGTCGCGTCGGTGATGATGGCTGGCCTCCACGCGGTCGGGCGCCCCGCCGCGCCGGCCTTTGGCTCCGCCACCCGCAACCTGATCTTCATCGCGGCGACGATCGCGCTCTCGGCCCCGTTCGGGGTTCGAGCCCTGGCGATCGGCACGGTCCTCGGCGCGCTCGGGATCGTGCTGCTTCAACTGCCCGCGCTCGTCCGGGCCGGCATCCTGGTGTTGCCGAATGGCTCACTCGGCCACCCCGCCGTTGGCACCGTGATCCGCCTGAGTATCCCCGTCACGGCCAGCCTCGTCGTCACGACGGCCGTCCTGATCGTCGACCGCAACCTGGCGACGGGTGTGTCCGATGGCACCGTCACGTCGATGCGCTACGCGACGACGCTCGTCCAGACGGTCCTCGGGCTGGTCGCGGCGGCAGTCGCCCTGGCGGCGTTGCCCTCCCTCTCCCGCAACTTCGAGGAGGGGGACCGTGCCGCTTTCGCCCGGACGCTCCGCCGGGCCCTGACTTTCGTGACGATCCTGATCATCCCGGTCACCATCGGTCTGGCCGCGCTGGCAGAGACCGTGTCGCGGCTGGTCTTCCAGCACGGCGACAACACGCCGGACGCGGTCGACCAGGTCCGGATCGCGCTGCTCGGCTACCTGCCGGGAACGCTGGCCGCCGGCTACGCGCAGGTGCTGCTGTTCGCCTTCTACGCCCGGAAGAACACGGTCACCCCGTTCCTGATCGGGGTGGTCGCCGCGCTGGGCTACGGTGCGGTCGCATTTGCCACCGTCGATCGCTACGGGATGACCGGCCTGGTCGTCGCCAACTCGGTCCAGTGGGCCCTGACCGCGGCCGGGGCGCTCGTCATTAGCCACGGTGTTTTCGGCAGCCTGCGGGTGATGCCGTGGCGCGAGATCGCCACCTGCGGGGCCGGTGGGCTCCTCGTTGCCGGGATCGCGCTCGTCGTTGATCGGTCACTGGGGGCCGGCGCGGCAGATGCGTCGATCGCCACCCGACTCCTGAGCGTCGTGGTCGCGCTCGCCGTGGGGCTGATCCTGTACCCGGCGGTGCTTACCGTCGCGTCGCGACAGGGCTGGGCGACGTTCGAAGTCCCCGACCGCCTCCGCGCGATAATCTCCCGTTCTGCCTAGAGCCAGGAACCGGGCGCCGGGCATGAACCCAACTTGACCCCACTGATTGTGTCTGGATGCGACGGGGATCCCGGTAGCGAGGTTCACCGGCCCGGGACGAGCGACGTCCCCCCTGTTTTCACAGGGGGGACGTCGTCTGCGACCTCTTGCCGGGACAGCCGTCCCTACTCTTCCTTGCCCGTCCTGCTCGCGTCACGGATCAGGTCGACCACGCCCGCGTCCGCAAGGGTCGTCGTGTCGCCCAGCGGCCGGTCGGCGGCGATATCCCGCAGCAGGCGGCGCATGATCTTGCCGGAGCGGGTCTTGGGCAGGTCGGGCGTGAAAGTGACGTTCTTGGGCCGCGCGATCGCACCGATCTTCATCGCGACATGCTGCCGGAGCGTCTCACCGAACTCGCGGCTGACGTCGCTGCCGTCCCGCAGCGTCACGAACGCCACCGGCGCTTCACCTGACAGCGGGTCCGGCACGCCGACGACCGCGGCCTCGGCGACCGCCTCGTGGCTCACCAGCGCGCTCTCGATCTCCGTGGTGCTCAAGCGGTGACCGGAGACGTTCATCACGTCGTCGACCCGGCCCAGCAGCCAGGTGTAACCGTCGGCGTCGAAGCGGGCGCCATCGCCCGGGAAATACCGACCGGGGAACCGGGACCAGTACGTCTCCCGGTAGCGCTCCGGGTCGCCGTAGATCCCGCGCAGCATCGACGGCCACGGCTTGTTGATCACGAGGAAGCCGCCCTCGCCGGGCCCGACCTCGTTGCCGTCGTTGTCGACGATGGCCGCGTCGATGCCCGGCAACGCGACGGTGGATGAACCCGGCTTGAGATCGGTCAGGCCCGGCAGCGGGCTGATCATGATCGCGCCGGTCTCGGTCTGCCACCACGTGTCCACGATCGGCGCGCGATCGCCTCCGATGTGGTGGTGGTACCAGATCCACGCCTCGGGGTTGATCGGCTCGCCAACCGACCCCAGCAGGCGAAGCGTGGAGAGATCGTGGGCGGCGGCGTACTGCTCGCCCCACTTCATGTGGGCCCGGATGGCCGTCGGCGCCGCGTAGAGCACCGTGACCTTGTATCGCTCGACGATGTCCCACCAGCGGCCCGGATCCGGCGTGTCCGGCGCGCCCTCGTAGAGCACCCCCGTCGTCGCGTTGGCCAGTGGGCCGTAGACGATGTAGCTGTGCCCGGTCACCCAGCCGATGTCGGCGGCGCACCAGTAGACGTCGTCATCCTTGATGTCGAACACCGACCGGAACGTCGAGGCGACGCCGGTCAGGTAGCCACCAGTCGTGTGGACGATGCCCTTGGGCCGTGCCGTCGTCCCGGAGGTGTAGAGCAGGTAGAGCAGGTCCTCGCTCTCCATCGGCTCTGCCGGGCATTCGGCCGGTTGGCCCGGGACGATGTCCGCCCACCAGACGTCGCGCCCATCGGTCATCGCGACGTCCTGGCCGGTCCGCTTCGCGACGAGGACGTGCTTCGCGGTCGGGCAGGCCCCGTCGGCGAGCGCCGCGTCCACCTGGTTCTTGAGGGCGACCGCCTTGCCCCGCCGGTACCCACCATTGGCCGTGATGACCACCGTCGCGCCGGCGTCGTTGATCCGGTCCCGCAGCGCGTCGGACGAGAACCCGCCGAAGACGACCGTGTGCGGAGCGCCGATCCGGGCGCAGGCCAGGACCGCGACCGGTAGCTCGACGATCATCGGCATATAGATCGCGACCCGGTCGCCCTTCCTGACGCCCAGTGACTTCAGCGCGTTGGCGCACTGCTGGACCTCGGTGAGCAGCTCCGCGAAGGTGACCGTGCGGCGGTCCCCCGGCTCGCCCTCCCAGTAGTAGGCGACCTTGTCGCCCAGCCCGTTGGCGACGTGGCGATCCAGGCAGTTATAGGCGACGTTGATCTGGCCGCCGTCGAACCAGCGAGCGAAGGGCTCCTGCCAGTCGAGGACCGTGTCCCAAGGGCGGAACCAGTCCAGCTGGCCGGCCTGCTCGGCCCACCACGCTTCCGGGTCGGCCTTCGCCCGGTCGTACTCCGCGGGATCGGAGACGTTGGCGGTTGCCCGGAACGCCTCGGACGCAGGGAACACCCGGTCCTCGGTCGCCAGCGACTCGATCACGTGGCCCCCTCCGGCGCCGGCGGCTCCGTCGGCCGTCCCCATCACATGCTCACGTCGCATCGGTAGCCCCCTCGCTGTGGAACTGATTCATGACCGGAAAGAGTATCCATCACCCGGGCCGTGCGCCTGTAGTGAGAATGGCTCACCCGTTAAGGTTCTGTATCGCATGATGGTGCCGGTGCCTGCCCCGCTGTCGCGGAACCCAGGCCGGCGCAAGATACCCGACAAGGAGGAACCGCGAATGGACGCTGTCCACGCCACGGTCGGCACGATCGTGATCCTGGCATTCGCGATCAACGTGATCGTCTATCTCGTCCAGTTGATCAGCCGGCCAATCCCCGCCGCCCGGTACGTGTCCTACGCGGCAGCGGCGGCCATCAGCGTCCAGGTCCTGCTCGGGATCACCCTGCTGATCCAGGGACACGTCAATCTGACCATCCACTACGTCGTCGGACTGCTGACGCTGATCCCGGTCGGGATCGAGCACAGCATGGCCAAGCGAGGGCGAACCCCGCGGGCCCGGATCGGCGCGAGTGCGCTCGCCGCGACCGGGACCCTCGTGCTGGCGGTCCTCGCCTATCTCATCGGCCAGGGGACCATCGGCTAGCACGGACGGTCAATCAACGAGCGATGTGAGCCCGGCGCCATTGCCGGGCCCGCGTCAGCTTACGCCTTGCCGCCCTGCACGCTGGTGCCGGTTCGGGCTTGACGCTGCATCAGTCGCTCCGCGACAGTCATCTCGTTGCCGTCCTCGAGCATGTCGTCGACTTCGTCGTCGTCGAGCGCCTCCGTGGACGGATGCGCTTCGTGCTCCGGCAGGATCCAGCTTGTCGTCGGCTTGATGATCCAGGGCATGACGAAGGTCTCCGTGGAGCGGACACCGTCAATCTTGGACAGCTTCTCGGTCAGCAAGCCGACCAGGTCCTCCTGGGATTCAACCACGACGTGGATCATGATGTCGAAATTACCTGTCAGGAACGCGGCGAACGTGATCTCGTTCATCGCTCGCAACTGATCGGCAATCTCGTTCAGGCGGTGCAGATCGACCTTGAGCCCGATCATGGCCCGGAGGTCGTAACCCAGCTTGGCGGGCTCGGCGACCATCGCGAACTCGATCACCCCGCGCTGCTGAAGCCGATCCATCCGGCGACGAACCGTCGACTCGGGGGTCCCGGTCGCGCGACTTAGTTCGGCGTAGGACATCCGGGCATTGCCCTGCAGCAGGCGGATGATCGCCCGGTCGGTATCGTTGACGAGACGTGCCATGTAGGGAGACCTCTCACGGTATCAGCCATCGGCGATGGCGGAGGATGGATGCAGGACGACGGGGCGTGGATCGCCATACGGCTCGGTCCACCGTTCGCCCGTGGCCAGCGATGTCTGGAGATTGCATGATTGGCTGCCGAGGCGGCGCAGGTTCAGCCGCGCTTCAGCGCCTGTGACATCACACCATTCCGGCGAAATGCAGCGCGGATGGTATCAGGAACACGCCAATTCCGCCATAGTTAACGATACATGTAGCCATACATCAGGGGGACATCGTTGGGGACACGGTGGATGAATGTCTTGACTATACTGCCTGCTAGGTGTACGTACATAGTGTACGGTTAGTCGGCGCCGGGCTGTCCGGCGATGCGGTCGTTCGCCTCGTCGGCTGGAAGCTGGAGCGCGTTTGTCGCCGCGCTGACTTTGCGACTCGTCCCGGGCAGCCGGGATGACGAAGCCGGATCGACCGGCGGCACATGGATCCGGAAGCGGAATCGAAACGAGAGGCTACCTTGATGACGCGTTGGCTCGCTGGACCGGTCGTGGTCGCAATCGTCATGGCAATGATGTCGGCGATCCTGGCCGGTACCCCTGTTGCCGCCAGCAGCAGGACGGTGGATGCCTGGGTAACGGTACGGAGCGCCAGTCCAGGCGTGGGGTGCTCGATCCCGGTCGCGATCGAAGTCCGCGCCGGCGGCAATCCCATCGAGGGCGTGGACGTCCTCGGTGGCCTGGTCGTCGACGGCCAGGTGCAGAGCTCGGACCGGGCCGTCACGGCGGCGGACGGGATCGGCTTCCTCGATGTCGCCTCTGCCGACGCACCGGCCACCGGGAAAGCGCGCATCGAGGTCAACCTCAACGGCGTCTACATCGGGGCAGTGGCGGTGACGCTCGTCCCGGGTGGCGACTGCGCGAGCACGGCGTCGGTTCTGAGTGCCACCGCGACCATCGGATCGCAGGCGACCACCGCGCCCGTGACCGCCGCACCAGAGACGGCACCCGCCCCCGCGTCGACTGCCGGGACAGGCGCGATGATCCCGGTTCCGACCTACGTCCAGCAGCGCAACCTCAGTTGTGAGTACGCCTCGCTCCAGATCGCGACCGGCGCGTACGGCAGCCCGGTGAGCGAGTACAACTTCGACGCGCCGGTGGGCCTCGCGGCCGACCCCCACGTCGGCTACCGGGGCGACATCACCGGATGGTGGGGCAACACGACGGATTACGGTGTTTACGCCGAGCCCCTCGCCGCGGTCCTGCCCCAGTTCGGCTTCCGTGGCGAGACGTTCTACGGTGTGGGCAACGCCGCGGCGCTGACCAACCGGCTGGATGCGGGACTGCCGACGCTGGTCTGGCTGGGCCTGTGGGGTGACACCGGCTTCTATGAGTACGGCGCGGACGGCTCCCGCTACCTGCTCGTCCCGGGTGCCCACGTCGTGGTCGCCTACGGATACGACCAGGCGGGCGTCTACGTCTCCGACCCGGCTGTCGGTGCCAGCCGCTTCTACTCGTGGGACTCGTTCATGGCCGCCTGGAACGTCTTCGACGGCATGGGCCTGGCCGTGTCGCCACTGTAGCCCGGCCAACCAGTCAGTCCTGATATGTGCGAACGGCCCGGGACCATCCACCCGGGCCGTTGCCATTGCCCATCAGACCGTTTCGTGGTTGGCTGATAGCTGAAGGCACCGGCAACCACGGCCGCGCGGGCAACGGGCCCCGGCGCAGACCACGAGGAGCGATGACCAGATGAGCGACAGCACCGCCCGACCGACGGTCGGCTTCATCGGACTGGGAATCATGGGCCGGCCGATGGTCCGGAACCTTGCCGCGGCCGGTTTCGAGCTGGTCGTCCACAACCGCAGCCGGGGTCCGGTCGATGAGCTGGCCGGCGAACTGAACAGCGTCTCGGCCGGAAGCTCACCTGCGGACGTCACCAGCCGGACGGACATCGTGATCACGATGCTGCCGGACACCCCGGACGTGGAGAAGGTGATCGCCGGCGAGCAGGGCGTCCTCTCAGCCGTCAAGCCCGGCCAGCTGGTGATCGACATGAGCACCATCTCGCCGGACGTCACGATCGCGCTCGGAGAGAAGCTGCGAGAGGCTGGAGCCTCCCTGCTGGATGCCCCGGTGAGCGGCGGTGAGAAGGGCGCCATCGATGCCGTCCTGAGCATCATGGCCGGCGGCTCCGAGGAGGACTTCGCCCGCGCCCAACCCCTGTTCGCCGCGATGGGCAAGACCATCGTCCACGTTGGCGGGCCGGGCGCGGGGCAGACCGTCAAGATGTGCAACCAGATCGCAGTGGCCATCAACATCGCCGGCGTGAGCGAAGCGCTGATGCTTGGCGCGCGGGCGGGCGTGGACCCGAGCAAGGTCGCCCAGGTGCTGGCCGGCGGCCTGGCCGGCAGCCGGGTGATGGACCTGAAGTCGCAGGCGATGATCGACCACCAGTTCGCCCCGGGATTCCGGGTGGAACTGCACCGCAAGGACCTGCGCATCGCTCGCGGCGCCGCCGCCCAGCGCAGTCTGTCGCTGCCGGTCGCCTCGCTGGTCACGGAACTGTTCGAGTCGCTGGCGGCGAATGGGGGCGACACGCTGGATCACTCGGCGCTCGTCTCCGTCTATGAACGCCTGGCCGGGTTCCAGCTCGGCGACGACGTCCCGTAGGGCCGATTGCCGCAATGCCAGCGACCTCCCGGCGAACCATGGCGCCCATCGTGCCAACGAAGCCTGAACCGTCCGTACTCGATGTGTGACCTCGTCCCAGGGAGAGAATCACGCGTGCCTGCACCATTCGTCGAAGAGATCTACACCGCGAACGTCACTGTCGAAGGCGGGCGTGAAGGCCGCGCCCGCAATGCCGACGGCACGCTCGACCTCCAGCTCGTCACGCCGGGCGACGACGAGACCACGACCATCGGCACCAACCCGGAAGAGCTGTTCGCCGCCGGCTACGCGGCCTGCTTCCAGAGCGCGCTTGGACTGGTCGCGAGCGCCGAAGAGATCGACACATCGGCGTCCCGGATCGACGCATCAGTCACACTGGGCAAGGATGCCGACGAGCACTACGACCTTGCTGTCACGCTCCGGTTGACGATCCCGGGCGTCGACGCTGCTACGGCCCGTCGCCTCGTCGAGGCCGCCCACCAGATCTGCCCCTACTCCCGCGCGACCCGCGGCAACATCGATGTCCAACTCGACGTGGTGACCAACTGATCCGCGTTCACTGATCGTCTAAACAGGAGGACCAACCCCATGCCGAAGAACTTGGCTCTCGGGATCGACTACGGTGGGACCAAGATCCTCGCCGCGGTCGTCGACATCGACTCGGGGAAGGTCCTCGGATCCGCCAAGAAGCGGTCCAAGGCGCTAGACACCTCCGACGATCTGCTCAGGCGCCTCTACGACCTCGGGGACGGTGCGCTGAAGGACGCCGGGGTCACGAGCGCTGATCTCCGCGGCATTGGCATCGGGATCGCCGGTCAGGTGGACGCCGACCGGGGGATCCTGCTGGGTACGCCCAATCTCAGCCAGGCGACCGTCGACCTGCCCCTCGCCGACCAGATCACGAAGCACTTCGGCGTCCGGACCGCGCTCCGGAACGATGTCCAGATCGCGGCGGCCGGCGAGCTCGCCTTCGGTGCCGGGGTCGGCGTCTCCGACTTCCTCTGCATCTTCGTGGGGACCGGGATCGGCGGCGCGATCGTCCGGGACGGGCACTTGGTGACTGGTGCATCGGCGACGGCCGGTGAGATCGGCCACCTCGTCATCCAGGCCGACGGGCGGCTCTGTGGGTGCGGCGGCCGTGGCCACCTCGAAGCCTATGCTTCGCGGACGGCCATTACGAGATCGCTCCTGGGCGATCTCAAGCGCGGCCAGCAGTCGGTGCTGACCGACCTGTTGCCATCGATCTCCGACGACGAGCCCGGCGGGACGGCCATCCGGTCGGGCATCCTGGCCAAGGCGGTGGCCGCCGACGACACCCTCGTCACGGAGACCATCATCCGGGCCGGCAACTATCTCGGGCTCGGGATGGCGTCAGCGATCAACCTGCTCAATTCCAGCCGGATCATCCTCGGCGGCGGCGTGATCGAAGCCGTGGATCGTCTGTTCGAAGTCGCCAGCCGGGTAGCCCGGCGCGAGGCGCTCCCGGTAGCCGGGAGGAGTGTCGAAATCGTCAAGGCGACACTGGGAGACAATGCCGGGGTGATCGGCGCGGCCCTGATCGGCGCCGAGCGGGCCTGACTTCCCGCGGCTGACATGACACCTGTTCAACCCGGACAGGTCCGCGTGAGGCACTGCCAATATGCCGTGCTAGACTCGCGGACACCGGGTGCAATGCCCTTTTTTGTCGTCACCCCGGAAGCGATCCGGGCTGATCGCCTCGGGCCCAAGCCGGATCGATCGGGGCTGTGGTTTCGGGACAATCGAGAGATGGGGCGAAACGACGTGGGTCCCGGACGAATGATCGATAGTCAGGTGATGGTGTGGACAACCGGATGCAGATGAGCGGCGAGGGCCCGGACCGGCGCCCCCAGCGATCCTACCGTTCGGCACCGGGACCCGGCCGAACGGTTCCGGGTCGGTCGATGCGTCCCGGCGACGGGCCGGGCAACTCCGGGGTACCTGGTGGTATCCCCGGCGAAGTAGCCGTCTTCGTCGATTTCGAGAACATCCGGTACTCGACCATCAACAGCTACGGCCGGGAGCCGGATCCGCTGGCCTGGCGCGACAAGGCGCTGAAGTACGGTCTGATGTCGGTTGCCCGGGCATACGCCGATTTCGACCAGCACCCCATGCAGGTTCGTACCCGGCTCGATGTCGCCGGCTTCGAGGCGCAGCACTACCCATCCAAGCGCACGACGGACAGCGCCGGTCGGGAGAAGATCGAGTCGCGGTCGGACCTCAACTTCACGATTGACATCATCAATGTCGCGCTGACCCGCCCCGACATCCGGACGTTCCTGTTGTTTACCGGTGACAAGGATTTCATCCGGCTCGTCACCACCCTGCGGAACCGCCTCGGCAAGCGCATCGTGATCTGCGGCGTGCCTGGCTCCGTCAGCCCGGATCTCGTCGCGGCCGCTGGTGAGGAAGACCCGCTCCAGATCGCCCAGTCGGCGGAGGCCGATGCCGATGTGATCCGGGCGATCGCGTCGTACATCGATCAGCTTCACGACGGCTTCGTCCCGACCCAGAGCCACATGAGCAGGACGCTCTGGCGCTTCCTCGACCGGGCAATCATGCCGTCCGAGCATATCGAGGCCAAGGTCATGGAATTCCTCCGCAAGGGGGTGCTGACCAAGCGACCGACGATCAACGGGCAGGGGCAGGAGCTCGTCACGACCGAGCTCAACCTCAATCATCCTCTCGTTCAGGAAGCCCTCGGCGTGGAGCCGGAGACGTTCGAGGACGACGCCGAACCGTACGAGGAGTTCCCGGACGGCGACGACAACGCATACGACCCGGCTCCGCCGCCCCAGACGTACGCCACCCGGGGATACGCCGATCCGTCCTATCGCCAGCCCTACGGTGACGTTCAGAGCTTCTCCGCGCCGGACGCAGGGCTGGTCGGTCCTGACGATGTTCAGGATGACGATTACGAGGACGACGATCCGGACGGACCGGCTCAGCCGTACCGCGGCGACGAAACCGACGAGTCGACCGGCATAGAACTGGACCGGCCACGCGAGCTCCACGACTGAACGACCGCGCACGTGGACATGACGACGCCCCGGCCGAGTTGCGGCCGGGGCGTCGTCATGTCCGAGAAAATCAGCTCTACCGTCCGGTTCGGTTCCCGATCATTCGCCCTACCTGGCCCATCGCGGTGTCCAGCAGGCCCGCTCGTCGCTCACCGGCATCATCCGCGGCGATCAGGTCATCGACGATCTTCGCCGACGACAGCACCCCGGGCAGGCCGGCGCCGGGATGGGTGCCCGCGCCAGCGAAGAACAGGTTGGGCAACTCCTCGCTCCGGTTATGGGGCCGGAACCAGGCGGACTGGGTCAGGATCGGTTCGACCGAGAACGCTGAGCCGAGGTAGCTGTTCAGCTCCCCGTCGAAGTGGCGTGGGTCGATCATGTGCTCGGTGACGAGGTGCTTCGAGAGGTCCGGCAGGTAGTGCCGCTCGAGGAAGGACATGATCCGATCCCGGTACGGCTTCGCCTCCCGTGCCCAGTCGATCTTCCCACCGAGGTGCGGCACCGGGGACAGCACGTAGAACGCCTCTCCGCCGGGAGGCGCGAGGGAGGGGTCGGTCAGCGTCGGCATGTGCAGGTAGAGCGAAAAATCATCCGCCAGGTGCTTGCGATTGAAGATGTCGTCCAGCAGTGGGCCGTAGCGCGGGCCAAGGATGATGTCGTGGTGGGCCAGTGTCGGACCGTCGGTGCCGCGGTACTGCCGGTCGGTGCCGAAATAGATGACGACCAGCGACATCGAATACTTCATCCGGGCCAGCCGGCGGTCGGTGTACTTCTTCCGCGCCGACGCCGGCAGCAGCGACTCATAGGCCCGCGCCACCTCGCCGTTGCAGACAACGCTGTCGGCCGGGATCACTTCGCCATCGGCCAGCCGGACCCCCGTCGCCCGGCCACCCTCCACCACGATCTCCCCGACCTCTGTCGAAAGCCGCAGCCGCCCGCCCATCCCTTCCAGGACGCGGACCAGCCCGTCGACCAGCGAGCCGGTGCCGCCCATCGCGAACCAGACGCCCCACTCCCGCTCCAGGTAGTGGATCAGCGTGTAGATGCTCGTCGTCTGGAATGGGTTGCCGCCGACCAGCAGCGGGTGGAATGTCAGCACCTGCCGGACCCGCTCGTCCTTGACGAAGCGGGCGACGAAGTTGTGGACCGTCCGGTAGCTCTCCAGCTTGACGAGATCCGGCGCGACGCGAGCCATGTCGAGCGGCGAGTCGAATGGCTGATCGGCGAGGTCGGTGAAGCCCTTGGTGAAGATCCGCTCGGTCTTCCGGACGAAGTTCAGGTAGCCGGAGATATCCGAGTCATGCGGGGAGATCCGCCGGATCTCCTCGACCATCGCAGATGAGCGGCCGGTGTAGTCAAAGTGCTGGCCGTCGTGTTCCCCACCGTGGAAGAACAGCCGGTAGAACGGGTTGACCGGCACCATGCTGACGTAGTCGGACGCCGGCCGACCGGCCAGCTCGAACAGCTCGGTGAGCATCCACGGCGCGGTGATCACCGTCGGGCCACCGTCGAAGGTGAACCCGTCCTGGCGATAGACGTAGGCCCGGCCGCCCGGCTGGTCGCGCTTGTCGACGACGGTGACGTCGTGGCCGCGGGCGGCCAGCCGGACGCCGGCCGCCAGTCCGCCGAACCCGGCACCGATCACGACGATTCGCTGCGGGTTCCGGGCCGGTTCCGGTCGACGGATGTCCTCCGGCCAGACGCCGGGACCATCAACGGAAGCGGGCCGGACGATCGCGCCTTCGCGATCAGCGGAGGGGGAACCGGAGGGCGGGGGCTGGGCGATAGCCATGGGGGACAGACCTCTCGGATGTGGCAATGAGACAACGTGCAATACGTCAGATGATCGGGCAGCAGGGACAGGTCTCGCGGCAGCCGCAGTGCGTCTGGGACCATAATGGATGACGATGACCGTCACGACGATGACGCACCACCGGGACCACACCATGCCGCAGCAGTCGCTCCCATTCTCCAACCCAGATCACCAGCCGTTCGACTTCGCTGCCGAGGGATCAGCGCCTGGTGCGCCACGGGTCGCCGCGCTGCTCGTGCACGGCTTCATGGGTACGCCCAGGGAACTCCGCCCCCTGGGCCGGGTACTCGCGGCGAACGGGATCCGCGCCGTCGCTCCCCTGCTGCCGGGCTTCGGACCACAGGTCCAGCAGTTGAACCGGGTCCGTGCCGACCAGTGGACCGACGCCGTCGACAGCGCCTGGCGCACCGTCCGGAAGGACGCTGACCAGACTGTCCTGGTCGGATTCTCGTTCGGCGCGGCGCTGGCCCTGCCCGCCGCCGCCACGGCCCCACCCGACGCCCTGGTCCTGCTCGCGCCATACACCCGGCTGATCGACCTGCCGTCGTGGCTGATCACGGCCGGGATGCCGGTGATGAAGCGCACCATGAAGACGTTCTCGCCTTACGCCAAGGCGGACTTCTCCGACCCGGAGGTCCGGCGGTTCTTCACCGGCATGGACTCCTCGCTGGATCTCGACGACCCGGCGACCCAGGCTAGGCTCCGGGAGCAGACCTCGATCCCGCTCCGGGTGATCGACCAGCTCCGGGTCGCGACCGACCGTGGGCGCAAGGCCGCGCCCGCCGTCACCGCGCCGACGCTGCTGGTCCAGGGCAGCAGGGATGAGACGTCGACCGTCGCTCGCTCCCGGGCGCTGGCGGCGCAGCTCGGCGGGCCGCTCGAACTGCGCGAGATCGACGCCGACCACCTGATCGTCGATGACCGCCGCCCGGCATGGCCGGCTCTGCGCGACGACGTGCTGAACTTCATCGAGCGGACGACCGGAGCGAAGGCGTGACGGGGAACCGGGATCGACCCGGCGCCGGAATCCTCTCCGCCCTTGCTCTCATCCTGGCTGTCTGCCAGGCGGTGCTTGCCACACGCGTCCTGCTTCGCATGGCACGGGGCATCAACAGCCGGCCGATCGAGGCGACATCCACGCCCACCGCGCCGGAGGACGGGGTGACCGTCCTCGTCCCGGTGCTGGACGAGGAACTCCGGCTCGGACCGGCGCTCGACGGGCTGTTCGCCCAGGGACCTGAGCTCCACCGCATCATCGTCATCGACGGAGGCTCGACTGACGGGACACTTGATGTCGCCCGGGCTCACGCCGCCCGCGACGCTCGTATCACGATCATCGATGCCTCGCCCGTCCCGCACGACTGGAACGGCAAGGCATGGAACCTCCAGCGAGGTCTGCGGGAGCTGACGGACGCCGATCATTGGGTGCTGACCATCGACGCCGACGTCCGGCCCCGGCCGGGGCTCGTCGCGGCGCTGGTCGCCCGGGCGCGTGTCGATCGGCTGGACGTCCTCAGCGGCGCGACCCGTCAGCGGCTGTCCGGGGCGGCGGAGGGCATGATCCACCCGGCCCTGCTCGCCTCGCTCGTCTACCGCTACGGGATTCCCGGTGGCGTGACGACCGACCCGTCGGAAGTCCAGGCCAACGGGCAGTGCCAGTTGTTCCGGCGGTCGGCCCTTGATGCCATCGATGGGTTCGCTGACGGCCAGCATTCGGTCTGCGAGGACGTCACCGTCTCCCGGCGGATCGCCATGAACGGTGGCCGGGTCGGGTTCATGGAGACGGGGGCGCTGGTCGACGTCGAGATGTACGGCAGTGCCCGTGAGGCATGGGACAACTGGCCGCGCTCACTGACCATGCGCGATCGCTACGCCGGCGGCTCAACCGCGGTCCGCCTGGCCGAGGTCCTGCTGGTCCAGGCCCTACCGCTCGTCGTATCCACCGGCGCGCTGATCGCTCGGCGGAATGGCTTCACGAATAGTTCGCTTACAGGCAGTAACGACGAGGGTTCAGAACTCACCCGTGGAGTAGCATTGCTCGTGCAACTCAACCGGGATCTGACGGTCTTTCGCCTCGGGATGCTTGCCGGGATGGCTCGTGCCTACGTGCGGGCGCCCTGGACGTACTGGCTCTCGCCACTCATGGACCTGCCCGTCGCCGTCCGGCTCATCTCGGCAGCCCTGCGCCGCCACCATACCTGGCGTGGCCGATCCATCACCCGCGGCTAGGCATCCTGGTCGCGCGCAACCCGTCGTCGGCCACCTGCGTCCACGCCATCCCAGGAGAACTCCATGTCAACCGCCGAGGGTCACCTCGCATCCGCCCAGGATCGCACCATGCCCGCCGTCGCCGATCAGGCCGAGGATCCGGGTCCGATACCCCTCTGGGGAAGCTTCCGGCCGCTCTCCGCGAAGATCGCCTGGGGCGCCTTCGTCGGCCACCTGATGGCGATGACCTTCGGGATGCTGGGGATCCTGTACGTGATCCCCAACCTCGAGGATTTCGTTACCAGCCCCGATGCCCTCCGCGTCTACAACTGGGGGATGGAGTACGGCGGCGCCAGTCACATGATCCTTGGCGCGGTCGCCGTGTTCGCGCTGGGCGTCTATGTCCTCGGGCTCCGGAAGACGACGCTGTTCTTCGTTCTCGCCTACCTGATCTCGGCCGCGTCCGAGCTCGTCGGAACGAGCACCGGCTGGCCGTTCGGCAACTACGAGTACACCAGCTTCCTCGGCTATCGCCTCGTCGATCACGTCCCGTACACGATCCCGCTGTCGTGGTTCTACATGGGGCTGACGTCGTACTTCCTGGCCCGCCTATGCGTCTGGCTCGTCGGGCATCGCCTTACCAAGAAAGGTCGGGAGGTCACGACGATCCTGCTTGGCGCGTGGTTCGTCGTCGTCTGGGATCTCGTCCTCGATCCGGCCATGGCGCATGAAGACCTGGTCATCCAGTTCTGGACGTGGCAGGTCGACGGGGCCTACTTCGGCATGCCGATCCAGAACTACATCGGCTGGGCCTTCACGGCGATCCTGTTCACCGCGCTCAGCCGGCTCTCGTGGAACGGCGGGATCGTCCCGAGCCGGATCCCGGCGATGCTCCCGATCCTGCTCTATGCCTCAAACATCTTCTTCGCGTCCGGACTCAGCCTGAGCGTCGGGCTGTGGATCCCCATCGTCCTGTGCGTGGCGCTGGTCATCCTGCCGTTCGCGATCGCCTGGCTGATGCGACGGGCCAATCCCCCGACGACGGCCCGGATCGATCACACCACGACCGCTCCGCGACCGGCTGGTCAGGTCGCCGACTGACCATGACGACGGGCAGTTCCCGGCGACCGGGCGCCAGCGAGATCGCGACGACGATGGCTGGCCGGACGATCCGGACCGCGTCCCGCGCATTGATGCGCGGCAAGGTCGACCTCAGCGTCACCGGCCTGGAGCAGGTGCCGACGACCGGACCGGTCGTGATCGCCGCCCGGCACTACCATCACCTGTTCGATGGGACGAGTATCGTCACGACCGTGCCACGGCCCCTGAAGGTGATGGTGGCCCTAGACTGGGTCCAGGCCGGTCCGCAGCGCCGGATGGCCGAGAGCCTCTGCCGCGCTGCGGACTGGCCCGTCGTACTCCGCCCCGACGCCGAGAAGTACCGGCCGGAGCTCGCGGCTGATTCGGCACGGGTCGCCCGTTACCAGGCTGACACCACCCGGTATCTCAAGCGGGCAGCGGCCCGGGGGGTAGACATCCTCGCCCGCGGAGAGGGACTGCTGATGTTCCCCGAGGGTTACCCCAACATTGACCCGTCGTTCACCCCGAAGTCCGAGTCAGCCGACGACTTCATGCCCTTCCTGCCCGGCGCGGTGCGCGTCCCGCTTCTCGCCCAGTCGACCGGGCTGGCGCCGGTCCCGATCGTGCCGGCAGGGTTGTTCTACCGCCAGACTGACGACAATCGGTGGGCGGTTCACCTCCGGTTCGGCGCTCCCATGATCGTGACCGAGCGGGCCGACGCGAAGGCCGCCATCGGACGGCTGGGCGACCGGATTCGGGAGTTGTCCCGGCCCGCGTGACCTTCTCCTGCCAATGGAAATGACAGAACGGGGCGGGCGTCGCAATCGACGCCCGCCCCGTTCTGTCGTTCGCGCCGCGGAAGCGCCAACCTAGGAGACGGACGCCGCCATCCGCCGCACCGCCTCGGTCAGGATCGCTGGCGAGGTCGCGAGGTTGACCCGGACATGGCCCTTCCCGCCGGTGCCGAACGGCACGCCGGAACTCAGTCCGACCTTGCCCCGCTCCAGGAACGCCGCCGCCGGATCATCTCCGAGCCCCAGCTCCCGGCAGTCCACCCAGGCGAGATAGGTCGCCTCCGGGACCTGGTACCGGGCTGCGGGCAGATGCTCGGCCAGCAGGTCGGTCAGCAGCTTCCGGTTGTGGTCGATCCCCTGGATGGCGCCCTCCAGCCAGTCCTGGCCGTCACGGAAGGCAGCGGTATGGGCAATCACGGCGATGTGGCCCGGGTGGTTGCCGGCCCGTGTCGCCAGCTTGGCAAGGTCCTCGACCGACTCACCGCCGGGGATGGCGAGGGCGGCCTTGAAGCCGGCCAGGTTCCAGCCCTTGGAGGCGGACAGGACGGAGAATCCCCGCTCGGTGCCGGTGGTCGCCAGGTACGGGACGTAGGTCGTCCCCGGCATGTGCAGCGGCGCGTGGATCTCGTCGGAGATCACCCGGACACCGTACTGGTTGGCCAGCCTGGCCACCGTCTCCAGTTCCTCCCGGGTATGAATCGTCCCGGTCGGGTTGTGAGGATTGGAGAGCAGCATCACCGCGCCACGGCCACCCAAGGTCGCCTCGCGAAACGCCGACTCCAGCGCCGCCTGGTCCAGCCGGAAGCCGGGGCCGAGGGGCGCCTCGACGATCGGCCGCTCCAACGTATTCGCGACCATGGCGAACGGCGGGTAGACGGGTGGGGTCAGGATGATCGGATCGCCATCGTTGCTCACCACACGGGTGATCTCGAGGATCCCGGTCATGACATCAACGACCTTGGCAGCCTGCTCGGGCTCGAACTCCCAGCCCCAGCGATCGCTGGCGAAGGCCGCCACCGCCTCGGCGTAGCCGTTTCCCCACGGGTAACCAGTGTCTCCGGTCTCCATCGCCACCCGGACCGCATCCTGGACACAGGTCGCGACCACGGCGTCCATCTCCGCCACCCAGAGCGGCAGAACATCCTCCGGGTAGAAGCGCCACTTGGCGCTCGTCCGGGTCCGGCGGAGCTCGTCCAGCTGGAGGTCGGCAAATGGGTTGGCGGTACGGACAGGAGCCTCGGCCATGGGGACACCTCTCGGGTTCTGGTGCGCGAGCGACACGACGTCTCGGTTGAGTGAGCGTAGCACGGCGCCGGGGAGCATGATCTACACGATCCTGCCCATCCCGGCGCCGATTCTGTGCGCTTCTTCCCGCTTCGCAAGCGCGTGCGGCTGAGCGGTACTACGGCCGCTCGGGCCGCTCACCCTGGGTGATACCCCGGATCGTCAGCTCCTCACGGACCTCGACGACCGCCGGCACCTCGTTGGCCACGGACTCGGCGGCTTCGGCGTCGGCCAGCGTGTCGACCTCACCGCGGAGGACCACGGTGCTGCCCCGGGCCGAGACGTGGATCGGCAGGTCGGTCGTCAGCGAATCCTCACGCAGCTCCCGGCGGACGATATCGGCCAGCTCGTCGTCCGTAGGCAACCGGCGCGTATCGTCGTCCGGCAGGTCGGCATCGGCGGCGATCGCGTCGGTCGACGATTGGGAGAAGCCACCGAGGACCGCGAAGCCATCCTCATCATCGGCCCGGGCCGTCGGCGGATCGTTCGGCGCGATATAGGTGGCGCCGTTCTCGACGACGTCGATCACGTTCGTGGTGCCCGCGTCGTCCTGGAAGTCCTGCTCCAGCGAGAGGACCTCGGTGTCGGTGGACGAGTCGTACCCGTTCCCTTCGTCGCTCCCGTCCCGTTCGTCGGGGTCCCGCCCGAGGATGACATCGGAGTCGATATCACCGAAGCCCTGGGCAGCCCGGTCGTCGTCCTCGAAGGCTCCCTCCGGCCCGACGACCTCGACATCGATGCCGACATTGACCCGCAAGCCGAGATCGTCAGCGAACGGCTGGGCGAGGTCGACCGCTGCCTGCCGGCTCTCATCGGAATCGACGACCCCGGTCAGCACCAGTTCGCCGTCGGCAACCTCGGCGGCTATGCCCATTTCCAGCCGGTCGTAGTGCGCCGCCAGGTCCGCGATCGCGCTGCTCGTCCGGATATCGCCTGTATCGCTCATCGGTGCGTCTCTCTTCCTGCGCGGTCGGGCCGCGGCGGGTCGTTCCAGAAGGTCGTTCCAGGGACGAATACGCACATCGGGTGCCGATCCGTCCCGCGAAACGTCGCTCGCGGCGACGCGACGTTGCAGCCCGGCCCCGAATGACGCACCATGGCGCATCGCTCCAGCGCTGGGGCCGGTCGATCAGGATCACCAGGGGGAGGATCGCCGCCTATGGCCGGCTTCGACGACGATGTTCCCCGCCGTCCGCCGCTCCGCGACGAGCGACCCATCCCGCGCGGACGGCCGATGTCCGCATCCACCCGGCGCTACGACATCAATGAGCTCGAGGAGGAGACTGGTATCCCGGCGCGGACGGTCCGGTACTACATCAGCCGCGGGCTGCTGGCGCCGGCCTACGGGCGGGGTCCCTCAGCCACCTACGACGTCGGGCACCTGCTCCGGCTCCGGCTGATCGCCAGGATGAAGGCCGAGCGCCGCCCGCTTGAGGAGATCCGCGACCGCCTCGGCGAGCTGACCGATGACGAGGTAGAGGCCGAACTGGGTATCCACGTCCCGCTGCCCAGCGACGCCTGGCGCCGGATCACCCTCCACCCCGACATCGAGCTCCACGTTCGCATCCATCCGGGCACCGACATCGACCCGGATTTCAATGCCGCGGTGGAACTGATCGTCGGGCTGGCGCGGCCGGTGATCGACCGGCTGGAGGACGAGCCGGGACGGCGGCGAGCATGACCACGGAGCAGACCCGGGACGAGCACCGGATGACGAGTGACCGCCTCTGGGTGCCAGACAACCCGGATGGCAGCGGGTGGGCCGACGTGGACTGGGTGTCGGCCGCGCAGGGCAGCCGCTACCACTACCAGCACGGGCCCGAGCTGGCGCAAGCCGAGGCCGAACGCCCGGCCTTCTATCGCGTCCGGACCCGGCTGGAATCGGCCGACCTGACCCCGCACGAGAACGACTACTACGTCGCGGCGCCGGACCTTGCCGAATTCGTGACCGAAGTGGTGCTCGCGGGCGGCGCCGAGATCATCTGGCACATCGAACCCTGCCCCGATCCCCCGGCCGAGGCACGGCTCCCCTCCTAAGCCAGGGTCCCGGGAACGCCGACTGCGGCGACCGGACCATTGACGGCTTCGTCCTCGCTCCCTCAGGAGAATGTCATGTCCAGACAGATGTCAGCGGAAGAGATCCGGACGTTCCTCGGCGCCGGTACCAGGACCGGCAAGCTCGCGACCGTGCGGGCAGACGGACGACCCCATATCGCCCCGATCTGGTTCGTGCTGGACGAATCGGCGGACAACGAGTGGGGTTTCGACGTGATCCTGAACACCGGCGTCCAGACGGTCAAGGGCCGCAACCTCCGCCGCGATGGGCAGGTTGCCCTGACGGTAGACGACGAGCGGCCGCCGTTCGCCTTCGTCGTCATCGAGGGCGTCGCGGACCTTTCCGAAGACCTCGACGCGATGCTCACCTGGTCGACGCGGATCGGTGGCCGGTACATGGGCGCCGATCAGGCCGAGACGTTCGGGACGAGGAACGCCGTACCCGGCGAGTATCTCGTTCGGATCCGGCCCACGAAGGTCGTCGCCGAGGCCGGAGTCGCGGACTGATCGCCGAGGCATCGGACTTCCGCCCGGACCCACCCCACCGGGACGTGTCTCAATGGCGGACATTGCCGTTGCGCGCCAGAACGTCCTCCGCGATCGACCACACCTCCGGCAGCGCCGCCAGTGTCTCGGCGTGGCGCGATCGGAGGTCAGCTTCCGACGTGATGCCCAGTTCGACGAGGAACCGCCGGTAGGGTTCGTCGTGGCGGGCGTATGAGTCGGGGGTCCCATCGGCGGTCAGGACCGCCATGCAACGGGACCACGTCACGATCATCCAGAACACGGCTTCCCGGGCATTGCCCGCCGCGATGAGGTCGCGGCTCCCGCCGATGGCGACCGGCCAGCCATCGGCCGAGATGTCCGCCCCGAACGGAAACGGGGATCGGATCGCCCGCGCGGCATCACAGAAGGCCGCCTCCAGCTCGTCCATGGCGGCCGCAATCCGGTCCGGCGCCGGGCGATCGGCCCCGATCAGGCGAAGGAACAGGGCGTAGCGATCCGCCAGTCCGTACTCCGCAAGCAGATCGCGAGTCGTCAGGTACCGCTTCCGAACCGTCGGGTTGCGCAGGCCAGCAACCAGGACGACGTGCGTCGTCACGGCCGCCGGGAATGCCCAGTGGATGACGCAGTCGGGGAACGGGGTCTCGTCCCGGACCATGAAGCCGCTAAGGATTCTTTCCTGCGAGCTAGTCATTCGCCGCCGCACCTGCTCCTCGTCGGCGTAGTGAGCCGCCACGACGGCCACGACTGCGGTGAGGTGCCCGGTGGGATCAACGATGATGTTGTGAGGGTCCCGGAACGAGCCCGCCAGCGCGTGGTCGCCAAGGACCTGCTCGCCAGATGAGATCTGCCCAGCCGGCAGGTCCGACACCTCCATTAGGACGCCATCGACCGCGAACTTGCCCGGCTTGACCCAGCGCGCCCCCTCTCCGACGACGACCAGGATGTCGAGATCCGACCCCGGCGCCAGCACGGCATCATCCGACAGCCAGTTGACCGAGCCGTGAAAGACCGCGCCGATCACGCCCGGCGTCCCCACGACGTGCTCCCGGATCCAGTCCCGGGCGATCTGCTTTCCCCGCCCGACGGTCATCGTGCTCATGGTCCGTTGCCTCCGGTGCCAGCCGCCGGTCAACTCGTGGGCAGACCGGCGTCCAGCTCCCGGCGCAGCGCGGCGTAGCCCTCATAGCGTTCCCGCCCGATCTCGCCCCGCTCGACCGCGGAGATCACCGCGCAATCCGGCTCGTCGACATGCTCACAATCGTCGTAGTAGCACTGCCCCATGAACGAGCGGAACTCCGGGTAGCAGTCCGGCAGCTGCTCAGCCGGCACGGCGTTCATCGCCAACGACCGCATCCCGGGCGTGTCAGCGACGAAGGTCTCCGGTCCGATCCGGTAGAGCTGGGTCCCGATCGTGGTGTGGCGCCCCTTCCGGTTGGCCTCGGAGACGTGGCCGATCAGCCGCTCGCCCTCCGGGTCGATGGCGTTGAGCAGGCTGGACTTCCCGACGCCCGACGGCCCGGCGATGGCGGTCACCTTTCCGGCAAGGACGGCCCGGAAATCCTCGATCCCGTAGCCGTCCTCGACACTGAGGAAGTGCAACGGGTAGACGTCGCGGTACTCCCGGAACATTTCCTCCGCCAGCGCGCGGGCCCCGTCCAGACCGTTCGGGCTGCCATGCGGACCCGGGTCGCCTGCGGCGAGGTCGAGCTTGTTGACCGCGATCCGGGCGGGTAACCCGCGCGCCTCGGCCAGCACGAGAAAGCGGTCCAGCATCCGGGGATGGGGATCGGGGAACCGGAGCGAGAAGGCAAAGACGACCTGGTCGGCGTTGGCGAGGATGACCTGCTCGATGTCGCCGGTGTTGCGGGCCAAACGGGACAGCACGCCCGTCCGGGGCGCTCGCCACTCGATCTGCCCTTCGTTCTCTCCGACGTCGATCACCGAGACGCGGTCGCCCACCGCGACCGGATCGGTCCGGAGCCGGTACCGCTTGAGGCTGCCCTTCATCGTCGCGAGCAGCACCCGCGGCTCGTCCGCGAGCTGGACGTCGTACCAGAGCCCGTAGGCGCGGAGCACCACGCCGGGGCGTCCACGGAACGTCTGGCGCCCGAGTCCCTCGGCGTCCACGTCGACCGTCGGCATTGCCGGCGCCTCGCTGAGCGCCTGCCGGACGATCGCGCGCTCGGATGTCATGCTTGGCTCTGGAGTATCCGGCCGGGATGACCCGGTCTCCCTGCTCCGTCGTCCGCGTCCCTGTCGGCCACCCGTCACCGGCACCGTCCATCGCTCAGAATCCGAATGGTCCTGTCCTCTCCGGCGTCACTACTGTTTACCTGTCCATCGCTTGTCGATACCCCAAGCGTACACCCGGTTCCGGTTCCGCCGGTCTGTCCGTCCGGACAGGCCGCCGGAACCGGCCCACGGCGGATCGGTGATACTGGCGGAAGTGGTGCGCGCCGGGCGCACCGGTCGACGCTCCAGGGAGGCCGACGGATGCCAGACACCGCCGACCTCCTGTCGCCCGGCCCGCTACCCGGGCACCCGGTGCTGATCGAAGCCGCCATCAACGGGCTCCGGGATCGCCGCGAACATCCAGGCATCCCCTACACCCCCGAGGAAGCGGCCAGCGAGGCGATCGCCGCCATCGACGCCGGTGCCAGCGTGATCCATCTCCACGCCCGGGGACGCTACGGCGCCTGGTCGTCCGCTCCGGCCTGGTACTCGCACACGATCCGCCGGATTCGCCACTACCGGCCCGAGTCGCTGATCAGCCTGTCCTCGCTCCGGCCGGACACCGTCCCCGTCGACGTCATCCTCGGTCTCGTGGCGACGCTGGCGAACAGCGACAGCACGCGGCCGGACCTGCTGTCGGTCAACCTCGGCCACGTGATGATCTGGGAGCACGTCGCGCCGGGAGACGCCGCCGCCGGTCGGCCCATCCCCCGACCGGTCCAGGGACTCGGCCTGAGCCGACGGACTCTCCATTATCCCAATGGTTACGGGGACATCGTCGCGCTGCTGCGGGCCTGCGACCGGTACGGCATCGTCCCGGAGCTGGGGCTGATGGATCTCGGGTTCATCTCCAACGCCGTAACGCTGATGGAGGATGGGCTGATCGGCCCTGCGCCGTGGTGCCTGGTTGAACTGGACAGCCCGCGCTACGGCGCCGGCGCCCAGGTCGCCCCGTCCAGTGCGGACGACTACGACGTGCTGACCGACCGGCTCCGACGCCACCTGCCCGGCGCCCGCTGGGCGGCGCACGGCTCAGGCGTGGCGGGCTTCGGCGTACTGGACCGGGCCATCGCGACGAGCGCCCACATCCGAGTCGGCTTCGAGGACAGTGTCGTCGGACCCGACGGCCGTCGGGTCCGGGACAACGCGACCTTGGTCGGCTGGGCGGCCGACCGGGTACGCGGATTCGGTCACGTCGTGGCCAGTGCCGACGTGGCCTGCGAGATCATCGGATTGTCCGGCGGCTGAGCCGGAATCCCATCACCAGCCCCATGAGCAGGACGATCCCGCCCCTGATTGCCAGCCACGCGCCCGTGGCGGGACCGGAGGGGAGCGCCGACGCCGCCGCCGATTCTGGAGCCACGCCGGCGATCTCCCCGGCCGGCACGACGACGGTCAGCGGGATGACGATCACCCGACCGGCATAGAGGCGCAGGCTGGCATCCGGCCCCGGGATGGTCCCTTCCAGATGAAGGGTCGCAATCCGCTCATCCCGCACGACCGGGACGATCCAGGTGATGTCGCCGTTTGCGGCGGTGGTGCCGGTCTCGGAGATCCGCGGCAAGTAATTGGGGTAGTTGCTGGCGAGCTTCACCCGGACCTCGCCGGGCCGCGCCACGCGGCACTGGCTCTGATCGATGTCGGCCAGGCTCATCGCGCCGATGTCCGTCGCCGTACCGAACTCGGCGGAATTGGTGTAGCGCTCGTCGACGCAAAGCTGGACCCGGACGATGACGCGCGTCTGCTCGAAGGTGGTCTGGCGTGTCGGTGTTGTCGCGACGGTTGCAGTGGCCCGCACCGGTCGCCCAGGCCGCACCGTACCAGGCGGTGCGGTCGCGACAGTCGAGGTCCGAGTCGGCGTCGCCGTCGCGGCACGTGTTGCCGTCGGGTTGGCACTGGAAGGCGTCGTGGCCCGGATGGTCGCCGTTGGCTGACGGGGCGTCGCGGTCGCCGTCGCCCCATTTCGCGCCGGCCGCACGGGACGCGGTGGCGTCGGAGTGCCCGTAGCAGGCAGGGATGTCGTTGTCGCGGTCGCGGTCCTGATAGTCGCGGTAGCAGGTCGAATCGTCGCGGTCGCCGTAGCAACGGTACGGGTTGCCGTTGCCCCGAACGTGGGCACGGTCGATGGAGTCTGAGTAGCGACGGTGGTACCACGTGGCGGTCGGCCAGATGGCGCCGATGTCGCGATGACCTGGCTCGTCGCCGTTGCCGTCGTCTGGGGGGTTGCGGTCGGTGACAGTCGCGGCGTGCTGGTGGCTGTTGCGTTCACCGTCCTGGTCGGGGTCATGGTTGCCCGGGTCGTGGACGTCGCGCGCGGCGTGTTGACCGGTGTCCGGGTCGCGGTGGGTTGCGGGGTGGTGTTCGGGCTAACGCCGAGGGTAAGGGTCAACTGCCGGTATGCCCTGCTGGTCAGCTCGATCCGGCGGGGATCCGTCCCGAGGTAGCCAGCCGGTGGATCAGTCATGGCTACGTCGTACACGCCGATCGGGAGAACCTGAGAGACCGCGACACCATTCCCATCCGTCGTCAGCAGCCCAACGGTCCGCAGCGTATTCGGGTCGGTGATCGAGAGGCGGGCGCCAGGTAACCGAACAGCGGCAGCTCCGTTGATTGACGCGGCCTGGACGGTGATCTCGATCTGCCCGTAACCGATCGGCAAGGTAGCGGTCGGCGTCACAGGCGGTGGCGTGGCCGTCGGCTGGGGGGTCGGCGTCGCGGTCGCCGGCCGGGTCGCTGTCGCCGTCGCCGTCGCCGTCGCTGTAGACGTCGCCGTCGCCGTCGCCGTCGCTGTAGACGTCGCCGTCGCCTGGACCGTTGGGGTAGCGGTTGCAGTCGCCGTCGCGGTCGGGGATGGAGGGACCGTCCCGGTCGAGGCGACCGGATTGACGACGAAGCCCTCGACCCGGCATGCGACGTTATAGGTCGGCAGCCAGCTGAACGAAGCGGCATAGGCGACCGACCCGAGTCCATGGCCTGCAGCCGTTGCGACCTGCGTCACCGTGATCGTATCGCCGGCAGCCGGCTGCAGGCCAGCATCGGTCATCAGGCGCGCACTGAGGTTGAAGAGACCGTTGGAACCGGTGGTGAACGCGGCAGAAGCTCCGCCGTTGACCGTGACCTGGAACCTCGCTCCACTGATGGGTTGCGAGAACTGGTCGATCACCCGTGTTCCCTGGGGTTGCGGAACGGCCGAAACCCCGAGCACGAGTTGACACATTGGGTCCAGCGCCTGCGCACTGACTGGCGCTGCTTCCATGGACCCGGTCGCAGCCGGAAGCCCGGACGGTGAGTGCGTCGCCCGGGACGGTTCCGGACCTTGCGTCGGAGGGAGCGCCTCCTCGGTGCCATTGAGGCCGGGAATGGTCCCGGCGTCAGGCGAGGGAGAGACTACTGGAGTGGCCCCGCCGGTCACCGGCTGGCCTCCCTCCTGCGCGAGTGTCGACGCCGGCACGAGGGAGAGGAGCAGCAAGGCAATCAGCCACATCGACAGCGAACGCTGGGCGAGGGTTGACGTTACGGGCAGGATTGCCCGGGCAGCGAAACGCTCCAGGAGCACGGCGGACCTCCACCGGTCGACCTTCGTCGACCGCGTGCGACAGCAACGAGACGACCGGGACGGGCCGGAAGCACCAGGCAAACGTTGCCCTTACGGGATGCATGGCATCGTCGGATCAGCCTCAAAAGCCGTCAATCCGTACGTACAGTGAATATGCAAGACCGGCTGGAAAGCATGACTGTTTCGCGCAAAATGGTGCGCTCGGGAGGGGATCAGCTCTCGAAGCGGTCAAAGTACCCGTCGATGGCGTCAGCGTAGGCGAGGGCGATGATCATGTTGCCATCCTCAGAGAGCAGGAACGCGGCGTCGTCCAGGTTGGTGATGAAGCCGGGCTCCAGGATGGCACCGGGCATCCGGCTCGGGGTCAATTCGCCGGGCAGCTCGGGGCCGGTCAGCAGCATATTGTGGGCGAGGTTCGGGTCGGAATCGTCGATCGAGTACGTCCCGTCATCCTTGGCCCCGCGGTTCTCCGGCTCGTAGCCGACCTCGGCCATCCGCTTGCCCAGCGCTTCGACCCCAAGCTGGGCGAACACGGCGCTCTGCTCTCCGAACGGCCGATCGGCGGTGTACCACGCCTCGTACCCGGACGGACGGCTGGTGTCGAACCCGTTGATATGGACCGAAACCAGCAGGTCGGCGTTGGCCCGATTGCAGATGTTGATGCGTGCCTGGATCTCGTCGTAGGTCCCGGCGCGCTCGCTGTCCGCAATCGTCTCTCCGTCACCGTTGACGTCGGCACTCTTGGCGTTGACGGCAAGGTCCTCGGTCCGCGTCATCACGACGATATATCCCCGGTCGACCAGCAGGTCCTGGAGCAGGAAGCTCTGCTCCAGCGTGAACTGGGCTTCTTCGAGTGGCGGGATGTTGCCGTCCCCGGCGAAGACGCGACCCCGATCCGGACCACCGTGCCCGGGGTCGATACAGACGGTCCGGATGCCGTCGAGGTAGGGCCCCTCGACCCCTCGCTCCAGCTGATCCGCCGGGGGCAGCGTCATCGTCGGCAGCGGCGAATCGTCCCAGCTGACCAGCGGGGTCTCGTCGACTGCCGGGGTCTCGGTGACCGGCAGCTCATCGGCCGGAATCGCCGCCAGATCCGTGTCCCCGGGATCATCGTCGCGGGAGAACATGCCACCGAAGCCGGCGACCGCCAGCGAAAGGATCAGGAACAGGACCCCGGCAACGGCCAGCATGCGTCCGCCCGGCCCATGCGACACGGTCGAGGCGTCGTCACCATGTCGACCGACGGGGCCGTCGTACCAGTCGTCCTGGTCATTCCAATCGTCGTCATGGAACTCATTCCGGCCATGATGGCGCTCGCTGCGCCGCGACGAGGTGGGTGGAGCGACCCGCAGGGGATCATCTGGGCCGCCCGCTCGAGGACGGTACCGCTCCATCCGACGGCGGGCGGAGTCATCGAAGGCCGGCCACGGCTGGCCATCGTCTGGTCGTCCGCCACGAGGGGAACTCTTCCGCTCCGGTCCTCTCGCGGGCTCGTCGTGTGGATCGACGGCGTCGAAGCGCCGGGACGTCCTGGTGCGCGGTGGAGGCGGGACGGGATTGCGCCCGATCTCACCCCGACGGGGGGACGGACGGCTGGACGGGGAGAACGGCGTTCCGTCGGACGCGAATGGCGACTCGCTGGACGTGGGCTGACGACGTTTGACCCGTCGCGGGGTGATCCCGCTGAAGGGCGAGTCGTCGAAGCGGTGGTCAGGCACCGGTGCCTACCCTTCTCCGCGTTCGCGCCAGGCACGCCGACCCGATGCCCTTGCCTGGAAGGGGCAGGCCGGTCGTGGGCTGCTGGCGCGGGAGGATCATCGACCGCCGATCCGTTCTGATTTGAGGGCGCTGGTGGCAGGGGTGAGCACATGGGGTGGGAACCCATGGCGTCGCCGGGCCAGCACGGAAGTTCAGCCGCCTTCAGGATAGATTACCTGTCCGTACAGCGCCACCTGTCGTCGTGGCACCGTCCCGGCCGGGTGACTCCACCCGTCGCGGATACCGGGCTAGTTGCTTCGCGGGTCGAGCGCGTCGCGCAGGCCATCGCCAACGAAGGTGAAGCCGAGCATCGCTGCCGCGATCGCGAGGCTGGGGAACAGGCCGAGGTGCCAGTTGATCTGGATGAACTGGGCACTGTCCCCGACCATCTTGCCGAGGCTCGGCGTCGGCTCGTTGATGCCGATCCCGAGGAAGCTCAGCCCGGCCTCCGCAAAGATCGCCGTCGGAATTGCCAGGGTGATCGCGACGATCAGTGGGGCGAGCGCGTTGGGCAGCATGTGCTTGACCGCAATCGACCGCTCGGTCGCGCCCAGCGCCCGGGCCGCGGTGACGTACTCCTGCTCGCGCAGGGTCAGGACCTGGGCCCGGGTCAGGCGGCAGAGCGTGATCCAGCTGGTCAGACCGATGACCAGGATTACATTCTCCTGACCGCTGCCCCGGATGGTCAGCAGGAAGATCGCGAACAGGATGCCGGGAAAGGCGGTGACGATCTCGGTCATCCGCTGGATGACAAAGTCGATGAACCCGCCCCGGAGCCCGGAGATTAGCCCGAGCGGCACGCCGATCAGGCAGGCGACCGCGACGGCGGCGAAGGCCACCGTGAACGACGTCCGGACTCCGTACATGATCCGCGTCAGGTAGTCGCGACCGATAGTGTCCGTCCCGAACCAGTACTCCCGATCCGGCTGCTTGTTGCTGTCAAGGATGCTGGCGTCGTTGATCCCCGATGGCGCGAGGAGCGGCGCGCCGAATCCGGCGATCGCCATCGCCACGATCAGCACCAGTCCCCCGACCGCCAGCTTGTGCTTGGCGAAGCGGCGGCTGGCCATCGCGAAGTTGGACCGGGTCCGTGTTTCCGTGCGCAGGGCTGTCGGCATCGCGGCCGCGCTGGAGAGGGACTGGGGGGAAGTGGGCTCCATCGATCGGGCTCCGGGGTAGCAGCTGAAATGGTCGGGACAGAGAGCCGTCGGCGACAGACGTGTCGCTAGTTCCCGAAGCGGATTCTCGGGTCGAGGAACGTATAGAGGATGTCGGTCAGCAGATAGGTGATACCCCAGAGCGTCGCGATCAGGAGGACGAGTGCCATGATCATCGGGTAGTCGCGGGTGAAGGTACTGGTCACGAAGAAGCGCCCGAGCCCCGGAATCCGGAAGGCGGCCTCGATGAAGATGCTGCCGGTCAGGATGTTCGGGATCTCCGGCAGCAGCACGGTCACGCAGGGGATCAGCGCGTTCCGTCCGGCGTGGCGCAGTAGTACGAACCGCTCCGCCAGCCCCTTGGCGCGCGCCGTCCGGACGTAGTCGGCTCGCAGCGTCTCGACCAGCGAGGCGCGTGTGTACCGAGCGACGAGGGCCGTTGGCGTCAGGGAATAGGCGATGACGGGCAGGATGTACTCCTGTGGTCGGCCGAAGTCGCCCGTCCAGCCGCCGGCGGGGAGCCATTTCAACTGGACCGAGAAGATCAGGATCAGCCAGATCGCGATGACGAACGACGGCACGACCAACCCGAGGGTCGCGAAGAACGAGACCACGTAGTCGAGGACGGAGTTCTGTTTCACGGCGGCGATCACGCCGAGGATGGTCCCGAAGATGTACGCGACGAGGATCGTCGGGATCCCGATCGCGACCGTCACCGGCCAGGCGTCCATGATCAGCTCGGTGACCGTCAGGTTCGGTGCCTGAAACGGCACGCCGAAGTCGCCCTGGAGAGCGTTGCCCATGTACCGGAGGTACTGCTCCCAGATCGGCCCACCTAGCCCGTACTTCTCCTCCAGCGCCCGCTGGGTGGAGGCCGAGACGGGCTGCTCACCGAGATCGAACGGTCCGCCCGGGACCGACCGCATCAGCGTGAAGGTGATCACCGAGACGGCGAAAAGCACGAAGGCGAGTCCGGCGATTCGTCCGAGGATGTATCTGAGCACGCCGCGACTCCCCCATCCGACCCGGATCTGCCGGGCGCGCGTTCGCCATCAATGTCGTATCCGGCGAACGGTACCAGACCGGATGGTATCCGGGGATCAGTGGACCGTGTCGGACGGCACGACCTCGTACTCCGTGCCCAAGTCACGGCGGCACGACCGTGACCTGCAGATCAGCCCCGGGCGGTGACCGGCGTGGCGATTCGCTCGACGATGGCCCGCTCCGCTGCCGTGATATCGACATCGAGCGCGACCCGCGCGTTGGCGAGCACCTTCTCACTTGGGGTTCGGGCCAGGGTCATCCCGGCGTGCGGACCCGCGACGTCGATCTCGACGTGGAGATCGCGCCAGGTCATCAACTCCGGCCGGGTGAGCGCCATCGCGGCCAGTGGATCGTGCAGGTCCGTCGCGCCCCCGTGGACGACGGAGGGGTAGAGCTCGACCTGCCTAGCCACGGCTTCGTGGAAGCCACTCCCCGCCTCGCGGATCGTCGGCAGGTCGCTGGAGCGGATCCTGACCCGGGTGGTCACGTCCAGCGGGACGACCGTCTTCATCTCCGGCTGGGCGAAGACGATGGCTGCCGCCTCCGGATCGCACTTGAGGTTGTGCTCGGCGAGGGGCAGGTGGAGGCCGTCCAGTCCCCGGATCGCGCCGGCCATCAGGGTCAGACCAGACAGGTTGGCGAGGAGCCGCGGCTCGCGTCGGATCGCCAGCGCGACGTTCGTCATTGGCCCGACAGCGAGCAGGTGGATCCCACCCGGATTGTCCATCACCGTCCGGACGATCACGTCGACGGCGTGCCCTTCGGCGGGCTGCCAGTTGTCGTCAGCCTCATCGATCAACCCGACGCCCTCATGCCCCGCCCAGTGGATAGGGCGCTGGCCGAGGATCGTCTGCGAGGAGCCGAGGTGGACCGGCACGTCGTCCCGCCCGGCCAGTCGGAGCAGGCGGGCGACCATCCTGCCCCGGAGGTGGACATCGCCGTAGACGGTCGTCACGGCGACGAGATCGAGTTCCGGCGAGCCGAGCACCGCGGCCAGCGCCAGACAATCGTCGACGTCGGTCCCGATGTCGGTATCGAGGATCACGCGATGGGTGGGCGAAGAAGTCGTCATGAAGCAGCAGCCTCGCTGGTCAGATCCGGCAGTCGCACCCCTGACAACCAGGGGGTCGACATCCTAGCCGACGCCGGATCGGGCCGAACCACTACTCGACGGTGATCAGACCCTGCATCAGGCTCGCGTGCAGCGTGCAGACGTACGGGTACGTGCCGGGGGTGTCGAGGACGAGCGAGGCGCTCTGGCCGTTCGAGAGGAACTCTGTCTCGAACGACCCGTCATCCGCGGAGGCGTTGTGTGGTGCCTGGCCAGTGTTCGTCCAGGTCACAGTCGTGCCGGCGGCAACAGTCAGCTCGGCGGGCTCGTAGCCGAAGTCGAACATCTCGACCACGACCTCGCCGCCGGTCGTAGCCTCGGTGCCCGGAGTCGCCTCGTCAGCCGGAGCAGCGTCCGCCTCGACGATGAACGGCGCCACAATACCGATTACCTCGTCGGGGGTCAGCGGCGCATCGACGGCATCCGGGAACGGTGATATGTCTCCGTCGTCGACCAGCGCACCAAGGAAGCCGGCATGCCGGGCCTCGACGCTGTGGATGCCGAGGGCTGTTTCAACCAGTGCGGGCGCCAGCACCGCGACAGACGGAGCCGCTCCGGCGTAGGCAGCCACCCCGACGTTCTCGATCGTCGCTGCCAGGACCAGGAACGACGCTGCGTCGTCGTAGTCGAACGCGTAACTCCCCTCGGTGACCGGCTCGCCGCCAAGGTCGTTGATGGTCGACGTCAATGCTTCGACGTGAGCCGCCTCATGATCCCGAATCTGGCCGAGCAAGTCGAAGACGCCCTCGTCAAAGTCATCCGTCGCGAATGTGTCAAGCGCGTCGCGATAGAAGACGGCCTCAAGATGCTCCAGGGTCAGCGCGTAATTGAGGATGGCGATGCCGTCGCCATCGAAGTACGGATCGGCAGCGAGGCCGGCATCGTCCTGTGTCATGTGGAGTTCCTCCCGGAACGGCGACCGGCCGGGATCTGCTCAGCGCTGATGCGACGGGCCGGTCACAGGAGGTACGGGGGGCCAGCCGCGATTGGATCATGCGCTGGCAGCCAACGCGCCGACGCCAAGCGGGGATCTGTCGGCCAGATTCGAACGGCGACTGGCTAGGTATCGAATGAATTCCCGCGTTCGGCCATAACCGGCATGCCCTTACGGATGGTCTGTGGCGGGCGCTTGGTGTCGCTCATCTGCCGCTGGTAGAGCGTCGCGTACAGCCCGTCCAGCCGAATCAGCTCGTCGTGCCGCCCCTGCTCGACGATCCGGCCGTCGGCCATCACCAGGATCAGGTCGGCGTTCCGGACGGTACTCAGGCGGTGAGCGATGACGATGCTCGTTCGCCCATGGAGCAGTGACTGGATCGCCGTCTGGATCAGCGCTTCGGTCCGCGTGTCGATCCGGCTGGTCGCCTCGTCCAGGATCAGGATGCGTGGGTCGGCAAGCACCGCACGAGCAAAGGTCAGCAACTGGCGCTGGCCCTCGCTCAGCCCACCCCCGCCCTCATCGAGCACCGTGTCGAATCCGCCGTCCAGTTCCTTGATGAACCCTTCAGCCTGGACGGCCCGGGCGGCGGCCTCGATTTCCTCCGCGGTCGCGTCCGGGCGGCCATAGGCGATGTTGTCCCGGATAGTCCCGGCGAACAGGAACGGCTCCTGCAGCACCAGCGAGATCTGCTCCCGCAGGCTGTCCTTGCGGATCAGCCGGGTGTCCTGACCATCGAGGGTGATCCGGCCGCTGTCATCGTCCAGCTCATAGAAGCGGGGAATCAGATTTACCAGAGTGGTCTTGCCCGCGCCGGTGGGCCCAACGACGGCCACCGTCTGGCCGGCCGCGATGTCCACGGAGATGTCCTTGAGGATCGGACGTCCCGGGTCATAGCCGAAATTGACGCTCTCGAAACGGAGCGCACCGCGCGCATCCTGGATATCAGTCGCCTCGGCCCGGTCCGGCTGCTCGGCCGGGGTGTCGAGGATGGCGTAGATGCGCTCGGCGCCGGCCAGCGACGACTGGAGCTGGGTGTAGACCTGCGTGATCAGCTGGATCGGGCGGAAGAACGTCTGGACGTAGATCAGGAACGCCGCCAGCGTTCCGATCTCGAGATCGCCCCGGTAGACCTGCCACCCGCCGTAGGCGAGGACGACACCCGTCGCGACGGTATTCATCACCTCGACGGCCGGGGCGAGCGCCGAGCTGATCTTCGTCGCCCGCACGTAGGCGTCGTAGTTATCGCGGTTCTGTCCCCGGAACCGCTCGATGTTGTAGTCCGCCCGGTTGTAGGCCTGGGTCTCCCGGATACCCGAGATTTCCTCCTGGAGCGACGCGGTGACCGTGCCGATGGTCCGACGGGTCAGGCGGTAGGCGATCCGGGCACGGCGCGAGACATAGGTGGTCGTGAACAGCAGGATCGGGATGATGGTGAAGGAGACGAGCGCCATCTTCCAGTCCAGGACGACCATCGCGACCATCGTCGCGATCAGACCAACGACCTGCCCGACCGACTGGCTGAGTCCCTGGCTGACGAACTGGTTGATGGTGTCGACGTCGGACGAGACGCGGCTGACGAGGTCACCGATCGGCTGCTTGCCGAAGAATTTCAGCGGCAACCGCTGAAACTGATCGAACAGCCCCTGGCGGAAGCCGGCGAGGACCTTCTGTCCGATCACGCCGACCCGGATCACCTGGAACCGCGTCGCGACGGCGCCGATCAGCGCCAGCACGACCAAGCCGATGATCCACCGGAGCAGCGCCCCGCTATCACCATCCGCGATCGGGCCATTGATCGTCTCACCGATCAGGGCCGGCGTCAGGGCCTGGGCGGTAGCGCCGATCAGCACCCAGATACCGGCGATCCCGAGCTCCCGCCGGTGCGGTCGCAGCTCGCCGATCAGCCGCCGGGCAGTCCGGCCGCGGTCGTTGACGTAGTCGGTCTCCTCGACCGGGATCGGCACGGTCATCGGCGGTCCCTCCCGTTGGCCAGGGGTGCGGAGGGTTGCGCGGCCGCGTGGTCGTTGGCCAGTCCGTCGCCGGTTCCGTTGGTGGGAAGGTCGTGAACCATCGTGTCGTCCGGGGCGAATGCTGTCTCCGGCTCCAGCTGGGAGCCGAGGATGTCGGCGTAGACGGGACTGTTGGCTAGCAGGTCGTCGTGGGTGCCCTGCGCGACGACGCGACCGCCGTCCATGACGAGGATGACATCGGCTGATCGGACCGTGCTGACCCGCTGGGCGATGACGAAGGTCGTCCGGCGCCGGTCGGCCAGTAACCGGTCGATCGCGGCCCGGATTTCCGCCTCGGTCGTCGCATCGACGGCAGACGTACTGTCGTCGAGGATCAGGATGCTGCGGTCGGCCAGCAGCGCCCGGGCGATCGAGACCCGCTGCCGCTGCCCGCCGGACAGGCCGACGCCGCGCTCTCCGATGGTCGTCTCGTAGCCCTCAGCGAGGGAGGCGATGAACGGGGCCGCCTGGGCGGCCCCGGCGGCCGCCGCGATCTCGGGATCGGTCGCGTCCGGCCGGCCGAATGCGACGTTTTCCCGGACCGAGCCGCTGAACAGCCGCGACTCCTGCAACACCGGTGAGATCACCGAGCGGAGCGAATCCAGGGTAACGTCCCGGACGTCGTGCCCGTCGATCCGGACGGAGCCGGACGTTACGTCGTGGAAGCGGGGAATCAGGTTGACCAGCGAGCTCTTGCCTGAACCCGTCGTTCCGATAATCGCGACGGTCTGACCCGGTTCGGCGGTGAACGTGACGTCGTGGACCGCGTCGTGGTTGGCGCCGCGATAGCGGAACGTGACGTGATCGAACTCCACCCGGCCCTCGACCGGCGGTAATGGCCGGGCGTCCGGCTTGTCCCGGATCGTGACCGGCTCGTCGAGCACCGAGAAGATCCGGACCGCGGACGCCCCGGCCCGTGGGACGGCCGAGCCGAAGAAGCCGAGCGCCAGCAGCGGCCCGACCAGGAAGTTCAGATAGGTATAGAAGGCGATCAGGGCGCCAACCTGGAGATCACCGTCGATCACCTGGTTGCCGCCCGCGTAGACGACGCCCAGCGACGCCAGCCCGGAGACGAGGAAGATCGCCCGGAAGTTGTTCGAGAAGATCCCGATGATCCGGACGTTGAGCTCCAGCATCTCGGTGTTCTGCTCGTGGTAGCGCTGCTGCTCTCGGCGCTCGCCCCGGTAGGCGCGGATCGTCCGGAGGCCGACGAGGTCCTCCTGCAGGGTCGAGTTCAGTCGGCCCAGTGCCTGCTGAACGAGCGTGAAGACCGGAGCGATCTGGGCGCCGAGCCGGGTCAGCAACCAGAAGATGACCAGGACGGCCGCGAAGGTGATCAGCGCCAGCTGCCAGTTCACGACGAACAGCAGGACCGTGATCGAGACGACCTGCAGGGCGGAGGAAATCAGCTGGATGAAGCCGTTGCCCGTCAGGAAGCGGACCTGCTCGATGTCGCTGGTGGCACGGGTCAGGAGCTGGCCGGTCGGGGTGCGATCATGGAAATCGAAGCCCAGCTGCTCGACCTTCTCGAAGAAGGCCTGTCGCAGGTCCATCGCGACGCCCTGCGATCCGCGCTCCGCCCAGTATCCCTGGAAGAACGAGGCAGCGCCCCGGAAGATCGCGACGATGAAGACAGCCCCGACAGCCAGGTAGATCACCTGCTCGTCGCGGACCGCGATGCCATCGTCGATCGTGATCCGGATCAGCTGCGGGGTCAGCAGGTTGGTGACCGTGACGATCAGCGCGGCGATCAGCGCCCCGATCGCGTCGCGGCGATGCGGACGGAGGTAGCCGAACGCGCGCCGGAGCGCCGGGAGCATCGGTCCCTCGGTGCCGTGGTGGCTATCGGCATCACCCGGGCGGGCTTCGGCGGGCGCGGAATGGCGCCGGCGACGGCTCAGCACGGGCACACCGTCCCGGTGGCGCAGATCTTCGAGAGGTTCACGGGCGGGAGACGTCCTTGGTGGGGTCGTGGCCGGACGGCAGGCGGCGATGGTGCGCCTCCGGAATCATTGCGTCTCCAAAGGGTAGCGCAGCGGCCGAACGTCCGCACCGCCAGACCGGGCAGTGACGCCCGCTGCTCCCGGACCTGCCCGGACGCCCGGTCCCGGAGGGTCTTCGCGGCATGCGATAGTCACCTCCTGTAAATCTGCTGCGCCCGGGCAACCGTCCCGGTCCATCGAGAGGGAACCAACCGATGATGGCGATTGATGAGACGCGTGGGGGCGTGCTGTTCGCGCTCGCCCACCCTGACGACGAGGCATTCGGTATGGCCGGCACGCTGACGCTGCTCCGCCGGGCGGGCGTACCGGTCACGCTGGTCACCGCGACGCGCGGCGAGGCCGGCGAGATCCTCGTGCCCGGTCATGCCACGCCCGCCACGCTTGGCGCCGTCCGCGAGCAGGAGCTGCGGGTCGCCATGGCCCTTGCCGGCGTGGATGACATCCGGCTGCTGGGCCACCGCGATTCCGGCATGGCCGGCACCCCGGAGAACGACGACCCGCGCGCCTACATCAACGCCCCGGACGAGGAAGTCGTCGCGCAGATCGCGGCCGTGATCCGGTCGGTCCGCCCGGCCGCCATCGTCACGTTCGGCGCCGACGGCATCTACGGCCACCCGGACCACATCGCCATCCACCACCACGCGACGGCAGCCGCGACGCTGGCCGCCGATCCGTCAGCCCCGGCCGGGCTGGGCGAACCGTGGCAGGTCGACGCGCTCTACTACGCCGCGCTACCCCGCGAGCGCGTCCGGCGGATGGCCCAGCGACAGGATGGCCCGTTCCGCTCGCTCACGCCGGAGCAGCTGGAGGAACTCGGCACCCCCGCCGCCGAGATCACGATCACGATGCCGGTCGCGGACGTCGTCGAGCACAAGGAACGCGTGATCCGGGCGCATCGCACCCAGATCGACCCCAAAGGTCCCTTCGCCGGCATCGACCGCGAGCAGGTCCGGACCATGATGTCCTGGGAGTTCCTGCGGCGGGTCGATCTCCCCGATCATCCCGGTGTCGAGACCGCCCCGGACCCGATCGCGACGCTGTTTGCCGAGCGCCGCCCGGACATCGCCGATGTGATGGCCGCACTGGGGCCCAGCCCGGAATAACGCCCGCAAACTTTCCTGCCTTGGCCCCGCTTCCTTGAGGAAGCGGAGCCCATGCGCATCCATGTCACGGCCTTGCCGCTCAGGGGCTTCCAGCCAGGCCGCTCCCGTCGGCGGGCCGCTGCACACCCCTCGTTGTCAATCCGTTCGAGATTGTCCTGATCTTCCTGACCACCTGCTCTGGTGTCCCAGGAATGGGAACCCGGTTCGTCCTGTTGGCGTCCCTCTCCCGAATGCAAAACACAGCCACGGTACCGGCGACGGGTGGTCCGGCCGCACGGTGCCGTTTGGGATGCATCACGAGGGGACGGACGCAGATGACACGCTTTGGGACGACGCGGCGCGCGTCGTGGCGCGGCACGATCGGACGCGGGCTCGCGGTCGGCGCGATGGTGCTCGGCGGGCTGACGGCGGCAATCTCGCCAGCCGCCGCGGAAGAGGACACCGCCTACGCCTCCACGATCGGCGACGGTGCCTGGAATGTCGCCTGGGACAGCACGGTCTGGGAATCCGATGAGGAGATCGCCGAGAACTTCGGGATCGACCTGATCCTGAGCCGGCAAGGCGCTTCGGTCTGGTTCTTCACGATGGAGGACCAGGCGGATGGCCCGACCTGCCTCGAGGAGGTCGGCCCGCTCTACGAGGAGATGGTCGGCATCACCGACTCCGAGCCATTCGTGGACGAGGACGGGGAGCAGGTCGGCTACGCGGACGAGGCGACCGCCCGCAGCTTCTGGGAAATCGAGATGGAGCTGGAAGACGGCACGGTGACCGGCTTCGGCTATCACTCCTGCTGGACCATCGAGGAAGGCTCGACGGCCATCTTCGCCGGCTCCCTGCTTGATACCGCCGAGCTGGAGGAGAACGCCGGTCTGGTCGACGACCTGTTCGCCGCGGTTGGCACCCAGTTCGACGGCGAGACGGTCGTCGAAGACGGGATTGCCGCCGGAGCCGGGTCTGGCTCCGACGACCCGGTCGAGGACGACCCGGCTCCGAGCGAGGACATCCCCGCCGGCGCCGACGCGGACAACGGGACCTACCGTTCTCCCGAGTTCGGGTTCACCACCAGCTGGGACCCGGCCGACTGGGACGTCACTCTCGAAGTGCTCGGGGAGGAGGCCAATGGCCGCGACCTGATCCGGCTGGACGAGACCGACGGTACCAGCGCTGCCTTCGTCGAGGGCGGGACCAACTGGGAAGGAGACCTCGAGACGTGCATGGAGTCGCTCGCCAGCGACATCGCGCTGGACCTCGACGACACCGAGCCGATCGAGGACCCGGAGACGGGCGACCCGTTCGTGATCGAGGACGACGACCAGCTGGGCGCCGGCTTCCTGTTCGACTTCACCGGTGAGGGCGAGGAACCCAACATCGTCGTGGTCCTGGCCTGCCAGGCGCTGGATGACGACGTGGTCGTCGGTGTCACCCATATCAGCGACGATCTCGACGCCTACTTCGACGAGGACTTCCCGCTGTTCGAGGAGCTGTTCGGCAACATCAGCGCCGGCGAAGCCAGTGATGACACGGCCGACGATCCCGCGCCGTCCGACGAGGGCAGCGACCGCGGCGACGCCCGTGACGACGGCGAGGCCACCCCGGACAGCGGCACCGAGGAGCGTGAGTCCACGCCGGAGACCGGCACCGACGAGACCGGGGGCGTCTACGTCAGCCCGACTTACTTCTACTTCCTGGCCTGGGACACGACCATCTGGGAGAGCCTCAACGAGGCCAGCTCCGGAGGGACGGACTCGCTGAGCCTGGTGAGCGAGAACCTGCAGGCCGATCTGATCGGCTACGAGGACGGAGCAGGCGATGTCGTCGGCTGCGTCGAGGACCTGACCGCGACGCTGGGCGATGCGTACGGCGGGGCGGAAATCTTCGAGCGCGACAACGGTGACCTGATCACCGTCAGCGATGACGGGACGCAGGCGTTCGCCCTGATTACCTACTCCGCCGACGGTGTCCAGTCCGGCACTATCGTTACCTGCCACCAGATCAGCGGCGAGGCGGTCGTCTACCTGGCCGCGTCCGGACCGGTCGATATCCTCGTCGATCAGACGGATGACGTGACGGCGCTGCTGGCCGGGCTGCTGGTCATCCCCGCCGAGTAATCGCTCCGGATCGCTCACCATGTCACCATCCGCCAATGGCACCCGGGTCCTTATCCGGGTGCCATTGGCGTTCGTCGTACTATGGATCCCGTGCACCACAGCCGTGGGGCCATCGAGTGGCCTGCACCTTGCCGGTCACGAGGGACGACCGGCCGCTCACCCGGGCAGACCGGTCTGGAGGATGACGATGGAATCTCCCGTTTCCAGCCGCAGCCGGCTCCGCGGTCTGGCGGTCGCGGCGCTGGTCGCCGGTCTTTTCGCGACCCCGCTTGCCAGCGTGTCGGCGCAGGACGACGAGACGTTCGAGTACGACGAGGGCGGCGTCGCCTACTCCGTCGCCTACGACGGAGGACTCTGGGAAGCGTCGTCCGAGAGCGCGGTCGATGTGCTGCTGACCAGCAGCGACTCGGGAGCCGTCGTCACGTTCGTCACGGACCCACTGCTGGGCGACGACGTCGACTCCTGCCTTGAAGGTGTCCTGATGAACTTCGAGGAGGGCGCCGGGTTCGAGGGAGCCACTGACGGTGACACGCCGGGAGCCGGTTCGGGCGACGGCTACGTCTACGAGACCCGCGAGGCGGAGCGGGACGGTATCGACGTGACCACCCTGCACACCTGCTTCGACTTGGGCGACGGGGCCCTGCTCTGGTCTGCCGCGCTCATCCTGGACGAAGGAGGCTACGAGCCCGTCTACGACCTGCTCAGCGGCGTCGAAGGCGACGGGACGACCTACGACCTGGAGTTCACCGGTGGTTCGACGGGCGGCACCGACCAGGACGCCACACCGGAGGCCGACGATGCCACGCCGACGTCCGGCGGCGACCTCGTTACCTATGAGAGCCCGAACTACGGCTACACCTTCGACCTCGACACCTCCCTCTGGACCGACTCCGAGGAGGGTGGCAGCGCCACGCGGGACCAGTTCCGGGTCACCAATGACGACGAGTCGCTTGTCATGTTCGTGGAGGGTTCCAATGAATGGGCTGACACGGATGAGTGCGTCGCGGTTCTGACCGAAGAGATCGGGATCGATCCGGACATCGATACGGTCGCCACGGACCCGGAGTCGGGCGATGACTTCCTGATCAGTGAGGACGACCGGTCCGCCGCCGCCTATGTGGGCGAGGACGACGCCAGCGGCGCAGTCGTCTACATCGACTGCTACGTCTCCCCGGAGAACGACGTGATCGTCGGCTTCACGGTCGTCAGCACGGACGTGACCGAGGATGAGTTCTTCGAGGATGTCTCCCCGGAGATCGAGCGCGTGATCGATTCGCTGGAGTTCGCCTCCAACGCCGTCTGATCCTCCGGCTCCCCAATCGAGTCCGGCCAGTATCGAGCGGCCTCCGGGACACAGATCCCGGAGGCCGCTCGCGTCGCCATCATGCGAAACTGACGGTGGAGTCCTGTATGGGGACGACGGTCCCGGACCTTCGCCGGGCCGAGGGCAAGTACGCCGGCTCCTGACAGGACCGCCGGATCGGAGAAGCATGATGAGACCATTCGGTACGACCGGGAACCGCTTCCGGAGCCTCATCGCGGCAACGCTGGTCGCCGGCATGTTCGCCGGACCGGCCGCTGGCGTCTCGGCCCAGGACGAGGAGACCTTCGAGTATGACCAGGACGGAGTCGTCTTCTCCGTCACCTACGACCCCGAGGTCTGGGAGCCGGGCACCGAAGCGGGCTCCTCGGCCCTGACGCTGAACAGCGTCGACGGCTCGATCGCGACGTTCCTGTCCGACCCGGAACTCGGCGACGAGCTCGCCGGCTGCCTCGCCAACGTCGTGGAACCCTTCGAGGAGGGTGCTGGCGTCACGGACGGGGCCGACGCCGACGATCCGGGGGCTGGTGAGGGAGATGGCTATGTCTACCAGACGCGCTCCCTCACCCTGAGCGACATCGACACGACGGTCCTCCATGTCTGCTTCGATATCGGCGACGGCAACCTGCTCTGGGTCGCCGGAGTGGTGCTGGACGGCGCCCCGTTGGACGACGTCTACACGCTGCTCGAAGGCGTCGAGGGCGACAGCATCAGCTATGACCTCGACTTCGCCGCCGGCACGTCCGGCGGCGACGACGACGGCACGCCGGCGGCTGGCGACGGCACCCCCGCCGCCGGTGGGGATGGCGAGTTCACGACCTACGAGAGCCCCACCTACGGCTATACCGTCGAATTCGACGAGAGCGTCTACGGGGTTACCGGCGAGGGCGAGGGCACCGGCCCTGAAGGCACCCGCGACCTGCTCCAGCTCGAGGACGAGGCCGGGGAGCAGTTCCTCTACGTGGAGGGCTCGGATGAATGGGCAGACACCGACGCCTGCGTCGCGTCGCTCTACGACGAGGTCACCGGCATCCTCGAGGATTCGCTGGACGTCGCCCTGAGCGACGCGACCATCGCGGTGGATCCGGAGACCGGTGACGATTTCGAGATCAGTGAAGCTGACCGCTCGGCCGTCGCCTATGAGACGGAGATCAACGGCCTCGCCACCACGATCCTGGTTGACTGCTACGCCTCGCCTGACGGCGACGTGATCGTCGGCTTCACCAGTGGTGCGGCCACCGACGCCGACTACTTCGAGGACATCTACCCGGACGTCCAGACGGTGATCGAGTCGCTGGAGTTTGCCTCCTGATCCCGGCCTGACCCATCGATCAGCGGCGTATCCGCCAGTGAAGCGGCCGGACCCCTTCCCGGGGTCCGGCCGCTTCACGTTCTTCCGGCTTGGCCGATCCCGCCCGGGTGCGCGTTCTCCGTCCGTCATCGGCCGCTTCCACGTCCATTCGGGTCCTCGTGGTGATCCGACCGGGAACGATGATGGCTCCTCTGGCGTCGTGTTGTATGTGAGTCCTTCACACCACCGATTCTGCCGGACCGCAGCGGATCCGGCTGCCGAGAGGATCAACGATGCCCACGAACCATCGATCCGCACTGACGACGTTCCGCGGCTTGACCGCCGCCGCGGTCCTGTTTGGCTCCGTCGCTGTCGGCCTCTCCTCGGCCGCGGCGCAATCCGACGAGGATGAGGGGACGTATGAGTCCCCGACGTTCGGCTACATCCTGGAATGGGACGCCGAGACCTGGACGGTCGAGGCCGAGGTCGCAGCCGACGAGAACGACGGTCGCGATCTCCTCTACCTGCTCGATACGGACGCCACGACCCAGTTCTATGTCGAAGGGTCCGAGGACAGCTGGTCCGATGCGGACGACTGCGTCGCGACGCTGTTCCAGGAACTCAATGTGGACCCGGAGGACGGTGAGGTCGTCGAGGACGCTGATGGGGAGCCCATCGAGACGAGCGACGATAACCGTGCCGCAGCCGCCTATGTCTTCCCGCCCGATGCCAACGGTACCCAGGACGAGGAAGAGCCGGTCGACGCCGACCTCGTCGTCTTCGGCTTCTGCTACGCGGACCCCGACAGTGATCTGGTCGTGGGCTTCTCCGGGCGGAGCATCCTGAGCGACGACTGGGGCACTGACGGCTACGACCTGGTCAAGCCGATCATGGAATCGCTGCCGTTCGCGGGCTCGGACTCGGGGTCTTCGAGGGACGACGACTCGACGCCCGAGCCGGACAACCGTGGCGGAAATACCGACGACGATGAGACCCCCGAAGCCGACACGGGCGGGATCGTCGAGGATGGCCTGTACGTCAGCCCGACCTATGGCTTCGAGCTGGCTTTCGACGATGCGACCTGGTCGGTCACGGACGCCGTGAGCGAAGACGAGGTCGACATGCTCCTGCTGACGACCTCGTTCGAGAGTGAGACGGGCGACGAGCTCGGTGCGGCCGTCACCGTGATGGGCTTCAACGACGCCGGTGGGCCGGCGGCCTGCCTAGACGGGTACATCGACATCCTGGACAGCAAGGGTGACGGCAACGCTGAGTACGTCCTGAATGCCGATGGCGAGCCGCTCGTCAACGAGATCGAGCCGGACCAGCTCTACAGCGCCTACTACTTCTTCAGCCAGGACGGCGACCAGTACGCCAGCTATGTGGTCTGCGCCTCGCTCGGCGGCGACGATCTCCTGACGATCGAGTTCACCTCCACGCCGGATGGTCTGGCCGACGAGACGGCGATCGAACTCAGCGACGAGATCCTGGGTGGGATCAGCTTCTAGAACGGGACTGAACTGCCAGGTCCCGAAAACGAAGGTGAGGGGGTCGATCGACCCCCTCACCTTCGTTTTTCCCGCCGGCTGACCGGCGGTGGTAAAGCGAACTGACCATTCGACCGTGCCCGGTCGTAGGTCGACCCGAACGTCCGGGCACCCTGATACAGTGGCAGCACCCACTGTCCCGGCGATGACCCAGCCCGGGGACTGGCGTGGCGTCACTACGGCGATCTCACCATCTCGGCGATCTGTCGCGGTGCCGAAACGTTTGTCGTCCCCACTCGTCGTTGTTGACAGGTGCATCGCCTGACGTCTCGCCAACGGGCTGAGACAGCCAGTACCCCGAACCGGGAGGAGAGCCCATGGACCGCACACCCCGCACGGAACCAGGTCCGCGCCGTCGGCCGGTCGTCCTGTTGGCCCGGCTGATCGCCGTCGTCGCGATGCTGATCGCCACCGTTTCCAGCGGGTTCCAGTCCGCCGGCGCCCAGAACGGCGACTCGTTCGAGTACGACGACGATGGCGTCAACTGGCTCGTCGAGTGGGACGGCGACGTCTGGAGCGAGGCGGATTCCACGACGGCCGACCTGGCGCTGGAGTCCGATACCGGCGTCGCCCAGTTCGTCACCATCTTCGAGGATGTCACCCCTGAGGAGTGCCTCGCCGGCGTCCTGCCCAGCTTCGAGGAGAGCTTCGGAGCGGAGGACGCCGACACGATTGCGACGGTCGACGGCGACCCGATCATTGACGACAACCAGGACTATGCCTTTGAACTCCGGTCGATGACCAGCTCCGATGGGGCCGAGCTCCTCGCGGTTCACGTCTGCTACCAGCTGGCGGAAGGCGGGTTGCTCTGGGCGATCACGGTGGTCCCGAGTGACGACCCCGAGGTCATCGGACAGGGTTACGCTCTCTACGACGGGATCGAGGTCGAAGGCGACGTCTACGAGCTGGATTTCGCCGGACTGACCGAAGACACGGACTACGCGGCGGAAGGATCGTCATCCGGTACCGGCGGGAACGAGGGCGATGGCGAGGACGCCTCACCCAGCAGCCGCACGAGCGACGATGACGACGGGGATGAGGACGCTTCCCCCAGCAGCCGCTCCTCCCGTGATACCGACGAGGACGAGGACGACGCGGACGCTTCCCCCAGCAACCGCTCCTCGGATGACGAGGATGAGGACGACGCCGGGACGGGCGGCTCACAGTTCGACGTACCCGGTCCGGACACCGACGTCGACGCCGGGACCTATGTCGCGCCGACCTACGACTACGAGCTGAGCTGGGACCCCGACCTCTGGTCCTTCTTCCTCCAGATCGACCAGCCTGACTACGCCGAGCAGTCCGGAGTCGACCGCGACGCCCTTGGCCTCCAGACGACTGATGGCAACATCATCCTCTACATCGAAGGCTCGGATGAGTCCTGGGACGACACGGAGACCTGCGTCGTCGAGCTGTTCGACGAAATCCAGGCCGACATCGACAACGGCGAGCTCCTGGACGATGCCGACGGGGAGCCCTTCGAGATCGTTGGGGACGACCGCTCCGCTTCGCTCTACCTCGCTGACGTGACCTTCGGTGACGGCACCACGCAGGAGGCGGCTGTCCTGGTCGAATGCGTCCTTGACGAGGACTCCGGCGTCATCGTCGGGTTCACCGCGCTGTCCGGCCTGCTGGACGACTTCGTCGACGATGGTTACCCGCTGGTCGAGGATGTCATCGGGAGCGTCTCGTTCGGCGGCGGCAGGACGGGCGACGACGAGGAAGACGCTTCTCCCAGGAGTCGTTCCGAAAATGGCGATGAGGAGGAAGACGCCTCTCCCAGCAGTCGTTCCGATAATGGCGACGACGAGGAAGACGCCTCTCCCAGCGCCCGCGACGACGACGACGAGACGACCGGTGTCGACGGCGACACATTCACCAGTGTCGATTACGACTTCACGGTGACCTTTGACGAGGACATCTGGGAAGTCATCGACGAGTCGTCCGACCGCAACGGTGACCAGGTCGTCCTGGAATCGTCACTCCAGACGGCGATCGTCACCGGCTTCGCGCTGGACGATGGGCCGGCGGGGTGCGTCGACTATTACCTCGACCTCCTGGGAGACCGCTTCGCCGACGGCTCGGAGGTCCTCACGGACTCCGAGACCGGTGAGGAGTTCATCGAAGAATTCGACGACGGTTCCCTGAGCGTGTACTACCTCTCCTTCGACGGAAACACCGCCTATGGCTCGTTCGTGATCTGTGCCGAGCTGAGTGGCGGCGATGTCCTCGGCATCGAGTTCACGGCGACGGCCGAGGATCTCATCACCGACGAAGCGACCGACGAGCGGAGCGATCTGCTCGACGGCATCCTGTTCTAGATACCCGACCGATCACCATCCATCCCGATTCGCCAGCAGGGTCCGGTCCCGATACAGGGACCGGACCGATCCCATCAGGGAGAGCCCTCGACGTGAAGCACCCGTTCGCCCGACTCCGTGACCATCGAGATTACTCGGTCCGCTCGGCAACGCTCCGCCGGCTGACTGCCGGTGCGGCCGTCCTCGCGATGATCGGCACCACCGCCGCGCCGGCCGCCGGTCAGGCGGACGAGGACGCCGGCACCTACACGAGCCCAACCTTTGGCTATGGCCTGAGCTGGGATCCGGACGACTACACCGTCGACCGTGAGGCTACGCCGTCGGGCCAGTCCACCCGTGACTTCCTTCGGCTGGACACCAACGACGCCGACGAGGACGGGCTGGTCACCGGCATCCTCTTCATCGAGGGCACCGACCAGGACTGGGATGACCCGGACGACTGCGTCAGCGGTGTTGCCCGCGAGATCGATGTCCGGGTCAACCGCGACGAGCCGGTAGAAGACCCGGAGACGGGCGACCCCTTTGTCGTCAGTGACGATGGCATCGCGTCTGCCGCGTTCTACCGCACCGACAAGGACGACAACGGCGACGAGCGCACCTTCGTCACGATGTTCACCTGCGTGCAGGATCCGGGCAGCGACCTGATCGTCGCCTTCACCCAGGTCAGCATCTACATCCGGACCTACTTCGACGATGCCTACCCCGCCTACCAGGACTTGGTCGACTCGCTGACCTTCTCCGGTGGGCGCGAAGGTATCAAGACGCGGGAACCGGGCGAGAGCGACCCTGCTCCGAGCCAGGAGGGCGAAGCGACCGAGGAACCAACACCGACGCCGGCGCCCGACGGGACGCCCACCAACGTCGACGGCGACACGTGGCTGGTCGAGCAGTTCGGCGTGGGTCTCACCTGGGATCCGGAGGTCTGGGACGTCGAGGGCGAGGAGATCGGCGAGCTCTACGCGGCCCTGGATCTGAACTCGGACCTGCTCACCACGCGGTTCGTCCCCTACCAGAGTGGCGACGGCGACGTCCAGACCTGCCTGACCAACTACCTGAACATCCTCACCGAGCGTGGCGAGGGCACGGCCACGATCATCGAGATCGACGGGGAACAGCAGGTCTCGACCAACGAGGACGGCACCGTCCTGAATGCATTCATCGCCTACACGTCCAAGGACGTCGACTTCCTCACCCGCATCGTCTGCCTGTCGCTCAACGACACGGACGTGCTGGCAATCGAGTTCACCGGGACCCCGGAGGACCTGCTCAGCGACGAAGGCGCCGCCCAGATCGAGGAACTGCTCGGCGGGCTGCTCCTTCGGGACGAAGCCTGAGCCCAACCGGCCCACGGGCCAGGCGAAGATGCACGGGGCGCGGGGATGGAACCCTGCGCCCCGTCCGTCGTCTACTCTCTGAGGACCACCCTCCGGAAACGGCGGGGCGTGACTGACCCGGTGGCCGTTGGTGGTCCCCGATCGCGGTGCAGGAGTCGGAACATGGAAGCGGGTAGGACATTGGCGATTCGCGGGCGCCGACGCACCAGCCGGGCACTGCGCTGGCTGGGAACGACGCTGCTGGTCGGGGGAAGCCTGCTGACGGCGGCCGGCCCCGCGGCGGCGCAGGACGGGGACGGAGCCTACGCCGGCGAAGTGGACGGAGCGGAATGGTCTGTCCTGTGGGACAGCGGCGAGTGGGATGACGTCGATACCGGCGAGGCCGCGGATCTGGTCCTCGAGGGCGGGAGTTCGACCGTCTCATTCATCGGCGATGCGCTCTATGGTGGCGACGCGGCCGATTGCCTCGATGGCGAGGTCTTCAACGCCCTGGACACCTCCTCGGTGCTCGACAGCGAGCAGACCGATGCCCTCGACCTCGGGGACCAGGGCGACGGTCGCGCCTACGCCACGTGGGATATCACCTTCCTGAACGAGGAAGACGACCAGCAGACCAACGCCGTGACGATCCTCTGCCAGACGCTGGAACCGGACGCGTCCGTGCTGATCGTCTATCACATCGTCCCGACGGACGAGCTCACGGACGATGCCGGTGCTGTCGCGGACCTGGTCGCGGGAATCGTGATCGGCCAGTCAGACGATACTCCGGACCCGTCCACGGCTCCTGACGACGAGGGCACACCGGAATCCGACGGCACGGGCGCCGATGAGGACGCGGGCACCTACATCAGCCCGACCTACGGCTACACGCTCGCCTTCCCCGCTGACGACTGGGAGGTCGAGGCTGACCGCACGCTGAACACGCTCGGCCGCGATCAGCTGACCTTGCTGGCCAGCGACTCCTCGACCCGGGTCTATTTCGAAGGCTCGGACGAGTGGGACGGGAATGTCGACGACTGCGTGACCGAACTGGTCGACGAGCTGGGCATCGATCCGGAGGCGACGCGTCCGGTCGAGGTCTCCCGCAACACGATCAGTGACGTCGAGGCGATCGATGACCCGCAGACCGGCGAAGCGTTCAAGTCGGACGACTCCACGGCAGCGGCGGGGTACCGCTACGAGATCGAATTCGAGGACGGCTCATCCCAGGAGCAGTTCGCGATCGTCGACTGCCATCTGCTGGATGAGGAAACCGGACTGGTCCTGGGCGTGTCCCAGGTCGGACTGGTCGATGACCTCGAGAACGGCGTTCGCGACGGGGTGACGGACATCACCGAGACGGTCGAGTACGACGGCGAGCCGATCGCGGCCCTCGCCCCGGCGCCCGCCCGTCTCGACTGACCGGCAATCCGCCAGGAATTCACGCAGCAGAACGACCCGCCCCACACCTTTTGGGGCGGGTCGTTTCGCTGCCCGGCCATCCACTACCGAGCACTGGCATTGCCCGGCGTTACAGCCACGCGGCGATCAGCTCTCCCGGGTCGCGGCGCGGACGGCGGCGGGGATCGCGGGCGGCGTAGCCGACGGGGAAGAACGCATGCGGCTCCAGCGACGGGTCGAGCCCCAGCGTCTCGACAATCAACTCCGGACAGAACAGGGGCGCGCACATCCAGCCGGCATCCAGCCCATCGGCATAGATCGAGAGGAGGAAGTTCTGGGCCGCGGCGCCAAGCGACTGGGTCGCCATGTCAGCTTCAGCCGCCGCCCGGTCAGGGTCCGGGTAGAGGTGGGCATCACCAAGGTACCGGCAGAGCAGGACGAGCACCGCTGGCGTGACCAGCCGGTCGCGGCTGTTCTCGACCCGCCGTTCGATCTCCTGCGGGTCGGCACTGTCCAGCGCGAGCTGGGCGCGCCAGGTCGTCGACATCGCCTCGGCCAGCTCCGCGCGTCGTTCCCGCGACTGCAGCACGACGAATCGCCACGGTTGGGTCCCGTGCGGTGACGGGGCCCACCCCGCTGCCGTGATCGCCCGCCGGATGGCGTCATCCGGGACCGGATCGGGGCGGAATGCCCGCACCGATCGCCGCCCCCGGACGATCGACGTGAGGTCACTGGGCCGTCGCTCGGCCAGCGGGTCGACCGGATCCCCGGAGGCTGACCACGACCGGCCATGGTCCGGCTGGATCCGGATCAGCGGTGCGTGCTCGAGATCGTGGGAGGCGTACTGGGGGTACTTGTCGCGCAGCGCGGCGATGGCGGCGGCGTGCCCCTCCGCACCCGGCTCGAGGATCCCGGCCGGCCCGCGGACCCGGGTCCATGCCAGCCGGTCCCAGTCCTCAGTCTCATCGGAGACCATCAGCATGGCGGCGCCCCGGGCGAGGACGTTGCGGACCCGGGCCAGGTCGTAGACCGGCACCGACTTCGCCTTGTCGTCCAGGGCGATCACGATCGCCGCACCGTCGTCACGCCGCGACGGGATGACGGCATAGACGCACGGCACCGCCGAGGGCCACTCGGTGGCGCCGTGTGTGACGAGCGTTCCGAAGCGACGAGGGGCGACGATCGCCATCGCCGCCGCCAGGCCGCTGCCCGCTACGGGCTGATCGGACACCTGCTCCCCTACCCCGCCTGCGCCTGGAGGGGCAGGATGTACTCGTCGGGTCGAGGCACCCAGCCCGTCAGACCGTTGCTCACGCCGTAGACCGCCGTCAGGTTCCAGAGGAAGATCGCCGGCGGGTTGTCGTGCATGATCCGGCCGATCTCGCGGAACCGCTCGGCCCGGCTCTCCGGATCCGGGTCGGTCCCGGCCATGGCGATCATGTCGTCGAGGTCGGTGTCGCTGTGCAGCGACAGGAAGCCGAACGTCGTGAACATCAGGCTGAACAGCGACTGCGGGTCGAATAGCGGACGCCAGGACAGCATCCGCATGGCGACGTCCTCGTTCTTCCAGTCCTCGTTGAAGGTGGTCTGGTCGACGACATCGACCGTCGCCGGGATGCCGATCTCGACGAGCTGGGCGGCGATCGCCTCGGCCGCCTCCTGGCTGGCTCCGGCGGTGATCTGGATGATCGCCTCGTACGACTCCTCCGGGTCGGCCCGCTCCATGATCTCGCGGGCCCCCTCCGGATCGTACTCGTAGGGAGCCAAGTCCGGGTCGTACCCGATGCTCTCCGGCGTGAGCATGGTCGCCATCCGCTGACCACGGCCACCGAGCAGGTTCTGGATGATCGAGTCGACATCGACGGCAAGGTTGGCCGCCCGGCGGATCTCGACATTGGCCCATGGCTGGGTGGCGTTGATGATCCGCACGAACGCCATCCCGGCGACCGGGGCCACGAGCGTCGTCGCGACGCCGGACCCGTCGACACTCTCGACCTGGTCCTGCGGGACATCACGGACGAGGTCGGCCGTGCCCGCCAGCAGATCGGCCACTCGGGTCGATGGGTCGCCAGCGAACCGGAACGTCGCCGTCGCAGCCATCGCCGCTCCCTTGGCCGGCGTAGCGACGTAATCCGGGTTGGCTTCGAGCGTGAGCTGCTGGCCGCGCTCCCAGGAGACGAACCGGTACGGCCCCGTCCCGACCGGCGCGTTGGCGCCGAACTCGTTGGTCGGATCGGCGACGTAGTCCGGCGGGAGCATCCCCAGGTAGACGGCGACCTGCCCGAGCAGCGCCGGGGAAGGCTGGGAAAGGCGGAACCGGACCGTCGTGGCGTCGACGGCCTCGACCGCCTGGATCGTGCTGAAGTCGGCCGCGACCTGCGAGGCGGTCTCGGGGTCGTGCATATGCGCGACGGACGCCACGACCGAACGACTATCGAACGTCTCGCCGTTATGGAAGCTCACGCCGGTCCGGAGCCGGAACTCGATCGTGAGGGGATCCGGCTCGCTCCACGACTCGGCCAGCAGCGGCTGGATCGTCCCGTCGGCTGCGCGGAAGACCAGCGTGTCGTAGACGGAATGGACGATCGACCAGCCGTCGATGGTGTAGGTCCGGACCGGATCGAGGACGGGCGGCTCGGCCGCCAGGATGACCGTGATCGCCTCCCGGGGCGGTGTCGGCGGCGCGGCGGGCGTCCCGTCCTGGGCACCGGCGGGACGCGTGCCGGCGAGCGGCAACGCGCCGAGCGCGGCTCCGGCACCGATGAGAGCACGACGGGAAACGGCGGGATGAGGTGTCAGGTGACGGTCGTTGGACACGGCGACGGCACTCCTCGGTCTGCGACAAAGGCGGAATGGTAGCGGCCCTTGCGGCCAGTCGGGAAGTTGTCCGGCGAAGTTGCTCAGCCGTGCAGGGGCATGATGTAGTCATCTGCCCGCGGCTGCCACCCCGGCAGGCTCGCCGCGACGCCGTACCGGGCGATGATCGGCGCCATGAAGATGGCCGGTGGATCGGCGTTGAGGACGGCGCCCAGTTGCCGGTAGAGCTCACCCCGGGCAGTCGCGTCCGGTTCGGTCCCGGCCTGGACGATGAGCGCATCGGCCTCCGGATTGGCGTAGCGGGACAGAAATCCCTCCGACGCCACGACCAGTCCAAGCAGCGAGTACGGGTCGAACAGCGGCGTCCACGTCAGCAGACGCAGAGCGGGCGCGGCTGGTTCGGCCCAGGTCTCGTTGAAGCGGGCGAGCTCGCTGACGACCACCGAGACATCGAACCCGACCTCACCCAGCTGAGCGGCGATCGCCTCGGCCACCGCCTGGTTGCCGGTTGACGTCACCTCCAGCTCAACGGCTACCCTATCCTCGACACCCGCCTCGGCGAGCAATGCGCGAGCCTGGTCCGGGTCGTAGGTGTACGCCGGCAACGCCGGGTCGTAGCCGAGACTGGTCGGATCGAGCAGCGTGGCCACCCGCGGCACCTCCGCACCGAGCAGCGCGGACGTGATCGACTCCACGTCCACGGCGTGATTGAGCGCCTGGCGGACTCGTGGGTCGTCGAACGGCGCGACGTCGGTCGCGATGCGGACGAAGCTGAGCCCTGAGACCGGCGTGATCTGCGCGACCGCCCCGCCGTCCTCAACCTCTCCGACCTGGTCGACCGGCACATCACGGACGATCCTGGCCGTGCCGGAGACGAGCTCCGCGACACGGGTCGAGGCGTCACCAATGAACCGGAAGGTGGCCGTCGAAGCGATCGGGCTGCCCTTGGGTCCGCCGGGATAGTTGGGGTTGGCTTCCAGCGTGACCTGCTGGCCCCGCTCCCAGGCTACGAACCGGTACGGTCCCGTCCCGACCGGCGCGGTCGAGAGGTCGGTACCGCTGTCCACCGCCGACGCTGGCAGGATGGCGAGGTAGGCGGCGATCTGGGCGAGCAGGTAGGGAGCCGGCTCGGCCAGGACGAAGCGGGCGGTCAGGTCGTCCGGCGTCTCAACCGCGGTGACCGCCGCGAAGTTGCCGGCCGCCTGCGACGCGACGTCCTGGTCGACCAGATGCCGGAAGGTGGCGGCGACATCGGCGCTGGTCAGCGGCTGGCCGTCATGAAAGGTGATGCCCGTCCGGAGGCGGAACGTGAGTGCCGTAGGGTCGGTGTCGTCCCAGGACTCGGCCAGCAGCGGCTGCAGGGTGCCGCCGGGGTCGTAGGCGACCAGGCTGTCGTAGATGGAATGGATCACCGACCAGCCATCGGCGTCGTACGTCAGTGCCGGGTCGAGCGTCACCGGCTCGCTCGGGAGCGCGATGGTCAGCGCATCGAGGGTCGGAGCGGCAGGGGTCGCCGCCGGCGTCTGGGCCATCGTCCTCGCCGCGGGAGCGAGCAGGATCATACTGGCGGTCGCGGCGATAAGTGTTCGGCGGTCGAGAAGTGGAGCCATCGGTAACGGGTCCTTTCGCGATTTGATGTGGGACAGGCAAGACGTATCGGAAACCGCGGTCATCGGTCGTCGGAGGTTCGGTGGCCCTGGACGCGCGCAGGGCCACCCTGGCCTGATGGATGGGACGTCAGGCACCACGGCATCTCGGTCGGTGGAGGCCGATACCCGGAGGAAGTCGTTTCATCGCAGCCGCTCCGCCAGCCAGTCGCCGGTCAGGTTGAACGCCAGGACGGTCAGGGCGAGCGCGATGCCGGGGATCGTCGACACCCACCAGGCGGTAGCGAGTTGCTCCCGGCCGGCGTTCATCATCCCGCCCCACGTGATCGTTTCCAGTGGCACGCCGAGCCCGAGGAATGACAGCGATGCCTCGTAGAGGATCATCGCGGCGACCTGCTGCGACGCGACGACGATCACCGGACCGGCGAGGTTGGGCAGCAGGTGCCGGACGAGCAACCGGCCCGGGGGGGCACCCATCGCCCGGGCGGCGTCCATCCACGCGGCGGACCAGAGCGCGCGGGCTTGCAACCGGACGATCCGGGCGTAGGCCACCCAGCCGGTGATGACCAGCACGATGATCACGTTCCGGAGCGACGTTCCCAGCGCGGCCGCGATCCCGAGGCCGATCAGGATCGAAGGGATGGCCAGCTCGACGCTGACCAGCCACGAGACCGCTCGATCCCAGCGCCGGCCGAGGCCACCGGCCAGCAAGCCGAGGGTGACGCCGATGGTGCCGGCGACGAGCGTCGCGGTCACCCCGACGAGCAACGACACCCTCGCCCCGTCGATCACACGTGAGAGCAGGTCCCGACCCAGGCCGTCGGTCCCGAGGGGACGGTCCCAGCTCCCGCCCGACCAGACCGGTGGCTGGAGGCGGTCCCCGAGCGATTGGCGAGCGGGATCGTGCGGGGTGAGCCACGGCCCGAGGACCGCGACGATGACCAGGACCGCGACCAGCGCCAACCCGAGCGCTCCGCCCGGTGTCAGACCGGTCTGTCTCCAACTCCGTGGCCGCCGGAGCATGACGGCCGGCTCGCCGACGGGAGTGACCATGCCGCCGGAGCGCGATCCGGTGGCGGGTGCGGACAGCGTCATGAGGACACCGCCGTTCGGGCGACCGGGCTCGCATCGGCCGCGATGAGGCGCGGGTCGATCATGCGGGCGACGAGGTCGACGATGAGGTGGATGACGACGATCAGCACGGCGATCACCGCGACGGACGCCTGGATGATCGGCAGGTCGCGGGAGACGGCGGCGTCGTAGGCCAGCGATCCGATACCGGGGTAAGCAAAGACGGTCTCGACGACGAGCGCGCCACCGATCAGGAACGACGCCTGGAGTCCAAGGTAGGCCAGCACCGGCAGGGCGGCGTTCCGGGCGGCGTGGCCGAGGACGATCCGCCCCTCACGAACGCCCCGGGACCGGGCGGTCCGGATGAAGTCCTGCGCCATCGTCTCGCGGAGCCCGAGCCGGAGCAGCCGGGTAATCAGGGCCAGCGGATGCGCGGCCAGCGCGAGGGCGGGCAACACCACGGACGACGCGCCATCCAGCCCCGAGGCCGGCAGCAACCTCCAGCGAACGGCGACCACGAGGATCAGCACCGTCCCCAGCCAGAACGCCGGGATGGCTTGCCCGGCCAGGGCAACGATGTTGACCAGGGCCGTCATGAGCCGCTGTGGATAGAGGGCGGAGATCAGACCCAATCCGACCCCGGCGACCGTCGCGATCCCGAGCGCGGCGCCGAGCAGCGCCAGCGTGGCGGGGAGCCGGTTCAGGACAGCAGGGAGAGCAGGGCGGTCCTGCCGCCAGGAGTCACCGAAGTCCCCCCGGACGGCGTCTGCCAGGTAGGTGACGTACTGGACCGGGACGGGCTCATCCAGGCCGTATCGCGCCCGGAGATTGTCGCGATCCTGCGGGGAGGCGCCGGGCGGCGCGAGCGCGTCGATTGGATCGCCGGAGAGATGGATCAGCGCGAAGGTGATCGAGACCACAGCGAGGACGACGGAGAGCAGCCCGAGCAGGCGCCCGGCGAAAAAGTTGATCACCGGCCACCCTCCGTCGCTCGCGTCGTGTTGACTGTCCGCTTCCGGTCGCCCACCTCTGCCCCCGTGCTGGGCCGGCGGGTATGGAATGACCCCGCCGGCATTGGATGCCCCGGGGTCTGATCTCGGTCACTGCGGATGGGAGGGTGCGGCACGTGGCGGGCATCGCCTGCCGGACGCGGAGATGCGGCTGCACTCCGGCCCGGACCACGACGGCCCGACCACCACGCCTTCTCCCATCCGGACTGTACCGTCGGCCCCGGGATTTCACCGGGTCATGCGTTGGCGAGGGAGTCGTCCCCTGCCGTGGCTCGCGGGCTGTAACCGCCGGTCGGGACTTGGCCGCTGATCCCTGCGGATCATTCGTGCGGCCTCACCCAACCCCGAAGGCTGTTCACTTATGAAACGATAGTAGCAATGGGGACGTTGCACCGCAACCAGTCTGATCGGGTAGCCGACGGCGAATGTCCCTCGGGTCTGAGGGGCACGGCCCGAGAACCGTGCTGGACGCTCTCCGGCTCGGTGCCTCGCCGACCAGTGGTCCGGCGACTACGACGCCGGGGTGGCGACCGGAGTGCTCACTACCCCGGGCGCACCGGGGAACCAGGCGGCAGCGGGATCGAGGTCGGCAGGGATCAGGCCGTTGCTGGCCAGCCACTCCGCATAGGCATCCCAGCGCTCGGCAGTCTGCGTCCCCCATTGCCCATTCGCATCGAACCAGGTCGACTGGCTGAGCGGGATGCCCTCGCGCTCCAGCTCGACGTCCAGCTCCGGTGAACCGGCGGCGAGGGCGTCAAGGGCGGCGCCATGGTCGGCGGCAGCGGCGGTGTATCCGGCCGCCATCGCCCGGATCAATGCCCGGACGGTTTCCGGCCGCTCGGCGACCGTCTGCTCGGAGGCGACCAGGACCAGCTCGTAGTACGAGGGCACGCCCCAGTCCTCGACCTGGATGAAGGTGACGTCGTAGCCCTCGCGCTCGGCAATCAGCGACTCGTGGTTCCAGTAGACGCCGGTCACCGCGTCGACCCGGCCCGACGCGATCGCGGGCAGCAGGTCGTAGCCAACGTTGATCACCTCGACCTCGTCGATCGAGACCCCGTCCGCGGCCAGCACCGTCGAGAGGATCGCATCATCGCTCGCCAGACCGGACGAGCCGATCGACCGGCCGCGCAGGTCCGATGGCCGGGTGATGCCGCGATCCGTGAGCGCCATCATCGTCAGGAGCGGGACCTGGACGACAGCGGCGACGCTGACGACGGGGACGCCCTGCGCCCGGGCGAGCAGCACTTCGGTCTGGTAGCTGATGCCGAAGTCGTCCTGCCCGGCGCCGACGGTGGCCAGGACGATCGACGGGTCGGCCGGGACGTAGATCTCCGGCACCACACCCTCGGCCGCGTACAGGCCCTGCGCCTCGGCCAGATAGATGCCCGCGTGGTTGGCGTTGGCATACCAGTCCAGCGCCAGCGAAATCCGCTCGGCGTCCTGCGCCCGAGCGGGCCGGCGTGGCATCAGGGCGGGCGCGGCGAGGGCAGCCGCACCCAGCACGGCCGGCCAGCGCAGCCGGGCGGTTCGCGCGTCCAGGCGACGGTGCGTGGGAATAGTTCGATGGGTCATGGTGGTCGACTCCCGGGGTTCGGGACCATCGCCGTGGGCGAATGGTCCGAGCGGTCGCCGACGGGTTCACCGTCCGGGTCCAGCCGTGTCGTGGATTTCCGGTGGTGACAAGAGCGGTCGTGCGGGACCGGCGAGGCCTGGTGGGCCCTCCGGTTGGCCAGCATCCCTGCGCGAGCATTACCCCGATCAGGTTCGACGGTCGGCGACATCCGGTCGCCCTCTCAGCCCGGCTCCCGAGCTCCCGTTGGCAGTCGCGGATGGCCTCATGGTCGATCCGCTTGGGGCAGAGCGTAGCAGATCGGACGCCAGCTCTGGCACGTGCGCCGGAGCTGATTCCGCCGCGAAAGGAAGTCCAACGCGGATCGATCCTGTCCGCTGCGCCATGGGATACTCAGCATGCGTAGCGATCGCACCCAGCTCCCGGCGCAGATGATCCTCCGGTCACGGCGCCACACCCCCAGGACTCACCCTCCGTGACCAGCCAGGCCCAGCCGTCCGGCCCTCTCCTCGCCCCCTCATCCGCCCCCGACGTGAGCCGCCCGACAGGTGGCGAGACGATCACCACCCGGCGGGCCTGGCTGCTCGCCACCCGTCCCCGGACCCTGCCGGCCGCCATCGCGCCGGTCGTCGTCGGGACCGCGGTCGCCATCCGCGAAGGCGGATTCGATGCCCTCGCGGCGCTCGCCTGCATCGCGGTTGCGCTGCTGCTGCAGATCGCCGCCAACCTGGCCAACGATGCCTTCGACCACCGTCGTGGCGCGGATACCGCCGAGCGCGTCGGCCCGATCCGGGTCACGGCAGCCGGCCTGATCCCGGCACGGCGGGTGCTCCTGGCGACGTGGCTGACGCTCGGGCTGGCCATCCTCGTCGGTGCCTACCTCGCCTGGCTAGGGGGTCCGGTGTTTATTGGGGTGGGTCTGCTGGCGGTGCTGTCCGCCGTGCTCTACACCGGTGGTCCGGCGCCACTGGCCTACGCCGGCCTGGGTGATCTGTTCGTCTTCCTGTTCTTCGGGTTGGTCGCCGTCGCCGGGACCGCCTTCGTCCAGACCGGCGAACTGACCAGTCTGGCCCTGATCGCGGGCGTGCCAATCGGCGCCTTGGCCACGGCGATTCTCGTGGTGAACAACCTGCGTGATATCGATGGTGACCGCCGGGCCAGCAAGCGGACCCTCGCAGTCCGGCTCGGACCGGCCGGCGCCATCGCCGAGTACGTTTCCCTGCTCACCCTAGCGTTCCTCGTCCCGGTGATGCTCGTCATTGACGGAACACTCGGGGTGTGGTCCTTCGTCCCATTGGTACTGCTCCCGCTTGCGGTCGTGATGGCCCGCGGCGTGATGACCGAAACCGGCCGAGCGCTCAACGCCCGGCTGGCCGGTACCGCCCGGCTGGAGCTGCTCTTCGCCCTGTTGTTCGCCGCGGCGATCGTCCGCTGATCCGCCCTCGAAAGAATCGGAGGCCACCCGTGCCGACACTTGGTCGGTTCCACACCCCCAATCGCGCGGCCGTCGCCCCTCCCGATGCGGGTGCCATGCGCTCAGCGGACGACATCGAGGCGATGTTCGGCCGGATCGTGCGGAACTACGACACCATGAACCGGCTGATGACCGGTGGACGTGACGGCGCCTGGCGGCGGATCGTCGCCCGGCAGGCCATCCTCGGCCGCCGCGAAGGCCATGTCCTCGACGTGGCAACCGGGACAGGCGATCTCGCCTTCGCGCTCGCCCTGGCCGGGGCGAAGGATGTCACGGCGATCGACTTCTCCCAGCCGATGCTGGATGTCGCCGGGCGCAAGCTCACCCAGCGCCAGGCGGTGATCGGGGAGGACCTTCCGATCACCTTCCGGCACGCTGACGCGATGCGCCTGCCGTTCGACACAGGCCAGTTCGACGCCGTCACGGTCGCCTTCGGCCTGCGGAACATGCGGGATACCCAGGTCGCCATCAATGAGATGACCCGGGTCCTGCGACCCGGCGGGCGCTGGGTCTGCCTGGAACTCACGCCGTTCCGGGTGCCGCTGCTGCGGGCCGGCTTCGGGATCTACTTCCAGCGCGTCGTGCCGGTGGTCGGCGGGATGCTCTCGGGCGACCGGGAGGCGTACCGCTACCTGCCCCAGTCGGCCCAGCGCTTCCTGTCCGCGGCAGAGCTGCTCAGCGCGATGCAGAAGGCCGGTCTCGTCAACACGCGTTACCGGCTGCTCGGCGGCGGCACCGTCGCGATGCACGTCGGGGAGAAGTCATGGCCAGGGGCCTGACCGCCTCGGCCGGTGAGGCAGAGCCGGTCGTTCGCTGTCCCTGGGCAGGGACAGACCCGCTGATGGTCGCCTACCACGACGACGAGTGGGGCGTGCCCTGCCATGAAGACGACGAGCTGTGGGAGCGGCTGGTGCTGGAGTGGTTCCAGGCCGGCCTGAGCTGGGCGACCATTCTCCGCAAGCGTCCGGCCTTCCGCGCCGCGTTCTCGGACCCCGGGGTGGAAGCCGTCGCCTCCTACGGTGACGACGATGTCACCCGGTTGATGGCGGACGCCGGGATCGTCCGTAACAGGGCAAAGATCCTCGCGACGATCGGGAACGCCCAGGCCTTCATCGCCCTGCGGGACGAGCATGGGACGTTCGACCATTGGCTCTGGGGCCGGTCCTGGGACACGACCGGCGACCAGCCCGGTCCGCGCCCAGCCGTCCCTGGCGACGTCCCGGCCGACACGCCAGCCTCGCGGGCGCTGTCGAAGGCGCTCAAGGCGCGGGGCTTCCGCTTCGTCGGCCCGACGATCTGCTACGCCTTCATGCAGAGCGTCGGGCTGGTCGACGACCACCTCGCCAACTGCTTCCGGGCCAACTGAATCACCCCAAGCACACGGCCCCGGCAGGCTGCCGGGGCCGTGTGCGTGGTGGGACTGGCGTGGGCTACCGGGAGATGGTCAGGACATCGCCCGTGGCGGAGTAGCTGTGCTCATCGCGCCACGGCTGGCCCTCAGCGAACCGGCTGGGGCGGAAGGCGTGGATGTCGACCAGCCGACTCTCGCCATCGACGATCAGCTCGGCCAGGCAGATCCCCGTCGCCGGCGATGTCTTGAATGACGAGCCGCTGTCTCCCGCGAAGACGACCAGTCCCTCGACACCGTCGACCCGGCCCATGATCGGGTGGTCGTCGGCCGACTGCATCACCATCCCGGCCCAGCCGCCCCGCATCGTGGCGTGGGCGAAGGCCGGCAGTCGACTCGCCAGGGCCGAGCGCGCCTTGTCAATGTAGTCGCCAGCCGGGGTCTCGTCGTAGCGCCCGGCGTCGTGCTCGCTGGTACCGGCCTCGAACCCGATGACCGTCGAGTGCGATCCCTCGGGCCGGAGCCAGGAGTGGCTGATCCGGTCGATGATCACCCGGTGGGGGCGGCGCTGGTCGATCTCTTCCGGCCACCGGAAGACCGCGACCTGGATCCGCCGCGGCGTCATCCCGAAGTCGACACCGATCGGCTGCAGCAGCAGGTTGGCCCAGGCGCCGCCTGCCACGACGACCGTCCCGGTCGAGATCGTCCCGTTGTCGGTCTCGACGCCGGTGATGCGGTCGCCCTCGGTGAGAATGCGGCTGACGGCGGTGTGGATGGCGATCACCGCGCCGTGGGCACGGGCCGCGGCCGCGAACCCGTAGACGGTCGCGTTCGGGTCGGCGTAGCCACTGTTGGGCTCGAAGGCGATCCAGGCCAGGTCGTCGGTCCGCAGCAACGGCTCGACGTCGCGCGCCTCGTCCGCCGACAGCAGCTGCGTCTCCACCCCGATCGAGCGGAGGGCGTCGACATTGGTCCGCAGCCGGAACTCGTCCTCCGGGGCGACGACCTGGAGGAACCCCGGCGCCTTGAATACCGGATCACCGTGGCCGATATGCTCGTCCCAGTCCCGGAACATCCGCAGGCTCTCGAGCGTGAGCTGGGCTTCCCAGACGTTCGCGTAGTGGCAGCGGATCAGGGCGCCGGACTTGCCGCTGGCGCCGTAGCCGAGCTGGCCCTGCTCCAGCAGCACGACCGACAGGCCCCGCTTCGCGAGCTGGAAGGCGGTCGACGCGCCGTTGACGCCACCGCCGATCACGACGACATCGGCCGTTTGGGGCAAGTCCGGTCGGGAGACAGGGACGGGTGCGGGGATGGGGCTGACCATGGCGACTCCTCGGGACGACTGGACATCGGCCGCCGGGGCGCGGACCATAGGCCCGGACCGGCTGGCGATGAAGCGGACTGACTCGTCGGCGCATCGTATCACCGGCCGGGCAGCAACCCAACGGCTGGTCCCGGCCACTCCGTCCGTCCTTGTGGCGGCCTGCATACATCTGCCGCGCCCATGCCACCCGAAGCCACCACTCTCCGAGGGAGCTCTCCCCCATGACCAGACCCGGCCATCCCCGCCCTGACAACCTGCCTGGCGGCCCCCCGACGCCGGCGCCCGGACAGCCGGACCTGGTCGACGAGCTGACCGACCTGGTCTTCCCGGTGATCGAGGAGTACCTCCAGCGGATCGGCGGGGCGGACGAGTTCACGACGCGCCAGTTCATCGAGCTGATGCGATCCGAGCCAGACGGTGCAGCGGTCTACGACGAGGCGATCCGGCGATGGGGCGAGAATCCTCGTCACAGCCGGATGGTCATCCATGGCCAGGTGATCCCGGCTGCGCTGCGCCGCTCGAAGCTAGTGGAATGGGCCGGGTTTGCTCACGGCGAGCCCGACGAGGACGCGATCCCGGCTTGGTGGCGACTGACCGGTGCTGATACCGGTGAGGACGCGGTCGAGCCCGCTGGGTCCGAGCCGACCGCGCAGTGATCCGGCGTTTCCTGGCGGTAGTCCTGGCGATGCTCGTGCTCACCTTCGCGCCGGGGCATCTCGTCGGACCATCCGCCACCCCGCCCCCGGTCACACCAGCGGACCCGGGAACGATCGAAGCCGCGGTCCGATCGGTCACGACGCTCGGACCGGCATCGGCGGATCAACCCGGGTTGTTCGCAAGTGATCCGATCCTGAGGCAGGGAGCCCCGGCGGGCCCGTTCGCATTGGGAACGGCCGGGACTCTCGCGGTGGTCGGCGTGCTGCCGGACCCGACGGGCCAGTCCGTCCTCGTCGCCCTCCGGAATCTCACCGCCGACGTGATCGTCGCCGCAACCGTGACGGCGATCATTGCGACTGCGTCGGTCCCGATCGGCGGTGCGACGGACGTCCTCACTCCCGCTCAGGTAGCACCGGATGGGCTGGCTTTCGCCCAGATCCCGCTGGAGGTCCCGCCCGGGACAATCACGGCGCAGTCGCTGCCGACGATCACCGTGCTCGGGACGACTCCTGGCCTGCTGGCGCCGCAGGCAAGCATCACCTCCGTGGCACCATCGGCGGACGGCAATCAGACCCTGATGATGATTGACGGACAGGGCCAGCCGCTGCCTGCGTTTATTCGTGTTGTGACCATCTGCTTCACGGAGGCGGAGGGCCTGGTCCCGTTGACCTGGACGGTCACCAGTGAACCCGTCCCAGCGCCGGAGACGTCGGCGGCCGTGACCCAGGTTGCGACGGCGAGCCCGTCCGGCTGCGGCCCCCTTCTTCTTTTGGCTGTCTCACCCGGCTAATGGAGTAGCGTGTCGCGTATCCGAACGAACACAGCGAACGACCGCGTCTGGCCTTTTCTCTCGGATAATCAACGGATCCTGACAGATTTCGCCTATTGACGGGTGTAAGAGTCGTCCCCACAATCGCGCCGGTTCGTCCAGCAGCCAGTCGAATAACCCGTCGAATACCTGTCGTCAGCGGTGATGACGGGTTGGTTCTCTGCGTGCTGATCAGGTGGGGGGAGAGCGTGCGAGTGAGCGATCAGAGTCGTCAGGTCGTGCCCGGAAAGCCGTCACGAATCACCTCGTCCCGTCGCGCACGACTGGTCCTGTTGCTCGTGATGGTCGTCAGTTTGATCGGCAGTGTCGCGCCACCTGGCGTGCTGTTCAGCGCACGTGTGGTGTCAGGCACGTCGCTTCGGCCACAGGTCCAGAACTTTCCAGTGGTCTGTCAGCTCGTTCTTCAGGTCCATGATGAGGCGGGGACTCTCATTCCGAATCCGCTAGCGGATAGTCCCGGTGCCATCTTCCTCCTTTCGGATCTTACGAACCCTGCAACACAACCCCTCCCGTTGCGGATCGAGCAGTCAGGGCTGCGTGGGTTCCAGCCCAAAGACTTCCCCTATCAATTCCCGGCTGTGACCAATGGTACGATCATGAACATCCAGCAGGTATCTGCGACGACGGGCTACCAGCTCGGTCAGCCAGCTTTTTCGCTTACGTTCGTCGTCCAGATGACCTACAACAGCTCCTGCCGACGGGTTCAAACGGTCGTCAACGCTCGTGTGTTTGCTGGACCGTCCGTAGATCCAGTCGCATCCGCAAGTGACGCCGCGGCATCGATCGCCGCTGAACAGTCGGCCGTTGCGCTCGCGTCAGCCAACGCGGCGGCGGAGTGGGACGCCCAGCAGTCTGCCGAGGCCGAGGCTTCATTTGCTACCGAGCAGGCATCGCTTGCCGCCCAGGGGTCGCGGGAAGTGGAGCAGGCATCTCTGGACGCCCAGGCGTCATGGGATCAGGAGCAGGCCAGCCTCGAGGCCCGTGCGTCAGCGGAGACAGAGCAGTCAGCGGCAGCAGTCGCGTCCAGCCAAGTTGCCGCCTCTGACACGGCGCTCGCGTCGCACACGGCCCACGCATCGGCCGAGACGGCCGCAGCGTCAGCCGACGCGGCTGAGCAGGCATCCCTGGACGCCCACGCCTCCCTGGAAACAGAGCAGGCATCCATTGCCGCCCGCGAATCCACCAATGTGTTCGCGTCAGCGTCGGCTGAAGCGCAGATGTCGCATGAAGTTGTCCAGGCATCACTAGCCGCGCGGGCCTCCCACGCGACCGTAGTCGCCTCTGAGGCGGCGCGGGCATCGGCCGAAGCAGAGGCCGCGTCACTCAACGCCCGCGCTTCTCACGACACCGAGACGGCATCGCTCACAGCCCGGGCTTCGCAGGACCTGGTCGGGACCAGTGCCTCGGCACTGGCATCACATCAGCATGAAGCGGCGTCGCTGGCCGCCCTGGCTTCTGCCCATGCCGAGGCCTCATCGTCCGCCGATGCGGCGGCTTCGCTGGAGGCCATAGCGTCCGCTGACGCGGCAACATCGGCGGCGACCCGCGCGTCTCACGAAGCAGAGCAGGCGTCGCTCATGGCAGCGGCCTCCCATGACGCCGCCGTCGCATCGCAGGCCGCACAGGCGTCAGCGGATCAGGAGATCGCGTCGGCCGCTGCACATTCCTCACACGCCGCAGAGCAGGCGTCGCTGTCCGCCGTCGCGTCGAGTCAAGATGAAGCGACCTCCCTCGCGGCACAGGCCTCCGACACGACCCGAGCCTCGCTCGAGGCGCAGGCGTCCCTGGATGCCGTAACCGTCGCGTCAGCGGACGCACGCGCATCCGAGACGGCACGCGCGTCGATGGCTTCAGCGTCATTGGACGCCAAGGCAAGCGCGTCAGCCGTAGCGTCCGCCGCGCTGGCTTCGGATACAGCGGTGGCCCATGCATCGATCAGCGCGGCGTCGGACTCCGCACGTGCGTCACTGGGCACTGCCGCCTCGGCGATCGTAACCGCCTCGAATACCGCCATGGCAAGCACCTCGGGCGAGGCCGTAGCATCGTCCGCCGCCGCCGCATCCGTGATCGCGGCGGCATCGCTGAGGGCGGAAGCATCGACGGCGGCCGAGCGGGCCTCGGTGTCCGCCGCTGCGTCGGCTTCAACGTCCGCCTCGCTCTCCGCCCAGACATCCGCCGCGTCGGCATCAACCATAGCCAAGGCATCGGAAAGTAGCAGGGCCAGCGCCTCGGACAGTCACGCCGCCGCAGCGTCGGACGCGGCTGCAGCATCGGAACGCGCGTCAGCATCGAGTCGTGCCGTACTCGAAGCGGCACAATCGGACCGTGCCTCAGCTTCCTCCGGGGCCGCCGCGTCGGAAAGCGCGGCGGCGTCAGCCCCATCCTCGGGCCAGCCATCGATTCCCGTATCGCCGTCGGTCGCCGCGTCGAGGTCGCCGGCCGCATCGCCGGCAAGGTCGCGTCCGCCGCGCCCGGGCCGCCCGGTAGTTCCCGTGCCATCCGCCAGCGTTGTCCCATCCCGGCCAGCTTCGACGGCACCGATCGCGTCCGCCTCAGCGAGACTACCCAGCCTCCAGCCGTCCATCCCGGAATCGAGCCGACCTTCCGCCCGCCCGGCTCGCTCAGTCCGCCCGGTTAGCAGTGTCACGCCGCGCCCATCGACCGGGACACCGTCTACTCCACCGGTCGCCAGCAGCCGTCCGTCGGCCGTGGCGCCCGTCTCGGGTCGTCCGCCACGGCCCCGGACACCTGTTGCATCCCAGGCTGCAAGCCTAGACGAACCGGTTCCGGCGGCGAGCCGCCCGTCGACCGAGCGGCCCCAACGTTCCACCACCATGACGACTACGACCGTCGATGTGGCGCCAACGGAAGCCGCCGTGTCGATCCGCGTCCTGACCTGCGACCCAGTCAGTGCTGTCGTCACCGGTATCCACATCGACGACGATCTCGACAGCAGTTCGCTCACCATGCCGCAGAGTTGTGAGGCAGCTGCTCCTGGCTCCGCGACGGTGAGCCTTGCCGCCACGACGGCGGATGGCTTGCCGCTCACCCTGTCTGCAGAGACTGGTGCCACAGGGGTGATCGAGTTGACGGCACCCGTTGGTACCGCCTCGACGCGGGCGGTCATCACCGTCCGGGAATCGGGGGAGACAGTGACCGGCTACGTCACCCTCGTTCCGGGACGAGTGATTGCCCTGATCGCCGTCCTGCCGGCCCGCTCCGAAGACGCCGCGGCCGACTCCCTCGCCGGGTCCGTTGCCATCGATGGGGCGGTCCCGGGCTGGCTGCTCCCGGGAAGCCTGGCCCTCATCCTGTCCATCGGCGGGCTCGTTCTCGTCCGACGGCCCGGACAGATCAGCGGCCGCCGACGGCTGATGCCGTGAGCGACCACGCGGCGACGGAGAGCGCGACGTCGCCGCGCAACTGGACGGCCGCCAGCAGCGTCGCCAACAGGACCAGGACGAGGATGCTGACGACGATCCCCGTCGTCTCGCGCGTGTCCGGGTCGGGGCAATCCTCGTCCATCGGCCCTCCCCACGGCAGGTCCACCGTCTGACCCGCCCCCGGTACGCACAACGCCCCCTGCCGTGTGGCAGGGGGCGTTGTGCGTACCAAGCGATCGTAAACCTTAGTAGGCCGGGACGTAGTCCGGGTCGACCGGGCGGATCCCGTTCTCCGGCGCTGGGTAGCCGCGAGCCACGAGGTGATCGACGACCTCCTGGATCACATCGTCCGGGGTCGAGGCACCAGCGGTAATGCCGACGACGGCATTGCTGGCCAACCACTCGTCGGCGATGTCCTCGGGCCGCTCGATGTGATAACTCTCGACCCCGGCGCGGTTGCCGACCTCGGCCAGCCGGGCGGTGTTGCTGCTCTTCTTCCCGCCAATCGCGAGGATCAGGTCACACCGATCCTCCTCGATCAGGCGCTGCAGCGCCCGCTGCCGCTCACTCGTCGGCTCGCAGATGGTGTTGACGAACCGGAACTCGCCACCCTCCGGGATGACCAGTGCCTCCAGCTCACGCGCGAAGGCCATCAGCTCGCCAACGTTCTTGGTCGTCTGCGAGACGAGCGCGACCTTGCGTGGCGGCGCGACACGGCCTTCGCCGATATCCGCACGGGTCGCGTTCCAGCCCAGCTGCGAAACCTTCTTGGCCGCCTTAGCCTTGCTGGTGCCGGACCAGGCCAGCACGCTCTTGACCTCAGGGTGGTAGTCGTCGCCGTAGATGACGATGAAATACCCCTGCCGGGCGAGCTTCTGGGCCATCCGCTGGACTTTGGTCACCAGCGGGCAGGTTGAGTCGATCAGCTCCACGCCGGCGGCGGCGGCGTTCTTCGCCATCTCCGGACCCCAGCCGTGCGCGGTGATCGCGATGCGCTTGTACCCCTCGCGCATGGCGGCGTCGAAGTCCGGCTTGCCCTCGACTCCCTGCGCCCGGAGGCGCTGGACGATCTGGGGGTTGTGGATCACGTCGCCGATCGGCGCGATCTTGCGGTCCGGGCTGGCGGCTTCCTGGACGATGTCGAGCGCCCGACGGACGCCCCAGCAATAGCCGAGTTCGGCGGCGACGACGATCCGCCGGGCACGGGTCGTCTCAGCGGCGGGCGCCTCGGGAAGGACCGTGGTCATTGTGGGGAACTCCTCGGGGGTGCGCCGGCGCCGGGAATCATCCAGGGAAGTCGTATCAGTCCCGTGGATCCATCGGAGAGCGTCGGCCGGCGCGTCGGGTGATTATTGGTAAGTATACCCGCACGGCTCCCAGCAGCCCGGACTCAACGCCCTTCCCGCCCGACCGGAACGTTCCCGCCGACGCTGATCTATGCGCTCCTCAGCGCCGCGGCAACTTCGCCAACGTTGCGAATCCGGAGCCCGGGCTCCGGCCCGTCCCCCGTCCACGGCGCGCCATCGCGCTGGACCCAGACCGGTGTCAGTCCCGCCGCCCGAGCCCCGACGATATCGTGCTCGGCCGAATCGCCGATGTAGAGGGCGTCGCCGGGCCCGACGCCGCCCCGGCGCAAGGCCTCACGGAAGATGGACGGGTCCGGCTTGTCCACCCCGAACTCGCCCGAGACGATGATGAAGTCGACCAGTGGCTCGACCCCCAGCAACTCGATCTTGCGGCGCTGGATCCCGGCCGGCCCGTTGGTGATGATCCCGAGTCCGTATCCCGGACCACCGGTCCGTCCCCGGACCGCCGCCAGCGCCGCCCGGGCCTCGCCGAACAGGGCCAGGTGCCGCAGGCTGTTGGTCCGGTACCACGCCTGAGCGGTCCCGATCGCCTCCGGTCCGATGCCGTAACCGGAGAGCAGATCGGGGAAATGGTCGACCCCGTGCGGGTGCATCCCGATCGACCGGGTGATCAGCTCGTCCATCTCGTCCGCTGCGAGCTCCCGGCCGTGGACCTGGAATGCCTCGGTGAAGACGTGGCTCAGCCGACGCATCCGGGCGAGCGAGTAATCGCATAGCGTGTCGTCGAGGTCGAACAGGACAAGGGGGTGCTGGCGGAGCGCGTCGGCCAGTTGCGGCGCCATCTCCTCGCCAGGCTGATGATTCGCCCTGGTCCCCCGGGCTTCAGGCATCGCTCATCCCCCTTGCCGGGAACCGGTCCCCGGCCCGATGATGTAGGCGTTCTGGTCCGGATGCGGGCCAGCCGTCACAGGCCGTGACGGTCGCCTGGTCACGACCAATCGTACCGGACGTCCGGTCCCGGAGCCCGGTCGTGGACGATCGGACGGCGCCTGGACAACGAACGAAACCGGGATCGCCCGAACCAGCAGGAGGTGCCACGGGATGCTGCCGCGCTCGCTGCCCGTCGACTCCCCCCGCCTCGATCTCGAAGGCGAATTCGCGGCGTACCTGACCGCGACGGCCCAGTTCGCCCTCAGCGACTGGGTCCTTCGGGTGGCGAACCTGCCCGCCTTCCGGGCCGACCCCGAACTGGACCTCGAGCGGTTGCGTGGCGAGATCGCGCCGCTGTTCGAAGCCATTGTCGACGCCATCCTCGTCCACGATCCCGTCTACGACGATGAGCCCGGGACACGTATCGCCGAGGCCGCCGGTCGGCACGGCGACCAGCGACGGAAGATCGACATCCCGATCGGCACACTTCTGACGGAACTGCACGAACTCCGCCAGGTCATCACCCGAGCGATGAGCGGCTGGGCAGAGACCGCCGGCAGGCACCCTGCTCTGGCATCGCTCACGCTCCGCCTCGAGCGGGCGATCGACACCGCCTCGATCGCCGCCGCCACGAGCTGGGTAGCGGGGACGGCCCCGTCTCGGGACGGACGGCACGGATCGGGAACCACTGAATGAGCCAGCCACTGCCCATCGATCGCCCGGTCGTCGGTATCATCGAGGATCAGCAGGCCATCGCCCAGATGCTGGTCGAGGTGCTGGGCGCCAACCGGTTTCAGCCGGTATTCCTCGAACCGCCCTACTCCATTGACGCGATCACGGCCGTCCGACCCGGCGTCCTGCTGCTCGATATCATGCTCAACCAGGCCAGTGGCTGGGACATCCTGGAGCAGCTCCGGGAGGACCCGGCTGGCCGGGATTTGCCGATCATCATCACCTCGGCGGTCTACGACCGGCCGGGGCTGCGCTCGTTGCCGCCCGGCGGTCCGGTCGTCTTCATCCCCAAGCCGTTCGAGATCCTGACCCTGCTGGCCGGTATCCGCGACCTGCTCGACCCGAAGGGTGCGGTCGCACCCGGCTGATCCAGCAAAGACGGGCTAGCGGCCATTGACGGGTCACGCTATCCTTTGGGAAGTAACCGTGCGGGACGTTGGTCGGCTGCGGCTGAACAACGTCCCGGTCGCCCCAGGGAGCCGCCACCATGGCCGATTACCGCGCCACGATCAGCACGTCCTCACCCCAGACCTACTCCTTTGACGTCGCCGTCCGCGAGCATCGCTTCACGACCGGTCGCAGCACCTCCGCGCCGGGTGAGAGCAGCGGCCCCGGTCCCTTCGAGATGCTCGCATCCGGGCTTGGCGCCTGCACTGGAATCAACATCTCGTCGTTCGCCAAGCGCGAGAAGCTGCCGCTCGAAGGCTTCGATATCGATGTCCGCATCCACCGGACCGATTCCGAGACGCCGAACTGGCAGGTCACAACCGAGATCGCCCTGCGCGGCCCACTCTCCGACGAGCAGAAGCAGGCCATCCTCCACTCCGCCGAGGGCTGCGCCGTCCGCAAGTTCTTCCTCTCCACCCCGGAGATCGAAGAGAAGCTCGTCGACGCGCCGGTCACGCTCGCCAGCGTCTGAATCCACTGACGCTCGCGTCAAATGACAACGGCCCGCCGGAAAACCGGCGGGCCGTTGTCGTTCCCGTCGTGCGTTCCTACCGGATGATCACCGCCCACTGCCCCATGGCTTCCACGGCGACGATGAAGGTGCCCAGTTGGTCGAGGAACAGCGGTCCGGTCCAAGCGTCCTCTCCGTCCGCCTGGAACACCGGTCGCCGTTGTCCGTCCGGCGTCTCCAGCGTGCAGGTCAGGGCACTGGCCGACCCGTTCGCGACCGTGACCACGCCGTAGCGATCTGTTGGCAGGTCATCGACTACCAGCCGGGTAGCACAATCACCGTGCCCAATCAGCACGATCGGCTCGCCGGGCCGGTACTGCCGTTCCTCCGGAGGATTGACGAACGGTGCCGGGGTGGCATCACCGGCACCGGTAGCGGCGAGACCCGCCGGCATCGCTAGCCCGGCCAGCCAGAACGTCCTGCGGTCGATCGTCACCGACGGTGCTTCACTGGGTCCGGACCGGGCCGGTCGCGCGGGATGCGTCGAACTCTGCCCGGATCGTCGCCAGCAAATGGTCGTCCGTGACGATGTCGACGCCGGTCATCGCCAGGGCCTGCCCGATCAGCAGCGTGTTGGCGTAGCCGAGTTCGGAATCCGACGCGTCGACGACGTCCTGTGAGTGCCAGGTACACATCCGGTCGATGATCGGGTAGCTAGTCTCGACCGATGGCACGACGTAGGAGACGTTGCCCCAGTCGGTCGAGCCGTTGCCCTCCTGCGCCCGCGCCTCCGGCAGTTCCAGTCCGACCGCGTCGATGTTGCGCTTCATCGCCCGGGCCAGCGTGTGATTGGTGATCATGTCCCACGACGGCTTCTCGGACGTATCGAAGCTCAGCTCTGCGCCGGTGATCAGGGCGGCGCCCTCGGCGATCCGGCGGACCTTCTCGACCAGCTCGTTCATGTAGACCATCGTCTGGGCCCGCACGAAGAAGTCGGCCGCGGCGAAATCCGGCACGACGTTGGGAACATGGCCCCCGTCGGTGATCACGCCATGGAAGCGGGCGTCGCTACGGACATGCTGGCGGAGCGCGTTGATCCCGTTGAACACCTCGATGATGGCATTCAGAGCATTGATCCCGTTGTAGGGATCGGCGGCGGCGTGGGCGGACTGGCCGCGGTACTCGATGCGGACGGCCTGGCAGGCCAGCGCCTGCCCGCTGCCCTCGACCGTCGGGCAGACGGCATCGGGCGGTCCGGGATGGGCCCCCATCGCGACATCGACATCGTCGAAGGCGCCGGCGTCGACCATGAATGCCTTGCCGCTGATCGCCTCCTCGGCTGGGGTCCCGAAGACGACGACCTGGCCCGGCTGGCCGAGTTCGGCCAGCCCAGCGCGAAGCCCCAGACCGGCCGCGATATTCGCCATCGCGATCAGGTTGTGCCCGCAACCGTGACCGAGTCCGGGCAGCGCGTCGTACTCGGCGAGGAATCCGATTCGTCGCCCGCCCGGCGTGCCGGCCGTCGCCGTGAAGGCGGTGGGCAGGTCCGCCGTCCCTCGCTCGACGGTGAACCCGTTGCGCTCGAGGAAGTCGGCGCAGGCTGCGGACGACAGCGTCTCCTTCATCGCGGGCTCGGGGTGCTGATGGATATACCGGGAGAGCTCGACCAGATCGTCGCGAGCGGACTCGATCGCGGCGGAGGCCGCCAACCGGGCCCGCTCGACATCAGCGGCCGCCGGGGCAACGGTGCGGGGAGTGACCATCAGGGGGAATCCTCGTCAGCGGACGGATCAATCGACAGATGTTGCCGGGACGATACCAGACTGGCTGCCGGGCCCGGCCATCGCCGCGATCGCGTCTCCGAACGGATCGAAGCGGGGTGAGCGGCCTCGCCTCACGGCACCCGGAGCGACGCCCATCGCCCGCGAGAACGCCCGGCTGAACGCCGCCTCCGACTCGTAGCCGAACCGGTGGGCCACCTCCGCGACGGTCTCCCGGCGCTCCGCCAGTGCCGCGTGGGCCAGCCGCATCCGCCACCCCGTGACGTAGCGCATGGCCGGCTCGCCGACCAGCGCCGTGAAGCGGGCCGAGAAGGCCGACCGGGACATCGCGACGGCATCGGCCAGCGCCGCGACCGTCCAGCCATGGGCAGGGTCGCGATGGATCATCGCGACCGCCCGGCCGATCTGCGGATCCCGGAGCGCACCCAGCCAGCCGGTGCCGGGCGTGGCGTCACCCGCAAGCCATGCCCGGATCGCCTGGATTACGAGGATGTCCGCCAGCCGTGTGATCACTGTCTCGCCACCCGGCCGGAGGGACGCCGCCTCGATGGCCATCAACTGAAGGGTGCTCCGGATCCATTCGGTCTGCCCGGCTCCGAACGCCTCGACGGTCATCACCGGCGGCAGCGCGCCGACGAGGTCGAGAGCCGCCGGGTGATCGAAGGTTACGGCCCCGCAGATCATCACCGTCGGCGAGCCGCCGCCGCCGTGGCGCAGGATCTCGTATCGCTCGGTGATGATCTCCCGGCGCAGCGACAGGATCGGCGGCACGGGCGAGCCGGGCGCATCGCGGAGCTCATGCCCTCGCCCGTGCGGCACCAGGACCAGCTCGCCGGGGCGCAGTGTCCTGGTCGGCTCGTCGCCCACCGTCAGCAGTGCCGTCCCCGACGTGACGACGTGAAACCAGAGACAGCCCTCGATCGCGGGCAGCGTCATGCCCCATGGGGAGGTCAGCTCCGAGAGCCTGTAGAACGACCCCGTCATCCGGAGGAGATGCAATGCCTCCCCCAGTGGGTCGGTGGCGGGCCAGAGTTCCTGTCGGTTCATATGAGCAGTATTGGCGGGTACGCGCTGACCGTCCATATGTCTGGATGAACGGCAATACGGATCGGCCGTTCGATCATTCACCATCCAGCGTCACGCGGCCAGACTGGCTCTCAGCAAGCCGGGGGTCCGCCTGGCGGACGACGAGTACGACGCTGGAGGTGAACGATGATCACGGTCATGGGAGCAACGGGCAACACGGGCGGCGCCATCGTCCGACAGCTGGCAGCGGACGGGATCCCGGTCCGCGGAATAGGCCGATCAGCCCATCGCCTGGCGTCACTGCCGGCTGGTGTTGAGACCTGGTCGGTTGACCTGGCCGACCGCCCCGCACTCGCCGACGCGTTGCATGGCAGCACGGCTGCCTACGTCCTTCTGCCAACTGATCCGACCGTCCCGGATTACTCGTCCACACACGACGGGATCAGCGCGAGCATCGTCGGCGCCCTCACCGATAGCGGCGTGCCCCACGTCGTCGCGCTCAGCAGCCTCGGGGCCGATCGTCCGACCGGGACCGGCTTCGTCGAGTGCCTGCACAGGCACGAACTTCGGCTCCGGGAGCTGGAGGGGGTTAGCCAGGTGATCCTGAGGAGCGCCTACCTGTACGAGACGCTGAGCATCGGGATCGAGGAGACACTCGCCCACGAGACGCTGATCGAGGCGATCGACCCGTCCGCCCGCGTCCCGATGGTCGCGGCGGGCGACGTCGCGACGATCGCCGCCGCGGCGCCCCGTGGCCCGGCAGCGCCGGGCGTCACGATCCACGAGGTCACGGGACCGGACGAGTTGACGATGCCGAAAGTCACCCGCTTGCTCGGCGCCGCGTTCGGACGTCCGGGGCCGACCTACGCGCGCCCGCCCGATGCCACCCTCCGGGAGATTCTCCGCGGAGCCGGCTTCTCTCTGGATGGCGCAGAGCTGTACCTCGCGCTGGGCAACGCGATCAGTGACGGGACGCTTGGGCGACGCGGTGATGTGCGGCACGACCTGCCCCCGCCCGAACGAGCTTCGCGGACTGGGCCGCCGGGCTGGCCGCCAGCCACGCCATCACGGCCTGACCAACCAGGGCTGGCCGGGCTCCCCTATCCAGTTGGGTCGCGCGGCCTGCCACCCACGGAGATGTTGACATGGCCGATCGCATGCAACTCGTGGTGACCGCGACGACGATCGTCGGGACCGGACTCGTTGCCGGGACGTTCCTCGCCTTCTCGACCTTCGTCATGGCCGGGCTGGACCGACGTCCGCCCCATGAGGCCATCCGGACCATGCAGGCCATCAACCGGACGGTCCTGACCCCGGTGTTCATGGGCGTGCTGTTCGGGACGGCGCTGCTCTGCGTCGTCACGATCGTCCTGGCAATCCGGCAGCGCGGCGAGCCCGGGACGGCCGCACTGCTCGCCGCGGCCGCGTTCTACCTGGCCGGGGTGATCGGCGTCACCATTGCTGGCAACGTCCCGCTCAACGTGCGGCTCGACCAGACCGACCCAACCGCGATCGATGTCGAGGCGGCCACCCGTGAATGGTCGGCCTACCTCGGCCTGTGGCTCCGGTGGAATCACGTCCGCACCGTCGCCGGGATCACCGCGACGACCGCGGGCCTGCTGGCGCTCGTCCAGCAGGCCCGCGGGTAGGGACCGATCACAGCGGCGGGACCGAACGCGTCAGGGCAGGAAGTGGGTCCAGGGTCGGGTGCTGAACCGGGACTCGACCAGCCGCTCGGCCTCTGCCAGTTCGTCCGCGGTGACCTCATCCGGCGAGACGCGGTACCGGGCGGAGAAGTGGCCAAACAACGCGTCGATCAGCCCGTCACGGTCCAGGCCGGTCTGGGCCTGGATGGCGCTAACGCGCTTGGCCGCCGAGCTGATCCCCTTGTCGCTCAGCTTCTCCTTGCCGACCCGGAGGACCTGCGCCATCAGCGTCGTGTTCATCGCGTATGCCATCGTCGTGTGGTGCAGGACCGCCCCACCCCGCCGGGCCTGCGCCGCCCCGCCGAGCTTGCCCCCGGCCGAGGTGATGTCGTTGAGCGGGGCGTACCAGGCATCGACTCCGAGTCCGCGCAGGGCATCGACGATGAACCCGTCGAAGAACGCGTACGACTCCGGGAACGTCAGCCCGTCGACGATCGCCTCCGGCGCGTGAATGGACCAGGTGATCGCGCCGTCCGGCTCGATGAACATCGCCCCGCCACCGCTGATCCGCCGCGTGATCGTGATGTCGTTGGCCGCCGCCGCTTCCTCATCGACTTCGTTGCGCACCGACTGGAACCGCCCCAGCACGATCGCCTTCCGGTCCCACTTCCAGATCCGGATCGTGGGCTGGCGCAGTCCGCTTCCGACCCGGAGGGTCAGGACTTCATCCAGCGCCATGTTCATGTGGGGCGGGCGTGGCACGCCGGGGATCAGCTTCCAGTCGAATCGCGCCCAGCGATCGCTTGCGTCGGCGGGTGGGTCAACGGGCAGCTTCTCGGTCGCGGGGATGATCGTGGGCTGGGCCGAGGTCATGGTCGTCCTCCGGGAGGTCTTGGGGCAGGTCGGGACCAGGCAATGCGTCTCGTCCGGAATCGATCAGGCTGGCAGGGTCGACTCGGAGAGCGCCCGGCGTACGGCGACCGCGATCGCTTCCGGGGACGTCCCGAGCAATTCGGCGCCGGCGTCGAGGGAGCCTCTGATGCGGTCAGCGATGCCGTCCTCGGCCGTACCGGCGTCCATCCCTTCAAGCGCGGAGCGGATGTCCTCCAGCGTCTCCTCCGGATAGAGGAAGAAGTCACCACTGACGACCACGTCGCGGAGCTGATTGTCCTCCACGGCGAAATCGACCTTGACCAGCTTGCCGCCGGGTACCTTGTATTCACCGTGATGCGTCATGTCGTGCCCTGTTCCATTCCGGGTCGCGATGAGGCGGGAGCCCCGCCCCTCGCGACCATGTCAGCTGTCTGTCGTACCCAGCACCAGGCGGGCCGCCGCTTCGCCACTGAGCATCGCGCCATTGGATGATGAGTCGACGGTCGCCTCGCCGGCCAGCACGAGACCGGGCACGCCGCTCTCCACCTCAGGCAGCCGCCCGTAGATGCCCGGCGGTTGCCGGAACTGGCTGAACGGTACCCGGACCACGTCCAGCACGTCCCAGTCGGTCGGCACGTGGGAGAGCATCCGGGCCGTCTCGGCCTGGGCCTGCCGCCCCACCGCTTCATCGTCGAGATTGGCGGCGTGCTCACCAAGGAGCACCGCTGCAAGGAGGTGCCGCCCGCGCGGCGCGTAGGTCGGCTGGACCGTACTGATCGGGGCGACGTGGTTGACGGACATTCGACCGGAACCATCCAGCAGCAGCTTCCTGCCCAGTCCCGGGTCGCGCCGACCCTTGAGGTAGACCGTCGTGCACCCGATGCCCTGGTCGTCGGCGGGGAACGCCTCGATCCCGGTCAGGCGCCGAGCCGTGGGCGGGTCGGTCGCGACCACGACCATAGACCCGTGGACCACTTCACCCCGGACCCGGACGCCAGTCACGCGCTCACCGTCGCGAACCAGATCGTCGACCGGGCTGTTGTACCGGACCGTACCCAGCCGGAGCCGCGACGCCAACAGGTCCGACAGCGCCTGCATCCCATCCCCGGGCAGCACGGCGCGGCCCTCGATGAACATCTTCAGCGTGTAGCGGAACGGCCCGACACTGCCAGAAAGAGTGGGGTCCAGGGTGATCCCGCCCCAGAATGGCCGGGCGAAATGGTCGACGAACTTCCGGCCGAACCCGGCGTCCCAGAGGAAATCGGCAGCCGAGACGTCCCGGTCCGGATCGCCGGCGGCGTCGCCGGAGGAACCCCAGGCGGCGGTCCGGGCACGGACGGCCAGCGACACCAGCCGCAGCTTGTCCTGGAACCCGAACAGGGGCGAGGTGATCGCGTTCGGCAGCGCCCTAGGCTGGCGGATCGGGTCGGCGAGGATCAGTCGACGACGCCCGTCCCAGACGACTGCGCCGGGATCGAAGGCGGCCGGGTGCAATCCTTCCAGCTCCACCTGTCGCCGGATCGCCGGATAGGCATCGAGGATGACCTGGAAGCCACGGTCGAGCAGGTAGCCATCACGGCGATCGGTACGAACCCGCCCGCCAACGCCATCACTTGCCTCGAGAACCACGACCGACCGACCGGCCCGGGTCAGCTCGGCGGCGCAGGTCAGGCCAGCCAGCCCCGCCCCGACGACGATAACGGGACCGGCACGTTCCGGAGCGCTGGCCGCCCCGGTATCGTCGAAGGTCCCCGCCGCCCTCGGACCGTCCATCATCCTTGTCCTCTCCCGGATGTAACGGTGGACAACCAGTTGCCCACTTCAGGCCGGCACCATAGGCGAAGGGCCGAAAATCTGATCGCACCAAGGGTGCCGTAGGGCAGGGTTCCGGCAAGCCGGGACGAGAAAGCGGTCGTCGGACTCGATCCTGTTACCGGAACGAAACGTTTGGTCCGGCATGTGCGTCTACACAGATGAGCGGGACGACGATCCCATCTGGCCAGCCACCACGGTGCCGGATCACTCGCTCCCCGGCCGATCGAGTCAGCCAGCTCGGCGGCCGCCCATCAGCGGGCCCAGCCAGCCCGTGAGGAGCGCAGGCTCCTGACCCCAGAACTTCGGGCCGCCGGTTCCCCTGCCGGCGGCCCTTCGTTTGCCCATCAGCCATTCCGGTCACACAGGCACCGACGTCAACGGTCAGGCGTCGCCGGTGATCCGGGCGACGTGGCTCTCGTCGAACTCGACATGGTTCTCGACTTCTTCAGACACGTCCGTCTGCTGCCCGTTGGCGCCGATCGCCGTCGCGCTCCAATCCTTGATGGTCAGATTCATCAGCAGGGAGACTAGCTCGCCCCGGGCCTGGTCGAACCGCGAGAGCAGCGCGGCGGGATCAGCGTCGCCGGCCGCCGGGTCAATCTCGAGCGCCAGTTCGCCCAGCACCGCGTCGCGCTGCCGCAGCATGGTGTTGAGCCGGACGACCACCGCCTCGTCCCGTGCGCGGAGCTCATCGACCAGGCGAAGCACCTCCGCCGCGGGCCGGTCGCCGCCGGAGATCCGGTCCCGCAGGGTCTTCGGGGTGCCGAGCAGTTCATCGATCAGGTCGCGGTAATCGGCAAGCATGCGTGTCTCCGGTAGAGGGGGGAAGGATCTCGGCGGCGTCTCACGACGGGCCTAGATCCCGGCGGGATGCGTGCCGATCTCGTCGATGGTGACTTCCCAGACGACGCCGAACGGATCGCGGAATGTGAGCGCCTCCGGGGCCAGCATCAGGACATCGAAGTTACGCAGCAGCACGGCGGCGCGCAGCTCGGCGAAGGCCCGGACGTCGACGTCCACACTGATGTGATCGAGGATGGCGTTCGTCTCGATCCGGTCACCGCGTCCGACCCGGCGGAGCGCCAGCGTCAACGCCTCGCTCTCGAGAAAAGAGACATCGGCCTCCTGGAAATCGCGCCGGGCCCGTACCGGATCATAGGAGGCAGGGACTGCTCGATAGCCGCCCCGGTCAGTCCGGAAGGCACGACCGGCCAGCTCCATGCCGAAGAAGTCGGTGTAGAACTGCTCCGCCTTGAACAGATCGTTGACGCGGATGGCGATGTGATTGACGGCCGTGAGCCTGACCGGTCGTGGCTCGGGCAGGATCGTGCCGGAGTCTCCGATCGGGGTGGATTGCCCGGGTTCGGCGACGAACCGGTGTGTGGCAGACCTGCGGGGAATCTCGGTCGACACGAACGCTCACCTCCGTAGCGGCCTGACGGGTTCGTCCGGCCCGTTCTGTTTCTTCAACCCGGAATAGTAGCGGGTTCCCTAGAACCGGTCGCAGCGATTACCCAGACGTTCTCACCCATCTCCACTCGATGGTCACCAGGGCGTTTGACCAACAGGGCCGGGATACAGCTAATGCGGGATGGACGCAGGGCGAAATTGTCCGTACAGTAGTGAAAGCCCACTCAGAAACCAGCAAGACGGCCTATACCAATTGTTTTGCGGATAATTTTATCAATCCCGGACCGATGAGACTGAATGTTTGCTCGACGGGTTGTCAGAAGCGGTGGTACCGTCCAGCCACCGACAAACCAGTTCGCGGTCTCGCGCGGGATTTCCATGATCCCCGACCTCGCGTGATCCCCTGGCCCTGGCAGGCCGAGGATCCCAGACCGCTCGGATCACCTGTCTGGCTGGCAGGCGATGTCGGGAACCCGGACGAGCGCACCTCGCGCCTCCGGTCGCGTCCCGGTCCGGTGCCATGACCACCGGACCGGGTGATGAGGCGCCTGGCGCTTCCACCTGATGTGGGTCATGTCATGAGGCAGCTGGCTGGCTTCCAGTCGCCGACCGCACCGCAAGGAACGCCCTCACCGATGGTCGATATGATTGCCCGTCCCGGACGCATCGTCCGGGGTCAGTCCCGCGCTGCCTCGTCCGCCCTCACCGGGAACCGCCGCAGCCTCCTCGTCGCCCTCGCGATCGCTCTCCTGCTCGGCGTCGCCCCATCCCTTGCCTCCACCCCGGTCGCCCTGGCAGACAGGGACGACCCGGCCGAGCACTTCCGCGAGCTGATGTACCCGACGACCCCCACCCCGACCCCGGAAGCTCCCGTAGCCGAGGCGACCACGGGCGACGTCATCGCCGGATTCGCCATGCAGTTCCTCGGGTACTCCTACGTCTGGGCCGGCAACTCGCCCGCCGGGTTCGATTGCTCCGGCTTCACCCAGTACGTCGTCCTGAACACGGTCGGCATCGACATCGGTCACGGCACCGAGGGGCAGCTCGCCTACGGGTATCCCGTCGCCCCCGATCAGTTGCTCCCCGGCGACCTGCTCTACTTCGCCGGCACTTGGGGCCTAGGGGTCTCCCACGCCGGGATCTATATCGGCGATGGCCTGTTCATCCACGCCGAGAACGAGACTACCGGCGTCGTGATCAGCGACCTCTGGGGAACGTACGGCGGCTACTACTACACCGCCACCCGGGTCTGGTAACCCGTCCCGGAGCGAGACACCCACCCGCAGGCAGCCCCGCTCCAGATCCATGGAGCGGGGCTACTTGCGTCCCGGCACGGAACCCGCCGGCGTTCCCGTAACATCTCTATCGAGTGCCGCGTCTTCACCGGTGACGACGTCGGCTTCTCCGGACGGGACAGCAATGAGCGCACGGGCGATCACCATGGACGAGACCGACCCGCTGGAGCGGATCCGCCCGCTCCTGGCGGGTCAGGGGCGCCGGGCCACGCAGGCAGCATCAGTCGTCGACCCCGCTAGCCTCCCCGACGCGGACCTCGTCGCACTGGCCCGGCTTGAGCCGGACCGGTTTGCCGTCCTGTACGAGCGCTACTTCGAGCCCGTCCATGGCTATTGCCGCCGCCGCCTCGCGGACCCGGCGACCGCCGAAGATGCCTGCGCCGCAGTCTTCTCACGCGCCTTCGCGGCTCTCGGGTCCTGCCAGCAGCCCGACCGGTTCAGATCCTGGCTGTTCACCATCGCCCACCACGAGGTCACCGACCGCTACCGGGCGCGCCAGCCCGCAACCGACATCGACGCGGTGGCCTGGACGCTCCGGGACCCGGACCGGACGCCGGAAGAGCAGGCGATCGCCGCCGACCAGCGACGCACACTCTACGCGGCGCTCGACGCCCTGCCCCCGGACCAGCGTCATGTCATCGAGCTGAAGCTGAGCGGTCTGACCGGGCCCGAGATCGCGACGATTATCGGCCGGCGACACGGAGCGATCCGAGCCCTCCAGCACCGCGCCTTCCAGCGACTCCGGACGCTGCTCGCCGAACCGGTCGGCGACGACCCTATCCCACCCGAATCCCATGGAGGCACACGATGATCCGCCGCCAGCTCCGCAAGGCGACGGAGCCGCCACCCGGCCTGACCGACGACCAGGTCTTCGCCCGGCTCCAGGCACTTGATGCGGCCACCGCGCCGTCCGACCCCGCCGCCAGCCGGGCCGCCGTCTGGGCTCGCGTCACCGCCGAGCACCCCGAACTGGCCGCTCCCCGCCCGGTCACCGGCCGCCCGGTCCCGCTGCGTGCAGCCCGGCCCACGGGATGGCGCCGGATGTTCGACGTGGCGGCCGCGGCAGCGATCGTCGTGATCCTGCTGTTCGGGCTACAGGGTGTGTCGTTCCTGCCCGACGACCAAGGGACGATCCCACTCGGGACCCAGTCGGCCGCCGCCGCCACGCCGACCGGGACGATCCCGGCCATCGACGCCGACGACCAGATCGGGGCCGCACCGATGGTCCTCGCCACGCCACCGTGGGCGGGGGTCCAGCACCGGTCCGATCGCCAGCATCTCGCGGTCGGGACGACTCCGCCGTAAGACCGTCAGTCAGCAACGGGGACACACACTCGAAGGGGTGGGACCGCAACCCGGTCCCACCCCTCCTGCTTGCCCGATATTTCCAGGCTGTCCTAGGGACTGGCGCTGAGTTCGAAGCCCTCGGTCTTGTCATGCACGCCATGGCGGCTGACCAGGGTCTGGCTGGCTTCATTCAGGCCGATCACCTCGACCTGCGCCCCATGACGGCGGAACTTCAGGACCACCTTGTCCAGCGCATGGATGCTGGAGATGTCCCAGAAGTGCGCCTGGCTGACGTCCAACCGGACCAGGGGCGGAACGTCCTGGTAGTCGAAGGACGAGGCGAACGCGTCGGCCCCGGCGAAGAAGATCTGACCGGTGACCTGGTACGTCCGCGATACGCCGGGTTCCTCGTGGGCGATCCGGATGTTCGAGATCTGCGAGACCTTCCAGGCGAAGAACAGCCCGGAGAGGACCACGCCGGCCAGCACCCCGAACGCGAGGTTATGGGTCCAGACGACCACACCGACCGTTGTCAGCATCACGATGGACGACAGGCGTGGGTGCGTCGTCAGGTCACGGATTGAGCCCCAGTTGAAGGTCGCGATCGAGACCATGATCATCACCGCGACCAACGCCGCCATCGGGATCATCCCGACGATGTCTCCAAGGACCACGATCAGGATCAGCAGGAAGACGCCCGCCGCGAAGGTCGAGAGGCGGGTCCGGGCGCCGGAGATCCGGACGTTGATCATCGACTGGCCGATCATCGCGCAGCCGGCCATGCCGCCGAAGAAGCCGGTCACGAAGTTGGCCGTTCCCTGCCCCTTGGCCTCGCGATTCTTGTCCGAACCGGTGTCGGTGATGTCATCGATCAACGACGCGGTCATCAGCGATTCCAGCAACCCGACGACGGTCCCGGCCAGCGCCGTCGGCAGGATGATCATCAGCGTCTCCCAGGTGAAGGGGACGTCCGGGATCAGGAACGCGGGGAAGGACGACGGCAGCTCACCCATGTCCGAGACGGTCCGCAGCGACGACAGGTCCAGCGTCACGGCGGCGACGGTCAGGACGACGATGCTGATCAGGGGCGACGGGACGATGGTCGTGATCCGCGGCACGAGATAGATGATGGCGAGCCCGAGCCCGACGAACAGGTAGGTCAGGTTGTTGATCCCGAACAGTTCCGGGAACTGCGCGACGAGGATCAGGATCGCCAGCGCATTGACGAACCCGGTCATGACCGACCGCGAGACGAAGCGCATCAGCACGCCCAGCCGGAGGTAGCCGGCAACGAGTTGCAGCACACCGGTCAGGATCGTCGCGGCGAACAGGTACTGGAGCCCGTGGTCCCGGACAAGGTCGACGAATAGCACCGCCATCGCGGCCGTCGCGGCCGAGATCATCGCCGGCCGGCCACCGGCGATCGCCGTGACGACCGCGATTGAGAACGACGCGTAGAGGCCGACCTTGGGGTCCACCCCGGCGATCACCGAGAACGAGATCGCCTCCGGGATCAGCGCGAGCGCCACGACGAGTCCGGCGATCAGCTCCACGCGGATGTTGCCGCCGAACCACTCCTGCCGGTATCGCTCCAGCCAACCGTGCACCGTTCGCTCCTTGTTCCTGGTCCGGTCATCACGCTGCCCGGAGCTCATTCAATTCGCTTCACGCAAAACACAACGGGACCGCTCGCCGGGCAGGCCCGCTGCATCGCAGGCCACACCGCGACGGCAGTCTCGCCGGGTCGCGTCGTATTCACTTCTGTCAGGGTCCCCGTGGGCCAGGACCGCAGCGCGGCTGACCGAAGGGCAGCCGACATCGTACCAACCGGTCGATGCTGCATGCAAGCCCGATCGAGGCATACGAGTTCCTGCTCCAAGCCGCCTGCCGGTCACCAACGGAAGGTGGAAAGACATTGACGCCCATCGATATGCTGGCTATGCTGCTCCCATGATGCGCACACTCCCGATGGCTCCCATGGACCAGGAAATCCGACCGGTCGTCACTGACCCAGTCGAGGACGCTCGCCTGCTCGTCGCCCTCAAGGCGCTCGCCGACGCGTCCCGCCTCGCGATCCTTCAACTGATCGCAGCGCAGGACGAGCCGATCTGCGCCTGCCATATCGTCGACCGGTTCGATCTTCGCCAGCCGACGATCTCGCACCACCTCAAGGTGCTCAGCGAAGCGGGGCTGATTACGACCGAACGACACGGTGTCTGGGCCTACTACGCCATCGACCCACGGGGCCTCGGCGGCGTCGTCTCGTCAATGGTTGGGCTGGCGGGGCGCGGCGACTAAGCATTCCTCTGGGCGCACCAGTCCCCTCGTTCGGCTGACGATATAGACCGCAATCAATGTAAGGAACCCCGTGAGAGCACCTGCAACGACCTCCGGCACGATGACGGACGGGATCTCCGACGTGAACGGTGCCCCGCCCCGGCTGTCGACCCTCGATCGCTTCCTGCCCGTCTGGATCGTCGCCGCCATGGTGCTGGGCATCGGGCTGGGCGAACTGATCCCTCGTCTCGGTGAGTGGCTGGACCGGGTCAAGGTCGCCGATGTCTCGCTACCGATCGCCATCGGGCTGCTCTGGATGATGTACCCGGTCCTGGCTCGCGTCAGCTACGAGTCGCTGGGGCGCTTCCGCACCGAGGGCCGCCTGTTCGCCACCTCGATGGTCTTCAACTGGGTCATCGGTCCGCTGCTGATGTTCGGGCTGGCCTGGCTATTCCTGCCGGATCACCCCGAGTACCGCAATGGCCTGATCCTGATCGGCATCGCCCGCTGTATCGCGATGGTGCTGATCTGGAACATGCTCGCCCGGGGAGACGGGGACACCGCCGCGATCCTGGTCGCGATCAACTCGGTGTTCCAGATCCTGATGTACAGCCTGTATGGCTGGCTGCTGCTCACCGTGGTGCCGGGGTGGTTCGGTGCCGACCAGGCCGCGCTGGACGTGTCCGTCTGGACGATCGCCCGGAACGTCCTGATCTTCCTCGGTATCCCGCTCCTGGCCGGGTACCTCACCCGGCGCCTGCTCCGGCCCCGGATCGGCGCCGAACGCTATGACGGCCCGTTCATGGCCCGCCTCGGTCCGACGGCGCTGCTCGGCCTGCTCTACACCATCGTGATCATGTTCGCGCTCCAGGGCGACCGGATCCTCGATGTCCCGCTGGATGTCGTCCGCATCGCGATACCGCTCCTCGTCTACTTCGTCATCATGTTCGGCCTGTCGTTCGTCCTCTCGTGGCGACTCGGCTTCGACTATCCGCGGACCGCCGCCCTCTCCTTCACGGCCGCGGGAAACAACTTCGAGCTGGCCATCGCCGTCGCGGTCGGCGTGTTCGGAATCACCTCCGGCGAGGCGCTGGCCGGTGTGGTCGGCCCGCTGATCGAGGTCCCGGCCCTGATCGCCCTCGTCTACCTCTCGCTCTGGTTGCGCGACCGCCTGTTCCCCGGCTCTGCGGGCCAGCCGGTGGTTACACCCACCACATCGGCCGGTCGGCGCCTGACGTAGGGCGCACGGCACATGAGTCGCTCCGGGACCGAGTCCGGAGTAAACGGGAGAAAGCAGGTGACAGACACGTACACGCCCGACGGGATCGCCTTCGACCCGCATGCCGCGATGATCGCCCGGATCCGCCGCAAGGCGATCGAGGAGATGGGCGGCGGCGACTTCCCCGACCTGGACGCCTGCGTCGAGCGCGCCGTCAAGGCGGTCGGGGCCGGCAGCGTCTCTGCATTCGTCCCCCTGTTGGCCCTGCGGGAGGTCCGTTGCTGTATCCGGGCCGGCACCTGTGCCTGTGGGACCTGCCGATGACGACGCGGATCGCAGTCTTCGGCGACCTGCACGGCAACAGCGCCGCGACGGCGGCGACACTTGCGGCGATCGAGGCCGAAGCGCCGGACGCCATCTACTGCCTGGGTGACCTGGTTGGTTACGGAGCTCTGCCCAACGAGACCATCGACTTGATCCGCGATCGCGGCATCCCGACGATCATGGGCAACTATGACGACGGGGTGGGCTTCGACCGCGACGACTGCGGCTGCGCCTACAGGGACGCCGGGGAGCGCGACCGGGGCCAGCGATCACTGATGTGGACCCGCGCCACCGTCGACCCCGACCGCAAGGCGTACCTCCGCGGGCTGCTGCCGGAGATCCGCTTCGACGCCGAGGGTCAGCGCGTCCGGCTGGTCCATGGCTCCCCGCGGCGGATGAACGAGTACCTGTTCGCCGATCGCGACGAGCGGTCGCTGGAACGGATCGCCGCCGTAGCCGACTGCGACGTGCTGGTCTTCGGGCACTCCCACATCCCGTGGGACCGGACGATCGGCGATGTGCGGTTCGTCAACGCCGGGAGCGTCGGCAAGCCCAAGGACGGCGACCCGCGCGCCTGCTGGCTCCTGCTGACCCTCATGGAAGGCCGGGTGCCACAGGTGGCGTTCCGACGGGTGGCCTACGACGTCGCCGCGATGGCCGCCGCCATCCGCTCCTCCGATGGATTATCGGACCACTTCTCGACTGATCTGGAGACCGCAGGACACCATGCCCCAGCCTACGACTGACACCGTTGTCGCCTTCACTGCGTCCGGCAAGCCCAAGCGCTCGATCGAGTCGATCGGAGTGGAGCGCCGCTATGCCAACGTGATCCGGACCTTTCTCGCCGGGGAGATGCCGGGCTTCTCCCACGAGCGCCATGTTCACGTCGCCAATATCCTCCACCACATCCCCTATGGGCGGGAGTTGATGCACCTGGGATTGCAAACCATGGCGTACCGGGCGTATATCCCGCACAAGTACAGTCCCGAGATAACCGACCGGGAGTGGGACAAGCTGGACGGCACCCTGCCCGGCCCTGACGCGTTCGCGGACCTGCCCGGCGGCGCCTGCGGGACGCTATAAGAAAGGAGTGGTGAGATGACCGGGAGCGCCTCCTCCGTGATCCTTGAATCGACGATCACCTGCCTGTCGTGCGGGACGGCCCGGACCGAAACCATGCCCGTGAATGCCTGCCAGGTCCGTTACACCTGCTCCGGCTGCGGCACGACGCTCAGCCCGAAGGTCGGGGATTGCTGCGTGTTCTGCTCCTACGGCACCGTGCCCTGTCCGCCAATCCAGGTAGATGGCCGGTGTTCTGGCTGATCCCGTCCTTCGCCTATATTGACGAGCGTCGATACAAGCCGTAGCCTGTGGTCAGACCCTGCAGGAGGACGCCATGACCGCGACGCATCCCATGATCGCTATCCCGGGCCCGGCAGCGTCCTGCTGCGACACCGTCGCGTCACCAGCCGTCTCGGCCGAGCAGGCGGAGACGTGGGCACGGTGGTTCAAGGCGCTTGCAGACCCCACCCGCATCCGCATCCTGAACGTGCTGGCCCGGAGCGTCGAGCCGGTCTGTGTCTGCGAGCTGGTTGACCTGTTCCCGCTCGGCCAGCCAGCAATCTCCCACCACCTCAAGGTCCTTCGTGACACCCGGTTCGTGTTTGCCGAGCGGCGCGGCACCTTCATGTACTACCAAGTCAATCAATCGTGTCTCGCCGAGTTCCCCGAGGCCGCCCGACAAATCCTCAACAGCTAGCTGACCGGGTCCGGGAGGGACAACGCCGAATGAGTAGCGCCTGATTGCATCGAAAATTGTCGATCCAGCCGCCGGAACAACAGGAGACACCGATATGGCCACACCGTCTCATCTCCCCGTCGCGATCATCGGAGCCGGCCCGGTCGGACTCGCCGCTGCCGCCCACCTGCTCGCCCAGGGGCAGGACCCGGTCATCCTCGAGCAGGGTGCGGAGGTGGGTGCCGGCATCCGCTCGTGGGGTCACGTTCGTCTGTTCTCCCCCTGGCAATACGTCGTCGATGAGGCGGCCGCGGTGCTCCTGACCGAGCAGGGCTGGACGCGCCCGACGGACGACGGCCATCCGACCGGCCATGATTTCCTCGACCAGTACCACGTGCCGCTGGCCGCGGTTCCGGCGATCGCCTCCCGGCTCCGGCTGGGATCGCGGGTCATCGGCGTGACGCGGAGCGGGTTCGACAAGATGAAGTCGTTCGGTCGCGAGGACGCCCCATTCCGGGTCGATCTCGAGCGTGCCGACGGCACAACGGACTCGCTGCTCGCGCGGGCGGTAGTCGACGCCTCCGGTACCATCCTTTCGCCCAACCCGATCGGCGCCTCCGGCCGACCCGTTCCCGGCGAGGCGGCCGCGGCCGGACACATCGCGTACGGCGTCCCGGACATCCTTGGGGCGGCCCGCGAGCGCTACGCCGGTCGCCGGGTCCTCGTCATCGGCAGTGGGCATTCCGCCTTCAACGCGCTGCTCGACCTCGCGCGCCTTGGCAATGAGGCCTCAGCTACGACGGTGACCTGGGCGGTCCGTCGCCCGGCCGCCCGATTCGCCGGCCTGTTCGGCGGCGGGGCAGCCGACGGCCTGGCCGAGCGGGGGGCGCTCGGCTCGCGTACCCGTGACCTGGTCGAGAACGGCAGCGTCCAGCTCGTTGCCGGGTTCAGGGCCACCCGGGTCACTCAGGGCACCGAAGGACTGACGATCGCCGGTGATGACACCGTCATCGGCCCGGTGGACGAGGTGATCGTGGCGACCGGCTTCCGGCCCGACCTCTCGCTTCTCTCGGAACTGCGTGTCGCCCTGGACCCGGTGGTCGAAAGTCCGGTCGCGCTCGCCCCGCTGATCGACCCCAACGTCCACAGCTGTGGCAGCGTTCCTCCGCACGGCGCCGAGGAGTTGCGCCACCCGGAGCCTGACCTCTATATCGCGGGGATGAAGAGCTACGGCCGGGCACCGACGTTCCTGATGCTCACCGGCTACGAGCAGGTCCGCTCCATCGCCTGCGCCATCGCGGGCGACTGGGCGGCGGCCCGCGAGGTCCGGCTCGTCCTGCCGGAAACCGGCGTCTGCTCGACCAGCCTCGTCGATGCGCCCGGTGCGTCATGCTGCGGCGCCACCATCGAGGACGTAGCGGCGGCCACCGGAATGTCGAGTTGTTGCGGTGGTGGCCCGGCCAGAGAGGCCGACACGTCCGCTTCTTCCTCGTGCTGCGGCGGGGCGACGACCTCACCGCAGGTCATCCAGCTCACACCTCGTCGCCGGTTCCCGGCGACGATCGGCGACTGACGGGCTCTAACGGGGAGCGGATGTTGGCGCCGGCAATGCGACTGAGGGATGCTCACCCGGCGCGGCAGCCACGCCGGGATGATGCGGTGACGGCGGGCGTCGCTGACTACACTACCGGGAGCTTCGGCACACCCGTGCCCCACCCGCTCTCCGTCCCGGAGTGTCCGCCGTGATCGCGCTTCCCCTGCTTGCCGCCACCATCAGTCTCATCTTCACGATCGCGATCCTGCGCGATGCCCGGCGCGCACCCAGACCCGACAAGGTCTCGTGGGCGATTGCCTTTGCCATCTTCACCGTCGCCGCAGGGGCGGAGGCACTGGGTGATCTCGTCGGATGGACGGCGCCCCTAGCCCGCGTCTACTACCTGACCGGCGCGGTCCTGGTGACGCTGTTCCTCGGGCTGGGCCAGCTCTACCTGCTGGCCGGCCGCCGGATTGCCCGGTTCGCCCCCGGCGTCACGCTCGGTATTGTTGCCGTCGCCGGATCACTCGTCCTGAACGCACCGATCGACGAGAGCCGTCTCGCGACCGAGCACTGGCGGGCGATCGACCGCGGTGGCGCGCTGATCGCCCTCGTCGCTTTCTCGAACGCGTTCGGGGTCGTGGCGCTGCTCGGCGGCAGCCTGTGGTCGGCGTGGCAATTCGCCCGGACCCGAACCCATCGACACCGGATGATCGGCTGCCTGCTGATCGCGGCGGGCACGCTCGTCATCGCGGCCAAGGGGTATCTCGCACGGCTCGGCATCCCGGTCGATGACTTTGGCTTCTACCTGCTCCTGACGATCGGTGCCTCGGTGATCTTCGCCGGCTACCTCCAGACCAAGCGCCCGGATAGCAGCGCCGGAGTCACCGCCGGCGAACCGGTGGTCGCCACCCATCCGGACGCCGCCGGTGACCCGGACGCCTCTGTCCCGGTCCCCCAGGCAGCTGCCGTCGTCGCCCCCACCCCATCCGAGCCCATCGCCGCTGCTCCGGCCGGTATCACGGTGGAGGTGAATGCCGACCCTGGCGTGGGCTTCATCGAGTCCCGCTTCCTGCCGCTGGACGACGGCGCCCTGACGGAACTTGCCGCGGCCTGGTCAGCTCCGCGCATCGCCACCACGACCCTGACGCCACAGCAGGCCCGGCGGGTGTGGGCGCTCCGCTGCCGCCTGTCGCCGGCGGGCCAGGAGGCCTTCGACCGCCACTCGCTGCCGGCCGTCCTGCAACTTGCCGAGCTCTACGACGGGGTCTTCAGTAGCAGCGACCCGATCCCGGCTCCGACTCCACCACCGTCGCGGCCGGAACCGCTCAGCCTGGTCGGCGCGCCGCGCTGATCCGGGCAATCGGGGAGAAGCCCGGATTCCGGTCGCAGTGGCAAGGTGATCCCCACGCGATCCCGGTATGGCGACCGCGCTTCGTCGTACCCATGAAGGGATCCCCGGATGACCGACTTCACGCCCCAGGTGGCCGCCGGCAAGGTGCTTCTCCACTTCACGATGTCGCTCGACGGGTTTGTCGCCGGACCCGACCACGACATGGGCTGGATGACCGGATTCACCGGCCGACCGGGTATCGTCGACGAGTACGTCACGACGACCGGAGCCGTCCTCGGCGGTCGGGCCGGCTGGGATCAGCATCCAGTCCCCGGAGCGATCTACGGCGGCGCCTGGTCGGGTCCGCTGTTTATCCTGACGCATCACCCGGAGGACGCCACGCCAGTCGATGGGGTGACGTTCCTCGATTGTGACCTGCGGGAGGCCGTCCGGATCGGACTGGCAGCCGCCGCGGGCGGAAACCTCGAAGTGTTCTCGCCCACTATCGGTCGCCAGCTCCTCGCCCTCGGCCTCGTAGATGAGATCGATCTCCACATTGCCCCAGTCCTGCTTGGCGACGGGACCCCGCTCTACGACGTGCCCGGAGCCGCGCCGCTCCTGCTGGATCGGCTAGATGCCGAAGAACCCCGCCGCACGATCGACCTCCGTTTCCGGCCGGCATCTCCACAGCGGCCGGGTACCGGATCCCCCGACACCTGATTCCGGGGAGGCTGCCACGTCTCGCGGCGGATCTCGCCCGCGTGGCAAGGGCTTTGCGTCCGATTGGCGACAGGAGACCCGCACGAGGCTCGGATCTCATGCACACGATCGCCGGCAGCCACCCGATTGCCTTCACGGGACAACATCGGGATCAGGTTCGGCACCAATTCCGGAGAGGAACTTCCCTATGACAGCTACGGGCACTTTCAGCAGCCTGGACGAGAAGAGCCAGCAGATCATTTCCGACTGGGTCGGCGACATGGTCGCGCTCGAGGCACACATCGAGGAGGCCCTCGATCACCAGCTCAGCCTCAAGGACGGCGTACCGGCCGCCTCGACCGCAATCCAGAAGTTCCACGACACCACCAAGGCCAACCGGGATCGCCTCAAGACCTATCAGGAGAAGATCGGCACGACTGCCGGCAACCCGGTCATCGCCGCTGGCGCGTCCATCCTTGGCAAGGCTGCCGGCCTGATTGACCGCGTCCGCAATGACACGGTGACCAAGGCGCTCCGCGACGACTACACCGCTTTCAACCTGGCGTCGTCTGGTTACACCCTGCTGCACACGACGGCCCTGGCGCTCGGCGACGACGAGACCGCCGACCTCGCCGCCCAGAACCTGAAGGTTCATGCCGCGAACGTCCAGCACATCAATCACATCATCTCCGAGGTCGCCCTGGCCGAGATCCAGAAGGACGGCTACCCGGTCAAGAACACCCAGGCCGCCGCCCAGACCCGCGCCGCCATCGACGCGATCTGGAAGGAAACCAACTAGTCCACAGTTGCCGCTCCTCTTCGTTGAGCGGTAGGCAGTAAGGCACGACAAAGGGGCGCCGCGGCGCCCCTTTGTCGTGCCATTCATCCCGTTTGATCCGGCAGCCATGTCATGATTCGGCTGCGGGATGTGATCGATGGCGGCTATCCTGCGGAGAGCAGGCTGAACAGGATTTGCCCATATCATCACGATGTGGGTGGTTCGTAACGCCGAACGATTATCGCAACCTGAACAGTCGCTGGGACTGCCCTATGGCAGCCCCGCATTTTTGTTCTTGCAATGCCACGCCGCGAACCCGTCCCGGCGCTAATACGCTTAGCGGCCGCCGACGGCCCGGTACGGGCCTATCCTGGAGTCGGACATGGACAACCTGCTGAGTCCGGCCCCCCTCCTGCTCATCGTCGCGATGCTGGCTCCGTTCGCGGCATTGCTCGCGGGCCGCTACCGCCCTGACCTCGCCGCGCCTGTTGGCGGGCTGCTCGCCCTTGTCGCCTTCGCCGTGACACTGTGGGGAGCGACGTTCGAGACGCCGGACAGCTTCCGGATCGGCTGGGCAGCGACCTGGGACATCAACCTCAGCTTCACCCTCGACGGGCTGGCGATCGTCTTCAGCCTGCTCGCAACGGGTATCGGCGCGGTTGTTGTCGCATATTCGTCGCGGTACCTGCCAATCCATATTCACCATCATCACCGTAATGAACGGGAAGTCGTCCCGTTCTTCTTCTACCTCCTGCTGTTCATGGCGGCCATGGTCGGCCTCGTCATGGCACAGGACACCATCGCGCTGTTCCTGTTCTGGGACCTGACGGCGATCGCGTCGTTCTTCCTCATCGGGTTCGACCGCAACGCCGCGTCTTCCCGTGCCGCGCTGAACGCCATCGTGATCACCGGCGTGACCGCCATCCTGATCCTGATCGGGGCGATCATGCTGCATGAGCGCTACGGGACGTGGGATCTGCCCGAGACGATCGCCGCGATCGGCGACGCACCGATCACCGACGGCTACCTCACCCTGGCGATCGTCCTGATCGTGGTCGGCGGGCTAGCCAAGAGCGCACAGGTTCCCTTCCACTTCTGGTTGCCGCAGGCGATGGCCGCCCCGACCCCGGTTTCGTCCTACCTCCACTCGGCCGCCATGGTCGCGGCCGGCGTGTTCCTCGTCGGGCGCTTTTACCCACTGATCGAACTCAGCGAGTTCACCCTCTGGGGTCTCCGGATCGTCGGCCTCGCCTCGATCATCGTGGGCGGGCTGATCGCGCTGACCCGGAACCATCTCAAGCAGATCCTGGCCTACTCGACGATCTCGCAGTACGGCTACGTCACCCTGCTCTTCGGCCTCGGCGGCGACTACGGCGCTGCCGGCGCCTGCTTCTACGTCATCGCACACGGAATCGCCAAGTGCGCGCTTTTCCTCACCGCGGGCGCGGTCACCGAGGCGACTGGCACCTACTACATCGACCGGCTTGGCGGCCTCTGGCGCCGGATGCCAATGCTGGCGGCGGGGTCGCTGCTGGCCGCGATGTCGATGGTCGCCCTGCCGCTGACGATCGGGTTCTTCCGTGACGAGCTGTTCTTCGCCGCCGCCGTCGAGACCGGCCCGTTCTGGGTGGTGGCAACGGTCGCGGCCGCCGCGACGACATTCGCCTACATCAGCCGGTTCTGGCTGGGCATTTTCTCCGGATTCCGTGCCCCTGTCCCGCCCGCTCCCTCGCACCCGATCTCGCGTGTCCTCGTCCTGCCGATCGTCCTGCTTGGCGCGATCAGCCTGATCGGCGGGATCGTCCCCGGACCGATCACCGACCTGGCGAACCGGGCAGCGACGGCGGCCCGGCTGGCGCCTGAGCCCATCCACGTCCATACGGCCTACCACTTTGATACACGGCCCGAGAATCTGATGGCCCTCGCGGCCTGGCTGATCGGGACCACCCTGATCCTGGCGGAGCGGCTCTGGAAGCCAGTCCTGCTCAGGCTCTCGCGCCTCGGTGAGCTGGTTGGGCCGGAAGCGGTCTATGAGTCATCGCTGCGGCAGCTGAACCACTTTTCACTCCTCGCCCGCCAGTTCGAGGTCCGGGATCTCCGCAGCCGCGTCGCCTCGATTCTCGCCCCGGCCGGCCTGCTCGTCTTTCTCGGAATCATCGCGTCCGACCCCACCCAGAATATCCTGCGAATCGGGACGTTCACGGAGGACGACCTGCTGCCGCTGCTGATGATGATCGCGACCACGGTCGCCGCCGTCACGGCGACCCTGGCCCGCGATCACTTCGCGCTGGCCCTCGTCCTGTCCGGGGTCGGGTTCAGCCTGGCCTGTGTCTACGCCTTCTCGGACGCGACCAATGTCGCCCTCGTCGCCGTGCTGATCGAGACGGTCTTCACGCTCCTGTTCGTTGCGACGCTGGTCCTGCTGCCCCGCTGGGTGCTGCGGGACGTCAACCAGGAACCGGACGACCACAACCACAATGGCCGTGACGCGGCCCTGGGAGTCGTCGCCGGGCTGCTGGCGCTGGTCGTCGTCTGGTCGACCCTGTCACGTCCCGCCATCGGGCCGTCGGTCGGACTGGAATTCATCGCGCAGACCCCTTCGGCTCACGGTGGCAACATCATCTCCGTGATCCTGGCCGACTTCCGCGGACTGGACACCCTCGGCGAGATCACCGTGATCGGGATTGCGCTGATCGGTGTGGCCAGTTTCCTCTACCGGGGACGCCTGCGATGACCATTCGCGAGACACTCCGCCAGGGGCTACCGGCCGAGACCGCGGGCACCGTGCCTGAAGTGCCCGCCCGCCCCATACGCATCTGGGGAACAGACGGTCGACTCGACGAGCATCATGCCGTCCGCCCAGAGCGGGCCGATGCGCCTGTCACGACGACGATCACCCAGACCGTCGCCAGGGTCCTGCTGCCTATCACGGTCATGATCGCCGTGTCGACGCTTATCAAGGGCTACACCGACACCGGCGACGGCTTCAGCGCTGGCGTGATCCTGGCGCTCGGCGTGATCATCCAGGTCGCCTGCTTCGGGATCGGCGTAATCGACCGCATCCCGCTGCTGCGCTATGCACCGGTCGCGGCCTTCATTGGGCTCTTGCTGGCACTTGCGGTCGCCTTCATCCCCGTCATGTTCGGTCAGCCCGTCCTCACACACTGGCCACCGCCGGACGCCTCGGTCATCCACCTCGGGACGCTAGAGATCATCACCGCGGTCGCGTTTGACGTTGCCGTCTGCCTGCTGGTCTTCGGCTTCATCCTTGGGACGATGGTCCTGCTGGCACGTACGGCCTCGGTCGCTGCCATCTCGCAGGCTCAGGCTGGCCAGGGGCAACGCCCGACAGCCGACCTCCTCACGGTCCGCGACCACCGCCCTCCGGATCGTCCGGCGACCCGGCGTGAGACCGAGATCGACAAGCGCCCTGACGAGGCGGTCGAACGCGGAGAAGTGACCAGCCGCTAGTCGTGCCCGCTACCCCTCTCCTGTCCCCGGCGTCACCAAACGGAAAGGCCCGCCCATGACGCTTGCCTACTCACTCGTCGTCGCAGTCCTGTTCGGGACCGGCGCCTACCTTCTGCTCAAGCATGACCTGATTCGGGTCGCCGCCGGGGTGGTGCTCGTTTCCAACGCGGCCAACCTGTTCATCATCGCGGCCGGTCTCAGCCGGGGAGTCGTCCCGGTCCTGCCGATTCCTGGCGGGGAGTCCGTCGCCGACCCAGTCGTCCAGGCGCTGGTCCTGACGGCGATCGTGATCAGCTTCGGGGTCTCGGCCCTGTTGCTCAGCCTGGTCTATCGCGTCTACACCAGCCATCTGTCTCTCGACCTGGAAGACCTCTCCGGCGCCGACGAGGAGGAATCCGAACAGGAGCTCGCGTCACTTACGGGGCGCTCGATTGGCACGGGCCGGGGAGCCTGACGCCCTGCTTCCTGCCCCGTGGCACCGGCCGCGGCTCCAATCCGCCCTGTTCCGACCCGTCATCACCCCCGCCCAGGAGTTCCACCGCATGCTCGTCTTTCCGCTTGGAGTGCTCTGGGTCGCGGCGGTAGTCCTGTCCCTCCTCGATGGCCGCCGCCAGCGCGTCGGCTACCTCGCGGTCGGTGCCCTCACCATTTCGGTCATTGGCCTGATCGTGCTGCTGATCGACATCCTGAACAACGGCCGGGCCGAGCAGGTCGCCGGCAACTGGGCCTACGGGGTCGGGATCCAGCTCCGGGCGGACGTCCTCGACGTGACATTCGCCCTGCTGTCCGTCGGCGTGATCCTGGTCGCGACGACCTACGAGGTGCTGGGTCGGGTCCGGTCGCGGGCATTCCCGGCGCTGGCCTGCTTCATGGCTACCGGCCTGATCGGGCTGAGCCTGACCGGCGACGCATTCAACTTCTACGTCTTCTTCGAGATTGCCATGATCGCGGCGTACGTTCTGGCTGGTTACGGCGAGCGAACCCGCCAGCTCCGGGCGGCGATCATCTTCATCATCGTCAACCTGCTCGGGTCGGTGCTGTTCCTGATCTCCGTCGCCGGCCTCTACCACCTGACGGGCACGCTGGACCTCCTCGAGATCCAGCGCCGGATCACGATCGTCGACCAGCAACCAGCCATCCTGCTCGCGACGATGATCTTCGTCGCCTTCGCGATCAAGCTCGGCATCTTCCCGTTCCACTTCTGGCTGGCAGCGGTCTACACCGGCACCCGGCCCGCCGTCGCCGCCATGCTTTCCGGGGCACTGGCCAACATCGGCTCCTACGGGCTGATCCGGTTCGGGACGACGATGCCACGAGAGCTGGAGATCGGCGCGCCGGTGCTACTGGCGCTTGGGTCGGTAAGCATCGTCTACGGTGGGTTCCAGGCGCTGTCAGCCCGCTCCGCGACGGAAGTGCTGGCCTACTCCTCGATCGGCCAGGTTGGCTACATCCTGATCGCCCTGGGTCTCGGCGGCCACCTGGCGCTCGTCGCCGCGATCCTGTTCTCGATCGTCAACGCCGTGAACAAGGCGCTCCTCTTCCTGGCCGTTCCCCTGCGGGGCTGGCTGGTGGGCGGCATCATCGCGATCGCGGCCTTTTCCGTTGCCGGTGTCCCTCCGTCATCGGGATTCTTCGGCAAACTCGGGATCTTCCGGGCGGCCGTTGCCGATGACCAGCCGCTGGTCATCGCTCTGATCTTCATCGGCAGCCTGCTGTCGTTCATCTATATGTTCCAGATCTACAACGCCCGGTTCTGGGAGATCTCGGCGGAAGAATCCCGGGAAGGGGTTGTCCCGACGCCGATCGCCCGTCGCAGCCTGGTCTGTGTCCTGGCCGCGTTCGTGATCGTCATCGGCCTCTGGCCAGAGCCGCTGATCTACCTGAGCGAGCAGGCCGCCATCGCGGTCGAGGCCGGCGGATGATGCCGATCGTGCCACCTATCGAACGCTTGACCGGGTTCCGTTTCTCCTGCCTCACCTACCCCGGAGTCGCGCCATGGCCCGCATGATCTCGGTGATTCTCGTCTCGGTCGTCGTCTACGTCGCCGCGATCGGGCGCATCGAACCCTGGGACATCGTTCTCGCGACAATCGTCGCGACGGGCTCGACCTGGCTGTTCCGCAAGCACCTGTTCCGCGGCCCGTCGCCGTCGACTCCGACCCTGCTCCGGCGATTGCTGTTCTTCCCACTGCTGTCGGCCTACATCATCTGGGACATCATCCGGAGCACGGTCATCGTCACCGCTTATTCGCTCCACCTCCGCAAACTGGAACACCCGGGCATCGTCAGCATCCCGATGGGCGACCGGACCCGCTTTGGCGTGACGATGTCCGGCTTCCTCACGACCGTGTCGCCCGGCACGTTCCTCGTCGATCTGGACTGGACCGAGCGGACGATGCTCATCCACGCCATCGACGCGACGGACCCGGACGCCGTCCGGGCTAGCCATCAGCGCTTCTACGACCGGTTCCAGCGCCACGTCTTCCCGTAAACCCCCGTTTCCCGTGTCCCGCCCACAGTCAGCCGGAGGTTTCGTCCCATGCACGGCGTCTTCGCCTACGTCGCCAGCGTCTGGATCACCGCACTGCTGGTGGTCATGGTCATCGTCCTGATCCGGGCACGCTCGCCAATGACCCGGATCCTGGCCCTTGATGTCCTGACGCTCTACCTGATCGCCCTGCTGGTCGTCTACGCATCGGCGAACGAGTCCCGCTACTTCCTCGATGCGGCCCTGATCCTCGGGTTGCTGTCGTTCGTGGCCTCACTCGTCACGGCGCGATACCACAGCGAGCGGAAAGTCTTCGACTAGGCGGCGCCACGATTCACCCGGCGGCCCGCCGCCTCGCGTGAGGAGACCCGGAACTCGATGGATTTGGAAAGTCTCATCCCATGGATCGCCGATGGCCTGGTCCTGATCGCCCTGCTCGTGATGACCGTCGGCGCGATCGGCATCGTGACCATGCCCGACATCTACACCAAGCTCCATGCGGCCTCCAAGGCCGTGTTCCTCGGTGTGATCCTGCTGGCCCTGGCCGCGATGCTTCTCCAGGACATGGCCTTCACCCTGAGAGCGGCCCTGATCTGCATGGCGCTGATCCTGACAACCCCCGTCGCGTCACACGTCATCGGCCGGGCGGCCTACCTGGAGCGGGAGCACATGACGACTCCGGGGGCGGTGGACGAGTCCGGACACCACCTGGCCGACGAGGACGATGCCCATCCCATCCCGGACGACGGCCTGGCCCGCCGCGAGCCACCGGTCATCCTCTCCGACGAACCCGCCCGTTAGTCAGCCCCTCCCCGGAACAACAGCGCAGGAGCTTCCCCCATGCACGACTCAGGTAGCGGCCCCTCTGATGAAGCCATCATCAACGACATGGCGCCACTCAGCATTCCGGTAACCGTGATCGCGGGATTCGCCGGAGCGGGAAAATCCACTGTCCTCGCCCACCTGCTGGCCGCCCGACCGGCCAGTCGCTACGCCACGATCGTCAATGACCTGGCTGAACCGGCCGGCCCGGCGCCGGACAGCGCCCGCGATGAGTCGTCGGCGGTGATCGAGCTGACCGGAGCATGTGCCTGCTGTACCGCCCAGGACGACCTCATCGCCGCGGTTACCCACCTGGCCGCCCGTGGCGACTTTGACGGGATCATGATCGAGACCGCCGCGGTCGCCCAACCGTCCGCGATCGCAATGGCCCTCCAGGACGAAACCCTGAGCGGCAGGATCCACCTCGGCAATCTCGTCACGGTCGTCGACGCGTCCACGTTCTGGGACGACTACGAGCGCGAGCACACCATCCCGGACGAGGACGGCAACGGGTCGGTCGTTTCCCCCCTCGCGCCGCTCCTGGTCGAACAGATCGAGGCCGCCAACGTCATCCTGATCAATCGCTCAGCCGTCGCGGACCAGGAGCGACTGGCCGAGCTGGACGCATACGTCCGGCACCTGAACCCGGAGGCGGAGGTCCGCCAGACCATCGACGGGACCGTCGACGCCGACTGGCTGCTCGGCCGCGACCGCTACACCGAGGCCGAGCTGGCCCCTCATCCGGAGCCAGCCCCATCAGAGGCCGACGTCTATCCGGAGTCGTCCGGGTTCACCTCATTCGCCTACGTCGTCGAGCGGCCGATGCTCTGGGACGCGTTTGTCGCCAACCTCGATGAATGGCCGGATGAAGTCATGCGGAGCCGCGGATTCGTCGTCTTCGCCGACCACCCGCCGGTGCTACTGAGCATGGTCCGCGACACCGTGGAACTGACGATTCTTGCCGACGATCACGATCACGACCACGACCACGAAGACCACGGGATCGGCGATATCGTGGACCGGACCGAGATGATCTTCGTCGGTCGCGACATGCCGGCCGAACTGATCGTGGCGCGATTCGACGCCTGTCTCGCCCCCGAGAACACGCCTCCGTACCACGCACACGGCTGACGATCCGCACGCATGTTGTGATCGTCGGTTACTACAGTGATCGGATCGGGATGATGGCTACGGGGCGGGAACGCTTGCCGCGTCAGGCCTGACGCGACCGGGCGCGGGCGTTGACCTGCAAGGCTAGGAAGTCCGCGGTGATCACCGGCATCTGCCGCAGCTTGCGCTGCGTGCTGACTGACGCCCGGCCGAAGAACGGATTGCAGCCCTGGTCCTCGATTCGGTTGAGGATCTTGCCATAGAGACGACTGATCGCGATCGTCGTCAACTGGCCCGACGCGCAGAGAGCCGGGATGCCAAGCCGGCCGGACTGGTAATAGGTGCGTGCCCGGGCGATTTCAGCCCGCATCAGCCCCGGCAGGTCGCCGGTCGGGGCGCCAGCGAGGATGGACCCTGGCTCGACGCCGAACCGGGCCAGCCCGTCCGCCGGCAGGTAGACCCTTCCCATCGCGGCGTCCTCGGCGACGTCGCGAAGGATGTTCGTCAGTTGCATGGCGATACCCAGGTCGACGGCATGTCGCAGCGCCCGGTCGTCGCGGCAACCGAAAACGGGAGCGGCCACGAGGCCAATCGTCCCCGCGACGCGATAGCAGTACTCGCGCAGGTCGTCCCAGTCGGCGTAGGCGCGCGGCGCCAGGTCCTGGCGCATGCCGGTCAGCAGGTCGCGCAGAGGCTGGTCCGGAATTTCGTAGCGATCGCGAGCGACGGCGAACGCCACCGAGACCGGATGCACCGGCGCGTCCAGCTCGGCTTCCCAGCGGTCAAGCGCGGCGGAGATCTCCGCCAGCTCCAGCTCTTCGGCCCGGTCGACGATGTCGTCGGCGATCCGACACCAGGCGTAGGCGGCAGCGATCGCGTTGCGCCGGTCGGTTGGCAGGAACCGGCTGCCAAACGAGAACGTCCGGGCGTGCGTCCGGAGCAACTCCCAGCACGGCGACCAGTCCGGCTCTCCGGACGGGCGCGTGTTCGGCTGGTGATCAGCAGTGACACCGGACCCGATCATCCCGAGTTGCCTGCTCCCCGTTTAGCTTGATCCCGATCGATCCTGCCTGGCAGTCGTGCGTACGATGCAGGAATTGTGGCTTGCAGGCAATGCGGACGCACACTGTCCGATGCGACCCGAGTATGCGGGGTTACGCCAGTATCCGGTGACCGCTCGCTGCCGTCGACCATGCCATCGTTAACACCTACTGACCATTGCCAGCTTGCGACGACCTGCTATAGTGTACGTACACCCTGTCCGCGAGGCGCAGCATATCGCTGGTCCTCGCCCGGGAGCACCACGCCGCTCCCCATCGGCCGCCCGGCGGCCACGTTCCGGACCACTGATCGGGAGGCCCATCCAATGGCGCGCGAATGGCAATCGGTCTCGGCACTGGACCAGGCCCACCCGGATATCGATGAAGACCATGGCGGCGCGGATTCGTCTCTCCATGTCAGCCGAACGTGGTCGGCCAGCCGAGGGATGGTCCATTGGCAGGGTCCGGTCGACCTGGTCGGGAGCTTCCCGGGCCACACCGCCTGGGGTAGCCGGGCCGAGGGCGTCACGCTGACCCTGACAGACCGGTTCCTCCTCGTCGAGGAAACCAGGTCGTCCGGGTTCGGACTCCCGCTTGGCTGGCTCTCGGCCGCTCGCGGTCTGACCGGTATCGATCCGATCGTGCTGGAGCAGGGTGACCGTATCCGCATCACCTGGGTGGATGGCGCCCGCGTTCGCGGGTTCATGGTCCGGATCCGCGGCGGGCGGTTTGGCGCCCGGGCTGGCAAGCGGGCCAACCTGCTTCGCTCGGCCGCGCTCACCCTCGAACTCGGGGCCGCAAGCAACGTCGTCGACATCATGCTCCCGCCGGAGCACGACCTGTCGCTGAACTGGGACGCATTTGCCGCCCACGAGCATGAGGCGGTGATCTGGAGCGGACGGGCCAGTATGCCGGTCGCCAACGGCCTCGAGCAGGCGCAATGCGACGTCTGGCTGACGACCGAGTCGCTGATCTGGGGCGCCAGTTCGCGGGCCGGGATCTACCGCGTGGCGACGTCGGCGCTCTCCGGCGTCGTGACCGATGAGGTGTCGGGCGACGTCCCGGCGCTCTACCTCGGCATCGGCGGCTTGCACCAGACCCAGGTCGATCTGCCGATGCTCCTGGGTCGGCCGGGTACCGGCGGGACCGGGTTGGGCGACCGGCTGGCCCTGATCGAGGCCCTGAACCAGCTCGACATCCCGGTGCATCCGCCAGCCGTAACGCCTCAGCCCTGGCGACCCGGAATCGGGCTCGTCCCCGCGGCAGACAACGCACGCGGCCGGACGACGGCTACGACCGCGACGATCATCGTTGCGCCCGTGACGGCGATGCCGGCCGCCGTTGACGAACCAGCCGGTGCGATCGTGGAGCCGATCGAAGCCGGGTCCGCTCCGGTACCGCAGCCAGCCTTGGCTCAGGGTGTGACGACCAGCGTCGCATCGTCGATCGCTCGCCCCCGGTCAGCGCCGCTCCCATGGGGACCGCGCGTCGAGCGGGCCGAGGGCTCCACCCTCCCGGCCGCGGTCTCCCGGCCTGCCCGTCTCCTTGACCCACTCCGGGATGTTCCCGCGCCGAGCGCCCAGAAGGCTCCCACAACGACTGGAGAAGACGGGCTCCGGATCTGGCCACCAATGACATCTGGAACTCGAAGCGACGGAACGTCGTCCAGCGCCCGGCCGGTTCGCCGCCCGCTCTTCCGGACGACCACGGAAGAGTTCCTGGCATCCGAGGCAGCGTCCCGGCTCCAGGCCTCGGCCGGATCACAGGGGACTGACACGACGGATCGCCGGGCCGAGCGGGGCGTACTCGTCTCGTTCCCCCAATCCGTCGCATGCCACGCAGACGGGCTCACCGAGCCCGCAACGGACGGCGACACGGCGGCAATCGTTCCGGAGACCTCGCCTGTCGTCTCCGCCCTCGTGCCTGTCTCCAATGAAGTGGCCGGTGAGCTGACCGGGATTGCCGGTCGGGACACCACTGACGAGGAGCTGATCACGGCCTCATCGGCGTCGACGACTCCGTCGATGGATGCCGCCCAGCTGGCTGAACCCCGGTCAGCGGATCTGTCCTCTGCGACCAGCGCAGCAAGTCTGGCTCCGATCGCCGAAGCGCAGCCCTACCTTGCCCGGCTCCGCCCGTCATTGCTCGAGATCGATCGCCATCTGCACGCTGCGATCGTGGGCATCGACCAGGTGACCGGTCCTCATCACGACGAGGGCACGTCGACCATCACGCCACATCTCCGCCTGGTCCTCGACGGGCTGACGGAGGCGGTCAATGACGGCGAGCTGACCGCCGCCGCCGCCCAGACCCATCGCTCGGCGGTCGAGCGCGCGGTCGACACCGCGGAGCGACTACGCTCCCTCCGGGACCTGGCGGCACGCGGTTACCTGAACTCGGAGGAGCTGGCCGGGCGCCGGGACGCGCTGCTCGGCCGGGATCCCCGGACCTAGCCGGCGATCCCCGACGCGTCTACCGCCGCCCGCGCCAGTTGTCCGAGGACGGCGTCGACGGCGTACCGGTCGGTGACGCCGCTGGTCAGCACGGCGATGACGACCTGGCCGCCAGGTCCGTCGAGGATGGCGCAGTCGTGAACTGTTCCCTCCAGGCTGCCGCTCTTGCCACGGAAGGTGATTCCGGCCGGCAACGAACGGCCCAGCCGGTCGAGGTGCTGTTGCTGGCCGAGCAGGCCCCGCATCCATTCGCACCGCTCAGGAGAAGCGGCCTGGTCGTCGGCGATGGCAGACAGCAGCCGGACGAGATCGGACGCGGTCGTCTCGTTCCGTGGCAGGTCGTCAGTCGGGATAGCGCCGAGGAAGGCACGACGCAGATGCGACCCCGTGCACCCAAGATCCTCCATCGCCGCCTGCACCGCGCTTCTCCCCGCCGCTTCGATCAGGACGTTGGACGCGGTATTGTCCGAGATAGCGATCATCAGCCAGGCATGGTCGTCCAGGGTCAGCGACAGACCAGGTTCCAATGCCTTGAGCACACCGGACCCGGAGACCGAATCTACCGGCCGGGCGGCGAGACGCTGATCGTGCCGCAGCGTGCCGGCGTCCAGTGCCCGGGCCACGGCGACCAGAATCGCTACCTTGATCGTGCTGGCGGACAGGAGAACGGCGTCGCCCTGCCGGTCCCATCGCTCGGGCTCGCACCCCGGGCCCGTAGCCCGCAGGGCGATTGTGATGCGCCCGGCATGGCGATCCGCTTCGGCCGTGGCCGCAATTCGTTCAAGTCCGTCCCAGCGCCCGGCTTGCTGTTCCACCATCGACACGACTCCCTCCCACCGAACTGTTGCGCCCCTGATCGGGGGCCGAAGGACCGCCCGGTGGTACTATCTTACGGAAACCTGATCGCCGCTTCGCGATGCCTCCCCTACGCCCTCGCGTCGCCTGGTGTGCTCGTTCCCCGAGCGTCGTTGCCGCTTCACCCCCTCTCTGGAGACCATCGCGTATGAGCCACGGCCGGATCACCCGTGCCCGGATGCGGTACCCGAACGCCCAGCGACGCGCGGAGTTGTATTCCCGCAGCCGCTATGGTGCCCGGCTCCGCACGCTGCCGCCCCACCTGCTGCCGGGCATCACCGGCCGGACGACCAAGACATCGCGCAAGCTGCCGATTGCCCTGGTCGCTGTCGGCCTGATGATTGCCGGGCTCACGATCTTCACGACGCTGACGATGGCGGCGACGACCGCGATCGGCACCCGCATGACTCTCGACGAGTACAACAGGGTCACCGGGTCCCTCCCTGATGCCGCGTCGGTCTTCGTCGACACGCCGCAGACCAGCCGTATCTATGACCGCGATGGCAACGTGCTTCAGGAGGTCGACGATCCAGAAGGCTACTGGCGGACGTTCGTCACCTATGACCAGATCTCGCCGGACCTCATCAACGCGACCATCGCCGCCGAGGACGCTACCTACTGGACCCACCAGGGCGTCGAACCGATGGCGATCGTCCGGGGTGCCTTCATCATCTTCACCGGGGCAGGTTCGTCGGGTGGTTCGACGATCACCCAGCAGTTGACTCGTGCCCTTTTTGAAGACATCGGCAACGACTACAGCATCGCCCGGAAAGTCCGGGAAGCCTTCGCCGCCTATGACCTGACCCAGAAGTATTCCAAGATCGACATCATCACGATGTACCTCAACCAAATCTTCTACGGGCAACGCTCGTACGGGATCGAAGCCGCGTCGGTGATGTACTTCGAGAAGCACGCGTCCGAACTGACCCTCGCCGAGGCGTCGCTGCTGGCCGGCATTCCGCAGTTGCCGACGGCGTACAACCCCGTCCTGTATTTCGACCTCGCCAAGCAGCGCCAGCGCTACGTCCTCGACCAGATGGTCAAGCTCGGTTACATCACGAGCGCCGAGGGGGACGCCGCCTGGAACGAAACGCTGACCATCCGGGGCGAACGCAACGGGCGTGTCCGCGACAACCCGCACTTCACGCAGTACGTCCGGGAGTTCGTCAGCGACCGCTACGGGGATGACGCTCTCTACCGGGGCGGGCTGCAGATCTACACCTCGATTGACAGTGACCTGCAGAACGAGGCGGAGGCGATCGTCAAGGCGCGAGTCCAGGAGGCAGCCCCGTACTCGCTCAACAACGGCGCCGCCGTGATCGCACATCCCCAGACCGGCGAAATCCTCGCCATGGTGGGGTCGGCGGACTATGACGATCCCCTGATCGTGGGACAGGTCAATGTCGCCACGTCGGCGCGGCAGCCGGGTTCGACGATGAAGCCCATTGCCTACCTGGCGGGCTTCGAGCAGATGCACTGGAACCCGGGCACGGTTCTTCTCGACGTCCCGTTCGAGCGGGAAACCGCTTCCGGCACCTACGCGCCGGGCAACTTCACCGGCAGCTTCTACGGCGCGGTCACGATCCGCGACGCGTTGGCCAACTCACTCAATATCCCGGCGCTCAAGGCGGCCGAGAATGTCGGCGCCGGCGACGTGATCGAGATGGCGATGCGACTGGGCATGTCGGATTCGTTCGCCGGTACACCCGAGGAGGCGGCGAATACCGGTCTTCAGGTCGCACTGGGCGGTGAGGCCATTCGCCTCGTCGATCTCACCAACGCCTACGCGACGCTTGTCAACAACGGACGATACGTCGAGTTCAATCCCATCACCCGGATCGAGGACCCGCAGGGCAACGTCCTCTTCGAACTCAAGCCAGAGGAGTCGCTCCAGAACGCGCCGCAGGTCGTCCGGGCCGAATACGCCTACCAGATCACCGACATCCTGATGGACAACGAAGCCCGGCAGATGCTGTTCGGGCAGGGCAACATCGCCGAGATTACCCAGCAGCAGCTCGGGCGCCAGATGGCGACCAAGTCCGGTACAACCAACGACGTCCGGGATCAGTTACGGATGGGCTACACGACCTCGGCGGTCGTCGGGACATGGACCGGAAACACCGACAACTCGCCGATGCAACCCACACCTGGGAATATCGGTGTCGATGCGATGTGGAGCGATCTGATGCTCCTCGTCCATGAGGATCGCTACCGCGATCTGCTCGACGATGGCCAGGGCAACGCATTCCCCAACGACTTCGCACGACCGGCCGGGATCTTCGAAGGGCAGGTCTGCGCCAACACCAGCCACAATCCGGGCCCCGGTGACGCCACCCGGACCGAGCTGCTGGCCGAGGGCAATGAACCCGTCCTGCTCTGCAACCAGATGACTGACTGGGAGCAGCGAGACCTCGACGAGGCAATGAACACCCTCAACGACCCACGGCTGGTCGGCGGCGCTGCCAACAGCGTCCGGAACTATGCCAGTGAGCTGACCGGCGGCTCGGTGCGTGGTGGCCAGACGATCAACTCAACCCAGTCGTCGGGAAACACGACGGGCAACTCAACTGACCAGTCCAACCAGTCCAACGCCGGCGCGCAGCCCCAGACGGGAACCGGCGAGAGTGTCCCTGGGACCGGACCCAGCACGAATGCCGGTGGGAATACGGACAACGGGACCAATACGGGGACGGGATCCGACACCGGGACCGACACGGGAACGGACACAGGAACTGGTACCGTCACCGATCCGGGGACCGGGACTGATCCGGGGACCGGGACCGATCCGGGGACCGGGACCGATCCGGAACAACCTGAGCGCGAGCCCAGACCGACCGTCGCTCCCGTTTCCGGGTAGCACCTGGACGACAGGACGTTCTCATCCGGACGGGTCCGGCCTGATTGGCCGGACCCGTCAGCGTTCCAGATTCTGGGGCCGACCTGCAAGGGTCAGCGTCGGTCATCCTCGTCGAGCAACACATCGTCCGCGTCACTGCGGCGTGCGGCCCGGGCACGCTGGCGGACGGTTCCTTCAGGGGCGGTCATCGGTTTCCACGGCAGTGGAGTGGACAGGATCAGATCGGCCTCGCAGCAGGCGCCGGTCGCCCCCAGCACATCGAGCAACTGCTCCAGCGCCGCGGGTTCGGCGACGTGGATCCTCAGCATGAAGTTGCGGCGTGCGGCAAGGCGATGTGCCTCGACGATCGACGCCTGCTCCTCGACGACGGTCAGGAAGGCGTCGATCGACGCGATCGGGACCTCGGCCAGGATGATCGCGCCAATCGGCCGGCCAATCGCCGTCGGATCGACGACGCCACGGTATCCGAGGATGACTCCCCGGTCCTCCAGTCGCCGCACCCGCTCGATCATTGCAGGACTGGATAGCCCGACACTTTCGGCCAGTGACTTCATCGTCAGACGACCGGACTCCTGAAGCTCGTCGATGATCCGCTCATCCAGTGTGTCGATCCGCGGCATCTCCACTCCTCCCGGGATTGGCGAAATCCGAGCGCCGCTGGCAGGACCCGGATCACCGGGCCTCGCTGAGGTTCCGATCTGGCCCGCACTGGCCATCCGGATCCGGGCGATCCGAAACACGAGATATCAGCAACGACAAGCTAGTGATTGGTTCGGCTAGAGCCGGGTTCCTGACATCCTAGACACGTGCCGACGACTTGGCAACCGGCGACTGACCGGTAAACGGTTCCGCCTGTCCCGGAATACACGTCTCTCATCGACCAACTTGCGGCAACAGCAGACCCGGAACCCATCAAGGTTTCCGGGTCTCTCATGATTTTTATCCGGTCAGAGGAGTACCCCTCGATCAGACGGGCTGGCCGGTCGTCTCCCCCACCGGAGAAACCGCGGCATACGGCTGGGGTCCGATCTCCGCCCAACCGCGCGTTACCGCGTAGCGCAGCGCGGCGACCCGGTCGTCGACCTGCAGCTTCCGGAGAACAGACGTCATGTGATTCTTGACCGTCTGCTCGGTGATGAACAGGCGGGCGGCGATCTCCTTGTTGGAGTTGCCCATGATCAGACAGTCCAGCACCTCGAGTTCGCGGGGCGACAGGGAGACTTCGGTCTCGGTCGGCTCCGCTCCCTGGGACATCGAGCGGAACTCGGACAGGACCCGGCGCGCCAGCACCGGGCTTTCCAGGACCGCCTGATGGAGCAGATTCTCTCCGCGCAACACGGCCATGATGGATTCGAGCAACGTCGCGCCGTCGGTGTCCTTGGTCAGAAAACCAAGTGCTCCGGCACGGATGGCGGCGAACAATCGCTCCTCATCGCTGTACATGGACAGGAAGACGATCGCGATGTTGGGAGCGAGCCGTCGCAGGGCGCTGGCGATCTGGATTCCGGTGATGCCCGGAAGCTGGACATCCATCAGCACCAGGTCCGGCCGCAGGACTTCCGCCTGGTGCAGCGCCTGATGGCCACTGGATGCCTCACCGACGATGGTGATACGGCTCTCCTCCTCAAGGATCCGCCGAAGTCCCATACGGAAGAACGGATGGTCGTCGACGATCAGAATCCTGCGTTTGAACATGAGGATCCTCCCAGGGATCTCTGATCGTGAGCGGGTCGTTCATCCACGCCCGCGGGAGCGACGACCACTTCTTCGTGCACTGACATGCAAACCGTGTCTCACACGTCCTACTCTAGCCCGCCGGGAGGGTTGTCCTCGATCCCCCATATCTCCTAGCCTTCCCGGGTTTGTCCGCAATACCAACCGGATCCCGCCCGTTCAAGGCGAGGTAGCCGGCGTATACTGCCGCGGCAACCGGCGCTCGTCCCCGTTGCCTGGCCCTGTCTCGGACAATGGCGTCCGCCATGGCCCCCCTCAACCGTTCAGGAGGTTCTTCGCGTGTCCACCGTCCGTTCCGTTGCCCCGTCGCCTCGTCGCGTCGTCGTGACCGGGCTCGGCGCCATCACGGCGCTGGGTGCGAGTGTTCCCGAGACATGGGCCCGCCTCGTAGCCGGTGAAGCTGGTGTCCGCCGGCTCCCGGAGCTGGATCCGGCAGAGTACGGCTGTGTGCTCCGCTACGACATTCCCGATGGGGCGGAGCCGGCGCGATTCCTGACGGGCAAGATCGCCCGGAACACCAGCCGGTTCGCGCGGCTGGCGGTCGAGGCGGCCGGTGAGGCGCTGATCGATGCGGGCCTGGTCGGTGCTGACGACCTGGCGACGCGCCCGGACGCGGACATCGGCTCGGGCGGTGCGCTGCTCGGGACCTGTCTTGGCGGCACCTATGACGACCTGCTCCCAGCCTACGAGAGCTTCCGGGCGCGGGGAGCCAGTCGTGTTCCTCCTCACCTCCATGTCATGTTTCCTCACAACATGGCGGCCTATACCATCCAGCAGCGCTTCGGCATGGGAGGCCCATCGTCGACGGTGGTCACCGCCTGCTCGACTGGAGCCCAGGCGATCGGTGACGCCTTCGTCGCGGTGCGTGACGGCCGTGCTGACGTGATGGTTGGCGGCGCGGTCGAGAGCCACCGCAACCCGTTCTTCATCGCGGGCTTCGCGGCCATGCGGGCGCTTGCAACCGACAGCAACGACGATCCTGGCGCGGCGGTTCGGCCGTTCGACGCCTCCCGATCCGGCTTCATCCTCGGTGAAGGGACCGGCATTCTCGTGCTGGAGGAGCGGGAACGCGCCCTCGCCCGTGGTGCCCGGATCCATGGCGAGATCGTCGGCTACGCGACGACCAACGATGCCTACCACCCGATCGCGCCGCTCCCCGACGGAACCGGGGCCGCGCGGGCCATGAGCGAGGCGCTGGCGGATGCCGGGATCGCGCCTGACCAGGTCGGACTGATCAACGCGCACGCCGCCTCTACCCCGGCGGGCGACCTGGCTGAGGCAACCGCCATCGCCAGGGTTTTCGGCGAGGCGGCGGCGTCCATCCCGGTCACCTCGTTCAAGGGCGCCTTCGGCCATTGCATGGGAGCGTCCGGCTCGATCGAGACGGTCAACACCCTCCTCGCCCTCCGGGAGGGCCTGATTCCACCCACCCGGAACTTCCGCACCCATGATCCAGATGTGCCAGTTCAGCTGGACATCGTCGCGGGCGAAGCTCGCGCTACCTCCGCCGAGTACGCAATCAAGAACGCCTTCGGGCTTGGTGGCCAGAACGCGACGCTGGTCCTGCGCCGGACAAGCTGACGCCTCCCGGCTTCGGCAAGCCGGAGATGCGACAGCACAGGAGAGGACCTGGTCAGCATTGACCAGGTCCTCTCCTGTTTCCCTGCTACCGGAGTTCGAGAGTCGTCAGACTGACGACGCGACCTGTTCCGCGCCGGCCTTTGCCGGGACGGGACCTGAGTCGATCTGGGGCCATTTGAAGGTCTCGCTCTCCGCGACGCCAAGGAAGTCAAGCATGGCCGCAACGACGACCGGGTCCCACTGAACGCCGGCTCCCTCGCTCAGAATTGCGACGGCGCGCTCCTTGGACATCGCCCCACGGTAGGATCGCTGGCTGACCATCGCGTCGTAGGAGTCAGCGACGGCGATGATCCGGGCGCCCATCGGGATCTCCTCATTCTGGAGCCCATCGGGATACCCACCGCCATCCCATCGCTCGTGATGGTGTCGAACCATGAGATGGCCGTTGCCGTAGGACGCGAAGCGGGAGACGATACTGGCTCCGAAGACCGGGTGCTGCTTGATGAGGTTGAACTCCTCATCAGACAACCGTTCGACCTTATGGAGGATGGCCGGATCGATGATGATCTTGCCGATGTCGTGAACCTCTCCGGCGCTTTCGATGATTGCGGCCTCTTCCGGTGCATAGCCGAGTTTGAGCGCGATGACCTTGGAGAACTCGGCAACGCGGCGCGAATGGCCTGCCGTGTAGGCATCCCGCAGCTCGAGGAGCTCGACCAGCCGGGTCAGCGCGTTATGGGTATCTGCTTCGAGTTTGGAGGCCCGCCGGGAGGAGAGGGAAACGAGGATGACCGGAGCAACGAGGATCGGGACAACCAGGGGCTCGACGACGGCGATGGTAGCTGCCACGACACCGAGCCCGAGCTGCATGGCCTCGGTTGGCAGATCGCGCCGGAGATGCGTCCTCCAGACCCGGAAGAAGTTGGCGCCCATCTGGATTGACGCGGCCCCTGAGACGAGGGCGTAGTTCACGGTGACAAGTACGATGCTTGTCAGGGCGATCGCCCCGACGGATCCCAACCCGGCTACATCTGGTCCCAGCCATGACTGGTCCTGGGTCAGAGAAAAGACAATACCAGCCGTGTAGACATGGACGACGGCCTGACTGACGTTGAAGACGATCTCAATCGGGTCAGTAGTTCGGAGCAAAACGTAGCCGACCAGGGTCGCGACACCTATCGCCAGTCCAAGGTAAGGCAACGGAACGAGCAGGACCAGCGCGAACTGTGGCACGACCACCACGAACAATTCGACCTGGGCCCGAAGCACGATAGGGAATCTGACAGCCAGGACGGTCATCACCATCAGGATGATCGTCGAAAGCCACGGAACGTCGAAAAACGACCTCGGCATGGCGAGCGGTGGGATCACCACCAGCGCCATGCCGGTCAGGCCGCAGATCAGGATGTAGAGTCGCAATGCTGTGGGTAGCGAACTCAATCGCCAGTCCTGACCAGTGAGACAATGCGGCCGCTGGATGAAGCTGCGGTTCCCCCCGAGCCCTACACCCTAGGCCACGCTGTTTCCTCTACCGAGCCTAGTTGGTAGAAGCATACACCGACGGGCGAACGGTGTACATCGACTTAATGCCCGCAGCACTGGTCTGATCGGCCTCGACGGAGGTCGGGTAGCAGCGCATGCACCAGCCAATGCCGGCCTCGGCCTGCTGAACGGAGGTGCCGGCCACACCGAAGGCAAACCCGGCGGTGAGGGCCACAGCGGCAGCGACGCGGCGGGAGCGCCAGACACCACCGGCCATGATGCTCTTGATGGACTGGACCTTGGTCGTGCTGGCCATGATGTGATTCTCCAGGGATGCTAACGACACGGTAGTACTCACTACCAGGACGAGGCACGTTTGTCGCAGTCCCTGCGGAACATCCGATCGAAGCAACCATGCGAATGGTCCCGTCTTTGAACAGGCACCGTCACATCGGAGGAATCGTTGGACTGGCAAGGGTCAATGCGACACATGGTGAGAGCAACCGTCGCCAGAGGTAGTACTTTTGTACCTGGACATCAGGACCTTTGGTCACTCACGAAGCCCATTCTACACCGCGCTCCCTCGTAGTCAATAGGTCCTGATGAGCATTTCATCGAGTTATACGATTTGGATAGATTTGGAGCGAACGCGAGAATCCACCGCCAAACTCGCGACTGTAGCGTTTGCTGTATGGAATCGAACGGGTACTTTGGTCCTGCAAGGGGCTGGCCCTGTTGGCAGGCCACCTCGATCAAAGCATGCTCACTCCGCCCCGTACCTGCCCCCGCATTACAGAGAGCCTCCGGATGCCGAACCGGGGGGCTAAGATGCTGAATGGAGAGCACGGTCCGATTGCCGATAGTTGCCAGACCGGAGGACGCCTTACGATGCCTGCCAGCCCTTACCCGGACACCTCGGTCGCTCGCACGCGCGCGTTCCTCCGGGACCGCCTAGGCCTTCCGGATGGCGACGGGCATGGCCTGCCCGATTCGCCCCATCGCTTTGCCGATGGTGGGCAGTACCGGATCGAGATCCCGTCTGTGGAGGGCCCCAATGCGCTACGGGCGATGTACGCGGCCGCGGCCGAGTTCGACGTTCCCATCCACCGTGCCAGCCAGGGCAGCGGGATCATGCTGCTGACGGACAACGAACTCGATGAGATGGCGGCGCTGGCCAGGGAGCGCGGGATCGAACTCAGCCTGTTCGTCGGGCCGCGCTCCGGCTGGGACACCGGGGCCATGAGCGTGGCGAGCGCGGGCCGGGTCGCGGCCCCGAAGATCCGCGGCATGGATCAGCTGGTCCACGCGGTTGATGACGTCAAGCGAGCGTGCGACCACGGCATCACGAGCGTCCTTATCACCGACGAGGGATTGCTATGGGTGCTCGACGAGATGAAGCGGGTCGGTGAGCTCCCCTCGGATTTGATCCTCAAGGGATCGGTGATGATGGCAGCCAGCAACCCGGCCTCGATCCGGCTGCTGGCCGAGGCCGGGATGACGACCTACAACGTCCCCACCGATCTCTCGTTGCCTCACCTGGCCGCCATCCGCGCGGCGACGACCATTCCGCTCGATATCTACATTGAAGTACCGGACAACATCGGTGGCTTCATCCGCCACTACGACATCGCCGAAATCGTGCGGGTCGCCGCCCCGGTTTATGTGAAGTTCGGCCTCCGAAATGCGCCGGACATCTACCCGGCGGGGACTCATTTGGAGCCGACGGCGATCGCCCTTACACGGGAGCGTGTCCGCCGGGCCCGGATCGGCCTGGATCTTTTGAAGCGACTGGCTCCGGAGTCCGTGATGTCTCCGCTTCCCGCGCCAGGCGAGGCCACGACCTGACCCATCCTGATCCGCTGCAGGGTGAGACGGCTGGGGCGACGTCGCCCCAGCCGTCTCACCCTTTTCGCCGGCATTGGCGTTCCGGCCGACGGCACACCATAATGCATAGATTCGGGCGATCGAAGCCGCGTTCCGGCCAGTCCCCGTCGAGCGTTTGACCCACCCGGCGCCCGTCCGGGCATGAAGGGCCACCCGTGCAGACAATCGAGCACCCTGGCGACGCGGTCGCCTTCGTCTTCCCCGGCCAGGGTAGCCAGCACCCCGGAATGGGGCGCGCCATCTACGACTCCTCCCCCGCCGCCCGAGCCATCTTCCAGCAGGCCGACGACATCCTCGGGCGACCGATCTCCAGCCTCTGCTTCTCCTCCCCGGCCGAGATCCTCGAGGACACCGCTAACGCCCAGCCAGCCATCCTGACCGTGTCCATCGCTACCCTCGAGGCGATCCGTGAGCGGTCGGCGGCCGATGGCGTCGCTATCTCGCCACGCGTGGTCGCCGGACATTCCCTCGGTGAATTCACGGCGATGGTCGCCGCGGGCGTGATGGACTTCGAGTCCGCCCTGAAACTCGTCCAGGAGCGCGGGATCCTGATGCGCGCCGCGGGTGAAGAGCGCCCGGGTGGCATGGCCGCCGTCATCGGCCTGGATGACGCGACGCTGTACGAACTCTGCCGCGACGCCGGTGACCACGGCATCGTCACGGTAGCCAATGACAACTGCCCCGGCCAATTGGTGATCTCCGGGGAGATCCGGGCCCTGACCCGCGCCATGGAACTGGCGACGGCGGCGGGCGCCCGCAAGGTGCTCCGGCTTGGCGTCAGCATCGCGTCCCACTCCCCGCTGATGAGCCGCGTGTCCAGCCAGCTGGGCGACCTGATTAGCCGCGTGCCACTCCGGACGCCGCAGATCCCGATCGTCGCCAACATCACCGGGCAGGTCATCACCTCACTCGACGATATCCGGCACGAGTTGTCGACGCAGGTGGAGAAGCCCGTCAACTGGACCCGCTCCGTTGGTGAGATGGTCAATACCGGCGCGACGACCTTCGTTGAAGTGGGACCGGGGCAGGTGCTTGGTGGTCTCATCCGCCGGATCAGCAAGGACGTAAAGGTGCTGCCGGGCCAGGATCTGGTGGTTGGCAAGCCGGCCCGCTGACACGATCCAGTTCATCGTCCCGGTTGGCCGCCGGTCGCCCCGCGTGCGTACACTGAGGTGTCGATCAAGCCGTGCCCGGGTCGCACAGGTCGCCACCGGCCGTGCGTGCTGTCTGCCCCATGGGCGCCCGGAGCCAGTCAGGACATGAGGTGGGTATCGTGACGCGTCGGGTGGTCGTTACCGGGGTCGGGGCCGTGACCCCGCTGGGCATCGGAGCCGAGACCTTCTGGCGGGAACTTCTCGCCGGCCACTCGGGTATCCGTCCGATCACGGGGTTCGACACCAGCGACCTCGAGGTGAAGATCGCCGGTGAGGTCCCGGACTTCGTGCCGAAGGACCACATGGATGCCAAGGCGTCCAAGCGAATGGCCCGCTTCGCCCAGTTCGCCGTCGCGGCCACGCGGGAGGCGCTGGACAGTGCCGGTTTTGCCATCGATGACGACAACCGCGACCGGGTCGGCCTGACGATCAATACCGGTGGTGGTGGCGTGCCGTTGATCGAGGCCGAGACGCGCAACGCGATCGACAAGGGTCGCAAGCACGTCGGACCGTTCCTGATCCCGTTGTTTGCGCCGAACATGGCCAGCAGCATGGTCGGGATCACCTTCGGGATCAAGGGACCGACGACCACCTCCGTCGCTGCGTGCGCGGCTGGCACCCAGGCGTTCGTCGACGCGGTCCATGCGCTGGAGCGCGGCGACGTCGACGTCATGGTCACCGGCGGGACCGAGGCCGCGCTGTCGTCGGTCGCGATCACGTCGCTGGCCCACATGGGTGCGCTGAGCCGATGGGATGGTGACCCGGCCGAAGCGAGCCGTCCGTTCGACGCCGACCGCAACGGCTTCGTCTTCTCCGAGGGGGCAGCGATCTTCGTCCTGGAGATGGAGGAGCATGCCCTGGCCCGGGGCGCGACCCCGATCGCCCAGGTCTGCGGTGGCGCGTACACCGCCGATGCCTTCCACCTGACCGCGCCGGACCCCAGCGGGGAGAGCGCCTCCAAGGCCATGCGCCGCGCCGTGGAGCGGAGCGGTCTGCAGCCGGAAGACATTGACTATATCGCCGCCCACGCCACGGCTACCCCGCTCGGCGACGCCGCCGAGACGCTGGCCCTGAAGAAGGCGTTCGGTGACCACGCCTACAAGCTGGCGATCTCGGCCAACAAGTCGATGGTCGGTCATCTGCTCGGCGCGGCCGGCGCGATCTCCGGGCTCGCCTGCATCCTCGCTATCCGCGACGGCAAGATCCCGCCGACGATCAACCTCCACACCCCCGATCCGACCTGCGACCTTGACTACACGCCGAACGTCCAGCGCGAGATGCCGGTCCGGGCGGCACTCGCCAACGGCTTCGGCTTCGGCGGGCAGAATGCGTGCGCCGTCTTCCGGGCCTGGGAAGGCTGATTTCCGCCATATCGAGTTGGGAGCGTGAGCCGTTTATCGGCTCACGCTCTGTCGTTTTTCGGCAGATGTGTTCGTCGTCGTGCGCTCGAGCATCCGTTTGATATCGCGCAATGACGAGATTTGGTAATGTTCATTGGTAGAATCGCATTGTCGTCCTCAACGCGGAGCATGCCGATGTCGAGATCCGATGCTACATCCGCCGAGGAGATTTCCAACGATCCCAAGGGACTCGAGCTTCACGCACGTCTGCTCGCCGCCGACCCCACCGCCTACGACGACCTGTGGATCCGGTACTTCGAGGACCTCGTCGAGAATGCATGGTGGCAACTCCATGCGGGTCCAGAGCGTGACGATCGAGCCCGGGACATGGCAATGGCCATCATCGTCAAGATGCGGGACGAGCCCCAGCGGTTCGATCCCTCCCGGGGCAAATCGCTCTGGGGGTATATGACGATGGACCTCAAGGGCGATCTCCTGAACTACTTCGAGTGGGCGAAGCGCAATCCCCCACCCGCGAGTCTCGAACCCGCAGACGACGATGACGACGATGCTGTCGGAAAAGCCTCCGCTATCGGGAACCTCGTCTCCAACGACCCTCGGCCCGACGAGGTCCTTGAATCGCGCGAGGCGCGGGCATGGGTCCTCTCGGTCCGCGATGTGGTCGCTACGTCGGATGAGGAGAGGATCGTGTTTGATCTGCAGTATGTTCACGGGGAGAAAGCGACCGCTGCGTTCGCGGAGGGGCTTGGTGTCACGGCCCTGCCCGAAAAGGGGCAACGCGACCACGTCCAGAAGATCAAGGACCGGGTGGCCAAGCGGCTGCGCCGCCAGGTCCGGGAGACCATGCAATGACCGACGAGCCGCGGGGCCCGATCCCGGTCCCCCAGGACGACGACAACGATTACCTCGGGCTCCCGGTATCCGACCGTAGCCTTGCCTGGCTTCACCGCCGGCTGATCACCGATGACCGGCAGTTGGCCAGTGTCCTGGAGCAGTACCGGCAGCAGGAAGGCTGGGACGAGGAACAGCTCGCCGCCCATCTCGGGACGACCCTGACCGGGCTGTATCGTCTCGGTCTCAGCGGTCGGCCGCGCGCCGACCAGTTCGGCGCCGACATCCAGGCCATCGCCTGGCGGCATGGCGTCCCGGACCTCACCCTGATGCGCCTCGTCCGGGCGGTTCAGACCCGAGCCGCCTTCGTAGCGTCCCCCGGCGTCGGTCGTATGCTCGCCGCGGCCCGGGACCACGACGGCGAGCAACTGGCTCCCGCGTCCCTCGTCAGCGAGGAGCGGGCGACGTATGACCCTGATCCGTCCGCCGCGTCCGATCAGGATGCGGCGGACGGAGACCTCTCGTCGGACGACGCGCCCGGCGAGCGCGGCCCGGATGGCCGACCGTCCCGGTGACCCGTCCGGAACTGGTTGCTGCCGCACGTCAGTTCTGGGCCGACCCACGTATCCCGGCCGGCACGCCGCGCTCAGTGGAATGGGCGATCAGTTGTGTCCATCCCGTCTCGATCGAATTCCAGCCCCGCCTGTCGATCGGGACCTTGCAGGACTGGATGGACGCACACGGCTTTGGCGTGCGGCTGGACGACCGGAACCGGCGGCTCCGCGGCTGCGCGATGGCGCATGGCGGTTCCGGGCTCATCGTCCTTGATACGGACGACGATCCGGCCGAACAGGACTTTACCCTGGCCCACGAGGTCGCCCACCTCCTGCTGGATTACTACGGCCCGCGCGACCGCCTCGCCGGGATGATCGACGATCACGATGGTGCGGTCTTCGACGGGCACCAGGCTCCGTCGATCGAGCAGCAGATCTCGGCCGCGCTCCGGGGGCATGACCTTCGCCCGTTCGTCCACCTGCTCGCCCGTGACGCCAATCGGACTGCGTCGCCGGCGGTCCTGGCCCGGGAGCAGCTGGCGGACGAGCTTGCCTGCGAGCTGCTCGCGCCGATGGACGAGGTCCGTACCCGTCTCCAGTCCGGGCAGGATGTCCGGGACGTCAACGCCCTGCTCCGGGATCGGTACCGGTTGCCGGCCGGCGCATCCGACGATTACGCCCGCCGCCTCGTGCGGCGGTTCCTCCCGCCACCCACCTTCGTCGACTGGCTGAGCGGCTGAACAGATGGGAAAGGCCGACAGCGATGACCGATGACGCGCAAAGGCCCCTCCCTGGCGACGGGCCCCTCCCGGGAGACGCCGGGCCGGGCGAATCCGGCCCGATCCTCGCCGACACCCAACTCATCGGCGCCGAGGCGTTCCGGGACACCTTCGGAGAATCGCTCGACGCCGCTCTCGACCTCTCGACGTGGCCACCGGGTGGCGACCTGGTCGCGCTCTATCACCAGCTGGAAGAGGAACTGGCCGTCGCGTCCCGCGATGAGCTAAGCCACATGGACGCGATCCGGCGTTCGGTCCTGCCCCGGATCGCCAGGCGTCCCGGCGCCCCCGACGGGATGGGCTTCTTCCGGTTCTCCCTCGATGACATCCGGGGGGCGCATCGCTCGTTGCTGTTCAACGGCGGCGTCGAAGCCGTACGCGCCACGGTCGTCGCTCACGAGACGCTGGCGTTGACCGTTACCCAGCTCGGGATCAGCCTCGTCAGCTATCACGGGGATCGCGGCACCTGGGGCCACCGCCTCTTCCGGCGGGATCTCCGATCGTCGCCCGGCACGGTCGAGCAGCAGGCCGTCAGGCTGATCCAGCAGCGGCAGGCTGGGGCGGCCGACGAGGGACTCGCGGAACAGCGGATGTCGATGCTGGCACGCCGGGGCATCCTCGCCTACGCCGAGCGCTCGGTCCTGCTGAACGAGAGCAGCGCACCGTGGCGGCTCGGCGCGGGCAACCCGGTCCCGTTCGAGCTCCTGACCGGTGCCGGCAGCATGGAGCTGGCGACCAGGAGCACGGAGCTCCTTCAGCGCCTGGTCCAGGACCATGGCAGGTTCGTCTTCGTCTCACCTCAGAGCCGTGAGCGCGGGCTTCTCACCGTTGGGAACGCCTTGGCTCCACTCGAGTATGTCGTGCTGGACAACATGCTTGCCCGGATGCGTGCGCTGACCGAACGTTCCCACTTCACCGCTCACGAGAAGGGCATCGTCGACGAGTTCGTGGCCGAGATCGGACCCGAAATCGTGATGGGCATCTACCGGGCCTCGGAGATCGGGCAACCCCGGATCTTCTACGGGCACCGCGAGCGCATCCACGAGGCAGCGTTGATCGCCATCGCCGACAGCGTCCTGCACGAGCATCGCGCCTTCCCGCTCCTGCTGGATCTCGCCGAGCAGGTCTGCCGCGGGATGTTCCCTCCCGCCGAGATCACCGGGATCAGCCAGCAGGCGCATATCGACTCGGGCCTGCCGCTGAACTACGTGAGCGACTAGCGTCCGGCCAATCGCCAACGACCAGGGGAGTACGAAGATGGTCCATCGCTGGAGCGAGAGCGGACGAACGGTGACGGCCGACGTGGCGGCCGACGCGAAGGATGATCGGGCAACCCTGCCACCGCCGCTCGACGATACGGCCCCGGTGGCCCCACCACACGATCCGGTGGGCCGTCTCGACGCGACCCGGGCCGAGGCAGGTCTGCCGCCGTGGGATGCCGAGATGGGCCCAGGTGTGGTGGGACACACGATGTACGACCTCCCCAACAGCGAGGACGGTACCGTTACCGTGCTGCTACCGCGGGACAACATCCCACTGACTCCCAGCCAGTCACTCGTGCGGATCATCAGTGGCGACAAACGGGTCTACCTGGGCTTGGTCGTCGCCGGGCCGTTCGCCGAGCCGGACGGACTCCGGGCCGACGCCAGCCTTATCGTCACGACCAGCGTCCGCAGCCAGCCGTTCCAGCCCCAGTACCACGGTCGGGTGAAGATCGAGCTCCTTGGCGAGGAGGTCAGCGGGGTGCTGCAGGCGCCACGCTTCAGGCCCTTGCCATCATCGACGGTGACCGTATTGGACGACGCCGAGACAGCCCGCGTCCTCCAGGTCGACGGTGACATCCGGCTGGGCCGGGCTATCGGGCACGACGATGTCCCGGTCGGGCTCCCCTCGACGAGCAAGAACATCCTTCCCCGCCACCTTGGCGTCGTGGGAACAACGGGTGGCGGCAAGTCCACGACCGTCGCCGGCCTGTTGGGCGAGGCGCAGCGGGCGGGGCTGGCCGTCGTGCTGCTCGACGTCGAGGGTGAGTACACGCACGTCCATGAGCCGACGACTGACAACAACATGATCCGGCTCCTGGCGCTGGACAAGCGGACGCCGGCCGGGATCGAGGGCACCCACCTGTTCCACCTCGTCGGGCGTGATACGACCAACGAGGACCACCCCAGCACGACTCCGTTCAGCCTCCGGTTCAGCGACCTCTCCCCGCATACGGTCACCGAGATCCTCGACCTGACCGAGGCCCAGCAGGAGCGCTACTTCCAGGCGTGGGAGCTGGCCCGGACGCTGGTCTCGGAACGGAAGATTCCCCTGCCCGCCGGGATGAACCCGGTCGACGTCGCCGAGCTGGACGAGTTCGAGGTTGGCTGCCCGGGGGTGACGCTCAACATCATGGCCGACCTGATCGGCGCGTTCATCAATGCCGCCGATAAGTCCGACTTCACGTTCCATGAGGCGCCCCTCGTCGAGAACGAAAAGCTGATCAAGGGCAAGATCGCCGAGCGCAAGCCGACGTCGCCGGTCAGCTGGAAGGCGCTGCGTGGCCGGATCTCACGGCTCCAGCGGCTGCGGGTGTTCGACCGGACCGGGGACGGTGGCCGGCCACTCAACCTGGACCAGCTGCTCCAGCCCGGCCGGGTCAACATCTTCGACCTGTCTGATCTCGACGGCACCGATCTGCGGAACATCGTGATCGCGGACCTGCTCCGCGGGATCCAGGTCGCCCAGGAGCGCCGCTACGAGCGCTGGGAGTCAACCGGCGAGGGCGGTCCGCCACGCACCCTCGTCGTGGTCGAGGAGGCGCACGAGTTCCTCGCACGCAACCGTGTCGCCCGGATGCCGGTGCTGTTCGGGCAGGTCGAGCGGATCGCCAAGCGGGGCCGGAAGCGCTGGCTCGGTCTGGCATTCGTGACGCAGCTGCCCCAGCACCTCGCGCCACAGGTCTCGGCGCTGATCAACAACTGGGTGATCCACAAGGTCGCCGATCCGGCCGCGGTCAGCGAGCTCCGCCAGTCGGTCAGCGGGATCGACGACAGCCTCTGGAAGACTGTTCGTGGGCTGGCGCCGGGACAGGCGGTGGTCGCCTGTGGGCACATGACCCGCCCCGTCCTGACGGCGATCCACCCGACCTCGGCCCAGCTGCGCATGGTGGACTAGCGAACGGAGCGGCCCCCGCCTTTGCCAACCGGCGACCGGCGACCGGTCATAGGCGACGTGGCCGGAGCGGACGGTACCAACAGGCGAGTTCTCCTGTTGTGCGGACATTGTCGCGGCTGGCATGCTGAACTTCGCCCACGCCTCGCGCGGCTGGTCCTGTCCAGCCCCGGATATGGCACGCGCCCGGCAGCTCCCCAGTCCCGCCACCCCTCGGTGGTGGGATGGACAGTGAGTAGCCGACGCTGTCCCTGCCCCCGGATCGTGGACCCTCGGGAGTCGGAGATCGCCGTGAATCACCCAGCTGCCCCGCTCGGAGGCCAGCCACCCGCCACGCGCAGGGCAGTCCGGTCATCGCGGACGGACGACGATCGTCCGCCCGCATGCCCCGTCTGCCAGCGTCGCCTCGCCATCCTGAGCACCCATATCGATACCAACGCTGACGGCCAGCGCACGCGCTACCAGGTCTGGGGATGCCCACGAGGACATGCGACGGCCCGCCGGGTTCGCGGCGCGTTCCTGCCGGTCGAGCTCCTGCCCGAGCCCTGAACCATCGCCCCGGACGTGCCGACCAGGTTGTCAATCCTGCATATTCCTGACTGATCCTCACTGCAGAATGCCAAACCTGCGATAGGATGCCGGGACCGGAACCGACAGGCGGTGACCGGTGATGGAATATCCCCACTCCAGGCGTGAGGGGGGTCAGGGAGCAGGCTGGATGATCTTCAATACTCCGGACCGCGTCGCGGCATTGACGCCGAAGAACCCGTTCGACCGGCTGCCGGACGGTCGACCGCAGGTCCCGGACGATCTCCTGGAGCGCATGAAGCTCGTTACCAACGACGAAGCCTGGGCGACGATGGAATCCCGCCACGGCTACAAGTACCAGTTCACGCGCGACTGGATGGTCACCCACCCGGAGCGGATGCTGGTCGGCCGCGTGATCACGGCCCAGTTCGTTCCCGTCCGCCCCGACTTTCACGAGGTCGTGGCCCGGATCGGTGAGAGCGAAGGGCGCCGTGGTGGCCAGAACAACTGGGTGATCGACACGCTCGGCCCCAACGACGTCCTGGTCGTCGACATCTTCGGCAAGGTGCGGGACGGCACGGTCATCGGCGACAACCTGTCGACCGCGATCGCGGCCCGGACCAAGGCCGGCATCGTCATCAATGGCGCCGTCCGGGACTACGCCCGGATCCTGGAGTTGGACGACTTCAATTGCTACCACCGCGGCGTGGACCCGACCCCGATCCGCGAGGTCACGCTGGCCGGCGTGAACATCCCGATCCGGATCGACGATGTCACCGTCATGCCGGGCGACGTGGTGCTGGGTACGCAGGAGGGGCTGTCCTTCATCCCGCCGCACCTCGCCCAGCAGGTCGTCGAGGAGTCCGAGAACACCCGCCAGCGGGATGTCTTCGGCAAGCTCCGGCTGGCCCAGGGCAAGTACACCACCGGCCAGATCGACATCCCGACCTGGGAGGACGCCATCGAGGCTGACTACCAGGAATGGCTGAAGAGCAACTAACCGCTGCCCTCAGATCATGAGCAGGCGGACCGGTCCCTGTATTGGGGACCGGCCCGTCTTTTCCTGCTCACCGATCAGCCGACAGTACGCTCAGCCAGGCTGCCCATCACCGGGAACCGTGACCTCGTCCAGCGAGAGGTCACCCCGCTTGAGCAGCGCGATCACCGCAGAGGTCCGGTCCGGCACGTTCAGCTTGCGGAAGGCGTGGACGAGGTGCGACTTGACCGTCGCCTCGCTGACGCGCAGTTCGGCGGCGATCCCGGCGTTGGTCGTCCCGCGCGCCACCAGTCGAAGCACGTCCATCTCGCGTTCGCTCAGCGGTTGCCCGGTCGGGGTCCGGACCCGGGCCATCAGGCGATGGGCGATCTCAGGGGCCAGCACCGCCTTGACCGCCGCCGCCGCGCGGATCGCCCGGAAGACCTCCTCGCGGGGCGCATCCTTGAGGACGTACCCGGATGCGCCAGCCTCGACGGCCCGGACGATGTCGGCGTCAGTGTCATACGTAGTCAGGACCACCACCCGGGACAGCCCGTCACCGACAATCCGTCCGGTCGCCGTGGCACCGTCCATGACCGGCATTCGCAGGTCCATCAGCACGACATCGGGCCGGATTTCTGTCGCGAGCCGGACGGCCGCCTCGCCGTCAGCTGCCTCACCCACCACAGCGAACGATGGGTCGGCGGCAAGCATGCCGCGGATCCCGTCCCGGACGACGGGATGGTCGTCGACGATCAGGATCCTGATGGATCCGCTGGTCGCCATGAGTCTCCGATCACGCACCGGGTCCGCCGCCCGCTGTCACCCTCGCGTCCCTGGCGCCGGAGCCGTCCGCCGTATTCCCAAATGACCAGGGACCGGTCTCTTCAGCGTCCATACCAATCCGGGGGATAGTTACCGCGACGGTCGTTCCTATCCCCGGCGCACTCTCGACGGCGAGGGTACCCCGGATCGCGGCGACCCGCTCCCGCATCCCGACCAGACCGAGCCCGCCCCGCTCACCACCCGCCCCAGCGCTCGCGGACCGCACCGGGGCCGCCGGGTCGAAGCCGCGGCCATCATCACGGATATCGAGATGGATCGCGTCATCGAAGACCGTCACCACGATGTCCACCGTCGTCGCAGCGGCATGCCGGGTAACGTTGGCCAGGGCCTCCTGCGTCACCCGCAGCAGCGTGACCTCAACGGCCGGTGGGAGATCGATCGTCTCACCGTCCCAGCGGACCGCTGCCCGCACACCATGCTCCGTCGACCAGGTCGCGGCCAGCCGCTCAAGTGCACCAGCGACGGAGGCATCACCAAGCTGTGATGGGCGCAGCGCCCAGAGCAGTCTTCGGACCTCGTCCAGCCCGGCTCGCGCGATCCGCGCGGCATCCTCGACCGGCGCCCGCCCCGGCCCAGCGTCCGGCATCACTGTGGCCGCCGTCTCCAGCTGCATGACGATGCTGATCAGGTCCTGCGCCAGGGTGTCGTGCAGGTCGCGTGACAGACGGGTGCGCTCGGCCAGCGCTCCTGCCTCGCGCTCCGCATCCAGCCGGGCTGCCCGCTCGGCCTGGAGCTGCCGGACGAGCGCCAGGCGCTCGCCACTCTGCCGGGCAATCACGGTGATCAGCAACCCGAGCATCGTCGAGACGACGACCGAGACGGTAAAGACCGCCAGGCCGACCGGCGACAGGTCGATGCCGTTGCCCTCGGCGAGACCGGGTTGGATCCAGAGGACCAGAGACAGGCCAGCCGAGGCGATGGCGGCAAAGCCGAACGGCAGAAAGATCCAGAGCTGGAAGAACACAGCGAACGACGTGAACCAGTACCCGGGATGCACGAACAGCAGGGCGGTCAGCACGGTCACCGCCATCGCGCACCAAGCGACCGCCCTCCACGAACCGGGCCGCGCCCCGGTTCTGAACGGGCGGATCAGCCACCCGTATCCGGCAAATGCCAGCGCGACCAGGGGCAGACCGGCCCAGCGTCGCCAGGGATCGGCATCAGCATCGAAGATGGCGATCAGTGTTGAGAGGATCGCCAGCGCGCCGAAGACGACATTGAACGGGATCCAGAGCCGGTCGGACGCGTCCCGGAGGATGGTGCCGTGCCGCCCGTCGCCCGGGACATCCCTGCCCGGCAAGGGCGGTCCATGGAACAGGTCGTGAACGCTCAATGGCATGGCCCTACCGCTCCCAGCGGAACAGGCGCACGGAAACGGTCATCCCGACGAAGAACAGCACGCCCAGGTACAGCAGGGAGACGGGCCGCCAGCCTCCGCCCTCCCAGAGGGTCTGCAACTGGATGACGAGTTGCGACATCGGGAACCACTCCGAGGCGGTCCGGAGCCAGCCCGGGAACAGTTCCCGGGGGAACGACGCCCCGGACAGGAACAACTGCGGGAAGTACAACACGTTGGCGATCAGCGACGCCTGCCGCGCGGTCCGGCAGAGCGCGGCGAGCAGGAACCCACCGGCACCGAAGGCGACCACGCCGACCAGCAGACAGGCCGCGACGGCGGCGGGACGGGCCGGCATGGCGAAGTCGAACAGCAGCCGGCCGACCAGCACCATCAGGAGGGTGCCTGCAGCGGTAACGGCGACCCCGACCAGGAGTTGCGCCGCGAAGAGCATCCACGCCCGGACGGGCGTAGCCCGCAGCCGGCGCAGCACGCCGGTCTCGCGGTAGGTCACCAACTGGATCGGGATCGTGAAGATCGCCAGCGTGCCGATGATCAGGATCAGGTAGGCCGGCACCTGCCGGTCCATCGGACCGACACCATCGAAGCCATCGGCCGGATCATTCCCGAACACGCCACCGAAGACGAGCAGCAGGAGTATCGGAAAGACCAGCGTGAAGAAGAACGAGGACGGCTCGCGCAGGAGCAGCCGCCACTCCGACGCCGTCATTGCCCGCAGCATCCGGAAGCGCGGAGAGAACCCGGCTCCCGTTTCGGCGTCCCGTCCCGTCCCCAACGTCGTCTCAGCCATTGGCCACCTCCGCGGTCGTCGTGTCAGCCTGCCCATGCGTCGTCAGCTGAATGAAGACGTCCTCCAGCGAGGCCGACGCCATCCGCAGATCGGGTGGCGCCAGCCCGAGATCGCGCAGCGCCACGGCGACGTCCGCCATCACGTACTCACCGCCGGTGACGAGGACCGTCGGGCCCTCGCGGCGCACGTCCCCGATGCCGGCACGGCCCCCGAGGACCACCGGGTCAAACCGCTCCGGCGCGGTGAAGGCGACGGCCGGGACGCTGCCGACGCCGTGACTCAGGTTGGCCGGGGTGTCCAGGGCGACCACCCGCCCGGCGTCGATCACGGCGATGCGGTCGCAGAGCGCCTCGGCCTCATCCATGAAGTGCGAGACCAGCAGGACCGTCTTGCCTGCGTCGCGGATATCCCGGACCAGCTGCCACGAGTTGCGCCGCGCCTGCGGGTCCAGGCCGGCACTGAGCTCATCGAGGATGACGATGTCCGGGTCGTTGAGCAGGGCGAGCGCGACGAACAGGCGCTGCTTCTGTCCACCGGACAGCTTGCCGAACGGCGTCGACAGCTTCTCCGCGATTCCCCACTGCCGGGCCAGCGGCATCCAGGGGACGGTGCGGGCGTACAGCGCCGCATACAGCCGGAACGCATCCCGGGGAGTCATCCGGTCCGGCAGGGCCGCTTCCTGGAGCTGGACACCAAGCCGGTCGCGCAGCCGCAGCCCGTCGCGCTTGGGATCCATCCCGAGCACGGAAACGACACCCCGGTCAGGATCGCGCAACCCGATCAGGCTCTCGACGGTCGTGGTCTTGCCCGCGCCATTGGGACCGATGATGCCGAAGATCTCGTTGGAGCGGACGCTGAACGAGACGTCGTCGACGGCGACCTTGTCGCCGTAGCGCTTGTGGAGATGCTCGACGGTGATGACGTCGGATAGTCCCGCCATGGTTGCTCCCCTGTGCGACCCTGAAACCGGTCGGCAACGTTCGTACGCCACGCGACAAGGATGTCCTCGACACGGCCCGCTGCCATCGATCATCCCGGCGGGTGTGGTGATCCGGTCGTTGATGACGTGGTCAACCGATCGGTTGATGCCATCCCGGGCACGGGAGCCGTTCCGGCGAGCCTCCTCCTGCTGCCGGTACCGGTCGTGAGACGGTACGCTGCAGCGAGACCCCGACGAAGCGTGATTGGAGATCCCATGACGGCGACCACCACCGACATCCCGAACCCCGGCAACCTGATCGGCGGGCAATGGGTTCCGGCCCGCTCCGGCGAGACGTTCGAGAACCGGAACCCGGCCGACACCGACGACCTCGTCGCACTCCACGCCGCCAGTGACGCCAGCGACCTCGACGCCGCGTTCGCCGCGGCAAGCGAGGCCTTCCCTGGCTGGCGCGCGACGCCCGGCATCGCCCGCGGCAACATCCTCTACAAGGCGGCCGAGATCCTCGCCAGCCGGGTGGAGCACATCGCCCGGGAGCTGACCCGCGAGGAAGGCAAGACGCTCAAGGAGGCGACCGGCGAGACCATGCGCGCCGTCGCGATCCTGCGCTACTACGCCGGCGAGACGGCCCAGCCCCACGGCGAGATGTACCCATCGGCTTCGGCGACGACGATGCTCTACACGCTGCGTGAGCCACTGGGCGTGGTCACGATCATCACCCCGTGGAACTTCCCGATCGCGATCCCGGCCTGGAAGCTGGTCCCGGCGATCGCGTTCGGCAACGCGGTCGTGATCAAGCCGGCGTCGGACGCGCCGCTCTGCACGATCCGGCTGGCCGAGGCGCTGGTCGACGCCGGGCTCCCGGCTGGCGTCCTGAACGTCGTCACCGGCAGCGCGCGGGCGCTCGGTGACGGCCTCGTCACCGATGAGCGTTCCGTGGCCGTGTCGTTCACCGGCTCCGACGCGACCGGAAAGATCATCCGCGAGCAGGCGACGGCCCACGGCAAGAAGGTCCAGTTGGAACTGGGCGGCAAGAACCCGGCGATTGTGCTGGCGGACGCCGACATGGACCACGCGCTGACCCAGGTGATCAACGGCGCGATGATGAGCACGGGCCAGAAGTGCACGGCGACCAGCCGGGCCATCGTCGACCGCGCCATCGCCTCGGAGTTCACCCAGCGGCTGGCCGACAAGATCGGCGGGCTCAAGGTCGGCAACGGGCTCGATGGCGACACCCAGATCGGTCCGCTGATCAACGCCGCCGCCGCAGAGTCGGTCGCTGATGAGGTCGCGAAGGCGAAGTCGACCGGCACGAACCTGCTGGTAGGTGGTGAGCGCATGGCGAGTAATGGCCATAGCCGGGGCCACTTCGTCGCGCCGGCGCTGTTCGATGGCGTGACGCCGGACAGCCGCCTCGGGCAGCACGAGTTGTTCGGCCCGGTCCTCGGGGTGATCCCGGTCGACGGGCTGGACGAGGCGGTCGCCGTGGCGAACGGGGTTCGCTACGGGCTGTCGGCGTCGCTGTTCACCCGGGACCTGACCCGCGCGATGACCTTCGTCCGGGAGATCCAGGCGGGCATCGTCCACGTCAACAGCGAGACGGCTGGTGCTGAACCACAGGTCCCATTCGGTGGCTACAAGGGCAGCTCGTCCTACAGCCGGGAACAGGGCAAGGCGGCGCGGGACTTCTTCACGCAGGTCAAGACCGTCTATCTCGACCCGTCGCCGGCCTAACCGGCCCAACCGATTCGCCCGGTTGGCGCAGCACACGCTACGCGCTGATGGCAGCATTGGCAGCAGGCGTGCGCTTATTGTCGCGTCGGCTCTGACGACCGGAACCGGTCGGACAGCGCCTGGAAATACTGATCCGTCCAACCAGAAGGGAACGTGAATGGCAGCGATCGAACGAATGGCAACGGTGATCTGGGAGGGCGATGGCCCCACGGGTCAGGGCGTCATCAATGGCGCCAGTGGCGCGATCAAGGACCTGACGGTCACCGCTCCGTCCCGGTTCGAGGCGTCCAACGGCAAGACGTCCCCGGAGGAGCTGGTCGCGTCCGCCCATGCGTCCTGCTACGGCATGGCCCTGTCATTCGGGCTGACCGGCGCCGGCACGCCGCCGACCCGGCTGGAAGTGACCTCCACCGTCGGCATCGAGAAGGACGACGCGGGCTTCACGGTGAAGTACTCCAGGCTGAAGCTCACCGGGACGGTGCCAGGCATCGACGAGGCCGCGTTCAAGGCGGCCGCCGAGGACGCCAAGAAGAACTGCCCGATCAGCAAGCTGATGATGGGCAACGCTGATATCACGCTGGACGCCACGTTCCAGGGATAGTCTTCCAGTCTTCCGGCCGGGAACGCTGAGCAACGAGAAGGCCGCGACCTGCAATGGGTCGCGGCCTTTCGTTGTCCTGCTTCGCCGTTGTCCTGAACTGACATCCTGAGGCAACCACCCACAGCCCTAGATGGCCGGCGTCGCCTCCGGGTCGACCGCCCCTTCGACCGGCACCTCGGGCTGCTCCTCGGCCGCGAAGCCGAGCGTCAGCGACTGCTCGACGATGCCGCGCCGCATCAGCCCCTCCGCCTTCCGTAGCGCCGGGATGAGCGGATGGTCATCCATCACGTCGCGGAGCATGTCGCGGACCTGCCGCATCAAGTCGATCGTCTTGTTGAAGGTGATGACGAGGTCGCCCTCGCTCAGCTCGATCGTCTCACCGATCTCCGCCATCGACGCGCCGCGGCACCAGGCACGGACCGGCCCGTAGAACGAGCCGTTGTGACCGGACGAGATCTCCAGCCCGTGAGACTGCTCCTCCTCCAGGATGTCGCGCTCCAGCTCGGCGAGCCGCTCGCGGAGCCGGTCCAGCGCGGGCGGCAGGCGAAAGTGGTTGGCGTAGCGGCTGTCGCGGTCGAAGCAATACCACGAGAACAGCTCGGCCAGGTCTTCCGGTAGCAGGTGGTCCAGCCATCCGCGATCGAGCAGCTCGCAGAGGATCAGACCGTCCTCGTCGAAGACACCGGCCAGCATGTCGGCCTTCTCCGTCGGGACGCCACGGTGCAGGTAGCCGAAGCGGTGGAGCACATCGCGGATACCGCGGATCACGCCACGCACCCGGTCCTGCTCCGCCTGCTGCTCCTGCGCCAGCAACTGCTCGAAGGCCGCCCGCTCCTGGTGAAGGCGATCGACGCCGGCCATCGCGGCCTGGTAACGGCGCCGCACGGCACGGTCGTCGAGCGGATGCGCGGCCCGGAGGGCGACGAGGTCCTCCTCCTCAGCCTCCAGGGCCGCGACCTGGGCGGCGAGCTGGGCCCTGCGCCGCTCCAGTCGTCCGCCCTCCGTCTGGCGGAACTCGGCGAGCCGGGCGTCGAGATCGGGCAGGTCGAGTGAGTCCAGCTCGGCACGGATCGCGGTCAACGCATCGGCGGACACCAGTTTCGTTGCGTCCCGGATGGACTCGTCGGGCTCGATGAGCGCATCGGGCAGGGTGACCCGGGCATTGTCGGGCAGGAAATCAATGTCCCGGTACTCGGGGACCACCTCGATCCGGTCACCGAAGAGGAACAGACCCGCCCCGCCCGACGTGCCACGGCCAAGGAAGACGCCCCAGCCGTGCGTCCGCTCGTGGACGACGATGCCCGGCTCCTCCTGTCGGAACAGCCGGCGGAGGATATGGCGGCCCGGCTCGGTCCACGGGCGTCGGTCGTCAGCCGTCTCGGTGGCAACGTCGAGATCCAGCCGCGCCTGCCTGAGCCTGGCCTGGACGTCGGTGAGCGCGGCGACGAGATCACGGTAGCTACCGAGGGCACGCTCCGTCTCGTCATAGGGCGGAGACATCGTCTGCTGCGCCCCGATGATGTCTCCGCCGATCTCGAGCAGGTACCGCTCCAGCTCGCGGACCCGCTGGTTGCCCTGGAAGGCGGCGAGGCTCTCCTGCAGCAACTGCCGGACCCGGTCACCTTCGGGGGGATCCCAGAGGTTCAGGACGGTGTTGTAGCGGATGGCGAACGCGGACCGCACCGGCAACAGCGGCCCGGTCGCGATCTCCAGCATCTCCTTGAAGGGGACGAATGGCGAGAACGGCACGACGACGTGGCCGAACCGGTCCATTCCCCGGCGGCCGGCCCGGCCAGCCATCTGCTGGAACTCGTTCGGGATCAGCATCCGTCGGCGGCGCCCGTCCCATTTGGACATGCGGCCGATCACGACGGTACGGGCCGGCATGTTGACGCCGAGGGCCAGCGTGTCCGTCGCGAAGACCACCTGCATCAACCCACGACCGAACAGCACCTCGACCAGTTGCTTGAGGATCGGCAAAAGCCCGGCGTGGTGGAACCCTATTCCCCGCCGGACGAGGTAGGTGATGACCTTGACCTGCTCAAGCTCGTGATCCTCTGGCCGCAGGTCCCGCAGGACGGACGCGACGACCTCATCGATCTGTGCGGTCTGCTCCGCGGTCGCGAGCGGCGGCCTGGCCGCCGCCAACCCCTCGGCTTCCTTCTGGCAGTCGTTGCGGCTGAACAGGAAGTAGATGGCCGGTAGCCGCCGCTCCCGCTCCAGCTGGTCGACGATGTCCCGCGGCTGCGGCTCGTCACGCTGCCGATCGAACTTCGGCGTCCGGGACGGACCCACACCACCGCGCCGCTGCATCCGGCGATCCTGCTTGGTACGGCCGCGGTCCTGGCTGAAGTCGTTGACGAGGTCGCCCCGGTGATCGACGACCGTCTGGATCTCGCCGTCGACGAAATACTCCAGTGCCAGCGGGACGGCCCGGCGCAGGTGGGTCACCAGCCGGATCGGCCGGTGGGTATGCGTGATCCAGTCAGCGATCTCGGCGGCGTTGGAGACTGTCGCGGACAGGCAGATGAACTGGATGTGGGACGGACAGAGGATAATCGCCTCTTCCCAGGTCGTGCCCCGGTCCTGATCGGCGAGGTAATGGACCTCGTCGAAGATCACGCAGCGGACGTCATCGACTTCCCAAGGGGTCTGGAGCAGCATGTTGCGCAGGATCTCGGTCGTCATGACGAGGATCCTGGCGTTGCGGTTCTCGCTGACGTCGCCGGTCAGCAACCCCACATCAGCGCCGTAGATCTGCCGCAGGTCGCGGAACTTCTGGTTGCTCAGCGCCTTGATCGGCGTGGTGTAGAACACCCGGCCGGTCGGCTGGCCGATCGCGTGGTGGATGCCGAACTCGGCGACGACCGTCTTGCCGGAGCCGGTTGGGGCAGCGACAAGGACGGATTCATCGCGCAGGAAATGGCTGATCGCCTCGCGCTGAAATGTGTCCAGCGCGAACGGGTAGCGGTCCCCAAATCGCGCCAGTTCTTCTTCGAGGCCAGGAGGGGCAGCATCGGGTCCCGGCGTGTCGGAGAGCGATTCCCCACCGGCGACGGGCACCACGAGCGAGATTGCCTCAGGGTGGATCTCACCGTCCGGCACGGTCCCGGTGAGCCGGCGATCATCTTCGTGGTGGTCAGTCATGGTTGGCAGGATGCTGGGTAAGGATGCTCATGAGAGAAGCCTAGCACTCGACCCGGACTCTTCCGAAAAGGACGCCCGGCGCCACGGGCAGCCAACCCATGACGCCGGACGTTCTATGGAACCCACAGGATGGCACTCAGGCGGGCGGAGATCGATCACCCGCCCGCAGGGCGCCCCCACGCCCTGCCGGGAACCATCGCTGGCTCCCGCTGCCCGTACTCCCGGACCCCTCCCGGAGCATCCACCCTGGGCAGGACCGGTTCTTCAACCGGGACCCTGCATGTTCCCCTGTCCCTCCCGAGGGAAAGGAAGAGCACCTCTGCCCTTCCCGGCGCCAGCCAGCGCCCGAGTATGGAAAAGCACGATCCATACCTGGATTTCGCATTGTTTGTAAATGTTCCGGGAAGTCAACGGACGTTTCTGAATCGAAGCGCTCCAGATCAGGGACCAATTTTGCGCAACACCTGCCGGGCGGTGGTGCGGCGCCTCGCGGTCACCTCCCGATCTCGCTGCGATTGCCTGCCCGGGCGTCACCGAGATCCACCCGTCAGGCGGTTCCCAGTTGCCGCGCCGCCTCCCAGACCGTCCGGATCGGCAGGTCATGCTCGCGGGCGATCGCGGCGACATCGTCGAACTCAGGCATCACCTGGTCGACGTCATCACCCCGGCGGCGCCGCTTGAGGCGAACCGGACCCCACGGCGTCTCGACCGTGATGACGTCGCGGTCCGCCCGCCGCCGGCCGATCACGGTTGCCCGGAGCCCCAGCGTCGTGGTGTGCGCGAAAAGCGCTTCCTCGACGGCAGCCCGCCCGCTGATCGGTACGATCACGCTGACCATCGTTCCGGGACGCCCCTTCTTTGCCTGGATCGGTGACAGCCAGGCATCCAGCGCTCCGGCGTCGAACAGCCGCTCCAGCAGGACCGGGAGGAACTGCGGGTTCATGTCATCGATATTGGTCTCGATCAGGACCTCGTCCGGTTCTCCAACCCTCTCAAGGGCTGCGTCGGGGCCGGCAGCATCGCCGACGATCACCCGGAGCGCGTTGGGCCAGGGCAGCTCCTTTGTGCCATACCCGTAGCCGACCGTTACCGGGACCATCGCCGGCCGGCGGAACTCAGCCAGCGTGGTGAGGATGGCCGCGCCAGTCGGGGTGAGCAGCTCGGCTGGGGTGGCGTCCATGCCGGGACGGGGCGCGGCCATCGGCGCGCCTGCCCGGGCGAGCAGTGCGGTCGTCGCCGGCGCCGGGACCGGCAGTGGCCCGTGCTGGCTCCGGACCATCCCGCTCCCGACCTGCGGCGGACCGGAGAAGACCGCCTCGACGCCGAGTGCCGCCAGCCCGATACAGGCGCCGCAGATGTCCACGATCGCGTCGACCCCGCCGACCTCATGGAAGTGGACACGCTCGATCGGCTCGCCGTGGATCGCGGCTTCGACCTCGGCGAGGTTGCCGAAGATCGCCAGCGCTCCCTCGCGGACCGGATCGGGCAGCCGACTGCCCGCGATCAGCGCCCGGATGTCCCGCCAGGCTCGGGTGGGCTGCCGGTCGTCGTCGATCTCGACCCGGGCCCGCGTCCCGGCGATCACGCGGTCGGTCGTCCGCTCGGCGGTCAGGCTGTAGCCACCGAGGTCCAGTCCGGTCAACCCCTCGCGGAGCGTCTCGATGGGCAGGCCGGCGTCGATAAGTGCCCCCAAGACCATGTCGCCCGAGGCGCCGGAGAAGGGGTCGAACCAGGCGACGCGCATCGAATGGAGCTCCCGGAAATCACTGCTATCATCGGACGATCGTGCCGTCGCCCGTCCATCGTCCGCCAACCTGACCGACCGGAGCTGACCCGCCATGACGACGACCCTGACCCGCTACGGCGGTCACACGATGACCGCGCAGCTTCGCACGCTGATCATGTGGACGCCACCGTCGACGCGCGACGACGACGACTGGAAGCGGTTCAACTTCGTCCACCCGATCGACGACGGACTCGCCGCCCGGGAGCATGATGCGCTGCGCCAGTTGCTCGCCGCGCAGGGTATCGAGATCATCGTGCCGGAGATGGAAACGCCCGCCCAGCACGATGTCATCTTCCCCTTCGACCCGTCGATCATGACGGACGCAGGCGCGGTCATCCTGCGGATGGGCAAGCACGTTCGCCGTGAGGAGCCCGCCCTCGCCGAGCTGGTCTACCGCGATCTCGGCATCCCGGTCATTGGCCGAATCGAGGAACCGGGCACCGTCGAGGGCGGCGACACGATGTGGCTGGACGACCGGACCCTGGCCGTCGGCGTCGGCTACCGTACCAACACGGAAGGCATCCGGCAGCTGCAGGCCATCTTCGACGCGGCCGAACTGGGCGTGACGATCATCCCCGTCTCGCTGCCGTACTGGAACGGTCCGGACGAGTGCCTCCACCTGCTGTCCCTGCTCAGCCCGGTCGCCGGCGACCTCGCTATCGGCTACCCGAAGCTGATGCCGGTCACCTTCGTCCAGGAGCTGGCTGACCGCGGCTGGCGCCTGGTCGAGATCCCGGACGAGGAGTTCAGCACGCAGGGTTGCAACGTCCTGACGATCCGGCCGGGCCTCGTCGTGATGCTGCGGCCCAACGAGGTGTCCCGCCAGCGGCTGGAAGCCGAGGGGATCAAAGTCCTGACCTATGCGGGCGACGAGATCAGCCACAACCGGGGCGGCGGGCCCACCTGCCTGACCCGGCCGATCTGGCGCACCGAGACGGTCATCGCCTGACGCCACAAGACGCCGCCCGCGCCCACGCAGGAGATCCAATGCCGTCCCCTACCCGCCCGGTCGTCCGCCTCCCGGTCGTCCTGCTCGCGCTGCTCGTCCTCGTCGGGGGCCTCGGCATGACCCCGGGCGCCATGGCCCAAACCGGGCCGGCCGTGTCGCCGTTCGACCTCGCCGCGCTGCTGCCCGGGATCCGGGACCTGGAGGAGGCGGGGCTGGCCGACATGGTCGGCGGGTCGCCGATCGACCTCGACTCGATCGACGCCTATACGGACTGGTCCGGCGGCGGGATTCCGGACACGGTCGAAGGGTTGCGAGCGGCCGGATTCGTTCGTCACTACGGCGTGAGCTGGATCGACGAAGCGTCGGAGACTGACTACCGCGAGACGGGCGCCTACGCCCCGGTCACCCAGGTCGAAACCTACGCCTACCAGTTCACTGACCCGGCGGGGGCGGGGGCGGGATTCAACCTCCTCGAGGAGGGTTCCGCCCCGCTCGAAGGCGTCACGATTCCGCTCGGCGACTGGGCGACGGCGAGTTCGGTCCCACCCGTCGAGTACACCGACGGGACGACCGCCACTGGCCTCGACCTGACCGCCCGCCTCGGGACCATCGGGATCGGGATCTCGGTGATTACCCGGGATATGAGCCCGTCCCGCGGCGCCGAGCTGGACATCGCCACCCTGCTCCTGACCGAGGCGGTCGCCGCGATCCAGGCGCTGGGCACCCCGCCGATGACCGGCCCCGGCCTGGAAGCGGCCCGGTTCGCCGGCACCGCCTCCGGGTACCAGAGCGGGTTCTACGTGATCCGGGGCGGCCAGTCCGCATGGGCCTACGCGGCCGAGCCGGCCGACCAGCGGGAGGCATACACCGCTGAGGAGGTGGCGACCGGCCTGGTCTCACAGTACGCCATCTACCAGTACCTGGAGACGGCGACCGGCGGGTTCTACGAGATCTACACCTACGCCGCGACCTACGGCACCCCGGAGCAGGCCCGGGCCGTGGTGGAGAGCGCAACGGCGCCGGCCGAAAACTACGCCATCACGCCGCTTGTCGGCGCTCCGACGTTCGGGGACATCTCCAGTGCCTGGACGCTGAATGATCCCAACGGGACGACGTTCGAGAGCTATGTGACTTGGGCGTCCGGCGCATCCGTCTACACCGTCCGGGTCGGCTTGCCCAACCGGCAGCCGGCGCCGGCCGCCGTCTATGCGATCGCGACGGCCCAGGCCGGCTGTCTGGTGTCCGGGACCTGCTGGCGGTATCAACCCATCCCCGACGGCGTCATCACCGACGCATCGGCCCTTGCCTGAATCGCCGGAGCCTTAGCCCAGCCACTCTAGCAGGCGAGCGCACCGCCGCGGGTCCTCCGTCAGGCCGTTCCCGAGCGCCCAGAGCCAGTAATCGGTGATGCGTATCCAGGCGCATGCCCGCGTCAGATCCGGATCCAACTGGCCGGCATCGCAGAGGATCGCGAGAAACCGGTCGACATCGGCCACGGACTGCATCCGGTCGACCCGCCGCCAGAGCAACTGAGCCACACCGTACTCGGGGTCACCTGCCATCGGCCAGGGGTCGATCGCGACCCAGTGACCGTGCTGGCCCGACCAGAGGACGTTGTCATCGTAGAGGTCACAGTTGACCATCCGGGGCCGCCCCGACCACTGGAGCTCACTCGCCAAGGCGAGCGATCGGTCCAGCACATCCCGGGAGTACGGTCGATCGACTTCCTCCCAGAATCCGGGAAGATTCCCCGCCAACTCAGCGAGTGCCGCCTCAACCCTGGTCAGGCCGGGCATGGCCGGAACGGACTGGGTCCGGATCAGGTGGCCGAAGATACGGGCAGCCTCGTCATTCGGCACGTCAGCGAGCAGCGGTTCGGCGTCCAGCCGCTCGAGCAGGAGGGCGCCAACGGCGGGGTCGTCGCGGAGGACGCGAACCATCCCCCGGCCGTCCCAGTGCCGGAGCGCCGCGACTTCCTCCCGGGTCGTCGGCCCCATCCACGTCACCTTGAGCGCTGCCGGACCAGCGCTCGCGCGGACCGGGAGAACGAGCGATTTGCCGCCGTGCCGCAGCTCACCGTCAGGCGCGAGATCCCAGCGACGGCACAGGTCGGCAAAGGTATCCGGAAGCGATGCAAGCCATTCCCGGCCGTCGTCTCCGTGCGACTGCTCGATCCAGTCGGTGAAAGTGCCGGGAACAGCGATCACTGGCTCTGGTCCCCTCGTCTGGCCGAGATCACAGCAGAGGCGATCCCTTGCCATTGCCCGCTGCCAGGGCTATCGCGGGTTGTGTCTGACAAGGTGGTTAGTGGGGACAAGGTCGCCCCGGGGGTCTGACCTCTCCCCCAACCCCTCTTCGGGCCGGGTGGCGCTGAAGCCGTGCGGCCGACCAGAGCGACAACCCAAAGCCGGGGAGGGGTCTGCTCGCGACCACGTCGACTTTGGACCGACCTACGGTCAGTGCTTCCCCAATGCCTCAGTCACCGTCACGCGCTGAGCAGCAGGATCGCTCCGGCGACCACCGGTGTCGCCACGATCGCGACCCGGAGCACGATCACCGGCACCCGGGCGGTGTAGCGGGCGCCGAGGAACGACCCGGCCGGCAGCCCAATCACGGTCCCGATCAGGTGTGGGGCCGAGACATCGCCGGCCGTCGAGAAGGTCGTCGCGGCCGACGCCGACACGAAGACCAGGACGAACATCGTCGTGCCCAGCGCCTGCCGCAGCGGCAGCTTCGCGACGACCAGCAACCCAAGCTGGATGAACGGCGACATCCCGACGCCGAGCAGCGCCGACAGCGTCCCGCCGACCAGGCCGAGTCCCAGCGACGGCAGGCGGCGCGAGGCATCGACGTCCGGCAGTTGCTCGCCGGGCGGCGGAGCGACCTGCCGGGCGAACCGGGTGCGGATCCAGACGAGGAAGGCGAGAAACCACAGGCCAAGCCCGGCGAAGATCGTCAGCGGGCGCTCGGGCAGGTACTGGCTGAACTGCGCCCCGGCCGCGGCGCCGACCACGCCGGCTATCCCGACGAGCAGGCCGGCCCGGATCGCGACGTTGCCCTCCCGGTAATGGGAGAAGGCCCCCGCGACCGAGGTGAACAGCATTGCCGCCAGGGAGGTGCCGATGGCCTGGTGGATCGGCAGGCCGAAGCCGACCGAGAGCAGCGCGACGACCAGTCCGGCACCACCCGCCCCGATGAATCCGAGCAGCGCGCCGAGGACGAAGGCGACGAGACCGAGCGCGATGATGACGTCGAGCGATTCCAGCGACGCTTCTCCCGGTGCCGTGACGGGTTCCGGGCGCGTCGTCAGGCGGCGCGGGGCGGCATTGGCAGCCCGCGCCTCAGGCGGCTATCGCTCGGACCAGTCGGCATCCTGAACCCGCGAGGCATCGCTGCGGGACGGTTTGGACGGATCGGACGGACCTGGAGAAGTGCCCGGCCGGCGCCGCGGCGCGGCACCCTCGTCGGCGATCTGGCGGTCGATGTTGGCCAGGATCGCGTCGATCTCGGCATCATACTCCGGCCCGCGCCGGACCTCGGGCGTCGCCACGACAGGCTCGACCTTGTCCTCGCGCACCGAGGCCCGGGCCGCCCGCCGCGGGACGGTCACCGGGTCGTCGTCGACGTTGCGGCCGCTGATGTCGACCGTGCTGCCGGCGCGCATCGTCTCGCCGTACCGCCCGGTGACCATCATCCCGCGAACTCGTGGCTCGGCGTCACCCGCCCCGCCACCGCCGCGGACCGCCCGGACTACCCGGTAAATCAGCAGGCCAAGCGCCAGAACGATCAGGCCGATGATCAGCGGCTTGAAGAGCAGCGTCACCGTCGCCCCGATGACCAGCCCGATCAGCAGGCCGACGAGGAGTGCCCAGCGCTGCGACCGCGTCTGCTGCCAGAGCGACATCGCGCCACCCGGTCCGCCCGGTCCGCCGGGTCCACCCGGCCCCTGTTGTCCAAACATCGCTTCCGTCCCTGCCTGTCCTGCTCACGTCCGGGTATTGCCGCCGGTGCATTGCCGCCGGTGTCTGTCCGACTTCGGACATTACAGCGAAAAAGCGTCACCAGATCATGACGGCGCGTTGGCGAATCATGCCAGCCGGGACCCGATCCTGTGGCGACGGAGTCCGGACCGATCGTCCATGGGTCGTATACTCTTTCATCTGAAACACACGTTCTGTACGAACACCCCGAGGAGTCGCCCGTGGCCATCGCCCCACCCCGCATCGCCTTCCGCGACCGCTCGCCCGGTGAGCCGACGGATGATCACGTGCGCCCGTGCGGAGATGGCGATCCGGTCACGGCCGACCAGCTCCTCAGCCCGCGCGACGCCAGCCGGCTGACTGCCGACCAGCGCTGGGCTTGGGTCGGCTACCTGCGGGCCCGCGACGCGCTGGCCGAGGCGGCCGAGTGGCTGGATACCATCGAGCAGTACAGCGGACCGACCGTGCGCGCTCAGGAGGAACGCGCGGCGCTCCTGATGGCGGCGGGCCGCAACGATGAAGCGGTCGCGATCCTGCAGCGGCGCGCCGAGGAGCGCCCGTCGACGACCGGCTGGGTCAAGCTGGCGGTCGCGCTGCTGGGAGCTGGCCGCACGGACGAGGCGGCCCGGATCGCCACTGGCCTGCTCGACTCCGACCCGGACATGCGGTCGGTGCAGAACCTCGCGCTTGATATCGCCCGGGCAACGGGTGATGGCGAGACGATCGCCAGCCACGCCCACGAGCAGATCGCGGTTCGCCCGGGCGATACCACCGCGCGGCTGGACCTCGCTCAGGTCGCGCTCGATGCGGGCAATCACGACGAGGCGGAGCAATGGTTCGGGGAGGCGCTGGACCTGCGTGCCGACGGCGAGGGGCTGACGCTCCAGCGGGCGAGCGAGATCGCCCGGGCACTCGGCCGGGACCGGCAGGCCGACGAGCTGGCGGCCGAGTTCGAGACCCGCAGTCAGCAGGCGAAGCGACAGCGTGACCGCACGGTCGTCGCTCCGATCCTGGAACGCCTGGGTCGGCCAGCCCCGGCGACGATCCTGCCGCCGGCCGCCTCCCGACTCCCGGCGGACTGGCCGCGGGCCGCCGCCCGACCAGCTCCCGACCGACCGATCGACGGGCCGCGGAGCACCACCTCCCGCGTCGCCGCCGAGGAGCCGGACCTCGAGGTCGCGCCGGCCGAGGAACCGACCGATCTCCACGACCGCCACCCGGAGGTCTACGACCTGCTCCGGCGGGCGTTCGGCTACGACGACCTCAGGTCCGGCCAGGCCGCCGTGATCGCCAACGTCCTCGATGGCAAGGACACGATCGCGATCATGCCGACGGGCGCCGGCAAGTCGCTGACGTTCCAGATCCCGGCTATGCTGCTGCCCGGTGTGACGCTGGTCCTGTCGCCGCTGATCGCCCTGATGAAGGACCAGGTCGAGTCGCTGCCGGACGAGATCCGCGAGCGCACCGTCCTAGTCAACAGCACGATGACCCCGGCCGAGCAGCGCGAGGCGATGGACGGGATCGCCGCCGGCCGCTACAAGCTGGTCTACGTCGCGCCGGAGCGGCTGCGGCAGTGGACGTTCCTCCACGCCATGCGCCAGGCCGGGACCAGCCTGGTCGTCGTCGACGAGGCCCACTGCATCAGCATGTGGGGCCACGACTTCCGGCCGGACTACCTCCAGATCCCGCAGATCCTGCCGGCGCTCAACGACCCCAGCGTGCTGGCGATCACCGCGACCGCCACCCGCCGGATGAGCGCCGAGATCGGGCAGGCGCTGGGCCGCGAACTGGACCTGATGACGGTCAACCTGTTCCGGCCCAACCTGTACTTCTCGGCGTTCGAGTGTGCCAACCGCGAGGAGAAGGTCCGCCGGGCGCTGGAGGTGGCGCAGGGCGAGAAGGGCGCCGGGATCATCTACGTCGGCTCCCGGGCTGACGCCGACCAGATCGCCAACTCGCTTCGCCAGCGCGGGGTCGCTGCAGCGGCCTACCACGCGGGGCTGGCGCCGGACGAGCGCTCGCGCAACCAGGACGCCTTCATGCAGGGGCGCGTCCGGGTGGTCGCCGCGACGGTCGCCTTCGGGATGGGTGTCAACAAGGCGGACGTCCGGTTCATCGTCCACCTCGCTCCGCCGCGCTCGCTGGAGGCTTACGCCCAGGAGAGCGGGCGCGCCGGGCGTGACGGCGAACCGGCCCGCTGCGTGCTGCTCTACAGCGCCTACGATTCGACCAACCTGACGCGCCAGTCCCGCCGCGACCAGATCACGATCCCGGCGCTGCGCCGCGTCTACCTGAACCTGCGGGCGATGGCGCAGGGCAAGTGGGCGATCCTCGACCCGCGCGACCTGCTCCCCGCCGGATCGCTGGACACCGACAACAACGAGATCGAAGACGTCGATCCCAGGGTCGCGCTCGGCATCCTTGCCCAGGCCGGGCTGGTCCGCCGCCACCCGGACGCGCCGATGTCCTTCGGGCTCCAGCCCCACGACGGTTTCTCCGCCGAGGAGACGCCGGACGGGCAACTGCCATGGCGGGAGCACGTCCGCTGGTCATGGGACGGCAGCCGGGTCGCCGGCGGCCAGCTGGACACGATCACCGCCTGCAACGCGCTGGGCGTGACCCCAACCATCCTGACCGAGCTGCTCGACAACGAGTCGGAGCTGGGCGTCCGGGAGGGCAACCGCCAGGTCTGCCTGGAGCTCCTACCTGCCGACGCAACGGTCAAGAACCGGATGATGGACGTCCTCGACCGCTCACAGGCCGAAGCGGTCCGACGGGTCGCCCAGGTGATGGAGTACGCCTCCGGGCAGCGCTGCCGCCACCAGGCGATCGCCGCCCACCTCGGCCAGCGCCTCCCGGCCTGCGGGACCGCCTGCGACGTCTGCTCCGGCACGGTCGCCCGGGGCAAGTCCGGTGGCAAGGGGGGCAAGCGGGTATGGACGACGGCCAACGACGCGATGGAGGTCCTTGAGGCGGTCCGGACCCTGCCGTTCCAGATGGGCAAGACAGGGCTGACCCGCCTGTTGTCCGGCTCGGTCGAGAGTAGCGTCCGCGACGATCGGTCAGCCCAGTACGGCGCGCTGGATGACGTCTCGCCGACCAAGATCGGCAACCTGCTCGACCAGCTGATCGACGACGGCTTCCTCGACCGTGACATGAGCCACGACTACAAGCTGATCTCCCTGACCCGGAAGGGCGACAACGCCGACCGGGCCACGCTCATCGGCGCCGGTTACCCGGAAGACGACAATTCCAATCGCCGGGGCGGACGGCGGCGGTAGCGGTTCCCGGTCGGGCCGTTCGCCGGGTTCCCGGGGCTAGAGCCCCCGGGCAGATCAGGAATTAGCGAACCTGGGTTCCGGTGTCAATCGGATCAGCCGCCACCGATCAGGCCGATGACTTGGTCCCTCCGAGGCACACGACGTCGTTGGTTACACCCCGAAAAGCCCGGAGGCTTCAGTCGCTCGAGTAGCATCGTCGTGACGATTTGCCCTGGAGGGCCGTGCTATCGTTTGGATCGTCCGATGATCCGCCCGTCACCCACCACGAGGACCCGACCGTGACCACCGCAGAGGCCGCCGACGTCATGACCCAGCAGGACTCGATCTCCATCGCGCGCGCCGCCGGGGTCAACCCGCTGGACTACATGCGCGCCCGGGGCTTCGTCCAGGACGTCACGGACGAGGACGGCCTCCGCGCCGCCTTCGCCGCCGGGCCGGTCACGTTCTACCAGGGCTTCGACCCGACCGCGACGTCGCTCCACGCCGGTGGCCTGCTCGGCATCATGATGCTGTCGACGCTCCAGCGCTTCGGCCACCGCCCGATCGCGCTGGGCGGCGGCGGTACGGCGATGGTCGGCGACCCGACGGGCAAGACGAGCACCCGCGAGGTGCTGACGCTGGACCAGATCAACGCCAACCTGGCCGGGATCCTGCCGCAGTTCGCCAAGCTGGTCGATTTCGAGGGGGGCCGCTTCCTCCAGGACCCGCCCAACCCGGCGGCCCTGATGGTCAACAACGCCGACTGGCTGCTGGACATTCGCTGGATCCCGTTCCTGCGCGACATCGGCCGCCACTTCTCGGTCAACGAGATGCTGGCCGCCGAGACGTACCGGAACCGGCTGGAGCACGGGCTGAACTTCGTCGAGTTCAACTACCGGCTGGTCCAGTCCTACGACTTCCTTCACCTGTTCCGGACGGAGGGGTGTCTGCTCCAGCTGGGCGGTTCCGACCAATGGGGCAACATCGTAGGTGGCGTCGACCTCGTCCGGCGGGCGGATGGTGCCAAGGTCTTCGGCATGGTCTGCCCGCTGCTGACGACCGCGACCGGCGAGAAGATGGGCAAGACGGCGGGCAATTCCGTCTGGCTGGACGCCGATCTGCTGTCGCCGTTCGACTTCTTCCAGTACTGGGTGAACTGCGACGACCGCGACGTCGAGAAGCTGCTCCGGTTCTACACGTTCCTGCCCGACGAGCGGATCGCCGAGCTGGTCAATGTCCAGGACCCGGCGGCGCTGCGCGAGGCCAAGCGCGTGCTGGCGACCGAGGTCACCGCCCTGGTCCACAGCCGGGCGGCAGCTGACGCGGCGGGCGAGGCGGCGCGGTCGCTGTTCTCCGGAGCACGATCGGCCGCCAGCATGATCGACGACCCGAACCTGCCGACGGTGACCATCCCGGCCGGTGAGGTCGACGGCACCCTGAGCGTGGCCGACGCGTTCGTCCGGGCCGGGCTGGCCTCGTCGCGCGGCGATGCCCGCCGGACGGCCCAGCAGGGCGGCCTGAGCATCGACGACCAGAAGGTCGAGAACGTCGACCACCCGTTGGACGAAGTCCTCACCGGCCGCACCGTCGTCCTGCTCCGCTCGGGCAAGAAGCGCTTCATGCGGCTCGTCATCGAGTAGCGACAGGTCCGACGCGGAGTCACTCCATCCAGTATCCCCAGACCCGTGTGACATCCTCCTCGTTCGCGATCGCGAATGGGGAGGATTACTCACGCTACCGTCGTCTGCCGCCCATACGCTCAAATCAGGCGGTACCGCCCGGCCGCCCCATTCCGTCCCCGTTCGCGGACCACGACGGTCGCAGGAGGTCGAGCATGGCTACGGATCCACTGAGCCCGCGAGCGTCCCGCCGACACCTCATGGCCGGAGGCATCGGGGCGGTTGCGGTCTCCGCGCTTCCCGGCCGGTGGCTGGCTCCGGTCAACCCGGGGCTGGTCGCGGCCGGCGAAGACTGTGTCACGACCTACGACAGCCCGGATGTCGGGGTGCTCCCGGAGGGCACGACGCTGTTCCCGGCCGACGACGTCTGGAACACCCCGGTTGACGACCTGCCCGTGGCCGACCGCTCCGACGCCTGGATCGCAAGCATCGGCCTCGACACCGGGCTTCACCCCGACTTCGCGTCGGGGCTGTACGAGGGGTCCCCGATCGGAATCCCGTTCATGCGGGTCCCGGAAGACCAGCCGCTGGTCGATGTCACCTTTGACGTGCCGGAAGAGAGCGACGAGGGTCCGTACCCGATTCCGGTCGGTGTCCCGGTCGAGGGAGGCTCGTGCGGGGAGGGCGATCGACACGTCATCGTCGTGCAGGAAGGGACCAACCTGCTGTTCGAGCTGTACGACGCGCACCCGCAGGACGATGGTTCCTGGCACGCCTTCGTGGGGACCCGATTCGATCTGGGATCGAGCGAGCTCCGCCCGGACACGTGGACATCGGCCGACGCCGCCGGCCTGCCGATCCTTCCCGGACTCGTCCGCTACGAGGAGATCGAGGCCGGCGTCATCCCGCACGCGCTCCGGTTCCCGGCGTCGCTGACCCGCGACGACTACGTCTGGCCTGCCCGCCACCATGCCGGCGCGACCGACGACCCGGATGTCCCGGCGATGGGCCAGCGGTTCCGGCTCCGGGCCGATGTCGGGATCGACGGGTTCTCGGAGACCAACCAGGTGATCCTCCGGGCGCTGCAGACCTACGGGATGTTTCTCGCCGACAACGGCAGTGACTGGTTTCTCTCAGGGGTCCCTGACGACCGCTGGGACAACGACGATCTGCACCTGTTGCAGGACGGGATCCGGGGCGAGGACTTCGAGGCCGTCGACTGCTCGTCCCTCATGGTCGACCCCGACTCCGGCACCGTCACCTGACCGGTGCAGCATCTGTCCGGCTCACACCTCGCGACCGGTTAGCTCGCAAACGCAGGACGAGAGGACAACCCGCCGGTTCCCCGCCCCGCTCCTCCCGACCATCCGGGGCGCTCAGGACGAGCGCCCCCGGATGGTCGATCATGCAGTTTCCGGGACATTGCGGCTTCGGACCGCTGGCATACAACGTGTTTCATCCATCGCATTCGGGTGCCGATCGAAAGGCACTGCCATGGACAGGACCGGCACGATGGCGAAATCAAGATCAAAGAATGCGAATCGGCGTGCTCGCGGGCGAGGCGAAGGGTCTGAGGCGCCCCAGACGGATCGGTGGGTCGTCCAGCCTGGCACCGAGGTCTACACCTCGGACGCTACCCTGCTCGGTGGCGTGAAGGCCATCGAGGACGGGTTCTTCATCATCAGCAAGGGCGGCTGGTTCGCCCGCGATATCCGGGTCCCGGTCGACGCGGTGGAATCGCACACCGACGAGCGGATCGACCTGCATGTGACAGAGGACGCCGTGGCCCACCAGGAGTGGGAGCACATGGACGACGAGGCGCCGATGGAGGATGTGGCCGCCACCACGACCTCGGCGGTCGCCACGAGGTCGGACGATTCCATGATCTCGTCGGCGTCCGATGACGATGCCGTCCGTGTCCCGGTGGTCGAGGAGCAGCTCGAAGCGACCCGGCACCAGGTCGACCGTGGCTCCGTCCGGATCACGTCACACGTCACCGAGCACGAGGCGACGCTCTCGGTTCCGGTCACCGAGGAGCGGGTCCGGGTCCAGCGCGTCGCAGTGGACCGCCCGGCGACCGCTCGCGACCTGGTCGGCTTCGACGAGACGGTGAGCGTCACGGTCTACGGCGAAGAGGTCGACGTGACGACCCAGGCTCACGTCGTCGAGGAAGTGGTCATCGCCAAGGAGCACGTCGAGGAGATCCGGGAGGTGACGGGCACCGTGACCCGGACCGACGTCGAGGTCATCGACCAGACCACGGCGCCCGTCACGCTGCCGTCGGGCGAGACGCCGCGGGTCCGCCTGTCGGATCAGCCGGACCGGTAGGCTCACAGCACCGTCGACCAAATCGCACCCAGGAGCGCGCACCGGAGGACCATTCCCGGTGCGCGCTCCGTCTGTCTGGTCTGACAAGGCGCTGATCCGGCCCGCTGTTCCCGCGCCGCGACGGGCATGGTAGGGTCACGGGCGTATCCTCAGGCGGCCCAATGTCGGGCCGGGTACCACGGGAGGCCAGGATTCATGAGCGCGATCGAGGACCCGATGACCACCGAGATCCCGGCTACCGCGGGCCGCGCCGGCCTGGTCGACTGCGACGTCCACCCTTACCCCGTCAACACGGACGAAATCCGGCAGTACCTCAGGCAGCCCTGGCGCGACCGCTACGGCGGTGGCGGGCGCGGCTTCTTCGGCAACCCCGTCCATGGCTCGCGGCTGGACAGCAACCCGCCGCAGGGTGGCCCGGCTGGCTCCGATCCGGACTTCCTCCGCAAGCAGCTGATCGACGAGTACGGCGTCGCCTACGCCGTGCTGATGCCGCGCGCGTTCGCCAACGTCCACCCCGACCCCGACTTCGGCACGGCGATCGCCGCTGCCTACAACGACTGGCTGGCCGACACCTGGCTGTCGAAGTACAACGCCGACGGGGTGTTCAAGGGCTCGATCACGATCAACACCCAGGACCCGCCCGCCGCCGCCCGTGAGATCGCCCGCTGGGCCGGACACCCGCACTTCGTCCATGTCATGACCGACTCTGGTGCCCGCGCCCCGTTCGGCCAGCGCCAGTACCACCCGATCTATGAGGCCTGCCAGGAGCACGGCTTCCGGTTGGCGATCCACCCCGGCACGGACGGCATGGGCATCAACGTCCAGCCGTCGCCTGGCTACCCGACCCACTACATCGAGTGGCACACGGGGCTGTCGTTCGCCTTCCAGGCCCACCTCGTCTCGCTGCTGACCGAGGGCATCTTCGAGCGCTTCCCCGGCATGGGCGTGACGCTGGTCGAGGGGGGTGTCGCCTGGCTGCCGGCGCTGATGTGGCGGCTGGACGCCGAGTGGAAGGCGCTCCGATCGGAGGTGCCGTGGGTGACGAAGGCGCCGTCGGCCTACCTGCGCGACCACGTCCGCCTGTCCAGCCAGCCGCTGGAGAACCCCGACGACCCGCGCCAGCTGCTCCAGATCTTCGACATGATGGACGCCGAGCACATCCTGATGTTCGCCAGCGACTACCCGCACTGGGACTTCGACTCCCCTACCCATGCCTTCCCGCGGCTTGACCCGGCGCTGCGGGAGCGGATCTTCTCGACCAATGCCCGCGAGTGGCTCGGGCTGCCGGCGGCACCTTCAGCAGAGGTCGACGCCACGGCGGCTGGCTCATGACCCGCCACGTCGTCGGCCGGGTGAGCGAGGTCCCGCCGGGAGAGCGGCGGATCGTCGAAGCAGGCGGCCGCTCGATCGGCGTGTTCAACGTCCACGGACAGTTCTACGCGCTGCGGAACAGCTGCCCGCACCAGGCGGCACCGCTCTGCCTCGGCTCGATCAAGGGGATGACGATGCCTTCGGCGCCGGGCGAGTACGTCTGGGCGCGGGACGGCGAGATCGTCCGCTGCCCCTGGCACGGCTGGGAGTTCGACATCCTGACCGGCCGCTCGATCTTCAATCCCCACCGGACCCGGGTGAAGAGGTACGACGTCACGGTTGAGCGCGACCCGGACGAGGCCACAATTGACGGCGAGGACGAGTCGGTCGAGACGTTCGACGTCACCGTGGAGGACGGCTTAATCGTTCTCCATACATGAACGAGCCCAGTGTTCCTAGCTAGGTCTAGCCCTTGTCGTAATGATGGGTGAGTTATTTGTACAAGGCCTCAGAATCCACAGTCTTCTATCTTTAGGCCAGAATACATCCGCTTAACGACCACGGTGAAGCTTCGCTCTTGGAATCGAACCTTCTTTCCTCTATACGCCAAGTGATCCGCGGCACGTGATTTACCATTGTAAATGACGATTGGAAGAAGCGCGCTAACACCGACTCCTCTCCCAAAACCTTGGTGAGACGCTATTTTGTCAGCTCCCGCTTGGAGCTGTTGAACAGTTGAGTCGACTTTGCCTATGCGACCCTTCATATCAACGACCCCCCAAGTATATTTCAACGGCCGTTCTTTTGAAGCAAGAAACAGAAAGTCCGGCTTCTTCTCAGTCGGACCGAAAAGCTGACAGTCGTCACAAGACACTACAAGGGACGCTTCAGACGTAACCAAAAGCAACGAGGTCTTGACACGACAATGCCGCACCAAACAGCCATGTCCGTCGTGTCCTTCACGAATTGCAGCGAACTCTCTCAACTCTCTACCTCCAAAGGATCCTCGGAAGCCGCTGACATCTCAATTCGCAATGTCTCTAGTCCGATCTGCTCTGCAACTTCTACAAAATCGTCCTCCGGGATTCCATAATCTTCCTCCACCGTAATTGCTGTTATGTTGGTTCCATATTCCCCTTGCTTGAATGAATATACCGCTACCTTAGTGTGGTCAAGCATATCCACGGGCAGAAATCCCATGTTCTCTATATCCGTGCTATTGGATTGATTCGCCACAATATGATTGCTAATTTGATGAAGTATGAGAGAACTATGCGTTGGACATATCACCCGTATACCCTCATTAACTAATCGCACAATGACCTTGGCCATGTTACGCTGATTCTGTGGATGCAGGTGGGCTTCTGGTTCATCAATGACCAAGAGATCTCCGGCCTGAAGAAGATCTCGCATAAACACGTCCAGTGGCGCAAGCTCGCCCACCATAGACGATGCCTTCTCGACTGGAATTCTTATTCCCCCTGTATCGTACATTAACTCATTTCTAGCATTTTGCATCACCACTCGTCCTCCAAGGATGGTTTCCTCAAGTGCCTGCATGGAAAGAACGGGCCTAGAGCGTGGACCTCGCCTCCGACGCAGAGAAGACGGCCGGGCTCCTGCTAAACTCTGCAAGAAGTCCCCCGCAACGCCCTGCAACCCCGCGAATTCGATCGGCTCGTGCCCTAGTCTCCCCCGAACAATGTCAACAAGAACCGAAGATATAAGCGGCCAGGCTGTCAAAAAGCCAGATCTGGAAGAGGGCAGATAGTAGTGCCCAGCCTCAAACAGACCATATTCCTCCATCTTTTGAGACCATACCCGTTCGGATATAACCCTCCCCAGTTCTCTAACGGAGAAGACGTCTCTTAACGTTTTGGGCAAGTGCCTAGCAGAGAACGCGATATCTTCAATTTGTATGCTAGCTACAAAATGCCCGCCACTTAGAGAAATCCTTACCAGCGGCTCAGCAGACGCTTCACCCACCAACTCGATAGTCGGGCTCGTCAGCTGTTCCAGCAATTCGCCACTTAATGGAGACACATGCGTACTGAAGAACTCATCTAGCGACGAGGCGACAGCACGCTCTTTTAACTCGACAAACTTGTAAAATGCATCGCGGATAGCGGGGTCATCGTCCAACAGATTCGGATCTTCTGTGATCGCTGATTCAATTCCTCCTGAACCCACATAATCTCGATAAACCTCCTCAACCAAACTGCTCATATTAGCGCTATATCTAGATGACGAACTGGCAGTCAAGGTTTTGCTCAGTACATAAGCCAATTGAGCGGCATAGCTTTTCCCGGAGTTATTCGGGCCTATAAGAATCGTTAGCGGAGCTAACTCGATTACACCATCGAATATAGGCCCAAATCCGTGAATTCTGAGCAGTGGATTGCGCTTCCGAGGAGAGGTATCAGTATCTGTCATAAACATTCTCCTTCTATCATCAAGCCTATATCAAACAAACTTGACTCACGGTCTATTCTAGCCGAACAGGCCAGGCGTTGCGCAGGTACCTAGGTCGTCTCATCATCAACTAGTGCCCTTGCGAGGAAGCCCCACGGTTAGCCTTCATTCTATGCTTATGGCCGGCGTCTCGGACCGACCAACCAACGTCAGGTCCCTGCGGTCCTCCATCATGAAATGTGTGATCTACCCGGTCCTTGCCCTACAGTGCTGCGATGAAGTCGATTCGAACCATGTAGCGTCGCAACGTAGCGGGCAATTGGTAAGTCGTCGTCCGTCTCAATCGCCCAACGCAACAGTTCCTCGGTCAGAGTGAGACGGACGTCACGGTACTCTGAGTCGGCGTGGCGGTCGTGGAGCTCGCCGGGGTCCGTCTCCAGATCGTAGAGGTGGCTGTCGCCCCAGGCGTCGACGACCAGCTTCCAGCGCCCCATCCGGACCATCTTCATCGTGCCGCTCATCGTCCAGCTGTTGAGCTCGTCAAAGGTCGGTCCCTCGTAGGTGAAGTGCAGCGGCGGACGCTCGTCCTTACCGTAGGGCGCGCCACCGAAGCCGACCTCGGCATGGACACTCCGGAACGCGGCCGGGTCGTGGTCGTTGCCTGAGCCGGAGAGCAGCGGCCACAGGCTCCGACCCTGAACGCCGTAGGGGACCGGCGCGCCGGCCAGGTCGCAGATCGTCGGCATCAGGTCGACCAGCGAGACGTGCTCGTCCGCCGCGACCTGCGCCCGGACGCCCGGCCCGCAGACGACCAGCGGCACCCGGACCAGGCACTCCGGCAGCCCGGCGCCCTTGCGCTGGAGGCCGTAGTCGCCGGCGAAGTCGCCGTGGTCGGAGCAGAAGACGAGGACGGTGTCGTCCCACTGCCCCGTCGCCCTCAGGTGCTCGACGAAGCGGCGGACCTGGTCGTCGATCAGCCGGAGCATCCCGCAGTAGTTGGCCCGATAGCGGCGCCAATGCTCGTCGTAGCCCGGCCGCTTCTCCGCGATCAGCCGCTGCAGCCAGCGCCCCTTCGGCCCGAGCGCGTCGATCGTCTCCGGGCCGCCAATCCGGTTCGGAATGTCCGCCTCCGGGAACAGGCTGAAGTACGGCTCCGGCACCTGGTAGGGGTTGTGAGGCTCCGGGAACGACAGCCACAGGAAGAACGGTTTCTCCGCTGGTCGCTCCGTTGCGGCGATCGCGTCGGAAACGATCCGGTACGGCAACTGGCACTCGAGCGGGAACGGCGTCGGCTCGGGGTGGACACCGTGGTCGAGGTCGCGCAGCCAGCCGTCGAACCGCTCGTCCTCGGCCGACCGGCGATCGGACAAGCCGCCACCCTCGTGCATGTACGACGCGGCGGTATCGAAGTCGCCGCCCGGCCGGTGGCTGTGGTTCTTGCCGGCGAGGTGGACGGCGTAGCCCCGCTCCCGCAGCACGTCGATCAGGTCGCCGCCGTGGCGCGCATGGGCCGTCGCGCTGTTCTGCCGGACCTGCGTGACCTTGGGATAGCGACCGGTGAGCAGGCTGGTCCGGGCCGGAGCGCAGACGGGCGTCGGGGTGTAGGCCCGGCGGAACGTCGTCCCGCCCGCGCCGAGGCTGTCGACGAAGGGCATCGTGTCCAGCGCGAAGCCGTCGCTGGCCAGGAAGTCCGCCCGCTGCTGGTCGGTCATTACGAGCACGATGTTCGGCGTCGTCGCCATCCCGGACTCCCTCGTCCCCACGTTCTGGTCCTCTGGCCATCTTACCCGCGCGGCGCGTACATGATGATCTCGACGCCGAGCAGGACGACCAGCGCGCCGATCACGTCGTAGCGATTGGGCCGGACGCCATCGACCTACCAGCCCCAGAGCAGCGCCATCGCGGCGAACACGCCGCCATAGGCCGCGTAGACCCGGCCGAACGACGCCGACTCCGGCTGCAGCGTCGGCAGGACGCCGTACATGAACAGGACCAGTCCGCCCAGCATCCCGATCCAGACCGACCGCTCGTCCCGCAGCCACAGCCAGACCAGGTAGCCGCCGCCGATCTCGCAGAGGCCAGCCAGCAGGAACAGGACGATTGACCGGACGATGACCTGATCCACGACCGCTGCCCTCTTTCGCCGGATTGTGCCGACAGGATCAGAACGTCTCCGCGACGAACGCCTTGGTGCCTTCCGGCCCGGTCAGCCGGAGCCAGATCGGGCCCAGCCCGGGCTCGTAGCTGACCTCGATCCGGAAGAACTGACAGCAGCGGCGCTCGACGTCGACGAACTCGTCGATCCGCCGCTTCCACTCGCCCCCGGCCGGGAACCGGAACGCGTAGCCGTCGGCCAGCTCGATCCGCTCCTCGGCGCCGGCGAACAACTCCCGTCGGACCTGGTCAGACCGGCGGGCAAGCACCAGGTCGTCGAGGCTGCAGGCGACGGGTATCCGGGCGCCAGGGGCCGTGGTGGACTCACCATCCATTCGATCACCTCGCCGTCCGGGACCCGTCCGCTGACTCCCCGCGGCATCGCGTTTACAGGTGGGATGCGTCGTTGAGCATCACGATACCGCGATTGTGGAAGACGTCGTCCTCGCGCAGGTGGGTGATGGCGCCGCTCGTCGTCCGCAGCCCGATCCGGTCGGCCGCTTCCAGTGGCATCCCCAGCCAGTGGGCGACGACGAATGTGTGGGCGAACCCGTGGGTGACGATCACCTGATGCGGGGCCGGGCGGGCAAGGATCCCGTCCATCGCGCGGTAGACGCGGGTCGCGATGTCGCGGCGGGTCTCGGAGCCGTCGATCCCCTCCCAGTGATCCATCCGCCCATCCACCGGCGGCGGGAAGCGGAACCGCTCGTCCAGCCACGGCTGCGGCCGGCCCTCGGCCACGCCGTACGACTTCTCGCGCAGGTCCGGCGTGGCGACGGGAACGACGCCCAGGCGCTCACCGATCACATCGGCTGTTTGAACGGTTCGCCGGAGATCCGACGTGGTGAGGTCGACCGATTCCCCGGCCGGGATGAGAGACCGGAGCCGGTCAGCGATCCGACCGGCCTGGGCGACACCCCGGTCGGTCAGATCGCTGTCGTACCAGCCGCCAACCAGCTGATCGACGTGATGGGTAGCTTCCGGATGCAGGACGACGTAGATCTGACGAGTACCCAAGCCGGAGATCCTCCCGATCAGTGCGCCTCCGGTTCGACTAGCGGAGTCAGTGGATGGCGGGTTCGGGTGCAGGGGACGACGAGAAGATCAGGCCGTTACCCGCCACGAGAACGTGGTCGCAGGGCAGACCCTGGTTCATCAGCGGAAACTCCAGGGTGAACGTCGTCTCGGCGCCGTCAGCCAGCGTACTGAAAGCGCCGCCGTCGGTGAAGCCGGTCAGGGCCTGGGTGATCGCGCCGCCCTCATTGAAGCAGATCGCGTCGATCGACACGACCTGGAGTTCAGCGCCTGTGTGATTGACGGCCACTCCGCTGATGCCATCGTCCCCGTTGGTCAGCGCGGTGATCTCCGGCGAACCGATCCCGGGCACGTCCGCGGGTTCGCTCCAGGAAACCTCCGGCTCGATCGTGGCGTCCACCTCCCCTGCTGCCTCCAGGGGAAGCGTCCCGAGCACGATCCCGTAGCCGCCCGGCGCGATCACCGGGGGCTGGATCACCGACATGTCGATCTCGCCGACCGCATCGCCATCGGCGTTGAGCACCTCGGCGGCAACCTCGACCTGGCCGATCGGCTCATCGGTCGTGTTGGCGACCACGAAGCCGAGCTCGGTGTACTCGCCCATGACCACCGGCCCGAAGGAGATCACCGAAACGTCGTCCTCCGGTGCGGCGGGGAGCAGGGTAAAGGCGTCGCCAGCAAGCTGTCCGAGGGTGAAGGTCCCCGGGTCGGTCGTGGCGGGAGGAGATGCGTCCTGCGCACTGGCGGGGGCAAGCAGACCAAGGAGGAGAAGAAGAGTGAACGTCAGCGACACGAGACGGAACATCATGAACCCCTGGTGAATCCCGATAGCGGCCGGTCGAATTCCGGCCCGTCTCGGAGTATGCGGAGGGGTTGCCCAGAGGGGGATCCGGAAAATCACCCATTGTGATTCCCGGATCCCGTTGTTGCAGTTACACCAATGTTCTGAATCGCGTCCGTTCTGTTGGAGCTGGAATACCGGCCTGACCTGGACTCGTAATTTCCCGCTCCGGTGCCGGTCTCTCCCGGCATGATCAGACCGTCGCCAGCTCCCTGACCTCAGTGGCGACGAGCCCGGCAGTCAACGGGGAGGGTTCGGCGGGGACCAGGACGAGCAGCGAGCGCATGGCCCGCGTCATCCCGACGTAGAGGATGCGGCGGCGGCGCTGCCACTCCTCGGTCTGCTCCTCCGGGGACCGACCCTGGATGCCAGGCGGGATCTCGACGTGCAGCCCGGCGATGGCGACGACCGGGAACTCCAGCCCCTTGGACGACTGGAGCGTCGTGATCTTCACCGTCGGCGACGACAGGTCGATCTCGTCCTTCCGGACCGCCTCGGCCCGGATGTCGAGCTTCTCCAGCTCCCGCCTGAGCGTCTCGCCGTAGGACATGGTCGGGACGAGGATCGCGACGCCACCGGGACCGACCTTCTGCGCGACGGTCTGCGCCCGGATAAACCGGGCCAGCGCGTCGGGGGCGTCCTCGGCCTTCGCGATCGTCTCGATCACCGGCTCCGGACCGCGGCGGGGGAACTGGTCGGCGATCCGCTCGGCCGTCCCGTCGTCGACCGTCCGGGCGGCGATCTCGTCCAGCGGCGCGTCAGGGTCCGTCGCGAGGTAGCGGCTGGCCAGCCGGACGATCTCGTAGGTGGTGCGGTGGGATCGCGTCAGGTTGCCGGATCGCCCCTGGAAGCGCAGGTCGGCATGGACGGCTCGCCAGTTGAACGTCCCGCCGTAGATGCTCTGGTTGGCGTCGGCCGTCAGGAACAGGCGGCTCCGCGCCGGGCAGAGCTCGGTCAGCAACCGGATCGCGGTCGGATCGAGGTCCTGGACCTCGTCGACGAGGATCGCGTCGTAGTCCGCCGGCCGAGCGCCACCTCCCGCACGGACCAGCTCGACCGCGCGGCGGCGCATCATCGGCCAGGTGATCTTCTTCTGCGCCGCGAGCTCCTTGTCCAGCGCCTCCCAGACCGCCCAGACCGCTTCCCGCTGCGCCCGCCGCAGGGCCACCCGCCGTCCGCTGCGCTCGATGCCCTGGTAGGCAGCGAGGTCCGGGATCTCCCGCGCGACGATGACCGACATGATCTCGTTCTCGAGGTAGGCGTCGCTGATCTTCGCGATCGGCCCCTCCCCCGGCGGGTGGCCGGCCGCCTTGCGCGCCTTCGGCATCAGCCGCGGGACGTCCTGCCCGCCGGTCATATTGGGGGTGTTGCCGCCAGCCCGGTAGACCCGCATCATCAGCGAATCGGTCGTTACGACCTCGACCAGCCCGGCGTCGTCGCCGAGCGCCCGGGCCAGCAGCTGCCGGGTCGTCGAGACCAGCGCGTTGGTGTAGGTCGTGAACAGGATGCGGGGCTGCTCGATCCCGTCCGCCCGCAGCGACTCGATGATCTTCGCCACCCGCCGGACGGCGATCGTCGTCTTGCCCGACCCCGGGCCGCCCTTGACCATCACCGGCCCACCGGCGTTCACCGCCAGCGCGACCAGCCGCTCCTGTGTCTCGTCCAGGCGAAGCAGCAACTCGATGATGTCGCCGTCCGCCAGCTTCTCGAGGTCCTGTGAACTGCTCAACTCAAAGACCGGCGCCTGGAGCAGCTGGTCGATGTCCGGCTCGGACGTTACGTGGAACAGGCGGTCCCGAAGACGGTCGTCGATCTCCGCCAGCATCAGGTCGTCGAGGGTGGCGATCCCCTCCAGCTTCGTCCACTCCGCCTCGGGGACCTTGAGCGCGGCCAGCAGGTCGGCGGTGATCGGATGCGTCAGCGGGGTCATCAGGGCCGGTCCCGGCTCGGTGGTCGGTCCTCCCCCATCATCCTTGCTGACGCCCGGAGTGGTATCGGTGGCGAGCCAGGGAGACGGGGCAGCGCCGGTCTCGGCGATCTCGGCGTCGAGATCCGCCGCATCGACCTCTGCCGCCTCCAGTGGATCGATCCGGGGCAATGGCTCGACCACCAGGTCGTCGATGCCCTCGTAGACATCGGAACGCGCATCGACCCCGAGCAGCCGCACGAGGGTCGAGTTGAAGTGATAGAGCACCCGGTAGTTGCCGACGCGAAGGCGGTAGATTCGGTCGCGTTGATGCTTCAGCTGCTTGCGCTGCTTGCCGTCGGGGAGCGGATTGTCCCGGAGCACATCCAGCTTCCGGTTGATGAGCCGGACCTGTCCTGCCGGAAGTGAATAGAGCTGGTCGATGAACGCCTGGGTGATACTGAGTTCGAAGACCATCCCGCTCCCTGTTCTCATCGTCGAGCAGCAGATTCATGCGCCAGCAGGTCGTTCAACATCAACGTGATCCGGTATCGCCGGACGCGGTGCGATTGTGCCAGTAATCGCGGATACCGGTCGACACACGCCGTGATCGTCGAATTGCCATGGACATCTGTCGATGACAGAGCGTGGGCAAGAACCGGCGGGATATCGAAGTCTCGATGAGATTCGTCGGCGAAGCCCAGCCAGCGGTCTGGAGCCTTACCGGGGACTGTTCCCGGGTGAAAGGTCTGATCCGACAAACTCCCGGGTGGAGCGGGCATGCCAGACGCCGAGCACGCCCAGCCCGGCCACGCCGAGCGCGCAGAGGACCGTCGGGACGAAGAAGATCTGCGGGAGGCCGAGCGATCCGACGGCGACCGCCGCCACCAGCCCACCGATCGTCGACGCGAGGGCGAGCGAGCTGAAGAACATCGTCGAAGCGACTCCGACCCCCTGTGGGTAGAGCTGCTGGGCGACCGTCACGCCCAGGCCGGCCAGGGTCGCCCAGACGCCCGCCATCAGGATCTGCCCGGCAAACAACCCGATGACCCCGTCGCTGAGCGCGAACGACAGGTTGGCAAGCACGCCCATCGTCATCCCGCCCACGACCACGCGCCACGGGCCGATCCGGTCAGCGAGAACGGCAGCCAGCGGCATCACGATCAGCTCGGTCGCGGGAAGTGTGGCCATGACCGTCCCACGGACGGCGTCGGACGTCCCCAACTCCTCGTCCATGTAGATCGGCAGGTAGGAGAACTTCAGGGTGTCGCCACTGACCGCGATGCTGCACAACCCGGCGAACATCAGCAGCGGCACCATTGCCCGGAATTCGCCCCGACGCCCCACCGCCGCCACGGTTCGCGGCGCCGCAATGACGAAGCGGGCGACCCGGTGCCGGATCAGGGGGAGGATCTGGGCGCCGGTGAGCAGCGCTACCGAGACCAGCAGAACCCGGCTCCCGACGACGGACCCGAAGAATGACCCCCAGACCGGCCCGACCACCCAACCGATCGTGTAGGCCAGGCGAACCGTTGAGACGACCCGGTTATCGGCCGCGGTCGGTTTCCGGCTCAGTTCGTCCCGGACCGCGGCGAACAGCAGGGCGCCGGTGGCGCCGGACACGCTCAATGCGACGACGCTGATCGCGAACACCATCCACATCTGGGTCGCGGCCGCCATCGCCAGCCATCCCGCCATCCCGATCAGCCCGCAGATCCGGAGCAGGGGCAACCGGTCGGACTGCCGATCGGACATCCGCCCGATTTGGAATCCGACGATCGGCGCGGCCAGGTTGGTCAGGTAGTACAGCCCGGCCAGGGACAGTGACGCCCCAAGCTCCTGCGTGAAAAACAGCGTCAATTGCGGCATCGCCGCCGACACGCCTGTCCCGGCCAGAAGCAGGCTCAGCGTCGCGGCGCGGTAGAACGGCGAGTTCCAGACGATCGAGAGCACGCTGGCCGGTGGCTGGGCAATATCCGCCATGAAGAGGGACCCTGACTCCTGATGCGTTGGGGGGCAACGGCCAATGAGGATGCTCGGCAGGTCTCGACGAACGAAGCGCCGGGCAGCAATTGGGCGCTCCATGATCCGCGCCACCGGACTGTCCGGATCGGCCCACGTACTGACACCGCGGGGAGCCACTGCCCCGGTCGCGCCACCAACCATAGCAAGTGGTGTCCGCGTCCCGACCCCAAACGACAGTACTGGCACCCGCCATGCAATTGCCCACTGACAGGATGATTTATCGAGTGGATGAATCAGGCGTCCTCTTGGGCGGGGTGGGCACGGATGTCTACGGTCATCGCCAATGTGACCAGGGGCGAACTGGTCGAGAGCAGGCACCACGGGGTAATCGTCGTCGCCACGGTCGACGGGACGATCGTCTTGTCCGCAGGCGACCCGGAGCTGCTCGCCTACTTCCGATCCTCGGCCAAGCCGTTCCAGGCGGTGCCGCTCATCGAGAGTGGAGCGGCCGACCGCTTCGGCTTCACGGACGCGGAGATCGCGCTCTGCTGCTCCTCGCACGACGGGGCGCCGTGGCAGCAGGCGCTCGTGCGCGGGATGCTGGAGAAGATCGGGCTGCCGATCACTGCGCTGCATTGCGGGGTCGCGCCGCCCTATGACGAGGAGGAGGCCGCGCGGGTCCGGGCGGGTCTGGTCGAGGGGACTCCCCTGCACTGCGACTGCTCGGGCAAGCACGCCGGGATGCTCGCGTGGTGTGTCCACACCGGTGCGCCAACGGAGAACTACCTGGACGCCTCCCATCCGCTCCAGCGCGAGATCCTCCGGGTGACGGCTCCGGCGCTCGGCGTCGAGCAGGACAGCGTCCGTCTCGCAGCGGACGGCTGCAGCGTGCCGACATTCGGTGCTCCCATCGCCGCCTTCGCCCGGGCCTACGCCGCCCTGGCCGCCCCGGGGGCACACCCTGACCCGGCGGTCCGTGAGCATGAGACGGCCCTCGTCCGTGCACGGAATGCCATGGCCAGCCATCCGAAGCACATCGCCGGACCGGGCAATCTTGATACGGACATCATTGAGGTGACCGGCGGTCGCCTGATCGCCAAGCTGGGAGCCGAGGGGCTTGTCTGCATCGCGGTCCCGGATCGCCAGATGGGCGTCGCCGTCTCGATGCTGGACGGCTCCGAGCGGGCCCGCGCCACCGTCGCACTCGCCGTACTGGACCAGCTGGGTCTGTTCTCGGCCGAGGAGCGGACGGAACTCCAGCGGCGACAGGATCCGGCGGTGACCAACTTCAACGGGTGGCACGTCGGGGATATCGTGCCCGTCTTCTCGCTGGCCGAAGCCGTCTAGTCTCCGCTGTCGACCAGCGTCCTCACCAACCACACCAGAACGGGGGCGGCATCTCGCCGCCCCCGTTCCTGGGTCCCCTTCACTCGAAAACAGGCACCTACTTGCCTGGCATCCCGGATCCTGTCGTGGACAAATGCCGCGTCCGTACCGGGAACGGGCCAGCATGCATTGGGAGATTCCGGGAGCCACGGCGGGGCCGGCCGTCAGCCGCGATGATGCCAGTGGTCAGATGTGCGCGGGTTCGGGGACTGCGGCAGGCGTCCTTCCGGCGTCGGCACTTGGCCGCGATAGACCGCGACCTGGCCAGGACAGGGGGCGCGAAGAGCACGGCCGGCTCGTTCTGCTCGGCGCGGGCAGCGAGCGAGTGCCACACCTCATTCACGCTATCGACGAGAACGACGACCAGATCCCCGGGACGGCTGAGATCGATCGCCCGGTGGGCGGCAGCGAGTTCGTCCAGCACGACGGTGATCCGGTCCGGCGCCATCCCGCCCTGGATCGCCGCCTCCCGGAGAATCGCGGCGACCTCGCCCTCTGCCCGACCGCGACGTTTCGAGTCTTCCCGGATCACCAGTTGGTCGAAGGTGCGCCCCGCCAGTTCACCGAACGCCCGCATGTCCTCTTCGCGCCGGTCGCCCGGCGATGCGATCACGCCGGTTGTCTGCCGGGCGGTGGACCGGGCGATGAAATCAGCGACGCCTGTCAGTGCGCCGACGTTGTGCCCGTAGTCCATCACGACTTCGCGGCCCTCGATCGTGAGCAGGTTGAAGCGTCCGGGCGTCTGCCGGAACCCTGATCCGAACGTGTAGAAGGCGTTGCGGATGGTGGGAATGTCGATCCCGGCCCCGATCGCGGCCGCGGTCGCCGCCAGCGCGTTGGCGATGTTCACCCGGATCCGCCCCCCGGCGGTTGCCGGTATCTCACGGGCCGCGATGACGGTAACCTCGCGCCCATTCTCGATCAGGGAAATCTGCTCGTTCCCGCCGGACTGGCAGAGGACCACGGCCCGCCCATGGTCGCGGAGGTGATCGCGGAGCGCCGGACTTCCCTCGTCCATCGAGAACAGCACGATCTCGCCCCGGGCGTTCTGGGCGATCAGCGGGGTCATCGCGTCCTCGGCGTTCAGCACGCTGACGCCGTCACTGAAGACCGACGCCGGGACGACCCCCTTGACGCGAGCCAGATCCTCAAGGGTGTCGATCTCGCCCAGGCCGAGATGATCACTCGAGACGTTGGTGACGACCGCGACATCACAGCGATCGAAGCCGAGGCCGGAGCGGAGCAAGCCACCGCGCGCGGTCTCCAGCACCGCGAAGTCGACCCGGGGGTGCTTGAGCACCATCCGCGCGCTGCCCGGCCCCGCCATGTCGCCGGCCGCGATCTGGGACTCGTTGACGTAGATCCCGTCGGTCGTGGTCAGACCAACCGTCCCTCCCGCGGAGCGTGCGATGTGCGCGATCATCCGGGCCGTGGTCGTCTTGCCGTTGGTCCCCGTCACCGCCACCAGCGGGATCCGGGTGGGCTGGTCGGGTCGGAACAGCATGTCGATGACCGCCTCACCCACCGGCTGCGGCGTCCCCTCCGTGGGATGCGTGTGCATCCGGAAGCCGGGTCCGGCGTTGACCTCGACGATCGCTCCACCGGTCTCACGGATACTCCGCGAGATGTCCGGGCAAACGAAGTCGATCCCGGCGATGTCCAGCCCGACGGCCATCGCGGCCTCGCGGGCCATCTCCGCGTTGTCCGGGTGGATCACGCCGGTCCGGTCTATCGAGGTCCCACCGGTACTCATGTTGGCGGTCAGCATCAGCTGCACGGACTGGCCGCTCTCCGGGACGCTCTCGAGCGTCAGCCCCTGCCGCCCGAGCGTCTCCACCGTCTGCGCGTTGACCGGGATCCGGGTCAGCACCTTCTCGTGGGCAACGCCACGGCGCGGGTCGGTGTTAGCCGTCGTGATCAGCTCGGCGACCGTGTGTCGCCCGTCGCCGATGACGTGGGCCGGAGTCCGCTCAGCCACGGCGACGATCTGATAGTCGATCACCAGGACGCGATAGTCGGTTCCGGTGACGCATCGCTCGACGATCACGTTGCCTTCACGGCTCTCGGCGCGAGCGACGGGGAAGTGGGACCGGACCGCCGTTTCGTCGCGCAGGTCGATTCCCACGCCGCGACCCTGATTGCCGTCGAGCGGCTTGAGCACGACCGGGTAGCCGATCCGCCGCGCGACGGCGACTGCCCGATCGACATCCGTGACGACCTGGCCGTCCGGGACCGGGATACCGACCTCGCGCAGCACCTGGTTGGTGAGTTGCTTGTCACCGGCAACATCCACGGCCAGGTCCGACGTCGCCGAGGTGAGCGTGGACCAGATCCGCTTCTGGTAGCGCCCCTGACCCAGCTGGATCAACGACCGCGTGGGATCCAGCCGGAGGACTGGGATGCCCCGGCGCTCGGCCTCATCGACGATGGCGGCCGTCGAGGGGCCGAACGCGAGGCGCTCCGCCGGGATGAGGACCCGCTCCTCGAACTCGGCCAGGAAGGCGAAATCCTGCCCGGTCCCGGCGAGGATGTGATTGAGCAGCCGGATCGCAAGGTCGCCAGCCGCGCGGCCGATATCCCCCTGGGCGACCTCACAGATGACGTCGAACTCGCCCGTTACCCGGGCTGGCTGGGCGTAACTGCGCCGGACACGTGCGCCGCTCAGTCGCTGGAGCCGGGCAACGAGCTGTCCGATCAGCCGGGCCGTACAGGTGCCCTGCCGGATGTCCTCGATAAGACGGTGGCTCGCGCTTCCCGGGATATCGACGGCCATCAGATCCGGTGCGATGCGCAGGAGGTCATCGGCAAGGTCAGGGGTCTGGTCGGTCGTCCGGCGTCCCTCGGCGATCAGGACGCGCATCCGGAGAGCCGGGACCCGGGCCCAGATGCTCGGGCCGTGATAGACGCGAGTCTCGCGGAGCTCGATCATCGGTGATCCTTTTTCGCGGGTGTCACGTCGTGGCATTGCCATCACGCGGCTCAGGTCGTCGGTAGTCCGACAACACGGCGTTCGTTGAGGTCGAACGTCTGCCCTGCCCCCATCACGTGGAGCGAGCTGCCGGTCACCGTAAGCACCTCGCCCGGCTCGACGTCGAAGTAGTTGGACGTGGTACTCCGGCCATCGACGACGGTGACCATCCCGCTGCCGTGGACGACGAGATGCCCCTCACGATCGATCTCGACCGCGGTGTCCTCATCCAGCCCAATCCCGAGCAGACCCGGGTTGGCGGCGAAGACCGAGATGAGTCTCCCCATCCGTCCCCGCTGGCTGAAGTGCTGATCGATGATCACGTCCTGCAGCAGGCCGAATCCGGCGACCAGCTCGACCATCGCCTTGCGTGCCGCGGCGTCACTGCTGTTGCCACCATTCCCGGTCCCGCCTACCATCATGTGGCTGGCGACGATCGACGCCCCGGCACTGGTCCCCGCGACCACGACGCCATCGGCATTGCGAGCGCGGATCTCCTCCATCACGCGCGTGCCGACCAGCAGCGAAACGAGTCGTGCCTGGGCACCACCGGTAATGAAGATTCCCGATGCGTTACGGATCTGCTCGACCGCCGCATCGCCATTGGCATCGGAACGCTCCTTGACGTCGAGCACCTCGACGGAGCGGGCGCCGAGTTCACCGAAGACCCGGATATAGCGCTCCGCGGCCTCCTGCGGTTCCTCTGAGGCGGTCGGGATCACGATGATCCGGGCACGCTTGCCACCGGCCAGGTCGAAGAACCGTTCGAGAACGGCCGTCTCCTCATCGGTTCCCTTCTTCTCCGCCCCACCGATTGGTAGAACTGGCCCCTGGCGCACCTGCCGTACCGGTGCCGAAGACACCGGGTCCGACTGCTCATCCGAGGACTGCGTCGCTTTCCCTGATTCGCTCATATGACATGGATCCTCATGTACAAAGACGGGTACCGGCCGACGGGCCTGACATCCCGATACGCCGGGTGCCAGCCGGGATACCCTGAGCCGCCCTGGCTCCACACGCCGGACTGCACCAGAGCCGGTGGGAGTGTGCCAAGCACTACACGTGCCAGGTTAATGGTCCACGAATATTACTGTCGCATCGCCCGACACTTGACCCTGGCAACATGATCGAGATACAGGTAGGAGCCGGAGGACGCCGCCGACCCGCGTTCCCGGCACGTCGTGGCATGGTTCGTGGTCAACAACGGCGTCGGCCCCGCACCGTCAGATGACGTCGTGCCCGGAGGCCCACGGAAAATGCCGTCGGGTGTTCCGTTGGGCCACTGTCTCCGCCCCCTGACTCTGCTTTCAGTACTGCGAGGTCCACCTTGACCGTCTTCTCCGAGCTCCTCTCCCCGACCGGGACGGCCGAGCACACCAGCGCCGAGGACCAGCCGGTCGACCCGGCGGCCGTCGCGGCCGCCGAGCGGCTCGGCTCCTGGCTCGCGGGTCGGCAGCCGATGCGGGCTCCCCGCGCCACCTACCGGATCCAGTTCCACGCGGGCTTCACGTTCCAGGACGCTGCCGCGGTCGTGCCGTACCTCGCCGCGCTGGGCGTGGATACGCTGTACGCCTCCCCGATCTTCCAGGCCCGGCCCGGCAGTACCCACGGCTATGACGTGGTCGACTACAACGTGCTCAACCCGGAGCTGGGCGGCGAGGAGGGCTTTGCCGAGCTGCGGTCCGCGCTGGATGCCGCCGGCCTCGGTCTCCTCCTCGACTTCGTCCCCAACCACATGGGGATCGGAGAAGGCACCAACAGCTGGTGGCTCAGCGTGCTGGAGCATGGCCGCTGCTCTCCCTGGGGCAGCTTCTTCGACATCGACTGGGATCCACTCGCCGCCGACATGCGCGGCCGCGTCCTGCTCCCCATCCTCGGCGACCAGTACGGCGTGATCCTCGAAGGCGGCGAACTCAAAATCGAGTTCGACGCAGAGGCCGGGGCATTCCGGCTGGCCTACTACGCCAACATCCTGCCGCTCGCCCCCGAGACCTATCCGATGATCCTCCGGATGGCACTGGAGGAGATCGTCACGGAGTCTGACTCGGAGGACGAGAACTTCGACCTCCTGGAGTTCCAGAGCATCGTCACCGCACTGGAGCGCCTGCCGGACCGCAACACCAACCTTCCCGAAGAAGTCGAGGAGCGCCAGCGGGAGACGACGATCGCCCAGCGCCGGCTGGCCGAACTCGTCGCCCGATCGCCGGTGATCTCGGCGGCCATCGCGACGGCGACGGAACGGATCAACGGGGTCAAGGGTGACCCGTCCTCCTTTGACCTGCTCGACCAGTTGCTGGAAGCCCAGGTCTTCCGGCTGGCCTACTGGCGCGTCGCGGCCGAGGAGATCAACTACCGCCGCTTCTTCGCCATCAACGACCTGGCCTCGATCCGCCAGGAAGACCCACACGTCTTCGCCGAATCCCACGCCCTGCTGCTCCGCCTGCTGGCTGAAGGCGCGGTGACCGGCGTCCGGATCGACCACATCGACGGACTGCTCGATCCGGCTGGCTACGCCCGGGCACTCCAACGCGCATACCTGATTGCCACGGCCCGCCGCGAGTACGAGGCCGACGCGGCGACCGCGAACGACGATGGGCCGGAATGGGCCGCCGTCGAGACGCAGCTCAACGCCTGGCTGGATGAGCACGCGACCGACTCGCCCGCGCTGGTCAAGCCGGTCTACCTGCTGGTCGAGAAGATCCTCGAGCATGGCGAGGACCTGCCGTCCGACTGGCTGGTCGATGGGACGACCGGCTACGAGTTCGCTAACTCGTCGACCGGGCTGTTCGTCGATGGCGGCGCCCGCAAGGCCTTCGACGACCTGTACGCCGCCTTTATCGGCGAGCGGCGCGTCCGGCTGAATGACATCGTCTACGAGGCCAAGCGGATGATCCTCCGCGACGCTCTCGCGTCCGAGCTCTCCGTACTCGCCGACCTGCTGGACGAGATCAGCGCCGAGAACCGCCGCTCCCGCGACTTCACCCCGCAGAGCCTGCGGACCGGGCTGCGCGAGGTGATCGCCGGCTTCCCGGTCTACCGATCCTATGTCGCCTGGGACGAGGTGAACGACACGCCGATCGTCCAGGAATCGGACCGCCACGCGATCGAGGCGGCCGTCGCCGCCGCCCGCAAGCGCAACTCGGGCGCCGACCCGTCGCTGTTCGCCTTTATTCGCGACGTCCTGCTGGTCCAGGTCGATGGTGCCACGCCCGAGCAGCGAGCCCATCACGGCCGGTTCGCCGTCAAGGTCCAGCAACTGTCCGGGCCGGTCATGGCCAAGGGGCTGGAGGATACGGCGTTCTTCCGCTACCTGCGCCTGCTGGCGCTCAATGAGGTCGGCGGCGATCCAGGCACCTTCGGTACGACCGTCCACGCGTTCCATGCCGAAAACCGGGCCCGACTGGCGCGGTTCCCTGATGCGATGGTCGCCTCTTCCACCCACGATACCAAGCGGGCCGAAGACGTCCGGGCGCGGATCGCCGTGCTGTCCGAGATTCCCGGCGACTGGCGGGCCGCCATCAACCGCTGGGCCCGGTTCAACCGGCGGTTCAAGACCAAGGTCGAAGGCGAACCCGCTCCGGACCGCAACGACGAGTACTACATCTACCAGACGATCCTTGGCGCCTGGCCCTTCGACGATGAGGCGACCGACCCTGAAGGCTGGTCCGCCTTCGTCGATCGTGTCGTCGAGAACACGATCAAGGCGACCCGGGAGGCAAGCATCCACACGTCATGGATTGCCCCGAGCGACTATGAAGGCGCGACCGAGCAGTTCATCCGCGCGATCCTCGATGCGTCCACCCCGAACAATCGCTTCTTCAATGACGTCCGGGCTATCCGGACGGCCACCTGCAAGGGTGGCCTGTCCAACGGCCTGGCGATGCAGCTGCTGAAGCTGACGGTCCCGGGTGTCCCGGACATCTACCAGGGGACCGACAGCTGGGACTTCAGCCTGACGGATCCGGACAACCGGCGCCCGGTCGACTTCGACCGGCGTGTCGCCGCGCTGGCGGCGTTCGAGGCGGCCGGTGACGACCTCATCGGGACACTGGTCGCCGAGCCGGGCGACGGGCGCATCAAGCAGTTCGTCACCAGCCGGACGCTCGCCCACCGGCGCGACAACGAGGATCTGTTCCGGCGCGGAGACTACGACGCCCTGGACGCGGACGGCCCGCGTGGCGCGAACGTCGTCGCCTTCGACCGCCGGCTCCCGAACGGTGCCCGTGGGACCAACCCGGACTCGTCAGTTGTCGTCGTCGTGCCGCGGCTGGTCCACACCATGATCCATGCCGACGCCTCCTTCGCGCTCGGAGACGCCTGGGGCACCACCGTGCTGACCATGGCCGGTGTCCCGGTGGGCACCCGGTATCGCAACGTATTCACGGGTGAGATCGTGGAGCGCGGCGAGCGCGGGATCGCCCTGGCCGACCTGCTCGCCACCTTCCCGGTGGCGCTGCTGGAGCGGATCACCGACTGACCCGCCGCCTAACCAAAATCGGTATACGGAAGCGGGCTGGCCAGAAGGTCAGCCCGCTTCCGTATACGGGGATTACCGCCTGATCCGCCTGACGTCAGCCGGCAATCCGGGCGGACAGGGACGGCGGGACTGAGGCCTCGACGCGCCGGTTCGGTAACCGCTTCGTCACACCCTCCCGGTAGGCTGGGACCGTACGAGGACGCCGGATCTCGCGGTCCGGTCCGAAACCGGTGCCTAGCGTAGCCAGGTGGGCAACCGGAGGTCGGGAGGGGTGAGCATGTCGTCGAACGGCCCGGTACCGATGCGGCCCCTGCCACCGGACACCGCAGTTACGGCCCGGTACCTGCCGAGGAACTGGCACGGCCGCCTGAACAGCATGCATCAGCTTCTCGGCCTCCGCAGCCGGCTCCTCCGGGCGCATCGCGATGGACGCGTACTACCGCAGCATGAGGATGCCGTGGCGGAATGGATCGAGTGGATCGACGCGCGGGCGGGCGACCTCGCCCGATACCGACTGGCCCGCCGCCGCCGCGCCGAGCGCCGGATGGCCCGGGCGTCGATGTTCCTGTTGTTCTGCGTGCTCGTCGCGATCGCCTGTGGCTTCGCCGGGATCGGCACCTTCGGGGTCGGGGTCATGATGGTCGGCGTGGCGATCAGCGCGATCGTCGCCCTGATCTCGATCCCCGCCTTCTTCGGCACCGGCAACCTGGAGCAGACCGCCCGGCAGGCTGAATACTGATTCCGACCCAGTAGGGCCCAGTCGACCTTCACGGGTCGGCTGGGCCCTTCGCTGAGCTACGCGCTCCGGCAGTCTTAACGCAGCAGGTGACCCAGCGACGTCTCGACGTAGCCACGGATCGTCCGCAGGTCGGCGACCGGGTCGGTCGCGCCGTCCAGCTCAAAGACCGCCCAGCCGTAGTAGCCGATGTCGCGCAGTGTCCGGGCCCAGCCCGGCCAGTCGACGACACCCTGTCCGACCGCCGCGAACCACTGGATCTGGGTCTCGTAGATCCGCTCGTCGATCGGCGTGTCGCGTGGGGCCGGACCCGTCGCGTCCTTCCAGTGGGTCAGGGTCACCCGATCACGGTGACGCCGGAGGATCTCGATCGGATCGGACCCTCCGACCGTGAACTGGGCCGCATCCGGGCAGAGGCCGACATAGGTGGGGTCGGTCAGCAGCATAAACAGGTCAGCGTCCCGGCTGTTCCGGAGCCACGAGAACGACTCGGGGTGGACTGCGAGGTCGACGCCGTGCCGGGCGGCTGTCGCGCCCATCCGGTTGAACATCGAGGCGACCGGTTCGACGGCAGCCAGGTCGACGAACACGGGGGGACTGGCATCGCGCGAGGTCCGCAGCGGCGGCGAGGCGACCATCACGGACGCTCCGCAGGCGGCGAGAAACGCCGCGTAGCCGTCGACGGCGGCCAGGATCGTGTCGTGGTCGGCCGGATTCATCAGGTCCGTCTGCCGGCCCGTCTGTGGGTCACGGGTGGAGAGATATCCGGCGCAGACCTCCAGTCCGTGATCGGCGACGTCGCGGGCGAACCCCTCCGCCGACCCGTATGCCGCCAGGGCGCTCGTCCACCCGCCGGGTCCCCAGGTAATCTCGATCCCGTCCAGCCCGGCGGCGGCGACATCGTCGAGGATCCGTGCCCAGAACCGGGCAGGGTCCCAGGTGCCCCAGTCGAACAGGCCGTCGATGTCCGCGTACCCCTCGCCGCTCGCGCCCCAGTAACGCGGGTCGTAGAACGTGCAGAGGTCGGTCGCGAACCGGATGCGGCTGGTGGTGGTCATGGCTGAGCGACTCCCGTTGGGACGAAGACGGCTGGCAACGTGTCCGCCATTGTCCACGACCCTCAGGTCCTGTCCATCGCTTCCCAGAATGAGCGCCCGGCCGACTCCCTCACCGGCACCGGGCGCTCACCCCTCACAGATGACACACCACGGCTGGTCATGGTGTCGGGTCATGGCGAGGGTGGCGCGGCCGGCGCCTGAGAGCTTGAACCGCTTGCGGATCTGCTCGACATCGCCGGCCAGCCCACGGCGGCGGATGTCGACTCCGCCGATCCCCAGTTCGCGCAGCCGCGCGGCGATGACCTTCTCGTGCCAGGGCAGCGAATCCAGCACGCGCAGGGTCCGGGCAAACGGCGTCTCGACCGGCCGGTCCGCCGTGAGGAAGGCGACCTGATCGTCGATCTTCGACGCGCCGATGGTCCGCGCCAGGTCCTCGACAAGTCCGGCCCGGGTCACGGCCGGATTGGGATCCAGCAGCCAGCCGCGTGGCTCGCCGACCGGGACGGGATCGCCGGGCACCGGGACGAGCGTCGCGCCGGTGGGCAGGATGGTGGCCCGGCGCGGAGCGGTGGCGAGCGCCGGCGACCAGAGCGCAGCTTCCTTGAGGTCGCGTCCATCCGCGACCAGTTCCAGTTCCCACCCGTCCGGGACGACATCGTGGTCGATCCCCGGGGCTGCCTTGATTCCCACCCGCGGCACCTGACCCGTCAGAGCCACGGCCCAGTCGAGGGGCGGCTCTGACGAACCCGTGCCCATCCGGCCACTACTCGTCCGTCGGGCAGGGTCGATGAAGGCACCGTCGCAACCGGACAGGTCGGCAGCACGCACATCACCCAGCCAGGGTGTGACGCGGTCTCCGACCGCGTAGACGCCCGCGTTGAGCGTGGCCATCCGGAGGTGCTCGGGGTCGAGGTCGACAGCGAGCACGTCGGTGACGCCGGCCAGCGCGACGAGATCGCCGCCGATCCCGGTGCAGAGGTCGGCGACCCGCCTCGCGTCCTGGAACCGGCCGGCGTGGCGGCGGGCGATCGGCTCGGCGGTCGCCTGCTCCAGTCCCGGCCGGGTCAGCCACATCGCGTCGGCGCGGGTGAACTTGGTCCGCGCCGCGATCCGGAGATCATGGAGGGTCAGCGCGGCGGCGACCAGCTCCCGGTCGTGGTCGTGCCGCAGCCGCTCACCGACCCGGAGCAGGTCGCCCGGAGGAATGGGATCCGGCCCGATGGCAGCAAGGACGGCCAGCCCCTCGGGTGACGCGAGCCGGTCAGCGATCAGCATCGGCGACGGGTGTCCCGATCTCGGTGAGCAACTGGTCGGTAACCGTCGGCGTATCGACGGCGTGGACCAGGCCGGTCGCGACGTCGAAGATCAGGCCGCTCACCGTGATATCCGGCGGCAGCAGTGTCGACGCCCGAATCTTCGCAACATCCTCACCGACGCTGTCGTAGAGCCGGGTGAACGTCAGGAAATCGTGCCCCTCTCCCAGGTCAACCCCGCGGTGTTCGATCAGGTGCTCGCGGATATCTTGGTTGGTGAACCGGTGTTGCCCGCAGTCCGTGTGGTGCATGACGATGATCTCGCGGGTCCCGAGCAGGTTGGTGGACACCATCAGGGAACGGATCGCGTCATCGCTGGCCCGACCGCCGGCATTGCGGATGACGTGGGCGTCGCCCAGCCGCAGCCCGAGGACCGGGAACAGCTGGATGCGCGAGTCCATGCAGGTCAGGACCGCCAGCTTGCGCGCCGGCCGGAGTGGGACGTCGATCGTCCCATGCTCGGTCGCGTACGCCCGGTTGGCCCGGAGGATCGCCTCCATCTCCGACATCGTCCCATCCTCTCATCCGGCTATCGTTCCGGGAGGTCGCGATTCGCCAGGTACCTGGTCCGACAAACCCGGACAGTTGCGACAGGCGATGGTACAAGGTCCGCCCGCGGATTTCCCGTGCAGCCGCTTGCTGGACCGGGGATACGCCAGCCACCGGCGCCTGCTACAGTCACCTCACGGACCGGTTTCGGGCGATGTTTGCGTCGTATGACCGGGTGGATATGTCGGGATCGGTCACGAGGGGCAGCATGGTGCGTCAGATCACGCTGGTACAGATGGGCATCGGCACGGTTGGCGGCGCGGTCATCGAGCAGGTGATCGCCCACCGCGCCATGTGGCGGCAGGCACTCGGCATCGACATCCGCGTCGGCGCCATCGTTACCCGGGCCGGAGCTGTCGTCTCCGCGTCCGGTCGCGAGCTGCCGGACGAGGTCCTCCTGCAGATGGTCCGGGGGCGACGCGAGGGCTCGACCAGCGCCGCGCTGACCGGTGCCCCGATCGACGTCATCGCCCCCGTTCCCGCCATTGACCGCCTGATGGATGCCGGCCCGGTGATCGTCTCCGACTGTGGCGCCGGCGAGGGGGGCGTCCCGGTCCTCCTGGCGGCGCTCAACGGTGGCGGCGGAGTGGTCCTGGCCAACAAGGCACCGATGGCCCTGCCATGGGACGACGCCGCATCCGGGGCGATCTGGTCGCAGGCGGGAGCCGGCGGTCGCGTCCGTTACGAAGCGACCTGTGGCGCCGGCCTGCCGGTGATCTCGTCCCTCCGCTCGCTGCTCGACACCGGCGACGAGATCCTCGACATCCAGGGCACGGTCTCCGGCACCTTCGGCACGATCTTCTCGTCCGTCGCCAACGGGATGTCGTTCGGCGACGCCGTCCGGGACGCGGCGAGCAAGGGCTACACCGAGCCGGACCCGCGTGATGACCTATCCGGTCTCGATGTCGCCCGCAAGGCGCTGATCCTTGCCCGTACCATCGGGCAGACGCGCGACCTCGACGGGATGGCAATCGAGAGCCTGGTCCCATCGTCGCTAGCCGCCAACGACGTCGATGTCCCGGCCTTCCTCCGCCGGATCGGCGAGCTGGATGCGGAGATCGGCCGTCGGGCGGCGGATGCGGCGGCAACCGACGGCACCCTGAAGTACCTCTGCACCGTCGACGCCACCGACGGCCCGTCAGTCGGAGTCCGCGCCGTCCCGCGCAGGGGCGTGCTCGGGGCGCTGCAGGGACCGGAGAACATCGTCGTGATCCGGACGCGGCGGTATGACACCTACCCGCTGGCGATCTCCGGACCGGGCGCCGGGGCAGAGGTGACCGCCGCCGGCGTGCTGGCCGATGTCCTTGCGCTCGCCCCCATCATCGCCTGACCATCCACCGGCCCGCCATTCTCACGCAGAGAGGGATGCTGCCCCGTGACCGACAACGCCAACCCGAACAACACGGTGGCCTCGATCCGGATCGACCCGGACCTCGTCGACCGCTGGCTACGCGACCTGGCCAGCCACGGCGCCTATGGCGAGACCGGCGTCTGGCGAACGGTCTACTCGCCGGAGTGGATCGCGGCCGCCAACCGGGTGATGGGCTGGGCACAGCAGGCAGGCCTTGCGGTCCGGCAGGACGCCGTCGGCAACATCTGGGGCCGGCTGGAAGGTTCGGAGGGCGGCAAAGCGATCGTCACCGGCTCCCACCTCGACTCCCAGCGGCCGGGCGGCTGGTTCGATGGCGGGCTCGGCGTGGTGGGTGGACTGGCGGCAATCCGTGCCCTCCACGAGCAGTTCGGCGCTCCCCGCCGTCCCGTGGAGTTCCTCGTCTTCTGCGAGGAAGAGGGCAGCCGGTTCCCGACGGCCGGCTTCTGGGGCTCCCGCGCCATCACCGGCGACATCCCCTCTGACGGTGCTGACACGACGATCAGCTACGACGGCGAGATCATGTCCGACGTGATGCGCTCGATTGGTCTTGCCCCGGACGCAATCGACTCGGCCCGGCGGGACGACATCGAAGCATTCGTCGAGCTCCACATCGAGCAGGGCCCGATCCTAGAGCAGGCCAGGCTGGCCGTCGCGGCGGTGGATGGCATCACCGGGATGCGCCACTACGCCGTCGAGTTGACTGGCGTCGCCAACCACGCCGGCGCCTTCCCGATGGACCTGCGCCGGGACCCGATGGCGGGTGCGGCCGAGATCATCTCGGGAGTTATCAACACGGCCCACCGGATGGGACGCCCGGCCGTCACGACCGTCGGCCGGATCAGCGCCGACCCCAATGGCGCCGCGATCGTCCCGGAGCGGGTCTCGTTCGTCGTCGATGCCCGCCACCCGGACCCCGAGGCGCGCCAGCTGCTCTACCGGCGTCACGAGGCGCTGATGCGTGAGGTCGCCGAGCGGCGCGGGCTGGAGATCAGCTGGACCCTCACCCAGGACCCGGCGCCCGTGCGGTGCGATCCGGAAATCGTTGCGATGATCGAGGACGTCGCGAAGGCGCGCGGGCTGGAGACGCTGACGATGGCGTCCGGTGCTGGCCACGACACCCAGCGGATGGCCAAGGTCGCCCGGGTCGCGATGATCTTCATCCGGAGCCGGGACGGGCGCAGCCACACCCCGGACGAGTTCTCGTCGCTGGATGATTGCGTCGCGGGGATCGGCGTCCTCGCGGGAACCCTGCATCGGCTGGCCTGGTAGGCGGTCCGCGCGGCGCGCTGGGAGGGGCGAGTCTCGATCCGGCGCTGCGTCGGACGTCATCCCATCAGGATCGAGCAGTACCCCACCCGGTCTGGTCCACGCCCGACGCGGCGCCGGATGATGCGTCGTCAGGCCGACGGCCCGCCGCTCGGTCGCTGGCTGGATGGGGTGCCGTGACGTCGACCACGGCAACGGGAAGCAGGACCGGTCACATGGCTACATATATCCACCCGCTTATCAACCTCTTCGCCCATGATGTCGAAGGGGTCGCCAGGTTCTACCGGGAGCACCTCGGCTTCGTCGAGACGTTCCGGACCCCGGTGAACGGCGTTCCCCTCCATATCGCGGTTCGGAAGGACGGGCTGCTGCTCGGCTTCAGCGACATCCCGACCGCCGAGCGCCTCTATGGCGTCACCGTCGGGGGCGGGTCGCCCCGGATGGAAATCGCCGTCTGGACAGCGGATGTCGACGCCGCCTGGGCAGAGCTGATGGCGAGTGGCTGTGACGCCGTCACCCCGCCCCACGAGCACAGCCCGGGACGACTACGCGCCGCGCTGCTGGCCGATCCCGCCGGCAATTACGTCAAGATCATCCAGGACATCAGCGGAACCTAGCTCCCTACCAGACTCTTGTCCCGAGCGGTCCGGCACCGCGATGGCCGGTGAAAAGCCGGTCATCGCGGCCGATCCCGAACGCGACAGCGTGCACAGCCAGCGTTTGTCGTCACCGGCGCAATCCGGCTAGGATAGGAGGTATGGAAGATCCTGACGAACACCCTCCGTCATCTTTGGCCCATGCGGCCGCCGCCCGTCTCGCTGACGCCACCCGAACGGTGGTGACGTGAACGAGATCATTCTTCTCCTGGTCGGTATCCTCCTGACGATCGGCACCGGCCTCTTCGTGGCCTCCGAATTCTCGCTGGTCAATCTCGACCGTGGCGAACTCGAGGACCGGGAAAAGCGCGGTGAGAAGGGCCTCGGCCTCACCATTCGCGCCCTGAAGATCACCAGCACGCACCTGTCCTCCGCGCAGCTGGGAATCACCCTCACGACGCTCCTCGCCGGCTATACGTTCGAACCGGCAATCAGTTCCCTGCTGAACGCACCGCTGTCCGCCGTCGGGCTTCCCGAAGCGGCCGTCCGCGGAGTCGGCGCGATCATCGCCATCGTCGTCGCGACGCTGTTCTCGATGATCTTCGGCGAGCTGGTCCCGAAGAACTTCGCCCTCGCCGTGCCCTTGGCGACCGCCCGGGCCGTCGTTCCCTTCCAGACGCTGTTCACCAACGTCTTCAAGCCCCTGATCCTGCTGTTCAACAACACGGCCAACGCCGTGATCCGCTCCTTTGGTATCGAGCCCAAGGAGGAACTGTCCGGTGCCCGTAGCGCCGAGGAACTCAGCTCCCTCGTCCGCCGTTCGGCCCTGGCCGGCATGCTCGATCAGCAGCAGGCCCAGCTGATCAACCGCACCCTGCGCTTCTCCGAGCGGGTCGCGGAGGACGTCATGACCCCGCGCGTCCGGACGACCGTCGTCGACGCCGAGGACAGCGCGGCGCGGATCATCCAGGTCGCGGACGAGACCGGGTTCTCCCGGTTCCCCGTCAGCGGCAAGTCCGTCGACGACATCGTCGGCGTCGTGCATGTCAAGCAGGCCTTCGCCGTCCCCGCCGACCGCTGGGACGATGTCACCGCCGGCGACCTGATGACCGAGGCCCTCCGGATCCCGGAGTCCGTCGGTGTCGATGCGCTGCTCGGGCAACTGCGAGAGGACGGCCTGCAGATCGCGGTCGTCGTCGACGAGTACGGCGGGACCGCCGGAATCGTAACGCTCGAGGACCTCGTCGAGGAGCTCGTCGGCGAATTGGAGGACGAGCATGACCGGGTCCGACCCGGCGTCGTTCGCCACGGCCGCTCGATCGTCTTCGATGCCGCCTGGCGCCCGGATGAGCTCTACGATCGGACCGGTGTGCGCGTCCCGGAGGACGAGGACTACGAGACGGTCGGTGGGTTCCTCGCCGAGCAACTTGACCGCATCCCCGAGATGGGCGACGAGGTCTCCCTGGAAGGTGGCACCCTGCGCGTCGAACGCATGGTCGGGCAGCGCCTGGAGCGAATCCGCTTCATCCCCGCCGAGCCGGTCGAGGGTGAGCCCTCCACCAACCCGGTCTCGCGCCACGATCGCCTCGTGGAACGGATCGAAGAGCAGGTGACGTCACATGGGTGATTCCGTACCCGGCCTGATCTGGCTGGTCGTCCTGCTCATCGCCAACGCCTTTTTCGTCGGCGCCGAATTCGCCGTCATCTCCGCTCGCCGCAGCCAGATCGAGCCGTTGGCCGACGCCGGCAACAAGGCCGCCAAGACGACGATCTGGGCAATGGAGCATGCCACGCTGATGCTGGCGACCAGCCAGCTGGGGATCACGGTCTGCTCGCTGATCATCCTGAACGTGTCCGAGCCCGCCGTGCACTACCTGCTCGCCGATCTCCTCGAACCGACGGGGCTGGATGCGGGCACGATCTCGATCGGGTCGTTCATCTTCGCGCTTGCTCTGGTGACCTTCCTTCACGTCGTCTTCGGTGAGATGGTCCCGAAGAACACCGCCTTCTCGGTCCCCGACCGGGCGGCGCTGATCCTGGCCCCGCCGCTGGTCTTCGTGGCCCGGCTGGTCAAGCCGGTGATCTGGAGCCTCAACTCCATCGCCAATGGCATCCTCAAGCTGCTCGGCGTCGAGCCCAAGGATGAGGCGACGAGCACCTACACCTTCGACCAGGTGGCCGGCATCGTTGAGCAGTCGATGCGCGAGGGCGTGCTGCAGGACGAGTCCGGCACCCTGTCGGCCACGTTCGAGTTCTCGGCCCGAACGGTCGGTGACATCGAGGTTCCCCTGGCCAACCTCGTCCGGCTGCCTGCGACGTCTACCCCGCGTGACATTCAACGGGCGGTCGCGAACCACGGGTACTCGCGGTACATCCTGACCAACGGCGATGGTGAGCCCATGGGCTACGTCCACCTCAAGGACGTGATCGACCTCGCCAACGAGCGCGGCTTCGATCAGCCGATCCCGGCCAAGCGGATCCGCTCGCTCGCCGCGACGGGCCAGACCGCCAGCGTCGAGAGCGGCATGGCGATGCTGCGTCAGACCGGCGCCCACGTCGCCCGCGTCTACGACAGCGAAGGCCGCATCACCGGCGTCGTCTTCCTGGAGGACATCCTCGAGGAGCTGGTCGGCGAAGTGACGGACGCGACGAGCTCCGGGACGAAGCCGGCCAGCACGATCGAACTGCGGGGACCGGGCTCCGTCGCCTCCCCGTCCCGCCTGGCGCCCCGCGCCTAGCCCGCCGCTCTTCGCCAGACCAAAGAGAACGCCCCGACCATTGCGGCCGGGGCGTTCTCTGGTGCGGTTTCGGGACCCATCCCCTGTCCCGCCATCAGGCCCGCGTGGATGGAGGGGATCTAGGCCATCGCGGCGTCGACCAGCGCGACGAACTGATCGATGTCCTCGCGGACGATCTCGAGGCTGCTCTCCCAGAACTCGCGCGACCGGATGTCGACCCCGAACTCGGCGGCCAACTCGACCGGGTCGGCCTGGCCGGTCCGGCGGAGCAGCTCGGCATAGCGTGCGTGGAACCCGTCCGGGTCGGCGAGATAGGCGCTGTAAAGGCCGATACCAAACAGGCCGCCGAACAGGTACGGGTAGTTGTAGAACGACGCCTCACTGTAATAGTGCGGTTTGGCGGCCCACGCGTAGGGGTGCAGCGTCGTCCTGTCGAGCCCGTCGCCATAGGTCGCCCGCTGCGCGTCGGTCATGAGATCACACAGCTCGGCGACGCTCAGCTGGCGCTCGCGCCGCTTCTCGAAGACCGCCTGCTCGAACCGGAACCGGCTCAGGATGTCGACCGAGATCTGGTTCATCCCGGTCAGGAACGACTCGAGGATGACCAGCTGGTCGTCGGCCGAGGCCTCCGCCAGGGCCGCGCGACGGATGATCGTCTCGCAGAACGTCGAGGCGGTCTCGGCGACGACCATCGGCGCCCCGCGGCGGGCGTAGGGCTCGTCGCGCTGGACGTAGTTGTGCCAGGCGTGTCCGAGCTCGTGGGCCAGCGTGCTCATCCCGTCGTAGGACGCCGTGAAGTTGTGCAGGATCCGGCTGCTGTCCCGCTGGAACGGCATGCAGTAGGCGCCGCCGTCCTTGCCCGGCCGCGACCCGGCATCCACCCAGCGCTCGTCGTCGGACCGCTTCGCCAGGTCGCCCAGGGCCGGATCGAAGGCGCGGAAGTGCCGTTCGACGAACGCGACCGAGTTCGGCCACGCCCAGCGATCGGCGCCACTGGCGGCGTGGTCGCCGACCGGCGCGAGGATGTCGTACCAGGCCAGCCGCTCCAGGCCGAGCAGCCGGGCCTTGGCCTGCATGTAGCGGCGGAACATCGGGAAGGCGTCCTCGGTCGCGCCGACGAGCGCGTCGAGGGTCTCGCGGTCCAGCCGGTTGTTCTCGAGCCCCTGGTCCAGCGCGGTCTCGTAGCCACGTCGCTTCGAGATCGTGTTGACCTGCCCCTTGATCCCGTTCATCGCGGCGGCGATCGGCACGGCGTGCCGTTCCCACCCGGCGATCTCAGCCTCGTAGGCGCGGCGCCGGACGTCGCGGTCTGAGTCGTGGGCGAGGTTGCGCGCCTCGGTGATCGAGATGGAGCGGCCGCCGTGCGGGCCGTCACCTTCGAGCGTGATCATGATCTGGCTCGCGGTGTCCTGCCGGAGCCGACCCCACGCCGATGCCCCGGACGGATTGAGCGTCGCGAGCAGTTCTTCCTCCGGCGCGGGCAGGAGGTGGGCGGCAGCCCGCCGTGCCTGCCGGACGATATCCGGGTACTCCCCGAACAGCGCCGACCCCTCGGCCAGCTGCCCGTCCGTGTGAGCAGCGATCCACGCCTGCATCCGCGGCCGGACCTGCGTCAGGGCAATCGCGCGGACCTCGAGTGCGCTGGCCTGCGCCTGGGCGGCATCGTCCCGCGAATCGACGGAAACCTTGCCGTAGAGGTAGGCCCGGACCGGCCGGTAGACCTCCAGGGTGTCATTCAGGTTCGTCACGATCCGGTCGAATGCCGGGCCGGCCGGCGCGCCGGGGTCCGCTTCCAGCGCGTCCAGCTCGGCTGTCAGCGCGGCGACGCGCTCGGCGAACAATTCGATCGCCGCGGCGAGTTCGGGCGAGTCGACACCGGGGTAGAGGACGTCGAGATCCCAGCGGGGCAACCCGTCTTCGGAGACAACGGCAGGCTTGGGGGTGGTCGCGGTCATCGATTCTCCCTTGGAAACGGACCGGAGACCGGTTGGCACCCGCCACCGGACCGGCCCACGGGCTCGGACGGATACCCGTAGCCTAGCCCGTCGTCGCCCTCCATGCCGCCAGTCCCGGATTCAGGCAAGGGCCGATCGAAGGACCCCGAGACATTCGTCCACATCGGCCTCGGCCAGCGAATGCATGACCAGTGGTCCGTCGAAGTCGATCTCGCGGAGCAGGCTGACATAGTGCCGCCAGGGGACGATCCCGCGACCGGCGGGGCAGAACCGGCCGGCGACGTCGATGTCCTTGGCGTGCGAGGCGACGATCCGGTCGCCGAGCAGGTCGAACGCCGCATCGAGGTGCTCCACCGGGTCGCGGGTGAGGTCCCCGGCGAGGATGTTGGCCGGGTCCATCACGATCGCGAGGCGGTCCGAGGCGACCTCGTCCAGCAACCGCCGCCCGGCGACGGCATCGCGGATCACGTTCGCCGGCTCGCATTCGACGGCGAGGGTGAGGTCGTACTGGTTGGCGATCGTGAGGGCGCCGTCGAGTGTCTGCCGGAAGTCCGCCCACGCCGCCGGACTGGCGTTGTCCGGGTGTTCGCGCCACATGCTGCCGGTGTCCCGGGTACCGGTGCAGAGCGTGATCACCCCAGCACCCATGGCCGGCGCGGCCGCGGCGACGACGGCGAACCGCGCCAGGTCGTCGGCACGCCGGCTGGCGTCCGGGTGAGCCATGTTGAACGTCCCGGACAGCGCGTCGATCGTGACACCGCGCTCCCGGGCTGCCGCGCCGACCTGCTCCGCGAAGCCTACGGGCAACGCGTCCGGCAGCTGATCAGTGACCGGATCCGAGACGTCGTACTGCACGGCGCGGATGCCGTGGGAGGCGACGGCGTCGAAGGTCTGTTCCGGCGTGGAACAAGGAAAGACGACGGTGAAGATCCCCGGGATCATGGACACTCCTGTGCGGTGGTAGCGGGCGTGACGGCCATAAGGGCGGCGCACATGGTCGCATGCTCGCCCGGTTCACCGGCAGCCCGGCGATAATGAGCGTGACCTGCCAACGATCCGCCAACGGGCTAACCACGACGATGATCGGGGCACAGATCGGCACGATGTCTACTTCGCACCACCAGTTGGCAGACGCCACGTGCCCGGACGCGCAGCCGGTTCCGGTTGTCGTCCTGCACGGCATCTACGGCACCGGGATGCTGTTCGACGGCCTGCGGGCGGCCCTCGATCCCGCGCGGTACCCGATCACGGCACCGGACATCCAGGGACATGGGACGGCGCGGCTGGTCACGGGGCCGCTCGATGCCGTAACGGTCGCCGAGGCGTTGGTCCCGGCTCTGACCGCCGATGGGTTCGAGCGCTTCCACCTGATTGGTCACTCCCACGGCGGCGCCGCTGCGCAGGTCATCGCGCGGCTGTTCCCGGACCGGGTGGCGTCGCTGGTCCTGGTCTCGTCCTACACCTGGCAGCCGCTGAGCTGGTGGGAGCGGCTGGGGGGACGGATCGCCCCGCTGGCGGTCCGGCTGGCGGGGACGCGGCTGATCGGGATGACGACGCGTATCACCCGCAACGGCGGCGGTGGTCGCCGGCTTTCGGCGGTGGCGGCGCGCAACCTTGCCCGGCAGATGGCGGCCAATGACGCCCACCAGATGGCTCGCGCGCTGGCCGCGACCCGGCTGTTCGATTCCCGACCGTGGCTACATGAGATCCGGGCACCGACCCTGGTCATCACCGGCAGCGCCGACCACATGGTCTCGCCCCGCCAATCGGTCCTGCTGGCCGCGGGTATCCCGGGGGCGCGGCTGGAAGTGATTCGCCGGGCCGGCCACATTCCCCCACTGAGCCACCCCGACGAGTTCCACCGGCTGGTGAGCGACTGGCTCGCCGAAGTCGACCGGTCTGGACGACCGTTGCCGGCTGGGGCGGGAGAGACAGGCGTTCAGGGCGATCGATCGCCGACCCTGCCCTGAATGCGCCATGGGCGCGAGCCCTCCGCGTGGTCCGGCCGGGCCGGGAGCGACGGCGTACACTCACCGGACGAAGTCCCGCCGATCCATGAGGCCACCGATGACCGATTCCGCCCGCAAGCAGGACCGCCCCGCTCCGCCCCCCGTCGAGACCGACTCCGGGTACACGATCGAACCCGTCTACGCTGACTGGCACGGCGACCCGGAGACCATCGGCGAACCGGGCCGGTACCCGTTCACCCGCGGCGTCTACCCGACGATGTACCGGGGACGGCGCTGGACGATGCGCCAGTACGCCGGGTTCACCTCCGCCGAGGAGAGCAACCGCCGCTACCGCCTGCTCCTGGAGCGCGGCCAGACCGGCCTGTCCGTCGCGCTGGACCTGCCCACCCAGCTCGGGATCGACTCCGACGACCACCGTGCCTTCGGGGAGGTCGGGCGGGTCGGGGTGCCCGTCTCCACGCTGGACGACATGCGGCGCCTGTTCGACGGGATCGACCAATCGACCGTGACGACGTCGATGACGATCAACGCCCCGGCCAGCGTCCTGCTGCTGATGTACCAGATCGTCGCGGAAGAGCATGGCGTCGATGCCTGCAAGCTCGGCGGCACCATTCAGAACGACATCCTCAAGGAGTACAGCGCCCGCGGGACGTATATTTTCCCGCCCCGCCCCTCCATGCGGCTGGTTACCGACTCGTTCGCCTACTGTGCCGAGGAGCTGCCCAACTGGAACACGATCTCGATCAGCGGTTACCACATCCGCGAGGCCGGGGCGACGGCGGCGCAGGAGATCGGGCTGACGCTCGCCAACGGGATCGCCTACCTCCAGGCCGCCCGCGATGCCGGGCTGGACGTCGACCACGTCGCGCCGCGCGTGTCGTTCTTCTTCGCCATCCACAACGGCCTGTTCGAGGAAGCGGCGAAGCTCCGGGCCGCCCGCCGGATGTGGGCCCGGATCGTCCGCGACCAGTTCGGCGCGAAGGACCCGAAGTCGATGATGCTGCGGTTCCACAGCCAGACCGGCGGCGTGACGCTGACCGCGCAGCAACCGCTGAACAACATCGTCCGGGTGGCCTACCAGTCTCTCGCTGCCGTGCTGGGCGGGACGCAGAGCCTCCACGCCAACGGCTACGACGAGGCGCTCGCCCTGCCGACGGAGCAGGCCGCGACCATCGCCCTCCGCACCCAGCAGATCCTGGCCGAGGAGACAGGGGTCGCAAACACGGTCGATCCACTCGGCGGCTCCTACTACGTCGAGGCGCTGACCGACGCGCTGGAGGCCGGCGCTCAGGAATGGATGGACCGCGTCGCGGAGCAGGGAGGCGCCGTCGTCGCGACCGAGCGCGGCTTCGTCCAGGAGGCGATTGGCGACAGCGCCTACCGCAAGGAGTTGCGCCGCGAGCGGGGTGAGGATGTCATCGTCGGCGTCAACCGCTACCAGACCATCGGTGACGAGGAGACCGTCGCCATCCAGCGCATCGACCAGGAGGCCGTCGCCCGGCAGGTGGCGCGGACGACCGCCTTCAAGGACGGCCAGGACGCGGCGGTGGTTTGCTCGGCGCTTGATGACGTGGCCGGGACAGCTCGCGGCACCGGGAACCTGCTACCCGCCATGAAGGCGGCATTGATTGCCGGTGCGACGCTCGGACAGATCTGCGACACGCTGCGCGGCGTGTTCGGCGAGTACCGCCCGTCGTGACCTGAGCAAACCTGATCCGGCGGCGGCTCGCGTCCGCATGGCGGCAGTGCCACAAGGTTCCCGGGCAAGCGTCGGGAGATTGCGACCATGTCCCCGACGTGCCACCATGGACGGGATGATCCCGGCCATACGCCGGACCCGCCAACCGCGTGGAGAAGTCCCACCCCATGACCGACAACGCCGTCATCTCGTCGCTGTTCAAGGCCTACGATATCCGCGGACTCGTCCCGGAGGAACTGACCCCGGACACGGCCTACAAGGTCGGGCGGGCGCTCGTCGCCTACCTCCAGGTCGACGCCGTGGCCGTCGGGCGCGACATGCGCACCTCGGGCGAGATGCTTTCCGCGGCGCTGATCGACGGTATCCGGGACAGCGGAGCCGACGTGACGGATATCGGCCTGGTCTCCACCGACGCGCTCTACTTCGCCGTCGGGCGGTTCGGCTATCCGGCTGGTGTCATGATCACCGCCTCGCACAACCCGGCTGGCTACAACGGCTTCAAGATCTGCCGTGACCAGGCCCGCGCCCTCTCCATGGACGAGGGCATCGGCCAGATCCGCGACCTCGTCGTCGCCAACGATTTCGGCGCGCCGGCAGACAAGCGGGGTGACCTCCTGACCCGTGACGTGCTGTCCGACTACGCCGACTTCATGCTCTCGCAGATCGACGTGTCGGCCATCCGCCCGCTCAAGGTCGCGATCGACGCTGGCAACGGCATGGCGGGCCGGATGACCCCGGCCGTCTTCGACCGACTGCCAATCGAGGTCGTCCCGCTGTATTTCGAGCTGGACGGCACCTTCCCCAACCACGAGGCCAACCCGATCGAGCCGGAGAACACAGAGGAGCTCCGCCGCGTCGTCGTGGAGCAGGGCTGCGATCTTGGCGTCGCGTTCGACGGTGACGCCGACCGGATGTTCCTGATCGACGAGCGCGGCCAGTTCATCGGCGGCGACATGACGACCGCGATGGTCACCGTCTCGATGCTCGGCCAGCACCCCGGCGCCAGCATCGTCTACAACCTCGTCTGCTCCCGCGCCGTGCCGGAGACGATCGAGCGCCTCGGCGGCACCCCGATCCGCTCCCGCGTCGGCCACTCCTTCATCAAGGCGCTGATGCGCGAGCACGACGCCATCTTCGGCGGCGAGCACTCCGGCCACTTCTACTTCCGGGACAACTGGTACGCCGACTCCGGCCTGCTGGCCTGCCTCAAGGTGCTGGAACTGCTCTCCAACGCCAACCAGCCGGTGTCACAGGTACTCGCGCCGCTCGACCCCCGCGCCCGCTCCGGCGAGATCAACACCGAGGTCAGGGACGCGAAGGCCACGCTCCGGCGGGTCGAGGACCACTACGCCGCGGCAGGCGCCACCATCGACCACCTTGATGGCCTGACCATCGGCTTCCCGGACTGGTGGTTCAGCCTCCGCTCGTCCAACACCCAGCCACTGCTGCGGCTGAACGTCGAGACGGACGACCCCGCCCAGATTCAGGCCCGGACCGCCGAGGTCATGGCACTGTTCGAGGCATGATGCCGCCCGTTGCCGGGGGAGCGTCGGCGACAGGCGCTCCCCCGCTTGATCCCGCTTTTGGTCCGGCCAGCGACGTCCCGATCCTCCCACCGGGGACCCCGCTGGAGATCGTCAAGCTGGACCCGGATGGAGCGGAAGTCGTTCGCTATCCCGGCACGGTCCTGGGCCTGGTCGATGGGTGGGTCGTGACCGAGGCTCGCTGGGTCAACAGGACCGTCCAGGTCGGGGAGTTGCCATTTCAGCAGGGCGACCGGCTGATCGAGTGGTTCTCGCCGTCGCGACCGTTCAACTGCTTCACCGTGGTCGACCCGGAGAGCGGACGGGTCCGCGGCTGGTACGCCAACGTCACCTATCCCGCCCGGTTCGTCCCGGACGCCACGCCACCCCGTATCGTCTGGCACGATCTCTTCCTCGATGTGGTCTGTACCCTCGACGGCCGGCCGGCCCTGCATGACGAGGATGAACTCGACGCGTCCGGACTGAGCGCGTCACACCCTGACCTGCACGCGGCGATCGTCGAGACGGCTGCCCGCGTCATGCGGCTGGCGACGGCTCGAGCGTTGCCGTTCATCGCTTCGGGCTGGCCCGAACGGCCCGGGCCAGGTGGGCCAGCCGATCGGTGAAACCCGGGCGGCCATCCAGTACGATTGCTGCTCAGCCGAGCAATAGTCGGCACTCCCGCTGCCCACTGTCTCGCGCTTCTCCTGAACCTGCCCTATCCGCTGGAAAGGTCCTCACGTGCCGATCGATCGAACGATGTCCGTCTCGCTCTCGGACGCCAACCGTCGTCCGATCGTGACGTTCCGTCGCTCCGGCGGGCAGGTCTTCGTCGATACGGTCGAGGATGGCGAGACACGGGAGCACCCGGTCACCCAGGCCGAACTCAGCCAGCTGGCCAGCTTCATCGGTGACCTCGCCACGACCCACTGGTCCGATGCCGGACCCGCCGACGCCGATCCCGCTCCCGCCCCGGCCCAGCCGGCGGCACCTGCTGCCGAACAGCCAGCCACGCGCTCGGCTCCCCTACCGCCCTATCCCCAGTCGGCCCGGTGGGTTCCCGCACCGGCCGGTGGACAGACCACGCCGCCCGACGGCGGGCGCACCTAAGCCGGGTGAGGGACGCAACCAGGCTGCCCGCCGGAATTCCGACGAGCGTTACCCCTGGCCCCGGATTCTCCACGTCGGCTGATCGACCCGGACCCCTTCCCGGCGCGCGGTCCGTGCCCACCGACCCTGGGACGCCACGACCGGCTCGCTGATCCTGCCGTGGCGCAGCACCAGGACGGCCAGCGACGCGACGATCGCATCCCGCTCGTCGTCGCTGACCTCCCCGGCGATCTCGATCCGGGGCGTTCCCTCTTCCCTCTCCATCACAGGGGAATGTTCCCGTGCTTGCGGCTTGGCCCGGCCTCGCGCTTGGTTCGCGCAAGGTCCAGCGCGTCGATCAGGCGGCGGCGGGTGTCACGCGGCGGGATGACGGCGTCGATGTATCCGCGCGCCGCCGCCTGCCAGGGCGAGGAGAACAGTTCCTCGTACTGGCCGACAAGCTCCCGCCGCCGGTCCACCGGGTCGTCCGCCTCGGCGAGTTCCCGGCGGAACAGCAGGCCCACGGCCGCCTCCGGCCCCATGACGGCGATCTCGGCCTGCGGCCAGGCCAGATTGAGGTCAGCGCCAAGGTGCTTGGAGCACATCACCACATAGGCCCCGCCATAGGCCTTGCGGGTGATCACGGTCATCTTCGGGACCGTCGCCTCAGCGTAGGCGTACAGCAGCTTGGAGCCGTGCCGGATGATGCCGCCGAACTCTTGGTCGGTGCCGGGCAGGAAGCCGGGTACATCGACGAACGAGACCAGCGGCAGGTTGAAGGCGTCGCAGAACCGGATGAAGCGGGCCCCCTTGATGCTGGCGTCGATGTCGAGCGTGCCTGCGAGCACACTGGGCTGGTTGGCGACGACGCCGACGACTTGACCATCCAGGCGCGCCAGCCCGGCGATGATGTTCGTCGCGTGACCGGACTGGACCTCCATGAAGCTGTCCGGGTCCAGCACCTCGCCGAGTACGTCGTGCATGTCGTAGGGCCGGTTGGCCTCTTCCGGAACGATCCCGTCCAGCGCCGGCCGGTCGTGGTCGTCCGGCTCGGTCGCGTAGACGGGCGGCTCGTCGAGGTTGTTGGAGGGCAGGTAGCTGAGCAGCGTTCGCACCTGCCAGAACAACTCGTCCTCGTCGTCCGCCTCGAAGTGGGCGACCCCGGTCCGGCGGGCATGGGTATCGGCTCCGCCAAGCTCCTCCTGGGTGACCGTCTCACCGGTCACGGTCCGGATGACGTCCGGCCCGGTGATGAACATCTGGCTGGTCCCACGAACCATCAGGATGAAATCGGTCATGGCCGGGGAGTAGACGGCACCACCCGCGCACGGCCCGGCGATCACGCTGATCTGCGGGACGACACCGGACAGCCGCACATTGCGGAAGAACACGTCGCCGTACCCGGCCAGGCCTTCGACCCCTTCCTGAATCCGGGCGCCAGCCGAGTCGTTGATCCCGATCACCGGACACCCGTAGCGGGCGGCGGCGTCCATCAGCCGAACCATCTTCTCGGCGTAGGCCTCGCCCAGCGAGCCGCCAAACGCGGTGAAATCCTGCGAGAAGATCGCCACCCGACGGCCGTCGATCTCCCCGAAGCCAGTGACGACGCCATCCCCCAGCGGGCGTGATTTCGCCAGGCCGAACGCCTCGGCCCGGTGCTGCACCATCGCGCCGGACTCGACGAAGGTGCCTTCATCGACCAGCGCCAGGACCCGGTCCAGCGCGCCCCGCTTGTTGCGGCTGGTCTGCTTCTCGTGCGCGGCGGCGTGCTGGGCGGCGTGCTCAGCCTGGCGGCGGGCAAGCCGGTCGGCGCGGCGATGCGGAGCGGGACCGTCACCAGTGGACGTCACGGGGGGATGGTCGGGGCCAGTCGTCGTCACTCACTCACCCATTCTGATCTGGCGCCGGCAGGGGTCGTTCCACGCCGGTATCCGGGACGGAATCGTTGCACGCCATGGTACCGGACGGCTATCGCACTGGCGGCGGTTCTCCGGCGGGACAGGCTATCCTGTGCGGGGCAACAGCCGGATCGTACGGTCAACGGGATCGGTGCCGGGATCGGCCAGCGAGGGGGTCGCCATGTACGAGCACATCGCGATCGCGCTCGATGGGTCGCCGGCCGCCCTGACCGCGGCGGCCTTTGCCCGCCATCTCGACGCCGCCGCCTACCAGGTCATTCACATCGTCGAGTCCGGGATCGGCGGAGCACCAGGCGGCACGGCACCGGGCGCGACCGCGCGCCAGCGCGAGCAGATGGATCGCCTGGAAGCCCAGATGCGAGCCGACGTGGTCAATGCCATGGGATCGCCCGACTCCGGATTGCCCCTCTCGGTCGAGATCCGCTATGGGGATCCGGTCGAGGAACTCCTCGCCGCCAGCGTGGCGACCGATCTGCTCCTCCTCACGACGCGCGGTCGCGGGATCGCCTCCCGGACGCTGTTCGGCAGCGTCGCCGACGAGGTCTCGCGCCGGGCCAGCCGCCCGACGCTCATCCTGCGACCGGACCACGACCTGCGCCGGCCAGAGCGGGTGCTGGTGCTGCTGGACGGCCACGCCCGGGCGGAGCGGGCCATCCCGACCGCACGCCGGCTGGCCCGGACGATCGGTTGCTCGCTGGTCCTGGTCCATGTCGTCGACGAGGAGCAGCTCGACGCGTCGCCGTTCGGACCGGAGCCAGGGGACGTGGCGGGGACCGATGCGATTTCCCTGTCCATCGACCGCGCCGGGGCCTACCTGTCCCGGCGCGAGCAGGAGCTGGAAGCACCGGACTTCGACGTCCAGCACCGGGTGGTCATTGGCGAGACGGTCCCCGCCCTGATCGAGTTTGCCGACCCGGCGGATGTGGTCGTAATCGGCTCGCGGGCCCGGGCGGGACTGCGGCGGATCGTCGCGCCGGGCGTCGCCGAGCGGATGGTGCGATTCGCGCCGTCTCCCGTCCTCATCGTGCATGACGGGACAGATCTTCCCACCGACCGGGCGTCCGCAGCGCCGGCACTCTCCTCGGGCGTGCCGGGACCAGGGACCGACCCGGGAACGCGGCCAGAAAGGAACTGACCACCGGGTAATCCCGGTGGCCAGTGATCGCGTGTCGCTGTGAAAGCCGATCTCTCCCGATCAGACGCTCTGGCGGCTGTCCCGCCACTGGACCAGCTCCCGGAGCGGACCGAGATCGTAATCCGGGCCGTCGATGCCGACGATCAGGTGCGTGATCCCGTTGGCGACATAGTCGTCGGCCCGGCCAATCATGCCGTGATCGATCATGATCGATCGCTCGATGTCGGCCGGGTTGCGGTCGACCTTGCGGCACCATTCGTCCAGCACACCGCTCAGCTCGCCGGCCTGCTCTGGGTCACCGAAGCCGTTCCAGATCTGGGCGTACTTGGCGACGAGCTTGAGGGTGACCTTCCGGCCACTGCCCCCGATCAGGATCGGGAGCCCGTTCGCACCGCCGACCGGCTGCGGGTTGAGATCCTGCCAGCGCTCCTTGATCGCGGGCAGCGCCTCGCCGAGGTCGCGCAGGCGATCGGCTGCGCTGCCGAACTCGTAGCCGTACTCGTCATAGTCGCGCTGGAACCACCCGGAGCCGATCCCGAGGATCAGTCGCCCATCGGAGATATGGTCGACGGTCCGCGCCATGTCGGCGAGCAGGTTCGGGTTGCGGTAGGAGTTGCACGTCACCAGTGCGCCGAACTGGACCCGGCTGGTGACCTCGGCCATGGCGGCCAGCATCGTCCAGCACTCGAAATGCCGGCCATCCGGGTCACCGCTCAGCGGGTAGAAGTGGTCCCAGTTGAACAGCGTGTCGGCACCGGTTTCCTCGGCATCGACCCACGCCTGCCGCAGCCCGCGCCAGTCGCTGTGCTGATTCTTGATCTGTGCTCCGACGCGGATAGTCGCCACGGTCTGTCCCTTCAGGTGGAGTGTCCAATTCGGTGAAGCTGCTCGGCGCACGGGCCGACGTGGCCCGGCGCGCTTCCGTTCACCACGAGCGCAATGCAGCCGCCAGTGGCATGCCGCGGTTCCGCTTCGACCACCAAGGGCGCCGCGATCCTGGTCGCCCCGGCCGCGATCAGCCCTTGACGAGCGAGCGGACGACGAACAGCGCGTTGGCCGGCCGCTCGGCGATTCGCCGGGTGAAATAGGGGTACCACTCGGTCCCGTATGGGACGTAGACACGGACGCGGTACCCGTCCTTCCGCAGGGCGAGCTGCTCGTCCCGCCGGACACCGTAGAGCAGCTGGAACTCATACGCGTCGGTGGGGAGCGCCAGACGCTCGGCCCGCTCCCGCGTCAGCGCGATCAGAGCCGGATCGTGGGTCGCGATCGCCGGGTAGCGCGCCGTTCCGAGCATCTGCTCCAACAGCTTGCGATAGGCGCCGTCGACGGCTTCCTTTCCCTGGAAGGCGATGCTGGCGGGCTCGGCGTAGGCGCCCTTGACCAGCCGGATCCGAATGTCCTGCCGCATCAGCCGGGCGACGTCCGCCTCGGAGCGGTGCAGGTAGGCCTGGATCACCGTCCCGACGACGCCGGGATACTCCGCATGGGCCCGCTCGGTGATCGCGATCGTCCGCTCCGTGTAGGTGGAGCCCTCCATGTCGACCCGGACGAACCCGCCAACCGCGGCGGCCCGCTCCACGACCGGAAGCAGGTTCCGGTAGGCCGCGTCGTCGCCGAAATCCAGCCCGAGCATCGTCAGCTTGACGGAGATGTTCGGCTCCAGCCCCTCAGCCGCCAGCCGATCGAGGATCTCCGTATAGGAGGCGACGGCCGCGGTTGCCTCCGCGGCCGTCCGGACGTTCTCCCCGAGCTGATCCAGCGTCGCAGTCAGATCGACCTCGGCCAGCCGGCGGACCTGGACCATCGACTCGTCAAGCGTCTCCCCCGCGACGAAGCGACGGACGAGTCCGCCGCCGCTGCGGCGGATCGTCCGCTCGACGACGGAGTTGTCGGCGACCGCGAGGATGGGTCGCCGGAAGAGTTGCTGGAGGTCCATGTTCGGGGTCTGTCCTTCTGGCCGGCCGGGCCACCGGGTGAGATCGTGGCACAGCGTGATGTCGTGGACGATCGGGAAATGCGTCGAACCGGGCGATGTTGATGCATCCGGCGTGGCGCGCCAACGTTAACATCGGGCGTATGGCCGCCGAATTCCGGGCAATGTCTTGATGCACCATCGTCCCTTGGGTATGCTAACCGAGTCGCGTGGTCCATGGTCACAACGTCCTCGCGCAAACTGTCCGGTGTTGCACCGGGCAGATCGTTGTTTCTCTGCCTGCCGTTCCATGGTGGTCGGCGGGCAAAGGTCACAGCTGCGGTAGGGCAACCCAGGGCGCCCTGAACACGCGGCGGGAGCACAAAGGTCAATGGCAACCGGAACGGTCAAGTGGTACGACACGGAGAAGGGTTTCGGCTTCGTCAGCCGTGATGACGGGGCGGGCGACATCTTCGTCCACCGGTCAGCCCTCGGTTTTGAGGTTCTGGGTGAGGGCGACCGCATCCAGTTCGACATCGTCCCCGGCCCGCGCGGTGAGAACGCCGCTCAGGTCGAGGTGCTCGAGCGCAGCACGACTCCGCCGCGCCCGCGCCGGACGCGCGATAGCTACGGCGACAGTGGCGACAGCTACGGCGGCGGCGGCTCCTCCTATGGTGGTGGCGGCGGCAGCTACAGCGGCGGCGGCTCCTCCTACGGTGGTGGCGGCGGCGGTTATGGCGGTGGCGGCTCCTCCTACGGCGGCGGCGGCGGGGGTTACGGCGGCGGTGGCGGCGGTGGCCGGCGCTTCGATAACGTCGACTACGACAGCCTCCCGCAGGCTTCCGGCACCGTGAAGTGGTACGACCCGGACAAGGGCTTCGGCTTCGCGTCCCAGGACGGCAGCAACGACGACGTCTTCGTCCACCACTCCGCCCTGAGCGGTGACATCCCCGCCGAGGGCGACCGGATCGAGTTCCGCGTCAACGCCGGCCAGAAGGGTGCCCGCGCTGAGCAGGTCACCATCTCGGAGCGGAGCGGCAACCCGCCGCGCCAGCGCCGCGACAACTACGGCTCCTACGGCTCCTACTAGGCGCCGATCACCGCGGAAGACGGGCTTGCCCGCCTGAACACGGACCACAACCACCGACTTCAGACCCGAACGGGCCGGCGACGATGATGTCGCCGGCCCGTTCGGCATTCACCACGCACCCGCTCCGGATCGTTCCATGAAACCGACCGGGCAGAGATGCGACATACTTTGCCGTCGTCACACCGGTCTCTGGCGACTGGTCCCGGGTGGGGGCAGCGCGGACCGGACCCACGGAGATTCCCACCATGCGATTGGCGATTGCCGGCCTCGGCGGCTGGGGCCGCAACTGGTCGAAGCTGATCCAGACCACGGACGAATACGAGATCGTCGACGTCATCGACCCATCAGCGACCTCGCGGGAGTGGGCGATCGAGCACCTCGGGCTGGACGCGGCCCATGTCCATTCCGACCTGGATGAGGGGCTGTCGGCCAGCGCGGCCGATGGGGTGCTCGTCCTCACCCCGCCGGACACTCATCGTGACGGCGCCATCGCCGCGCTCTCGGCTGGCAAGCCGGCGCTGATCGAGAAGCCCGTCTCGACCCGGATCGAGGAGGCGCGCGAGGTGATCGCGGCGTCGGAGCGGACCGGGCTGGTCGCCATGGTCAGCCAGAACTACCGCTACAGCCGGCCGGCCCGCCAGATCCGCGAGATGGTCGGGAGCGGCGCCATCGGCGACGTCCTCTCGGTCCGCACCACCTACCGGGGCGACTTCCGGAAGCACCTGCCGCCGGGCGATTTCCGCTGGGCCATGCCGGACCCGTTGTTGTTCGACATGAGCATCCATCACTTCGACCTGCTCCGCGCGCTCACCGTCCAGGAGGTCGACCGCGTCGACGCCCGGACCTGGAACGTCGGCGACATCGCCTTCGAGCACCCGGCATCGGCCACGGCGCTGATGGATCTCACCGGCGGCGGGTCGTACCACTACTACGGTGACTGGGCGTCGCATGAGGCGACCATTCCCTGGCCGGGAACCTGGGATATCGTCGGCACCAAGGGCCTGATCCGCTGGGACGGCGAGGGCCGCGACGGAGAGCCCTACGCGCTGCTCCATCGCGACTGGTCGGGAAAGACCACGACGACCGAGTTCACGGCGGACGGGCGCGACTCCCGTCTCGGGAGCCTGGCCGAGTTCAGGGCGGCAGTCACTGAAGGCCGTGAACCCGAGACCTCGGCGCGGGACAACCTGAAGTCGCTGGCGACCGTGATGACGGCGGTCGAGTCCAGCCAGCGCCGGGCGCCTGTCGCCGTCCAGGAGATTCTCGACCCGACGTGACCGGCATCCCCGGCCATGTGGGATGACTTCCGGGCTCAACACCGTATTCGCTCCCGTGCCGGTGACCCGGAGGTGATCCTCCCGGTTCGCCGGACGGCCAACCGGACTATGGGGCTAGCTGCTTCTTGGTTAACCACGCTGCCAGCCCCGAGGGTTGCCCGGACATCTCTGCCCATCACCCCAACGGCTTACTGACATGAGGAGTAGCCAGTGGCCATGCCCGCGAGCGAGCGTGCCGAACTCATCAGGCAGTACATGGACGGGGCCTCGCTGATCGACGCCGCCCTGGACAGCATCACCGACCAGGAGCTCGACTCCCCCGAGGCTCCGGGCGAATGGTCACCCCGGCAGGTGATTCACCACCTTGCCGACAGCGAGACCCAGTCGACCGTGCGGCTGCGGCGTCTGCTCGCCGAGGATGACGCCATCATCCAGGGGTACGACCAGGATGGCTTCGCCGCCCGGCTGCACTACGACCGGGACATCGCCCCGTCGCTGGCCCTATTCCGGGCGGTCCGCGCGGCGACCGGGCAACTGCTGGGCCTGATGTCCGACGAAGACTGGCGGCGCAGCGGCACGCACTCCGAGAGTGGCCCCTACTCCGCCGAAGAATGGCTGCGGATCTATGCCGAGCATGCCGTCGAGCACGCGGCTCAGATCCGCCGTGGTCGGGCAGCGGCCGGATGAGCGGCGGGTTCGGCGGTGGCGGCAGGGGATCGGGGCGAGGGCGCGGCTCGTTCGGGTCGCGGTCGTCGTGGGGCTCCCGCCGGCCGGACCGGCGGACCGACGGGTCCGACGCCACGGGCGAGGATGATCCTCCGCCTCCTCCCCGCGGCGGAACGGTCTCGAGGATCACCGCCCAGGTCCGCGACCCCAACCGCTCCAGTGTCTTCCTCGACGGGGAGTTCGGCTTCGGGATCACGACCGATCGCGTCCTGACCGAAGGGCTGGTTCCCGGTGACGTGCTGACGGCCGAGCGGGTGGCGGCCCTGATCGCTCAGGATGACGCCGACCGCGCCATCGCCGCCGGTCTGAATCTGCTCTCCTACCGGCCCCGAACCGTCAAGGAGCTCGAGGACCGCCTGGCCCGCAACGGGTTTGCAGAACCGGCCGTCCTCGCCGCGATCGAGCGCCTGACAGGCTGGGGCTATCTGGATGACGGTGCCTTCGCCCGGCGGTGGGTGGAGAACCGGATCGAGCATCGCCCCCGTGGCGCTCGCCTGCTCGCCCAGGAACTGCGCCAGAAGGGCGTGGACCGGGACGTGATCGGCGAGACGATCGACGAGGCGGAGATCGACGAGCTAGCCGCCGCCATCCAGGCCGGCGAGCGCAAGGCCCAGTCGTACGCCGAGCTCGACCCCGCCGTCGCCCGCCGCCGCCTGACCGGCTTTCTCGCCCGGCGCGGCTTCACCGGCGGGACGGTCCGCCAGGCCGTCGACCAGTTGCTCACTCCACCGGACGAGGATGAAGACGAAGACATCCCCGAGGACGAGTAGTCCTTACACGGAACTGGAGAACACCTCCCGGCGTCCCTCCCCTTGAACGGGGCCGGACCTGCCGCGCCCTAGCCGGCGCTGCAACGGGAGCCGTCTCCGTGTCCCTCCCTCCCCCACCACGTCCCCGGATCATCATCACCGCGAACATCGCGTTGCTGCTGCCACGTGTCGGCTTCCACCTCGCCGGGATGACCGCGAGCGGGTTGGCGCACTGGATCAGCGGGCGGTCGTCGCTCTAGCGGCCCATTGCGCTGGTAGCCGCTCCCCGGACCTTGCGGCGGACCGGACGCCATGATCTGTGGCCGGTCGGCCACCCTTCCCCGGTCCTGAGGTGTCTCATTCAGGGAACACCCGCGTCACCCACGCCTCTGCCGGCTCCCCGCCGTCGTACCGGATGACCCACTCGTCATCTCCCGGTACCTGGAACCTGTCCCGAACCATGGCGAACGTAGCCTCGTCGACATCGCCCCGGGTCGGTCGGACCCGATTGCGCGCGCGCCGCGCGGCGATCTCGGCGGCCGGCGTGGTGACATGACCGACCAGCACGTCGGCGCCGAACTCCCTGGCGACACGACGCAGGCGATCACGCATCACCCGGCGGAATGCGACGCCATCCCAGATGACGCGCTCCCCGGCCCGCAGCCCGTCCCGGAGCAGCTCCTCGCCCCGGCGGTAGGCAGCGGACCACGCGGCGTCCGGGATCGGGACGAGCGCCGATCGGGGATCGTCGGCGATCACCGCGTCGATCTCGATCAGCCGGGCAGCCAAGCGGGCCGCAATGACTCGCGCCAGGGTCGACTTGCCGGCGAACGGCACCCCACACATCACGACCACGCCAGGGATGCGGTCGAGAGGGACCGTCGGCTCACTCTCCTCCACCATCAGCACCTGATCCCCTTCTGCGATTCATTCCGACCGGGATACCGGCCCGGTACGGTACCATCGCTGCCGAATGATTAGACAGCAGCCGTCGCCGGCCGGACCGTGGTGTCCGGCGGGCCGGCCGAAAGGGATCGTGGACGTGTCCGACAAGGGAACCCCGGCAGAGGGGACCGACAAGAAGGACCAGGACAAGCGGCGGCCACTCGAGACCCGTGACCCAGTGACGACCAGCCACTCGATCAGGCTCGGGCGGGGCACGCTCGACTACGACGTCACCTTCGGCGCCCTGCCGATCACCGACGAGTACGGCGAGGTCGAGGCTCACATCTACTTCACTGCCTACATCAAGAAGGGCGAGGAAACGGGCCAGCGCCCGCTCACCTTCACGTTCAACGGTGGTCCGGGCTCGTCGTCGGCCTGGCTGCACCTCGGTGGCCTGTCGCCCAAGCGCGTCGATCTCGACGACATGGGCGACACCAAGGCACCACCCCACCGCCTGGTGGACAACTCCGAGACGTGGCTCCAGTTCACCGACATGGTGTTCATCGACCCGGTCGGGACGGGCTTCAGCCAGGCCGCGACGCCGGAGCTGGACAAGAAGTTCTGGGGCGTCGAGGGCGACCTCAAGTCCGTCGGCGAGGCCATCCGCCTCTACCTGAGTCGCTACGGTCGCTGGACGTCTCCGCTGTTCCTGGCGGGCGAGAGCTACGGTACGTTCCGTTCGGCCGGACTGGCGTCGCTGCTGTTCGACCGCGGCGTCGCGCTCAACGGGATCGTGCTGATCAGCACCGTGCTGACGATGCAGGCGTCCCGCTTCATGAGTACCAACGACCTGCCGAACGCGACGTTCTTCCCGACCTACGCCGCGACCGCCTGGTACCACAACAAGCTGGCGAAGGATCTCCAGCGCAAGTCCTGTGAGGAGCTGGTCACCGAGGTCGAGGCGTGGGTGGACCGCGAGTACATCCCGGCGCTGCACCTCGGCGACCTCCTGCAGGGCAAGGAGTACCAGGCGATGGTCCAGCAGGTGGCGCGCTACAGCGGCCTCAGCGAGGACTACGTCGACCGGGCCAACCTGCGGATCAACATCCACCAATTCACCAAGGAGCTGCTCCGCAACGAGCGGAAGACCGTCGGCCGGATCGATTCCCGCTTCACGGCGATCGACCGCAGCCACGTCACCGAGCTGCCGGAGTTCGATCCGAGCGTGACGTACCCGGGGCCGGTCTACACCAGCACCTACAACGCCTACATTCGCGACGAGCTGGGCTGGAAGACGGACATCGAGTTCGAGATGATGTCCAGCACCGTCGGCAAGGAGTGGGACTGGGGCAGCGGCCGGGAAGGCTACCCGGACACCAGCGAGCGGCTCCGCTCGGCGATCCACAAGTACCGCCACCTCAAGGTGCTGGTCCAGCAGGGTTACTACGACTTCGCCACCCCGCACTACGCGGCGGAGTACACCTTCCGCCACATGGGGATCGCGCCGGAGTACCAGAAGAACATCGAGTGGGCCTACTACGAGGCCGGCCACATGATGTACATCGACCGCAAGTGCCGCGAGAAGATGTACGCCGACACGGTCGACTTCTACAAGCGCGCCCTCGCGAAGTAGCCGAAGTCCACCACCTGAAACACCAGCAGACGCCCTGGACCAGTCCTGGCCCGGAGCGTCTGCATCAGACCGATCTGCCCACGGAGCGGTGGGCAGAATGATCCCGCTGCCATGCTTGACCCCGACGCAGCGTCATGCTGTTCACTCGGGGCATGATAACGACCACCCTGTATCTCCTGTCTGGTGCCCTCTCCCTGCTCGGCAACGCCGTGATGGCAGTCGTCCTACCGCTGATCGTGCTCGACCGGACAGGCAGTGCCGCGGCCGCCGGGACACTGGCCCTCGCCGTCGCCGTCCCCACGGTCCTGGCCGCGGTCATCGGCGGCGTGGTGATCGACCGCGTCGACCGCCGCCTGGCCTCGATCGTGTCCGATCTGATCTCGGCCGGCTCGGTCGCGTTGCTGCCGATCGTTGACCGGTTAGCGGGACTGGACCTAGGCTGGTTCATTGTGCTCGGGATCATCGGCGCGATCGGCGACGCACCGGGCGTCTCCGCTCGTGAGGCGCTGCTACCGGCCATCGCCCGCCACGGCAGGCAGCCGCTGCGCAAGCTGGTCAGCCTGCGGGAGAGCATCGCGGCACTGACGATCGTCCTTGGTCCGGGACTGGCTGGCGTGTTGATCTCACGTTTCGACAGCACCACCGTCCTCTGGATCACCGCCACGACCTCGGCCCTGGCGGCTCTCACGACCGCCTGTCTGCCCAGGCTGGCACCAGACCCCGAGGCAGTGGCTGAGGCGCACGCTCCGGTCAGTGTCGGCGGGCTGATCCGGGAGACGACGACCGGGCTGCGGTTCCTGGTAGGGCAGCCACTGCTCCGCGCCGTCACCATCCTGAGCCTGTTCGTCGTCGCCGTCCTCGGTGCCCTGCAGGGCATCCTGATGCCGGTCCTCTTCACGGAGCGGGGCCAGCCGGAACGCCTCGGCACGATCCTGACCGCCCTCGCCATCGGTTCGCTGGTTGGGGCACTGGCCTACGGGCTGATGCGTGACCGCCTGGCGCCGCGGCTCTGGTGGTCCGGCGGCATGGTCGGTCTGGGCTGCGCGCTGGTGGTCATGACCCAGCAGCCGGACTACATTGCCCTCCTGCTCGCCGCCGTCGCCCTCGGGATTATGTCCGGTCCGGTCAACGCCATCCTCGGCGTCGCGACGATCGAAGCCACGCCAGACCATCTCCGCGGCCGCATCAACAGCACCCAGACCGGGTTGATCCTCGTCGCTGCCCCCGTCGCGATCTTCGGGATCGGGCTGATGATCTCCAACGTCTCGCTCGCCGCGGCCGGACATGCCCTCTCGATCGCCACGCTGGCCGGGATCGTCTATGCGCTCACCGCACCGGCGCTGCGTCGTCTCGTCGAGCGAGCAGTGACTGCACCGACTCCGGACGTCGCTCCGCCTGTCGCCGATGTCTGACGGGAAGCGCGCGAACCGGTCTGCCCCATGCGATCCTTCGCCCCGGGAACGGAGGGGCACGATGCTCACGATCGGACAGCTGGCGCGGCTGGGAGGCACAACGGTCCGCGCCGTCCGCCACTACCACCAGACCGGTCTGCTCCCCGAGCCTCCCCGCCTGGCGAACGGGTACCGGCAGTACCGGGCCAGCGACCTCGACCGGCTGATCCGGATCCGGCAGCTGAGCGAGCTCGGCCTGTCCTTGGCCGATGTCCGCCGGTTGCTCTCGGCGACGCCCGAAGAGCGCCGGGAGGCACTGCAGGCGCTGGACGCGCAGTACGCGGCGGAGCAGCAGACGCTGGAAGCGCGCCGCGAGCGGATCGCGCACCTCCTCGTGACACCCGGTGACCCGACGGTCCCGGCACCGTACCGCGCCCAGCAGGGCAGCCTGGCCGAGATGGGTGTCCCGGGTGCGCTGATCGATCTCGACTCGGCCCTGTACCGGACGATCCGGGCGATGACCCCGCTCGACGACAACGCGACGATCGACCAGGCGCTCGCCGGGCTCAGCGCCGACCCGGCCACCACCCTGATCACCGCCGACTTCATGCACCGCCTGGATGCGATCGCGCCACTCGCACCGGACGATCCCGCCATCGACGAACTCGTCCGGGATTACGTGGCATTCCTCCGGGCGACGTGGCCGGACCTGCTGGAGACCATCGACGCCGACGGGCCGGATAATCCGATGGCGACCTGGGCGATCAACGACTTGATGGCCGAGCACCTGATGCCAGCCCAGGTGTCGGCCATCCAGCGCGTCATGGCGGAACTCGTCGCATCCCGGGACGCCCCGAGGCAGGACTGATCCCGACCGCTCAGTCCAGCGTCATGAACAGGTTGTTCAGTGACTCCGACACCGTCGGATGCGAGATGGCGGCGTCACGGAGCGCGGTGTAGGGCAAGCCACCCATCATCGCGACCTGGAGGACCGTCGCGACCTCGCCGCCATCGATCCCGAGGATGGCCGCGCCGAGGATCCGGTCTGTCTTCGCGTCGACCACAGCCTTCATCAATCCGCGCGTCTCGTCGGTCTCGATCGCCCGGGCGACCGACGACATCGGCAGCGTCGCTACCCGGACCTCATGGCCCTGCTCGCGTGCCTGCTGCTCCGTCAGCCCGACGCGCCCCAGTTGCGGGTCGGTGAACATCGTGTAGGGCACGATCCGGTCGGTCGTGGTCCGGCCGGCTCCCTTGAGCAGGTTGTCCCGCACGATCCGGAAGTCGTCGTAGCTGATGTGGGTGAAGGCCGGGCCCCCCTTGACGTCGCCCAGCGCGTAGACGCCGGACACGTTCGTCTCCAGCCGCTCATCGACCCGGATGTACCCACGCTTGTCCACGTCAATCCCGGCGGCGTCCAGCCCGAGGTCGTTGGTGTTTGGCGTCCGGCCGGTCGCGACCAGGAGATGCGACGCATCCAGCGTCCCGGCGGGGCCGTCCGGTCCCTCCAGCTCCAGTGCGATCCCGTCGGCCGTCCGCGACACGCGGGTTGCCTGCGTCTCGAAGCGGAGGTCGATCCCATCCTCGGCGAGGATGTCGCGCAGCGAGTCGGCGATCTCGTCGTCCTCCCGGCCCAGCAGGCGGTCGCCCCGGACGAGGACAGTAACCTGGGCGCCCAGGCGGCGGAACAGCTGGCTGAACTCCATCGCGATCACGCCGGCCCCGATCACGACCAGGTGGCGCGGCGTCTCGCCGAGCTCCATCACGGTCGTCGACGTCAGGTACGGCACATCGTCCATCCCGTCGATCGGGGGAATCGCCGGGCGCTCGCCGACGTTGACGAAGATCCGGTCACCGGCGATTCGTCGTTCCCCGCCGTCCTCGAGTGTGACGACGAGTTCCTTCGGGTCGGTGAACCGGGCCTGTCCGTCGATGGCCTCCAGCCCCTCTACGCCGTGAACGGAGCTCGTGCTCCCGCTGTTGAAGGATGCGACCACGTCCCGCTTGCGCCGGCGAACGACGGCCTGATCGATGGAGACGTCTCCAGTCCCGACGCCGTAGTCCGCCGCGCGCCGGGCCAGGTAAGCGACGCGGCCGGACGCGATCATCGTCTTGGTCGGCGTGCAGCCGATGTTGACGCAGGTACCGCCGTAGTGCTTGCGCTCGATGATGGCGACCCGCTGCCCGGCGCCGGCCAGGGCGGTGGCAAGCGGCCCACCGGCCTGTCCGGCCCCGATGACGACCGCATCGAACTGTTCTGTCTGGCTCATGAACACGCTCCCCGCCCCGGTTCCGGGGCCACTACGCCTGATTCAACGCTCTGTCAGCTGGACGGCAATCGGCGCGCCATGGACATGACATGCCGAGTCGGAAAAGGGGCGACCCGGAAGCGAGTGGGGCTCGCTTCCGGGTCGGGACCGCTGGACGTCGGTGTGACGTCGGTGGGGTGAGATCACCGCGGGCGATCCAGCCGTGGGATGCAGTGGCGACGTGGGACCAACGCGGGACCAAATGGGAAGTCAGATGGATCAGCGGGCAACGACGATGTCGAGCGGGACGTTGGTCGTGGCCGGACCGGAGATGGCGCCTCCGCTGACCGAGGAGATGCCTACTTCGGCCGACACGTTGCCGCGAGCCGGGATCATCACTGTGAAGGTGACCCCGCTGCCGGGGATGCGGGTCGAATCGATCAAGTACCCATGGTCGGCGAACCCGGTGTCATGAGAGGTCATCGCGACACGTCCGGCCGCGGCGACGCTAACCCGGACCGGACCCGTCACGCGGCGGGCGTCGGCAGACGACATGGCCACATCAAGGGTGTAGTTGGTGGTCCCGACCGCGACGGTGGCGGTGCGATAGGTCCACTTCCCGGCCGCCTCGGCCAAATCCGGTCCGGAAAGGCCGAATGCTGCGGAGGCAACAAGTAGCAGGGCGACGACGAGCAGGGATGACCGGTGCGCGAACGACATGGCGAAGCCTCCAGGGCCTGTGGATCCATCCGGGACGGGGCTCGTCCAGCGGATCGAATGGCCGCGGCAACTCAGCCAGCGTAGCGTGTGACGCCCCAAGAGGGATGTCAGGCGCGGTAGCCCTGGAGCTTTGCGTCCCCGGCTTTCACCAGGTTTGCCACTGCGCGGGTGGCGGGACCAGCCATCAGGGCTGTCCCGGAATGATTCGGTGCTGGACTGAATTCTATTCAGCCGACCGGGCTAGTCCAGTAGTCATAGGCCATTGGCGGGGGTACTTTCGTCCCGACCTCGAGAGATGCGGTCCGCGGTTGATCGCGGCGGTCATGCCGACGACCGCACCAGATGAGCAGACATGGAACGGGCCGCCAGGAGATGTCCCGGCAGCCCGAATTGATCATGATCCTGCTCGAACTGGATCCCCAGTCAGCCTCCGGTCTCAGCTCCCGGGGGCTGCAAGCGATCAGGCGTCCCAGGTCGCAGCGAGAACCCGAACCCAGTTGCCATGGCCGATCTTCGCCAGCGCCTCATCGTCATAGCCCCGGCTCCGCAGCGTCTCCATCAGTCGGGGCAGACCGCTGACGTCGCCCAGCTCGTCCGGCATGGTCGCTCCATCGAAGTCGGAGCCGAGGCCGACCCGATCGATACCCACTGCCTCAATCATCGCGTCCACATGATCGGCCAGCACCGACAGGGGGACATCACTTCCGCGGCCACCGTCGGCCCGGAGAAAGCCGACGTGGAAGTTCAATCCGACCAGTCCGTCGCTGTCGCGGATGGCGTCGAGTTGCTTGGCCGTCAGGTTCCGGGTGCTGGGTGACAGGGCGTGGACGTTGCTGTGGGATGCGACGATCGGGTCATCGGTGATCGCCGCGAGATCCCAGAACCCCTGCTCATTGAGGTGCGAGACATCGAGCATGATCCCCAGGCGGTTGCAGGCCCGGACCAGGTCCTTGCCGGCGTCCGTCAGGCCTGGGCCGGTGTCACCGGTCCGGCCGAAGTCGAACGGGACGCCGTGAGCGAAGACATTCGACCGCGACCAGACCGGCCCGATCGAGCGCAGCCCCGCGGCGTAGAAGACTTCCAGCGCGTCCAGCTCCGGGTCGATCGGCTCTGCTCCCTCGAAATGCAGCTCGATCGCGAACGTCCCGTCGGCGAGACACTGCCGCAGTTCGGCGGCCGTGGTCACGATCCGGCAGGCGCCGTCCGATGCGGCGACGATCCGCCGCAGCCGGGCGAGCTCCTCGATCGCGTAGTGCTCGGCGTAGGCCTGGGTGAACTCCGGCGACGGTGAGATCACGCCCGGCGGGTCACCGGCCGGGCGGTCGCCGGGATCGGAGACGAACACCGCGAAGATGCCACCGGCCAGGCCGCCCTCCTTCGCACGTGGGAGGTCGAGGTGCCCCTCGGCCGAGCGATCGAGGAAGTCGCGACCGGTGGAGCGGAGACTGAGGACCGTGTCGTTGTGGCCGTCGAAGACGGGGATCAGGGGCGACTGGGCGGACATTGGAGTGATCCTCTCGCAATATGGATGAGTATGTCTGACAGGCGGCGCCTGCTCAGGCGGTCGGAGCCGCGATCCCGCTCAGGCCCAGCCGATCGGACGCTCCCTTGAGGGCGTCGATCACGTCCTGGATGACGTCCTCCAGCGGCCGGCCCAGCAGTTCGGCGCCATTGCGAATGTCGTCACGGCTGACCTTGGCCGCGAACGCCTTGTCCTTCATCTTCTTCTTCACCGAACTGACCTGGACGGTATGGACACTCCGATCCGGGCGGACCAGCGCCACGGCCGTGACGAATCCGCTCAGCTCGTCGACGGCCCGCAGGGTCTTCTCCATGTCCGAGACGGGCTCGACGCCGGTGTAGTCGGCGTGGGTCAGGACGGCGCGGGTGATCTCGTCGCTCCAGCCCTGGTCGCGCAGATAGCGGACGCCAACGTAAGGGTGACCCGCCTCGCCGGCATCCATTTCCGGGTGCCGCTCGAAGTCGAGGTCGTGAAGCAACCCGACGGCGACCCAGAGGTCCTCGTCAGCGCCCTGCTGCCGGGCGAAGTAGCCCATGCAGGCGGCGACGGCTTCGCAATGCTTGCGGAGACTGTCGGTCTGGACCCACTCGTGGAGCGTCTCCCGGGCCTGGGGAACGTACGGGGGCTGCACGGTCGCGGTCGTCGTAGATGGCTGATCGGTCACGCGATTCCTCTCGGTCTGGCTGATCGCTCGGGACCGCGCTAGTGTACCGTCCGATCCCGGCACCCGGACCGCCGGGTGTTGTCTTTCCGACCGGCCACACCAAGGGGAACCATGACGGCGACCGCCACGGCACACGACGTCGAGTTGCGTTCGATCACCAAGCGCTACGGGTCGGTCCTGGCCCTTGATGCGCTGTCCCTGGACGTCCGTACGGGCGAGTTCATGACGCTGCTCGGACCATCCGGCGGTGGCAAGTCGACCACGCTGCGGATGATCGGCGGGTTCCTCTCGCCCGACCGTGGGGAGATCCTGCTCCGCGGCCGGCCGATCGCCGATGTCCCTGCCCACGACCGGGAGACGGCGACGGTCTTCCAGAGCTATGCCCTGTTCCCGCACCTCTCGATCGGTGACAACATCGGCTATGGCCTGCAGCAGCAGGGCGTGCCGAAGAGCGCCATCCGGGATCGCGTCCGGGAGGCACTCGCCCTGGTCGCGCTGCCCGGCACCGAGAACCGCCGCCCGCACGAGCTCTCCGGGGGCCAGCAGCAGCGGGTGGCCCTCGCCCGGGCGCTGGCCGTCCTCCCCGCCGTGCTGCTTCTCGACGAGCCGCTCGGGGCGCTGGACGTCTCACTCCGGCGCCAGATGCAGGAGGAGCTGCGCGCGATCCAGCAACGGACGGGCATCACCTTCATCTATGTCACCCATGATCAGGAAGAGGCACTCTCGATGTCCGACCGCCTGGCGGTGATCCGCGACGGACGGGTCGTCCAGGTCGGTCCGCCGGAACAGCTCTACGAGCGACCAGACGACGCCTTCGTCGCCCGCTTCATGGGCGCCGGAAACATCCTGACCGGCCCGGTCCTCTCCGCGGAGGGAAACCGGTCAACGCTTCGGCTCGGGGGACAGGCCGTCGGCCTGGATGGGGTCCGTCCCGGCGCTGATGGCAAGGGGACCGTCATGGTCCGTCCGGAGCGGCTCCGGGTCGTCTCACCGGAGTCAGCCGATCCCGGCGCGGATACGGTCCAATGGTCGGCGACCGTGAACTCGCTGCGTTACCAGGGGGCAACGACGGCTGTCCGCCTGACCGCGTCGGACGGAACCGAATTGATCGCCTCGGTACGGCCGGACGACCTGGCCGGGATCGCCCCGGGGGCAACGGTCCGCGTGACGACGGAGTCGCGCCACCTCGTGCCCCTGGCGCCGTAGCCAAGGAGGCCGCGCACCTCCCGGCCCGAGCAATGTCGCCACACGGGAAAGCCCCCTGCTCCAGTCGCTGGAGCAGGGGACTATTGCAGTCGTTGGCATTGGAGCGAGGCGTTAGCCGGCGGCGCTGAGCGTACCGATCATGACGACCGTCGTCGGAGTTTCGCTTCCGCCGGCCGGCTCGGCCGAAATGGCGACGGCGTCGAACTGCTGCGCGACACTGTCTGCCGTGAAGATGGCCGTCCCATCCTCGGTGAACTCCAGGAGTCCGGCTGAGCGGGGTGCCTCCTCACCAGGAGCCCCACCGAGGTACCAGAGCTGGTAGACCCCATTCTCAGGCAGCGGGCGCAGTCCGCGAATCTCGCCGACGACGGACTGTTCCCGATACGAGTAGAACACCGTCCCGCTCGCCTCAGGTGGCACGATATCTCCGGCGCCGGGGTCCGGGTTCAGGACCCAGGCCGAGGCATTCGACTGGGCATTGGCGAGCTGAACCTCCTGCTGGAGCGCAACCGTCTGCTGGTCCAGCGTGATTACCTGGGCCCGCAGCTCTTCGACATCTTCCTGGAGCGCGCTGTTGCGGACCTGCAGCGCGACCGCCGCGACGGCGAAGACGACGAGCGCCACCGCCATCAACCCGGTCAGCCACAGGTTGGCTCCCCGCCGCGGGTCTATGATCCCCTGCCCGACCGAGGTCGTGTTGCCCCGAGAGGGCCGCGACGCCGGGATGGTGTTCGGCGACGTGCCGGACGACCGCGCCGTTCCCGGTCCCTCGGCGCGTGGCGGGGTTCGCCGCGCCGCGGGCTGGCCGGCGGCAGATCGATCGGACGCTCCTACGGATGATCGGGGTGCATCGGCCAGGACACTGTCGAGGATGCGTCCCCGCAGCGCGGCCGAGGGCGCCATGTCGCCGCCGGCCGCACCAGTTGCGGACGGCAGGCGGTCGGCATCCGGGAGTGTCAGCAAGCCGGGCAGCATTCCGACGACAGTATTCAGTTCGGCGACTTCGCGGCGAAAGGCGGCGTCTTCTTCCATCCGTGTCATCGCGGTGTCGTATTCGGCGCCGGACAAGGCACCAAGAACCAGGGCGGCTGCGTCGTCGAGATCACGCTCACGGGACGGCGGAGTGCGGCGCGACGCGTCGATCGAACTGGGAACATCCCCGGTCGCGTCGCGTCGGTCCTCTGAGCTGTGGTTGCCCAATCCGTCGGTCACGCTCGTGTCCTCTCCGGGATTACCACCGCGACGTGCTCGCGGGGGCATCTCCCGACAGATCCGGCTCGTCCGGTCTGTGTGTATCCGGTGGTCGGGGTCATCGTCGCTGCCCCCCGCTCGCCGGCCGGTCGTCGGGACGCGGAGCGTCCAGTTCGACCCACTCGGCCAGCGCCGAACGCATCTTGCGAAGTCCCAGCCGCATTCGGCCCTTGACCGTACCGAGCGGCATCCCTGTGCGGGTCGCGATCTCCTGGTGGGACAGGCCCATGAAGAAAGCCAGTTCGATCGCCTGGCGCTGCTCGTCGGGAAGGTCGAGCATGACCGAACGGATATGTTCGGCCTCGATCGACCCGGCGACCGCTCCGAAGACGTCCTCGGAGCTCCCCTCGAGCCGGTAATCGACATCGTCGAGCTGGACATCCGTCTGCTCATGCCGGAACCGACCCCGGCGCCGATCGATGGACAGGTTATGGACGATCGCCATCAGCCATGACCGCGCGGCACCCCGCTCGGGGCTGAATCCGGACGCCCTCCGCCAGACGGCAAGGAAGGCTTCCTGGACCACGTCCTCCGCGACGCCCCGCTCTCCCAGGATCCGGTAGGCGAGACCGAACGCCATGCGACCGTAGCGGTCATACAGCGCAGCCAACGCGACGTCGTCGCGCGACTGGATCGCGGCGATCAACGCTTCGTCAGTCCGTGGATCGCCTTCTGGCGGTCCGTCGTGCATGACCTCCCCCTGGCGATCTACAAAGACATACGAGCGCAGACGACGAGTGGATCAACGTCAACGAGGGTGATCTTCAGGGAACAATGCGAATTACCCAATGTCTCGGGTGTTCCGGGATCATACTCCACAGCCGGACCGATCGGCCCGCCGTCAGGGACGGGCGGAACGCGCCCGGAGGCAACCGGAGACACCCGGAGAACACCCCGGCTTCTATGGAAGCGGGCCTGTCCATGATTGACCGGGCCGGACGCATGCAATGGGCTCCGGCCCGGTCGACGACCTGCGGCGACAAGGTTCGCCGTTGACAAGATGGCCGGGGATGGTACGGTGCCTGAAACCGGAAGCATTGCGGGATCCTGTCGCGGCCAGTGGCCGTCCCCGGCCAGGGTCCCGCACCGGCCCCGGGCTACCCATGACCCGATCCCCTGCGGATCGCCAACCTGTTCGCCGTGAGCCGGCCGGTTCGCCACCAGGGTGAAATCCAGCCACTCACACCGGAAGGGGACTCGCGAATGACGCGTCGTCACGTCGCCGGATCGTTCATCGCTTCAGCTACCGGTCGGCTACGGCTGGTCCTGCTCTCGCTCGTGCTCGTCGCCGTACTGAGCGTTAGCGCCGTCGCTGGAGCCTTCAGCCGCGGACCGGCCGGCACAGGGTCTGACCTGGTTGCCCAGGACGCCACCCCGGCTGCCGAGGAGACCACTCCGGAGCCCACCGGCGAAGCCGTCGAGGTACCGGACGACGCGACGTCCGGGGCCAGCGACTCCGAGATCAATGGCGATGAGCCGACCGCGGCCATCGTCGCGCACGGCCTCGCCTACTGGCCGGGCGGCGAAGCGGTCTGGCGGGTCCGCGAGATCAACGTCGAGCCGGACTTCGCCTCCGAGCCCGCGCCGTTCTTCGGGATCGTCGTCCAGCGAGAAGGCGCGTCGATCATCCGGAACGACCTGACCAACAAGCGGGCCCGGCTGGAAGCAGGCGAAGCGTATTACATCTCCCAGGCAGACCCCTACACGTTGCAGGGGATCGGCGAGACCGATAGCGTAGCCTGGCTGATCGAGCTGACCGAGCCGGACGCACCCGTCGAGGACGGCTGGGGCGGCGAGGTCGCGTTCGAGTCCGATCCGGTCGACATCGATGAGGCGACCTTCGACGCGGAACTGAGCCGCAACGTCCTGCTTGCCGGCGAGTCCGGGCAGGTCTTTGCCGGCAATGGACCAACCCTGATCCTCGGCTCGACCAGCCAGGTCACCGTCGACCCGGGGGACGGCACGACGCTGGAGATTGGCCCCGCCGAGGGTGTCACGGTGGCGAGCGACGCGATCGTCGAGAATGGTGGGAGTGATCCTGCCGTCTACCTGACCGCTGCCCTCCGCGACGAGATCATCGATCCGGTCGCTCCGACGGCCGATGCGGCCGCGACCCCGGAGGCCGCTGGCACGCCCGCCGGCGACACGGGCGATGGCGCGGTGACCGGCCAGGGCATCCCGGAGGTCGCCGGTGACGACGGCACCGACTCGGACGGTGATGGCCTGACCGACGCGCAGGAGGCGGCCGCCGGCAGCGACGCGGGCGTGATCGACACCGACGCCGACGGCATCGACGACTTCACCGAGCTCAACGACTTCGGTACCGACCCGACCAACTCCGACACTGATGGCGACGGGTTGCTCGACGGCGACGAGGTCTACATCTACAGCACCGATCAGCTCAACCCGGATACCGATGGGGATGGCGCGAGCGATGCGGCGGAGGTCGAGGCGGGAACCGATCCGTTCGACCCGTCCAGTACCCCGTAGATCACCCAGCGAAGCGGGAACAATGAGAGGCCGGGCGATTAGTCGCCCGGCCTCTCATTGTTCCCGCCCCGTTAACCCGGTGCGCTTCCCTGCCCTGCTACCCTCTGCGCCGCGTAAGACAATCGCCTGAACCACAGAGGAGCAGCGACCCCATGTCCGCCTGGCTCGAACCCGCCGACGGTCCCTGGCCGACCGACTACCGCCGGATCCGCTGGGGGCTTTACCTCCGGCCGGACGCGATCACTTGCCGCGACCAGGCGATGATCCACGACCTCGTCGAGCGCCAGTTCGGGCTCCGGGCCGGTGGCGCGTTCATGCCCCACGCGACGGTCAAAGGATTCTTCCTCAGCCGGGCGACCACCGGCCAACTGACCGCCGCCCTCGACCCACTCCTGAGAACGTCCTCCTCCTTCCCGGTCCACAACGCCGGGCCGATCCGCTACGGCCGCGCCACGACCGTGCTCGACATCCAGAAGCAGCCCGACGGCACGAACAACGACTGCTTCACTGCCTTCCACACCGCCTGCTTCGATGCGCTGGCGCCGTTCGTTGACGCGCACTGTGACTTCACTCCACGCGAGTGGTCCCGGGAGCGATTCCATGGCCACCTGACCCTGACGATGGCCGACTGCCCTGAGTTCGTCGCCGACGAGGTTGCCACCTTCGTCGACGACCTGAAGCCGATCGGTGCCACCGGCTTCGATGCCCGCCACATCCACCTGTTCGCCTTCACGTCCCTTGACTGGGCGGGCCCGTGGTGGGAGACGCTCCGCTGGCGGCTGATGCACGCCTGGACGCTCGCCTGACCAGCCAACAACGTTCGATTCAGAAAACGCAGAGGCCCCCGCCAGGTTCGGCGGAGGCCCCTGCATTCGCGACGTGTGGACCGATGCGCGACTATCCCTTGACGGCACCAGCCGTCAGACCACCGATGATCAGCCGCTGGAAGATGAGGACCAGCACGATCAGTGGGAGCGTCACGACGACCGAGGCGGCCATGATCGCGCCCCATGGCTCGTCGAACTGCGAGTTGCCCGAGAACGACGAGATGACGACCGGCGTCGTCCGGGCACCACCGGCGGTGGTGAACGTCAGCGCGAAGAGGAACTCGTTCCAGGCGTTGATGAACGCCAGCAGGCCGGTCGTCACCAGGCCCGGCAGCGACAGTGGCAGGAGGATCTGCCAGAACGCGCGGAACGGTGTCGCCCCGTCGACCAGGGCCGATTCCTCCAGCTCGCCCGGCATCGCCTTGAAGAAGTTCGTCAGCGTCCAGACCGTGAAGGGCAGCGTGAAGACCAGGTAGCTGAAGATCAGGGCGAAAACGGTGTCGTAGATCTGCAGCTGGCGAATGACCTGGAACAACGTCCCGAGGATGGCGATGGCCGGAAAGGCGGTCATCGACAGGATCGTGTACAGGACGAACGACCGGCCCCGGAACTTCAACCGGCCCAGCGCATAGGCTGCCGATGCGCCCAGTGCGACCGAGATCAGCACCACGGTGACGGACACGATCGTCGAGTTCAGCAGCGCCGGCAGGAAGCCGGACCGCTCGCTGAAGACATACCGGTAATGCTCCCAGGTCACATCCTCCGGCCACCACTGGACCGGGATCAGTCCGATGGATTCGTTGGGCCGGATCGAGGACAGGAATGCCCAGACGTAGGGGAACAGGGTGTAGACGAACATGAAGACGATCAGCAGATAGAACACGGTGCGGTTCAGGATCCGCCCGATCGTCCACTTCCGCTTCGGGGTGTAGGCCCTCACGTCCGTCGTGCCGCCGTCTGCCGACTGAGTCGTGGCTACCATGCTAGTTCTCCTCGACCTTGACGAGCTTGGTGTAGCCGAAGACCATCAGGCCGATGCACACGAAGATGATGAACGCCACGGCTGATGTTGTTCCGAGTCTGTTCGCGTTGACGAGCCATTGCTGGGCGTAGATTGCCAGGGTCTGGGTATCGAGCGAGTAACTCTTCATGACGTAGACGACGTCGAAGACGCGGAAGCTGTCCATCGTCCGGAAGATCAGTGCGACGAGCAGCGCCGGACGCAGCAGCGGCAGGGTGATCTCCCAGAACTGGCGCCACTTGGACGCACCGTCGATGTTGGCGGCCTCGTAGACGTCTCCGGGAATGACCTGCAACCCGGCCAGGAGGAGCAACGCCATGAAGGGTGTCGTCTTCCAGACATCGACGGCAATGATTGAGAACAGCGACATCGTCGGGTCGGTCAGGAACGGGATCGGGTTGCCCGGTTCGCGGAACAGGCCGGCCAGCGCCCCGCCGATTCCCGGGATCCAGTCAACCAGCTGCGGCAGGCGGTACTGGGTGATGTCGTTGAACACGCCGTATGGCGACGCGAACATGTACTCCCAGAGTCGCGCCGAGACGACGGTCGGGATTGCCCAAGGGACGAGAATCGCGGTCCGCAACAGACCGCGCCCCTTGAAGTTGGAATAGATCAGCAAGGCGATCGCCATGCCGAGAATGGTCTGCAACGCAACGCCCAGGACCGTGAAGATCAGGGTGTTCTGAAAGGCGTTGCGGAAATTCCGATCATTGAAGATGAACTCGTACTGTGCGATCCCCACCCATTCCGTCGCGGCGGACCCGTCCAGCCGGGCGTTGGTAAAGGATGAATAGACCGTCATGATCAGTGGATAGAGCGCCACGCAGACCACGACGAGCAGACTTGGCGCGACCATCATCCACGCGAGACGCTCACGGGCCTTGGCCCAGTTGGCACGTGGGGTATCGGGATTGCCGGTCCTGAGTGCGACGCCACCGGTTGTGGTCGGCGGCGGCACGGCTGACTGGGTCATGAGACGCAAACCTCCGGGGTTGACCGGTGATAGCTGACCGCGTCGTCAGCTGGCTGGGTCACCATCGGCCCGGCGTATGCCGGGCCGATGGTAACGACGTTCGGATCGTGCTGTGGGGACGAAGGATTACAGCCCGGAGCCGGCCAGCAAGTTCTCGATGTCGGCCTGCATGTTCGCAGCAGCCTCCGCAGCGGGGATGGACCCGCTGAGGACCTGGTTGAGCTGCTGGTAGTAGACCTGAGAGACCTCGGCGTACTGGGCGCCCGTGGCCGTCGACGGGCGGGCAACCGCGCCACCAGTGAAGACGTCGCGCAGCTCGGCGATGAATGGCTGGGCGGAAACGACGCCGGGATCCTCGAAGACCGGGACCCGGGTCGGGATGTGGGACTTCTCGATGGCGAACGAGCGCTGAACACCGGCGCTGGTCAGGTACTTGGTCAGCTCGATCGCGGCTTCCTGCTGGAGACTGAAGCGGGACACGAACATGTTCCAGCCACCGAGGGTGGCCGCGTTGCGGGCGCCCTCACCGGAGCCCATCGGGAGCAGGCCAACCGCAACATTGCCGGCGACGGCAGACGTTGCCGCGTTGGCGCTGGAGTACATGTACGGCCAGTTCCGGGCGATCGCGACGTTGCCGGCGATGAAGTTGTTGAGGGTGTCGGCTTCCTGCCAGTTCACCACGGCGCTCGGGCTGATCCCGGAGTCGATCCAGCCGCGGGCCCGCTCGAAGGCGGCCACAGCCTGCTCGTTGTTGACCGTGACGTTGCCGTCAGTGTCGACGATCGAGCCTCCACCATTGGAGACCTGCCACTCGAGACCGTTGCAGGTGAGCCCCTCGTAGGCGGCGCCCTGCCAGGCGTACCCGATGAAGTTCGGGTTGGTGGCGAGCTCGCCATCGCGGATCGTGGTGGCGGCGGTGCCGAGCTCATCCCACGTCGCCGGAACGGTCAGGCCGTACTTCTCGAACAGGTCCGTCCGGTAGTACATCAGGCCGGCGTCGGTATACCAGGGGATCGCGACCAGCTGGCCGTCGACCGTGTTGTTCTCGATGATCGCCGGCAGGAAGTCGCTGACCTGCTCGCCGATGGCCTCGGTCAGGTCAACGGCGAACGGCGCGATGATGCCCGGCCAGATGACGTCGATCTGGAAGACATCGAACTCGCTGGACTCGGCCGCCCACTGCTGGCGGTAGCTCTGGAGGCGGTCGGTCGCGGACTGCTCGCCGGGAACCATCTCGACGGTGATGCCGGTCGCCTCGGTGAACTTCGGCAGCGCGGCGGCGAACCACTCGTTGTCCGGGGAGGCGGCATCCGGGCCGATCATCCGGATGGCGGCACCAGACAGATCGGTGCGGAGATCGGTCGGCACCTCGATGCTGTAGCCGACAGGCTGCGCACCGGCCGGGGTGCCTTCCGGCGTCGCCTGGGCGTTGGCCTTGAGGCCACCGAGCGCGGACAGCGCGAGAGCGCCGGCGCCAGCCATGGACGCACGCCACATCATCTCGCGGCGGGTGATGCGTCCGTTGAGGAAGTCACGCCGTGCGGCGGCAACGACCGGATGCATGATCGAAGCAGGCTGCTGGTTCTTGGCCATCGTTGGCTCTCCATCGTTGGAACGGGCCCGGACGACGTCGTCCGTAGGTGGCGGGAGCGCCATCATGACGGTCCGCGCCGACCGGGCACTACCAGGAGCACGTCCATCAGGGACGGCACTCGTAAGAGCGGCTTATACACATTCGCACAGCTTCCGTCAAGTCGAACCGGCACCAGAAGGTACCCGGATTCGTGGCGACGGACTGACCCGTGTAGGCAGCCACTGGGAAGTATCCCACCCTGGATCACGCATTCCGCGTTCCGCAATCGAATTCATCGGTTCCGAACGCGCCGGAATCCGGCACGTCCGTGCGATGCAGGGTTGTCGGCAAGGATCCTTCACCTGCCAGCAATAAGGTCCGTGATCACGACCACTACCCTTCAGATGCTGAACGAGGCGGGAGAGCGCCTTCACGCTCCACCCGCCTCGCCAATCATTGTTCGGATCCAGTCGTAGCCCCGCGACTGTGCGGGTGACGATCACATCGGACCGCGGGTCACTGGTAGGTAATCACATCGGGGGCCGGGTTGAGCAGCATCATGTCGGTTGGCTCCATCCGCGGCTCGTCACCGAAGCCGTTGTCATTGTTCAGCCAGACTTTGAACCCGGCGAAGAACGGGATCTCTTCGATCCACTGCGTGACCATCACCTCGTAGGTCACTTCCTTGCTTGCCGGGTCGCCGTGCCCGTCCGCGTGGATCACCAGTTCCACGCCCGGCACGTCGATGATGTTCTCCTTGTTCTCGATCATCGTGTAGTGGAACTGGTGGACCATCACGATCTTCTCGGGGATGCCCATCTCGGCTGACAGCTGCGCCATCCGCTCCTGCGCCCACGTGATCTCGCTCGCGTCCATCTGCCCGATGTGCTCGCCGGTAATCTCGCCCTCGTTCATCGAGAACTCGGGGTCGATCGCGAGGTGCGCGTTCGGGTGCTCGAGCAACGGCAGCATGTACTCGACCTCTTCCTCGATGGTATTCATGCCCATCTGGGTGTCGATCAGCACGATCATGTCGTTGGCGGCGGCGAAGTCCAGGTACTGCTCGACCAGCTCATAGGATGCATGGGCGAGGTACGAGCCGTCGGACTGGGCGTCGACCTGAGCGACGGCGAAGATGATTTCGAAGGCGGGGATGACCGGGCGGGACGGGTCGGCCTCCTCCCATGCGTTGACCAGGGGCATCAGAACCTCGTCGTAGAGGCCCTGGATGTCGTCCGGCCCGTACTCGCCGAGCACGCCCATGTTGGCGTCGGTCGGGAAGCCGTAGACGGCGACGATGCGGTTGTCCGGCAGCAGCCCGTCCCCCTCGTCATGGGCCTCGGGCTCGACCGGCGTCTGGTCCCCGTTCAGCCCGGCACCGCCGCCCGCGTTGGTCTCATCGACAGCTGGGGTGTCCGCCGGCTCGACGGTGGACTCTGGCCCCTCGGGCTCGATCGCACCTTCGGCAGCAGCGGATGTCTCGGCGTCGTCGCCGGCCGCCCCGTCTGCCGGCGGTGGGCTTGTCACGACCTCGGTCGCCTCGGTCGGCTCCGCAACGACCATCTCGCTGGCCGACGCCTGGGCGACCAGCTGGGTGTCGTTCCCGGTCGGACCGGAAAGCTGCGGAGCCGGCAACTCACGCTGGCCGCCGCCGGCCGTTGCAAAGGCGGCGGTCGAGAGCACGAGGATCAGGACCAGCGCCGAGGTCAGCAGCCGCTCGCTGGGGAACCAGTCCGGCAGCGTCGCCGGAAGCCAGTGATTGCCAACCGGCAATCGCCGGGGCCGCTCGGGCGGAGGGGGCGCGTCGATCCACTCGGCCGAGAACGGCGTCGGACCGATCCGCGGGCTGGTTCCGGTCGAACGGGTGCGGTTCCCTTTGCCGATGCGCATTCGGTCTGTCCCCCGCGGGCCGTGCGCCCGGGTGATGCTGCAGGAGTCGATAGGACTCCCGGTCGCCCTACTGGTAGCTGATGAAGTATGGCACCGGGTCCAGCTGGAGGATCTCCTCCGGGGTCATGTTGGGCTGATCGGTGTACTGGTTCCGGGTCGGGTCTGGCTTGTTGTAGAACACCTTGAACCCGGCCCAGAACGCGAGTTGTTCTACCCACTGGCTGATGACCACGTCGTAGGTTTCCCGCTTGAGCTCGGGGGCGCCGTGCCCATCGGCATGGAGGACCAGCTCGACGCCGGGAACATCCTCGATGTTCTCCTTGTTCTCGATCATGTCGTACCGGAACTGGTGAACCATGAGGGTCTTCTGCGGGACGCCTTCCTCGACCGCGAGATCCGCCAGGTAGCGCAGCGCCCAGTTGACGTCTTCGGCATCGATGCTGCCGAACTGGACGCCGGGCGTCTCGCCTTCCTGCATCGCGTACTCGGGGTCGATCGCGAGGTGGACCGACGGCTGGACCAGGAGTGGCCGGAGCCGCTCGACTTCGCCCTGAACGCCGCGCCGTCCAACCTGGCAGTCGACGAAAGTCAGCCCGCCCCGCTCGGCGGCGTAGTCGATGTAGGGCTGGATGACGTCGAAGGCGATGTCGAACAGGAACGTGCCGTCGGACTGCGGCTCGGGCTGCGCGACCGTCGCGATGTACTCCCAGGCCGGGACGGCGATGGTGTCCGGGTCGGCGGCCTGCCAGGCGGCAACCTGCTCCTCCAGCCCGGCCCAGGTCGCCTCGATCTCGTCCTCGCCGAGGATGCCCATCAGGTTGTTCACCGAAGTGCCATACCAGGCGATGATCCGGTTGGTCGGGAACATGTTGCCGTCGGCGTCCCGGGCGACATCGCCGACGCTACCCTGCGCAGCGGCGCGGCGGGCACGAGCGCCAGCGGGGACCGGCTTCGCACCGCCGGAGACCAGCGCCGCACCGGCGACGGCAAGCGCGGTCGAGACCACGCGGCGGGAGAAGGTTGAAGGACGATCCGGCTCCGTGACGCCCAGGGGCTTCCGGTCGTCGGATGCGGTCGTGTCCGGGCCACTCGTCATGGTGATTGGTCCTCGTCGCCGGGCGTCCCGGGTGGTATCCGGTCGCGACCGACGGCGAACGCGCCAGGGCGGGAATACGGCACGTATCGGGATTCAGGAATATCCAGCATGACAGAGTGATGCGATGCGGCGCAAACCGGGCCGGGCAGATCATCCCGTCCGGCCCGGTTCGCCCTGACTCCCGCTGTCAGGTCACCGATCAGTAGTGGCAGATGACGGGCGTCCCGATCGGCGCCCAGTCCCAGAAGAACCGGGAGTCGTCCAGCAGCAGGTTCAGGCAGCCGTGCGAGCCGGGGCGACCGATCGTCTCCTTGGTCCTCCACCAGGCGAAATGAATCGCGTGGCCACGATCGGTGAAGTACTGGGTGAACAGCACGTTGCGGAGATCGAAGAAGTTCTCCGCTCCGATGGCACCGGACGTCATGGTCTCGTTAGCAACACGCCAGCTGGTCGCAAACCAGCCCGGCGGCGTCTCCCAGCCAGCCATGCCGGTGGTGGTGACGGCGACGCGGACGGGGGTCGTCCCGTCATAGGCGATCATCAGCTGCTGGGTGAGATTGACGTCGATCCACTTGCCCCAGCCGGGCGCACCCTCCGGGATCGGCGTCGGCTCCACCGGGGCATTCCGGCCGACGTTGCGGGCGTAGACGAACTCGTTCTGGCCGATCTGGGCCCACGTGTCCGACCCCTCGTCGACCTCCTCACCCTTGACCCACGCCGTCGCCTCGACGCCGTCGCCGAACTCCAGCTCGCGAACGGTTCGCGCCTGGGTCGTCGGCTGCTCGCGGACGTTACTGTGCCCCAGCGAGGCGCCCTGCCAGACGTTGATATTCCAGTCCGACGTCGACCGCTCCGGCAGCGCCGGCGGCTCGGTCAGCCACTCGCGGGCCAGCCAGCCAGCGTAGCCGTTGACGTAGCCAGGCACCCACTCGTCGTGGTCGCCCGGGACGGCGATGTACTCGGCGTTCTCCGGCACCAGGACGAGGATGCCCGACGAGGTGTCCGGCAGCTCACGCAGGTTCAACCCGTCCGAGGCGTTGACGAGAAAGGTCTCGCCGCCGGTCGGGGGCTGCGGGGTGAAGGCCGGGTCGCCGGCAACGTCGCTGCCCATGACGATCTCGCGCCAGGCCGGGTAGAGCCGGACCCCGCCGGTCGTCTCCTGGAGGACGACGTTCTGGAAGACCTGGCGGGTCATTCCGTCCTCGTCCTCAAAGGCCGCGCTCATCGCGGTCCCGGTCAACGTGCTGCCACCATTGGCTTCGATGAAGTTCCGGAACCGGCCCTCGACGCGGGCACCCTGCTCCTGGCCGCTGGCGGGCAGGAATCCCCGCATCTGGCTGTCCGTGAAGAGCAGCGGGGCGACGACCGGTGTCTCCAGCGTCGGGTCGTAGCCGAACACGATGCCGGGGAAGAACTGCATCAGCCAGCCCGTACCGTCATCGAAGCGCTGCTCGGACAGCGGCGCACCGAGGACCTCCTCGGCCCCGAACTGCTCCCAGATCGACCGGAACGGGTCGCCGAGGTTGTGGCCCGTGTCCGGGAAGTAGACGAACTCGCCGGCATCGGTGTCGGACGTGACGCCGATGGGGACGGGATCCGGCTCGACGGGCGCCGGAGTCGCCTCCGCGGACCCGGAAGGCTGGGCTGAGGCCGACGGCTCGCCGAGCGGGATCGTCGACGGCACCGGGTCGGGGGACGGCGAGGGGGTCGGTGTGCCAATCGGGTTGATCGTGCCGGCCGCGGCGGAATGGACACCGGCGGCGAGCCCGGCGAGGGCAGGTACGGTCGCCAGCAGACGGCGCCGGGTCAGGATGCGGCTGCCGGGCGCGGTGGCCCAGCGATCGTGGTCAGGGCGCTGCCCCTGCATGGTGGGGTCTCCTTGGGGATGCTGGTCAGGGATGATTGGACTGCTGCCGATGAGGGCCGAAACCGCGCCCGGTCGCCGGGACCGGCGAGTCGTGCGCCGGCGGGCCTGCGACCGGGTATGGTCATTGTGATTGACACCGGACCCCGGGGTCACGGACGCGACGGACAATCGTCACCTTTCTGGACGGTTCGCCTTCGCGTTCCACTTTCCTGAACGTCTATCGGGGTCGAACGGTTTCGCCCGGTGCAGCCGTACTACCCGACCGGACCGCCGCCATCGCCTATCGCAGGAGTGATCGCCATGCTCCCCCCTCGCCGCAGTGCCACCCGGATCGAGCCGGCCGCCCAACCCGTTCACGCCAGCCCGAGCGGCCTGCTGACACGCTATCTCGCCGCCCGAGACACCGGCAGCCAGGATCTGTTCGTCGGCCAGCAGTGGCTGGGCACAGCCCAGCGCGTCTTTCTCCACACCCATTCCGTCGAGGAGGTGCTGGTCTTTGTCTCGGGCACCGGCACGGCGACCCTGGGGGATCAGGAGGTGACGGTCGGGCCGGGAACGACGCTCGTCCTCCCGCCGGGTGTCGTCCACGGGTTCCGCAACGACTCCCCCACTCCGCTCCACGTCCTCGTGATCTTCCCGACCGATCACTTCGCCCGGACAGATTTCGTCGAGCCGACCCCGGATCAGTCGGCGCTCCAGCCGGCCACGATCCCGGACTGGCCGTAGCGGACGCTGTGGTTGGTGGCGACGAGCCTCCCTGAACGGGTGAATGACTGCGTACCTCTCCGGCAGACAAAACGGCGCCCGGGAGATCCCGGGCGCCGTAGTTCATCGGTATTCGCGAGGTATGACGCGGCGATTACTCGCTGCGCTGCATGCCCGTGACGACCATGACGTAGTAGAGCAGGGTCAGCAGGGCGGAGGCGAAGCCGGCAATGTAGGTCCAGGCCGCTGAATCGAGGACCTTGGTGACACCCCGTCCGTCCTCGACGCTGACCATACCCATCGTGGAGAGGGCGGCCTTGGCGCGGCGGGTGGCGTCGAACTCGACCGGAAGCGTGACCAGAGCGAAGAACGTTCCCAGGCCGAACATCGCGACGCCCAGCCAGGCCAGCGGCGTCAGGCTCATCAGCATACCGGCGAGCAGGACGAAGATGCCGAGGTTCGAGCCGATGCTCACGGCCGGGACGATGCTCGTCCGTAACTGGAGCGGGGCATACTTCTGGGCGTGCTGGATGGCGTGCCCGGCCTCGTGCGCGGCGATGCCGATCGCGGCGACGGTCGGCTGACCGTAGACGCCCGGCGACAGGCGCAGGACGCGGGAGCGCGGGTCGTAGTGATCAGACAGCTCACCCGGCGTCTGCTCGACCTTGACGTCGTAGAGCCCGTTGCTGTCGAGAATGCGGCGGGCCGCCTGCGCGCCGGTCAGACCCTGGAAGTTGCGAACCTTGCTGAACCGGTTGTAGTTGCTCTTCACCCGGCTCTGTGCCCAGAGCATCAGGATGACGCCCGGGATCATGAAGAGGAGGAAGACTGGATCGAAGAACATCAGGTTCCCTTCGGCCGTCGGTGCCGCTCACGCGCCCCGACCTCGTGGTCGGAGCGGCGGACCGCCCGGCGACTGCTCCCGGGTTGACCGGGATTACCTAAGTATAGCCCAGCTACAGCTCTGATTGTGCCGGAATGCCCGTCACGGCGTCACAATTCGGTGACGGTCCGGAGGGGCCGAACACCCCACCGAACGGCCCTGCCGCACGACCCTCACCCACTTCGGAAACCTCGCGGCACGGTACTGGTAAGGTTCGGAAAGACGTACGATCCGCGCCCCGCCCGGCCGGGTGAGCCCGATCCCCGATCCATCCCTGGAGCCGTCCGGATGACCGTATCCCCGACCCGACCCGATGCTGTCCTCACCTCGTCGCTGATCGACGAGCTCCTCCAGCGGGAGATCGATTCGGCGCTGTCCATGCTGGACACGCCCGACGGCACCCTCGCAACCATCGCCCGCTACCACTTCGGGATGATCGAGCCGGATGGAACGCCGACGACCGCCAAGGTCCGGCGAACCAGCCAGGGCAAGCGGCTCCGGCCGGTGGTGGCGCTGCTGGCGTGCGCGGCCGCCGGCGGCGATCCCCGACGCGCGCTGCCCGTCGCGGCGGCAATCGAACTGCTCCACCAGTTCACCCTCATCCATGACGATATCCAGGACGACAGTCCACTTCGCCGTGGCCGGCCAACGGTCTACCGGATCTGGGGCGTCAACCAGGCGATCAATGCCGGTGACGCGATGCACGCCGCCGCGACGATGGCGCTCTACCGTCTCGCCGACACTGGCGTCGCCTCGGACGTGACGCTCAGGCTGGCGGCCGACTTCGGCCGGATGACGGTCGAGATCGTCCGGGGGCAGGTGCTGGATCTCCAGTTCGAGGGCCGGGACGACGTGACGCCGGACACCTACCTGGACATGATCAGCGGCAAGACCAGTGCGATCGTCCGCTACGCCGCTGAGGCGGGCGCGCGGATCGCCGGACTGGGCGATGAAGCGGTCGACCTGTTCGCCCGGTTCGGCCTCGCGCTCGGCGTGGGGTTCCAGATCCAGGATGACATGCTTGGCATCTGGGGCGCGTCGGAGCAGACCGGCAAGGCGGTGGCCGACGACATCCGGCGCCGCAAGCAGACGCTGCCGGTGCTGCTGCTCCGGTCGGCCGTGGACGGCGCCGAGCGGGCGACGATCGACGATCTGTTCAGCCGGGAGGAAATCGACGAAGCCGGGGTGCAGGCCGTGCTCGGTCTGCTGGAGGCCTACGATATCCGCCCGCTGGTCGCGGCGCGGGTCCGGTCGTATCACGACGAGGCGCGCGACGCGCTCCTGGCGGCGGCCCGCTCCGGCGAGAACCCGGCCCGCGATCAACTCCTGGCCCAGGTCGAGCAACTCGCGTCCCGGGATCGGTAACCAGCGCCGGTTCGTACCCGGACGACGGACGGATCAGGTACTCCCTGTACCCGGAACCGTTGACGCAGGGGGGACACTGGAGGTCGACAGGGGGTACCCGGCACGGGCCGGGCAACCTCCTGAGGGGAGGAAGCGCGGATGCTCCAGCAGGTTATCGCCAGGATCAAGGCACTCTTGGGCGGCGGCAAGTCCGGCGGGACGGGCCGCCGGTAGGCTACCGGACACTTGTCCAACACAGAGACGGGCGGGACACAGGG